>NZ_JAGGPA010000009.1 GCF_018614035.1 Streptomyces sp. ISL-96
TGAAACCCCTGAACAGTTACCCCTTCAGTGGCGGTTGTTCCATCGTCGTCGACTTCGCCCGGCTGCTCGGGAATCTGAGCCAGCAGGCCGGAGCCAATGCCGTCCTCGATCGCCTGCGCCGCCTGCAGCATCTCGGCCTTGTGCGCGATAAAGGCCTCGATGACCTGCTTGTCGAGCTTGCCGCACCGAGTGGGCTTGCCGGTGTACGCGGGGTGATTCGAGGCCAAGTCCGTAGTCTTCCGGCTCACGCTGCCTACGGACCGGAACTCCGGAAGCTCGCGTGCGGCGCCCTCGTGGAGCGGGAGCGAGCGGAGCAGCTCAGACAGCTCCCGCACAGACTGGTCTCCCACCCGCAGCTCACGCCAGCCGTTCTCCACGACGAGCGCGCAGGCGAGCAGCAACTCATCCCATTTCCACGTAGGGCTTCGCATGGGCAATATCGTATGAGTGTTCGCCATGATGCGGGAGGTGCTCACGGTAGGGCCGATCGTGTCGCACACTGTTGGAGGTCGCGTTGTCAGTGGGGTCTGTCACCCTCTGTAAGGGCGGATTGCAAAGAGTGTCCGCCGTGCAAGTTCGTAAGGAGGGTGCATGACCAGCACTGAGAGGAAGTTCACCTCGGTGGAGATCTGCGCCGGGGCGGGGGGGCAGGCTGTCGGTCTGCATGAGGCGCTGTTCAAGCATCTCGCGCTGATCGAGATCGACAAGCATGCGGTCGCCACCCTCGAGGAGAACGTCAAAGACAACGCGGAGTGGGACGGCTGTCAGGTCATCGAGGCTGACCTGACAGAGCTTTCCCCGGTGAAGCTCAGGCTTGATCTGGGGCTTGAGCCAGGCGAACTGGATCTCCTCGCGGGGGGCGTTCCGTGCCCTCCGTTCTCCGTGGCTGGAAAGCAGCTGGGGCAGGACGACGAGCGGGACCTGTTCCCCACCATGCTCAACTTGGTGGACGAACTGAAGCCTAAGGCCGTGATGATCGAGAACGTCAGGGGTTTGCTCGACCAGAAATTCAAGAGCTACCGCGAGGACGTCATCCTGAAGCGGCTGGACTCCATGGAGTACGAGCTGTGCTACTGGAAGGTCCTGGAAGCCAAGGACTACGGAGTTCCACAGCTTCGTCCTCGTGCCATTCTGGTGGCGATTCGCAAGAAGTATGCCAAGCACTTCTTGTGGAATGAGCCGGAGAAGCGTCCCGTGCGCACGGTAGGTGACGCGCTCCGGGAGACGATGTGGAGCCGGTTTGACGCCGTCGACGACCCTCGGGCTGAAGCAGCATATGACCTTTGGCTTAAGAAGGCTTCGAAGGGTGTAGCTCCGACGCTAGTTGGGGGCTCGAAGAAGCACGGTGGGGCAGACCTCGGGCCGACACGCGCAAAGAAAGCATGGGGCGACCTGGGCGTGTGCGGCCTGGGCGTTGCGAACAAGCCGGAAGAGATGACTGACCCTGACCGCGACCTCTTCGCGGCGGCTGGACCCAAGCTCACCGTGAGGCAAGCAGCGACCATTCAGGGCTTCCCTGAGGACTGGCAGTTCCCAGGGAAGAAGACTGCAACATACCGGCAGGTCGGTAATGCCTTTCCGCCGCCGGTCGCACGGGCAGTCGGTGAGCAGATCAGGGCAGCGCTGGAAGCCGCAGGCGTGAAGGCCAGGAAGCCCGAGTTGCTCTCGAGCGTTCCTGCCCCATCAGTTCCTACTGGAGCGGAGCCTGCTGACCGTAGCAGCGATCTTGAGGGCGCATTCGCCGGGTGATTCGTGCTCCCAGAATCGGAGCACAGTCCAGCCGGCTTCCCTGAGCCTCTGGTCGGTGTCACGGTCACGGGCCATGTTCCCAGCTACCTTGCCTGACCAGTAGGCGGGATTGGTTTTCGGCGAGACGTAGTGCTCAGGGCACCCATGCCAGTAACACCCGTCGATGAACACGGCGACCTTCGCAGGACGGAAGACCATGTCTGCCGTCCTGCGAAGGTCAGGCAAGGGCTTCGCTGCCACCCGGTAGCGAAGCCCTTGTGCGTGTACCAATCGCCGGATCAGATGCTCTGGCTTGGTATCCCGGCTCCGGATGGCCTGCATGTTTCTGCGGCGGGCGGGCGAGGCGGCCCAGGAGCCTGCAGGCAGGCTCTGCTCAACGCCTAGTGGTTCAGGTGTCCTACGCATGGATGTGACCCCGGCACTACGAAGTGGCGAGTGTGGGAGCTAGCTGCTCATACGGGAGCAAGCGACGCTGCTCAACGCACTCGTGCCAGTCGTTCTTCTGCTGCTGGCTTCCGACAGCCTGCACGGCTTCGGCCAAGGCGTCAAAGGCAATGTGGTAGACAGCATCCACCTCTCCTGTACCCCGAGCGATGGCGGCAATTCTACTCGGCATCGGTTCCGCCGTAACGGCCACGAGGTGGGGCAGTCGGCCCCTGCGGTGCCGGATCATCTGGAGAAATTCGTGCCGGATGTTCTGGACGCGGTCTGAGCGGATGGTCCACTTACAAGAGACGGCTGCATGCAGCAGAGGATGCTTGTCCGGAAGCAACGAGCTGTTTGCTCCCACGGTTACATCCGGCTTAATGAGGTAATCCCGGCCGATCTCCACATTCAATTCCGGATATTTTCGTACCAGGCGTGCCATCTTGTTTAGGTGAGCATACTGGGTGAAAGCAGTGATGGTTTTCTTGTGGTCGACATCCCATACATGTTCTGCGTCAAGGGATGCGAGGGTCGTCGTCAGGTTGTCGCAGACTGCAAGTTCGAGTGCAGGCCCGGGGCTGGGGGGAGTGCCTCCCGACACAGCGCGAGGGATTCCGAGGATCTCGAGTACGGCAGCAGCCAATTTCTTTGAAGGTTCACTGTTGTTGTCTGCGCTGTTTGCGACGAGGTTTTCTGATTTCTCAAGCTGTTTCCAGCCAAGTAGTTGGCTGGCGAATGGTGCATTCACGAAAAGGCCTCGGTCTACTTTGTATGTGCAGGGAGTGTGGGAGCATGCGTAGCAGGCTCATCCGCGAGAGCGCACGCCCAATGACGGCCATCCAGCAATACGCTAGCGCGCTCCGTCTGGCCGGACGGGACTTCGTACACGCGTGCGCTGACGAACTCCCCTTCACGCGGGACCGGAATCTCAAGCTGCTCGGCGATCCTGCGATGGCTTTCGTAGTCACCCATAATAAGGATGCCCTCATCCCGGAGAGCTGATCTTGAGCCTCCGTTCCCGCGTACGCGCTTCATGTAGTCCTTTTGCTGTGCAACGGTGCGGATGACGTTGCGGCCGATTCGGCGCTTCTGCGCGCGGCGGAACAGTTCGTTGAGGCGGGCCTGCCCGGAGGTTGGGGCGAAGACCGCCTGTCGGTCGGCGGGGGCCATGTGAAGCAGGACGTTCTCTGGAAGCTCGGCGTCATGCCAGAGCCAGAGGATCTTGTTGCGGTGCTCTGCCTTGACCGTCAGCTTCAGGTCGCGGTTGTTGCCAGTGTTGAGCCACTCCGGAGTTATGCGGAGCAGGCCGGCGCTCCAGCGGCTCTTGTAATCGTCTGCCCAGACGAGGAGGCACAGGTGACCCATGGCTTCCGGCGGAATCATCCAGCCGCCGAACTGCTGCGAGTACTTGCAATCGACATCGAAACCGGCGATCTGGTAATCCATAGCATCGCCGTCATCGAATCTGAACTCACGCTGGAGGTTGATCTCAACCACTGTGCCGGCGTGGGTTTTCTCCGTCTTGAAGAGGGTCTTCCAGTCATAGCGGCCAGTTACTTCGCCGTTGAGTAGCTGGTCGATTGTGTCCCGTAGCACCGCCGCGAAGCGTTGGCCAGAGGAGTCGAGTTGCTGCAGGCGATCGAAGACGGCAGAAAGCTCGGGGTCTTCCCGGAGCAAGGCCTGAGAGTGCATGTTGATTGCGGCTGATACATCAAGGGGGAGCAAGGGATGCCCTTCTTAAACGGGTTGGTGTTCAGCGTCGTGTGATGCTAACCGTGGCTGACTCGACGATGTCTCCCGCCCGCCTTGAATCCTTCGTAAGGAAGACGAGCTTTTTCGCATCGACGTGAATCAGCTCGCCGGGCCGGTCGCGTCAGCGCAGGCCGGCGGCAGCCCGCGTCCGACTATCAGTGCTGTGCCTTCCGTTAGCCTCTCAACTTCCCCTTGAAATCCGCCAATGAACGGGGCCCCTTCTACGCTCCGTCAAAGGCGGAGAGCATGGCCGTGACTCGTGCCGGAGCCTTGTCCAGCAGGAAGTCATCTACGAACACCACATCCGGAACTCCCCGGCTGTCCGATGCGGCAGCGTTGCGTACGACCTTGATACGGTGGGACTGCAACGACGTATCGGCCGCCTCGAACGGGCTCTTCGCAGCCACCCAGACGCGCTCCTCGAACAGAACAGCAGGTCCCGAGTCCCCGAGGTCGTCCACGAATTCCGCGTCTTCGCATGGGAAGTCCGATGCCCAGTTCCGCAGCAGCGCTGCCCCCCGAGGGTCCTGCTGAGGACCCGCAGCGCCCTTGCCGTGGAGGATGGTCACGAGCTCGCCAGCCAAACGCCAGTCGAGCAGGCTGTGGTAAGCCATGTTCGTGTAGTCGCGGAGGCACTCATAGCACGACCCCCGGCAGTCCCTTCCGTGCGCGCCTGTCGCGAATTTTTCCAGCATTTCGTTCGCGATGGCCATGAGGTCCTTGAAAACGTCGGCTTCGGCAAGGTGCGTGCAATAGCCTGCACCGTTGTCCAATGTGTCTGAAAGGAAGGCGAAAGTGCGCGCCTCCCGGGTCGTGGACGCTGTTCCATGGATGCCTGACGCGATCTCATTGGGTTGGACCTGGAGGAGCGAGCCCGCGGCCATCCGCAGCAGGGCAGCAAGCGAGTACCAAGCCGTCCGCCTGCCCGATCGGTCATCGGGGAAGCCCGTGCTCTGCGGCACAGAGGCGAGATTGAGGCGCAGCCCAGCATCTGGGATCTCGCCAGCTTGGGGGCCGATGAGGAACAAGTCGGTGCGCTGCGTGGCACCGATGGCACTTGTCAGGATCTCTCCATCAGCGGTGAAATCCTTGGCGAGCCAAGGAAATAGCTCCGCCGCGCCAGTCTCCAGGTATGCGCCGGACCACAGAGCTGTCGAGCTGACCTTCGCGAAGTTGAAAAGCTTGCCGCCGTTGTCGTTTACCGAGTAACGCCGCCCCTTCCCGGCGTGGACAACAAGACCTGACTGCTCAATCTTCTTTGGTGCTCCGCTTTCGAGGTCGGCAGCCGTTCGGGGTGAGAGTGATCGGGCTCGCCAGGCGAAGTTGCCGTCGAAATCCCGGGCCTTGCCGGCGCAGTAGAATCCGGCCGGTTCGCGAAGTTCGATCTCGCGGTAGGAGCCGTCGGCAGCCCCGCAAGCGCGGCAGGGCAGGGGCGGGCTGTCATCGTCCTGCACTGGCAGCGTCTCCACGTCCTCCGCGATATGGCCGCAGGCGCGGCACATACCGAGGGGAACAGCCTGCCCGAGCGGCTCCCCCACGGCGCGTGGGGTCCTGCCCGTCGGCTCGAACGCTACAACTCCGGCAGCTGTGTGGACCTGCCCGTCCTTCACTGTCTCAGCCCCGGGGGCGAACTGAGATATAGCGATGTCCAACGACCGGTCGACTACTCCGCTGGGCGGCCACGGGTGCGAGTCGAAGGGGCGCTTGGTGTACAAGTACCGTGCCGATGTGGGGAAGCCGAACATGGGCAGCAACCCGGACTCCGCCAGCCTCTGGCTGAGTTCGTGGTGTCCACGAGGGTGGTCTGCGACCTGTGTGACGAGAGTGACGAGCTTTGTGGCGACCCACTCTGCTGCTTTGGCTGGCGACCACACGCTCCGGGTGCGCTCGGCCAGAGCCTCGGCAACACCTCGGATCTCTGCATCGTGTGCCTTGATCCAGGCGCCCACGGCTTCATTCATGGCGGGCCAGTCGACGCAGTGCCCGAACTGGCCGTGGACATTGCGAGTGGGGTCGAGCTGCCCGTCGTCATCCGCATCCGGCCGTACGGCGTCAAATGCCCGGCGCAGGACCTCAGCTGCGAGAACCCGTTGGTAGATGTCCCGCATATCGGTGGACAGATAGGGCCGCGGGGTTGCGTCGTTGACGATGCGGTGCGGGTTTTGGAAATAGTGTTCGTCGTGGCTGCGGCCCCGGCACACGGTCAGGGCGAGAGCGACTGGCGAGCTGCGGCGTCCTGCGCGCCCCACTCGCTGCTGGTAGTTGAACCGGGTCGGCGGCATGTTGGCCATGAGGACTGCGGAGAGCGGACCGATGTCGACTCCGGCTTCCATAGTGGTGGTGACCGATAGGACGTCGAGAGTGTCCGGCCGCTTGTGTTCTCTGCCACTGAGGAAGATGCCCTGGAAGCGGGCTTGGCGGGCCTGGGAGTCGAGCCTGTCTGTTTGGCCGGTCAGTTCAGCAGTATTGAGCCTGAAGTCCCCGAACCGCTCTCGGGCCATCCATGCGTAGTAGTCGTCGCCGATGCTGTCGAAAGGCTCGGACTTCGTCGGCAGGGGACGTCGGCATTTTGTGCAGACGCCGACACCTGGGTGGAGGTGCCGACGGTGGCAGTTGGAGCAGGTCCATGTCTCATCACGGCCGTGGCGCAGCGCGACATGCTCTGGCTGGATGAGGTACTTGATGACTGCGGTTCCCCAGATGCGCTCCACGGTCGCCCGAAGGTCCTCAGGGTCCTTCTTCAAGTGCTCGGCAGCACTGGTCCAAAACTGCCGGAGCTTCTTGGGCGGCTCGTCGGCGGGGCTGCGCAGTCCGGAGAAGCGGCGCATGTGGCCGAGGACACGCAAGCTCGCCCGGGCAAGTGCGGCATCGGACGCCCTCTCGGCTTCCAGCGGTGCCTGGTCGGATGTGGTGGTGAGCCACCCAAGGCCAAGAGACTCGAAGTCACGCCCCGCGCTGCCGAACAATCCGCCGAGCAGCTCGATGGTGAGGGCCTCGCGCATGTCCTGGCGCAGATGCTCCTGGCGCTCGCTCAGGCGCAGCCCTGATTCATCTTGCACTCGGCCTTTCTCATCCTCGGGCCATTGGTACAGAGAAGTCCAGGGCTGCGGCGGGACCCCCTTCGCGGAAGCAGTCTGCTGGAGGGAGGCTTTCGGCCCTCCGGGGTTAACGCCCTTCTGCACGAGGCGTTCAGCAACGGTCGCAGCATGGCTGTCGAGACTGGGTACATGGCTGAGCAGGCTGTAGAGCTCTGCCTCCTCGGTCGGATCGAGGAGCTCGTCATCGAGGTCGTCGTCGAGGCTCTGGGAGGTCTGAGTCTTCTGGAACTTTTCCCACCTGTCGTATGCGTCCCGGTCCCGCGCCCTGAGCCGCTTGCGGGCTGCCTTGGCCGTGTCCGCGTCCACTGGGCGATCGGGCGACTTTAGGTAGTAGCCGGATACCGCTGCAAGGTCGGCTATCGGATCGCCCTGTTGCTCGACCTCTGTGGCAAGCAGCATGCGGAGCAAGTCCTGGTAGTGGCGCAGCCCGAGGCCGGCGGAGAGTTTGGCGGCATCCTGCCTGCTGTCCGAGAAGACCACAGCCTGCCGTTTGGGGAGGAGAGAGAGAATTCCGGTGGTCAGCACCTGGTTGACCTTCTCGAAACCGGTGCGCATGGACCGGACGGGGGTGCGCATACGGCGAGGATCGCTCAGGCTGAGCCGGTCGGTCCCGATCTGCTGGAGCTCCCAGTCATCGCCGCACGAGGGGCACTGGGTCGGTGCTGCGGGGAGGTGCTCAGCTTTGAGGCGGGCGCGCACATTCTGTGGCCGTGGGACCGTGACGTGGAAGGACCAACCTGTGTGGTCGCGCTGGTTCCGGAGCATGCCGGTGCGTGGATCGTACTTGCTGCGCTTGAACTCGAAGCTTCCGCTGAGTACACCTTTGTCAGACGTCCGGTTCCACGAGAGCTTGTCCGTTACCGGTTCGTCCTTTCGCGGCCAGTAGACGATGTAGTTGGCTGCGCTTTGGCCGAGTGCAGCAGCGTCAGGGAGCGAGTCGAGGTCAGGCAGATCAGCCAGGAGTGCCGCTTCAAAAGGGCCCCCCTTGGTGTCTCGGAAAGCCGATTCGGGCGCGTATCCGCCCAAGAATGCGTCTCCGCAGGTCTGGCAGTAGAGGAGTTCGAGCACGCGAGCGTTGCAGCTGCACCGCGGCGTTGGCCGGGAGTACAACTTTCCGACCGTCCTCACCATGTTTCCCGGGCGTGCGGCATCGGGACATTCGGGGTCTGAACAAGCCCACACCCCAGGGATGTTCCGGAAGAAGAGGTGCCCGCGGAGCTTGGGGACATTCGGGTCTCCCGAGCGGCGAAGGGCTGCTAGCACTCCACGCAACGCCTCTGCCCGGACGTGCGGTTTGGCGGGGAAGAGCCGGGCAGCGACGGCCTCGTCGAAATCCGCGATGAGTCGTTCCCCGTCACGCAGCGCGTTGACGAATGCGTCGGGCGCCCCGCTCTCAGACAGGAGCCTGTCGGCGTCTGCAGGCTCTGGGGATGCACCGAGTGCCGCGTAGGTCTCAGCGTATTCGGACAGGTCGGTACGGGTGTGGGACGGGAGCACAAGCTGGCCGCCGAGGACTTCGAAACGGTCGCGGTCGGTGCCGAAGAACTCCTGCAGGAAGTCAAGGTCACGAGGTGCTTCGAGTGAAGCGGACGCGGCGAGGATCCGGAACTTCTCCGGCTTGTTGTCGAGGCCCAGCCGGTGACGAAGGTTCCTCAGGAGGTAGGCGATCTCCGTGCCGGCGGTGCCTCGGTACATGTGGAGCTCGTCGACGACCAGGGTGAATCGAGCGTTGGGGGTTTCCTCCAGCCAACGGCGCGTCTTCTCGAAGATGCCCGACTCGCGCGCCCGCATCAGCATCACGTTGAGCATGCTGTAGTTCGTGATCATGACGTCCGGCGGCGCCTGGATCATGTCCCAGCGGCTGCGCATCTCTGCGCCGTCGAGTCTGGGGATGAAGAACTGTCCGTCACCGTCGGCCTTGTGGGCCTGGCGTGACCGCTCCTCGGTCGCGGCGAACTCCTTGCGCAGTGTCTTCACGCCGGCAGCTGCGCCGATGTCGCCGGGAACGGGAGTCGCTCCGGTGTAACGGCCGAAGTAGAACCGGTGGCCCGGCCGTGACTGGGCAAGCCAAGCCCGGACCTCGTCGCTGTCGAGGGCCTTGCGGAGACGCATCATCTGGTCATCGACGAGTGCGTTCATGGGATAGAGAACCAGAGCGCGAACAGCTGCGTGCCGCCCTCGCTCTCCTGCCCGCTGCGGCTGGTATCCGCCTTGAGGCGACGTCCACCAGCGGTTCGAGGGCAACGTGCCCACCGGCCAAGCGGCGGACTCGCGGACCAGGTCCGCTAGGACAGGCAGCATGAACGACTCCGTTTTGCCGGAGCCCGTGCCGGCCGTGACGACGACGTCGCGCCCGTCTCGCACCGCCGCTACCAAGGCTCGGTGCTGGTGTTCGTAGAGCGAGTCCAGGCCCTGCAGTAGACCGAGTTGCACCAGTTCCGCAAGGTCAGGGTGGGCACCCGCTGCGCGAACGGACGCAGCAATGCCCTCACCCTCCGTGACGTATCGCGGGCGGACCTCGAGCAGTGGTCGGCGCCACGCACCGCCGTCCACGTCGAACAGCGCTTGACGCTCGCGCTCCAGGTACTCGTCAGCAAGGCCGAACGGTGTGTTGTAGTAGCGGAAGAGGGCATCCTTCAAGTGCTCGAACGAGCCCAGGATGTCGACGTCCCGGTCATCGCGGGCCGACTGCTCCGCAGCAGTGTCACTCATCGTTCTCCCCAAGGTGCTGTCCGAGCGAGTTTGCGATCTTCAGCGCTACGGCTTCCGGCACGTTGTCGTACGCCAAGTTTTCGGCACGTTCGTTGATACGCGGTGCAAGACCAGAGCACATGACGGCCACACGCCTGTGCAGGTCTGGTAGCGGGTACCCCCAATCCACGTGGAGGGTCCCGAACCGCTCGCGGCAGCCGTCCTTCTCAGGAAGCCAGCGGAGCACATCCGACTCCGGGTTCCGGGCGCCGAGCACGGAGTACACCCCGTCCTCATGGCTGGTCTCGTACCATTCGCCGTTGATCAGGACCTGGCACACGCGCTTCCCGTCACGCCGCTTGAGCCGGTAGAGACCGTCGCACTGCGGGCGGCGCACGGCGCAGTACTCGCGGCGGTCAAGGTCGTATTGCTCAAGCGGCTTCCCGAACTCCGGTTCGGACGTCCGTGCTTCAAGCCGGAGCGGCGGAAGCAGGGCCGCACCCTGCAGAGCGAAGCAGGACGCGTACGAGACACCGAGCTCGACCGCCCAGCTCCTGAGCCCCGCCTCGTCATTGAACTGGACAAACAGTGAGACAGGCAGCGGAATGTCTCGTGCCGGGCGCGAGCTAGACACCTGGAAGAGCTCGACCAGACCGTCCTGCACTGCTTGTGCGAGGCGCGTATCGAAAGCAACAGTTCGGCTACCGGCAAGTACCGCCAGCCCTCGCGCCTGCGGTAGCCGCGTCAGTACAGGCGGGGCCGCACACCAGCGCCGATTGCGCCAGTCGATATCCAAGTGGCCGAGAGAAACGGCGTCGCGCAGCCACCGGCCTGGCGCGCCGGATTCGACGTCCGGGCAGTGCTTGGCTGCGAGCCACCACATGCCTTGCTTGACTTCGGACAGCTCCCCCGCGCCCCGCTCGCTCAACCAGCGCAGAAGCAGGTCCCCTGGACCGGTCATCAGGTTCCCTGCTTTCTGGTGATCACTTGCGCCGCCGCTACATAGTCGAGCCAAGGCGGGGTGTGCGATCGGTCGGAAGCGCTAAGCACGGCGTACGCCCACGCGTAGTCGTCGTAGGACGGAGCAGGGGCTGGGATGTCCGCCGCTGCGGCCAGGGGCCGCACTGACCACCGAGCCGTCGTCCGGTAGATCAGCCAGGCGTAGCCCGCCGGTACCTCTACCTCGAGGCACGGGCCGTGGGTATCTTTCGGCAGCCGCGAGGCCATCCAGATGGGTACTGACGGCTGCTTGGCTCTCTTTACACCACCGTGAGGATCGATGAGCAGAGCTTCCAGCACACTCCCCCGCACCAGTTCAGTGCGCGGGAGTCGGATGCTCTCCGGCGCATATGCACCGCGGATCGTCGTCCTGGGCGCGTCCGTGTCAGTCAGCTCGCGCTGGGCGGTGGTCTCGCATTGGTACCCGAGCATTCCCGTCCCTGGCGGCAGTCCCTCATGCAGCCCGTCGTGCAAGGTAAAGACCTGGCTGCTCTGCGCGGTGCCGACCTGGTGTTCCCCTTCATCAAGGGGGATGAGGCAGAGCGGGAAGGGAACTCGGGGGTCGGCGCGCAACTTCTCGGTATGGCCGTCGAGGAGGATTTCCACGCGTCCGTCGGGCGACTCGCTAGCGGGCAGCAGCAGGTCCGGGGCTCCGCCGCGGAGGTAGTGGCCCGCGACACCGGATCCGGCCCGGTACTCAGACGCTATCCGCAGCCCACCGGAGAGGTCGGCGTGCTGGCGGACCTGTGGTTCGAGGACATGGGCGTGTGCCCCGCCGCGGTCCAGAGCGCGAGTGAAGGCACGCCCGTTGATAGCGCGCACGCCCTTGAACAGCTTCCAGCCGGGGACTGGCGCCGCTGCTTCGCGGAGCGTGCGGCCCCCAAGGGCGCTGACCATGGAACGCACCTCACCGACGGCGGATTCGGCGGCCAGAATCCAGTGCTGCTCACCGGGTTCAAAGTATTCGGTGCTCACCCACTCGCCCAGATGCGGATGCATCCGCAGCAGTACAACCTCCTCCGGCGCCCACTCCAGGACGAGGGCATCACCCTCAAGGCGGAGGCCGTGGGCCAACTGCTGTGGGGAAGGGTGCAGCGACTCCAGCCCGTCGTAGACGTCCCCGTACTCCTTGCGGAGTGTGAATGTGCGGCCGCCCAGAAGACCCACCTCTGTTTCGGGGAGCCCGCAAATGGCCTCGGCGAGCCATTCGAGGCGCCTGCCGCGGTCCGTGACCATGAGCCGAAGCCCGAGGGCCCGGCGGCGATGCCCACGCTCCGGCTCGTGGAGGGTTCCGTCCCAGTCGTCGGCGAGTCGCCTGAGGAGCTTCGTGATCAGCGTCTCGCCCATGTCCGCGGTGTTCGCGAGCTCCGCCATGAGCAGAGGGGACAGATGCCGGTCACGCCCGGCTGTCCAGACACGAAGCCGCCGAAGGAGCTCCCGGCCGGAGACTTCGTTGGGATTATGCGGTCGTAGGCGGGTCGCGGCGAAGAAGCGGGTGAGGATCTGCCGGTCAGAACCGCGTACCAGCGCCTGCGAGATGGGGAAGCCGATCTTCCAGTAGTGCTCGTCGGTGCTCACCGTACTGGCGCCGTAAAGCCCGCCCGTGTCGTTCAGCCACGTGTCGAGCTCCTCCCACATGGCCGCAACGTCCAGGAAGGCACTTTGCAGCTTATTCGCGCGGTAGCTGTGCGGCTGCTCGCCGAACAGCTGCACCCACCGCCCGTAGAAGTTGGTCTTCAGCATCCCGTCGGTGGATGCCATACGGGTAGCGGCAAGCACGGAGAGAGCGAGCACAGGAAGACTCGGTGGCGGTCCCGCGCTGCCGCTCCTCACCCACGAGACGCACGCGCGCTGGATTCGGCAAAAGAGTGGTCTTTCATAGTCGTGCCAGATCAGTTCGTCGGCGACTGTCTCGGCCAGACCTGCGGCAATGCCGTGGCGCACCATGAGATCTCGTTCGATCTCCGTGTCCACGTAAAGGACCGTGCTGTGCAGGGCGTGGTCCGCACCGAAGAACTCGGCAGCGAGCACCTCATGCCAGTGCTTGTACACGGCTCTCATCGACATTCCAGCCCCCGTCCACATCCGTGCTCCTGTCTGACGGGCGCGTACGGTCGGCGGGCGTTTGCCCTCCCTACTGCACCGCGAGAGGCGGTTGCGCGTCCGTCTATCCGCTAGGTGGGGGGCAAGCGGCGGGCCACATAGTGCGTATACAGCTCAATCACACTACTCCGGTAAGAGGACATTGTTGTATCGATCCGGGGTTTGTTGATCTAAGAAATCCCGATCGGGTGATCGCGGACCCGTCGGTGTAGAGGGCGGCGTTGGCTCGAAACGGCATGCCCGTCGCCGACTGCACTACCGCGCATCCTGGTCTGCTGTTGCGCGGGCAGGGGCTTCGCCTCCCTTCACTCCCTCCTTGGTGGCCCCGCATTGGGGCGCCAGACCTCCGAAGTCGACATGACTTTCTGCCTGGATGCCGACAAGGGCGAACACCACTCCACCCCCGTCACTCCGACCGGGAGCAAGGTGTTCGACTTAGCGGCTGCCAAACAGCGGGCCCAAGCTCCGCGAGGACGTAGGGAAGCTTGAGAGGATTTGCTAGCGGACCTGTGGGCCTCCTGGGCCGTCGCGGCCGGGGTCGCCGCTGGCTGCCACGGCCTCAGTGCAGCTGCCTCGTACGACTGGCAGGGCATACCCTTCAGGCGCCGCAGCGCCGAGCGGTCGTGCTGATGCCCAGCGCGGGTGAGGGGAGCGCCATGGCCGCGCTAATCGGTGAGGCGGGGAGGCTCATGGGGTGCCGTGGCACGTGCGGTACAGGCGGGTGGAGCCGCACCAGCATGGGGCGTTGCGCGGCGGGGGCCAGGGGGTTGCTCGGCCTCGGGCTGCCAGGGTTGTGGCGTACTGGGGGAGGAGCGAGGCGTCGGCGGGGGACGCTGATTCCGAGGCTGCGAAGGCCTCGTAGGAGGGGACTGTGCCTCTTACGATGCCCAGGTTCTGGGTGCCCGTTGAGGACAGGTCGCGCAGGGACGACTCGATCGCGGTGAGGTGGGCCTCGTGGGTGGGGTACTCGGCTGTGAGGGTCGGGTACGCCGTCAGGAGTTCGCGCAGTTCGTCCTCCGGCCAGTGCAGCATCGCCACCGGGAACGGGCGGGAGAGCGCCGTGCGGTACGTGCCCAGCTCGGCGCGCAGGCGGGCGATCTCGGCCTGGAGCTCCGCCGGGTTGTCCGAGCCCAGCGCCCACAGCCGCTTCGGGTCGTGCAGCTCGTCCAGGGGGATGGGGCCGGCGTGCATGGTGTCCGCCACCATGTCCCACTCGTCGTGCGGCAGGCCCAGCATGCGGCGTACGCGGTGGCGGCCGGTCACGAGGGACCGGGCTCCGTACGGGATCTCCTCCGACGGGTCCGTGAGGAGCGTCAGCGCGGTGGTGAACGTGTCGTGGGCGGCGTGGAGTTCGTCGTGGGATTCCAGGGCCTCCGCGATGATCCCCCACGCCGCCGCCTCGCGCGGGCCCGCGGCGCGGATGCCGTCGATGATCGCGCGGGCCTCCGCCTCGTGGCCGTACTCCCACAGGTTGGCCGCCTTGAGGGCCTTCACCAGGGATGGGTTGTCCGGGGCCTTCGCCAGGAGGTGGTCGTACAGCGTTGCCGCGCGGGCGCGGTCGCCGGACAGCTCCAGGTGGGCCGCGGCCTGGAGGTACAGCGGCTCCTGGTCCTCGGGATACTGCGCCGCGGTACGCAGCAGGCGCTCGGCTTCGGCGGTGTGATCGGCGTGATCGGCAGGCGTGTCGGGGCGCATGCACCACACCGTACTGCTGTACGGGGTGCGGGTGAGAGAGCCCGGGGCGGCGGAGCGCGGACGTGACGGGCGCGGCTCTGGAGAGTTGGCGGGGTAAGGCCTATCGTGCCCGCCGTGTGGGAGCGGGAGCAGAGGCGGATTCCGGTGGTGGTGCAGGGCGCCTCCCGAGGGCGGGCGGTGGCCGCGCGCGGGCTGTGGGTGGGCGCGGAGGCCGCGGTGACGTTCGGAGTCGTCGTGCTGCTCCTCGTCGTACATCAGCTGTGGTGGACCAACCGGCAGGCCCGGGACGGCGCCGAGCGGAAGGTCCAGGCGCTGGAGAGGCAGTGGGAGGGGAGCAGGGGAGAGGCCGCTCTCGCACCGCCTCTCCCGGACGTGGCGGCGGAGGAGGCGGAGGCGGCGGAGGGGGTGCCTGGTGGTGGGACCTCCGGTGGTGGGGAGGGGGCTGGGGGTGGTGTCGATACGCCGCGGGCGCGGGCCGGTGGCCGTACGCCGTCGCCTCCCCGCTGGGATCAGGCGTACGCCATCCTCCGCATCCCGCGCCTGGGCGTGACCGCTCCCGTCGCGCAGGGCGTCAGCAAGGGCGGCGTACTCGACAAGGGGTACGTCGGGCACTACCCCCGGACCGCGCAGCCGGGCGGCGCCGGGAACTTCGCGCTCGCGGGGCACCGCAATACGCACGGGGAGCCGTTCCGCTACATCAACCGGCTGCGGGCCGGGGACGAGGTGCGGGTGGAGACGCGGGACGCTGTCTTTACGTACGTCGTCGATAAGGCGCTCGCCCAGACTTCGGCGCGCGACAGCGGGGTGATCGCGAAGGTGCCCCGGAGCAATGTGCGCACGGACGTCGGGTACACGGCTCCCGGCTATTACCTGACCCTCACGACCTGTACGCCCGAGTACAGCTCCAAGTACCGGCTGGTGGTGTGGGGGAAGTTGGCGTCGATGCGGCCGCGCTAGCGGGAAATTCGGGAACTTGTCGGTCGCGTTGTGCGTCAGTCATTACGAGCCCGCGGACGTGGACTCGCGGTCCGCCGGGGAGAGCCGGTGGTGGAGGAGGAGGGGGATCATGATCAGTTGTTCGGCGCGGTTGTTGCGCACGGTCGGTCTTGTCCTCTTCCTCGTGACCGAAGTCCTCCTCATCGACAACGGCAGTTTCTCCGCCGCCGTCGCACTCGCCGCCACCGCCGCGGCCGGTTCCGCCCTCGCGGCCTGCGCGCTCGTCGCGGCGCGCTCCGTTCCCGCCGTGCCGCGCACCCGGGTGCGTACAGCGATACGGGACCGGGAGATACGCACCGCGTTCCTGCCCCAGCGTGATCCCGATGCGCGCGGACGGACCAGGCCGCGGGCGCCGGGTCGTCGTCTTCTGACGACCACCCCGTAGGGCGCGCACCGCCGCTTTTGTAAGGAGTACGTCGAGTAGCTCGTCTTCTCGCGTACGCATCGCCCCTCGTGGGTCGTCAATGCCGATCTGTCTCTCTTCCGGCACGACGAGACCCCCTCGGAGGGCTCACCATGTCCGTTTTCGCCAGCCTGGTCGCACGCCTCGCGGATCTGCTCGAACCGTTCTTTCACGCCTCCGCCGCAGCCGCCGCGATCGTCCTGTTCACGGCGTGTGTACGACTGGCCATCCATCCCCTGTCGCGGGCGACTGCTCGCGGCCAGAAGGCCCGCACCAAGCTCGCGCCGCAGATCGCCGGGCTGCGCAAGAAGCACGGCAAGAACCCCGAGCGCCTGCAGAAGGCGATCTTGGAACTGCACACCAAGGAGAAGGTCTCGCCGCTTTCGGGCTGCCTGCCCAGCCTGTTCCAGCTGCCGGCGTTCTTCCTGATGTACCACCTCTTCTCGAGCCGGCAGATCGGAGGCGAACCGAATGAACTCCTCACGCACACCCTCTTCGCGAGCCCGCTCGGCGATCGCTGGACCGACGCGCTCGCGGATGGCGGGGTCTTGGGTGCGCAGGGACTGCTGTACGTCGCTCTCTTCGCGGTCGTGGCGGCGGTGGCCACGTTCAGTTACCGGCGTACGAAGCAGCAAATGGCGGCCGCGCCGGGGATGCCGGTCGCGGGGCCGGACGGAGTGCAGCTGCCGGGAGCCGGGGCGATGGGGGCGATGGCCAAGGTGATGCCGCTGATGTCGTTCGCGACGCTCATCACGGTGGCCGTGGTGCCGTTGGCCGCCGCGTTGTACGTCGTCACCAGCACCACGTGGAGCGCGGTGGAGCGGGCGTGGCTGTACCGGGACATTCCGGCTGGTGGGAGCGCGGTTGCTACTGCCGCGTAACGGTCCAGTCTGTGAACGGGGTCTTGCGGACTGGAACCGGACCTTGGAGGATCAGCCAATCCTCCGATGGCCGCACCCATCGGCCGGGGCCGAACGTGACTCTCGACCAGAGGAGACTGACCATGAAGCTGCTGCGTGTGGGAACGGCGGGTGCCGAACGTCCGGCACTGCTCGACCAGGACGGGACGCTCCGGGATCTGTCGGGCCTCGTCACGGACATCGACGGTGACCTGCTCGCCGACGAGGCGGCGCTGGGGCGGGTTCGTGCGGCTGCGGCGGGTGGTCAGCTGCCGGTGATCGACGATGCGGCGGGGACGCTGCGGGTCGGGCCGCCGCTCGGACGTATCGGCAAGATCGTGTGTATTGGACTGAATTATCACGATCACGCGGCCGAGACGGGCGCGGCGATACCCGCCGAGCCGATCATCTTCTTCAAGGCTCCGGACACTGTTGTCGGCCCCGACGACACCGTGCTCGTACCGCGCGGCAGCACGAAGACCGACTGGGAAGTCGAACTGGCTGTGGTCATCGGCCGTACCGCCCGCTACCTGGACTCCGCCGAGGACGGGCTCGCGTATGTCGCGGGGTACGCGGTCGCGCACGACGTCTCCGAGCGCGAGTTCCAGATCGAGCGCGGCGGCACCTGGGACAAGGGCAAGAACTGCGAGACGTTCAACCCGCTGGGTCCGTGGCTGGTGACGGCGGACGAGGTGCCGGATCCGCAGGCGCTGGGTCTGAAGCTGTGGGTGAACGGCGAGCTGAAGCAGGACGGCACTACTGCTCAGCAGATCTTCCCGGTGGGGGAAGTGGTGCGGTACGTCAGCCAGTTCATGACGCTGTACCCGGGTGACGTCATCAACACGGGTACGCCGGCGGGTGTGGCTATGGGGCAGGCGGAGCCCAAGCCGTATCTCCGGTCGGGGGATGTCGTCGAGCTTGAGGTTGAGGGGCTGGGGCGGCAGCGGCAGGAGCTGAAGGACGCGTAGGTACGGTGCCCGGTGTCCCGGCGTGACCTGGAGGCCGGGCTTATCGTTGTACTACGCGGCTGCGCGCGACCCTGCGGCAGCGGGGAGGAGCGGCACAGTGACTGTTCTGGAAGACAGGATCGTGATGGCCGACCAGAGCGAACTCACGCTCGACATGATGTTCGAGCTGCTGGAGCGGATGCCCGTCCCCGAGGGAATCAAGGCCGAGATTGTCCAGGGGGCCATCTACATGTCGCCGCAACGCCAGACGCACTGGGAAATCATCGCGGACATCTACGAGCAGCTGAGGGCCCGCTACCCGCGCAAGCGCATCGCCTCCGACGTCCGGATCGACTTCCCCGGGCGCCTCAACGGCTTCGCCTCCGACGTAGCCGCCTTCAAGGAAGACTCGGTCAAGGATGGCAACGGCCGCTGGCGCTACCAGGACGTCGAGTTCGTCGCCGAGGTGATCTCCAAGGACACGGCAGGCAACGACTACGGCCCCAAGCTGGATGCCTATGCCGTCGCCGGCGTACCCGTATACGTAATCGCCGATCCGTACACCGGCGAGTGCCACCTCCACACGCGGCCGCGGGACGGGAAGTACCGCACGGCTCTGACTTTCGACTTCGGCGACGAGATCGACCTCACCGGCACGCCGGTCGGCATCACCCTCGGGACGGAAGAGTTCCCGTGCGAGCAGAAGAAGGGCGGCGCTACAGCCGCACCGTGACGCCCTCGCGGGCCGAGCGGCGCGCCGCCTCCAGTACGTCGAGTGCCGCTGCCGCCTGCGCCGCGGTGACCGGGGGTGCGGTGCCCGCGCGTACGGCGGTGGCTACGGCCGCGTAGTACGCCGGGTAGTCGCCCGGCAGCGTCGGAACCGGGCTTCCGCCGCCCGTCGCCGGGGACTCGCCCGCGCCGAGGCGGCCCCAGGCCTCCTCCGGCTCCTCGCCCCAGTTCCCGTCCGCCCCGGGCCGCCTGCCCTCGCGCAGCGCGGTCTCCTGCGGGTCCAGGCCGTACTTCACGTAGCCCGCGCGCGAACCGAGCACCCGAAAGCGCGGACCGAGCTGGGCGGTGGTGGCGCTCACGTAGAGGTGCGAGCGCACGCCGTTCGCGTGCGTGATCGCGATGAACGTGTCGTCGTCCGCCTCGGCGCCGGGGCGGCGGACATCCGACTCGGCGTACACCCGGACCGCCGGGCCGAACAGCACCAGAGCCTGGTCGACGACGTGGCTGCCCAGGTCGTACAGCAGCCCGCCGATCTCCGCCGGGTCGCCCGACTCCCGCCAGCCGCCCTTGAGCTGCGGGCGCCACCGCTCGAAGCGTGACTCGAAGCGCTGTACGTCGCCGAGCTCGCCGGAGGCGATCAGCTGCTGGAGAGTCAGGAAGTCGTTGTCCCAGCGGCGGTTCTGGAAGACGGAGAGGAGAACGCCGCGGTCCTCCGCGAGCGCGGCGAGCTCACGCGCCTCGGCGGCGGTGCCGGCGACCGGCTTGTCCACGACGACCGGCAGGCCCGCCTTGATGGCGGCGGTGGCGATCGGGACGTGGGTCTTGTTGGGGGACGCGATCACGATCAGGTCCAGCTCGTCCGCGCGCGCCCACAGCTCGTCGGGTGAGGCCGCGAGCCGGACGCCGGGGAACTGGGCGCGGGCCTGCTCCTGCCGCTCCGGGTTCGAGGTGACGACCGTATCGAGAACGAGGCCCTCGGTCGCGGCGATGAGCGGGGCGTGGAAGACGGAGCCCGCGAGGCCGTAGCCCACGAGGCCTACGCGCAGCGGGGCGTGTGGGTTGGCGCGCGTGTCGGTGTCGGTGTCAGCGTCAGTGCCGTGGCCGGTGGCAGTCATGGCTCCCACTTAAGCAACGCTGTTGCCAAAGTGCAAGCGCAGTGGACAATGGGTCCGTGAACAGGAGCAATACGGGCGTGAACCTGCCGGCGCTGCGCAGCCACAACGCGGCGCTGGTCCTCGACCTGCTGCGTACGGCGGGCGAGGCCGGCATCAGCCGCCTCGAACTCGCCGAGCGCACCGGCCTCACGCCACAGGCCGTCAGCAAGATCACCGCACGGCTGCGGGGTGAGGGGCTGGTGGCGGAGGCCGGCCGGCGCGCGTCTACCGGCGGCAAGCCGCGGACGGTGCTGCGGCTGGTGCCGGACGCCGGGCACGCGGTGGGGCTGCACCTGGACCGCGACGAGCTGACGGCGGTCCTGGTGGACCTGGCGGGCACGACCGTCGCCGTGCGGCAGTCGCCGCTGGACTTCGGGGCGGGTGCGGAGGTGGTGCTGGAAGCGGCGTCCCGCGAGATCACCGCACTGGCCGCTCCTGCGTCCTCCCGGCCCCTGCGGCGGGAGGCGCTGCTCGGTGTCGGGGTTGCCGTGCCCGGGCCGCTTGATCACGGGCGGGGCGTGCTGCATCGCGTCACCGGGTTTCCGCAGTGGGACGGGTTCGCGTTGCGGGACGTGCTGAGCGAGCGGCTCGGGCTGCCGGTGGTCGTGGACAAGGACACGAACGCCGCCGCCCTCGGGCTGGCTCTTCGTGCCCGCCCCGCCGGGGGGTCGTTCGCGTACCTCCATCTCGGTACGGGCCTCGGTTCCGGACTCGTCCTCGGCGGGGCGCTCTATCGCGGGGCGCGCACCGGGGCGGGGGAGTTCGGGCACCAGACGTTGCAGCTGGACGGGCCCGTCTGCGGCTGTGGTGGTCGCGGTTGCATCGAGGCGTTGTGCCTGGCCGCCGTCGCCCGCGGCGACCTCGCCGAGGCCGCGCGGGTTCTCGGGGCCGGGGCCGCCAACCTCGTCGGCCTGCTCGACATCGACCGCGTGCTGCTCGGCGGTCGTGTCATCGCCGCTCATGAAGGGGTATTCGTACGAGGAGTGGGGGAGGTGCTCAGCGAGCTCGCCCGGCGCGAAGGCAGCGGCCCTGCCGTGCCGGTCGCCGCGGCAGGAGGCGACGGGCACGGAGTCGCCGAGGGGGCCGCGCAGTTGGTCCTCGCACCGCTCTTCGGGCATGCGGATGTGGCGTTTCCTGGTGGCGGTGCTGGTGCTGGTGCTGGTGCTGCCAGTGCCGACTCGGCCGTTGGGAGGATTTAACGGACTGTATGACCGCGCGCGGTCGTGGCGTGCGCGGTTGGGGGCTGTGCTCCTGGCAGGGTCGTGAGGGCATGACCGGATGACCCCGACCGCTCCGCGATCTGCAAAGGCCCGCCCATGCGACTGCGCAGTGCCCCCGCCATCGCCCTCGGAGTCGCGGCAGTCACGATGGCTCCGGCGACGCTCGCCGACGCCGAGTCGCCTCCCCGGCCGGCCGTCGCCAAGGCGCCCGTCCCCGGCGCGGACCAAGAGCCCTCGTGCGGTGATCCCGACTCCGCGGACTTCCCCCTTCGCACCCGCCTGCGCGGCGGCCCGGACAGGTACGAGGCCGGCGGCGGCTTCGGGAACTGGTACCTCGAACTCACCAACGCGACCCGCGAGAGCTGCCACAACATCCACCCGGTCATCGTCATGGTCACCGACGACCGCGACCGCGAACGCGAACGTACGTCCGGCAAGGCCGAGGATCAGGCTCGGTTCGAGTTCTACGACGACGGTGCTCAGCGCTGGCGCTCGGTCCGCTTCGAGAAGACCGACGCGGACGAGCACATCGGCGTATTCGGCGACGGGTTCACCGGATTCACCGTCGCCGCGGGCAAGACCGTCACCGTGAAGGTACGGCTCGCCTTCGCCTCGGGGGTACTCCCCGGCGACATCGTCACCAACGCCGCCGTCGTACAACGGCACGGTGACGACGGGGAGTGGGTCGGAGAGTCCAACGACTACCGCTTCACCGTCACCGGCCGCGGTGCCGACCACGATCGCGACCCGGATTCCGACCCGGATTCCGACCCGGATTCCGACCCGGATTCCGACCCGGATTCCGATCCGGAGCGCGACCCCGAGCGCGATGCCGATCCTGACGCCAGCTCCCGCCCCGACGACGAGCTCGCCCCCGTCCCCGTCCCCGACGCCGACGCTGGCGACGACGACGACGGTACGCCGCCCATCGCCGAGCGCCCCGACCGGCTGGCCATGACCGGCCGTACCCCCGGCAACCTGCTCACGCTCGGGGCCACCGCCGGCGCGCTCCTCCTCGCGGGCGGCGCGCTCATGGTCGGATCCCGGCGCTTCGTGGCGGCAGCAACGCGACGGCGACAGTGACCGCTGGAGCCGTACTTCGACCCGCGGGCCGGTCGCCGCCCGCAGCAAGCGTTCAACATCGTCTGCGAGCATCCACTCCGTGGACTACCCGAAGGACTACCCGCACGCGCACGACCAGGACCCCGGCGCGCCGATCCGCTTCGGCATCCCGGAGCACGGCCGCGTTCCCAAGTACTACGCCGTAAAGGCCCGTATCGCCGCGCTGATCGGCGAGTTGGGCGAGGGCGGGCTGCTGCCGACCGAGCGGGATCTCGCCGTACGGTACGAAGTCTCGCGCGAGACGGTGCGCCAGGCGCTGCGCGAGCTGCTGCTGGAAGGGCGCCTGCGGCGGCAGGGGCGCGGCACCGTTGTCGCCGGTCCCAAGCTCGAACAGCCACTCGCCCTGGCCAGCTACACCGAGGGCGTACGCCGTCAGAACCGCCGGCCCGGACGTCACCTCATCGGCCTCGACCGCTTCCCCTGTCCGGCGGCCCTCGCCGCCGACGTGGGGGTGGAGACCGGCGATCCGGTCTGGCATCTGGAGCGGGTGCTGCTCGCGGACGACGAGCGCGTGGGGCTGGAGAGTACGTACGTCGCCGTCTCCCGCATCCCGCGCCTGGACGTCGACTTCGAGCCGGACTCCTCGTTCTACTCGTACCTTCGTGATCACGTCGGCGTGGCCTTCGGTGACGCCGACGAGCGCATCGAGACGGTCCTGGCGACTCCTCGCGAGGCGCTCCTCATCGGTACTCCGCCGGCGCTTCCCATGCTGCTGATCCACCGGCTCTCGCGGGACGTGAAGGGCCGGCCGCTGGAGCGGGTGCGGACGCTTTTCCGGGGGACCGTTTCAGCTTTACGGTGCGGCTCGGTGACCGGAGTTAGGCGTCAGGCCGTGGGCCTGTCCGGTTGCTCGCATCCGCCGCCGATTCACTGTCCCAGGAACGCCCCGGTGGCCGCCACAAACCGGTCGGCATCGTCCAGCCACGGGAAGTGTCCGGCTCCGGGCTGAATGACGAGCTCGGCGTTCGGGAACAGCTGGGTGAACTCGGCCATCGCGCGAGGAGGGGCTCCCAAGTCGACCTCACCGGCGAGCAGGAGCACCGGCTGCCGGAACAGTGCGAGCGCCGTGCGGGTGGCTTCCGGCGCGAAAGCGCCTTCGGCGGCGAAGGCGGTCGCGGCCTCTTTGTTTGTCTGTCCGTCCTCGGCGGCCTGATGGGATTGGGCCACCTCGTCCCAGCGGCCGTAGAAGAACGGCGCGGCGGCCTGCCAGCAGTCGTCCGTCGCACGGCCGGCCACGATCGCCTCCAAGGCCGCGAACGCCGCGGCGAACCACGGCTCGTCCCGGCGGAGCTGGGCGGTCGCGCGCCGGACGTCTCCGGTGATCTCGATCCCGACGGCCCTCGTACTGGGCGTGATCAGCGCGAGTTTGCTGACGCGTTCCGGGTGGCGGCCGACGTACAGGGCACCCAGGTTCGCGCCGGCGGAATGCGCGAGCAGGTCCATCCGGTCGAGGCCGAGGTGCTCGCACAGGGCGTCCACGTCGTCGACGAGCCGGTCGCAGCGGTACGAGTCAAGGTCCTCCGGGGTCGCTGACTCGCCGGTACCCCGGAGGTCCAGCATGATCAACTGCCGGTGCGCGGAAAGGCCGCGAAGGCCGCCAAGGCCGCCCAGATATGCGGAGGCCTGCATCGGCCCTCCGGGCAGGCAGACCACAGGAGGGCCGGGAGGGCCGTCTCCGAACTCGTGGTAGGCGAGCTTGGTTCCGTCGTACGCGGAGAAGGTTGGCATGGCCGAGACTTTGTCAGCGTCATTCAGGCAGAGCAACAGACTTCCCCAGGGCAGATAACAGCAACGTAACGGGTCTAGGTCATCCTTGGGTCGCTGTTCGCCGTGCCGTCGCCGTGCGGATCCATCCGGGTCACCCGCCCCCAGGAGCGTGACCGCCTTGAGAGTCATAGTCGTTGGAGCCGGCGTCGTGGGGGCCATGCACGCCTGGCACGTAGTGGAACGCGGCCACGAGGTCGTCCAGATCGAGCGCGAGATCGAAGCCCGCGGGGCCAGCCTCCGCAACTTCGGCCAGATATGGGTCAGCGGCCGCGCGGGCGGTGAAGAGCTCGAAACCGCCCTGCGCGCCCGCGAGCTCTGGGAGGGCATCGGGGCCCGCATCCCCGAGCTCGGCTTCCGGGCCATCGGCTCGCTGACGCCCGTACGCAACGACCTGGAGCTGGCCGTCGCCGAGGCCGCCCTGAACCGGCCCGACGCGGCCGCCCGCGGTTACAAGCTGCTGACGGCCGACGAGGCCCGCGCCGCGAACCCCGCCCTGCGCGGCGCGTTCAAAGCCGCCCTGTGGTGTGAGCGTGACGCCGCCGTCGAGCCGCGCACCGCCCAACTTGACCTCGCGCAGGCGCAGTTGATGTCCGGTCGGACGCCTGGAAGTCGGCAACCGGAAGCTGATCAGTAACCATTCGGCCAAGCTTGGCTGCGAGGGTCTGGACCGGCCTCCGTTATCACGCGAAGGTAACGGGTCTGATCCAGACCCCCGCGCAGGTACGTTGGAGGATCACATGTCCCGAGGTATACCCAGACGTTCCGTTATCGCCGCCGGCACAGCAGCAGCCGTCGCCGCTGCCGGACCCCTCGCCGCAGCCCCCGCCCACGCGGCCACCGCCGCCCCCACCCTCCCCAACGGCACCAGCCTCGACAAGGTGCTCGTGATCGGCATGGACGGCGTACGCCACGACAGAATCGCCGCGGCCAAGGCCCCGCACCTCAAGTCCCTGATGGCCAACGGCACCTACGGCACCTCACTCCTCTACGCCAACCCCATGGCCGCCACCTCCTCCGGCCCCGGCTGGTCGACCATCGCCACCGGAGTCTGGCCCGACAAGCACGGCGTCAAGGACAACACCTTCACCGGCAAGAACTACGCCCGCTACCCCGGGTTCCTCGCCCGCCTCGCCCAGGTACGCCCCGCCCTCTCCACCTACGCCGCCGTCGACTGGAAGCCGCTGGACACCCAGGGCACGGTCACCCCCGGCGCCGACGCCAAGCTCGTACTCGACGGTGACGCCGACGGCTACACCGGCCACGACGCCACCATCGCCGCCGAGACCGAGTCGATCCTGCGCGAACAGAACCCGGACGTCCTCTTCGTCTACTTCGGCCAGACCGACATCGTCGGCCACAACTCCGGCGCCGCGAGCTCGAAGTACCTCGACGCCATCGACTTACAGGACGCCTACGTCGGTCGCCTCCTCGCCGCCATCAAAACTCGCCCCACCTACGCCTCCGAGCGCTGGACGGTCATCGTCACCACCGACCACGGCCACACCGACCCAGGCGGCCACGGCGGAAGCGCCATCGAGGAGCGCCGTACGTTCGTCCTCGCCCAGGGCCCGGGAATCGCCGCCGGTGCCCGGCCCGTCGACACCCGCCTCGTCGACGTCGCAGCCACCGTCTTCAAGCAGCTCGGCATCACCCCGGACCCCGCCTGGGGCCTGGACGGCAAGCCCATCCAGGAGCGCTCCACCGACCCCTTCGACGCCCTGCATTCCTCCCTCTCCGCCCGCGTCGACGAGACCGGCATCCCGGCCGGCGTCCTCGGCTTCACGCACACCGCGCCCAGCGGCTGGTCCGTCATCAACAACGCCATGGGCACCGGCGGCATGACCGAGTGGCGCGGCTGGTCCTTCGCCACCGACGAGTTCTGGTCCAGGACCCAGCGCGACCAGTCCCGCGAGCTCAACGTCCGCTCGCGCGGCGTCTTCGCGGTCGCCGACTCCGACGAGTGGGCGGACAAGGCCTTCTCCGGTACGTACGACTCGACCCTCGTCACCCCGGCGTACGCCGTCGGGGGCAAGGCCACCGTGAAGCTCGACTTCACCACCTTCTACCGGCAGGAGGGCAGCCAGAGCGCCCAGATCCTCGCCTCCTGGAACGGCGGCACTCCGGTCGCCGTCAGGTCGTACACCTCGGACGTCATCTCACAGCCCCAGTCCCTCACCCTGAACGTCCCCTCCGGGGCCACCAGCGTCAGCTTCCGCTTCCGTTACACCGGCAGCAACAACTGGTACTGGACGATCGACGGGGTGAAGATCACAGCGGTCTGATTAAGGTGGGGGCGCCCGGACGGTGTGGTCCGGGCACCCCCAGCGTTTATTGCGTACGGCAGGAGTCCGGCACATGGCAGAGCGCAAGCCGATCGAATCATGGCTCACCGACATGGACGGCGTCCTCATTCACGAGGGAACGCCCATCCCCGGCGCCGATGCCTTCATCAAGCGCCTCCGCGAGTCGGGCAGGCCCTTCCTGGTGCTGACGAACAACTCGATCTACACCGCCCGCGACCTCCACGCCCGGCTCTTCCGCATGGGCCTGGACGTGCCGGTCGAGAACATCTGGACCTCGGCGCTCGCCACCGCCCGCTTCCTGGACGACCAGCGGCCCGGCGGCACGGCCTACGTCATCGGCGAGGCGGGACTGACCACCGCGCTGCACGACATCGGTTACGTCCTGACCGACCACGAGCCGGATTATGTGGTTCTGGGCGAAACGCGTACGTACTCCTTCGAGGCTCTCACCAAGGCGATCCGGCTCATCAACGCCGGTGCGCGTTTCATCTGTACCAACCCCGACGAGACCGGCCCGAGCCGGGAGGGTCCGCTGCCCGCCACCGGGGCCGTCGCCGCGCTCATCACCAAGGCGACGGGCAAGGACCCGTACTTCGCGGGCAAGCCGAACCCGCTGATGATGCGGACCGGGCTCAACGCGATCGGCGCGCACTCCGAGACCAGCGCCATGATCGGCGACCGGATGGACACGGACGTCCTGGCGGGGCTGGAAGCGGGCATGGAGACGTTCCTGGTCCTGACCGGTCTGACGGGGCCGGCGGACGTCGACCGCTACCCGTTCCGGCCCTCGACGATCGTCGATTCGATCGCGGACCTCGTCGACCGCGTCTGACCGTTCCGCGACGCACCTCCAGGGGCCCGTACGGCCCAGTCGCGGGCCCCTGGAGATGCGAAATGCGGCCGTACCGGTGAATCTTCGTAGTACCAGGAGGTTCACTATGCGCTCAATACAGCTCGCTCTCTGTGCCGGAGTGGCGGCCGCGGCAGTCATCGTCCCGGCGGCCGCCGCACACGCCGCCCCCGCCGACAACGGGACCGAGGGCCGGGTCGTGGTCACCCCGTCCACCATCGCTGCCGGCGGGGAGGTGGATCTGCGGGTCGACGTGTGCAGGGGCAGGCACGCCACGGGTACGTCCGACGCCTTCTCGTCGCCCGCCCACTTCAGCCCCGCCGCGGACCGCGGTGACCTTTTCGCCGAGGCCCGCATCCGCTCGGACGCCAAGGCCGGGGACTACCAGATCTGGGTGAAGTGCAAGGACGGCGGCCAGGCCAGTGGCACCGTCACCGTGGTCCACCACCACGAGCCCACTCACCACCCCACCCACCACGCGACCCCTGTCGCACCCGTGCACGCGGGCGGCGGCGGCACGGCGGAGGTCGCCGCGGCCGACGAGGGCGGGCCGGGGACGCCGCACACCGTGATCGGGCTCGTGCTGGCGGGCGTGGCGGCCGTGGCCGTGGCGTACCGGAGCGTACGCCGCCGTCGTCGTACGGACTCGGACTGACATGTCCTCCGAGGACCGCCCCGCAAGCGGCGGCGGACGGCTGCTGACGGGTGTCGCCTGGGCCGTGCTGCTGCTCGGGCTGTGGCTGTGGGGCCGGGAGATGACCAACGGCCCCGGCGGCAGCTCGGCGCCGACCACCGGAGACGTGGCCGCTGTCGGCCGCCCGCTGGGAGTGCCACTGCCTCCCGCGCACCCGCCCGTCGGTGGTACGGCGCCGCGGCACCTCGCCGTGCCCTCCATCGGCATCACGGCCCCTGTCGTGCCCCGTGGGCTCGACACGTCGGGCGCCGTCGATCCGCCGCCGTACCACCAGCCGTCGAAGGTCGGCTGGTACGGCAGCGGGACCGCGCCGGGCGCCGAGGGAGCCGCGTTGCTCGTCGGGCATGTCGACACCGAGAGCAAGCCCGCCGTCTTCTACCACCTGAGCGCCGCGCGCCCCGGCGAGAAGATCCGGGTGACGGGGGCAGGCGGCGAGCGCCTGGAGTTCACCATCGACGACGTCCAGGTCTTCACGCGCGAACGCTTCGACCCGCAGAAGGTGTACGGCCCCCGCGAGAGCGACCGGGCGGAACTGCGCCTGATCACCTGCGGGGGCACGTACGACAAGAAGGCCCGCACCTACACGGCGAATGTGGTGGTGTCGGCCTACCTGACGGGTACCAGTCAGGGCTGACGAAGCCGTGTACGCGCCGTTACGCCGCCACCGGAGCCGCCGCCGGAGCAGTACGCCCCGCCGCCCGCAGCCCGAGCGCGCCGAACACCCCCGCGAACACCGCCCAGAGCAGCGCGTGCGAGGCCAGCGACAGGATGCGGAAGTCCCACAGCAGCGTCGCCGGTACGGGGACCTCGTCCGGGTTGCCCGGCAGCGCGAAGAGCACCGCGAGCGTCGCGACCGCCGTGACGGCCACCGCGACCTGGCGCACCGGATCCGACCGGTCGGCCAGGCGTACGTACACCTGCCAGGCCAGCACCATGCCGAGGATGCCGATCACGACGGCCGCCAGCCACAGGGCCTGGCGGCTGGCGACGGTGCCGGAGTCTCCGACCCCCGGCGGGTTGGCGGGGTAGCGGAGTCCCGGCAGCAGCGAGACCGCCACGAAGGCGGCCGCGCCGAAGGCCAGGGCGCGGGGCCACGGCCGTTCACCGAGGCCCGTACGGCGGTGCACCAAGGCGTAGGCGAGTGCGAACAGGGCGCCCAGCGCGAGGCCCGCTATGACCGCCGTGACGACCAGGCCGACGTGCTGGGTGGAGCGGGAGAACAGTTCCTCGTGGTGCTGGACGGCCGTGGCGGCGTCGTGCGAATGCTCCTTGGCGGCGGAGCGCGCCTCTTCGAGGCGGATCGCACGGTCCATCAGGGGCTCGGCGAGGAGCAGGGAGAACAGGCCGGCGGCAAGGCCGGCCACCCCGCCCGCCGCCAGCCCGCGTCCGAGCAGGGGCAGTACAGGTGTTGACATGGTGCGTACGGCCCCGATCAGTGGCAGGGGGCACCGAAGAGGTGCCTGCCGTCGTGCGAGAACTCGTGGAGGTAGTCGCCCGTCGCGGCGACGGCCGTGCCGTTGTCCATGAAGACCGCGTAGAGCGCGACCAGGGCGATGATCGCCGCAGCGGCCATGATCAGCCAGTGGCGGGCGGTGGTCGTGGCGGACGTGACCGCCGCGGTGTCGGTGTGCTGCGCGGTGTGCAGTGACATACCGGTGTGCCTCCTTCTGGGGTTTCCACGCCCCATTGCAGGAGAGGCGACGGGTCAGTTCCTGACTCCCGTACGGGGGCACTTGGGCCCTCGTACGGTCACAGTGGCGGGACCGTCCCGGGATCGCACCGGGTTCCTGTCCACCGTCGCCTCGATGTGTGTGGAGTTGTCCTCCGGAGAGTCCCAGCCTGGCTGAGCACTGTCAACAGGGCGATTTACCGGCGTGGCTGCCGGCGCTCGCGTACCCGTGCCCGTACCCTTCCGCGCCCCCCGCGCCGGGCCGGTGTGTCAGGATGGTTTCGACCGGATGTGTCCGGGGAGGGGCCGGGGGGTCCTCATATATTCAGTACAGCCAAGGGGGAGTTGGATGTACGGCAGTTACAGCGGCCGTAGGCGTAAGGGTGTCCTGGTGACCGCGGTGGGGGCCGCGCTGCTTCTGGCGGGCTGTTCCTCGTCCGGCGGAGGCGGCGGCGAGAACCGGCCACAGGTGAAGCAGCAGCCGAAGGGCAGCGATCCGTACTGGGTCAATCCGGAAGGAAACGCCGCCAAGCAGGTCGCGACGTACGCCGAGGAAGGCGACGACGAGAAGGCCGATCTGATCACGAAGATCGCCGAGCAGCCGACCGCCGAGTGGATCGGTCCGGAGAACGCCGAGGCGCAGGCCAAGGGGTACACGGAGGCGGCCGAGAAGGCCGACCGCGACGCGCTGCTCGTGCTCTACAACATCCCGCACCGCGACTGCGGGCAGTTCTCGAAGGGCGGCGCCGCCGACGGCAACGCCTACCGGGCGTGGGTCGACGAGATCGCGAAGGGCATCGGCGACCGCCCGGCGACCGTGATCCTGGAGCCGGACGCGGTGCTCCATCTCGTACAGAACTGCACGCCGGAGGAGTTCCACGAGGAGCGGTACGACCTCCTCAAGGGCGCCATCAAGCGCCTCAAGCAGCAGCCGAAGGCCAAGGTCTACCTCGACGCGGGCAACGCGGGCTGGAAGACGCCGGACGCGCTGTTCGAGCCGCTCCAGCGGGCGGGCATCGCGGACGCCGACGGCTTCTCGGTGAACGTCTCCAACTTCCAGACCACCGAGGCGTCCAAGGAATTCGGCAAGAAGCTCTCGCCGAAGGTGGGCAACAAGCCCTTCGTGATCGACACCAGCCGCAACGGCAACGGTCCGTACACCGAGGGCGACCCCGAGGAGAACTGGTGCAATCCGCCGGGCCGCGCGCTCGGTGAGAAGCCGACCACCAAGACGGGTGATCCGCTGGTCGACGCGTTCCTGTGGATCAAGCGTCCCGGTGAGTCGGACGGCGACTGCAAGGGCGGCCCGAAGGCCGGCGAGTGGTACGAGGAGTACGCGCTCGAACTGGCCCGCAACGCGAAGTAGTCGTTACGCGGGAAACGAGGGGAGGGCCGCCCGGCGCCGGGCGGCCCTCCCCTCTCCGTTACCGGGAGCGGTCTACGGGCTCTACGGGACCTCGATCCAGACGCCCTCGGACGGGGTGCCCTGATCGTCCGTCACGAACAGCATGTAGTAGCCGGACGGCACCAGCGCCCGGTTCTTCGGCACGGTGACCGAGATGCCGTCCTTCGTCTTCTTCATCTCCAGCGCGACCGTGCGCTGATCGACATCCGTCACATGGGTGACCGCACTCGGCCGCATCAGCTTCGCGTCCTTGACGGACGCGGCGTGCGCCGACTTGAAGGTCGCCGTACCGCCCCGCTTGATGCTGGCCGGACCGCCGGTGAGCTTCGGCCGCGCGTCCCGGAAGAGGTACGGCGGCGTATAGATCTCGATGCGCTGCTCGAAGACGCCGGGCCGGGTGTTGGTCTTGTCGGAGTAGAGCGAGTCGGACCCGAAGATCATGACGCGTCCGTCGGGCAGCAGCAGCGAGCCCGAGTGGTAGTTGCGGCCCACGGCCGGGTCGGCCACCCGGCGGTACTTGCCGGTCTTGGCGTCGTACAGCCGCGCCTGAAGGATGTCGGAGCCGCCGCGCCCGCGGTAGTCGTTGGAGCCGCCGGTGATCAGGACGGTGTCGTCGGGCATCAGGGACGCGCTCGGGTAGCGGGTGCCCTCATCGAGCGAGTCGCCGTCCTTGAAGCGGGGGTTCGGGTCCTTGAGGTCGACCAGGCGCGACTTCTCACTGGACTTCTCGGACTCGCCGACTCCACCCCCGCCGATGACCATGTACTTCTCGTCCTGGGCGGGAGGCAGCCGCACGGTCGCGGAGGTCTCCATCCGGTCCGGGTCGCTGAGGCCGGGGATCTTCTTGAACTTGTTGGTCTTCAGGTCCCAGATGCCCGGCTCGCGGCCCTCGTCGGCGGGCCCGTACCCGGCGTTGGAGCCGGAGTAGAAGAGCTTGCCGTTGTTCATCAGGAAGATCGCGGGGTACGTCGGGAACTTCCTGATGACCCCGGTGTACTCCCACTTCTTCGTGACGGGGTCGTAGATCTCGTCCTTGCCGGGCACGATCTGCCCGATCTCGTCCAGCCCGGACAGCGACAGGACCTTGCCGTCCTCCAGCGTCGTGAGCGTCGGGTACCAGCGGGCCTCGTTCATCGGGTCGACGGTGATGTACTTCTCCGCCACCGGATCGAACTCGTAGGCCTCCTTGATGCCCTGGAAGTCCTTCTTGTCCAGGGCGAGCTTCTGCGCAATGCCGTACACGTTCTTGGCGTCGGTGCCCGTGAGGCCGTGGACCCGGTAGTTGTCCTCCGTACCGGACTCGTACTTCTTGCCGGACGCCTTGGCCTCGACGTAGATCCGCCCGAGCCCCGCCTCGGTGCGCAGGAACCGGCCGGTCGCCGGGTCGAAGATCTTCTTGGCCTTCTCCACCAGGACGGGGTCCTTGGAGACGTACGTCTTGCCGTTCTTCTTCCCCGTGAAGATCGTGCCCGCCGGCAGCGTCTTCGGGGCGTCCGGGTCCTCGTTGTGGACGATCATCAGGCCGCCGGCCTTGGTGACGTCGCCCTCAAGCTTCTCGTACCGCTTGGTGCCGCCCGCCACGAGCAGCTTTCCGTCGGGGAGCTGGGTGTGCCCGGCGCAGAACATGTCCTTGGGCGTCGGGATCATCTTGTACTCGTCGGTCTTCGGGTCCCACAGCACCGACTGGAACTTCTTGGCGTCGAAGTTCTTCTGGTTGTTCCCCGAGCCCGCGATGAGCAGCACCTTGCCGGTGTGCAGCAGGGCGGCGTGGATCGTGTTGATCCGGAACTCCGCGGGGACGTCGAGGAAGTCCCAGTGGCCGTTGGCGGCCTTGTACTCCGGCCGGTTGATCTTGTAGTCGTGGTACTGCTCCGAGCCGAAGCGGTAGAGCGCGGGCCCGTTCATCCCCGCCAGAGCGAGCACCACCGCACCCGTTATCGCCAGGCGGCGGGTGCGGCGGCTCGGACGGTAGTTCATTTCTTACGTCCCCCAAGGGCGATCTGCATGGTCTGGTCGGAAGCGGTCCAGGTGGGCTTCTGCTGCGGCAGGTGAGCCTCGGTCGGGGGACCGGCCGGCGGCTGCTCGGAGTGGCTCGGCGGCGGCGCCCCGTGCCTGCCCGGTGTCTTCCTCTTCCTCTTCTTCTCCTCGCGCATGGACCAGCGCCAGGCGAAGATCGGGGCCGCCGTGATGAGCAGCGCCAGTGTGGCCCAGGTGATCATCGCGGGGTGGTTGTGGCCGAAGTAGAAGGAGGAGCCGAGGGATCCGCCGAAGACCAGGATGAAGAACAGGTGGATACGGAAGGTGCCGAAGAGCGTGTCGGGGCTGGAGGAGTCGCCCTTGGGCGTCACCACGAAGCTGGACTTGCGGCGGAACGCGGCGTCCATGAGCGAGCGCGCGTAGATCGGCGCCGAGAGCGCGGACATCACCATGCCGGCCAGACCGCCGGAGCCCTCGGGCTCGTGCGGCGACACGTTGTGGCGGCGGTTCCAGATGTAGAGGCCGATCTGGAGCGCGGAGGCGTTGCCGTACAGCATCATCCAGATCGCCGGGTCGATCTGCACACCCGAGGCGCCCATGCCCAGGAAGAGCGCGCAGCTCAGTGCCGCGAGGATCCAGTTCATGGCCGACATCGGGTAGAAGATGATCATCATCGTGTAGTTGAAGAGCTTGCCCGCGGGCATGGTGCCGTAGCCCCTCCAGTACTGCTTGAGGATCGTCTCGTACGTTCCGCGGGACCAGCGCAGCTGCTGCGTGAAGAAGTCGGTCCAGGCGGTCGGGCCCTCGCCGACGGCCAGCACGTCCGGGGTGTAGACGGACCGCCACTTCTTGCGGGTGGCCGGGTTCGTGGCGCGGTGGATCTCGAAGCCCGTCGCCATGTCCTCGGTGATCGAGTCGTACAGGCCGCCGATCTGCTTGAGCGCGCTGATGCGCACGGCATTGGACGTGCCGACGAACATCGGCGCGCCGTAGCGGTTACCCGCGCGCTGGATCAGGGCATGGAACAGGAACTGCTGCGACTCGGCGGCCTTGGTGACGAAGGTGTCGTAGTTGCCGTACACCTGCGGCCCGATGACGAAGCCGATGTCCGGGTCGCGGAAGTAGCCGAGCATCCGCTCCAGGTAGTTGGGCAGCGGAACGTGGTCGGTGTCGACGGAGGCGAAGAAGTCGTAGTCGTCGCCGTGCGCGTCGAGCCAGGCGTTGTAGTTGCCGTGCTTGGTCTTGGCGCGGTGCGGTCCCTTGGCCTGGTTCCACTTCGCGATGCCCTTGCGCGAGAAGTGGTGCACGCCGAGGCGCTCGCAGACCTCTCTGACCGCCGGGTCGTTGCCCTCGTCCAGCAGCCATACGTGCATCAGCCCGCGGTGGCGGATCCTGACCGCCGCCTCCAGCGTCTTCGTCACCATCTCCAGCGGCTCTTTGCCGGGCACGAAGGAGGTGAGGAAGGCGACCCGGGTGCCGGTCTCGGGCACGACGGGTACGGGGTCGCGGGCGACCAGGGTGGCGTGCGCGTTCGACAGGACATTCATCGTGCGGAAGAGCTCGATCAGTCCGATCGAGACCAGCATGACGATGTCGAGGATCACCAGCGTGTCGTTCTTGAGGTTCGGGTCGCGCTCGGTCCAGTGCGCGGGCTGCATCAGCCAGACGAACAGCCCCAGCGACAGCAGCGGCGCGGCGCACAGCAGCAGGGCGGCGCGGATACGGTGCGGCTCCTGCGAGAGCAGCGAGCGGTACTGCACGGTGTACGGCTTGGCCGGGTCGGGCTGGGTCAGGGGCCCGGCGAGTCGGCTGTAGTGCTCGTAGTCGTATCTCGGCAGCGGCTTTTTGGCCCGCATACGGGACCCGCCGGTCCGCAGCTGCGGGGGTACCCGAAGCTGTGCGGTCCGGGAAGGGTCGTTGTTGTGCCGGGCGCCGGTCGGCGTCGACGTCATGAGTCATCCCCCCGCACGCATGCTGGCTGCGTGTGTTCGTCGGTCTCTTCACCCGGCGGCGGTCCCCCTCGACCATCCCGGGCGTACAAGTGGTCTGCTGTCATCCCTTCAGACCTTCAGACATGGGACGACAACCTTCCGGTTGCATGATGCCCGCCCCGGAATCGCTCCACGAACGGGGCCCCCGCCCCCTGTGCTCCGTCAGCCCCCCGGCTGTCGGACTCGCCCCCAACTTGCCCGAACCGCCCGCCCCATTGGAGCCACTGGCTCCAGGATAGGGTCTACGACCCCCATCCTTGATCGCAAGGGTGAAACAAGGCGTTTACCGGTCATACGAGGGCTTTGGGGGCCGGTTGCGACACGGGTTCGGTGTCGGTGGAGTGTCCGGAAATCACCGAAGCCCCCTCACGCTCGGTGAGGGGGCTTCGACGTCGTGTGCGCCGCCAGGGACTCGAACCCCGGACCCGCTGATTAAGAGTCAGCTGCTCTAACCAACTGAGCTAGCGGCGCCTGTCTGACCCGGAGAACTTTACCCGACTGTCGCGGGTGCTCGGACCGGCCACGCCACGTACTGTCCGTTTGGTTATCATTTGTACCGTCAGCATGCGTTATGTCCAGAGAGTTGAAACACTGTCACCCGTGCAGATGCGCCAAAAAAACCCACGGGAGGGGAACCGCATGACGATGCCGGTTTTCGAGGAGTACGAGCCCGCGGCCGACTGCGGCTGCCCGGGCTGCGCCCAGGAACGCCGGGCCGCGGCCCTCGGCCTGACGGTCGCGGCCGGCGGCCACCCGGCCGCCCACGGAGCCCGCCGCGCGCTGGTGCTCGCCACCGCCGCGGGCGTGGTCCTCGGCGGCGGCGCCGGCGGCGCGGCGACCGCCGCCGCTCCCGGCCATGCTCCCGCCAGGACGGGAGCCGACCACGACCCGGAGACCCCGCAGGGCGGCCCCGCTCCGCTGCACGGCGGCCGGCCGGGTGACAACGGCCAGACGGGCCAGACCTCGCACGTCACCCCGACGGCCACCCGGCCCGCCCTGAGGGTCACCACCCGAGCCGAGATCATCACCCGCGCCAAGCGCTGGCTGGACGCCAAGGTCCCGTACAGCATGGAGAAGTACTGGAGCGACGGATACCGGCAGGACTGCTCGGGGTACGTGTCGATGGCCTGGAACCTCGACGGCAACGAATGGACGGGCAGCCTCGCCGGGTACGGCACGCGTATAAACCGGGAGCAGCTGGAGCCCGGCGACATCCTCCTCTTCCACAACCCGGCCGACCCGAACAAGGGCTCGCACGTCACGATCTTCGGCGGCTGGACCGACTCCACGCAGACCCACTACATCGCGTACGAGCAGACCCGCCCGCACACCCGCAGGCAGGCCACCCCGTACGCCTACTGGAACAACTCCTCGCGCTATCTCGGGTACCGCTACAACGGACTCAGCGGTGGCACCGGTGGCACCGGCGGCGCCGGTGCCACCACAACGGCCTACCCCGGCCGGAAGTACTTCGGACCGGGCGCGAACAACAGGTACGTCACCCAGCTCGGCAAGATGCTCGTCGCGCGGGGCGGCAAGCGGTTCTACAGCGTGGGCCCCGGACCCGCCTGGGGCGAGGCCGACCGGCGCGCCACCGAGGCGTTCCAGCGCGCCCAGGGCTGGACCGGCTCGGAGGCCGACGGCACGCCGGGGCCGCACACCTGGCGGCTGCTGGTCTCGAAGCAGGGCAAGGACATCCCGGCGGCGGACGGCGGCGGCCAGGGCGCCGGCAGCGGCTCCGGCGGTACGGGGACTGGGACGGGCGCGGGTACAGGCGCCACGACCGGTGGCCTGAAGTTCCCCGGCCGGCAGTACTTCAGGCCCGGCCAGTCGAACGAGTACGTCGACAAGCTCGGCAGACAACTGGTGAGGAAGGGCTACGGCAAGCACTACGTGTCGGGGCCGGGCCCGCGCTGGACCGAGGCGGACCGGCGCAACGTCGAGGCGTTCCAGCGTGCGCAGGGCTGGCGCGGTGCGGCGGCCGACGGTTACCCCGGCCCCCAGACTTGGCGGCGGCTCTTCGCATGACGGAGGAACGATGAGCACCACGACATCAGAGACATCCGAGCCCGACGGTGCATCGGCGGTGACGGCCTCCGCACCGGACGCTTCCGGGCGGCCGGGCGCCGAGGTCGCGCCGAGGGCCCCGGTCATCAGGAACGAGTCCACCGTCGAGATCCCGGTGCACCTCCTCTTCCGCGACGACATCGGCCCGACCGCGCTGACGCTGCCGCCGGGCGCCTCGGTGATCAGCCGCCGGAAGGGCACGGGCGAGCAGCCCCGAGTCGATGGCCGCGGCCAGCCCGCGCCGGGGCCCGCGTCCACCTCCGCCTCCGCTTCCGCACCTGGGCACGTCCGGTCCCCCCGGCCCGCGGCGCCCGCCGACGCCGGGCTCGCGGAGCGGCCGGGCCCCGCGCTGCCCGGCTGGTGTGCGGTCGGAGTGGGGGCGGGCGCGCTCGCGGTGGGCGCGGCGCTGGTGTGGTGGACGGGGGCGGTGCCGCCGCCGGTCGCCGTACTGCTCGGGCTGCCCCTTCGCCCGTACGACGGAATCGCGCTCGGGACATGGGCGGTGCTGGCCGCGCTGGTGGTTCTGGTCCTCTTCGCGTTCGGCGGTCTGGCCCGGGGGCGGGTCGGATACGCCTGGGTGCTGTCGCTGTTCGGCGACTACCGGGGGACCGTGCGGCGCAGCGGCCTGGTGTGGGTGAGCCCGCTGCTGCTGCGCCGCCGGGTCGACGTACGGCTGCGGCATTGGCGCAGTGAACCGATGCCGGCCGTGGACGCGCACGGCGTCGCGCTGCAGGTCGTGGTCCTGGTGGTGTGGCGGATCAGGGACACGGCGCGGGCGGTGCTCGCCGTCGAGGACCACGTCCAGTACTTGCGCGAGCAGGTGGAGGCGGCGATGGCGCGGGTGCTGTCGCAGCTGCCGGCCGACGCCTTCCACGACACGGCGCCGACGCTGCGCGACGCGGAGGCGGTCGGTGACGCGCTGACGCGGATGCTGGCGGCGGAGGCGGCGCCGGTGGGCATCGACGTCTCCTCGGTGCAGCCGACGCGGATCGAGTACGCCCCCGAGGTGGCGGCGGCGATGCGGCGCCGGCGGGTCGCGGCGCTCGACGCGCAGCACCGGGACAGTGTGCTGACGTCGGTGGTGGACGCGGTGGACGACACGGTGACGCGGCTGACGTCGCGGGGGCTGGTCGAGCTGGACGACTACGAGCGGAAGGCGCTCGTGAAGGACTTGACGGTGGCGTTCTACACGGGCCGTGGGGAGGGTCTGTGAACACCTCCACGATTGGTCTGGACATGTTCATTTACCGTTAATACATTGGGACTTGGTCTAGACCGCACGACACGCGCGCAGCACAGCTCACAGAACTGCCCCCACGTTCAGGAGCCAGCATGCGAATCAAGATGGGTGCGGCCGTGGTAGGCCTCGCGATAGCCGGGGTGTCCCTTGTGGGCACCGGCAGCGCGAGCAGCCACGGCTACACGGACTCCCCGATCAGCCGGCAGAAACTCTGTGCCAACGGCACGGTGACCGGCTGCGGCAACATCCAGTGGGAACCGCAGAGCGTCGAAGGGCCGAAGGGATTCCCCACCTCCGGTCCGGCCGACGGCAAGATCTGCGCCGGCGGCAACAGCCAGTTCGCCCAGCTCGACGACCCCCGCGGAGGAGCCTGGCCCGCCACCAGGCTCACTGCCGGCCAGGGGTACGGCTTCCGCTGGCAGTTCACCGCCAGGCACGCGACGAGTGACTTCAGGTACTACATCACCAAGAACGGCTGGGACTCCAGCAGGCCGCTCACCCGGGCGGCCCTGGAATCGCAGCCGTTCATGACGGTCCCGTACGGCGGCCAGCAGCCGCCGTCCACCCTGACCCACCAGGGGACGGTCCCGACCCAGAAGACCGGGCGGCACATCATCCTGGCGGTCTGGACCATCGCGGACACGACGAACGCGTTCTACGCGTGCTCGGACGTCCAGTTCTGACCCTGGGTCAGCAAAGCCCCCAGGCCCCGGGACGCCCTGTAGGCGTGTCCTCAATCGCCGGACGGGCTCCTTGGAGCACGTCCGGCGATTGAGGAGCGGGGCCTGGGGCAGCACCCCAGTTCGGGAAGGGGCGGGTAGGGGAAAGCTCCGCAGGACACGCCCTGCCACCGCATCCGGTGGCTTGCGCAGCAGCCGCAGGGGGAAGGATCGCGACTTCCGAGTCCCAGGGGGCAGTCGTGACGTCCATGCCGCGCAGGCAGTTCCTGCAGTCCGCCGCCGGAACCGCCGTCGCGGCCGCGGCGATCGGGGGCCTGCCCCCGGCAGAGGCTTCGGCAGCCGAAGCCGCCACCCCCCTCCACCTCACCGCCGCCACCAACGGCGCAGCCACCCCCACCACCCCCACCGGCCCACTCGTCGCCGAAGTCCAGAACATCCTCTGGGCAGTCCCGCGCGACGGCTCGCCCGCCACCGCCACCGCCCTCACCCCACCCGACCTCGAACCCAGCCGTCCCACCTGCTCCCCCGACGGCCGGCACATCGCCGCCGCCTGTTTCAAGGGCGGCCAGTTCCACATCTGGGTGATGGCCAGGGACGGTTCCGGCCTGCGCCCCCTCACCGCCGACGGCCCGTGGGACGACCGAGCCCCCGCCTGGTCCCCGGACGGAACCCGCATCGCCTTCTCCTCCGAACGCGGCGGCGACCCCGTCAAGGGCAGCCCGTACCGGATCTGGTCCGTCGACGTACGCACCGGAAAGCTGACCCAGCACACGGGACTGCCCGGCCAGCAGGGACCGGGCCAAGCCGCCGCCTGGGAGGACTTCGACCCGGTGTGGTCGCCGGACGGGGCAATGATCCTCTTCGTCCGAGGCACCCTCGACGGCACCGCCCTCAAGTCCCGCACCCTCGCCGCCACCCCAGCCACCACAACCGGCCCCGTCACCGTCGAACACGCCGACCCCGGCCCCGGCAATCTCCTCACCCCCGCCCTCTCCCCGGCAGGCCGCCGCGCCTGGCTCAGCACCCTCGCCCCCGCACCCGGCCGCTACGAGCAAGTCACCCTCGTCGTCGACGGCAAGCCCGCCCCCGTGGACGGCGAGATCGCCACCGCCCCGCCCCGCTGGCTCGACGACGAGCGGCTGCTGCTCACCGTCGACGGCCAGTTCCGCATCGTCCGCCCGCACCGCGACACGCCCGCCGTCACCGTCCCCTTCGCGGCGACGCTCCCCGTCGTACGCCCCCGCTACCGCACCAAGACGTACGACTTCGAGCCCGACCGCGCCCGCCCCGTACGCGGCATCCACCTCCCCGCACTCTCTCCCGACGGCGCCTCCGTCGCCTTCGCCGCGCTCAACGCCCTCTGGGTCGCCCCCACATCAGGCACATCCACCGCCACCCCCCGCAAGCTGGTCCAAGCCGCCCCCACCACCTACCTCCAGGGCACCCGTCTGGACCCCCGACGGCCAGGCGCTGCTGTACGTCGACGACCGCGACGCCGGGCTCAACGCCGTACGCCGCCACGACCTGACCACCGGCAGGGACACGTCACTCACCGGACCGGGCCGCGTCCATGCCGCCCTCTCCCCGGACGGCAAGCGCCTGGCCGCACTCGACCTGGCCGGAAACCTGATCGTCCGCGACCTCGCCACCGGCGCCGAACAGACCCTCGCCGCCCCGCTCGCAGGCGGCGGACTGCCCGGCCGCCCCAGCTTCTCGCCGGACGGCCGCTACCTCGCGTACTGCGACCGCAACCGCCTCAACCTCCGCCACCGCGAGGGCTACAACCTCATCCGCGTCGTCGACACCACCACCGGCGCCTCCCGCCTCCACCCCCTCGCCCCGCACATCTCGCTCTCCGACCGGTACGCGTCCGGCCCGGTCTGGTCCCCCGACGGCCGGACCATGGCCTGCGTCAGCGAGTCGGCCCTGTGGCTGCTCCCGGTCAGCCCGGACGGCACCCCCACCGGGGACCCACACCGCATCACCGCCGACGACGAGCCCGCCGACCACCCCTCCTGGTCCGCCGACTCCCGTACGCTCCTCTACCTCTCGGGCACCCGCCTCCGCCTCCACCCGCTCGGCGGCGGTGACGGCGGCCGCCCCCGCACCGTCCCCGTCCGCCTCACCTACCGCCGCCAGGCCCCCGTCGACACAGTTGTCCACGCGGGCCGCCTCTGGGACGGGACGGCCGCGACCGGCGGCGACGCGTTCCGCGAGAACGTCGACATCCTCGTCCGATCCGGCCGCATCACGGCAGTCGAGCCCCACCGTCCAGGCCGTCGCACGACCCGCCGCGTCGACGCCTCCGCCCGCACCGTCCTGCCCGGCCTGTGGGACACGCACACCCACCCGTGGCAGTACACGTACGGCGCACGCCAGCCCGCGCTGAACCTGGCGTACGGCATCACGACCACCGTCTCCCTCGGCGGTTTCAGTTACGAGCAGGCCCGCCTCCGCGAAGACATCACCTCCGGCCGCCTCGCCGGACCGCGCCTGCTCACCACCGGCGAACTCCTCGACGGCTCCCGCGTGGCGTACAGCATGGGCCGAGCCCACACCACCCGCGCCGGCCTTCGCCGCTCCCTGTCCCGTGGCGAGGCCCTTGCCTGGGACTTCGTGAAGACGTACGTCCGCGCCCCGGCCTGGGTGATGGAGGAGGCGGCCCGCTTCGGCCACGAACGGCTCGGCGTATCTTCCGGCTCCCACCTCTGCTCGCAGGGCATCCAGACCGGCCAGGACCTGACCACCCACCTCGTCGCCACCGAACGCGCCGACCACGGGCACGGCGCGACGGCAGGCGGAGTCACCCACCAGGACACCGTCGAGAACTACACGCGCGGCGGCCTGAGCCTGATCGAGACCCCCTTCACCGCCGGCCACCTCCTCGCCGACACCCCGGAGCTCGCCGACGACCCGAGGGTGACGGCGATGATGCCCCCGTGGGACGCCCAGGCGGTCCGCGCACTGGCGGCAAGAACACCCACCGCGAGCGAGCGCCTGGCCCTGCGCCGCGAGATGACCACCGTACGTACCGTCACCAAGGGCGGCGGCCAGGTGGCCCTGGGCACGGATTCACCGATCACCCCCGTGGGCCTCTTCCTGCACCTGGCCCTGCGAGCCCTGGTCCGCCACGGATTCTCCCCCTCCGAGGCACTGCTCACGGCGACCGCGATCCCGGCGGCGATCTTCGGCGCGGCCCAGGACCTCGGCACGGTCGCACCGGGAAGGCTCGCGGACCTGACGATCATCGACGGCGACCCGTTCACGGACTTCGACGACCTGACGAAGACGGACAGGGTGCTGATCGCGGGCCGCCCCCATGAGCGGGCAGCCCTGGAGCGTGCGTACACAAAGCCGGCCGTCCGGGAGCGGTACGAAAAAGACCCCCGCTTTCGCGAGGGTCTTTCGTCTGTGCGCCGCCAGGGACTCGAACCCCGGACCCGCTGATTAAGAGTCAGCTGCTCTAACCAACTGAGCTAGCGGCGCTTGACTCGTAAATAGTACCTGGTCCGTAGGGGTGCCCGGGACCACGGCCGGCCGCCGGGCCGGTGGCCCGCGTCACAGCGCCAGCGACAGCACCACCGGCGCCGCCCTGCGGTTCAGGGTGTCCGCCGCCGAACGCAGGCGGTGGGCGTGCTCCAGCGGCAGGGACAGGGCCAGACAGCCCACGGAGGAGCCGGCCGTGAGCGGTACGGCCGCGCAGACCGTGCCCACCGCGTACTCCTGGAGGTCGAGGACCGGCACCGTGGCGGGCTGGCTGTCCAGCGTGGAGAACAGGACCCGCTCGCTGGTGATCGTCTTCGACGTCAGCCGGGCGGTCTTGTGCCGGGACAGGTGATCCCGGCGGCCGTTCTGGTCGAGCTGGGTGAGCAGGCACTTGCCGATCGCGCTCGCGTGGGCCGCCGACCTGAAGTCCACCCACTCGTTGACCTTGGGCGTACGCGGCCCGTCGGCGACCTGCATGACCTTGATCTCGCCGTCGATGTACCGGCTGATGTAGATCGCCGCGCCCACCGTGTCGCGCAGCTGGTCGAGCGTCTGCTGCAGCTTGACCTGGAGTGCCTCGCGCCGGGTGGAGCCCGACCCGAGCAGGACGAGCGAGTCGCCGACGACGTACGCGCCGTCCGCCACCTGCTCGACGTACCCCTCGCGGCGCAGCATCAGCAGCAGGGAGGTCAGGTGGGCGGTCGGGAGTCCGGTCTCGCGGGCGATCTGTACATCGGTCACACCGCTCCCGTGCCTGGAGACCGTCTCCAGCACACGCAGGGCGTACTGCACCGAGTGGAACGGTGCTTTCGGCTCCGGCTTCAGCGCCACGGTTTCCCCCTACCAGGTTGTGACCGTTTGCATCCGTTCCACGATAGCCGCCAAGACCGCCTTACGGGGCTGGTGTTGACGACATTGTGGCGCGCCCCGGCTTCATAAGCTGGGGCGCGCCACTCTGGCATATGCCAGAGGCGGGATTTCGGCCCGGATGGAGAGGTCAGAGCACCGCGCCGAGGAATTCGCGGGTACGTTCGTGCTCCGGATCGTTGAAGATCTTCTCCGGAGATCCGGACTCGATGACCCGCCCCGCGTCGAACATCAACACGTCGTCCGAGATGTCCCGTGCGAAGTTCATCTCGTGCGTGACGCAGAGCATGGTGATGTCGGTCGTACGGGCGATGTCGCGCAGTACGTCGAGCACGCCCGCCACCAGCTCCGGGTCCAGCGCCGACGTCACCTCGTCCAGCAGCAGCACCTGCGGACGCATCGCCAGCGCCCGCGCGATGGCCACCCGCTGCTGCTGGCCGCCGGAGAGCTGCGTGGGCTTCGCGTCCTGCTTGTCGGCGAGCCCGACCAGATCCAGCAGGCCCTTGGCGCGCTCGGCGGCTTCGTCCTTCGACATGCCGAGAACCCGCACCGGCGCCTCGGTGACATTGCGCAGGACGTTCATATTCGGAAAGAGATTGAACTGCTGGAACACCATTCCGATGTTCTTGCGCACCTCGCGGACTTCTTTCTCGCCCGCCGGGAAGAGCTGCCCGCCGTTCACCTTGATGACGCCCTCGTCGGGCTTCACCAGAGTCATCAGCAGCCGCAGGATCGTGGTCTTGCCCGACCCCGAGGGCCCGATGAGCGTCACGTGCTTTCCGCTCTGGACCGAGAAACAGAGATTGTCCAGGACGGTGTTGTCGCCGAATCTCTTGGTGACGTTGTCGAAACGGATCAGTTCATTGGGGGTTGGCTCAGCGGACAAGACGACGCTCCAAGGCTCGCAAGAGAAGAGAAGCCGGGTAGGCGATGAGGATGAAGGCGACGCCGACGACGGTCAGCGGCTCGGCGTACTGGAAGGTCTCCGCGCTCGCCAGCCGGGCCTGCTGGAGCATCTCCAGTACGCCGATGGCCATGAGCAGCGGAGTGTCCTTCAGCATCGAGATCACGTAGTTGCCCAGCGCGGGCACGATCCGGCGGATCGCCTGCGGCAGGATGACCGCGAACCAGGTGCGCGAGGCCGGCAGGCTGAGCGCCGTGGCCGCCTCCCACTGTCCGACCGGAACCGCGTCGATGCCGGCCCGGTAGACCTGTGCGGTGTACGTCGAGTAGTGCAGCCCGATCGCGAGCGTTCCGGTGACCAGTGCCGAGGCCTGCACGCCCCACTCCGGCAGCACGAAGAAGAAGAAGAACAACTGCACCAGCAGCGGGGTGTTGCGGATGAACTCGGTCACGACGTTCACCGGCCAGCGCACCCAGCGCGGCCCGCGGTATCCGATCGCCCAGACGAGGCCGAGCGTGAAGGAGAGCAGTGAGCCGAGCACCAGCACCTGGAGCGTGACGAGCAGCCCGTCCCAGAACGTCGGCATGAAGTCCGCGACGGCGGACCAGTCCCAGTTGTTCATCGCGTGCCTCCGGCTCCGGCGGCTGCGGCGGTGATCCCGATACCGGCCTTGGTCTTGCGCTCAAGCGCCCGCATGCCGCGGGTGAGGACGAAGGCGATCACGAAGTAGATCACCAGGGTCACCGAGTAGATCTCCACGCTTTCCTGGGTCGCCAGGCGCACCAGGTAGGCGGAGAACGACGTGTCGGCCACGCCGAGCAGCGACACCAGCGCCGTGCCCTTGAGCAGCTCGATCAGCAGGTTGTTGAAGGGCGGGATCATCTCGGGCACCGCCTGCGGGAGCAGGATGAGCCGCATCCGCTGCCAGGGCGTGAAGCTGAGCGCGACGCCCGCCTCGCGCTGCGCGGGGGTCACCGAGTTCAGCGCGCCGCGCACGACCTCGGCGCCGTACGCCCCGTACGAGAGTCCCAGCGCCAGGACGGCCGCCCACATCGGGACGAGCGCCCAGCCGAGGAGTCCCGGCATCACGAAGAACAGCCAGAACATCAGCACCAGCGCGGACGTGCCGCGGAAGACCTCGGTGTAGAAGCCCGCCAGGAAACGCACGACGCGGGAGCGGTGGGTGCGGGCGATGCCGATGCCGAAGGCCACGACGGCCGCCAGGGCGGCGCTGTACACGGTGAGCTGGATCGTGATCCAGATGCCGGGGAGTATCCAGTTGGTCCACAGTCCGGCTGTCATTTGCACAGCTCCTCTGCGGTCATCGTGGTCATCTCGGCCTTGGTGAAGCCGAACGGCTGGAGGATCCTGAAGAGTTCGCCGCTCTTCTTCATCTTGTGGATCTCCACGTTGAAGGCGTCGCGCAGTTCGGCGTCGTCGAGCCGGAAGGCGAAGCCTCCGCCGTCGACTTTCTTCTTGCCCTCCACGAGCGGCGCGAAGGGCTTCGTGGCCTCGGCCCTGGTGCTCTTCTTCACCACGCCGCGGCTGGTCAGCGCGGTGCCCGCGAAGACGTCGACACGGCCGGACTCCACGGCGTTCAGGCCGGCGACCGGGTCCGGGAAGATGGTGATCTCCTTGCGCGGGACGCCTGCGGCGACCGCGTAGTCGATCTCGGCGTACCCGGCGCCGGTGGCTATCTTCGCCTTGGCCTCGACGACGTCCTGGTACGAATGAAGCTTCTTCGGGTTGCCCTTGCGCACGATGAACGAGTCGAGCATCTGGTACTCGGGGTCGGCGAAGAGGACCTGGGCGCAGCGCTCCTTGTTGATGTACATCCCGGCGGAGACCACGTCGAACTGCTGCGACTGAAGGCCCGGGATGAGCGACGAGAAGTCGGTGGGGGAGGGCTGGACGCTGGGCACGCCGAGCCGCTTGAAGATCACCTTCGCGAGCTCCACCGCCTCGCCGGTGAATGCGCCCTGCTCGTCGATGTATCCGTACGGAGCCTCGCCCGCGATGCCGAGCCGGACCGTACCCTGCGACTTCAGCCGGGCGAGCGTGTCGCCCGACGGAACCTTGCTGCAGCCGGCCGCGCCGAGCGCCCCCGCGGCACCCAGCGCGGCCGTGCCGAGCAGAAGCGAGCGCCGGCGTATGGAGTGTCTTGTTGTGCTTCCTGAGTCGTTCCCTGGTGGTGGAGCCATGGGCGCGCGGCTACCCGGCCCCAGGCCAGGTATGCCGACGAATTCCAGCCCCTGTTCGCGGCGTGCCGCGGTGGGTGCACTCTTGACCCGCTGGGGACCATGAGGACATGACCGACCGATTCGTGGACGTATCGCTCGACAAGCGCGGTGTGCGCTGCACCGCGAAACTCCTGGACGACAGGGCGCCTGTCACCTGCGAGGCGGTGTGGCAGGCGCTTCCCCTGGGCGGGGACGTCTATCACGCGAAGTACGCCCGTAACGAGATCTACGCCCTGGTTGCCCCCTTCGCCGAACAGGAGCCGCCGCTGGAGAACCCCACCGTCACCCCCATCCCCGGCGACCTCTGCTACTTCTCCTTCTCCGACACCCAACTGGGCACGGCCTCCCACGGCTACGGCCCGCAGCCCACGCTCCGGGCCGGCCACGGCGTAGTCGACCTGGCCCTCTTCTACGAACGCAACAACCTGCTGCTCAACGGCGATACGGGCTGGGTCCCCGGCATCGTCTGGGGCACGGTGGTGGAAGGCCTGGACCGGATGGCCGATGCCTGCCAGGACCTCTGGCGGTCGGGCGCGGTGGGCGAAACGCTCACTTTTCGACGGGCATAGGTGAAAGCGGCATCGCGCGGGCCATCCCGCTGTTACTCCCCAAGCCTCTGGGTGTCCAGATCCAAGTCGAACGGCGCAGGCAATCGAATGAGCGTTCCGTACGGGTGGGGCCCGTCGGCTCGTGTATAGCCGAGTTTGCCCGGTTCGGAGTACAAGGTCAGGCTGCGCTCCTGACGATCGACCAGCAAGAAGAGTGGCGCGCCGTACTCGGCATATCGCTTCCTCTTCACAACACGGTCGGTTTCGCCGTTGGACTCCGAAGTCACTTCAACGATCAAGAGCGTGTCCTCCGGGAGGAGGGCCCCGGCCCCCTTTGCTGCCGCAGCGGGGACTACTGCAATATCCGGGACGTACCAGTTCGATGACCCGGGGAGATCCAGGTTTCCTGAGCCTGTGACACAGCCGAGTTCGCGGGCCCGTGGACGGATCTGATCGCGGATCACCTCTGCGGCCGCTTCATGGTCCCAGGTCGGCGACACCGGCTCGATAACCCCTTCCACAATTTGGGCGCGGTCACCTTTGATGCGTTGGACCGCGTACTTCAGGGCCCGCTCCGGGTCCACGCCGGCGTTGTAGTCGGCAGGCGCAGTCGTCATGCGACATCCTTCCACTGAGCAACTGCCAGGCCGGCCAGTTGAGTCGTCACAGAATCAGTTTCGTGAGTCAGTCACGGAGTGGCCCACTGGTTCGGCTGAGCCTGCGCCATGACTTGTGACGTTGGACGTCGCTGACACGCACGTACGCCGCCCTCACTCACTTTAGTAGATCGAGCGCTGGTCTTCTGAGTTAGGAATTCTAGACATAGGGCCTCGGATCGGTGTTCCAGGCAGCGATCCAGTTGCGGCTGAAGCGGGAATGGGCAAGCAGCCACTTTTTGATGACAGGTGTCTTGTGGATGGCGTAATTGTTGTCGCAGATCAGGTGGACATCCAGGCAGTCCGGTACCTCTTTGCCCGTTCCGGGACTCCGGGCATCATCGGCGGCACGGGCTGGGGGTGGGGGAGCCGGTGTGGAACTGGCGGCGGCAGGAAGGTAGAGCACGCGCCCTGCCATCCGGACTGCGCCTGCGCCTGATACAGCACGACGGCCCCCGCACCCGGGCGGTATCGGGTGTGGGGGCCGTTTGTCACACCGGCACTACGTGCGCGTAGCCAGGGCTAGGTGCTGGTGGTGCGGCGGCGCTTCCACCACACGAGCGCCACGCCGGCGGACAGAAGAGCCGCGGTGATTGCGGCGATGGTTGCGACCTGGGCACCGGTGTCGGCGAGACCGCCGCCTCCGTTGTCGTCGTCGGCCGGGGGTGTGGCAGGAGGCTGCGTGTGGTTCCCGCTGCCGGTGGGGGTGGGCGGCGGGGTGCGGGTCGGGCCCGTGGTGGGCTTCCCGGTCGGCTTGTCCGTCGGCGTCGGCTTCGTCGTCGGCGTCGGTTTCGTCGTCGGGGTGGGGGTGCCTGCGTCGTCGTCACTCATGCCCGCGCTGTTGCCGCCGAGCATCAGCATCCCGTCCTGGTCCGCGTCATCCGTGGCCGCCTTGATCGCGGTGTTCTTCGTGCGCGGGGTGTAGGGGCGCTCGGTGCGGAACTGGAGTCCGGTGATGTTGCGCTTGGGCTGCTTGGAGAAGTCGACACCGCCGACGGTGATGACCCAGACCTCCTCACCCTTGGTCAGTTCGTACTTGAACTCTCCTTCCTTGAAGACCTTGACGTACTTGTTGAAGACGTCGGTCTTCTTCCAGTCCTGGTTGGGGGCGCGCAGCGGCCACCGCTTGACGTTGTTGCTGTTGATGATCTCGCGGTAGTCGGTGGGGCGCTCAGCGTCCTGCTGGCGGATGTACTCGGCTGCGACGCGGGCGGTGTAGACGCGGCGCAGGTCGGCGTACTGGGGCTTGGTGTTGATCCACTTCTCGACCTCGGGGACCACGGTGCGCTGAAGGACGCGTTCGTTGTGCTCGATCTCGTCCTTGCTCAACTGGTCCTGGCAGGGCTTCCCTTCGCCGGGGCCCGGGGTGTTGACCTCGGCGTATTCGGACTGGAGCTTCAACGGTGCGTCGAGGATGTAGATGCCGCCGTCCTGCTCGCGGACCTTCGCGGGCTTGGGTTCGATCCAGTTACGGCCCGAGTGCAGGCACGGCCAGCCGTTGACCTTGGCAAGGCCGTCCCAGGCGGCCTTGCCCACCTCCGTCTTGGGGTCCATGGCCTTGTAGAAATCGTGCTTGAGCTGGAGGTCGGCTTCCAGCAGGATGCGGCCGGCGTCGGTGGAGGCGAACTTGTCGTCCATGATCGTGCCGGGGGTGTCCGGGTTGAGGTTGACCCAGAACTTGTCAGGGGTGAGAGCGAGCCAGGTGAAGAAGGCGTCGGAGATCATCTGCGCCTTCTCCTTGCCACCCCAGCCGCCACTCTCGCCGGGGGCCTTGGCCGCGGAGAACGCGTAGTCCAGCCCGGCGCCCTTGGCGGGCTTGCCGACGTACTTCAGCTCCAGGGAGGTGAAGTCGATGCCCCCCGGCCCCTTGGGGAACCGTCCCCCCGACGCCTGTTCGCGCCGGTTGAGGAAGTCGGCCATGTCCTTCGGGGTCGGCTTGGACTGCTTGATCTGGTCGATCGCCCCGCCGCGCGATCCGGTGTTCTTCGACGGGTCGGCGTTCATGTAAGGGGCGTTGTACCGGTAGGGGCTGTTGTTGCTCTTTGCCGGCGCCTTCTCGATGGCGTTCGAGCGGTGCTCGTGGATCGTGACCCGCTCCTGGCCGAGGGTGCCCTTGCCGAGGTTGCGGCGCATCTCGTCGAAGAACTTCTGCCCCTGGCCGCCGCGCTCTTCAGCGAAGATGTACCGGATCTTGTAGCCGGACCGCTGCCAGTTCTTGTTCCTGGACAGGGCCAGGTCCTTGGGCTTCTGGCTGTCCTCCGGCTTGTTGTTGGACTTGATCTCTACGATCTCGCGGGTCTTCTTGTTGATCGCGTCCAGGATCCGGCGGTGTACCTTGCCGGTCTTCGGGTCCCGGATCTTGATCTCCTTCTGGCAGATCCAGTCCGGTCCGGTCAGCCCGAAGTCCTTGACGACCTTCGCCTCATAGGCTTTGCCTCGCGGGTCGTGCCCGGACTGCGGGATGTACTTGCCGTCCCTCCAGCCGTCCCAGTCCGTCTTCCACCGGCTGTTCGGCTTGGCGATCTCCTTGGCGTAGTAGGCGTAGACGCGCCGGGGGTCACCCTTCTCGTACGCCTCCGGGTCGGTGCCGATCTTGTCCAGGAACGCTTTGCGCTCGGCAGCGTCTTCAGGGAGCTGCAAGCCGTCGTACTGCTTGCCGGTGTTGACGTAGTCGAACTCGTCCCATTGTGACTTCGGACGGCTGGTGTCACCGGCCGGGAGGCGCCCGGTGGGGGTGTTCTTGATTCCGTAGAGTTCGTCGCACCGCTTGCCCGGCGACAGGGGTCTTTCTTTCGGCGCCGCGGCCGCAGTGTCAAGAGTCGGCAGAGCGCCTATGGAGAGCGCGGCCGTACAGGCGACGGCAACCGCAGCATGCGTCCAGGCGCGCAGATGGCCGCTTGATATCTGGTACTTCACCTGATGCTGGTCTTCCCAAGGGGCCCAGTGGGGTGGGGTCCCGTGCGCCTCCAGGGGCCCCCGTAGTCGTTGGTGGCGCAAGGGTCTGTTCCAACCCTGGGCGGCCAACTATCCGCATGACTAAGGGATATGGGGCGTGTCGGCCACCAACTCGGCATGTACATGTGATCGTTACAGGCGCAGCCATCGGTGGCGTTAGGGTCGGCGGCATGGACGAACAGCAGCAGGACCAGGAGCGGGAATGGGCGAACAACCCGCGCCTTGACGCGTGGATCTCCGAGCAGCGCGCAGCCTTCAACGCCCATTTCCCGCTTGAAGCAGACGACTGGGATTTCAGTATCGAATCCCTCGACCGTCTTGAAGCCTTTATACGGCGCCGGTTCTCCTCCTGCGAGGAGATCAAGGCCGAGCGTGACAGCGGCCCGGTTGGCGCCGCCACGTGGTACCTGGGCGAGGTGCATGTGCGTACAGCCGGCGCGCAATGGCAGTACGGGACCGAACCCGACCTTGCCGCCCCCGAGTACGACCAGCCCTACGTCACCATCCCCTACGAACGCATCGACGAGTACCCACCTGCCGACGACGACCCCGCTCAGGACGGCCGCCCGCTGACGGTTCCCGGCGACGAGCTGTGCGCCCTGTTCCTACGCGGTCCCGACCACCACCTCCGTGACACCCTCACCCGCTACCACGGCGCGCCAGACACCGACGGATGAGGGGGCTGAGGGTGGACGCGGAACGTCGGCACGTGGGCATCCAGCTTCCTGAGGGGTCCTGGTGGGACTGGGACGTCATCGCGTGGCACGCTGCTGAGCTCCGACTGGCGGCCGCGCATGACCTCACCTATCACCATGGCTTGGAACTGGTCTTCGGCGATCCAATCCTCGTCAGCTGCCCGGCAAAGTTCCTCGATCCGGCGTTCTGCGCGCCGACGAGCGAGGAGCTCGCGCGAGTCACCCGCCAGATCGGCGAAGAACCGCCTGTTCTCGTGGCTTTCGAGGCGGACGCAGGCGGGCTGGAACCCGTCTCCTGTCTCATCGCTGCGGAACGGATCGAAGTCGTGCAGGAAACCGTTCTGCGGTACTGGCGCGACGACGTAGCTCCCGGTCAGCGATTCGCTCCGTGGGTGCTGCCTCCGGCGCCGCAGGCGAGCTAAACGGGCTGGCCCCGGCATCGTCTGGGGCACGGTGCTGGAAGGCCTGGACCGGATGGCCGAGGCCTGCCAGGACCTCTGGCGGTCGGGCGCGGTGGGCGAGACCCTGACCTTCCGCCGGGCGTAGGTGATCGATGCTGAGGAACCGCACGGGTCTCACCCGTGCGGCGACCGAGCCGGCCGTTGCCGTACGTGGACGTCGGCGGTGTGCGGGGCGCCGACGACGCTTCGGGCGGCGACGGCCCGGCCTGCCATGGTGACGCCGCTGGAGATGCGACAGCGGCGACCGATAGCTGACCCCGGCCCAAGGCTGATGGTGTTTCCAGTCTGGACGCCGTCCCCGATCAGCGCGCCGAACTGGGTCGTTCCGCAGCGGTAGAGCCCGTCCGGGACCCGCACGATGACCTCTCTGTCCGGGGTACGCATGTCGTCGCACAGGTTGATCGCGGCGACGGTGACACCTGCCGACAGGTGGGCTTCTGTGCCGACGATCGTGCGATTGATGCCGATGCGGTGACCCAGTACGGCTCCTTCCCCAACGACGCAGGCTGTTACTTCGCAGTTGAAGCCGACCGACGCACCCGCGCACAGTACGGAGCCCTTGCGCACGGTGGAGAACTCATGGACTCGCACGTCCGGGCCGATGATGACGTCCTCTCCTACGATCGCCGGCGGGTGGACGAACGCGGTGTGGTGGATGCGTTCGGGGACCAGGGCGAGGGCTTCGCGATGCAGTTCGGGCCAGGCAGTCAGGAATGCGGCGAGCTCGTACCGTTCCAACTCCCCATAAGAAGTTGTGGCGATCGCGCCCACGGTGGCGCCGCTGACGTAGTCGGCAAGGTGAATGGATGGCATGGCTGGGGTTCCTTTCGCGTATCTGGCAGGTGACGGGGCCGCTAGGCTCGCCGCCTAGCGCCGTCACCGAGAGCTGGAGATCTGGACGTGTCCCGACCGCGTGTGGGTGTGGCCGTGCTGACCATGGGCAATCGGCCGGCCGAGCTGCGGGCTCTGCTCGACTCGGTGGCCAAACAGGACGAGCCCGCCGCCCACGTGGTGGTGGTTGGCAACGGGTCTCCCCTGCCTGACCTGCCGGATTGGGTGATCGGCATCGAGCTGGACGAGAACTTGGGGGTGTCCGGCGGCCGCAATGTGGCGATGGAGCGACTGCGGGAATTGGGGGACGTCGACGTCCTCGTGGACCTGGACGACGACGGCCTCTTGATCGCGGCTGACGTAGTTCGCCGCATCTCAGACCTGTACGCCTCCGACCCGCATCTGGGCATCGTCAGTTTCCGGATCGCGGACGAGACCGGACATACGCAGAGACGGCATGTGCCCAGGCTGCGGGCCGGTGATCCGATGCGCCGGGGTCTGGTGACCACCTTCCTCGGTGGCGGACACGCTCTGTCGATGCCGATGCTGGACCAGGTCGGAGGCTGGCCGGATGCCTTCTTCTTCACCCACGAGTTAACTTGCCTGCCTGCCATGTGTACTTGATGTGTGTCTGTAGCGTTACCTGTTGCGTCCCAGCCTCGTTAACCGGCCGAGCACACGGTGTGTGTGATGTGTGACTAGGAGAAGCGAGGGTGGCGAGTGAGCCGACGGACAGTCATCGGCGATCTGCGAGTACAGGAGATCCGTCGGCGGGACGGCCGGGTCGCGTACACGATCGTGGAACCGGGCGGGCCGGTACATCCCGTGGCCGACAGCTTCCTGCGGATATGCGACGTCGGTACGGCGAGGACGTACGCGTACCTGCTCGTGGATCATCTGCGGTGGCTGCCCTATGAAGGGCTGTCGCCGGAGACGGTGACGTTCTACGACCTTCAGCGGTACATGGGCACCGTCGGCGCCGAGTTCTCGGGCCCGTTCGGGCAGCCGTGGCGGGAGGGCAAGAAGCCGTACCAGCAGAGCACGCTGGCGACTGCCGCAGCCGCGCTGAAGGGCTTCTACCTTCACCAGGGAAAGTTGGGGATCAACCAGGATCTGGCGCAGGAGTTCGGCGGGACGAGGCTGCCGACGAAGGCCGACCGGAACCGGGCGATGCTCGGCCACGTCATGCGGGAGATGCCGGCCAACGAATTGCGGCCGAAGAGAGCGGTCCGGCGACGCCATCCGAAGCTGCCGCCGGAGGGCGCCCGGGAAGTCCTGTTGGAGGACTTCAAAACGGCACGGGACCGGATGGTCGTGACGTGGCTGGACGACGGCGGCTTCCGCATCGGTGAGCTGACGGGCATGCACCTGGTGGATCTCCATCTGCGGGAGAACGCACGCTGCGGCGAGTGCCGCACGGCCCACGTGCACATCTGTCACCGTGAGACGAATGCGAACCGGTCCCGGGTGAAGACGAAGCAGGACTGGGTCGTTCAGGACGGGGTCGTCCAGGGCGGCAATGTTCGGCGGGCGAGTCCCGCGATGGTCCACACCTATTTCGAGTACATGACCACTGAGTACCCGCCGGACGCCACGCACGGCATGCTCCTGGTCAACCTCGGCGGTCCGACTGCCGGGCTGCCGTGGACCACCGACTCGGCGCGCAAATTGCTCAAGCGGGCCGGCTACCGGCTGGAGCTCGGGCTGGTCAGACCGCATATGTTCCGGCATCAGTTCGGCAGCGGGGTTCTCGACGCCGCGAATGGCAACACGGTCATCGCCAGGGACGCGGGCGGCTGGGCCTCAGCACAGACCGTCGAGGAGGTCTACGGGCACACCGACGTCCACGACCCGGCGTTCGTCACCGCGTTGAACACCGTGTGGGGTGAGCAGAAATGAGCTCGCCTCTGCGTTCGCTGCCTGATCGCGGGCCCGGCCAGGTCGGACGGGACCGCCTGGAGCTGTTGGAGGCTCTGATCAGTGGGCCGTCCTTCGATCCGCTCTTCCGGGGCGATGTGCTGAACATGCCTGCAGACCACGAGACGTACGGCTGGGGCTGTGCGGTCCCGGAGTGCCTGCGCACCCGCAACAGCAGCGACGATTTCTGCCACACGCACCAGAGGGAGTGGAATGATCACTTGGCCCGGGACCCGCAGGGGGCGACCCGAACCGGGTTCCTGGCCGTCGCGGCGCCGTTGGAGCCCAAGGAGGGTTACGAGCCGGAGCTCTGTGCGGTCTGTCCGGACCGGCCCGTCCACATCCGGTCGAGACGGATCTGCATGATGCACTACCGGCAGTGGGACAATTACGCTCGTCGGGCCGGGGCCTCTGCTGACTTCTCCTACTGGTTGCGCGATCAAGTCCCCTACCCACACGGCTACGGACTGTGCCGCGCGGCGACCTGTGAACGTCTGGCCGACACACCACTGCGGTTGTGTGCTCAGCACCGGGAGCGCTACATCGCCGCCGACCGGCCGGGCCGGGTGACTCTGCCCCGGCTGTGGGAGCGTCACTACGAGCGGACGGGCGAGGCCGTTCCCGTCTCCACCGAGGATCCGTCGGCGTTCGAGGCATGGTGCGCCAAGCAGCAGCCGGTCTACCAGCTCGGGCAGATCAACCTGCTCGGCATGCGTCCGCTGGCCAAAGCGGAGTTGCAGTGGGGGCTGGAAGCCCATACCCGGGACGGCAGCCGCACCCTGTGGACCATCGCTGACCTGCGGATGCTGACCAACGAGTGCCGGGAGTACGACGTCGACTCGCTCGCCGGCCTCGATCTGGACCGGCGCCGCATGAGGCCCCGGCAGATCGCGCGGGAAATCCTGAGCCGACTACGACCGCTCTATTACACGAAGGAAGACAGCCGAGAAGCCGGGTTCATCGAGACCGAGCACTTCGGACGCCGCCTCCCCGGCACGGACACCTGCTTCGACCTGTCCACCGTGCCACAGCACTGGCTCCGTGGTGTGCTCTGGGACCACATCGCCCGCCTGCTGCAGTCCGTGGACTGTCCCCGCTCCCGCGGCCCGCTGGACTCAGCCCGACGGGCGCTGTCGGAACTTGGCGCGTTCCTGGAAGCCGACACTCCGGGAGGCGGGCACGACCCGAAGCTGCTGACGGGCCGGCACGCCGAGGATTTTGCCGCCGATCAACGGCACCGTGCGGCCGGTGGCCTGCCGTCGCTGGTCCTGCGTCGCACCGACGGCTCCCCCGGAACCGTGACCACGGCGAGCGCCAGGACCACGTTCAGCTACGTGCGCAAGCTCCTCTACGAGCTCTTGGAGACCGGTCAGGCCGAAGTGCTCGGCCTGGACCGAGCGTTCATCACCGTACTTCCGCGTGGAGGCAGAGCCCAGGGCCGAAAGCGGCGGCCGTTCGACGACCGGCTCGCGCGGGCACTGGCCGACGACGGCAACTTGTCGCGGTTCGCCGCGAACTGGGACCCCAACGACCGTGGGCTGCGGGATGCCTGGGAGGCCCTGGTCTACACCGGCCGGCGCTGCTCGGAGGTCCTGGAGCTCCGCTTCAACTGCATCTCCTACCTCAACGGGATCCCGATGCTCTGGCACGACCAGACCAAGGTGGGGAACCTCGACGCGGCTATCCGCATCCCCGAGTACCTCTTCAATCGCCTCGACAACCGGCGCAAGACGACGCTTCAACGCTTCGAACGGCGCCAGGGACGCATGCCCACCGCGCTGGAACAGGAGCAACTGGCCCTGTTCCCCACCCATGTCAAGAACCCCCAGGAGACCGAGGCGATCTCCCACGGCTTCTTCAGCAGCTCATTCCGGGAGTGGGTTGCGACGTTCGACCTGGGACGAGGAGTGCCCCACCAAGCTCGCCACACGCTGGCCACCAAGCTCCTCAGGGCCGGGGCATCGCTCACACACATCAAGAAGTATCTCGGGCAGGTCTCCGAGCACATGGCCGAACACTACGTCGACATCGCCGGCTCCGAACTGGACGACCTCCTGCCCCGCGTCTGGGTCGGTGGGCCCGGTTCCGCCAACCCCGGCGAGCCGCTCTTCGACACCGCCACCAACCCGCTCAGCAGGGAGACGGCGCTGGCCATGGCGGTGGACGTGGGCCGCCGGTGCACACCGACCCTGGGCGGCCTCTGCACGGCCCAGGTCGTCGTGGACGGCGGGAAATGCCCCCGGAACCTGGACTGCGACAGCTGTGACAAGCTCGTGATGACCGGTGCGGATCTCCTTTACTGGAGGCGCAAGCGCGAGCAGTGGTACTCCATCGCCGAGCGGGCCCCGGACGACGCGACCGCCGACTACCTCCACAAGGTCTTCGAGCCCACCGCACGGGCGATCGAGGGCTTGGAGAAAGCCCTGGCAGGGCTCGATCTGCTCGACCAGGCCCTCGCCCTGGACCTGCGGCGCCCACAGGACTACTTCAGCCACATGTGGAACACCGGCTTCCCCGTCGAGGAACTCGCCGATCCCGACGACTACGACGATCAGGAGGACGAGGTCGCATGAGCGGCAGCACATCGGCCCAGACTGCCCGTGCCGTCCAGGCCCGCCGACAGCACACCGAGAAGCTCCTCGCCCGGGTCCGGGACACGCTCGCGGCGATGCGCAAGGAACGGGCCCCGGTGACCGTCCGGACCGTCGAACGACGTGCCGGCGTCTCCCGCGCCTTCCTCTATCAGAACGCCACCGCCCGGCAGTTGGTCACCGAGGCCGTCGCCCAGGCCGAGGGCCGCCAGGCCCGCAGCAGACAGGAAACCGCCGAGGCGGTGGACGCGTCCTGGCGGGAGCGCGCGCTGAACGCCGAGGACGCGCTGCGGCAGGCAGTGGCGGAGATCCAGTCGCAACGCCGACACATCGGCGAGCTCATGGGCCGCATCCGGGACCTTGAGCTGGACCTGCCCGCCGACGCCGTCCAACGGCTGGTCACCGAGAACACCACCCTCAAGCAGCAGTTCCGCGCACTGACCGCGGATCACCACACTCTGACGAACCGCCTCGCCGCCGCCCGGGACAACAACCGTTCTCAGGACCGAAAGATCGCCGAACTCCAAGCGCTCCTCCTCGAACAACAGCCGACGGCATCCGTCCGTCATCTCCGTCCTCTTCAGGGGTGAACTCGATCGAAGACGCGGCGGCGTTCAGCGCGGAATCACCCAGTCCGGCGTCCATGTCCTGGCGGCGTCGTGGCCGGCCGCTGTGGCGGCGAGGTGGGCGCGGAGGGTGGCCAGCGCTGAGTGGGGGTTGTCGCGGTGCCAGAGGAGCGAGTGCGGGTAAACGGGCGTCGGGTCGGTCACCGGGATGCGGCGCAGGCCGTGGCCGGTGGGCCAGACGAGGCGGGTCTGCTCGCCCATGAAGGTGGCCAGGGCCGGGGTGTCGGCGATGGTGTCGAGGAGCGCGTCGGAGCCGAAGTTGGGGCCGGTCGCCTCGATGGTGAGGCCGAACTCGGCGATGAGGTCGTCATAGTAGGCGGCCCACTCGGTACCGGGGACGATGCCGGGCATCCAGATCCGGTGCCCGGTGAGCTGAGCGACGGTCACTGACCGGGCGCCCGCCAGGGTGTGGGCGGGGCCGGTGAGGAGCTGGAGCGGCTCGTCGAGCACCCGGACGGACTCGATGTCCGTGGGAAGGGGCCGGCCGGGCGCGGCGACGGCGCGGAAGGACGCGTCGATCGCACCGGACCGGATGGCGGCGACGGCCGTCTCGATGTCGAACAGCATCATCACGTCGAGCTCGATGTCGGGGTGTGCCTGGTGGAAGCCGCGCATCAGGCCCGACTGCGCGCTGCGCGAGGCGATTACGTCGACGCGCAGCGGACGGCGACCGGTGCGCACGGACGCGGCCGCGCGCTCGGCGACGCGCAGCAGCTCGCGCGCGTGGGGCAGGAACGCCTGCCCGTCGATGGTGAGCTCGGCGCCGCGCGGGGTACGGGTGAACAGCCGCACGCCGAGGTTGCGCTCCAGCGTGGCGATGCGCTTGGAGACGGCCTGCTGGGTGACCGCCAGCTCGGCGGCGGCCTCCTGGAACTGCCCCGCGTCGGCCGCGACGACGAAGGTCCGGACGGTGTCGAGGTCCATGCCGACACTCTATGACCACAACCGTAGGTTGTGGCTAGGTGGCCCTGCGGTTGTTTGATCCCAGGGTATGGAGCTCGCTTTGATGCTTCCGATCGTGGATCGGTTGTGCGAATGAGTGGCGAGGGGTGGCAGGCATGAGGAGCGGGCATCGGCTGGGGCGGCGGTTCGGGTGGCTCTGGGGAGCGTACGGAACCAGCGAGCTCGGCACGTGGCTCGCCTTCGGCGCGTTCCCGCTGATCGCCATCCAGGTGCTGCACGCCGGACCGGCCGAGGTCGCCGCGCTCTCCTCCGTAGGGGCTGCGGTGGGCGCGGCTGTGGCGGTGCCGCTCGGCCCGTGGGTGGAGTTCCGCCGCAAGCGGCCGGTGCTGATCGCGATGGACCTGGTGCGGTTCGCGGCGCTACTCACGATTCCCACCGCGTTCGCGCTCGGCGTGCTCACCTTTCTTCAGCTCCTGCTGGTCTCGGTCGTCGTCGCGGCGGCCGACATCACCTTCCGCGCCGCCTCCGGCGCGTACCTGAAGACGCTGCTGCCGGCCGAGGACCTGCTCATCGCCAACGCCCGATTCGAGTCGACGGCCTGGACGACCACGATCATCGGACCGCCGCTGGGCGGCGCGGCGATCGGGCTCCTCGGTCCGGTGGTGACGGTGGTGGCCGACGCGGTCAGCTACCTGCTCTCGGCCCTGGGCATCAGCGCGACGGGCGGGCACGAGCCGCAGCCCGAGCGCCGGGAGGCCGCGCGCATGCGGGCCGGGGACCTGCTCAACGGTTGGCGGCACATCCTCGCCGACGCGACTCTGCGTCCGCTGTTCTTCAACACCGCCTTGTTCAACGGCCTGGTGATGGCCACCCAGCCGCTGCTTGCCATCCTGATGCTCGGCCAACTCGGGTTCACACCGTGGCAGTACGGCCTCGCCTTCGCCGTGCCCTCGATTGGCGGCCTGCTCGGTTCAAGGCTGGCCCGACCGCTCGTCACCCGGTTCGGACAGCACCAGGTCCTCATCATGGCCGGGGCGCTGCGCGCGCTCTGGCCCGTCGGCCTGGCCTTCCTGGGGCCGGGCACCGGCGGTCTGCTGCTGGTGATCGGCGTCGAGCTCGGACTCATCTTCTGCTGCGGGGTCTTCAACCCCGTCTACGCCACCTACCGCCTCGAACGCACCGCGACCGACCGGGTCACCCGCACACTGTCCGCCTGGGCGGTGACGACCAAGGCCTCGACCGCGCTCCTGGCGGCCGTCTGGGGCGTGCTGGGCGGCTTACTCGGCCCGCGCACGGCCATCGGCCTGGCCGGCGTGCTCCTGCTGGCGACCCCGCTGCTGCTCCCCCGACACGACCACGCGCCACAGCACGAGCCGGGACCGGCGCGTAGCCGCACATGACACACCGCAACTCGCCACTGAAGCCCGCAGGCCGCAGCTGGTCCGCCGATCAGTGTCCGAGCTGACCAGGCACCACCAAGCAAGGCACCACCAAGCAAGGAGAACACTCGCGTGAGCACTGTCCCCGCACTTGACCCCGCGCACACCGCTCTTCTCGTCATGGACTACCAGCCCGCGATTCTGGCCCTTCTGCCGGAAGGCGGGGACTGCGAAGCCCTGCTCGGCCGCGTGGAAGGGGCCATCGCCGGCGTTCGCGCCACCGGCGGCACCATCGCCTACGTCCGCGTCGGCTTCACTGAGGCCGACTGGGACGCGATCCCGGCCACCAACAAGTCCTTCGCCCCGGTGGCCCAGCACCGTGTCATGCACCATGAGGACCCTGCCGCTGCCATCCACGAGCGCCTGGCTCCCCAGGACGGCGACATCATGGTGCGCAAGATCCGCTACGGCGGCATATCCACCACCGACCTCGACCAGCAGCTGCGCGAGCGCGGCATCACCACTCTGGTCGTCTCCGGCATCAGTACCAGCGGCGTCGTCCTGTCTACCGTCATCGACGCGGCCGACCGCGACTACCAGCTCTACGTCCTGTCCGACGGCGTCGCCGACCCTGATACCGAAGTCCACAATGTCCTACTCCATCGCGTCTTCCCCTCTCGGGCCCACATCATCGACACCGCTGAGTTGCACACCCTGCTGGGGGTCGACTGACTCGAACCGCCGAGCCGATCCCACCCACGGCCGCCGCATCCCAGGACCCGGCCCAGCAGCAGCCCAGAGCTCTCACAGGCCCCTACCGCGCCCGCCGCCGCGCGAAGCGGGTACGCGAAGCCGTTACGCCCTCCGCCGGTGTTTCGGCTCCCGGCACCCTACGAGCCGGTGACCAGCGCAAACGTCACCGCCGAGATAGCCACGGCGGTGACGGCCATCCGCACCGGGGTCATCCCTCTTCAGCCGCGTCCGGATCGCGCAGGGGCCGTAGCCCGCCGGGCAGCTCAGGCAGCGGGAGCGAGTACCGGCCGAGCATGTTGACGTGACCCGAGACAACTTCCGACCGTTCAGAGGATCGGCGGGCGGCCCAACCGGGTCATACGCCACACCGTGCGCCACTTCATCGGCCTGCGCGGACCGCAGGGCGTTCGGACGCCCTCGAGGAAACCGCCCCACCATGCCTTCAGCCCGGCCACGGAACGGATACGCGCCATCATGAGGGAGATCCACACGCCGAGATACACCGGGACCAAGGCGGCGGGGAGTCGGCGGCGGGCCAGCCACACCCTGTTCCGCGCGGTGAACCGGTAGTAGACCGCGTGCCGGGCCGGAGACGTCTTCGGATGCTGGAGGACGAGTTCGGGTTCGTACAGGATCTTCCAACCCGCATCGAGCGCACGCCAGGCCAAATCGGACTCTTCATGCCCGAAGAAGAACTCCGAAGCCCAGAGACCGGTCTCGTTGAGCATGGGCATCGAGAAGGCGTGCCCACCACCGAGGAATGCGGTCACCAGCCCACGGCGCATCGGATCGTCAGCCCGCAGCCGGGGTACCCAGCGCCGCTCAGTGTGTCCATGTTCATCGGCGACCCGGAACCCGATGATCCCCAGCCGGGGGTCCGCCGCGAACAGCTGCCGGACCTTGCGGAACACGTCGGCGGAGATGAGCAGGCCGTCGTCGTCCAGCTCGATGACGACGTCGACCTCGCCCGATTCGCGCAGCATCTCCAAGCCGACGTTACGGCCTCCCGGACAGCCCAGGTTCTTCTCAAGCGGGACCTTGGTCACGTTCGCCGCTACGTCTACGTCGGCGAGGGGAGTCGCATTGCCGATCAGCACCACTCGCACCGCAGGCACATCCTGCTTCTCCACCGAGGCGAGCAGAGCCGCCAACTCGCGCGGGCGAGTGCCCATCGTCACGATGACGACTCCAAGGCGCGGCAGTGACATAGCAGCGAACTCCAGTAGTCGGCGAAGATGCCGATGCTAGCCGCGAACGAAGCCCTCTCCGCACATCACACACATGCCTGCGAGGTAACTCTCCTGGTCACATGGCGCGAGCGCTCTTCGGAGGGAAGAAAACACGAGGAAACCGATCTCGCCTGGCGCGCGCTGGACGGCGGCTGGAAGATCCTCTACGAGCCGGAGCTGGTGCTTCAGCACCCGCGCACGTCCCCGGCCCGGCATGCGGTGTTCTACCGCATGACCGCACGGAACCGGGTCTGGATGGCCCGCCGTCATCTGCCCGCCCTTCTTGTGCCGGTCTACCTCGGGACGTGGGTCGCCCTCACGTTGGCCCGCACACGATCTGTGGCCGGTCTGCGGGCCTGGTTCGGCGGGTTCGTCGAGGGCGTGTACACGTCGTGCGGCGAGCGGCGGCCCATACGCTGGCGCACGGTGTGGCGCATGAGCCGTCTGGGGCGACCGCCGGTGATCTAACCGGCGCGGCTTGTCTCCCGTAGCCAGTCCGGTACGGACGGCGGGGTCTTCTGGTATCGGGCCGTCGCCGTACGGCTGGCGGAGAAGTGCGTCGAACAGGCCAAGCACCTGTCCGACCCGCGTGCCGTCTCGTACTACCAGACCACGTTGGCGGATGCCGCTGCCCACGACGGCGACCACGCCACCGCCACCCGAGCTCTCGGCGCCTCGCAGACCGCCATCGAACGCTCCGGCCTTGCGCCGGGCGAGTCGTGGGCCTCGCACTTCGACATCGGCCGGTGGGCCCACCACTCGGGGATGATCCTGGCTCAGCTGGGGGACTTCAACGGGGCGTCCGAGCACCTGCACCAGGCCCTCGAAATCCACGGCCTCGACCGCCGCCGCAGTCGCGCGATCGTCCTGGCCGACCTCGGCCAGGTCCAGCTCCGCCAAGGAGACCCGGACGCCGCCTTCGCCACCTGGGGCGACTTCGTGGTGTGCGCGGAGGGAATCAAGTCGGTCAAGGTCCACGACGCGGCCCAGGACATGCACGCCCGCCTCAGGCTATACGAGAGCGTTGCCGAAGCCCAGGAACTCCGCGACCGTGCCGCACGGTTGGTGCTGTGAATATCTGGAGCGAAATGGCTGTTTCGGCCGGATCGTAACTGCCGCGACCCGGTGGGCCGCGACCCGGTGTTCCGCGACGCAAAACACTTAAAAACTTGAGAGAAAGGAACCTTCCCAGCCCATCCCGTCTTTCATCACCCACACGGGTGATTGAGCGAATTCGGGTGTGATGCGAGGGAGTTGGCGGGCTAGTGTGCTGCCGCAGCAGACAACTCCAGAGACTTTGACGGCCACCGGCCGGGACGGCAATCCCGACCGGGGCCTCACCACCCAGGAAGTCGAGACCTTCCCCATGGCTGAGAAGAACCTTAGCGCGCCCGCGCGCTCCCGGTCCGGCGGTTCCGTCGCCGGCGTCCGGCACATCAAGTTCCGGCACACGGAACGCTTCACCGTGCTCGGCAACCACCTCACCCAGCACCCCGACCTGTCGCTGACCGCGATCGGCCTCGCCGCGCACATTCAGTCGCTGCCCGACGGGATCCGGATCGGCATCAAGGAGCTGGCGAAGAAATTCGCCGAGAGCGAGGCGCGGATCGCCGCCGCGCTGCGGGAGTTGGGTGCGTACGGCTATCTCGTGCGGTCCAAGGAGCGGACCGCCTCAGGGACGGTCGTGACCCGCACGGTCTTCTACGACAATCCGACGGCCGGGGTGCGGGCCGCCGTCGCGGACCTTGCCTGCGAGGCCGGGGAGCCGCCGGCCGATCCTCCGGCTGTGGAGGCGGCGGAGGGGCAGCCTCCGGTAGCCGCTCCGCCGCTCGTCGTGGATGTGGATGTGGATGTGGAGATGGGACCCCCGGCCATGGACACGGCCAAAACCCAGTTGCCGCTTCCCGTGCCTAAGTCCGAGCCCACTGCCGAAATCCACCGCACCGCCGCCGACCTTCTCGCGGGGCTCCGTGGCGTCGACCCCCGGCTCAGGCTCGCCCAGGCGGAGGTGCATCGGCTCGCGCCCGCCGTCGCCGCCTGGCTGGAGCGGGGCCTCAGCGTTACCGACGTACGCCGTGCGCTGCTGGAACGGTTGCCCGACGAGCCCATCCGTCATCCCGCCGGGCTCGTCGGGCACCGGCTGGCCGTACTGTTGCCGCCACCGCTCCCCGCCACGGCGGCGACGCGTTCCTTTTACGCCCTGCCACCCGTCCGCCGCGCCCCCTTCCAGACCTGCGACGGCTGCGAGCGTGCCTTCCGGTCCGAGAAGCGCGGCGAGAGGTGCCAGGACTGCCGCTTCGAGGGCGAGGGCGACGGTGAGGACGAGGCGCGGATCCGTGCCGTCATCGCGGCCGCCCTTGCCGCCTAGCGTGCGCCTACGCCGTCACCCCCGCCCCGTACAGCGCGTGCGCCGCGCGCAGCACCAGGTCGTCGCGGTGGCGCGCCGCCACCACCTGCAACCCGACCGGCAGCCCGTCGGCGTCCGTCCCGCAGGGCACGCTCGCCGCGGGCTGCTGGGTGAGGTTGAAGGGGTACGTGAACGGGGTCCAGCCGGTCCAGCGGCGGTGGCCCGATCCCCTGGGCACCTCCGCGCCCCCCTCGAACGCGGTGATCGGCAAGGTGGGCGTGACCAGCAGGTCGTACGCCGAGTGGAAGCGCCCCATGCGCCGGCCGAGATCCATGCGGACATCGACGGCCGCCAGATAGTCCAGCGCGCTGTACCGCGCCCCCATCCCCGCGATCTCCCGCAGGCCCGGATCCAGCAGCTCCCGCTGCTCCTTCCCGAAGTGCTGCACCACCCGCGCCGCCCCGCTGAACCACAGCGTGTGGAAGGCCTCCACCGGGTCCGCGAAGTCGGGGTCCGCCTCTTCGACGTACGCTCCCGCCTCGGCCAGCGCCCCCACCGCCGCACGCACCGCCGCCGCCACCTCCGGCCGTACCGCCACCTGCCCGCCGAAGGACGGCGAGTACGCCACCCGAAGCCCCTTCACCCCACCCTCCAGGGCCGCGGTCATGCTCCCGCCGCCCGGCGCCAGCTGCGACCAGTCGCGCCAGTCCGGCCCGCTGATGACGTCCATCAGCAGCGCCGCGTCCGCCGCGTCCCGCGTCATCGGGCCCACGTGCGCGAGTGTCCCGAACGGGCTCGACGGATACAGCGGCACGCGCCCGTACGTCGGTTTCAGCCCGAAGATCCCGCAGAAGGACGCCGGGATACGGACCGACCCCCCACCGTCCGTGCCGAGCGACAGCGCCCCCGCCCCCAGCGCCACTGCCGCAGCGCTGCCGCCGCTGGAGCCGCCCGCCGTGCGCGACGGATCGTACGGATTGCCGGTCACACCACTCAGCGGCGAGTCGGTCACACCCTTCCACCCGAACTCGGGCGTGGTCGTCTTGCCGAGGAACACCGCGCCGTGCTCCCGCAGCCGCGCGACGGACGGCGCGTCCTCGTCCCAGTCACCTGCCGCCCGTACGGCCCTGGAGCCCCGCAGCGTCGGCCCGCCCCGCATCAGCAGGATGTCCTTCACCGAGACCGGCACCCCGTCGACCAGACCCTGCGGTTCCTTCCTCCGCCACCGCGCGGCGGAGTCCTCCGCCTGCGCGAGGGCCTCTTCCGTGTCGACCCGGACGAAGGCGTTGACGAGCGGCTGTACGGCTTCGATCCGGGCCAGGGCGGCGCGGGTCGCATCGACGGGGGAGAACTCACCTTTCTCGTACCCGGCCAGCAGTTGTCGGGCGGTCAGTGCGCTCAGGTCAGTCATGCATGGGGACGTACCCACGTTTCTTGTCCACCACGTTCGGCAGAGGGCTTCCGGAGGCCCAAAGTTCATACAATTCAACGAATTGCGCGCCCAGCTCGTCGCGCCACCCGACCGTGTCCCCACTCATGTGCGGGGACACGATCAGCCCGGGCACATCCCACAGCGGGCTGTCCGGCGGCAGCGGCTCCTCGCCGAACACGTCGAGCGCCGCGCCCGCGATCCACCGCTTCCGGAGGGCCGCGACGAGGTCGTCCTCAACGACGAGCGGGCCGCGCCCCACATTGATGAAGCGGGCCGACGGTGGCATTACGCCGAATGCCGCCGCGTCGAACATCCCGCGCGTCGCGTCGGTCAGCGGCGCCGCGCACACCACCCAGTCGGCGCGTGAGAGCAACGGGGTCAGCTCGTGCGCGCCGTGCACGCCGGGGCGCGCGGTTCGACCGACCACAGCGGTCACAACCCCGATAGCCTGGAGGTGGCGCGCGATCTCCCGCCCGATGGGCCCGGAACCCACGATCACCGCTCTGCTCCCCGCCACGCGCAGGGTCTCCCGGTGGCGCCAGCGCCGCTGCCGCTGGAGCTCCAGCGTGCTGGGCAGGTCCTTCGCCATGGCGATGACCAGCCCCGATACGTACTCGGCGATGGGCAGATCGAAGATCCCGCGGGCGTTGGTCACCACCGTGTCCGACGCGACCAGTTCAGGGCACATGAGGTGGTCGACGCCGGCGCTGGCGGTGTGCACCCAGCGCGGCCGGGGTCCGTCGCCGGGCCACGCACGGCGTACCGCGTCGGAGGTGAAGTCCCAGACCAGAAGTACATCGGCGAGCGGCAGTTGACGGGCGAGCGTGGACTCGTCACCGTGCAGAATGCGGGCCCGTCCGGCCAGCCGGCCCAGGCGGGGCGGCGGGTCGGCGTCGAGGACAAGAAGGGTCTCTTCGGACATGGAGGCGAAACCCCTTCGACACGTCTGAGATGTACGGATTGATGTACGGATTGACCACGCTCGCACCCGAACCTACGGTCGTCAACACACGCACCTGGGGGCCGCATTGGACATCTCCTTCCTCGGCGGACCAAGGCCACAACGCGGCGTAGGCGTCGTGGCCCCCTTCGACTTCGCGCTGGACCGGGAACTGTGGCGCTGGGTCCCCGACGAAATCTCGCTGCACCTCACCCGGACCCCCTTCGTTCCCGTCGAGGTCAGCCTCGACCTGGCCCGGCTCGTCAGCGAGCACGAGACGCTGCGCGAGGCGGTGCGGGCGCTTACCGCGGTGGCGCCCGAAGTCGTCGCGTACGCCTGTACGTCGGGGAGCTTCGTCGGCGGAGTGGCCGGCGAACGCGCCATGTGCACGGCGATGACCCAGGCCGGGGAGCTGCCCGCGGTCACCACGTCGGGCGCGCTGCTCGACGCCCTCGGCGAGATGGGGGCGCGGCGGATCGCGCTCGTCACCCCGTACACCGAATCAGTGACGAGCTCGCTGGAGGAATATCTCGGGCAGGCGGGGATAGCGGTCACTGGACGCGCTTTCCTCGGACTGACCAGTCACATCTGGAAGGTCCCCTACCGGGATGTGGTCGACATGGCCCGACAGGCGGTGGTGGGGGCGGCCGACTGCCTCTTCATCAGCTGTACGAATCTTCCGACGTACGACGTGATTCCGCAGCTGGAGGCGGAGCTGCGGATGCCGGTGCTCTCCGCGAACCAGGTCACGATGTGGTCCGCGCTGCGGCGGATCGGGGCGTGCGCCGTGGGGCCGTACCAGCAGCTGCTGATCGACGAGGCGGCGCGCACCCAGGCGCAGGCGCAGGGGCAGGCGCGGGAAGAGCCAGAGCCCCAGCGGCCCCGGCAACAGGAAGGATGGTCATGACAGCGGTCGGGTTTCTCTACCCAGGTCACTCCGCGGAGGACGACTACCCGCGGATCGAGATGCTGCTGCTGGACAGCGATGTGCGGCTGTACGTCGTCCACACCGACATCGGTGAGGACGCGCACCGGGTCGACGCCCTCCTGGAGATGGGCTCGCCGGCGCGTCTTGCGGCCAAGGTGGAGGAACTGCGGCTGGCGGGCGCGGAGGCGGTGGTGTGGGCCTGCACGAGCGGCAGCTTCGTCTTCGGCTGGGACGGCGCGCACGAACAGGTCCGGTCATTGGCGCGGGCGGCGGGCCTGCCGGCGTCCAGCACGTCGTTCGCGTTCGCCCACGCGGTACGGGAGGTGGGGGCGGCCCGGGTCGCGGTCGCGGCGACGTACCCCGACGACGTGGCGGCGTACTTCACCGACTTCCTCAAGGCGGCAGGCATCGAGGTGGTCGCGGCGCGCGGCAGCGGCATCATCACGGCGGCCGAGGTGGGCAGGTGGGGCCGGGAGGAGGTCCTGGAGCTGGCCCGCGCGGGCGACCATCCGGACGCGGAGGCGGTGCTGCTGCCGGATACGGCGCTGCATACGGCGGCGTACATCCCGGAGCTGGAGGAGGCGCTGGGCAAGCCGGTCCTCACGGCGAACCAGGTCACGGTGTGGGAGGGCTTGCGGCTGGCGGGCCGCCGGGCCCGCTCAAAGCGCCTGGGCACGCTGTTCGCCACCCGGGAGTAGCCGCCTGCGGCGGGCCTCTGGGGGCGCTGCCCCAGGCCCTGGTCCTCAATCGCCGGACGGGCTGGAGTGGCCAGGGCAGGCCGAGCAACTGGGGCTCCGCCCCAGACCCCGCTCCTCAAACGCCGGAGGGGCTGGAGTTGCCCAGGGGACTCATCCGAGCTGAGGGCTTCGCCCCAGCTCGGACGTTGCCGCGCTCCGTGCATTGCCGCGCTCTGGGACTCCAGTTCAGCAAAATCCAGCCCGTCCGGCGCAGGCGATCCGGGCCGCCCCACCCCGGGGAATAACCGGAGCCCCCCTCCTGTTGGCGCACTCGGTGCACGCACCGCACCGCACGCACACACCCCAGGAGGAACCACCGGTGGACGCGATCCGAGGCACGGCGAGCGGAAGCGCGCCAGTACCCCTTTCCGTACTCGACCTGGCCACAGTCGGCCACGGCACCACCGCCACCGACGCCCTGCGCACCAGCGTCGCCATCGCCCGCCAGGCCGAGACCCGCGGCTTCCACCGCTACTGGGTCGCCGAGCACCACTCCATGCCCGGCGTCGCCAGCTCCTCCCCGGCAGTGATCCTGGCCCACATCGCCGCCCACACCGACCGCATCCGCCTCGGCTCCGGCGGTGTCATGCTGCCCAACCACGCACCGCTGGTCATCGCCGAACAGTTCGGCACCCTCGAAGCCTTCGCCCCCGGCCGCGTCGACCTGGGCCTCGGCCGCGCCCCCGGCACGGACGGCGCCACCGCAGCCGCACTCCGCCGCGGCGAACGACGCAACGAAGGCGCCGACGACTTCCCCCAGCAGCTCGCCGAGCTGACCCGCTTCCTCGACGACGACTTCCCGGACGGCCACCCCTACGCCCGCATCCACGCGGTCCCCGGCCCCGTCCAGGGCCCCGCCGCCCGCCCCCCGATCTGGCTGCTCGGATCCTCCGGCTTCAGTGCCCGCCTCGCCGCCACTCTCGGCCTGCCGTTCGCCTTCGCCCACCACTTCTCGGCGCAGAACACCATCCCGGCGCTCGACCTCTACCGCGAGTCGTTCCGCCCCTCGGCCGTCCTCGACGCCCCGTACGCCCTCATCGGCGTATCGGCGCTCGCCTCGGACGACGAGAAGGAGGCCCGCCGTCAGGTCCTCACCGGCGCCCTGTCGATGGTCCGCCTGCGCACCGGCCGCCCCGGACTGATCCCGACGCCCGAAGAGGCGGCGGCGTACAACTTCAGCTCCCTGGAGCGCGAGTTCGTCGACAGCTGGCTCGGCAACGTCGTCCACGGGACCCCGTACGAGGTCCGCACCGGCCTCGACGACCTGGCCAAGCGCACCGGCGCGGACGAGCTGATGATCACGGCGAACGCCCACGGCGGCGACGCCCGCCTGCGCTCGTACGAACTCATCGCGGACGCGTACGGCCTGCCCAGGGCGTAACGCGTAACCGCCCGGCGATCGCCGTCAGACCCGCTGCGGACTGACGGCGATCATCGCGGCGATACGCTCCGGCGTCACCGCCCGCGAGTACAGCCACCCCTGCCCCGTGTCGCAGCCGATCTGCCGCAGCCGCGCCGCCTGCCCCGACGTCTCCACGCACTCCGCCGTGACCGTCAGCCCCAGCCGGTGCGCGAGCTGCACCAGCGCCTCGACAATCGTTTCATCAGCGGGATTCGCATGCGCCTCGTCCTGGAAGCCGCGCACGAACGACCCGTCCAGCTTGAGCACCGAGACGGGCAGCCGGCTCAGATACGCGAGATTCGAGTAGCCGGTCCCGAAGTCGTCGATCGCGATGTGTACGCCCATGTCGCTCAGCGCCTGCAAGGCCTGCAGCGGCCGTCCCGCCGAGCCCATCACCGCGGACTCGGTCAGCTCCAGTTGCAGCAGATGCGGCGCGAGCCCCGTCTCGGCGAGGATCTCGGCGACATCGGCGACCAGATCCGAATCCCACACCTGGCGCACGGCGACATTGACGCTGACGAAGATCGGCGGGGTGCCGGGGTGTGCGATCTGCCACTGCCGGGCCTGCCGGCACGCGGTCCGCAGCACCCACCGGCCGAGCTGGACGATCGAGCCGTCCTCCTCGGCAATCGAGATGAACCGATTCGGCGCCAGCGTCCCGAACTGCGGGTGTTTCCAGCGGACCAGCGCCTCAACCCCCCGTACGCCGCCGCCCTCCAGGTCCACCAGCGGCTGGTACTCCAGGTTGAACTCGCCGCGCTCGACGGCCGGGCGCAGCGTGCTCGACAGTGCCTGGCGGGTCATGCGGTGGGCGTTGCGCTCGGGGTCGAAGAGCGTCCAGCGCGCCTTGCCGTCCGCCTTCGCCCAGTACAGCGTCGTGTCGGCGGCCTGCATCAGACAGGTCGCGGTGGTCCCGGCCGCCGGCCGCTCCACGACTCCGATGGACGCGGACACCGCCAGCCGCTGCCCGCCGAGGTCGAAGGGCTGCTGAAGGGCGGTCAGTACGGCCTGGGCGAGGTCGGCGAGCTGTTCCGTACCGGTGGAGTCCTCGACGAGCAGCGCGAACTCGTCGCCGCCGAGCCGCGCGACCAGATGGCCGCCGGCCCGCGCGTAGCCGTACTGGTCGGCGCACCTGGCCAGCCGCGAGGCCACGGCGGTCAGCAGCCGGTCGCCGACGCGGTGGCCGAGCGTGTCGTTGACGGCCTTGAACCCGTCGAGGTCGAGATAGCAGACGCCGATCCGGCCGGTGCCCCCGTCACGCCCGTGGCCGTATGCCGAATTCTCCAGCGCGGAGGTGAGGCGCTCGAAGAAGAGCGTGCGGTTCGGGAGCCGGGTCACCGGGTCGTGCATCTGGAGATGGCGCAGCCTGGCCTGGAGCTCACGCCGGTCGCTGGTGTCCGCGACCGACAGCAGGACGGTGCCGCTGTCCGGTACGGGCGTGAGGGTGACCTCGGCCCACAGCGAGCGACCGTCCGGGTGTTTGATCCTGCGCGTGCAGCGGAAGCGGGCGCGCCGGCCGGCGAGGACTTCGAGGTAGGCGTGGAAGCTGCGGGCGTCGGACGCCAGGTCGAGGAGGTCCGCGGCGGACTGTTCACGCAGCTGGAGGGTTTCGGTGCCGAGGAGCTCGGCGAGGGAGGGGTTGGCGGTGACGACGAGGCCCTGGCGGTCCACGAGGGCCATGGCGAGGTGCGCGGCGTTCCAGGCCGCCCGGTAGTCGCGCAGCTCGGACGCTGAGCGACCGGCGCCATTACTCTGTGTGACGGTCGGCCGGGTCGTGTCGGGTGCTGAACCGGGTCCTTCGGAGGTTCCGCTCACCGCTCGCTCCCGCAGGGCATTGATCATTTTGTGATCGCTTACAGAGGTCGTCGGGGTTGTCGGCGGGGTGGGGGACCACCGCCCGGGGCGGATTCCACGCAGGAAAGTGTGCCGATCATAGAGGCTGCCGGGAGGGCCGATCCAGCTACGCCGCCGTGACCCCGAGCGCGAGGCGGCTGCGGGCGATCGTTTCTGCACAAGTGCGCCTTGCGGTGTTCCTACGTGATCGATTGTGACTTTCCGTGATCCCGTCGGGGTGTCGGCCCACCGGAGGCCGCCAGAGGTGCTGGTCACCCGTGTGGGGCAGTGGAACAGGGCGTATCACACGAAACCCGAACAATGTGGGTGGCGTGCCCCGTATTTCCGTACCCGGAGGTCGACGTGGTCCGCCAGCAGACACCCGGGGGAGCCGGCCCCCGAGCCGACCCGTCCCGCCGATGCCGACGCGAGCGCCTGCGCAGTACGGCCGCCGTGTTCACCTCCCTCACGGCGCTCGCCGCCACCTCGCTCGTCGCGGGCCCCGCGGTGGCGGCACGGGGCGACGGGCCGTGCGTGCTGACGCGCACCGCGGCGCACCACTCGCTGGGCCTCGACACCTGGAACCCGGCCTACCCGCGCCCCCTGCACACCCTCAACGCGGTCATGATCTTCCTGGCCTTCCCCGACTCGGTCCCCACGACCTCCCCGGACGAGCTCGCGGCCGACTACTTCCCGGGCACCAGCGACTTCTTCCGGCGCGCCTCGTACGGCAAATTCGCACTGCGGGCGCACCCGCAGCGCGACTGGGTCGAGATGCCGCAGGACTCCACGGCGTACGGGATAGAGCGCGACTGGGACGCCGGGCGGCGCTCGGCGTACCTGCGCGACGCGGTGGCCGCGGCGGACGGCCAGGTCGACTTCACCCACTACGACATCGTCTATCTCGTCGCCGACCCGGACGCGCCCGGCGTCGACTCGGACGCGACCAAGGTCGTCAACTTCGACAAGCCGCTGCACGCCGACGGCCGGGACATCAAGCGCATCGTCACCGTTTTCGAGCAGCACCCGCCGGACCGCAACGTGCTGGCCCACGAGACGGGCCACGTCTTCGACCTCCCCGATCTCTACCACCGGCCGGTGGACGGCAAGGGGGACTGGGACACGTACGTCGGCGACTGGGACGTCATGGGAAGTCAGTTCGGGCTCGCCCCGGAACTCTTCGGCTGGCACAAGTGGAAGCTCGGCTGGCTGGACCGGCGGCAGGTGGCCTGCGTGGAGGAGGCCGGCCCGACCCGGCTCACGCTGGAGCCGCTGGCGGCGGAGCACCCCCGCGGTGCGACGGGCGGTACGCGGCTCGCGGTCGTACGGACCGGGAAGGGCGGCGTCCTGGCCGTCGAGGCGCGCAGCGGGGCGGGAAACGACGAGTCGCTGTGCACGGAGGGCGTGCTGATCTACCGGGTGCGCAACGGGGCGGCCTCGGGCGGCGGGCCGATCGAGGTGGTGGACGCACACCCGGAGACCGACGCGTGCTGGGACCGGTCGGTGTACCCGCCGCTGGCGGACGCGCCGGTGGCGGAGGGGGAGACGTTCACGGTGCCGGGGGAGGGGACCCGGGTGGAGGTGGCGGAACGTACGAGGTCGGGGGCGTGGACGGTACGGATCACACCCGGCGTCTGACCTGGCACGCGGTCCGGGCAACGAAAAAGCCCCTCGCTCTCGCGAGGGGCTTTTCCCGTCTGTGCGCCGCCAGGGACTCGAACCCCGGACCCGCTGATTAAGAGTCAGCTGCTCTAACCAACTGAGCTAGCGGCGCCTGCTGACGTCGTAGACATTAGCACCCTGTTCGGCGGGAGGAAAAATCGATATCCGGGCCTTGGCGGTCTGGCTGGGGCGGGCCGCCCGTACGCACGCCCAGAGCATCGCCTCGGGGCCCGGCAGCCACGGATGGCGCACGTCGGGGGCGACCAGCCAGCGCGGTCCCGCGCCGGCGGGGGCGGCCGGTTCACTGAGCGGGGGGACGGTCACGGCGTCGCCCGAGCCGTGACACAGGACCGGCGGCGGCACGGCGCCTTTCGCGCCGCCCCCGGCGGTGTCTCCCGTACGTCCCCACTCCTCCCAGGTGAGCAGCGAGGGGAGCCGGTGGGCGGTGCCGGGGCAGGTGAAGAGCAGCATGCGGCCGCGGTGGGTGGCGACGGGGCCGGAGCCGGGCCCGTCCGCCCATAACCGGTCCAGCATGCGCCGGCCGAAGACCGCGGGGACGCTCACGACGTCGAACGTGGAACCGCAGGGCAGGACGCAGGGGTCGGTGGGGCGCGTCTCCCAGAGCGAGAGGGTGCTGCGCGGGTACGCGGCGGCGGAGGCGAGCCAGGCCGCTCCGGCGGCGGTGACGTGGGCGGGGGTGTTGGAGTGCGCGTAGGCGCTGTACTGGGGGACGTCGTTTTGCTTGCAGGCGGTCATGGCGCCTACATCTACCGGCAGTAGCCGTTCCGTTTCGGTTAGTTGCCGGAAAACGGGACAGGGCGGGGCGGCAGGGGGTATCTTGCGGCCAGGCATATGCCACAAGCCTTTGGCTGTGCGGTTACGGATGCTTGCCGTTACGGGTGCTTGGGGCCGCGCAGCAGGTCCCGGCCGAACTCGACCATCTTCTTGGCGTAGTCCTCGGTCCAGTCGGCGCGTTGCGCGATGTCCGCCGGGGACAGCCGGTCGAAGCGCTTGGGGTCGGCGAGCTGGGCGGCCGCGATGGCCTGGTACTCGGTGGCCCGGTCGGCCGCGGTCCGGAACGCGAGCGTCAGCTCCGTGGCACGTTCCAGCAGCTCACCGGGGTCCTCCATCGACTCCAGGTCGAAGAAGTGCTCGGGATCGGCGGCTGCCTCCGAAGGCTCGAAGAGCAGCGGCGCGGGGCGCAGTCGCCGCTCGGTGCGCTCGGGTTCCGCCATGGGTTTTCCTTCCCTCTCGCGGCCATGCGTGCTCGATGGCCACCGTCCATTGTCCCGGACCGTGCAAGTACGCCTCGGGCAGGCGGCGTCGCCTGCGGCGGAGCCCCAGTTCGGGAAGGGGCGGGGTGGGGAAAAGATCCGTCACCCCCGGTACCGCACCCGGTGTTCCGCCAGGTGCGCCAGCACCGCGTGATTCGCCTCCCACCCCTCAGATTCCAAGATCACCATGTAGCCTCGAAGGAGACCAGTACATAGGGGGAACGACATGCCGTACAAGCCGTCACCTGGGGGGCGCCATGAGAAGCGGAAACCCGTACAGGGGTGAAGGATGGCTCCCCTGCGGTCCATGTCGCTTTGAACTCAGGGTGTTACCCCCGTGGTGCACGGAGCGTGACCAGCGGGGGGCGTCTCGAAAACCATGGTTAATGAGACGTCTCGGTGATGGCCGCCAGAGTGCTCCAGGGGTGTCCAAAACCCGTCTCGAAACATGCTCCAGGCTCTTGAGATTCTGAGACGAGTTATGAGACTGTCTGGATATGACGAAGGCTTCAACGGCAACAGGTCACTTGATCGGGTATGCCAGGGTCTCCACCGATGCCCAGGAAGCGCAGCTACAGCTCGATGCGCTGGACGCTGCGGGATGCTCCCGGATCTTCATCGACAAGGCCTCGGGCAAGAGCATGGAGCGGCCGGAACTCAAGGCGGCCTTGGACTACCTCAGGGGCGGAGACTCGCTCTGCGTGTGGAAGCTGGACCGCTTCGCACGTTCCCTCATCGACCTGGTGGGGGTGGTGGACCAGCTTGCCCAACGGGGCATTGGCTTCAAGGTGTTGACCGGTGCACTGGCCAACATCGACCCGAACACCCCGGACGGCCGCCTCATGCTCCAAGTCATCGGAGCCATGGCGGAGTTCGAGCGGGCACTCATTCGAGAGCGCACCAAGGCCGGACTGGAAGCGGCCAAGGCGCAGGGGCGAACTGGAGGGCGGCCCGCGGTCATCACTGATGACATGCTCACGGTGGCCAAGGCCCGGAAGGCCAAGGGTGAGAGCGTAAGTGCCATCGCCAAGGCTCTCGGAGTCTCAAGGGCCACCCTGTATCGGTACCTCGATGAGAGCGGCTGAGATGGGCGCACAGCGACGGGCGGGCCACACCAGTGGACGGGGTACGGCTACCCCTTCACTCCGACTTGTCCGATCGGGGGACGCGTAGCCCGCTCCCATCGCGTCGCGCCGACTCGATCACGGGAGAGCGGGAGTTCTTCGGGTGCTGGTTTTGGGGGAGCAACTTCCGCAGGGACTCGGGGATCATCGGGGTAATAACGTGGAACACGGCCGACCCTTTCCTAGTCGGGGCAATCGGTGGCGTGTCGGTAGACGACTGTGGGCGGTCCGGACGTGCGCTGATGTTCGCAACGACGTACCGGCTCAAGCTGTTTGATCACCTTCCGGCACGCGGAGCACCGGCTTTTGGCAGGTGCGTACGTGACGTACTCATAGGTGTCTTCGCTGGCTTTCGTAGTGCTCGCCATTGCGTGGGCCTCCCCGGCTTGTCTCTCCGGGGTCCATCGTGGGACCGGGATTGAACTGCGCCTAGCTGCTTTCCTGTTGAGGCAAGTACCCATCTCGGATGGAATCCACCAGGGTCCGCATCGGGTCTCCGTGCAACGCGACAGAGGAGAACCGTTCGAAGGTGTCGACGTAGGTCTGTACGTCTTTCGGGTCGCGGGTGGTGATCTCGGAGTGGAACGTTTCCACGATCACCAGCCGGTCGTCGTGCAGGCTGAAGCACGTCATGGGGAAGTCAGGCATCCGGCCCGCCAGGGGAACAACTCCCATGGCCACGTTGGGGAGTCGAGAGAACGAAACCAGTCGGTCCAGCTGTAGCGCCATGATCAGAGGCTCACTGATCAGCCACCGGAGAACGTGCTCACAGATCAGGAAGTGGAACGACCGGTCAGGGTCGTACAGGGCTGCCTGCCGCTCCAGGCGGGCAGCGACGGTCTTGACCCGCGTCTCATCCGGCAAGGCCGGGGGCAGGCTGAAGACGGCATTGGCGTACTCGGGTGTCTGAAGTAGGCCAGGGATGAGCTGTCCCTGGAAGAGCCTGAGCGCGCTGGTGCTGGCTTCAATGGCTTGGATGGTCTTCTGGTGCTTCCACGGGCCCATGCGGCGAAGCAGGCGCCACGCTGTCGCTTCTGTGGCTTCCGTGCGAGCAGTGGCCAGGAACTGTTCCTTCGCCTCAGCCGAGATGCCGAGCGCGGTCAGGATGAGGTCGACGTCTTGGACGGTCGGCCGTACCTTGCCTGTTTCGAGCTTGGACAGCTTGCCGGCGGACATGGAGGCCCTGCGGGCGACTACGTCACCGGTGAGTCCCGATGCTTCTCGCAGTGTCCGTAGGGCTGTCCCCAGTGATTCCGTCAAGGTTGCGGCGCTCCCCCTCCCGCGTGGTGCCGCTCCCAGTAGTTCGCGAACGGCACAGCAGCGGCCAGGGCCCGGTCGCGGTACTCCTGGTACTCGGGAAGCCGCTCCGGGGGCAGCAGCTCGCCACCGATGAATGCCCCGGCTTCGGTGTAGTGCATCCGGTAGACCGCTGTGTCGTCGAAGAGCCAGAAGTCATGGTCAGGGAGCCCTGTGACCGGCTGCTCTGTCTGGTCGATGATCCCGATGGACTCACCGGCCTTGATGTTGCCCGGATATGCGGCCAGCTCATACCGCAGGTAGTCCGTGAGCGGTGATTGTAGGACGTGCACGCGTGCCACGTGCTTGCCCTTGTCGGTCATGGACCGCACCCAAGGGTTGTCAGTCCACTCAGGGCCCATGCCCTCACCCGCGAGGAACCGCGCGATCTCCTCGCGTTCCTCCTCCACGTCGTACTCGTCCAAGGTCTCCAGTCGGAACGCTGTCCGCTCGAAGGTGTCGAAAAGGGCCCCGAATTCTTCACCGCTGAGCATTGGCGAAGTACTCCTCAAGCACTGCGGCAGGGACGTGTACTGCGGTCTCCCCTTCGGGCAAGTCCATCTGCGCCAGTTCGGCAGGGTCAGTGACCACGTAGCCCTGCACCACGTAGTCACCGTTCGCGGTCTTGGTCCACAGGGTCGGGCATGTGCCGTTCTTACAGGACGGGTCTCCGGACAGCTTCCGCAGCGGCTCAGTCATCGTGACGTCCCCTCATGTCGTCGGATGCGTTCGATGCTTCCGACCGGGTGGGAGCAAGGTCAAGGCCCTGAGCTTTCCAGAACGGGAAACCCCGGAGGGCTCAGGTCAAGGCCGCCACCGAACGCGGTGGTTGGACAGGTGTTCCCACGTGGTCATCATTGCGTCCCACCCGTCGGGGAACTTGACCGTGACGCCAAGCTGCACCGGCTCCGTCGACGGATGCTCGTCCAGCAGATCCGCCACCCCCTCCCGGCACACCACCACACACGCGTGCCGATGCCGCGAAGCCAGCACGCACAGCCGCCCCGTCTCCAGATGGAACGCCGTCGCGTCCGGCCGCCCCGACAGCGGGTGCAGCACCACCGTTACGTCGAACTCGCGCCCCTGGAGCCGGTTCGCCGTATCGACCGCGACGCCCACCACACCGAGGTCCGCCAGCGCCGCCCGGACCGCCGCCGCCTGGTCGCGGTGGGCCGTGCCGACCGCGATGCGGTCCGCCGTCAGCGGGACCGGGTCGGGGGAGCGCTCGCTGACCGCCGCGCCGCCCCGGTCCAGGAGGCGGCGTACGACCTGAGCCACCGCCCGCACCGCCTCCGGGTCCGTACGCGGGGTGTGCCGGGCGGGAAGCTCCAGCAGTCCCCAGCCCGAGGCGGCCGCCTCGTCCAGCACCCGGTCGGGCCCGGAGCCGTCGGAGGCGACCCCGAAACTGAGCCGCCGGTCGCCGTGGCCCGTACCGCTGCGGAAGGGCGTGTACGGATAGAACGCGTCCGAGACCAGCGGCGCGGCCGACGCCGGGAGCCGCCAGGACACGGGCAGGCGGTGCTGCGGCAGCTCGGGGTTGTGGGCCAGCAGGGTCGAGACCGCGCTGGCCGACGGGTCGTACGACAGCCCCGCCCACTGGTCGGCGCCGACGATCGAGAACGGGTCCAGCTGCCCCGGATCGCCGACGAACAGCGCCCGCTCGAACAGCCCGGCCACCGCGAGCAGCGCGTCCGAACGCATCTGGTACGCCTCGTCGACGATCGCGTGCGTCCACGGGTCCGTGGTCTTCACGTGCGCCCACTTCGCGGCCGTCGAGATGACGATGTCCAGGCCCGCCAGGTCCCCCGCCTTCGCGGATTTCCGTACGTTCGCCAGGTCGTCCAGGGCCTTGTCGTACGGGTCGGTGTCATTGCTGTGGAGGCGGCCGACCGGGAGGTCCGGTTCCTTCTCCGCGAGCCGCAGCACCAGGTCGTCGACCTGGGCGTTCGTCTGCGCGATCACCATCAAGGGGCGGCCCGCGGCGGCCAGTTCGAGCGCGGCCCGCACCACGAGCGTCGACTTGCCCGCGCCGGGCGGCGAGTCCACGACGACGCCGCGGTGCGCGCCGTGCAGCGTGTCGTGGAGGATCGCGGCGGTCGCGCGGCCGGCCTCGGCGCCAGGGTCGAAGCGCGGCGCCCCGGCAGGGAGGGGACGGTTCACAGGATGTCCTCCGTCGTCACCGGGTCGGGATGTTCCGTGCCCGCGCCCGGGGGGCCGCCGTGCGTCCAGGGGGTCGCTTCCGGATCCGGCAGCTGCGGGCCACCGCGCTGGTCGTGCTCGAAGAGCGTCCAGCAGATCCGCTCGCCCTTCTCCGGCACGGAACCGGGCGCCGGCTCCTTGCCGCGGCCCATCTTGTCGGTCACCCGCAGCACCAGGACGCCGGTCTCGTCCTCGTACCGTACGAACTCAGCGGTCTGCGGCCTGCCGTCCAGCGAGCGGTAGACCTTTGTGCGCTCCACGGCGAGGTGCGGGGCGTCGTCCGTGCGGACGGTGACCAGCGGTCGGGGGCTCGGACGCTTGCCCTCGCTCATGGTCATCACCACGTCCAGGACCTCGCTGGTGAACGCCTCGCCCGCGAGCCGCCGGCCGGCCATCACCAGCGGATCGTCGAGCGCCTCCTGCGCCTCCAGTTGCGCCTGTGCGCTCTCGCGGGAGGCGAGCTTCTGCGCGGCGGTCACCGCGTCGTCGCGCCGGGGCTGCGGCGGCTCGCCGGCCCGTACGCGGTCGCGGTGGCCGGTGTACGACCAGCGGTCGCGCGTCCAGCGGTCCGTGGCCCGCGTCCCCTCCGGCAGCTCCCGCAGCAGGTCGAGCCCGCGCCACACGGCGTTCCAGGTGGGCAGCATCTGATCGTGGAGCAGGTGACGGATGTGCCGTTCGGCGGCAGTCAGTTCACCCAGGTGCGCGTCCGCCGCGAGGCCGTCCTCGGCGGCGGCGAGCGCCTTGCGGGCGCGGTCGTAACGGTCGATGGCGGGCGCCAGCAGCTTGTTGTCGAACGCCGGGTCGGTCGCGGGGCCGGCCGGCGGGCACACCAACTGTCCGTCCCGGTCCCGCTCCAGCTCCGCCCGCAGCGCCGCGTCGGCGCCGGACTCGCACTGCGAATTCTCCGGGTCGATCCACGCCAGCAGCGCGCCCAGATGCTGGTCCTCCAGGTTGGACTGCCCGGTCGCCCAGTGCCGGCCCAGCAGATCGGTCGCCGCGAGGAGGAGCGAGGAACCGGGCACCCGGGCGCGCTCGCCGTAGTGCGTCAGCCAGCGGCCGAGCAGCGGGATGTGCGGCGGCGCGGGGTAGGGGGTGTCCGGATCCTGCTCGGCCGTACGCCGGAATCGCATGGAACGCCCGAGGAGCCGTACGTACTCGATGCCCGCCCGGCTCGGCACGATCAACTGCGGTGCGTCCGCGCACAGTTCGACCTCGACCTTGACCCGCTTGCCGGTCTCGGGGTCGGTCTCGTTGCGTTCCGCCGCCTCGACGTCGTCGGCGTACCCGTCGATGTACGGCAGGACGGTCTCGGCCAGCTCCGCGAGAAACGCGAACCGCAGGTCGCGGTCGCGGGGCTGCGTCACGGCGAGCAGTCGCGGGGCGTCCCGGTCGGTGCCGACGAGCGCGCCGAGCGGCGCGCCGGCCTCGCCCGCGGTGGTCAGCGGGACGAAGACCATCGGCCGCTCGGACAGGTGCCGGTGGCGGACGGTGGCCAGGGCCTGTGCGCGGCCGCTGCGGACGGCGTCGAGCCGGGCGAGGGTGCTGATCAGCGACATGTGGCGCCTTTCCTGTCCTCGAACGCCGGACGGGCTGGAAGGTTGCCGCAGTGCTCAGGGTCGCGGCGCCGGGCCGGGTGTGACGTCAGCACCGGACCTCCGCCCCCGCCTGCGCCAGGGCTTCCGACCGCAGCGTCGCCGCCCGGCGCAGTGCGGCGACCGTCGGGTCGGCGGGGTCGCCGGACTCGCCCTCCGCCGCTGCCAGGACCTCGCCGATCGTCGTCAGGCCGCCGAGCTCACCGCGCACGCTGCGGCCCAGCGCCTCCACCGCGCCCGCCGCCCGCGCCTTCGCGCGGCAGTGGAAGGCCAGTTCACAGGCGGCCAGGCACTCCGGGGCGTACGCCGCGTCGACCGAATCCACCGCCGCTGCCAGCTCCTCCGCCGGGCGGTCGACGTCGAACGTCGTGCCGGGCAAAAGCGCGGCGGCCAAGTCCTCGATGCGCGTCAGGCGGTCCAGCTGGCGCCGGGTCACCGACCGCTGCTTGCGTACGTCGACGGCCGACGCCGTCGGCAGGTTCGAGAAGTCCTGGGGGCAGACCAGCAGCACCGAGTGCCGCACCTCGGCCCCCGTCACCTTTGCCGCGACCCGCTCCAGCGCCAGGACGTACACGGCGGCCTGGCGCGCCGCCGCGCCCACCTTCGCCGCGTCCGCCGAGCCGTCGAGCATCGGGAAGCTCTTGATTTCCACAACCGTCCAATGGCCGTCGGGGTGCACCACCACCGCGTCCGGCTCCAGGTACGCGGGGGAGCCCGCCACCTCCAGGGCCAGCATGGGGTGGTCGAGCAGCGCCCAGGCGCCGGCCGCCGTGGCCTCGCGCAGCGCCAGCGCCGTACGCGCCGCCCGGCCCTCGGGGCCCGCCGCCGTCAGGTCGGGTACGTGCGTCTCGCCGGGCACGGGAGCCTCGCAGCCCGGGCCGGCGCCCATCCGTTCGTACAGCAGCCGCATCAGTTCCGTGCCGCCGTCGGCCTTGACGCGGGCCTCGAAGGCATTGCCCCGCATGAACGCGAACTGCGACTGGCCGAAAGCGGCAGGGGATCCGAGCGCGGCGGCGAGCGCGGCCTTGTTCACCCCCGCGCCGTCGAGCAGCGCGCGGCGCTTGCAGCCCGGGTTGGCGGCGAGCGCCGCCAGCGCACGCGCGTCCAGGGGCAGCGGCGCGACGGACGGGCCGCGCAGCTCAGCGAGCCGCTGCCGGAGTGCCGTCGCCGGCGCCCGCGTTGGCGCTTTCGCCGGTGCTGCCGCCTTCGCCTGCGGAGGCACCCGCGGGGGTGCTGGTTCGGGTCCGCTGCCCAGGGATTCGCTCACCCTCGGAAGTCTCGCATCCGGCACTGACAACGCCGCGGGCAACGATGGATTCCACCCCGCGCGACTGCGGCGCGAAACGGTCCCGCACCCGGTTGGCCAGACGCATGAAAGGCCTGGTCAGAGCCAGCCCGGCGCCCATCACGGCGGCGCCCGCGACCGCGTCGAGGAAGTAGTGGTTGGCCGTCCCCATGACCACGAAAGTGGTCAGCAGCGGGTATGCGACACCGAGCGACTTCATCAGCGGCGTACGCCCGTGCCGCCACAGCATCACCCCGCACCAGAGCGCCCAGCCCACATGCAGGCTCGGCATCGCCGCGTACTGGTTGGTGAACCCGCCCAGCCCGCGCGGCGCGCTCGCCTGGGCGCCCCACCAGCCGTACGCGCTGTACTGCGCCATCGTGTCCACGAAACCGTGCCCCGCTTCGAGGAGGCGGGGCGGGCAGGTCGGCATGAGCGTGAAGCCGATCAGGCCGAGGAAGGTCGACAGCATCAGCCAGGTCCGCGCGGCCCGGTAGCGGACCGTGCGCCGCCGGAAGAGCCAGACGAGGATCGCGGGGGTGACGACGTAGTGCAGCGACGCGTACGCGAAGTCGGCGGGTATCCCGAGCCAGGAGTGTGCGGTGAACAGCCGGTTGAGAGGGTGCTCGGCGTTGAGATACAGGAGCTTTTCGACGCGCAGTATCGCCAGACCGTGCTCCACGGCAGTCGCCTCGCCGCCGCGTACGAGCAGCCGGCCGCCGCTGTACGCGGCGTAGACGGCCACGAGGAGCAGCAGCTCTGTCCACCAGCGGGGTCTTGGGCGGGGCGCGGTGTCCTGCATCCGGACGATCTCCATTTGTCTGCATGTGCGGCCTACGGGCTGACTGGCCACCCTTTCAACCGTACGGTGTATGGGAACACGTACACGCACCGGGTACGTGAGGAATACGCGAGACATACGCGAGCGGTACGCGAGTAGGTGGACGTGGAAATCCCCCCGGAGGTTGCCCCTCCGCCCGGTGCGCGATGATGGTGGGCCGCTCTTCGCACCGCCCAGGGAGACATCGTCATGGCACCGCGCATCCTGCTGGCCCGGCACGGACAGACGGAATGGTCCCTGTTGGGGAAGCACACCGGCAGGACCGACATCCCCCTGCTCGACGAGGGCCGCCGCGGCGCGAAGCTGCTCGGCGAGCGCCTGAACCGGACGCCGCTCGACGGCCTCCCGGACGCCGAGGTGCGCACGAGCCCGCTCCGGCGGGCGAGCGAGACGTGCGCGATCGCCGGGTTCGGCGGCCGGGCGCAGGAGTGGGACGCGCTGATGGAGTGGGACTACGGGGCGTACGAAAGCATGACGCCCACCCAGATCAAGGCGGAGCGGCCCGACTGGTTCATCTGGCGCGACGGGGTACCGGGCGGCGAGACGCTCGCGCAGCTCTCCGACCGCGCGGACGAGGTTATCGCCTGGGCCCACTCGGCCGACCGCGACGCCCTCGTCTTCGCGCACGGCCACATCCTGCGCGCCATCGGCGCCCGCTGGCTGGGCCTGGACGTCTCGTTCGCCGCCCGCATCCGACTGGACCCGACGTCCCTGTCGGTCCTCGGCTGGGCGTACGGCGACCCGGCGATCGAGCGCTGGAACGACGTCGGGCACCTGAGCGGCTGACGGCCCCCGTCCTACCCGCCGGGGCTCAGCCGCGGCCCCGGGGCTCGACCGTCGCGTGGCGGGCGAGGAAGGGGGCCACCGACGGCGAGCGGCGGTGCGGCAGCAGGACGCGGGTCGTCTCGGCGAGCATCGTCCGTACCCGTGACGACTGCACCTCCTCCAGAAGATCCAGTACGCCCTCTCCCACCGCCGCCGCCTCGTCCGGCGCCCCGGCGCGGGCCAGGTCGTCCGCGAGCTCCGCGCTGTAGAGGGCCAGGTTCCGGGTGAAGTGGGGGTCCTGGAGCGCCGCCGCCCGCCGGGCGTGCCGGGCCGCGCGCGCCCAGTCGCCCAGCGCCGACCAGCACTGCGCCTCAAGCCCCTCCAGCTCCGCCTCCCCGAAGAAGCTCATCCACTCCGGGTCGGCGTGCGCCGTACCGCGCTCGAAGAGGGTCTTGGCGCGGGCGAGCGACTGTTCGCAGCCCGCACGGTCACCGAGCCCCGCCCAGCCGCCGGCCTCGCGCAGGGTGAGCAGCGACAGCAGCCGCGGCGAGGCCAGCTGCCGGGCCGCGCGCTGCCCCGCCTGGGCCGCCCGTACCGCCTCGCGCGGCCGCCCCGTGTCCCGCGCGAGAAACGCCGAGTTGCTGAACGCGTGGGCCTCCAGCGCCGGGTCACTCGCCACCCGGGCCGTCGCCAGCGCCTCCGCGTAGTGCGAGCGTGCGTCGTCGAAGCGGCCCGAGTCGTGCGCGAGCCAGCCCACCGAGAGGGCGAGTTCTCCCGCGCCGGTGTGCAGCCGGTCGGCCATGGATCTGCGGGACGTCGTACTCGCGTCGAGCAGGGCGTAGGCGGTACGCAGTGGCTGTGCGGCGCGCTTGTAGAGGCCGTCGGCGCCGTGCCGGTCGTCGAGCAGCCGGATCTGTCGCACCGCGTCCTCCACGGCGCTGACCTCGGCCTCGCCGACCCGGCGGCGCGGAGCGGTTGACGCGGTTGGCGCGGTTGGCGCGTGAGCGTCAAAGGGGGCGGACGTACTGGATGCCGAGGCACTCGGCGCGGTGCCGAGCCCTAGGGATGCGGCCGCCATGGTGACGGTGCCGCTCGTCATGAACGCGCGACGCAGCACGTCGCTCTCCTCGTCGATGTTGCTTTGGGTCGTGGTGACATGGGTCGTGGTGGCGCGTGCCCCCCTGCCACGTACCGTTTCGCGGGCCGAGAAGCCCAGGTCCGACAGCGTCAGGCCGGGGAACATGTGCAGGAAGACCCGCTCGTACGCGTAGTTGGGACAGCGGATTTCGCCGGCCTCTACGCGCCCGATGTAGCGGGCGTCGCATGCGACCTGTTCACCGATCTCACGTGCCGCCCGGCGCACGGCTGCGGCGAATTCGGCCGGTGAACGAGACCCTCGCAGTCGGCGGAAGTCGTTGTTCGGCATGGCCAAGCCCTCCCGCAAGGTTCGCGTGCTCCGGCGGAGCAAAAACGTACCGGCTGTGACGGACCGAACACGCGCGGTTTCGCTACAAACGGGATATCTCACCCACGATTTGCCATGAACTGCCATCCTTTGCGGCGGAGCGGCGCCGTAGCCGTTGACAGCCTCGCGCGTTGAACCATGAGGAGAGGGAGCGCGGCTCCCACTCGAGCGAGGAGGGGTTCCCTTGTTGGAGGCCGGCATGGAGATCAGCGGCTCACGATCAGGCTCACCGTCAACGGCCACGCACAGGCCCAGCCAGGAACTCAGCGCCGGTCCACCGGCGGTGAGAAGCCCCGGCGCCGAGCCGTGCGACCTGGTGACGGTCCCGGTGCGCCAGGGCCTCGAAGCGGTGGACATCATCCGCCGCGCTTCCGCACCCGCCGTCGGCCCCGTCCTGCACGACGGCCCCTGCGCGACCCTCGGCTTCCTCGTGCCCCCCGGCACCGCCGACGGCTGGGACATGCCGGGCAGCGCCTGTACGCAGACCTCCGGACGCGGCCTGCGCATCCCCTCCATCCCCTCCGCCCTCTCCGTCCCCTCCATCCCCTCCGTCCCGGCCGTCCTGGCCGGCGACATCGGGGCGGACTCCCCGCCCCTGGTCCCCGAGCCCCCACTCGCCGGGTCCGGCTGGCTGCTGCCGCCCACCGACACGGGCCCGGTCACCGACCCGGCCGTGCTCAGGGCCGCGCTCGGCGAGGCCGCCCGGCTGATCGAAGCGGCCGACCGCGTCCGCTGAACCGATCCGGCAGGCGCAGCCGATACTGGCTGCGTGGCAAAGAACGCAAAGAACAAGCGGCGCGAGCGCGCCGCCCCCGAGCCGGTCGTCGAGCACGTCGACGGCGGACTGGCCGAGCTGATACCCGACCGGGACCGCCCGCGCGGCTGGACCCTGCTCATCGACGGCGCCCCGCAGTCCCACGTGGACCTCGACGAACCGTCCTACCTCGACTTCGCCTACCAGCGCAGGCTCGGCCACATCGCCGATCTCACCGCCCCGCAGGGACAGCCCGTACACGTCCTGCACCTGGGCGGCGGCGCGTTCTCCCTCGCCCGTTACGTCGCCGCCACCCGGCCCCGCTCCACGCAGCAGATCGTGGAGGTGGACGCGGCGCTCGTCCAACTGGTGCGCAAGGAACTCCCGCTGGACGCCCAGGCCCGTATCCGCGTCCGCTCCGTCGACGCCCGCGCCGGCCTCGGCAAGGTCGCGGACGGCTGGGCGGACCTGGTGATCGCAGACGTGTTCAGCGGCGCCCGTACGCCCGGACACCTCACCAGCACCGAATTCCTCGCCGACGTACGCAGGGTGCTGAAGCCCGGCGGCTTCTACGCCGCCAACCTCGCCGACGGCCCGCCGCTCGCGTACCTGCGCGGCCAGATCGCCACCGCGGCCGCCGTCTGGCCCGAGCTCGCCCTGGCCGCCGACCCGGCCGTGCTGCGCGGCCGCCGCTTCGGCAACGCGGTGCTGCTCGCGTCGGACCGTACGCTGCCCATCGCCGAATGGACCCGCCGCATCGCGACCGACCCGCACCCCGGGCGGGTGGAACACGGGCGGGAGCTGGCCGACTTCACGGGCGGCGCGGCCGTGGTCACGGACACGAGCGCGCGGCCGTCACCGGAACCGCCGGAGTCCGCCTTCAAGTAGGCCGCGGGCGGGCAAGCGGTTCGGGCAGGGCCTCAGGACTCCACGATCTCGACCGTCGGCTCGTGGTCGTGCCAGGTGCAGAAGACCGACACGCTCGCCGTGCCCGCCGTGAACTCCACCCGGATCCACGTCGGCTGCTTCCACACCTGCATCGACCAGCCCGTCGCCGGAGTGGCCGACACCAGCTTGGCGGAGGTCTTCCCGATGTCGAAGGTGACCCGGCCGCCATCGGTGTTGTAGCTCTTGACCTGGCCGTTCGCGGTCGCGGGCGGACTCGGTGGGGCTGGGGTGCCCAGGGCCGGCGGGTCGGCGGGACTGCTCGGCGTACGGCTCGGCTGCGCGGTGTTCCGCTCGGCCGGGGTGCGCGAGGGCGGCTTCGGGCTCTCCGGCGTCCGGGACGGGCCTTTGGACTCCGGCCGGCGCGTCGACGACTCCTTCGACTGCGGCTTCGCATCCTGCGCGATGCCGCTCCGCGCGGGCAGATCGGTGGGGATCGGGAGTGCCTGCGGAGGGTCGTACGCCGTACCCGCCATGACCGTGTGCACGCCCCACCACGACAGCGTGACCGCCGCGCCCGTGGCGAGCGACCACGCGATGGCGTGTACGAATCCTCGTTGCATCGGGGCCATACTGCACCACCCGCCCCACCCCGTCCCACGGGGGACCCGCATCCCCCGCATGGCGTACGGTGCCGCCCATGGCAAGTGTGCTCGTGGTCGAGGACGACCAGTTCGTACGTTCCGCCCTCATCCGGCACCTGACCGAAGCCACCCACACGGTGCGCAGCGTCGGTACGGCACTTGAGGCGTTGCGCGAGGTCGCTCATTTCCGCTTCGACGTGGTCATTCTCGACCTCGGTCTGCCCGACCTGGACGGGTCGGAGGCGCTGAAGATGCTGCGCGGGATCACCGACGTACCCGTGATCATCGCCACTGCGCGCGACGACGAGGCGGAGATCGTACGGCTGCTCAACGACGGCGCCGACGACTACCTCGTCAAGCCCTTCTCGGTCGAGCACCTGTCCGCCCGCATGGCCGCCGTACTGCGCCGCTCCCGCGCCGTCGCGGGCGCCGAGCCGCCGCCCCGGGTGATCCAGGTGGGAGGGCTGTCGATCGATCCTCTGAGGAGGCAGGCCGAGCTGGACGGCGGGCGGCTCGACCTGACCCGTCGTGAGTTCGACCTGCTGGCCTTCCTGGCGGGGCGGCCGGGAGTCGTCGTACCGCGCAAGGAGCTGCTCGCCGAGGTCTGGAAGCAGAGTTACGGCGACGACCAGACCATCGACGTCCACCTGTCCTGGCTGCGGCGCAAGCTCGGCGAGACGGCGGCCAACCCGCGCTATCTGCACACCCTGCGCGGCGTCGGCGTGAAGCTGGAGCCGCCGCGATGAGGTGGGCACTGGTCAAGGTGAGCCTGGCGGTGACGGTGATGGTGGTGCTCGCCTTCGCCGTACCCCTCGGGCTCGTCATCAAGGAGATGGCCAGGGACCGGGCCTTCTCCAACGCCGAACGCTGGGCCGCCGCCATCGGCCCCACCCTCTCCATCACCACCGACCGCGACTCGCTCAACCGCGCCGTCCAGACGACGGAGGTCGGCATCGAGGGGCGTATGGCGGTCCACATCCCGGCGGCAGCCGGTGAGCCGGGCAAGCCGGGCGGTCTGCCGCTGGAGATCGGGCGGCGACGGGTGGCGCAGCAGGACCTGGAGACGACGCGGCGGATCGGGCGGGCTTCGATCTCGGAGGTGACGGGGGGCTTCGCGCTGCTCCAGCCGACCGCGATCGCGAGCGGGCAGATCGCCGTGGTGGAGGTCTTCGTGCCGGAGGACGACGTCACCAATGGCGTGGCGACGGCGTGGCTCGTGCTGGCGGGCGTCGGGATCGCCCTGATCGTGGGGTCGGTGGCGGTCGCGGACCGGCTGGGCGTACGCATGGTCCAGCCCGCCCAGCGGCTCGCGGGCGCCGCGCACGACCTGGGGGAGGGCAGGCTCGGCGTACGCGTGCCCGAGGAGGGGCCGACCGAACTGCGTTCCGCTGCCGCGGCGTTCAACTCCATGGCGGACCAGGTGGTCCAGCTGCTGGCGAATGAGCGGGAGCTGGCGGCCGATCTGTCGCATCGGCTGCGGACTCCGCTGACGGTGCTGCGGCTGAACGCCGCCTCGCTGGGCGAGAGCCCGGCCGCCGAACAGACCAGGTCGGCGGTCGAGCAGCTGGAGCGCGAGGTCGACACGATCATCCGTACGGCGCGTGAGCAGCGGTCGCAGTCACAGGCGCAGTCACAGGCGCAGTCGCAGTCGCAGTCGCAGTCGCGGGCGCAGGGAGCTGCTGGCGGCGCCGGTCCTGGTGCGGGCTGTGACGTCTCCGAAGTCGTGCGCGAGCGGATGGCCTTCTGGTCGGCGCTGGCGGAGGACGAGGGCAGGAAGGTGCGGCTGGCGGGCGTCGAGCGTCCGGTACGTATCCCGGTCGCCCGGCCCGAACTGGCGGCGGCACTGGACGCGCTGCTGGGCAACGTCTTCCGGCACACCCCGGTGGGCACGGCCTTCTCGGTGGACGTGCACAACGGCGACGACGCCGTGATCGTCCTGGTGTCGGATGCCGGCCCCGGCATCGCGGACCCGAAGGCGGCGCTGGTGCGCGGCAACAGCGGCGACCGGGACGGGTCCACGGGCCTCGGCCTGGACATCGTGCGGCGGGTCGCGGAATCGACGGGCGGCGACGTACGCATCGGGCACTCGGTGCTCGGCGGTACGGAGGTCCGCATCTGGATCGGGCTCGGGCTCGACGGGCGGCGTACGGCGGGCGGCCAGAACGGCCACCGACTGGGACGGCGCAAGCGGCCTGCGGGGGCTCGGCGGGGGAACGGTCTGCGGGCGTGAAGTTTTAACGGGCTCCCATGGCTTCCTTAACTGCGCCCTAAGATCCTCAAGCCCCGCACCTATCCCGGCTTTTGTCCGTTTCCGGCTCGCTAGCGTGCTACCGCACCCCAACGGCGTAACCCCCGCCGCCGTGCACCCCCGGGGCCGTCCCCCCCGGGGTATCCCCTCGGAGGCACCGTGTGCTCGGACGGTGGAAGAGATGTTGCCGCTCCCCTCACCCGCGGCGAGGGTGAGGGGGACGACGCCACCGTGGCTTCAGTGTGCGCGGATGGGACCGTGCCGGCCGTGGTGTGCCGAAGGAGCGAATTCCATGAGGGTCATGCTGCACGCCCATGTCGACACGGAAGCCGGGAACGAGGCGATCCGAAAGGGCATGATGCCGCAGATGCTGGACTCGGTGATCCAAGAGCTCAAGCCCGAGGCGGCCTACTTCTTCCCCAGCATGGGGAGGCGGTCCTGCATGCTCGTGTTCGACATGCAGGACAGTTCTCAGTTGCCCAAGGTTGCGGAGACGTTCTTCATGGAACTCGGTGCGGACGTCGAGGTCGTACCGGTGATGAACCACGACGACCTCAAGAAGGGCCTGCAAGCCTTGCAGTCCCAGAGGTAAAGGCGCGAGGGCCTCGGTCCCGGAGGTAAAGGCGCGAGGGCCTCGGTCCCGGCGAGGGCCCCGGCGACGGCCGGCGGGAGGCCGCCCGTCGCCGGGGCGGCGAGCGCACGAGCGCAGCTGTCCTGCGACGTTCGACGTTATCCTGCGACGTTATCCTGCGACGTTTGCGTAGACGCGCGTTGCGAACTCGGCGATCTGTTCGTCGCTGAGGTTCTTGGCGAGGTTGGCTTCCGTGATCATTCCGACGAGCTGGTGGCCGCCTGCGACGTCGATGACGGGGACGCGCTTGATCTGGTGCGTCTCCATCGTCTGCAGAGCCTCGTTGGCGTCGGCGTCGGCGTCGATCCAGTGCACGGGCCCGCCCAGCGTGCCGGCCTGCACCGTCGCCGGGTCGATGCCTTCGGCGCAGCACTGCACGACGATGTCGCGGTCGGTGATCAGGCCGGTGAGCCTGTTGTCGTCGCCGCAGATTGGCAGACAACCGACGTTCAGGTCACGCATCATCTGCGCGGCGTCGTACAGCGACTGGTGCGCACCGATGCACTGGACCCCGCTGGTCATGATGTCGCGGGCCTTGAGCTGCTTGTTCGTAGCCATGATTTTTGGGTCCTCCCGCATTCGGGACGTTGTTTTCTCCTCCATCGATGACAACACGGATGGCTCACTGCCGCCCCTCGGGACCAGGGGACTATGGGGCGCGTCGCCGGTGCCGGTGCCGACGCCGGTGCTGGGGCGGCTGGGGGCTGGGTGGGTGTGGGTGTGGGTTCAGGAGCCGGCGGGTACGGCGTAGTCGCCGAAGCCGACCCAGTCGAGGGTCACGCAGGGTTCGTCGCCGAGTACCCAGGCGTCGTGGCCGGGCGCGATGGAGATGAAGTCGCCAGGTCCGGCTTCTCCGCTCTCGCCGTCGTCCATGACGACCTTCATCCGGCCGCTCACGACGTAGCCGACATGGGCAGCCTGGCAGCTGTCGGTCCCGGCGATGGGCTTGACGTGCTTGGACCACTGCCAGCCCGGCTCGAAGACGGCACGGCCCACCGGGCCTCGGTCTGTGGTGAGCAGATCGAGCCTGCCCTTTCCGTCCTCGAAGGGGCGGGTCTCATCTGGGGAGTCGAAGTTCTTGCACACGAGCGTGGCCATAGTCATCCGCCTCCTGGCGCGTAGCGCGCAGCGAGCGATTGCGATCCCCCGAGTCCACTTTCCAGGCTACGCCGGGGGCGTTGGTTGGGCGGCTTGGCGGGGGTCGGGGTCGGGGTCGCAAACCAAGGCTTGCTTCTGGGGGTTTCGGGCCGTCCCGGGCGCTCGAGTGTCGGTGGGCCGGGGCGGCGCGTCAAGGGCGCTCCTGCGTCGCGTCGCTGCGCGAGAACCCTTCGGGCTCCCCTTGACCCGCCGCCCCGGCCCACCGCTAACGCTTGTAGGGGGACGGCCCAAAGAAAAACGCCCTGCACGGGGGCTGGGGGAGTGGTGCGGGTGGGTTCGGTGGCTGTCGGCCGAGTGGGTGGGGCGCATGAGGTCTATGGGGTGGCGCGGCTCCAGCCTCAGCGACTGCGGCGACGGCCGCTGGTGCGACACCCCCATTCCCACGCACACGAGCACCCACACCGGTGGACGGCCGACCGACCGCGCCGACCTGCGGACTCATGTCGGCGCGGGTGGGGCGCGACAGTTGAATGGGGTGACTCGGGTGGGTGTGGCGTCCACCCCGGCCCGTGGTCGGTTGGGCCGCAAGCAGGTTGCTGATGTGGGTGGGTGGAGGGGCCTCCGGGGGTTGGTGGTCCTGCCGACGGTCCGGCCGGGACGATGACTCGACCGGGCCAGATGGGGCAATTCGCGCTCTCAGCCGGGCGGGAGGGGCACTGTCCCGGCTCCCACACCGGCGGGATGGGACGAACCCAGCACGTGACACACAGGCGCGTCCGTTTCGCCCCATATTTGACCCATGGGCGCGGTCTCGTCGTGCGTCATCTGTGGGGTTGGTTGCACGCCAATGGCAGAAGGCGGCTTCCGACGGTCCACCAGTCACAGCGGCCCTCTCCGGGAGCACGGAACGCAATGAACCCCGCACATGGCGAATCCGAAGACCCCTCCAACCCCACCAGTCCCAGCCGTATCGGTTGCGCCCGTCACGGGAGCGTTTCGACCGCAGCCCATCGCGCGGACGACCGGCTGATGTGCTGGCCCGGCGGCCGCCTGAACTATCGCCTTTGCTGGGGTTGGGCCGCTCCAGGAACCCGGTTCCGCGCTAGAAACGCAACTAACCCCGCACATGGCGAATCCCAACACCTCTCCAACCCCACACGTCCCAGTCGTAGCGTTTCCAGGCATCACAGGAGTGTTTCGACCCACGTCGTATCCACGGATCGCGCGCTGGCCAATGTGAGGTGGCAGGGGTTATGGCCGCTGGTGTCTTGCCGCATTCCCCCACCATCAGCAACGCGCTTGTAGCTCAACCGGCTCACCGGTCGGGGTGGACGCCTAGGGGTGTTTTGAAAGTCCCGCACAGCACCCACGGGCGTTAACGGCCGCCCGCCCCAGCACGGCCCGGGACCGGCCAGCGCCGACCGCGCACCCCTCGTCGCTCACCGAAGCCGACCGTCACGAGTGCTGCGTTTGACGACAGCTCGGCACGGGGCTGCACTGGATTCATGGACGCTGCGGCAGCCTCCGTCCTAGGGAGAGCAGCGATGACAACAATGGAGAGTTTCGACCTTCTGCAGCCGTACAAGATCGCCGAGGAGACGTTCGTCATCCCGTGGGCCCTTGAGGCCCCGCCGGTCGGCCACTTCCCGATGAACTCGATGGTGATCCGGGGAACCGAACCGGTCCTCGTGGACACCGGGGCGCCCGCAGTGCGCTCCCAGTGGCTGGAGGCAGCCTGGTCCGTCGTGGATCCCCTGGACGTACGGTGGATCTTCCTCACCCACGACGACCGCGACCACGCCGGCAACCTCCTGGCGGTCCTCGCGGAATGCCCGAACGCGACCTTGCTGACGACATGGTTCTCCATAGGCCGCATGGCCGAGGAGTGGGAGACTCCCATCAACCGGTGCCGCTTCATGACCGACGGCGACACGATCGACGCGGGCGATCGCACCCTGGTCGCTAAGCGACCGCCCCTGTACGACAACCCCACAACCCGCGCCCTCTTCGACCCGAAGGCCAACGTCCTGTGGGCCGTAGACACCTTCGCCACGAACGTGCCGACCCCTATGCCCGAAATGGCGGCACTGTCGCCAGACGAATTCCGCGACGGCCAGTTCTTCGGCGGAAGCCTGGTCTCCCCCTGGGTCGCCCTGCTGGACGCCCAAAAGTTCGGGACGGTCGTCACCGACTTCCAACACCTGAACGCCGAGGTCATCGCCGGCTGCCACTGCCCGGTCCTCCGCGGAGCCCAGATCCCCGAGGCCTACGACCTCCTCCGCCAGCTCCCCGGAATCCCACCGTGGGCAGAGTTCACCCAGACCGACCTGGACCAGTGGATGGCGGTTGCCGAGAGCTCAGTTCCGCCGGAGCAGCCGCGGCCGTCGGGGACGTGAGTGGCGCTGCCGCGCGGCGTTGGGATCTGCTGCACTCCGGCGCCTACGACCAGAAACCTGCCGCTCGGCTAGGCCGTGCTTAGAACTGGGATCCGTGTCTCGCCTTGTGCCGTGATGATCTCGGTGTGGGGCGAGGGGATCTTTCAGATGACCAGTGGGCGGTGTTGGGGCCGTTGGTGCCGGTCGGTGTTGGGCAGGCCGTCGGTATGTCGGCGGCGGTTGATCGACGGGATCCGCTGGCGTGTGGAACCGGTGCTCCGTGGCGCGATCTGCCGGGGGAGTACGGTCCGTGGCAGACGGTCTACGGGCTCTTCCGCCGATGGCAGCGCGACGGGACGTGGGCATTGGTGTTGACCGGGCTGCAGGCTCGGGCGGACGCGGCCGGACTGATCACGTGGGAGGTCAAGTCGACTCCACGATCTGCCGGGCTCATCAGCACGCGGCCGGTGCCCGGCGTGACGGGCAGGCCCAGAAGGAGCCGCCGGGCGGCAGCCAGGCCGAGCCTGATGACCACGGCCTGGGCAGGTCCCGCAGAGGCTGGACCACGAAGGTTCACCTGGCCTGCGAACAAGGGCAGAAGCCGTTATCGCTGCTGGTCACAGCCGGGCCGGGGAGACAGCCCGCAGTTCACGGCCGTTCTGGAAGCCATCCGGGTTCCTCGCCTCGGGCTGGGCCGGCCCCGCATCCGTCCCCTGCGGGTCCGTGGCGACGAGGCGTACTCGGCACGCGCGAACCGCGCGTATCTGCGTCGCCGGGGAATCCGCTGCACGATTCCGGAGCGCCGATCAGTCCGACCACCGCAGACGCCGGGGAGCGCTTGGCGGGCGGCCTCCAGCTTTCGATCGTGAGGACTACAAGGCCCGGCATGCGGTCGAGTGCGGCATCAACCGGCTGAAGAGGAACCGGGCAGTGGCCACCCGGTTCGACAAGCTCGCGGTCCGCTTCGAGGCAAACCGTCCTGATCGCCGCGATCAACGAATGGCTGTGACCTGCCGGAAGTGTCAGCACCACATGTCATTCTGGCCACGGTCAGGTCAGCGGGGCGAGGGGAGACAGGGGCGATGGGGGCTGCGTACTACCGCGCCGACAGTGAGAACGGCGACCGGATCGACGATCCGTCCGAGGACGCGCTGTTCATGCTGATCGACGACCTCAACGGTTCAGACGACACCTTCGTCGTCATCCAGCCCGGCGACGACGACCCGGCCTGGTTCACCTCCGTCGCGGTCCCGGACGAAGGCGGCTACGAGGTCGTCCGCCGCGACACGACCCGCCGCGAACACGACATCGCCACTGAGGCCAGCATCGACCAGATCGCCCGCGACCTCACGATCTGGATGGCCGCCCGCGACTTTCCCGGAGGGCCCACCCCGCACAACAGCAACTTCCAAAACACGCCCTAACCGGCCCGAGAGTCCCCCCATTCAACTGTCGCGCCCCACCTGCACGACCGTGAGTCCGCAGGTCGACCGGACATGCCAGCTGGCCGTCAGCGTGGGTGCTCGTGTGCGTCGGAATGGGGATGTCGCACCAGCGGCCGTTCCCGCAGCCACTGAGCCTGGGGCCGAGCCGCCCCCTCAACCTTCCGCGCCCCACTCACCGGGCCCGTCGGGCGGCGACGGTGAGCGGCCAATCGCCGGACCTTCCCGTGGGCGGCCCCCAACGCAGACGCGATCAACGCCCCAGGGCCGCCAACGCCCCTACCCCACGATGCGCTCGTCCTTGATCGCGTTCAGCAGCGCTGCCAAGGCCGTCGGCGTCGCGGTGGTGATCTCCGTGGGGCGGTCGCTCTCGCGGAGGTGGATGTGGCCAGTGGCGCCGGTTGCCAACTCGACGCATTCACCCTCGCCGCCGGTGCTGAATGAGGACTTCTGCCAGGTGAGCTGCGGCATCTGACTCCCTACAGTTCGTACATGATGTGCTGGATCAGGCTGAGCGAGTCCCGGCTGTCGTGAGACTCGGGTGCGGACTCCGGATCGACCGGTTCGAGCGCCAGTTCGGAGAGCCGCTCAAACATCTTGCCGTACTTGTCGTTGGCATCTCCATCCCCCAGGAAGACGGACTTCAGCGGGTGTTCGATGTAGACGGTGTCCAACTCCCGTGTCGCACCGCTGAAAAGAATGAACGGACGGCTGAACGCGGCGTAAGCACCGCGCTCGAAGGGGAAGATCTGGAGCGTCACGTTGGGCAGGCGGGCGATCTCGATCAGTCGCAGCAACTGCTTGCGCAGTGTCCTGGTGCCGCCCACGTGCAGGCGTAGAGCGGCCTCGTGGACGATTGCGTGGTACGGGACCGCGTCGGGGTCGGTCAGGACGCGTTGCCGGGCCATACGAAACGCCACGTATCGGTCCACACGCTCCTGGTCCTGATCCTGCTCGGCCGTGGAGACCACCGCGCGAGCGTAATCCTCGGTCTGGAACATGCCTGGAATGAAAAGCGGCTCGTGGATGCGGATGCCGGAGCAGCGAGACTCCAGTTCCGCGAGGTCGCGCGCCCTCGGTCCGATGGCGTTCTTGAAGTCGTCCCACCATCCCTTTCCCAGTTCCTGTGCCATTTCCATGAGCCCGTCGAAGTACGGGCCGTGTGGGCATCCGTACTCCCGCAGCAGCTTGTAGAGCCGGTTGCGGGACACGTCGATCCGGCCCGCCTCGATGTTGCTGATCCGCGTGCGGTCCGCGTCGAGCAGGGCGCCGGCCCGGTCGCCGGAAAGCCCCGCGCTGTTCCTGAGCTTGCGAAGTTCGAGCCCGAGCCGTCGCTGCCGCTCGCTGGGGTTGCTCCTGGGTGGCATGTTCGACCTCCTGCAGCGCAGTCTGCCGGTGCGAACCCCCGTGGTCACCGGAACGTTCGCCTGTCACCCACTCTGGTGACATATCTGGTAAACGGTTGCACCTAGCAAAACGCGTTCCCTACCTTCGGGAGCAACCGAACCAACCCCCGCAGCATGAGGAAGTACCCCCGGCCTTCGGCGATTTGAGGGCGGACCTGGTCACCACAACGCGCTGCGCGCTCCCAGGAGGCTCCCCATGGAGGACCCGCCCCGCCCCACCGACGTATCCCTCGTCTTCCCGCCCGACCCCGTCTGGGTCCGCACCGCCCGCGAGACCGTCCGTACGCTCCTCGCCGTCGCCGGCCGCGCCGACCTCACCGACGCCGCGCTCCTCCTCACCTCCGAGGCCGTCACCAACGCCGTCAACGCCTGCCGAACCACCGCGTGCACCAGCCCCGTGACTCTCTCCGCCGGATGGACCGACCCTCACCGGCTCCGAGTGCTCGTCCATGACGGCGCGCCGGGGCTCCCGGAATGCCGAGCACCCGCCGCCGAGGAGGAGGGCGGGCGCGGGATGATGCTGATCTCGTACGGCGCCGATGCCTGGGGCGTCTGCACGCACGGGCCCGGTAGGGGCAAGGCGACCTGGTTCGAACTCGGTCGGCTCAAGCTCGACAGGTCGTCACAGTGAGGACGCTGCCTGCGTTGCGACAGGTTGTAGCGGCGACGGTCGTGCCGTCCGGCTGACTGGCATGGGGAGTACGGCCCGGGTCTCGGACCGAACACTGCCGTCGTCTCATCAGTCATCCAGCATGGGGTACGGCAGTACCCCCGTCCTCGCCACCCTCCCGTACCACTGCGCGCTCGATTTCGGCGTGCGCGTCTGCGTCTCGTAGTCGACGTACACCGCGCCGAAGCGCTTGCTGTAGCCGTACGCCCACTCGAAGTTGTCCATCAGGGACCAGAGGAAGTAACCGCGCACATCGGCCCCGTCCCGCATCGCCCGCCGCACCGCCGCCAGGTGGCCGTACAGGTAGCGGATGCGGTCCGGGTCGTCGACCATGCCGTCGGTGGCGGGCTTGTCGTCGTACGCCGCGCCGTTCTCCGTGACCATCAGCGCGACGCCGGGGGCCTCACGGGCGTACCGCATCAGCAGGTCGTACAGGCCGGTCGGGTCGACGGACCAGTCCATCGCGGTCAGTTCGCCCGGCGGCCGGTGGAAGGCGACGGACTCCGAGCCGGGCCAAGGGGAGTGGTCACTCGGGCCGTGGCCGTCGCGGCGGGTGCCCGCCGTGCTGTCGGCGCTGGGCGCCGAAACCACCGCGGGTGAGTAGTAGTTGATGCCCAGGAAGTCGAGGGGCGCGCCTGCCGTCGCCGTGTCCCCGTCCCGTACGAAAGACCAGTCTGTCAGGTGCGCGGTGTCGGCGAGCAGGTCGGCCGGGTACTCGCCCGTCAGCATCGGGCCGGTGAATACGCGGTTCGCGAGGGCGTCGATGCGGCGCTGCGCGTCCAGGTCGCCCGCCGACCGCGTCAGCGGTCTGACCGCGCTCGGGTTGAGGCTTACGCCGATCCGCGCCCGCGCCGGAAGCGCGGCACGCAGCGCCTGTACGGCGAGGCCGTGGCCCAGGTTCAAGTGGTGGGCGGCGCGCAGGGCGGCCACCGGGTCGGTACGGCCGGGCGCGTGCACCCCGGATCCGTACCCCAGGAAGGCGCTGCACCAGGGCTCGTTGAGGGTGGTCCACAGCTCGACACGGTCGCCGAGCGCCTCCGCGACGAGGCTCGCGTACTCCGCGAAGCGGTACGCCGTCTCGCGCGCCGGCCAGCCGCCCCCGTCTTCCAGCTCCTGCGGCAGATCCCAGTGGTACAGGGTCAGGCTGGGCGTGATTCCGGCCGCCAGCAGCTCATCCGTCAGCGCCCGGTAGAAGTCCAGGCCGCGCTCGGCGGCCGGACCCCGGCCGGTCGGCTGCACGCGCGGCCAGGAGACCGAGAAGCGGTACGCGCTCAGCCCCAGGTCGGCCATCATCCGTACGTCGTCCCGCATCCGGTGGTAGTGGTCGACGGCCACGTCACCCGTGTCGCCGCCCAGCACCTTCCCCGGCGTATGGCTGAAGGTGTCCCAGATCGATGGGGTGCGGCCGTCTTCCCGCACCGCGCCCTCGATCTGGTACGCGGCGGTGGCGGAGCCCCACAGGAATCCGGGCGGAAAGCTCTCCGTGCTTGCTGTGCTCTCAGGCATGGAAGTCCTCCTTGTAGGAGAGGGAAAAGGAAAGTCAGCCCTTGACCGCGCCCTGCATGATCCCGCCCACGATCTGCCTCCCGAACAGCACGAAAGCCAGCAGCAGCGGCAGCGTGCCGAGCAGCGCGCCGGCCATGATGACCGACTGGTCCGGGACGAATCCCTGGCCGAGGTTGGCGAGCGCCACCTGCACGGTCGGGTTGTCCTGGGTGAGGGCGATGATCGGCCAGAAGAAGTCGTTCCAGGCGGCCACGAACGTGAGCATGCCCAGTACCGCCATAGCCGGTCGCGCGGCCGGGAAGACGATGTGCCAGATGACGCGAAGACTGCTCGCGCCGTCCACCCGCGCCGCCTCGACCAGTTCGCTGGGCAGCGCCTGCACCAGGTACTGGCGCATGAAGAAGACCCCGAAGGCGCTGACGAGAGTCGGCAGGATGACGGCCTGGAGCTGGTCGGTCCACTCCAGCTCCGCGACCGTCATGAACAGGGGTACGACGCTGAGCTGCGGCGGCACCATCATCGTGGCCACGACCAGCAGCATCAGCAGGTTCTTGAAGCGGAAGCGGAGCTTGGCGAACGCGAAGCCCGCGAGGGTCGAGAAGAGCACCGTACCCAGCGCGATCGTCCCGGCCACCACCGCCGTATTGAGCAGCGCCAGTCCCATGTTGGCGTCGGTCCAGGCCGTCTGGAGATTTTTGAAGAGGTTGCTGCCGAACCAGAACGGCGGCGGCGTCTGTGACAGCCGGGTGCTGTTGCGGGAGGCCGCGATCGCCGTCCACACAAGGGGGAAGAGCGACCCGACCGTGAAGATGATCAGCACGGCGTAGGTGAGGGGGCCGCCGTGCAGATGGCGGCCGGCGCGAGTACGCAATGTATTCGTCAATGGCTCTTCCTCAGGCGGCGGGCGATCAGCAGGTACACACCCGCGACGATCAGCAGAATCAGGAACATCGCCCAGGCGATAGCGGAAGCCCGCCCGAGGTGGAAGTTGAACCAGCCCTGCTCGTAGAGGTACAGGCCCAGGGTCTGGAACTGGTGCGACGCCCCGCCCTTCTGCCCGCCAGCCCCGCCGAACAGCAGCGGCTCACCGAAGAGCTGCGTCGCCCCGATCGTCGACACGACGACCGTGAAGAGGATCGTCGGGCGAAGGGAGGGGATGGTTACGTGGATGAACTGCTGCCATCTGGTCGCCCCGTCCAGCGCCGCCGACTCGTACAGGTCGTTCGGCACGGCCTGCATCGCGGCCAGATAGATCAGCGCGTTGTAGCCGGTCCACCGCCAGATCACGATTGTCGAGACGGCGACCTGCGACGACAGGGTCCCGCTCTGCCAGTCGACCTTCCCGAGCCCCACCGCGTCCAGTGCCCAGTTGATCATCCCGTAGTCGCGCCCGAAGAGGAGTACGAAGACGAGGGTCGCTGCCGCCACCGACGTGGCGTACGGAGTCAGGATCGCTACCCGGAAGAAACCCGAGGCGCGCAGCCGGTAATTGAGCAGATGTGCGATGCCGAGCGCCATCAGGAGCTGCGGCACCGTCGAGATGATTCCGATGGTGAAGGTGTTGCGCAGTGCGTTCCAGAAGAACTCGTCCTCCAGCAGCCGCGTGTAGTTGTGCAGCCCCACCCACTGCATGTCGTTCGGCGCCGACAGCGATACGCGGTGCAGCGACGACCAGCCCGTATAGAGGAGAGGGAAGACCCCGAAGGCCGCGAAGAAGACGAAGAAGGGCGCGACGAAGGCGTACGGGCTGTACTTCGTGTCCCAGCGGTAGCGCCTGCTCCGCCACACCCGGCGGCGGTCGGTGCCCTGCGGCCGCTCGACCGCCACGGGCGCGGGGCGGTCGGGGGCCGGGACCGCGTCCCCCGAGGAAGGGGACGCGGCCTGGTCGGACTGGTCGGTGTACGGACGCATCAGCCGTCCACCGCGTTGTCGATCTCCTTCAGGGCCGCCTTCCAGCCCTCCTCCGGGCTCTTGCCCTGCTGCTCCACCTGGAGGATGCCGACATCACCGAAAGCGGTACCGATCTGCTGATCCTTCGGGCCGATCACCAGCGTCGGAATGCCCTTGGCCGCCGCGGCGAAGAGCTGCCCGGTCGGTGCGTCGCCGAAGTACGGGTTCTTGGCGCCGGAGACCACGTCCAAGTCGTACGCCGGCGGGGTGGACGGGAAGCTCGCCTGCTTGTCGAAGAGCTTCGCCTGCTGTTCGGGTGCGGTCAGCCAGGCCGCCAGCTTGATCGCTTCCGCCTTGTTCTTGGCCGCCTTCGGTACGCCGATGAACGAGCCGCCCCAGTTGGCGGGCTTCGGCGCCGCCGCGACGTCCCACTTGTCCTCGCCCGCCTTGCCCGACTTCTCCTTGATGTAACCGAGCATCCACGGCGGGCAGGAGACGGTGGCGAAGGCCCCGTTGGCGTACGCCTGGTCCCAGGCCTTGTCGAACTGCTTCAGCTTGCCCGTCAGTCCGCCCTGCGCCGCCTGCATCGCCAGGTCCCATGCGGTCTTCACGGCCGGGCTGTCCTTGTAGATCAGCTTGCCGTCGCTGTCGTAGAACCGCTGCGCGTAACCGTTGTTGACGGCGGCGAAGAGGCCGGCGGCCGAGTCGGTGAACGTGGTGCCCTTGGGGCCCTTCGCCTTGTATTCCTTGCCGGCGTCGACGTACTTCTGCCAGTCGCCCGCCCACAGCTTGCCCACCGCCTCGCGGTCGGTCGGCAGCCCGGCCTTCTCGAACAGGTCCTTGCGGTAACACATGCCCATGGGCCCGATGTCCGTACCGAGCGCGATGGTCCGCCCGTCCTTGGTGGACCCCTGCGCCCACTTCCAGTCCAGCCAGTTGGACTTGTCGACACCCGGCGCCTTTGAAAGGTCCTCGAACTTGTCGGCCTGCGTGGTGGCGATCTCGTTGATGTTCCCGACCTCTATGGCCTGGATGTCCTGGAGGCCGCTGTTGGCCGCGAGGTGCGTCAGGAGTTCCGGGTAATACGTGTCGACGCGCTCGGTCACGTCCTCCTTGATGACGATCTCCGGGTGCAGCTTCATGTACTCGTCGTAGAGCCCGGCCTGTTTGTAGCCGAAGACGCCGAAGGTGCCGATCTCGATGACGGTCTTGCCCTTGGCGTCCTTCTTGCTGCCGCCGGAGCCACGGGTTCCCTCGTCGCTGTCCTCGGCGCAGCCGCCGAGCAGGCCGGCGCCGAGTGCGACCACAGCGGCGACGACCACCGTCCGGCGAGGCGTACGGGTACTGATGCGCATTGCGTCCTCCTTGCGCCCTGACGTGCCGACCCCCCGGCCAACTGCGTTGATGAGCCCCTGAGGTGCGGCTGCGGCCCGGGCGGGGAACGTGCGGGATGTGTATGAGTCCGGTAGTGTGGGAGCGCTCCCACATGTGATGTGTTGAAGGTTCGCGGCTCCTCGCGGGGGTGTCAAGGCACCGGACGCGGGATTTCGGGTCCGAGACCGCTATGAGATATTGCGCAGCGCCGTTCGGCCACCGGACGGCGACCGAACGGCGACCGAACGGCGACCGAACGGCGCACGATATGGGGAGGTCGGGACGATGGTGAATCGTGGAATCCGGGGCCAAGGGGGCCGGAGCGGCGGACGGCCGACTCTTGAAGAAGTGGCCGCACGCGCCGGTGTGGGCCGGGGCACCGTCTCCCGGGTGGTGAACGGCTCCCCGCGCGTCAGCGACGAGACCCGCGCCGCCGTGGAGGCCGCGGTGGACGAGCTGGGGTACGTACCGAACCGCGCGGCCCGCGCCCTCGCCGCCAACCGCACCGACGCCGTCGCGCTCGTCGTCCCCGAGGTCGAGTCCCGGTTCTTCGCCGAGCCGTACTTCTCCGACATCGTGCGCGGCGTCGGCGCCGCCCTCGACAGCACCGAGATGCAGCTGCTGCTCACCATCGTCGGCAGCGACCGCGAGCGCGGCCGCCTGGCCCACTACCTCGCCGGGCACCGTGTCGACGGCGTGCTGCTCGTCTCCGTGCGCGCCGACGATCCGCTGCCCGAGCAGCTGGTCCGGCTCGGCATCCCGACGGTCATCAGCGGCCGCCGCTCCGAGCAGGAGGCACTGCCCTGTGTCGACGCGGACAACGTGACGGGCGCGCAGAGCGCCGTGGCTCACCTCATATCCCGCGGCCGGCGCACGATAGCGACCATCACAGGACGACTGGAGGTGTACGGCGCCCAGTGCCGCCTCGACGGCTACCGCCAGGCCCTGGCCGCGGCCGGCCTCGGCGTCGACGAGCGGCTGATCGCCCCCGCCGACTTCACCGAGGAGGGCGGCCGCCGCGCCATGACCGACCTGCTCGAACGCAGTCCCGACCTGGACGCGGTCTTCGTCGCGTCGGACGTCATGGCGGCGGGCGCCCGCCAGGTCCTGCGCGAGCAGGGCCGCAGTGTCCCCGGCGATGTGGCGCTGGTCGGCTTCGACGACTCGCCCATCGCCCGGCACATGGACCCGCCGCTGACCAGCGTCCGGGTGCCGATCGAGGAGATGGGCCGCGAGATGACGCGCGTCCTGCTGGAAGAGATCGCCGACCGCCGCCCGGACGGCACGCGCAGCATCACCGCCCCGCGCCAGAGCGTGTTCCCGACGGAGCTGGTGACCCGTGCCTCGTCATGACCTGTACCCGTCATGACCCGTGCATGGTCATGACGGACACAGCAAAACGATCCGAGCCCCCGACCTGTTTCCAGGTCGGGGGCTCGGATCGATCAGGGTGAGTGACGGGACTTGAACCCGCGGCCACCTGGACCACAACCAGGTGCTCTACCAACTGAGCTACACCCACCGTGGCCGGTCGTTTCCGACCGGCTGAGAAAAAGTGTACAGGGTCCCAGAGGGTGCTCGCGCCCGGGTTTGACCGGGCCTCACCGAATGCTTATTACCCGTGTTCCGCAGGCAGGACGTACTTCGCGGCGATCTTCTTCGCCGTTTCGGAGTCGGGCCCGGGCTGCGGTACGAACACCGCTTCCCGGTAGTAGCGCAGCTCCGCGATGGAGTCCTTGATGTCGGCGAGCGCCCGGTGGTTGCCGTTTTTCTCCGGGCTGTTGAAGTACGCCCGCGGGTACCAGCGCCGGGACAGCTCCTTGATCGACGAGACATCCACGATCCGGTAGTGGAGGTACGCCTCCAGCTCCGACATGTCCCGCAGCAGGAACCCGCGGTCGGTGCCGACCGAGTTTCCGCACAGCGGGGTCTTGCCGGGCTCCTTCACGTATTTCTTCACGTAGGCCAGGACCTGTTCCTCGGCGTCGGCCAGCGTCGTTCCGCCGGCCAGCTCGTCGAGCAGGCCCGAGGCGGTGTGCATCTGCCGCACCACCTCGGGCATGGTCTCCAGGGCCGCGTCCGGCGGGCGGATCACGATGTCCACCCCGTCGCCGAGCACGTTGAGCTCCGAGTCGGTGACCAGTGCGGCCACCTCAATGAGTGCGTCGTCCGTCAGCGAGAGCCCGGTCATCTCGCAGTCGATCCACACCATGCGATCGTTCATATGTCTCACCCTACGGGGCGATCCCGCTGGCCGGGCAGCGTCGGGCGGCCGGGGGCGTACACGTCGGAGCCGGGCTTGCCCGGCTCGTGGTTCGACGAGGCCGCCGACGTGGTCGCCGAGGGTCCCGCCTGCGCGGCCGCCGCCGTACGCCTGCCCTGCTGCGGCACCGAGTCGCCGCCCTGGCCGCCCGCGGGCAGCCCTGACGCGACCGAATGCATCTCACTCTGCGGGCGCCGGGCCCGGTACGCCGCCCGGTACGCGGCCGGGGACGAGCCCAGCTGACGCCGGAAATGCCCGCGCAGCGCGACCGGCGAACGGAAGCCGCAGCGGCCCGCCACCTCGTCGACCGAGTAGTCGGACGTCTCCAGCAGACGCTGCGCCTGAAGCACCCGCTGAGTGATCAGCCACTGCAGGGGAGCGCTCCCGGTGAGGGAACGAAAGCGCCGGTCGAAGGTGCGGCGGCTCATATAGGCGCGCGCGGCCAGCGTCTCCACGTCGAACTGCTCGTGGAGATGCTCCAGCGCCCAGGCGACGACCTCGGCCAGCGGGTCGGCGCCGATCTCCTCCGGTAAAGACCTGTCGAGGTAGCGCTCCTGGCCGCCGCTTCGGCGCGGAGGTACGACGAGCCTGCGGGCCAGTGCCCCCGCCGCCTCGGTGCCGTGGTCCGTACGCACGATGTGCAGGCACAGGTCGATTCCGGCCGCCGTGCCGGCCGACGTGAGGACGTCGCCGTCGTCGACGAAGAGCTCGCGCGGATCGACGTGGACCGACGGGTAACGCTTGGCCAGCGTCGGCGCGTACATCCAGTGCGTGGTGGCCGGGCGGCCGTCGAGCAGCCCGGCTGCCGCCAGTACGAAGGCGCCGGTGCACAGCCCGACGATGCGGGCGCCCTCCTCGTGCGCGCGGCGCAGCGCGTCGAGCGCTTCCGGCGGTGGTGGCGAGGTGATGGACCGCCACGCCGGTACGACCACGGTGCCCGCTCTGCTCATCGCCTCCAGGCCGTAGGGCGCGGTGAGTTCGAGCCCGCCGGTGGTCCGCAGCGGTCCGTCCTCGCCCGCGCACACCAGTAGCCGGTAGCGGGGTACTCCTGCGTCCTGCCGGTCAATGCCGAACACAGAGAGCGGAATGGAGCTCTCGAAGATGGGGCCGCCGCTGAAGAGCAGCACGGCTACGATCTCCCGGCGGCGGCGTCCGGAGAGCTTCCGTGCGGCCTCCGGTACGGCAGTGGAGTCCTGGCTCATGACGCTAAGCCCCCCTTGGTGTTCGCGTCCTCTCGGTCCTGCACGTTTCCCCTCGGTCCTGCATGATTCCCCCGCCGTATATACCCATGATCGAATCTACTGTGTCCGGTGGCGCCGGCGTGACAACTTCGGCATTCGGCACTATGTCGACAAGGCCACTTGGCGCGAAGCATTCGATCACGAAGCGTTCCACTCACGGGCCCCGCAGGGAAGTGCGCGTCCCGCTCATGGCCCGTCCCCGTAGGGTGCATTGGCCGGAGACGGTCCTTTCATGCCTGGTGGAACGGGGGTGGGGAGGGTATTTCGACAAGGGTTGGGTAGCGGCCAGAAGTTGGCTGAAAAGGTACGGTCCCGTGTGTGCGAGCCCGTCATTCTCCCGGCGCGCTTCTTCCGGCATGACGCCCGCCCCGCCGCGCCCCCGGCACCTTCGCCTGTTCCCGCTTCCGTACCGCCGCGATTTCCCCGGCCGCCTCGGCCGCCGCGCGCTCGGACCGGCGCAGGAGTACCCGGCAGACGGCGGTCACGGCAGTGAGCCCCAGCGCGGCGGCGGCCGCCCCGCCGAACGACATCCCGTACACGACGAGCACCACAGGGACGAGGGCGCAGCTGAACGCGGCCCACCGCACCACCTCGCCGACAGTGTCGCCGACCGGAGCGGCGGCAGGAGTGGCGGGGGTGGTCGAAGGTCCGGGCACGGCGGGCTCCTCACGTACGCGGGCTTGGGCTCGTGACTAACGTACGGCGGGCCCGGGTGGTCACCGGTGGGTGAGCCTGTCGAGACAGCGTGTAATGGCCAACCGGCATTGCCTTACGGGCCGGGCTCGTGCATGCTCCCTGGAACGCCGCGTGAGGGACGGCGGGCTCTGGGCAGGAGAGGAGTGTCGCCGTACCCTTGGGGGTATGGGCTTGGGAAGATGATTCCCGGACACCGCTCCACCGCCCTTGCCACTGCTTCCCTCGACAAAAGCGACCAGCGACCCCTCCCAAGAGGATTCTTCGCCGAGACACCCATGGCCGGTCACGAACTCCCCGAACCCGCAGACCGCAAGCAGGTTGTCGATCCTCTGGACGACCTCCGGGCGGCGGAAGAAACACGCCATTCTTGCGATCCCGCCTTCCAGCACGGCGTGGTCGTCGGCTTCGACGGCTCCACGTCCAGTGAGCGGGCGCTTTCGTACGCGATCGGCATGGCGGTGCGGTCGGGCTCCGGTCTGATCATCGTCCATGTCGCCAACCGGCTGCCGACCACGGTCTGGGCGGGCTGCGAGCCCCCCGTCTTCGTGGACGTACCGGATCACCGCACCGAGGTGCTGGGGCTGGAGCTGGCCTGCGCGGGCTATCTCGCCGAAGTGCCGTGGATCCTCGTCGAGCGCGGTGGCGACATCTGCCACGAGCTGGAGGAGGTCGGCCAGGAGTACTCGGCCGACGCGATCGTGGTCGGCTCGACGCACGGCATCGTCGGGCGGATCTTCGGCTCGGTGGCGGGCCGGCTGGCGCGGCGCGCGCAGCGGCCGGTCATTGTGATCCCGTAACCCGTTCGTACGGGATCACAACGACCTTCTGGCTGCCGGCGGCTGCTACTCGACCGTCACGGACTTGGCGAGGTTACGCGGCTTGTCGATGTCGCGGCCCATGGCCAGTGCCGTGTGGTATGCGAGGAGTTGGAGCGGAATGCCCATGAGGATCGGGTCCAGCTCCGTCTCGTTCTTCGGGACCACAATGGTGTGGTCGGCCTTTTCCTGCTCGCGGTGCGCGACCGCCAGGATCCGGCCGCTGCGCGCCTTGATCTCCTCCAGCGCCGCCCGGTTCTTCTCCAGCAGCTCGTCGTCGGGCACGATCGCGACCGTCGGCAGCGCGGGCTCGATCAGCGCGAGCGGGCCGTGCTTGAGCTCGGAGGCCGGGTACGCCTCGGCGTGGATGTAGGAGATCTCCTTCAGCTTGAGGGAGGCCTCCAGCGCCACCGGGTAGCCGCGGACCCGCCCGATGAACATCATCGACTGGGCGCCCGCGTACTCCTCGGCGATCTTCTTGATGTCGTCCTCGGTCTCCAGGATCTCCGCGATCTGGGCGGGCAGCTTGCGCAGGCCCGCGATCAGCCGCTTGCCGTCCGAGACCGACAGGTCGCGGATGCGGCCCAGGTGCAGGGAGAGCAGTGCGAAGGCGACCACCGTGTTGGTGAAGCACTTGGTGGAGACGACGCAGACCTCGGGCCCGGCGTGGACGTACATGCCGCCGTCGGCCTCGCGGGCGATCGCCGAGCCGACGACGTTGACGACGCCGAGGACGCGGGCGCCCTTGCGCTTCAGCTCCTGCACGGCGGCGAGGACGTCGTACGTCTCACCGGACTGGGAGACCGCGACGTAGAGGGTGTCGGGGTCCACGACCGGGTTGCGGTAGCGGAACTCGGACGCCGGCTCGGCGTCGGCGGGGATGCGCGCCAGCTCCTCGATCAGCTGCGCGCCGATCATGCCCGCGTGGTACGAGGTGCCGCAGCCGAGGATCTTGACGCGGCGGATGCCGCGCGCCTCGCGGGCGTCCAGGTTCAGGCCGCCCAGGTGCACGGTGGAGAAGCGGTCGTCGATGCGGCCGCGCAGCACGCGGTCCACGGCGTCGGCCTGCTCGGAGATCTCCTTGTGCATGTACGTGTCGTGGCCGCCCATGTCGTACGACTCGGCCTCCCACTCCACGGTGGTCGGCGTGGCCGTCGTACGCGAGCCCTCGGTGGTGTACGTACGGAAGTCGTCGGCCTTGAGGGTGGCCATCTCGCCGTCTTCGAGGGTGACGATCTGGCGGGTGTGCGAGACGAGCGCGGCGATGTCGGAGGCGACGAACATCTCCTTCTCGCCGATGCCGAGGACGACCGGCGAGCCGTTGCGGGCCACGACGATGCGGTCGGAGAAGTCGGCGTGCATGACGGCGATGCCGTACGTGCCCTCGACGTGGCGCAGCGCCTCGCGGACCTTCTCCTCAAGGGTGACCGCCTGGGAGCGGGCGACGAGGTGGACGAGGACCTCGGTGTCGGTCTCGGAGAGGAACTCGACGCCGTCGGCGACCAGCTTCGCGCGCAGCTCGGTGGCGTTGTCGATGATGCCGTTGTGTACGACGGCGACCTTGCCCTCGGCGTCGAGGTGCGGGTGCGCGTTCTCGTCGCTCGGGGCGCCGTGGGTGGCCCAGCGGGTGTGCGCGATGCCGGTGGTGCCGGCGAAGCGCTTGGGGACCTTGGCCTCCAGGTCGCGGACGCGGCCCTTCGCCTTGACCATCTTCAGGCCGCTGGCCTTCGGGCTCGTGATGACGATGCCCGCCGAGTCGTAGCCGCGGTACTCCAGGCGCTGGAGGCCTTCGAGCAGCAGCGGGGCGACGTCACGCTTGCCGATATAACCGACGATTCCGCACATACAGTCTGTATCCCTCGAGTCGTGTGGTGTGGGTGCCCGGCCGTGTCAGCCGTAGACGATGCGGCGCAGCTGGCGGAGTGAGAGTTCCGGCGGCGCCACGGCGCGGTGTGGCAGCTCGGCCGCGATCCGTTCGAAGATCTCCGTGTTCACCAGGCCGCCGGACTGCAGCTCGCGGTGGCGGCGGCGCACAAAGTCCTCGGCCGTCTCGTCGAAGTACGCGAGTACGTCGAGCACCACCCGGGCGGCCTCACCGCGCGGGAGCGCGGTGCTGCGGACCAGATGGTCGATGAGGTCGTCGTACGGGGACGACGGGCGGCGATCGAGCACCCGGTAGATACTGCGGGGGATTCGGGGCGTACGCAAGAAATCTGCCCGTAATCGGGCAGGATTTCGGTCACAGAGGGGAAAGTGTGGGCCGGAGTCCCGTCCGGCTTGCGGCGGACGCGCGGGACACGAGATGGGGAAGTGGTCTAAACCCTTGACCCTGGACGGGGTGCGCGATACGCATGGTGACCATTCGCCTGCACCACGCCACCGTTGCGAAGCCCGCTGAAGGGACCGCTCGTGAGTCAACGCAGAAGGATTCCACGCCTGTTCGCCCCGCTGCTGCTCGTCGTCGCCGTCGGCGCGACGAGCATCGCGGCCGCTCCGGCCGCCGCCGAGCCGGCCGCCGAAGCGAGACCGTTGGGCCAGGTGATTCCGGCGCCCGCCTCCGTCTCAGAGGGCGGGTCTTCTTATGCCCTCACGAGCCGTACGCGCATCAGGGTCGACGACGAATCGCGCGAGGCGCGGCGGATCGGCTCGTACCTCGCGGACATACTGCGTCCCTCCACCGGCTTCCCCCTGCCCGTCACCGACTGGGACGCCAGGGACGGCATCCGGCTGCGGCTCGACTCCGAGGACGACTCGCTGGGCGACGAGGGCTACCGGCTGGAGTCCGGCCGCCACGGCGTGACCATCAGCGCCCTCAAGCCCGCCGGGCTCTTCCACGGCGTGCAGACGCTCCGTCAGCTGCTGCCCGCCTCGGTGGAGAAGGACACGCGGCAGCAGGGGCCGTGGGTCGTCGCGGGCGGCAGCATCAAGGACGTGCCGCGCTACGGCTACCGGGGCGCGATGCTCGACGTCTCGCGGCACTTCTTCAGCGTGGACAAGGTCAAGACGTACATCGACCAGATGGCGCTCTACAAGATCAACAAGCTGCACCTGCACCTCACCGACGACCAGGGCTGGCGCATCGCCATCGACTCCTGGCCCCGGCTGGCGACGTACGGCGGCTCCACCCAGGTCGGCGGCGGTCCCGGCGGCTACTACACGAAGGCCGAGTACAAGGAGATCCTGCGGTACGCCGCCTCCCGTCACCTGGAGGTCGTCCCCGAAATGGACATCCCCGGCCACACCAACGCGGCGCTCGCCTCGTACGCCGAGCTGAACTGCAACGGCGTCGCGCCGCCCCTCTACACGGGGACCAACGTGGGCTTCAGCTCGCTGTGCGTGCCGAAGGACATCACGTACCGCTTCCTGGACGACGTGGTGCGTGAGATCGCCGCGATGACGCCCGGCAAGTACTTCCACATCGGCGGCGACGAGGCGCACTCCACGCCGCACGCGGACTACGTCACCTTCATGGACAAGGCGCAGGCCATCGTCGGGAAGTACGGCAAGACGGTGATGGGCTGGCACCAGCTGACGGGCGGGAACCCGGTCGAGGGCGCCGTCGCCCAGTACTGGGGTCTCGACAGGACCTCGGCCACGGAGAAGGCGCAGGTCGCCAATGCCGCCAAGAACGGGACGAAGCTGGTGCTGTCGCCGGCGGACCGGGCGTACCTCGACATGAAGTACGACAAGAGCACGCCGCTGGGACTCAACTGGGCGGGCTACGTGGAAGTGGAGCGCTCGTACGACTGGAACCCGGGGAACTACCTGCCGGGTGCGCCGGCCGAGTCCGTCCTGGGGGTCGAGGCGCCCATGTGGTCGGAGACCGTCTGGACCAACGACCAGGTCGAGTACATGGCGTTCCCGAGGCTGCCGGGCATCGCGGAGCTCGGCTGGTCGCCCGCGGCCACGCACGACTGGGACACGTACAAGGTGCGGCTGGCGGCGCAGGGGCCGCGGATGTCCGCGCTGGGGATCGACTACTACCGCTCGGCGCAGGTGCCGTGGGCTGCGGAGTAGCGGCGGCTGGATCCGTCGGCCCCGGCCCCTGTCACCGTCAGACGACCTTCTTGGCCTTCTCGATGGCCTCGGCGAGGTCTTCGAGGATCGGGGCGCACTTGTCGTAGGAGTAAATCGGCTCCGTGGTGCGCGGGACGACCTGGCCGGCCTTGACGGCGGGCAGCCGGGTCCAGGTCGGCTTGTCCTTGAGGGCGGACGGCTGCAGGACGGCGGTCCGGTTGTCCATCATGATGATGTCGGCCGGGTACTTGTCGACGTTCTCCCAGCTGAGCTCCTCGAAGAAGCCGGCCGCGTTCACCTTCGGCTCGACGAACTTCACGCCCAGCTCCTGGAAGTAGAGCGTGTCCGCCGCCGTCTTCGCGAGGGTGACGTAGAAGAGGTCCGGGCTCGCGGAGCCGATCATGACCCTGACCTTCGGGTTGGCCTTGGCGGCCTGGCGCAGGCGTTCGGCGGCCTTCTCGAAACGGACCTTGGAGTCGGTGATCTTCTTGGACTTGATGTCGGCGCCCAGGGACTCGGCGAGGTCGGCGTGGCGCTGGATCGCCTTGGGGATGGTGGTCTCGGCGGCCCACAGCGCGACGCTCGGAGCGCCGACCTTGAGGATCTTCGCGGTGAACTGCTCGGGGACGTAACGCCCGTGAACGCGACGATGTTCTTGGGGGTGGCCGGCTGCTTCGCCGTCTTGCCGCGGTCGTCCTTGAAGGACCACGGCCCCGACTTCCCGGTGGCCGTCTCCTCGTTCTTCGCGGCGGTCTTCCCGCAGGCGGTCAGCGCGGCGCCGATGCCGAGGGCGCCACCGACGGCCAGCAGGCTGCGACGGGAGAGGCGGGAAGGTCGGGCGTGAGGCATGACGGTGTCTGCTTTCGTACGTGCGGCTGGGGTCCTGGTCCACAGGTGGACAAGTTGAAGTTAGGTTAGGCTAACCTTACAAGCTGTCCGGGGGGGGGGTTCCTGGCGCTACGCTGCGCCGATGCTCTCGAAGGCCTGGTGGGCCGTGTCGCGCCGGCGGATTCCCCCGCTCGCCGTGGACGCGGTCCTCACCCTGTCGTACGTGGGCGTCAGCCTGCTGCTCGGCGACGAGCATCCGCCCGCGGGGTGGCGGGAGATGGACCGGACCGGGGTCGCCCTCATCTGGCTGATCAACCTTCCGCTGGTGGTGCGCAGGCGGTCGCCGGTCGCGGTGATGGTCGTGCTGTGCACCCTGTGGGCCTGGTACATCCACCTCGGCTACTGGCCCGTCGTGAACTCGCTCGGCTCACTGATGGCGCTCTACACCGTCGCTTCGCTGCGTACGCCACGCACGACAGCCGCCTGCGCCGCCCTGGTCAGCGTGACGTGGTGGTACGGCGGCTGGGCCCGCGAAGGGGGCTCCATGCCTACGGTGATCGCCCAGAGCGTGGTGATTCCCGCCGGTATCTGCTGGTTCGGCGCGGCGGCCCGGCGTCTCGCTGAACGCAATGCGCAACTAGCGGTTCTGGCAGCGCAGTTGGAGCGGGAACAGGAGGGGCGGGCGCGGCGGGCCGTCACCGACGAGCGCGTACGCATCGCCCGGGAGCTCCACGACGTCGTCGCCCACCATCTGTCCGTCATCTCCGTCCAGGCGGGGCTCGCCCAGTACGTCGTCACGACCGACCCCGCCACGGCGGAGAAGGCCCTGCGCACGGTGGGCGAGACGACGCGCGAGGCGCTGCACGAGATGCGCCGCACGCTGTCGCTGCTGCGCGCGGACCCGGAGGAGGAGGGGGAGGCCACCGGCGGGTTCGCGCCCGCGCCCGGCCTCGGCCGGCTGGGTGAACTCACCCGGCGCGTACGGGAGACGGGAGTGCCGGTGCGGCTGCGCGTCACGGGGCAGCCGCGTCCGCTGGCGCCGGGGGCGGAACTCTGCGCCTACCGGATAGTCCAGGAGGCCCTCACCAACGTGCTCAAACACGCCCCCACCGCCCGGCGCGTGGACGTCGCGGCCGACTACCTGCCGGACGAGGTACGGATCACCGTCACCGACGACGGCCACGGCGGTGGTAGGGATCGCGCCACAATCGGCGCCGGGCAGGGCCACGGCTTGATCGGCATGCGTGAGCGCGCCAAGCTCTACGGCGGGAGTCTGTCCGCGGGGCCGCGGCGCGAGGGAGGATTCGAGGTCGGACTCGTTCTGCCCGCGCCGCGCGCACCCGGTGTGCAGAAAGGGGATTGACGGGCCGGGGGAACGCCGGCCGGGTGAAGGAGCCGACCGCGGTGACCACGGTGCTTGTTGTCGACGACCAGGACCTCATCCGGGCAGGCCTCGCGGCGCTGCTGCGGGCGGCTCCGGGGATCGAGGTGGCGGGCGAGGCGGCGAACGGCGAAGAGGCCGTACGGCTGGCGTCGGCCCTGCGCCCTGAAGTGATCCTGATGGACATCCGCATGCCCGCCATGAGCGGAATCACCGCCACCGAGCGCATCCTCGCGGAGGCCGGCGACCCTCCGCCCAAGATCATGGTGCTGACCACCTTCGACCTGGACGAGTACGTGTACGCCGCCCTGCGTGCCGGAGCCTGCGGGTTCCTGCTCAAGTCCGCGGGGCCCGAACGCCTGCTGGCCGCCGTCGACGTGGTCGCGGCCGGTGACCTGCTGTTCGCGCCGACCGTGACACGCCGCCTGGTCGAGTCGTACCTCAACTCCCCGCTGGCCCGGTCCGCCGGGCCGGCGACCCACCCGGACCTGTCCGTCCTGACCTCGCGCGAGCTGGAGGTGCTGCGCCTGGTCGGGACCGGTCTGTCGAACCTGGAGATCGCCAACAAGCTGGTCATCAGCGAGTCGACGGTCAAGACCCATCTCAACCGGACGATGACCAAGCTGGGCCTGTCCAGCCGCGCGCAGGCGGTGGTGCTCGCCTACGAGACCGCCCTCGTCGTGCCCGGCGGCCTGGATGTACCGCAATAGTCCACAAGGACATCAACCCTGGGTGCGACGCGCCCGCTCCGCGCCCGCCCTAGGCTCTCGCAGTGCCGGCGCGGGGATGAGGCACACGGGGGCCCCGCGCCGGCACATCCATGCCGAGACCTAGGGGGACGCCCATGGACCCGTACGCGAGACCCTTAGCGAGACCCGTACCGAAACCCGCACCGAGACCCTTGTTCAGCCGCAGGCGCGCCCTTGGCCTGCTGGCCGCGACCGGTGCGCTCACCGCACTGCCGGCCACCGCCCGGCGCGCCGACGCTGCGGCCAGGCCCGCGGCCGCCCGGGCTGCCGCCTTCGTGGGCGACCCGGTCCACTACTGGAACGGCGTCCTGCTGGACGTGTTCAGGAAGCAGACCGGTGTCGGACCGGGGCCGCTCGCGCGTGCGGCCGCCATGACCAATGTGGCGATCTTCGACGCCGTCAGCGCGTACTACAACACCTGGTACAAGATGAAGTACCGGCCGTATCTGGAAGCGCCCAAATACTCCGGGGCGCCCTTCCAGCAGGGCCCGGACGAGCAGGAGCGCGTGATCGGGTTCACCGCCCGCGACATCCTCGTGCGGCTCTTCCCGAACGAGAGCCTGTTCGTCAACCAGCGCTTCAAGGACCGGTTCGGCAACGACTGGACCGCCTTCGACATCATCAAGCCGCTGATCGCCGAACCCACGGCCAAGCGCGTCTGGGACCACCGTCTGCTCGACAGGTCGAGCAACGAGGACGCGTACAACCTCGACGGAAAACCCGGTGCCTGGCGTCCGACCGGTGGCGCGTCCTGTTCACAGGAGAGCGACGCGGTCGACCCGTACTGGGGACTGGTGGAACCCTTCGCCATCCCGGCCGGCGCGCATTTCCGGCCACCGACGCCGGAGCGCTTCGCCACGTACGAAGCCCTCCTGGCCAGTGAGGAGTACCGCAAGCAGGTGGAAGAGGTGCGCCGGGTGGGGTCGGCCACCGCCTCGCCCGCCGACCGCGACGCCGACAAGACCGCCGCCGCGTGGTTCTGGGCGAACGACGCCGACCGGACGTACAAGCCGCCGGGGCAGCTGATCGACCACACGCGGACTGTCACCGCGCTGCGGAAGCTGGACACCTACGAGAACGCCCGGCTGTTCGCGCTGCTGTCGCTGGCCCTCGCGGACGCCGCGATCGCGGAATGGGACGTGAAGTACCGCACGGAGATCGACCTGTGGCGGCCGGTCTCGGCCATCCGAGAGGGCCTCGGCGACACGGCCTGGCAGCCGCTCGGCGCCACGCCGTGCTTCCCCGCCTGGGCTTCGGGGCATGCTGCGTTCGCCGGTGCGTGGGGCACGATCATGCGGGCGTACTTCAAGACCGACGCGATCGCGTTCGAGGGCCGGACGGACGACACCAAGTCCCCGGTGCGCACGCGCAGGTTCACCGGCTTCCGTCACGCCGAGGAGGAGAACGCCATGAGCCGCCTCTACCTCGGTGTGCACTACCGCTGGGACGCCACCGACGGCTTGCAGCTCGGCCGCGATGTCGGAAACCACGTCTTCACGAACAAGCTCCAGGAGATCTGACGGCTCCCGGGCCCCGCACCTTGTGTGGCTCGGATGCTGACTCTGTCGGGGATCTTGGGGTTTTCCGGTGGGGCAGCGTGATCAGCGGGCATGCTCGGGCTGTCCCGCAGGTCGATGTGGTTGCCGAGGTGTTCGTTGTCTCTCAGTCCCCGTTCTGGTGAGCAAGTTCCGGCTCTGACCGTGCAGATCGCACGTGCGAGTAACCCGAACGGCACGACAGCGATGTGGGTGAGAGACCGGCTGGACGGGCTGTGGGACGACCAGGACTTCGCCGACTGGTACCCGCGCGATGGCCGGCCGGGTCTCTCACCTGCCCAGTTGGCCACCGTCTGCGTGGTGCAGTTCCTCCTCGGCCTCTCGGACCGGCAGGCGGCCGAGGCAGTGCGCTGCCGCATCGATTTCAAGTACGCCATGGCTTTGGAGCTGGACGATCCGGGATTCCACCACAGCGTTCTGGGCGACTTCCGTGAACGCCTCATCGAGGGTGATCGCACGGATCGGCTTCTGGACCTGGCGCTGACCCGGCTCAAGGACGCCGGGCTGGTGCGGGAGCGCACCACACAGCGCACCGATTCCACCCATGTCCTGGCTGCAGTCCGTGACTTGACCCGGCTGGAGCTGGTCACCGAGGCGGTGCGGGCCGCGCTGGAAGAGCTGGCCGGCACCGCCTCGCACCTGCTGGACGGCCTGGTCGACGAGGAATGGGGACGCCACTACGGCCGCCCGGTCCGCCTGGGCAAGAACCCCACCCGTCCCAAGACCAGGATCCTCGCCACGGGCGACGACGCCGTCCGGCTGATCGAGCACCTCGGGCAGCACGGGGCGGAACGCCTGTCCGGGCCCCGGGTCCAGGCCCTGCGGCAGATCATGGTGCAGAACTACTACCGCGACGGGGCTGGCCGCCTGCGCTGGCGCACCACCGAGGACGGCGGGCTGCCTCCTTCGCCGGCCGCAGTCGTCTCGCCCTACGACCCGACGGCCCGCCACGCGCGCCGCGGACATGTCACCCATTGGAAAGGGTTCGTCGCACATCTCACCGAGACCTGTGCTCCCGACGGCGTCAACGTGATCACAGATGTGGCCACCACCGACGCCACCAGCTACGACGCGAAGGCCCTGCCCGGCATCCACACCCGACTGAAGCGCCGTGGGCTGCTGCCCGCCGAGCACTTGGTCGACGGCGGCTACACCTCCCTGGTCCACCTTGAGCAAGCAGCACGGGATCACCAGGTCACGGTCACCGGGCCACTGCCGGTCAACACCACCCGCCAGCACAGCAAGAACAATGGCTTCGGTCGCGACGACTTCCACATCGACTTCGACCGCCAACAGGTCACCTGCCCGCAGGGCGAGGTCAGCCGGGGCTGGCACGGCCCCTACCCGACCTCCTCGCCCACCGCGGCGCCTCTGATCGTGGCACGGTTCACCAAGAGCCAGTGCCGTCCCTGTCCGGCCCGCACCCGCTGCACGAGCACCGCCGACAGTGCCCGAACCGTCGGGTTTCCCCCGCGAGAACTCCGCGACCTGCAACTCCGCGTCCGGGCCGAGCAGCGGACACCTGAGTGGAAGGCCCGCTACTCGGCCCGCTCCGGAGTGGAAGGCACCATCAACGAATTCGCCCACGGACACGGCATGCGCCACTGCCGATACCGAGGACAGCCGAAAGTCCACCTGCAACACGTGCTCACGGCCATCGCCGTCAACATCGAACGCCTCAGCGGCCGGGCACCCGCCGACGAAGTCCGCTCAACCCGGCCACCGACTGCCTTCCAGACTTACCTGGACCAGAACGCCATTCCCCGGTCAAAGTCCTGGCGCACCGTCGACACCTGACCAACGACCACCCCAAGATCCCCGACAGAGTCAGCGTCCGCGTATGGAGCGGGGGCTTCGTCATGTCTGGAGGTTGGTTGGGCTCGTTCTAGAGTTGATCTTCCATTCGCCGTGGTCGGCGTGGAGCACCTTCCCGTTCTCGTCGGTGCGGGCGATGTCGCGGGCTACGTCCTTGACGCGGTCGGAGGGTGCGTCGTTGTCGCCTCCCCGCAGGGCGATGGTGCCCACTCCTGCTGCGAGTACTGCTCCTCCGGCCACCAGTACGCTGTGTCGCTTCGTGCGGATAGCATCACAGATGCCCACGAATGTCTTCGTATTCAGACTCTGTCATACCGGTGATATCGTCAGCTTCGCTGAGGCTCCACCATCATGGCCCTTCCCATGCGCTTGCCCTGTGCGTCGAAGACACCGATCCGGACCGCGTCCGTGGCACGCTGAGGCCACTGTGTATACGCCTCTCCGATCGCCTGGGCCTGCATGTCGGGGTCGCCCTTCTTCGGGTTCAGGTCGGTGTGGATGTAGGCGTACACCGCGTCTCCCTCCACCACGCGCTGCACCGCCTTCACGTGGCTCACGACGGACCAGTCCGAGCTGTTTTCGGAGGCTGCCCATGTCTTGAAGAGTTCGCCGTCCCTGGCCTCGTCCTGGTGGTAGAACCCGTGGGGCTGGGGTGTGAGACGGTCGGGTACGGCGAGGTCTCCCTTCGGATGGGCCTCCAGTGAGCATCCGGCCAGTGCAAGGAGGGATGCGGTCAGCAGCAGACGGCGTGTGATCAAGGCGGGCTCCTCGGGTGCAGGAATGGGAGAGCCCCCACACCGTAGTCAGTGCGGGGGCTCGGGTGACGGTGGGGTGTTACATGGTCAGTTCGTCGGCCTTGTCGCCCCAGTTCCCGCCGGTCGGGTAGCTGTAGCTGTGCAGGTTTCCGAGGCATCCGCCCCATGCGGTGATGATGGACGGGTCCGGCATCCCGGTGCGCCAGTCGTAGAGTGCCATGCCGCCGGACTCGTCGTTGTTGCAGGTGGACGACGCCTGGTCGCGGAAGGAGTAGTCGCCCAGGTTCTTCGAGCCGTCGCTGTAGAAGGTGAGCTGGCGGCCGTAGTACCAGATGTTGGCCCAGATGCGGGTGGAACCGTACGGGGTGTAGGCGGTGCCGTCACCGTCGACCGCGATGGCCATCGAGCCGAACTTGTTCGGTGCGCCCTTCTTCATCGTCAGGTCGGATCTGCCTTCGGGCGCCTCGGGGATCGCGTACTTGGTCCCCTTCTTGGCCTTCTTGTAGGAGTTGGTGGCGGCCTTCTCCTCGTCTTCGGTGTCGAAGCACTTGACGGTGAGGTCGGGGTATTCGGCGCAGTTTTTGGCGGTGCCCCAGCCGTTCTTGGTCAGGTTGATCTTCTTGCCCTTGTACGTGGCGAAGATGTCACCGGTCTTCTTGGTACCGGCCCGGTCGGCCTGCTCCTTGGCCTGCTCTGCGGCGGGGTCGACGGTGTCGGCACTGGCGACCTGGGCTCCGGCGAGCACGAGCAGCGCGGCGGCGAAGGGTATGGCGATCTTTCGGGTCTTCAACACGTCTCCTGGAATTCTGGTCAGATGAGATGAACTCGTCGACATACTAACCGAGTTGGGAATCACCAAGGAGATCCCACAGGCTGGGACGGGAGTGGAATCAGGTCCACCAGTGGACGGAGTCGACGCGCTGTTCGGGGTCGCTGGTGTCGTCGGTGGTGAGGGTGTGGGTGTGCTTGAGGCAGGCGAGCTGGCTGCCGGTCTGGGGGATGGACTGGGTGAGTGCGGTGAGCAGGCTGGTGAGGGCGCCGAGGGCGGTGTAAGAGGTCCTAACAAAGGCGTTGGACGTGGCGGTGGGTGATGAGGCGCTTCCTCGGCGAGGGCCGAGGTGAAACGGTAGACGCACGAAGGGGGCGCACCGTGGGGGAGGAGTGGCCGGTGCAGATAGTTCCGCAGGATGAGGAGACGCGTGCGCAGGAGGCCGCGTTCGTGGAGGCCATGACGAGTCCGGGGGCCGGCGAGGCGCTGACGCAGGCGGCGCTGGCGATCAGGCTGCTGCTGTTGAGCGCCGATCCGGTCGACGTGGCCGGTGAGGGAGCTACTCCCTCGGAACTGGCTCTTCGACGATCTCGGCGTCCATGATGCCCATCTGACCGAGAGCGTCTTGGGCTGACACTGCCCCGGCGGGGGACAGCGCGGGGGGCCCATCGGACTTTGGTCCGAAGAGGCGCGAGATCAAACCGACCTCCGCGTTGTCCTTCGACTGCATCTTCATCGAGAAGCTGAAACCGGCCTCCTCGATATCAGACTTCAGCTTGACGAACTTGGCGAGGCGATCCATCTCGGAGGAGAGATTCGGGTCGGCGTACCCGCCTTCGACCTCCTCTGACATGCGCATCGAGAACACGCGCATGGCTTGCATGCTGATCATGGAGTCGAGCAGCGCGATGTACTGCTCCTTCGTGCGGACGCGTACAGGCATCTCGTACGCACAGGATTCCCCGGGTTGGTACTCGGGACATTTTTGGGCCAGGAAGCACCCGTCGCACACGCGGACCTTGGGGTCTACGGCGCTGATGCGGTGCTCGGTGCGGGTTCGGCGTTCCCCGGTGTCGGGGTCGGTGTAGCGGTGCGTGAATTCTTCGGTTTCGATGCCGGGCAGGAGCTTCTTCCCCCGTTCGGCGGGGGGTTCAGCATCTGTGTGGCTCGTGGTGCGGGGCCGGGGCGGTCGGACCTCAGTCGGTGAGGCCGAGCTCGCGGGCGATCAGCATGCGCTGGACCTCGCTCGTGCCCTCACCGATCTCCAGGATCTTGGAGTCGCGCCACATCCGGGCCACCGGGTACTCGTTCATGAAGCCGTAGCCGCCGTGGATCTGGGTGGCCTCACGGGCGTTGTCGACCGCGACCGTGGAGGAGTAGAGCTTCGCGATCGCCGCCTCCTTCTTGAACGGCTCACCCCGGACCAGGCGTGACGCCGCGTCACGCCAGCCGATACGGGCCATATGGGCGCGCATCTCCATGTCGGCGATCTTGAACTGGATCGCCTGGTTGGAGCCGATGGGGCGGCCGAAGGTGTGGCGCTCCTTCGCGTACGCCACCGACTCGTCGACGCATCCCTGGGCCAGGCCCGTCGCGAGTGCCGAGATCGCGACGCGGCCCTCGTCGAGGATGCGCAGGAACTGGGCGTAACCACGGCCCTCTTCACCGAGGAGGTTGGCGAGCGGGACCCGTACGTCGGAGAAGGACAGCTCTCGGGTGTCCGAGGCGTTCCAGCCGACCTTGGAGTACGGGGCGGCGACCGTGAAGCCCGGGGTGCCGGACGGGACGATGATCGCGGAGATCTCCGGCTTGCCGTCGGGCTTGCGGCCGGTCACCGCGGTCACGGTGACCAGGCCGGTGATGTCCGTACCGGAGTTGGTGATGAAGCACTTCGAGCCGTTGATCACCCACTCGTCGCCCTCGCGGCGTGCGGTCGTCTTCGTGCCGCCAGCGTCCGAGCCGCAGTCCGGTTCGGTGAGGCCGAACGCGCCCAGCAGTTCGCCCGAGCACAGGCGGGGCAGCCACTCGCGCTTCTGCTCCTCCGTACCGAAGCGGAAGATGGGCATCGCGCCGAGTGAGACGCCCGCTTCGAGGGTGATCGCGACCGAGGAATCGACGCGGGCCAGCTCTTCGAGGGCGATGCCGAGCGCGAGGTAGTCGCCGCCCATGCCGCCGTACTCCTCGGGGAAGGGCAGGCCGAACAGGCCCATGCGGCCCATCTCGCGGACGATTTCGTACGGGAACTCGTGGCGCTCGTAGAGGTCGCCGATCTTGGGGGCGACCACGTCGTGGGCGAACTCCTCGACCGTACGGCGGAGTTCTTCGTGTTCGGGGGAGAGGCGGTGGTCGAGGGGCATGGCTACGACTCCTTGTGGGACAGGTCCTTGTGGGACAGGGCACGCACGGTGCGGGAGGGACTGGGGCGGCCCAGCCGTTCGGCCATCCACGCGCTGGTGGCGGTGAGGCGGCCGAGGTCGACCCCGGTTTCGATTCCGAGGCCGTTGAGCATCCACACGAGGTCTTCGGTGGCGAGATTTCCGGTGGCGCTCTTCGCGTACGGGCAGCCGCCCAGGCCGCCCGCGGAGGCGTCCACGGTGGTGACGCCGTGCTGGAGTGCGGCGAGGGTGTTGGAGAGTGCCTGGCCGTATGTGTCGTGGAAGTGCACGCCGATGGCCGGGGTCGGGACTCCGGCCTCGTTGAGGTGGGTGAGCAGGGAACGGACGTGGCCGGGGGTGGCCACGCCGATCGTGTCGCCGAGGCTCAGTTCGTCGCAGCCGAGGTCCAGGAGTGCCTTGGCGACCCTGACGACTTGGGGGACCGGGACCGGGCCTTCCCACGGGTCGCCGAAGCACATGGAGAGGTAGCCGCGTACGTGAATGCTGTCCTGTTTCGCGCGGGCGACGACCGGCTCGAACATGGCGAGCGACTCGTCGATCGTCCGGTTGAGGTTGCGGCTCGCGAACGTCTCGGTCGCGCTCCCGAACACGGCGATGCGGCGCGCGCCGAGCGCCAGGGCGCGGTCGAGGCCGCGGGCGTTCGGCACGAGCACGGGGAGGTCGGCGATCCCCCGCAAGTCGTGCAGGAGCGGGAACAGGTCCTCGGCGTCGGCCAGCTGGGGCACCCACTTGGGGTGCACGAAACTGGTCGCCTCGACGGTGCTCAGCCCGGCGTCGGCGAGGCGGTGGATGAACTCCGCCTTCACCTCGGTCGGTACGACGGTCTTCTCGTTCTGGAGACCGTCGCGGGCGCCGACTTCGTGGATGCGGACGCGGGTGGGCAGGCCGGGCTCCCCGACCCGCATCGGCAGTTGCGGCCCGTCGGTCATGACTCCTCCTGCGGCGTGACGACGGCCAGGACCTGGTCCATGGCGACGGTCGAGCCCGGCGTCACGTCGAGCTCGGTGACGGTGCCGGCGTGCGGGGCGGAGATGACGTGCTCCATCTTCATCGCCTCGACGACGAGGAGACTCTGCCCGGCGTCGACGTGATCCCCGACGGCCACCTTGACCACGGTGACGGTGCCGGGCATGGGCGCGGCGAGGGTGTCCACCCCGGAGCGGGCGCCGCCGGTCAGGCTCGCCTCGACGGGGTCGTGGTCCTGGACGTGCCAGGCGTCCCCGTCCCGGCCCAGCCAGGTGCCCTCCGGGCTGGTCGCGTGGCTGAAGGTGTGGGTGACGCCGGCGAGTTCGATGGTCACGGTGCCGGCGTCGGCGGTGACGAGGCGCGCGCGGGTGGGCAGTTTTTCTTCCCCCACCCCGCCCCTTCCCGAAACTGGGGGCAAGCCCCCAGCCCCCCGGGGCGGCAGCTGCGCGCCGCCGGGCCCTGTCGGGGCTTCGGCCTCGCCACGGGTGGGTGCGTCGGGGTGCGTGCCGTTGGGTTCCTGGGGCGGGAGTTGTGTGCCGTTCGGGGCGACGGGTTCCAGGGGGATGGCGGTTGCCAGGTCCGGGGCTGCCGGGTGCGGGGCGGGGAGTTGGATTTCCTGGCCCGCCGCCGTGGTGCGCAAGCGGATCGCCACCGGGTCGTGGCCCGGTACGCGGGCGTGGTGCACCGTCCAGGCGGGGGTGCCGCCCAGGCGCCAGCCCGTGCGGGCGGAGAAGGGATCCGTCCAGCCGGGTGTGCCGTCGGCGACGGCCGTCTCCCCGGACCGCAGCAGAGCCGCCGCCGCGTACACCTCCGGCGGGACTCCGTCCGGGATCAGGCTGTCCGCGTCGCGTTCGACCAGGCCCGTGTCCAGCGCTCCGGAGACGACGTCGGGGTGGGCCAGCAGGCGGCGCAGGAACCCCGCGTTCGTCGGGACGCCCAGGGTGACCGTGTCGGCCAGAGCCGCGCGCAGGCGGCGCAGGGCCGTGGCGCGGTCGGGGGCGTACGCGATGACCTTGGAGAGCATCGGGTCGTAGATGCTGCCGACCTCCGTGCCCTGCGTGAGGCCGGAGTCCGTGCGTACGCCGTCGCCCTGCGGCTCGTGGAGGGCGAGGATCGCGCCGCCCGAGGGGAGGAAACCGCGGGAGGGGTCTTCCGCGCAGATGCGGGCCTCCACCGCGTGGCCCGTGAGCGTGATGTCCTTCTGGGAGAAGGGGAGTTCCTCGCCGGACGCGACCCGAAGCTGCCACTCCACCAGGTCCAGGCCGGTGATCAGCTCTGTCACCGGGTGCTCCACCTGGAGGCGGGTGTTCATCTCCATGAAGTAGTACGAGGAGGGGTCGTTGCCCGGGACGATGAACTCCACCGTGCCCGCACCCCGGTAGCCGCACGAGCGCGCTGCCTGGACCGCCGCCTCGCCCATCGCCGCGCGGGTCGCCTCGTCGAGGAGGACCGACGGGGCCTCCTCGATGATCTTCTGGTGGCGGCGCTGGAGGGAGCATTCGCGCTCGCCCAGGTGGATCACGTTTCCGTGGGCGTCGGCCAGGACCTGGATCTCGATGTGCCGGGGGCGGTCGATCCACCGCTCGACGAGGAGGGTGTCGTCGCCGAAGGACGCCTTTGCTTCACGCCTCGCCGCCGCGATCTCGTCGGCCAGTGCCGACTCGACCCGCGTCAGCCGCATGCCCTTGCCGCCGCCGCCGGCCGAAGGCTTGAGCAGGACCGGCATGCCGATCTCACGTGCCGCCGCCGCCAGTTCGGCGTCGGTCAGCCCGCTGCCGGACGAGCCGGGGACCACCGGCACGCCTGCCGCCCGTACCGTCTCCTTCGCCCGGATCTTGTCGCCCATCAGCGCTATGGCGGAGGCGGGAGGCCCGATGAAGGCGAGGCCCGCGTCCGCGCACGCCTGGGCGAAGGCGGCGTTCTCGGCGAGGAAGCCGTAGCCCGGGTGGACGGCCTGCGCGCCGGTACGGGCGGCCGCCTCCAGCAGGCGGTCCGTGCGCAGGTAGGAGGCGGACGCCGCCGCCGGGCCGATCCGGACCGCCGTGTCCGCCTCCCGTACATGACGGGCATCCGCGTCCGCGTCGCTGAACACGGCCACCGAGCGCACGCCCAGCTCCCGCAGCGTGCGGATGACGCGGACCGCGATCTCGCCGCGGTTGGCAACCAGGACTGTGTCGAACATCTTCATCGTCGTCGTCATCTGTCTCTCACATCCGGAAGATGCCGAAGGCGGGCTCGGGCAGCGGGGCGTTGGCGCAGGCCGTCAGGGCCAGGCCCACCACCTGCCGGGTCTCCAGCGGGTCGATCACGCCGTCGTCCCACAGCCGCGCGGTCGCGTAGTAGGCGTTGCCCTGGGCCTCGTACTGGGCGCGGATCGGATCCTTGAAGGCCTCCTCCTCCTCGGCCGGCCACTCCTCGCCCCGCCCCTCCAACTGGTCCCGCTTGACCGTCGCGAGGACCGACGCCGCCTGCTCGCCGCCCATCACCGAGATCTTCGCGTTGGGCCACATCCACAGGAAGCGGGGCGAGTACGCCCGGCCGCACATCGAGTAGTTGCCCGCGCCGTACGACCCGCCGACGACGACCGTCAGCTTCGGTACGCGCGTGCACGCCACCGCTGTCACCATCTTCGCGCCGTGCTTGGCGATCCCGCCCGCTTCGTAGTCCCTGCCGACCATGAAGCCCGAGATGTTCTGGAGGAAGAGGAGGGGGATGCCGCGCTGGTCGCACAGTTCGATGAAGTGCGCGCCCTTCTGGGCGGATTCGGAGAACAGGATGCCGTTGTTGGCGACGATGCCGACCGGGTGCCCGTGGATCCGCGCGAAGCCCGTGATCAGCGTCTGGCCGTACTCCGCCTTGAACTCCTGGAAGCGCGAGCCGTCGACCGTACGGGCGATCACTTCACGCACGTCGTACGGCGTACGGGAGTCCACCGGCACCGCGCCGTACAGCCCGGCAGGATCGACCTTCGGCTCCTCGACCGGCTCGACCGACCACGGCAGCGGGCCGCGCTCCGGGAGCGTCGCGACGATGTTCCGGACGATGCGCAGCGCGTGGGCGTCGTCCTCGGCGAGGTGGTCGGTGACGCCCGACGTGCGGGAGTGGACCTCGCCGCCGCCCAGCTCCTCCGCCGTGACGACCTCGCCAGTGGCGGCCTTCACCAGTGGTGGCCCGCCCAGGAAGATCGTGCCCTGGTTCCGCACGATGACGGCCTCGTCGCTCATCGCGGGTACGTACGCCCCGCCCGCCGTGCAGGAGCCGAGCACCGCCGCGATCTGCGGGATGCCCGCCCCCGACATGCGGGCCTGGTTGTAGAAGATGCGCCCGAAGTGCTCGCGGTCCGGGAAGACCTCGTCCTGCATGGGGAGGAAGGCGCCGCCGGAGTCCACCAAGTAGACGCAGGGCAGCCGGTTTTCGAGAGCGACCTCCTGGGCGCGGAGGTGCTTCTTGACGGTCATCGGGTAGTACGTGCCGCCCTTGACCGTGGCGTCATTGGCGACCACGACCACCTCGCGGCCGCTCACCCGCCCGATCCCGGCGATCACACCGGCGGCCGGCGCCGCCCCGCCGTACATCCCCTCGGCCGCCAGTGGGGCCAGCTCCAGGAAGGGCGATCCGGGGTCCAGGAGCGCGTCCACGCGGTCGCGGGGGAGGAGCTTTCCGCGCGCGGTGTGCCGGGCACGCGCCTTCTCGCCGCCGCCGAGCCGCGCCGCGGCGAGCCGCCCGCGCAGCCCCTCCACGAGCTCCAGGTGGGCCGCTTCATTGGCCCGCCATGCCTCGGCTGCCGGATCGGCGGTGCTGGTCAGCACCGGTGCCTGCCGCATCTCCTGAGCCCCCTTGCCCGGTCGATGTGATGGTGATCATGACGCGCATGTTAGTGAGCGTTAACGCCATTTCAGGTTAACGAGCGCTAACCTTCCTGTCCAGGGGTGGCGGATTCCTCCTGCGGTATGACGCGGCCAGGATCGATTCCTGTCAGGATCTGTCCGACGCATTTCGTACGGGGCGAGGGATTGTGACGGCACTAGAGGGCACGGCGGCGTTGCGGCCGCGGCAGCGCATCCTGGAGGTGGACGCCCTTCGCGGCTTCGCGCTCCTGGGCATACTGCTGGTCAACAGCTTGACCATGGCGGGCACGTACGGCCTGCTGGGCGGGCGTCCGTCCGGCTCTGCCGACACCGTGGCCCTCTGGCTGGTCGAGTTCCTCGCGCAGAGCAAGTTCTACCTGCTCTTCTCGTTCCTCTTCGGCTACAGCTTCACCCTCCAGGCGGCCTCGGCCGAGCGCGCCGGCGCCCGGTTCGGGCCGCAGACGATGCGGCGGCTGCTGGGGCTGTTCGTCCTCGGCGCCCTTCACGCGGTGTTCCTCTATGTGGGCGACATCCTCACCATGTACGGCGTGCTCGGCCTGATCCTCTTCGCCGCCCGCCGGGCCACTGCCCGGCGGGCCTTCCGTGCCGCGCTCTGGGTGTGGGGCGCGTGCGGCTCGGTCGTGCTGATGCTCGGCTTGCTCCTGACGCTGGCCGACGCCGTCGCGGACCCGGCATCGGAAGCGGCGCTGGACGCGGAGGCCGCCGGACTCGTCACCGCTTACCGGGGCGGTTTCGCGGACGTCGTCGGAGCGAACGTGGAGCACCTGCCGACCGCCGCCCTCGCGTTCCTGTTCACGGGCGGCTTCGTCGTCGCCGCCTTCCTCGTGGGACTCGCGGCCGGAAAGTGGCAGTGGGTCACGCGGGCCGGCGGGGCGGCCCTGCGGCGTACCCTCGTGATCGGCCTCTGCGTAGGAGTGCCGGCTGCGGCCTTCTCGGCGGCGGGCGTGGCGGGCCCGCTCTCCACCCGCTGGGAATGGCTCGCCGGGATGACCGGCATCGTCATGGCCCCGGCACTCAGTGCCGTTTACGTCGCCGGACTTCTGCTCTGGTTCGGTACGCCGAGCGGGGCACGGGTGGCCGGGGTGTTCGCGCCCGCCGGGCGGATGGCGCTGACCAACTACCTCACGCAGTCGCTGGTCATGGCCTTGATCTTCACCGGGTACGGTCTGGGTCTGTACGGGCGCATGGGCATCGCCGCCCCGCTCGGCGTCGCGCTCGTCCTCTACGCCGCCCAGCTCGCCCTCAGCGGGCTGCTGATGCGGCGATACCGGCTTGGGCCGGTGGAGTGGGTGCTGCGGGCGTTCACCCACCTCCGGGCCCGTCCCGCAGAGCGTTCCGCCGTGCATCCCGGAGAGCAGCACCATAAGGTTAACGACCGCTAACCGGCCGGTTTAGAATGGCCTCATGAGCACCAACGCCGCCGCCCGCGTCGCGGCCCCCGCCCGCCGCGAGCAGATCCTCAAAGAGGCCGCCCGCCTCTTCGCAGAGCGCGGCTTCCACGGCGTGGGCGTCGACGAGATAGGCGCCGCCGTCGGCATCAGCGGCCCGGGGCTCTACCGGCACTTCCCGGGCAAGGACGCCATGCTCGCCGAGCTGCTCGTCGGCATCAGCGAGCGGCTGCTGGACGGCGGCAGGCAGCGCGCCGCCGCGGAATCGGCCGACAGCCCGGCGGCCGTCCTGGGCTCGCTCATCGACGGCCACATCGACTTCGCGCTCGACGACCGGCCCCTGATCACCCTGCACGACCGCGAACTGGACCGCCTCAGGGAGAGCGACCGCAAGCGGGTCCGACAGCTCCAGCGGCAGTACGTCGAACTGTGGGTCACCGTCGTACGGGAGCTGAATCCCGACGTACCGGAGGCGGAGGCGCGGTCGGCCGTGCACGCCGTGTTCGGGCTGCTCAACTCGACGCCGCACCTGGGGTCGTACGGCAACGGACTGCCGGGGCGGGCGGCGATGGAGGGGCTGCTGCGGCGGCTGGCGCACGGGGCGTTCGGGGCGCTGGCGCCGCGGGCTGTGGCCTGACGCAACCAGGGCGCTGCCCCGGACCCCCGTTGCCCGTTGCCCGCCTGGGCAGGCTTTGCCGGACGGGGGTGGGACCCGGACGGCACAATGGGCTCATGCCGATACCCAGCCGCGCCGCTCTTGTCGATCACCTCGCCCGCACCCGCATCGCCGGTGACGTCGCCACTCCCCGCGACAACAACCTCTCCCACTACCGCAAGCTCGCGAACGGTGACCGCCACTACTGGCTCGGTCTCGAACTCGGTGACCGCTGGACCGACGAACAGGACGTCCTCGCCGTAATGGCCGAGCGCTGCGGTGTCAGTGACGACCCCGAGCACCGCATGGGCCAGGACACCATTGACCCCGAGCTGACCGTCGACGCGCTGGAGCGCATGGCGGCGCGACTGCGCAAGGCCGCCGCCGGCAAGGAGCGCGTGCTGTTCGCGACCGGGCACCCCGGCGGGCTGCTCGACGTACACCGCCAGACAGCGGACGCGCTGCGCCGCGCGGGCTGCGAGATCGTACGGATCCCCGGCGGGCTCATGGCCGACGAGGGCATGGTGTTCCAGTTCGCGGACGTCGCGATGCTGGAACGCGGCGCGACGCTGTGGCACACGCACTCGCCCGAGCCGATGACGGCGATCCTCAACGCGATGGAACACCAGGGCCGGCCACTGCCCGACCTGGTCGTCGCCGACCACGGGTGGGCGGGGTGCGCCGGTCAGCGCGGGATCGACGCGGTCGGGTACGCCGACTCCAACGACCCGGCGCTCTTCATCGCGGAGGCGGAAGGCACGCTCCAGGTCACGGTCCCGCTCGACGACCACGTCACCGACCCGCGCTTCTACGACCCGATGACGGCGTACCTGCTGGACGCGGCGGGCCTGGGCGAAGGCGCGGCCTGACACTCGCGCGCGCTCGTGGGGGGCGGGCCCGGCTTTCACTCGTACGGCGGCCTTCCCAGGGCTTCGGGCGCCCTCAGGCTGGGCGGTGTGTATGTTCCGCCGGATGGAAGATCGGGACGACGCCCTCAGCGAGGCCGCGTCGACACTGGGCACTGCGACGGAGCAGGACACCGTCAACGCCGCTCTCCTCGAGGTGGCCAAGCGTCGTCGGCGCCTGATCGCACTGGAAGAGCTCGCCGCCATGGGTGAGCGGGGCGACTTCGACATCCTGCTGGACAAGGGCAGCTACCGTCGACCACCGCAGCGCCGACGGCCACCGCCGAGCCGGCCGGGCTGACCGTGCTGCACTACGACGCGGACTTCGCGACCGTCGCCGGGGCGACTGGGCAGCCCACGAGGTGGGTGGCGCCTTCGGGCACCCTCTGACGCCGGACGGTCATCAGCCATCAGCGCTCAGCGGGGTACCCGGACCACGCCCTCCTGGATGACGGAAATCGCCAGGCGGCCGTCCTGCGTGTAGATCCTGGCCTGGCCCAGTCCCCGTCCGCCCGACGCCGACGGTGACTCCTGGTCGTACAGCAGCCATTCGTCCGCCCGGAACGGCCGGTGGAACCACATCGCGTGGTCGAGTGACGCGCCGACGACATCGCCGGTCGCCCAGCCGCCGCGCCCGTGCGCGAGCAGCACCGAGTCGAGCAGCGTCATGTCGGAGACGTACGTCGCGAGGCAGACGTGCAGGAGTGGGTCGTCGGCGAGCTTGCCGTTCGTACGGAACCAGACCTGCGAGCGCGGCTCGCGCCGTTCGCCGACGCTGCCGTACGGAGGGGCGTCGACGTAGCGGAGATCGACCGCCGCGCGGGCCTCCAGCATGCGGTCGACGACACCCGGGTCGAGGAAGTGGTCCGCGTACCGCGGCAGCATCTGGGCGGCCGTCGGGAGCGTCTCGGGGTCCGGTGCGGGCGGCATGTCCGCCTGGTGCTCCAGGCCCTCCTCGTACGTCTGGAAGGACGCGGAGAGGTGGAAGATCGGCTGGCCGTGCTGGACGGCGACGACGCGGCGCGTGGTGAACGAGCGGCCGTCGCGGATGCGGTCCACGGTGTAGACGATCGGCGCGCCCGGGTCGCCCGCGCGCAGGAAGTAGGCATGGAGGGAGTGGGCGAGCCGGTCGCCGGGGACCGTGCGGCCCGCGGCGACGAGGGCCTGGGCCGCGACCTGGCCGCCGAAGACGCGCGGGACGATCGCCGAACGGCTCACGCCTCGGAAGATGTCCTCCTCGATCTGCTCCAGGTCGAGCAGATCGAGGAGTGCATCGAGTGCCTTGTTCATAACGGCAGTTCTACAGGGTGGGTCTTACAGACCCATGTCCTTGGCGATGATCATCTTCATGACCTCGCTGGTGCCGCCGTAGATGCGGTTGACGCGGTTGTCCGCGTACAGGCGGGCGATCGGGTACTCGTTCATGAAGCCGTAACCGCCGTGCAGCTGGAGGCACCTGTCGATGACGCGGTGTGCGACCTCGGTGGTGAACAGCTTCGCGGACGCCGCCTCGGCCGGCGTCAGCTCGCCCGCGTCGAGGGCTTCCAGGGCGCGGTCGACGACGGCCTCGGCGGCGTCCACCTCGGCCTGGCAGGCGGCCAGTTCGAACTTGGTGTTCTGGAAGGAGGCCACCGGCTTGCCGAAGACGGTGCGGTCCTGGACGTACTGCTGCGCGAAGCGGACCGCGGCCTTGGCCTGTGCGTACGCGCCGAACGCGATGCCCCAGCGCTCCGAGGCCAGGTTCTTGCCCAGGTAGCCGAAGCCCTTGTTCTCCTCGCCGAGCAGGTCCTCGACCGGCACCTTCACGTCGACGAACGCCAGCTCGGCGGTGTCGGAGGTCTTCAGGCCGAGCTTGTCCAGCTTGCGGCCCACCGAGTAGCCCTCGGACTTGGTGTCCACGGCGAACAGGGAGATGCCGAAGCGGCGGTCGTCCTCGCGCGGGGCGGAGGTGCGGGCGCACACGATCACGCGGTCGGCGTGCACACCGCCGGTGATGAACGTCTTCGCGCCGTTGAGGACGTAGTGCGTGCCGTCCTCGGAGAGCTTGGCGGTGGTCTTCATGCCCGCGACGTCGGAGCCGGTGCCCGGCTCGGTCATCGCCAGCGCCCACATCTCCTCGCCGGAGACGAACTTCGGCAGGTAGCGCTGCTTCTGCTCGTCGGTGGCGAGCATCTCGATGTAGGGCAGGCCCAGCAGCACGTGCACGCCGGAGCCGCCGAAGTTGACGCCCGCGCGGGACGTCTCCTCGTACATCACGGCTTCGTACTTGTGCGACTCGATGCCCGCGCCGCCGTACTCCTCGGGGACCCGGATGCCGAAGACGCCCAGCTCGCCGAGCTTGTAGTAGAAGTCACGCGGCGCCTGGCCGGCGGCGAACCACTCGTCGTAGACGGGTACGACCTCGGCCTCGATGAAGGCCCGGATGGTCTTCCGGAACGCCTCGTGGTCCTCGTCAAAAACGCTACGGCGCACGGGACGCCCCCTTCATGCTCAATCGGCGATGCTGGCGATGCTGTTCTAAGCGCTTGCTCAGTCGAAGTTACCGGGTAGTCACCAGCGCTGTCCAGGCTCCGGGACGGTCGTACGCGTCACAGCCAGCGCAGCGTGAACCACAGATCCATCCGTACGTCAGCGTCGTCCAGGTCGGCATCGAGCAGGGCCGCGCAGCGGGTGATGCGCTGGCGGACCGTGTTGCGGTGGACGTCGAGCGCGACGGCGGTACGGTCCCAGCTGCCGTGGAGTGAGAGCCAGGTGCGCAGGGTCGAGGTGAGGGCGGGGGAGTCGGCGATCGGCGCGAGCTGTACGCGGGCGTGGGCGCGGGCCTCGTCGGGGGCGACCAGGGAGGCGATTCCCTCGCCTGCCTCGCCCCGGTCGCGCACGAGGGGGCTGCGGGTGGCCTCGGCTCGGCGTACCGCCCGCTCGGCGCGGACTTCGGCGGCCGGCAGGTCGGACGCGGGCACGGGGGAGCTGACGCCCAGGGTCCAACCGGCCTGCGGCTCGATCTCCCGGGCGTCGCTCAGGAGGATCCGTACGCCGCCTGCCTCGTCCGTCGCGTCCACCAGCGCGCTGCCGAGGGCCGACCCGAGCGCCGCGGCGGCGAGCGGATCACGACCGGGAGTACCGGAAGTAACGGTAGGGCGGGCGTGGACCACGGTCCAGTCCTCCGCGCCCAGCAGCGGCGCCACCTCCCCCGCGTTCGCCCCGAGCAGCAGCCGCACCAGCGCGGCGGCGCGGGCGGACTCCGCGGCGCCCTGATGCGGCGTGGTGAGCAGCGACAGCAGTACGACGGCGACGCCGGCGATGGTGTGGTCCCCGGCCTCGCGCCGGTTCGAGGCCACCGCGAGCGCCAGCCGCTGGCCGCCGGCGAGGGCGTACGCGGCGAGATGGCTGGCGCCGGCGGTGTCGGTGGCGGAGGCGGGCGCGGTCCTGGGCGCGGGCGGGGCGCCCTTTGTCGCGGCCGGCTCCGGCGGGTTCACCACGCGCGCGAGCCGGGTCAGGGCCGCTTGCGTCTCGGGCGACGGTGTACGCCCCGCCGTGGCCAGCGGTGCCCCGTCGGCCGACAGCAACACCGCCCACGCCCCGCCCCCGTCCAGCCGCGCCGTCAGCTGCCGCAGGACCGCGGGCACCGGGTCGGGGCGGGCCGCAGCCGTGGCCAGGCCCTGCTGGGCCTGGGCGACGCGGCGCAGCTCGCGGTGGCGGGCCTCCGCCATCAGCCGCCACACCGCGCGGGCGATCGCGGTGAACGTCGTCGGCGGCGGCACCTCCACCAGGGGCAGCCCGTGCCGCTCGCACGCCGCCACCAGGGCCGGCGGAACCGTGTCGTACACCGGCGCGACACCGAAGCCGAGCGCCGCCGCGCCCGCCTCCATGACCCGGGAGACGTAGTGGTCGGGGTCCGTGAGCTGGACGCCCGCCGTCAGAAGGAGCTCACCGCCGAGGAGGTAGGGGTACGGGTCGCCCATCTCCGACGTATGCACCCAGTGCAGATCCGCGTCCTCGGGCCCCGCGATCCGGCGCAGGCCGAGCTCCTCCCGCGCCAGCAGCTCTGCCAGCGATACGGGCGGGGTAGGAGGGGAGGTCACAGGCTCCGGCATGGACAGTCCATCCATCTGGGGTCGGGAGAGTGGATGAAACGTACACTTCAGCGTCGCCTTCCAGCCACCTAATGTCGAGCGAACCGGCGGCCGCGGGTACGGGCGGATGTCCCCGCACAAGAGCCGCCGCTCTCCCTGCATATCCCTGCGCGACACGCCACTGAGGTGCTCGAAGGAGGATGGCCCATGGCCGTCGACTACGCGGTCGTCACGGTCGGCGGCCTCGCGGTCATCGGGGTCATGGCCTGGTACGGAATCCTCGCCAACGAGCCCGTCTACTACGGCTTGTTGCTGTCGCTCGCGGCGTACGTCGTCGTCAGCCTCGCCACCCCGCCGACCGACGCCGCCGTCCTGGCCGCCTGGCGCGAGCGGCTGGCGGGCCGGGGCGCCGAGCCGGAGCCCGATCACGAGCCCGGGTCCGACCCCGAGCCCCAGTCCAAGTCCGTCCCCACGCCGGGCTAAAGTCATATAACGCAACGAAGCGTACGAAAGAAGGCAATTCACATGAGCAGCAGCAGCGAGCAGCAGTTCCGCGGTCCGGTCGACTCCTCCCGCATCCCCCGGTACGCGGGCCCGGCGACGTTCGCGCGGCTGCCCCGCCTCGACGAGGTCGGCACCGCCGATGTCGCCATCGTCGGCGTGCCCTTCGACTCCGGGGTCTCCTACCGACCCGGCGCCCGCTTCGGCGGCAACGCGATCCGCGAGGCCTCGCGCCTCCTGCGCCCGTACAACCCGGCGCAGGACGCGTCGCCCTTCGCGCTCGCGCAGGTCGCCGACGCCGGTGACATCGCCGCCAACCCGTTCAACATCAACGAGGCCGTCGAGACGATCGAGGCCGCGGCCGACGACCTCATCGGCTCCGGCGCCCGCATGATGACGCTCGGCGGCGACCACACCATCGCCCTTCCCCTCCTGCGCTCCGTCGCGAAGAAGCACGGCCCGGTGGCCCTGCTGCACTTCGACGCGCACCTGGACACGTGGGACACGTACTTCGGCGCGGAGTACACCCACGGCACGCCGTTCCGCCGGGCCGTCGAGGAGGGCATCCTCGACACCGAGGCGCTCTCCCACGTCGGTATCCGCGGCCCCCTCTACGGCAAGCAGGACCTGACCGACGACGAGAAGATGGGCTTCGGCATCGTCACGTCGTCCGACGTCTACCGGCGCGGCGCCGACGAGGTCGCCGACCAGCTCCGCCAGCGCATCGGCGACCGCCCGCTCTACATCTCCATCGACATCGACTGCCTCGACCCGGCCCACGCGCCCGGCACCGGCACCCCGGAGGCGGGCGGCATGACCTCCCGCGAGCTGCTGGAGATCCTGCGCGGCCTGTCCTCCTGCAACCTGGTCTCGGCGGACGTCGTCGAGGTGGCGCCGGCGTACGACCACGCGGAGATCACCTCCGTCGCCGCCTCCCACACGGCGTACGAGCTGACGACGATCATGTCCCGGCAGATCGCCGCCAACCGCGCCCAGGGCGGCGCGGAGCAGCGCGCGAAGTAACCTCACCGCCGGAGCCGGCACCGGCCCGCCGCCGCGCACTCATGCGTACGGCGGGCCGGCCGTCCGGCGCGCGGCCGGAACGACGCCCGGCACGACGGAAGGGATGGATGTACGCATGACCCACGACCACGACCTGGTCCTGCGGCCCACCGCCGCGCAGACCGAGGCCGCCCTGAACCCGCCCCCCGGCCGCAACGGCGGCGACCTCGTCGTCGAGACCCTGTCCGGCCTGGGCGCGACGACGGTCTTCGGCCTCCCCGGCCAGCACGCGCTGGGCATGTTCGACGCGCTGCGCCGCTCGTCCCTCTCGTACGTCGGCCTGCGCGTCGAGAACAACGCGGGCTTCGCCGCCGACGCGTACGGCCGGATCACCGGCGAGGCGGCGCCGCTGCTCCTGTCCACCGGCCCGGGGGCCCTCACCGCGCTCGCCGCGCTCCAAGAGGCGGCGGCGGCGTCAGCGCCCGTACTCGCGATCAGCAGCCAGATCCCGTCGGCGGGGCTGGGCGGCGGCAGGCACGGCTACCTGCACGAACTGCGCGACCAGAAGGCGTCGTTCCGCGACATCGTGAAGTCGGTCCACACGGTTCGTACGGCGTCGCAGATCCCGTCCGCGATCGCCGAGGCGTGGGAGTCGGCCCTGACGGCCCCGCACGGCCCGGTATGGATCGAGATCCCCCAGGACGTCCTGTTGGCGGAGACGTCCCTCCCCGTCGTCACGGCAATGGACGCGACCCCGCGCGAACTCCCTCCACGCCCCGAACTGACGGCTCTGGCTGCCCACTTGCTGTCGACGGCCGACCGTCCGGTGATCATCGCGGGTGGCGGTGTCGTACGCTCCGACGCCTCCGGCAAGCTGCGCGCGCTGGCGGAGAAGCTGAACGCGCCGGTGGTCACGACGTTCGGCGGCAAGGGCGCGTTCCCGTGGACGCATCCACTTTCCCTCCAGTCGTGGATGGAGGACCGCCACACGACGGACTTCCTGGAAGAGGCGGACGTACTCCTGGTGGTCGGCAGCGGCCTGGGTGAACTGTCCTCCAACTACTTCACGTTCAGCCCGCGCGGCCGGATCATCCAGATCGACGCCGACCTGGGCAAACTCGAATCGAACCACCCGGCACTAGGCATCCACGCGGACGCCCGCCTGGCGCTCTCGGCGCTGCTGGAGACGGTGGAGGACCGCGAGGACGAGGGGGCGGCGGAGCGAGTGGCGGCGGTGCTGTCGAAGGTTCGCGCCCGCATCGCCTCCCAGGACCTCCCCCTGGAGCAGCACCTGCTCGCATCGATCCGGGAAGCACTCCCCGCCACGTCCCCGAGCTTCTGGGACATGACGATCCTGGCGTACTGGGCCTGGTCGGCGTTCGACCCCCGCCACCCCAACACCATGCACTCGGCGCAGGGCGCGGGCGGCCTCGGCTACGGCTTCCCGGCGGCGCTCGGCGCGGCGACGGCGGACCGTACCCGCCCCGTACTCGCGGTCTCCGGCGACGGCGGCGCGATGTACTCCATCGCGGAACTCGCCACCGCCCGCCAGCACAGCCTCCCGGTCACCTGGCTGATCGTGGACGACGGCGGCTACGGCATCCTCCGCGAGTACATGACCGACGCCTTCGCCGAGGCCACCGGCACGGAACTGGCCCGCCCGGACTTCATCGCCCTGGCGGATTCCTTCGGCGTACCGGCAGCACGCACGACCCCGGAAACCCTGACCGAAGACCTGACCAAGTCCTTCTCGACCCCCGGCCCTTCGGTGCTCGTACTCCCGGCGCTGCTCCGAATGTTCGCCCCGACACACCTGACGGGAGCCTGATCACGCACGCGTGACGGAGCCCAACGGCTCCGTCTGCTCCGGAAGTTTGAGCTCTGCCCAGACCGCCTTGCCAATACCGTGGCGCCGAGGGCAGTAGCCCCATCGCTGCGCCAGGGCGACGATGATGGCTAGGCCCCGGCCTCGTTCGTCGTCGTCGCCCGCTTGGTGCGGGGTCGGGTGGCAGCCGTTGGCGTCGGCGACCTCAATGCGCAGGACCCCGTCATAGCGTGCGAACCGTACGCCGATCTCTCGGCCCGGTGGGACGTACGCGTGCTGGACGGAGTTGGTGACCAGCTCCGACACGAACAGTTCGGCGGTCTCCGCCACCGTGCCGTCGATCTTCCAGGCCGCGAGCTGTTCGCGCAGCAGGGCCCGGGCGCGTCCCGCGCTGCGCGGGCTGCGGGGGAGTTGCCACGTAACTTCGAGGGGTACGTCGGTGGGGTGGACCGGCATGGAAGCCTCCTGAGCGTCGCAATGACACATGCATCTCTAGAGATCTATGCCAGTGAAGCGTGATGAAGGCTGTCTGGTCCAGTGCTTCTCTAGAGATGTACGCGCTTGCTCGCTTGTGCTCAAATGCTGGCCGGGTGGTGCCCGGCGAAAGGCGCCTAGGATGTCTAGAGATGATCAGGGAGGACTTCTCCATGGGTAGCCAGGGCGCCGGCCGAGAGCTCAAGTACCAGCGCATCGCAACGGAGCTGAAGGCTGCGATTGAGGCGGGTGAGTACGCGCCGGGCGAGCGTCTGCCTGGAGAGAACGACCTGATGGCCACGTACGACGTCGCCCGTATGACGGCGCGGCAGGCGCTGGGCGTGCTTCAGTCCGAGGGGCTGGTCGAAGCGCGCAAGGGTGCGGGGGTCTTTGTCCGTGAGTTCAGGCCCATCAGGCGCCGCGGGGTGCAGCGGCTCTCGCACCTGACGTGGGGTGAGGGGCGGTCCATCTGGGAAGGCGAGGCCGAGGGACGAGACTTGGTGGTCGAGTTGCTCTCGGTGGCCGAGGAAGAGGCACCGGAGGGGATCGCGGGCGTCCTCGGTGTCGCGCCGGGCGCGCGAGTGTACGTACGCCGTCGGCGATTCGTGCTCGACGGTAAGCCGGTGCTGCTCGCCTCGTCCTACCTTGACGCCGAACTCGTGGCAGGAACGGCGATTGTGCAGGCGGATACCGGCCCCGGCGGAATCTATGCGCGGCTTGAGGAACTCGGTGTCAAACCGGTCCATTTCCGCGAGGAGGTCCGCTCCCGGATGCCGAGCGCGGCCGAGGCCGGCGACCTCGGCCTGGCATCAGGCACTCCGGTCGTCCTCGTCTGCCGCACGGCTTTCGCCGAGGGTGGGCGCGTGGTTGAGGTGAACGACATGGTCCTGGACGCGTCGGCGTACGTCCTGGAGTACGACTTCGACGCCTGACGTCCAGCATTCAGGGCCTGCTGCCCGAAGAAGTGCGCGCCTGATGCTCTGCGTTTGGCCGGCGTAGCCACGCGACGACAACTTGCTTACGCAGAGGGGGGATGGGGACATGACGCGCAGCGGGCGGCGCCCCCGTCCTCCGGCCCTGCGCGGCATCTTTGAACGCCGAGGCCATCGCACGATGGCTGCGCCGCGAAGAGGTCTCCCGTCGCCTGTACACCGCGCGCTACGAGCAAGAGGGCCCCGTCATCTCTTTCACCACGCGTAGCCATTTCAAGGACGACGAAGACATCGTCGTGTGCCGTGGCTCCATTCTCCGGTGAATCCCGTACAACCTTTCCGCCCCCCAAGGGTCATCTGAAGCAGACGTTACGAGGGGACGGAAAACCACACCATGACGCACAGTCGAATAACGCTCGCCACTACCGCCGCAGTCCTGGCCGGGGCGGTACTCGTGCCCCTCGCCGCCGCCGCGCCCGCCGCTGCCGCTACCGCGCCGACGGTGGTCTGCACCTCGGGCAAGACCGGGCTCGCGGCCAAGCTGACCACGGGTATCACCGAGGCGCTCAAGGGGCGGAAGTCCACGACCGCGATCTCGCTGTACGACCGCACCACCAAGACCACCTGCACCTTGCGCGCCGCGCAGAAGTACGACTCCGCGAGCGTGGTCAAGGTGACCGTCCTCGCCGCGCTGCTGTGGGACGCGAAGAAGACCAACCGCTACCTGACGTCGCGCGAGAACCAGCTCGCCACCGACATGATCACCAAGTCGGACAACAACGCCACCAGCACCCTGTGGCGGCAGCTCGGCATGACGAAGATCAAGGGTTTCCTGGCCGCCGCCGGGATGACCCAGACCGTGCCCGGCACCGGCGGCTACTGGGGCCTGACCCAGATCACCGCACGCGACGAGCAGAAGCTGCTCGCGCTGCTCACCGCGAAGAACACCGTGCTGAGCGACAATTCGCGCAAGTACACCCTCGGCCTGATGGGCAAGGTCATCTCCTCCCAGCGCTGGGGCACTCCGGCCGGCGCCCCGTCCACCGCCAAGATCCAGGTCAAGAACGGCTGGCTGCCGCGCTCCACGCACGGCTGGCGCGTGCACTCCATCGGCGCGTTCACCGGCAACGGCCACGACTACGGGATCACGGTGCTCACCTACGACAACGCCACCATGAACGACGGCGTGAACACCATCCAGGCCGTGTCCCGCGCGATCCACAAGGCCCTCAACCCGACGGCGTCCGCATCGACTCTGTACGCCCCGACCGAGACACCCCGCGAGGCGATCCCGGCGGTACCGAAGTCCTGACGGCCCGGCTCCGTCAGGCAGCGGTGGTACGTGCGCGGAACGCGACAACGGACGTATCACCGTCGAGCTCCACACTCAGCGAGGCCTCCATCGCCCGTGCCAGCCGCGCGAGCAGCGGCAGCGTCGGCATGGTGCCGCCCAGCTCCAGCTTGGAGATCTGCGGCTGCGTCATGCCGGCGCGCTGCGCGAGCTCGGTCTGCGAGATCCCGAGCTCGGTACGCCGGTCGTACACCGCCTGACCGAGATCCCACGACATGCTGATCTCCTCGCGCAGCTTGGCGACCTCGGGATCTTCCGCGATGCCCTGGGCGATCTTCCGGTCCCTGGCGAGTTTCCACTGGGCGTGGCTGACCATTACAGCCCTCCTTGCTGTGTGTCGCGGACGAATACATCGTGCGCAGGTTCGTGTGCTGCTTGGCAGACGGCCTTCGCCTGCTTCGCGCGGGCGACTTCCGCGTCCTCGCGCTGCTTCGTTTTGCGGAAGACCGTCAGCAGCACGGCTCGGCGTCCCGGAGCGAGCCAGTACGTGATTCTGACAGCGTCACGATTGGGGCCGAGGTCGAATCGCAATTCCCTCACCCCGTTTCCCAGATGGCGCGAGTGCGGCTCGCAGAGCGTGCTCGCATCCCCAGCCAGTCGGGCAGCGGCGTGTTCGGCCCTCGCGTAGTCGTGCTCTGACAGGTTCATCAGCCACAGCCGGACCTCCGGCTCGATCTCGATCACAAAGGGATCATCCATACACCGGAACGTATAGATGCTTGAGTGTATGGCGTGATGAAACGTACGTGAAGCCCACCGAACGGGTGATGGTCCTAGGACCAGAGACCGGTCTTCATGGCGGCGGGATGAAATCCGCACCTCACCGCGTTGGTGACTTCCGGCAGATCAGGACGTCAGGACGACCGGGAGGCAACAGTGGCGGCGGCAGATCAAGGGTGGGCACGGCGGCTGGCGGGCTATGCCTGGAGGTACCGGCGCAATGTCGTGCTCGCACTGGGATCGTCGCTCGCCGGCATGGCCGTCATGGCGCTCGTCCCGCTCATCACCAAGGTGATCATCGACGACGTCATCGGGGCCAAGACGCGGTCGCTCGCCGTATGGACCGGGCTGCTCATCGTCGCCGCCGTCGTCGTGTACGGCCTCACCTACATCCGCCGCTACTACGGCGGCCGCCTCGCCCTCGACGTCCAGCACGATCTGCGCACCGAGATGTACGGGACCATCACCCGCCTCGACGGACGCCGCCAGGACGAGCTCTCCACCGGGCAGGTCGTCGGCCGCGCCACCACCGACCTCCAGCTCATCCAGAGCCTCCTCTTCATGCTCCCGATGACCATCGGGAACTTCCTGCTGTTCTTCATCTCGCTCGGGATCATGGCGTGGCTCTCGCCGCTCCTGACCCTCGTCGCCCTCGCCGTCGCCCCCGCCCTGTGGTTCATCGCCAAGCGCAGCCGCACCCGGCTCTTTCCGGCCACCTGGTACGCCCAGGGCCAGGCCGCCGCCGTCGCCGGCGTCGTCGACGGGGCCGTGTCGGGCGTACGCGTCGTGAAGGGCTTCGGGCAGGAGGACCAGGAGACCGGCAAGCTGCGCGAGGTCAGCCGCCGCCTCTTCGCCGGGCGGATGCGGACCGTCCGGCTGAACTCCCGCTACACCCCCGCCCTCCAGGCTGTGCCCACCCTCGGCCAGGTCGCGATGCTCGCGCTCGGCGGCTGGCTCGCGACGCGCGGGGAGATCACCCTCGGTACGTTCGTGGCCTTCTCCACCTACCTCGCCCAGCTCGTCGGCCCCGTCCGCATGCTCGCCATGGTCCTCACCGTCGGGCAGCAGGCCCGCGCCGGTGTCGAGCGCGTCCTGGAGCTGATCGACACCGAGCCGTCCATCGAGGACGGGACCAAGGAGCTTCCCGCCGACGCACCCGCCACCGTCGAGTTCGACGACGTGTCGTTCGGCTACGACGACGACCGGCCCGTCCTCGACGGCTTCTCCCTCGAAATCCGGGCCGGGGAGACCGTCGCCGTCGTCGGCTCCTCGGGCAGCGGCAAGTCCACCGTGTCGCTGCTCCTGCCGCGCTTCTACGACGTGTCCCACGGCGCCGTCCTCGTCGGCGGGCACGACGTCCGCGAACTCACCCTCGACTCGCTGCGCGCAGCCATAGGGCTCGTACCGGAGGACAGCTTCCTCTTCTCCGACACCGTCCGCGCCAACATCGCCTACGGCCTGCCGGACGCGACCGACGAGCAGGTCCTGGCCGCCGCCCGCGCCGCCCAGGCCGACCGCTTCATCTCCGAGCTGCCGAACGGCTACGACACCACCGTCGGCGAGCACGGCCTCACCCTCTCCGGCGGCCAGCGCCAGCGCATCGCCCTCGCCCGCGCCATCCTCACCGACCCCCGCCTGCTCCTCCTCGACGACGCCACCTCCGCCGTGGACGCCCGCGTCGAGCACGAGATCCACGAGGCACTGAAGTCCGTCATGGCCGGGCGTACGACGCTGCTCATAGCCCACCGCCGCTCCACCCTCAACCTCGCCGACCGCATCGCCGTGATCGACGACGGCCGCCTCTCCGACATCGGTACGCACGAGGAGCTCCAGGAGCGCTCGGCGCTCTACCGGCGGCTGCTCACCGACCCCGACGAGCTCGGCGGCGTATCGCCCGGGCACATCCTCACCAAGGCGCCGGAACCCGCCGACGACCGGTCCGTGCAGGCCGAGCTGGACGCCGAGTTCGACGCCGAGCGCGGCATCACGCCCGAGCTGTGGGTACGGGACGAGGCCTCGCCCGACGACCGCGCAGCCACCGACCACGCGCCGGGGATGCCCGCAACGCCCGAGCTGCTCGCGCAGGTCGAGGCGCTGCCGCCCGCCAACGACGTACCCGACATCGACGAGAACCGCGCCGTCCAGCCCGAGGAGTCGTACGGCCTGCGCCGCCTGCTGCGCGGCTTCGGGCTGCCGCTGCTCGTCAGCCTCGCGCTCGTCACCGTGGACGCCGGCATGGGGCTGCTCCTGCCGATCATGATCCGGCACGGCATCGACGAGGGCGTCACCCAGCTCGCGCTCGGCGCGGTCTGGGCGGCGGCCGGGCTCGCGCTGCTGTCCGTCATCGTGCAGTGGGTCGCGCAGACCGCCGAGATCCGGATGACCGGCCGGACCGGCGAGCGCGTGCTCTACGCGCTGCGCCTCAAGATCTTCGCCCAGCTCCAGCGCCTCGGCCTCGACTACTACGAGCGCGAGCTGACCGGCCGCATCATGACCCGCATGACGACGGACGTCGACGCCCTGTCGACGTTCCTCCAGACCGGCCTCGTCACCGCCTTCGTCTCCGTCGTCACCTTCTTCGGCATCATGGTCGCGCTCCTCGTCATCGACGTGCAGCTGGCCCTGGTCGTCTTCGCGACACTGCCGGTGCTGATCATCGGTACGTACTTCTTCCGCAAGTCGAGCGTCAAGGCCTACGAGCTGGCGCGCGACCGCGTCAGTCTCGTCAACGCCGACCTCCAGGAGTCCGTGTCCGGGCTGCGCATCGTCCAGGCGTTCCGGCGCGAGCGCACAGGCGCCGAGCGGTTCGCGGAGCGCAGCGACAGCTACCGGCAGGCGCGGGTGCGCGGCCAGTGGCTGATCTCCATCTACTTCCCCTTCGTGCAGCTGCTGTCGTCCGTCGCCGCCGCCGCGGTGCTGATCGTCGGCGCGGGGCGGGTGGACGCGGGCACACTCACCACCGGCGCGCTCGTCGCGTACCTCCTCTACATCGACCTGTTCTTCGCCCCCGTACAGCAGCTCTCCCAAGTCTTCGACGGATACCAGCAGGCCACGGTCTCCCTGCGGCGCATCCAGGAACTCCTCCAGGAGCCCACCTCGACCGCCCCCGCCGACCGGCCGAAGGAAGTCCCGTCGCTGAGCGGCGAGATCGCCTTCGAGGACGTGCGGTTCCAGTACGGCGATGAGGAAGAGGCGCTGAGCGGGATCGATCTGCGGATCCCGGCCGGCCAGACCGTCGCCTTCGTCGGCGAGACCGGCGCGGGCAAGTCCACTGTCGTCAAGCTCGTCGCCCGCTTCTACGATCCGACCTCCGGGCGCATCACCGCCGACGGCACCGACCTGCGCGACCTCGACATCACGGCGTACCGGCACCGCCTCGGCGTCGTACCGCAGGAGGCGTACCTCTTCGCGGGCACGGTCCGCGACGCCATCGCCTACGGCCGGCACGACGCCACCGACGCCGAGGTCGAGGCGGCGGCCCGCGCGGTCGGCGCGCACGACATGATCGCGACGCTGGACGGCGGCTACCTGCACGAGGTCGCCGAACGCGGCCGCAACCTCTCCGCCGGCCAGCGCCAGCTCATCGCGCTCGCCCGCGCCGAACTCGTCGACCCGGACATCCTGCTCCTCGACGAGGCGACCGCCGCCCTGGACCTGGCGACCGAGGCCCAGGTCAACCAGGCCACGGACCGTCTCACCGGCCGCCGTACCACGCTGGTCGTCGCCCACCGCCTGACGACGGCGGCGCGCGCGGACCGGGTGGTGGTCATGGACCACGGCCGGGTCGTCGAGGACGGCACGCACGACGAACTGCTGGCCCTGGAGGGGACGTACGCCCGCCTGTGGCGCACGTTCGTGGGCGAGGACGAGCCGGCGGCCGTCTGAGTACGTTCCGTGAGGAAGACGAGTAGCGGAGCCGGTCCCTCAGCGGGGCCGGCTCCGCTTTGATGAGGGGCATGAACAAGGCTCCGTACCTTGTCCCGAACCTTCGTGCGGAAGTCCCGCAACCGCACACTGTTTCCCAAGCGTCCGTACGCACGTACGCTCATGTGGGGTAAGGGGACACGTGTGTTCGCTGCGGCGAGTGGGGCGATGAGAAAACACCTGATGTACGGACTTGCCATCGTGATCGCGGCGGCGGGACTGACTCTCGCGAGCCCCGGCATCGGGAGCGCCGAGGCGGCGTCTGCCGGACCGGCCTGTTCCGGCCGGAAAGTGAAGACGGTCGCCTTCGCCACCGGAGAACTGCGCATCTACAAGAGCCGCCGCTACGCCTGCGCCATCACCGTCTCCAAACGCCCCGGCGTACGGCAGACCATGGCAGTCACCATCCAGGCGCGCGGCAGCCGCACCGCCAGGGACAGCGGCCGCTTCACCTACCGCGCCGGACCGGTGACGGTCTACGCCCTCAACCGCTGTGTGCGGGCGCATGGTTCGGTCGGTGCGCGGAACGCATCGACCGGCTGGATTCTCTGCTGAGTCTGGTGGTACGGGAGTTGCCCGGCTAGGTTCGCCCCGTCGTCTGTGACTGAACAGGGGAGGGCGAATGCGCAAGGCGCGCAGCATGCTGCTGTCGTTCGCGGTGCTCATAGGCACCATAGGACTCGGCAGCGCACCGGCCGGGGCGGTCACCACCGCAGAGCCGGGCACCGAGCAGGACATCAAGGAGCGAATACTCGCGATACCGGGCATGAGCCTGGTCGAGGAGAAGCCGTACACCGGCTATCGCTATTTCGTACTGAACTACACCCAGCCGGTCGACCACCGGGACCCGTCCAAGGGCACCTTCAAGCAGCGCGTCACCCTGCTGCACAAGGACACCAACCGCCCGACGGTCTTCTTCACCAGCGGCTACAACGTCTCGACGGCCCCGCGCCGCAGTGAGCCGACGCAGATCATCGACGGCAACCAGGTCTCGATGGAGTACCGCTTCTTCACCCCGTCCCGCCCGGCGGATCCCGCCGACTGGTCGAAGCTCGACATCAAGCAGGCCGCGAGCGACCAGCACCGCATCTTCACCGACCTGAAGAAGATCTACTCCAAGAAGTGGATCTCGACCGGCGGCTCCAAGGGCGGCATGACCGCGACGTACTACGAGCGCTTCTACCCGCGCGACATGGACGGCGTCGTCGCGTACGTCGCCCCCAACGACGTGGTGAACAAGGAGGACGCGGCGTACGACCGCTTCTTCCGCGGCGTCGGCACCAAGGAGTGCCGCGACGCGCTCAACGCCGTACAGCGTGAGGCACTTGAGCGGCGCGGTCCGCTGAGCGCCAAGGTCAAGGAGTGGGCGGACGCCAACAACGCCACCTTCAACACCGTCGGCAGCCTCGACAAGGCGTACGAGTCCACGGTCCTCGACTTCGTGTGGGCCTTCTGGCAGTACAGCAAGGCGGCCGACTGCGCGGACGTGCCCGCCGCGGACTCCTCCGACCAGGTCATCTACGACTACGTCGACGCGATCTCCGGCTTCTCCGCCTACAGCGACGGCAGTCTGGCGACGTACACGCCGTACTACTACCAGGCGGGCACCCAGCTGGGCGCGCCGCAGATCGAGTACCCGCACCTCGACGGCCTCATGAAGTACGGCCCGGACTTCTTCCAGCCGCGTGTCTACGTGCCGCGCGACATCCCGATGAAGTTCAACCCGAGCACGATGCGGGACGTGGACAGCTGGGTGCGGCACAACGCCACGCGGATGCTGTTCGTGAACGGCCAGAACGACCCGTGGAGCGCCGAACCCTTCCGCCTCGGCAAGGGCGCGCGCGACTCGTACGTCTACACCGCGCCCGGCGCCAACCACGGCGCCAACGTCGCGGGCCTCGCCCCCGCCGAGAAGGCGAAGGCGACCGCCGCGATCCTCGAATGGGCGGGCGTGGCCCCGGCCGCCGTCCAGGCGGACCCGGCGAAGGCGAAGCCGCTGGCACGGTACGACGCGAAGCTGGACAAGCGCGACGCGGAGCAGCGACAGACGCTGCGCCCGTAACGCAACGTAACGCACTCATGCTCGAACGGGCTGCGCCCGCCGGGGTTTCACACCCGGCGGGCGCAGCCCACCCCCTTCTGCACGCCCAACTGGACGTACAACGCCGTCGCCGGCGGAGAACTGCGCCCACTACACACGTCCGCTAGTACGTCTAGTACGTCAGTCCGTACCCCACCGGATACAGCACCTTCGCCGGATCGTCCGCACGCTGTATCGGAACCGGCAGCTTCCCTCCGGGCACGCTATGGCCGGCGATGGCCCGCACAGCCGCACGCAGTTCGACATCGGTCCAGGAGTACGCGGCGACGCTCGCGCCGAACCCCGTCCCGACGAGCTGGGCGATGTCGTACGGATTGCGGATGGCGAGGGCGACGACGGGCACCCCGGTCGCGGCCAGCTCGCGGACGAGGGTGCGCTGGGGACTGGTGGCGGAGACGTTGTACGTCCCCACCACAACCACGTCCTTGCCCTTGGCCGCGGCCACCGCTTCCTTGATCTTCGCCTGGGTCGGGGTGATCCCGGTGGACAGGGCCGTGGCGGTGAAGCCGAGTTCGGTCAGGGCTTTGGCGATGACGGTGGTGGGCGGCCCGGTGGTCCCGGTGGGGGACGCGGGATCGGCCCCGACCACGAGCACATTCCGGTGCGTACGACGGCTGAGCGGCAGCAGCCCGCTGTCATTGGCGAGCAGGGTGGTGGTCCCCTCGGCGATCCGGTCGGCCGCGTCGATGTGGGCGCGCGAGCCCACGGTCCTGTCCACGTCCTTGTGAGAGACGTAGGGGTCGCGGAACAGCCCGAGCTTGGCCTTGAGCAGCAGGATCCGCAGGATCGATTCCTCGACCCGCGCCATGCTCAATTCCCCGTCCCGCACGGCCTTGAGGACGGCGTTCCAGGCGACGGGCAGGTCCGGCGGGTTCAGCAGCTGGTCGCACCCGGCGAGGAGCGCGAGGACGGGCACCCGGTCGTCGCCGTACTTCTGGCGTACGCCCGCCATGGCGAGGGAGTCGGTCACGACGACCCCGTCGTAGCCGAGGCGCTCGCGCAGGACACCGGTCAGGATCGGCTTGGAGAGCGTGGCCGGGTCCTTGGCCGGATCGAGAGCCGGTACGACGATATGCGCGGTCATGATCGAGTCGATACCGGCGGCGATGGCGGCCCGGAACGGCGGCGCGTCCAGTTCCTCCCACTGCTCGGCGGTGTGATGGATCGTCGGGAGGGAGTAGTGGCTGTCGTCCTTCGTGTCGCCGTGCCCGGGGAAGTGCTTGGAGGTGGCGGCGATCCCGGCGCCCTGATACCCCTTCACCTGCGCGGCGACCATTCCGGCGACGGCTTGCGGGTCGGACCCGAAGGACCGTACGCCGATGACGGGGTTGGCCGGGTTGACGTTGACGTCGGCGACGGGCGCGTAGTTCTGCACGATGCCCATGGCCGCGAGCTCGGCCCCCGCGATCCGCGCCGCCTTGCGCGCGTCGGAACGCGACCCGCCGGCCCCGAGCGCCATCGCGCCCGGCACGAGGGTCGCGGGCTTGCCGACGCGCGCGACGATGCCGTGCTCCTGGTCGGTGGAGATGAGGAGGGGGACGGGGGTGTCCTGGGCGAGCCCGGCGCGCTGGATGCCGTTCGACAGGTCGGCGATCTGGTGAGGGTCGCGGGTGTTGTGCGCCCAGGCGAAGTAGATGATGCCGCCGACGTGGTACTTCGCCACCAGTTCGGCGGCGGTCCTGACTCCCATCTCCTTGAGATTCATATCGATGTCGACCTGGTCGGGCTCGGTCGCGGAGTGCCCGTACGCCCGCATGACGAAGAGCTGGCCGACCTTCTCTTCGAGGCTCATGCGGGAGATGAGGCGCTTGAGCCGCTCCCGCCCGGCGCCCCTGACGGACTCGTCACCTGTGCTTGTACCTGTGGCCGTGGCCGTGGCCGTGGCCGTCGCCGTGTCCGAGGCGGCGGCGGCGGGAGTGGAGCTGATGGCGGTCGCGGCCACTGCGGCGGCGGTCGCGGTGAGCAGGGTGCGTCTGGAAGTGGAGGCGGAGGTGCGGTGGTGGTCCACGTGAGCTCCTTACGGCCGTACCCGACAAGGGAGTTGAAGGAAACTTCCAAGAAGTCACGGATATACGGAAAGTAACTGCCAGGTCAAGGGTGTGGCAGCACATAGGAGCCAGGACCCCCCACAAAGGGGAGCCGCCACTGGCGCATTCGGAGGGGGGCGCACCAGTGACGGCTGTGCTGCCGGCCGCAGGCGGCTGGAGAGGGGAGTCGGCGATCGCAGCCAGCAGCGAGTGCCGACACCGCTGTGCGGAGACTCACGGCAGTACGCCGATCGGACGGCCCCGGCACGCCACAGGTTCCGCCGCTACGGAGATTTCAGGAAATGGTGCGGGTGGGGTGGATGGGTGGATGGGGTGGATGGGTGGGGCGGCTGGGTTGCGTTGTTCGAGGTCGCAGTAGCACTCGGGGCCGAGCGGGAAGGGGGCTTCGCGCGGCCTGGGGCGTTGGTGGCTTCTGCGATGGGGGCCGCCACATGTAAGTGTGGCGTCGGAGGCCCGCCGGTAAAGGGCGCTCCTGCGTCGCGTCGCCTGCGGCGATTGCGCTGCGCTACACCCTTGACCGTCGGCCCTCCGCCGCAATGCTTCTGGGGGGCGGCCCCCGGGGGGAGCCCACGGGGAGGCCCGGCAAGTGGCCGCTGTCTCGCTGCCGCCCGAGGGTGTGTGGGTGGGGCGCATGAGCTCTAGGCCCGGACTTCGCGGGTCGCTGAAAAGGTTCGCCGCAGCGGCTCTTCGGCGTCCGAACCCGACCGGATCGGACCGGCATTGCGATCGCCGTTGCGGACCGGACTGAGCGGCGATCGGTCGTGACCAGTTGATCTTCACGATCGGGTGACCTGCGAAGTACGGGTCTAGGGGGCGGTGCGGCCCCAGTCTCAGCGGCTGCGGGAACGGCCGCTGGTGCAACACCCCCATTCCCACGCACACGCGCACTCAGGTAGGCGGACGGCCGGCCAACCGGGGCGACCTGCGGCCTGTCCGGTGCGCGGGTGGGGCGCGACAGTTCAATGGGGCGACTCGGGACGGTGTGGCGTCCACCCCGACCGGTGGTCGGTTGGGCCACAAGCTCGTTGCTGGTGTGGGCGGGTGGTGAGGCACCGACTGCACTGTGGAGCCCAGAAACCGGATCGCGGAAGCCGCCCCGCGACTCGTGCGAGCCACAGTGCGGACCGAAACGCTTCCGCGACGGCCGGAAACGATACAGCTGGGACGGATGGGGCTGCAGGGGCGTTGCGGCTCACGAAGTGCTGGGTTCGTTGCACACGCGGCCCGGAATCGGACGGTTGGAGCGCCCGAATCCCATCAAGGGCGGTCGAAAAGTCTCTGTGATGGCCGACAGTGAAGCGGTTGAAGCTGATGTGGCGGGAGGGTGGGATTCCGGCTGTCAGATCACCGCGGCGGCCGCCAGGTCCACCCTCGGCAATATGGCGTGCCGTCCCAGTCGTCCGAGCCGTCCGTGTGGGTTGAAACGCTCCCGTGGTGGCGGGAAACGATATGGCTGGGACGCATGGGGTTGCAGGGGCGTTGCGGCTCATGAAGTGCTGGGTTGGTTGCGCACATGGCTCCGAGGCGGACGGTTGGAGCGCCCGAATCCCATCAAGGGCGGTCGAAGGGCTCAGGTGGACCTGGCGGGCCACTGAGTCGTCCGAGCCGTCTGTGTGGGTTGAAACGCTCCCGTGATGGCGGGGAGCGATACGGCTGAGACGGGTGGGGTTGGAGGGGCGTTGGGATTCATCAAGTGTGGGGTTAATCGCGTTCCAGCGGCCCGCAGCGGGTCGTTGCAGCGAACGAAGCCCACAAGCGACGTAGCCGGCCACCGTGTCGGCCCGCACCAGCCGCCGCAGCCTCACACCGGCACGACGCCGTCCCACCGGGGCGCCGGTTGGGGCTGGTGTGACTGGTGGGCCGTCGGGAGTCGTCTTCTGCCATTGGCGTGCAACAAACCCCACAGATGACGCACGACGAGGCCTCACTCATGGGTCAAATGTGGGGTGAAACGGGCGCGCCTGTGTGTCACGTGCTGGGTTCGTCCCATCCCGCCGGTGTGGGAGCCGGGACAGTGCGCCATTTAGCCCGGCCGAGTCATCGTCCCGGCCGGACCGTCGGCAGGACCACCAACCCCTGGAGGCCCTTCCACCCACTCACATCAGCAACCTGCTTGCGGCCCAACCGACCACCGGTCCGGGTGGACGCCACAGCCACCCGAGTCACCCCATTCAACTGTCGCGCCCCACCCGCGCCGACAGGAGTCCGCAGGTCGACCCGGCAGATCGGCCGCCCTTCGACGTGGGTGCTTGTATGCGTGGGAATGGGGATGTCGCACCAACGGCCGTCGCCGCACCCGCCGAGCCAGGGGCCGGGCCGCCCCCTAAGCAGACCGCGCCCCACCCACTCGCCCGACAGCCACCGAACCCACCCGCGCTACTCCCCGAGCCCCCGTGCAGGGCGTTTTTCTTTGGGCCGTCCCCGTGTAAGCGTTAGCGGTGGGCCGGGGCGGCGGGTCAAGGGGAGCCCGAAGGGTTCTCGCGTAGCGACGCGACGCAGGAGCGCCCTTGACGCGCCGGTCCGGCCCACCGACACTCGAGCGCTCGGGACGGCCCGAAACCCCCAGAAGCAAGCCTTGGTTGTTACTGACCCGGGTGAGGGTCCTTCCCGCCGGTGTGGTGAGAGTGCCTCAGGTGTTCCATGTGCTCCAGGCCCGCCGCCAGCATGCCCGGTAGCTCCGCCGCCTTCGGGTACCAGCGCTTCTCGTACTCCCAGCACACCCACCCGTCCTCATCGAGCAGCGCGACGCACTCGCCCAGCGGCAGCACTCCCGCGCCCAACGGCAGCGGGGTCGTGTCGTCGGCCGATGCGATGTCCTTGACCTGGGTGTATCCGAGGTGAGGTGCCAGTACCGCGTGTGCCGCCGCTGGGGTTTCGCCGCCCAGCCAGGTGTGCATCACGTCCCACAGCGCGCCCACGTTCTTGTGGCCGACCGGGCCGAGGATGCGGGAGGCCGCCGCTCCCGTCCTGTGCGAGTCGTGCGTCTCCAGCAGAATGCGTACGCCCAGGTCCGCCGCCGTCTCCGCCGCCAGGCCAAGGCGGCGGGCCGCCGTCTCGTCCGCCTCCTCATGGCTCTGCCCGTCGCCACCACCACCGGGGAAGACCCGGACGTACGGGGCGCCCAGGTCGCGGGCGAGCGCCAGCAGCGCGCGGAGTTCCTCCTGCACGGGCTCGTCCTCGCCGGGTGCCGCCACCTGGACGTACCCCGCCACTGCCAGAATCCGGACGCCCGCGTCGTCGAATCGTTCGACCACGTCCGCCCGTTCCTCCACACCGATGCCCGGATGGACCGGCTCCTCGGGGTGCGCGCGCAGTTCCACGCCGTCGTAACCGGTCTCGGCCGCCAGCCGTGCGACATCGCTCATCGGCATGCCCGGCACCCCAAGGGTGGAGAAGGCGTACTTCACTTTGATGCTCCTTCCTGAAGGGGGAGTCGCCAGTCCTGGCCCACCAAGTCCGCTCCGTACGAGCGGTGTGGTTTCTCGGCGACGAGCGTGAACCCGGCGCGCTGATAGATCTTCCGTGCCGCTGTCAGCACATCATTCGTCCACAGCACGACTTCCCGATACCCCGCCTCGTAAGCGAAATCGATCACCGTACGGACCAACAGCTCGCCCAGCCCGTGTCCCCGCGCCCGCGGATCGACCAGCAGCAGGCGCAGTCTGGCCGTGCCGGGAGCGTCGTCCCGTACGCACATCACCGAGCCGACCGGGCGGCCGTCGAGCTCGGCGATCCATACGCGTTCGAGGTGCGGGTCGTGGTCCTGGGCGAAGTCGGCGACGATACGGGCGACCAGCCCCTCGAACTCGCTGTTCCAGCCGAACTCGGCCGCGTAGAGCGCGCCGTGCCGCTGCACGATCCAGCCGAGGTCACCGGGCGCCGGTTCCCGCAACACCGGCTCGGAAGGGGTAGGGGCCGTGGTGGTGCTCGTGCCCAGTACTTCTTGGATGGTGCGCATCGCGCCCGTCAGGCGCGAGCGCTCCTCGGGCGGTACGCCCGACAGCAGCGTTCCCACCGCCTCGCGCGACCGCTCGTCCAGCAGGGCCGCTGCCTCCCGCCCGCGCGCCGTGAGGGTGACCCGCTGGCGTCGGGCGTCGTCCTTGGACGGCCCGCGCTCAATCAGCCCGTCCCGCTCGAACTTGGCCAGCAGACGGCTCAAGTAACCGGCGTCGAGCGACAGCTGCGCGCGCAGATCGGCCGCGTCCGTACGTGCAGAGTGTGCAGCGTGCGCAGAGTGTGCGAGCTCGTAGAGGATGCGCGATTCGGTCAGCGTGTACGGGGTGTAGAGGTGGCGGCTGTAGTCCAGCGCGCCGATCAGATTCGTATAGAAGCGGTTGAACGCGCGGACTTCCTTAATGGCCATGGTGGGTCTGATCCGTCCGTCCGCCTCAGGCTTTTCTTTGACTCAGTCAACAGTAGCGCCGGGCCGCCGGCCGCCGCGTACGGAAGCTCCGGATGGGGCAGGACTCGCCCATGACAGCAGCAGCAGATGGGATATGGCAGTTCAGTGACGACCGCGGGCAGTTGTTGTCGGCCGCCCAGTGGCCCACCAGGATCGTTGCCTACATCCAGGCCGGGGCGACCCTCTGGGACCACGGCTTGCTTCCGCTTGGCATCTTCGGCTCGTACCACGACGGCGCCGCACCCGACCGCGCCAAGTCCGGCCGACTGCCTTTCGGCGAAGTGACCTACTTCGGGGCGGGCGCCTCACTCGACCCCGACCGTCTCCTCTCCTCCGGAGCCGACCTCGTCGTAGCCGTCAGCTACGGAGGCGGTCAGGTGTACGGAATCGACCCGGACGCGGCCAAACACCTGGAGGAGCGGGTTCCGGTCGTCGTACTGGAAGTGGGGCAGGGGCGTTCACTCGACGCGATCCGCGGACGCTTCGCCGCACTGGCGGCCTCACTCGGCGGCGCGGAGCCCCCGGTCGCCCTGGACGCCGCGCGCGAGCGGCTGCGTACGGTCGCTACGGACGACGCACCGCGCGTCCTGGCCCTCTCCCCGGCGGGCGACGAGCAGGTCCACCTCGCCCGGCCGCACTCCTGGCCCGACCTGCGCGCCCTGGCCGACCTGGGCGTACGCCTGGTGGAACCGCCCGCCGAGGGCGGCGGGAACTGGTCCACCGTGGCCTGGGCCGAAGCGGCTTCGCTCGCCGCGCCGGTCATCCTCGCGGACACCCGCGCCAACGCGTCGCCCCTCGACGCGGCCCGCCTGGGGAACGCCCACAACGCCCACAACACCCACAACGCCCGCAACACCCGCAACACCCGCAACACCCGCGTGATCCCCTGGAACCCGGAGCTCCCGGCCAGCAGCGCGGCGCACGCACGCTTCTTCACCCGGGTGAGTGAGGCGCTGGCCGGCCGCTGAACCGTGAACCGTGAACCGGCGCGAGGGGCGGGCCGCGCAGGGGGCCGCCCCCGGAGCGGCACGACCCCGCCCGCACCCGACCCACCTCACCCCCGCGGCGCCGCCGTAGACCCCCGCACCATCAGCTCCGCCGGTACGGAAGCGATGCCCCCCGGCGGCGCCGCCTCCCGCCCCATCGCGAGGCGGCCCGCCCGTGCCCCCGCCTCGTACAGCGGCAGTCGTACGGTCGTCAGTGCGGGCATCGTGTCCGCCGAGAACGGCAGGTCGTCGAAGCCCGCCACCGACACGTCGTCCGGGATGCTCCGCCCCCGCTCCCGGAGCGCCGCGCACGCGCCCAGCGCCACCGTGTCGTTCGCGGCGACGACCGCCGTCAGCTCCGGCTCCCGCCGCAGAAGCTCCAGCGTCGCGTCGTACCCCGACCGCCGGTCGTACGGACCGTGCACCGTCAGATGCTCGACAGCGTCACCCAGCCCAGCCGCCCCCATCGCCTCCTGATGCCCCTCCAGCCGGTGCCGGGTAGTCGTACGCTCCACCGGCCCGGCGACGTACCCGATCCTCCGGTGCCCCAGCTCCAGCAGATGCTCGGTGAGCCGCCGCGCCCCGCCCCGGTTGTCGAAGGTCAACGCGGCCACCACCGCGTCTCCGCCCCCCGGCAAGGCGCCCGGCAAGGTCCCCGGCAAGCCCTCCGCCAAGCCCCCCGGCAAGGCCAGCGGCGGTCGCCCGCACAGCACCACCCGCGCGCCCCCGTCCGCCAGTTTCGCGAGCTTCGCCGCGACCGCCGCCGAGTGGTCGGGGTCCTCGATCGCGCCCCCGGTCAGAATCACCGCGGCAGCGCGCTGCCGCTGCAGCAGCGTCAAGTACGTGAGCTCCCGCTCCGGCGATCCCCCCGTATTGCAGACGATCGCCAGCTTCTCGCCGCCCGCCCGCCCCGCCCCCGGTGCCTCGGAGCCGCCGATCTGCGACTGAGCCGCCCCGGCCATGATCCCGAAGAAGGGGTCGGCGATGTCGTTCACCAGGATCCCCACCAGATCGGACGTCGCCGCGGCAAGTGAACTCGCCGGTCCGTTCAGCACGTAGTCGAGGTCGTCGACCGCGCGCAGTACCCGCTCCCTGGTGGCAGCGGCGACCGGGTAGTTGCCGTTGAGCACACGGGAGACGGTGGCCGGCGACACCTGGGCGCGTGCCGCCACGTCCGCCAAGGTCACTGTCATTGTCGTCCTCCGGGTCTTGTACGAGCAGCTGCCCGCAGGCTAGCTTCATAGCCTATAGAAAGCGCTTGCTATCGCCGTACGGAGGAACTTTCGTGACACGCAAGACAGTGCGCATCGCCATGAACGGCGTCACCGGCCGGATGGGGTACCGGCAGCACCTCGTCCGCTCGATCCTCGCCATCCGCGAACAGGGCGGTCTGGACCTCGGCCTCGGCGACGGCACGGTCCTGTGGCCGGAGCCGGTCCTGGTGGGCCGCCGCGAGCACGCGCTCAAGGAGATCGCCGAACACCACGGCCTCACCGAATGGTCCACGGACCTCGACGCCGTCCTCGCCGACGAGACGATCGACATCTACTTCGACGCGCAGGTGACCTCCGCCCGCGAGGAGGCCATCAGAAAGGCCATCACCGCCGGCAAGCACATCTATACGGAGAAGCCCTCGGCCACCGGCCTCGACGCCGCCCTCGGCCTGGCCCGCCTCGCCCGCGACGCCGGCATCAAGCACGGCGTCGTACAGGACAAGATCTTTCTCCCGGGCCTGCTCAAGCTGAAGCGCCTGATCGACGGCGGCTTCTTCGGCGAGATCCTGTCCATCAGGGGCGAGTTCGGCTACTGGGTCTTCGAGGGCGACTGGCAGGACGCCCAGCGCCCCTCGTGGAACTACCGGGCGGAGGACGGCGGCGGCATCGTCGTCGACATGTTCCCGCACTGGGAGTACGTGCTGCACGAGCTGTTCGGCCGCGTCACGACCGTCCAGTCGCACGTCACGACGCACATCCCGCAGCGCTGGGACGAGCAGGGCAAGCCGTACGCCGCCACCGCCGACGACGCGGCGTACGGCATCTTCCAGCTGGAGGGCGGCGCGGTGGCGCAGATCAACTCCTCGTGGGCGGTCCGCGTCAACCGCGACGAACTCGTCGAGTTCCAGGTGGACGGAACGCACGGTTCCGCGGTCGCCGGACTGCGAAACTGCCGCATGCAGCACCGCGGCGCGACCCCCAAGCCAGTCTGGAACCCGGACCTTCCGGTCACGCACTCCTTCCGCGACCAGTGGCAGGAGGTCCCCGACAACGCCGACTTCGACAACGGCTTCAAGACGCAGTGGGAGCTGTTCCTGCGCCATGTCGTGCTCGACGAGCCGTACGCCTGGGACCTGCTGGCCGGCGCACGCGGCGTACAGCTCGCGGAGCTCGGGCTCAAGTCGTCCGCAGAGGGCCGCCGTTACGACGTACCGGAGCTGTCGCTGTGACGATCAGACTGCCGCACGGCCGCGCGTACGAACCCCGCACCGAACCCCTCGCACTCGCGCCACACGGTGCCCCCCTCACCTCCCGCACGGTCTACTCGGCGGCGCATGTGGTGGCCGACCCCTTCGCCGACGTATCACCGGCCTCACCCGCCGCCGTCGACTGGGACGCCACGCTCGCCTTCCGCCGGCACCTGTGGTCGCACGGACTCGCCGTGGCCGAGGCGATGGACACGGCACAGCGCGGCATGGGCCTCGACTGGGCGGGCGCGCGTGAGCTCATCCGCCGGTCGGCCGCGGAGGCGAAGTCGGTCGGCGGCGCGATCGCCTGCGGCGTAGGCACCGACCAACTGCCCCCCGGCGAGAGCACCCTCCCCGAAGTCACCGCCGCGTACGAGGAACAGCTCGCCCTGGTCGAGTCGACCGGCGCCCGCGCCATCCTCATGGCGTCACGGGCGCTGGCGGCGGCCGCCGGGGGCCCCGAGGACTACCTGGCGACGTACGGGCACCTCCTGCGCCAGGCGAGCGAGCCGGTGATCCTGCACTGGCTGGGCCCGATGTTCGACCCGGCGCTCGACGGCTACTGGGGGAGCCCGGACCTGGACGCCGCCACGGAGACGTTCCTGGAGGTCATCGACGCGCATCCCGACAAGGTCGACGGCGTCAAGGTCTCGCTCCTGGACGCCCAGCGCGAGATCGGCCTGCGCCGTCGCCTCCCGAAGGGCGTCCGCTGCTACACGGGCGACGACTACAACTACCCCGAGCTCATCGCCGGCGACGACCACGGCTTCAGCCACGCCCTCCTCGGCATCTTCGATCCGCTGGGCCCGCTGGCGGCGGAAGCCGTCCGTACGCTCGACACGGGCGACGCGAAGAAATTCCGCGAGCTCCTCGACCCCACGGTCGAGCTGTCCCGGCACCTCTTCGAGCCCCCCACCCGCTTCTACAAGACCGGCGTCGTCTTCCTCGCCTGGCTCGCGGGCCACCAGTCGCACTTCACGATGGTCGCAGGCCTCCACTCCGCCCGCTCGCTGCCGCATCTGTGCCGGGCGTACGAACTGGCCGACGGCCTGGGCCTCTTCCCGGACCCCCTCCTTGCCGAGACCCGTATGAAGACCTTCCTCGCCCTGCACGGAGTGGACCAGTGAGCGCCGTAACACCGAACGACCTGTCCCGCCTCAGCCTCAACCAGGAGACCATCAAGCAGTGGTCGCTGCCCGAGCTGGCCGAGGGCTGCGTGAAGGCGGGCGTTCCGGGTGTGGGGCTGTGGCGCGCACCGGTCCAGGAGTACGGCGTCGAGCGGGCCGCGCGCCTGATGCGGGACGCGGGACTGGTCGTCACCAGCCTGTGCCGGGGCGGCTTCCTCACGGGCGTCGGCGCCGCCGACCGCGCCGCCGCCCTGGCCGACAACCGCCGGGCCATCGACGAGGCCGCCGCACTCGGCACCGCCACCCTGGTCCTGGTCTCGGGCGGCCTCCCGCCCGGCAGCCGCGACCTGCACGCGGCGCGCGAGCGCATCGCGGACGCGCTGGCGGAACTGGCGCCGTACGCCGGGGAACGGGGCGTACGGCTGGCCATCGAACCGCTCCACCCGATGTTCGCCTCGGACCGCTGCGTGGTGTCGACCCTGAGCCAGGCGCTCGACCTGGCGGAACGCTTCCCCTCCGACCAGCTGGGCGTGGTCGTCGACACCTACCACCTGTGGTGGGACGACCGGGTTGCGGACGACATCGCCCGCGCGGGCGACCGCATCGCCGCCTTCCAGCTGGCGGACTGGATCACTCCGCTACCCGCGGGCGTACTGCTGGGCCGCGGCCGGCTCGGCGACGGCGTGGTCGACTTCCGCCGCTTCCGCGAACTGGTGGACGCGACCGGCTACACAGGGCCGGTCGAGGTGGAGATCTTCAACGAGGCCCTCTGGTCCCGTGACGGCGCGGAAGTCCTGGCAGAGGTGGCGGACCGCTACGTCACTCACGTCCTCCGATCATGACCGAAATGCTCCGGCTGCGATCAAGCTTTGATCATCCGCAGGCATCTTGTGTCCTCGTCAAAAATAAATTCAAATCTCCGTGCAACCGTTCCGCCACTCTGCGGGTCCTACTTGGCATCAGGGCTTCTGGGAGGGGATCCGAGGGGATTCAGGGAGGCCTGTTTGGGAGGGGATCTGAGGGGCCCGGTCGACGGACCGGGCCTCCTTGGTTTTCCGCTCACTCGGGCAGTGACGCGGTGAGATCCACTTCAACGAGCTGTCCGCCAAAGCCGAGCTGTGTGACGCCCAGGAGCGTGCTGGCGGTGGTGAACGCCGGACCGATGACCGAGCCGGTGAGACGGCGCCACGCGGCGCCCAGGACGTCGGTGTCGTCGCTGCACACGTAGATCACCGAGCGAACGACATGCTGCGGTTGGGCTCCAACCGCAGTCAGTGCGGCCAGTGCGTTTGCCGCGACCTGATCGATCTGCGCGTCCAGGGAACCCGAACCGACGAGGGATCCATCGGGGTCGAGTGGGCACTGTCCCGCCAAGTACGCCGTCCGGCCGGCCTCGACCACGGTGATGTGGTGATAGCCGGGCGTTTCATGCAACTGGTCTGGGTTCGAAGCCATGCCCGGTCGGGCCCTTGCCGAGTTCTTCCTCGAGTACGGCGAACTGGACCTCGGTGACGGTTGGGGAGTTCGCCGGCCCGGCAGAGCGCAGACCCTCCAGGCCGTCCTCGCGCCAGGCCCGGCGCCAGCGTTCCACCGACCGCACACTCACCCGCAGATCCTTCGCGACTGCAGCGGTCTTCTCCCCCGCCGCGAACCGCTCGCCTGCCTGGAGCCGGATCTTCTCCCGAAATGCCCGACGCTCAGCGGTCAGGCACCCACCCTCCGGATAACGCATACCACCGGCATACCGCAGAGATCATGAACCGTCACTACCCGACGACAACCCGAAACCTCGGTAGGAGTTCTTAGCCGGCCGTACCCGGGTTGTACGTCGGCATCGCGGATCCCCCGTCACCGCGCGGGTCGCGCGCGGTGACGTCGAAGTCGCCGGCGGGCGGCGGGCCGAACTCATGGGTGGGGGAGGTGTCGCTGGGATTCCACTGGCCATCGGGGAGCCGGGCCGTGGGCGGTGCGACGCCGCCCGAGGCGGGCGCGGACATGGTGCCGACGGTGTCCATGCCTTCGAAGTCCTTCGCCGTGGCACGGTCGTTCCACTCATGGCCGTTCGCGGACGAGCGCAGATTCGTGGCTCCCGTACGCATCCGCTGGTCCAGCCCCGCCAGGGCCGGCTTCCAGCTGTCCGCGATGGTCTGCAGGGCTGCGCTGACCTGCCAGCCCGCCAGCGACCCCGCCGCTGTGGCGGATTCGCGTACGGCGGTGCCCGAAGGCCCCTTCATGTCCTGGGCCGTCCCGTCCTCCGCGTGCGCGGAGGCGCGCAGCTCGGCGGGGTCGACCTTGGGCTCTGACGACATGGGTCAACCCCTTTCAGAACTGCTGCTGTTCGGCGTCGGGCGGGAGCATGCAAGGGACGTTGGCGGAGAAGGACATGGAGTCGGGCGAGGTCTTCTTCGGTTTGTTCGTGTCGGCCATGACGGTGTACCCGTGCTCCTTGTGGCGCGCGGAGAGCGAGGCGCTGTAGTAGGCGTCCTGGTATTCGCGGTACCCGGCCATCTCGTATCCCTCCTTCTCCAGTCGGCTCTTCAACGCCCGGACTGCGGCGGTGTGCTGGGTGTGCGGCACCTCGGCGAAGACGTAGTAGGTGAGGGTGAACCGTCCGTCCTCGGCCACTTCGTCGTTCTTGCCCACGCACTTGCCGAAGCGCGGGACCTCGGTGGAGCGGTCGATGTCGACACCCGCGATCCCGCCCATGTAATCGGTGTAGTCCCTCGCCCACTTCAGCGCGGCTTCCCTGGTCATCCGGGGCAGCGGTGCGTTGATGTCCTTGCTGTCGTCGTCGGCGGGCATGCAGCCTCCTGTGATGAGTACGGCGACCGCGGTGATCGCGGCCCGGAGCGGAGTGGCTCTACCAGGGGAGGAGCGGAACATCGTTGTCCTCCTTGGGGGTCTCCGTCGGCGGCACACCGGCGATGATCTTCCCTTGGTTGTCCAGTGAGACGCTGTCCTCGTCCCAGTAAGCGCTGTGATCGCCCTGGTTGCTGACTTCGAAGTTGTGGCCGCCGAACGGTTCCTCCATCGGGTTCTCGCCCAGTGTCAGGTCGGAGAAGCCGTCGATGATGCCGTCGTTACTCGATCCCCCGACCCATACGTGGTCCGGGTTCATCTGCAGGTCGGATGCCCTGTCGACGGTCATGCCGGGGCTTCCCGCCACGACGATCTCGTCCGCGCCGAGACCGTCGCCGCCCGCCGCGGCGGCGCCGACGACCGTCGAGCCGTAACTGTGGCCGACGACGGTGGTGTGACTCGGCGGCCCTTCGTGGGAGGCCCGGGTGCCCTCGATGAACTGCCGCAGATCGGGGGCGGCATCCTCGGCGCGGCCCGTTCCACCGACGCTGTTGAAGTCGGTGGCGGAGGCCTCGGGGGCGTCGTAGCCCAACCAGCTCACGGTCGCCACTGATCCACCCTGGCTGTGTTTCGTGCCGGCATCCTGGAGTGCTTCTATGCGGTTGAGCTGCCCCGGTACGCTGTCCATCTCGGTGTTGGTGCCCGGTACGAGGACCGCGGTGTGGTCGGCGGTGTCGGGGTTGCCCATCGCGATGATGGCCCGCCCGTCGCCCTTGGTGTCGTAGCCGAGGAGGTACAACTCCTTGCCCTTGGGAGCCGCGTCACCCTCGTCGAGCCGGTTCTGCAGGACCTCCATGTTGTGCATGCGCTTGCGCAACTCCTGCGGGTTGTCGTCGGGGTAGAGGTCGCTGGGGTGGCCCGCGAAGTGGAGGTAGGCGTTCTCCTGCGTGATCGCCGTGCGGTTGGCGTCGTTGCGTACGGTGGTGGGCAGGCCGTCGGTGGCGCCGATCTCCCGCGGATAGAGCGTGGTGTACTCGCGCTGCTCCTCCGGGCTGAGGGCGTCCCACCACGTGGCGGCGGCCTTCGGGTCGTTCTCGGGGATCTGCGGCCCCTCGACGCCGATGGCCTTCATGGCCTCCTTCACGTCCTTTGTGGACTCCATGGTGCCGTTCGGCCCCTGGCCGTCCATGACGTCCCCGTTGAGCAGGGTCAGCGCCCGGTGCCCGTCGGCGCTCCCCTTGCGGGCCTCTTTCAGCGCCTCGTCGATCCACGACCGGTACTCGCCGAGCGGGCCGCTGCGGCCGTTGATGACCTGCTGGCTGTCCGGGTCGTTGCGGGGGAGCGAAGAGGTGGTGGGGTCACTGACCCAGCCGTCGTCGTCGACCTTGTAGTGGTTCTCCTCGGCCCGCTTCACGGCGTTGCGGAGCTTGTTCTGTGCGCTCTCCATCTCGAAGCGCACATCGTCCAGTACGACGGCTATCGCCATGCCTTCCGTCTGGACGATTCCCAGCCGCGCCTCTACATTCTCGAGAAACCGCAGGGCGCTGTCGGCGTCGTCACCCTTCCAGGTGGCGTGGAGCGGCCCTGTCACTTTGGTGCGGTGCCGGTCGACGGCCGCGTCCGCGCACGTGGCGAGCTTCCGCCAGGCGGCTGCTGCTGCCTTCAGGTCGCCGAAATCCTGCTTCATCAGGCGTGCGAAATCCGACGTCATGCCCACCCCGTCTTGCGGGTGAGGGTGAGGGTGAGGGTGAGGGTGATGGCGCGTGGCTGCGTTCCGGAATTCCGTGAACTTCTCACCAAAAATACCCCCGTATTGACCCAACTACCTTGTGCAGAGGGGCTGGTTGAGCAATGAGTGTATCCGTGTTCGATGGGGCTGGTGAGACTGGTAGGGCGGTCGGATATTTGCTGCCGACGCGGTCCGCGCGGCACCGATCTGTGGGCCGGCCGTCAGCTGTCCAGGGAGGACAGGTCCAGGCGGCGGAGGCGTTCCGGGTCGTTGAGGGTGTCGATCGCGGTGACCTTTTCGTGCGCGATCGTGAACGACATGACCGAGAGCGCCCGGCCCTCCGAGGTTGCGACGACTCCCACTGTCCCGTTGACCAGCGCGGGGTGTGCGTACTGCGCGAAGCGGGCGAAGGCGATGGCCTGCCCGGCCACCGTCCGCGCGCCGTGGCGTACCAGGCTCCCCAGCGCGCCGCCGTCGGACCGCGCCACCACATCCGGGTCGAGCACCGAGACCAGCGCCTCGAAGTCGCCGCCGCGTGCCGCCGCGAGGAAGGCGTCCACGATCACGCGCTGGCCGGTGAGGTCGGTGTCGGGGGCCGGGGCCCTGCCCTGCACTTGGCAGTGGCCCCGGCTGACCAGCAGCAGGGCTAGGACGTCCCGGGCGTCGCCCTCCAGCGCCGCACGAAGTAGCCAGGGCACGGCGCTGCTCTTCTTCACGGGCGATCTGCTGCGCGAGCACGGCCCAGGCGCGTCATGCACTGCAAGTGCACATCCAGACGGCTACGGTCCGTCCTGAGATCGAGAGGAATTCGCATGGGACCTGCGGCAGCGTGAAACGGTGACCATGACTCAATCCCTACATGGAATCGAGTCTCCACTCGAGCCGGGGCGATTCACGGGCCCGGAGGGGGCGGGTGGCCTCGTTGAAGACGGTGAGGATGCGGGGGTAGTCCGGGTGCTCGGGCCGGTCGGCCGCGGAGATCTGGGCAGGGAGCCGGTCAGCGAGAGCGGTGACGGTCTTCCGGGTGATCGCGAGATGTTCAAGATGAGTCTCGGCCTCCCGCAGCCGGCTCTGCAGTTCCTCGATCTGCGTGTTGATACGGGTGATCTTCGTATTCATGCCCGTGAGTCTGGTGGTCTCGCCACCAACACGCACGTGATTAGCCTGCTCGGTTCGGGTGTGAGCTTTCTCGTGACGGCCCAGGACCCGCAGGCCGGGCCGTGACGAGCGGACGCGTCAGGCGCCGATGCGGCCGTCCCTGACTGCGGTGACGAACGACGACCAGCCGTCAGCCGAGAAGACGAGCGCCGGGCCGTTCACGGCTTTGCTGTCCCGTACGGGCACGCCGGCGTAACCGCGCGCGACCTCAAGGCATTCGCCCTGCCCACCACCGCTGAAACTGGACTTGTACCAGCCCGTGAGGGTGGACGAATCGGAGACGGTGTGCTCACTGCTGACCATGTGCGTGTTCCTCTGCTGCCGCCCTGACGAGGGCCAGTGACTCCTGTTGCGACATTGCGTCGCTCAGCGCTAGAGCGTAGGCCGTCTGACTGGTGCTCACCAGAGCCGGATCGTCCATCAAGTGCCCGGTGAGAAGCCCTTCTGCGTATGCAATCGGGGCGCCGTCCTCGAAGCTCATGAGGGTGAGCAGGCCTTCAAGAAGAGCATGTGCACCGACCCCGAACGGCAGCACATGCAGCCGCAGCCGGCCGGTCTCGGCCATGTCCGCGATCTTGCGTAGCTGTTCAGTCATGACGTGGGGTCCGCCGACCCGGCGCCTGAGCACGGCTTCGTCCAGCAAGGTCCATACGACCGGGTTCAACGGGCCGTCGAGAATCCGGGAGCGCTCTGTTCGAATGACAACGTCTCTGTCAAGTTCTTCCCGCGTGTGATTCGGCCGGTAAGCGCGGAACAGCGCACGCGCGTAGCTGTCCGTCTGAAGCAGGCCAGGGACCAGGGAGAGCGCGAACTGCTGGATCAACTTCGCCTGTTGCTCCAATTCGGCAACGGCCGCGAAGTGATCGGCGTACTTCGTCTCCAGATCCTGCAACCAGCGCGCGAAGAACCCGTCCGTCCCCAGCGCCCGGTCGATCCGCTGCGCGTCATCAGGGTTCGGGAGCCGCCTTCCTGCCTCGAAGTGGCTGATCAGTGTCGGTGAGCACACCACCTGATCGCCCAGGGCCTCCTGGGTAAGGCCCGCCGTTGTCCGGCGGAGTCTCAGTTCCTCTCCGTACTTCTCACGTGGCGTACGCGGCTTGCGGCTTTTCTCCATGCGGCCAACTCCCCGACCTGACGGGCGCGCTGTCAAGCTCCGACTACTGGCAGCGTAGCCAGGGGTGACGCCACTGTGTGAGGGGTTCGCTACAGAAAGCAGTGATCGCGCGTCAATGCACAGACCAGACCCCCGCGGCTGATGTGAACGGCCCGGGGGCATGGCCAACCTGAAGAAAGCAGGTCGACATGAAGGACTGTATCGCCCGTATCTTCGAGCCGCTGTCGCGGTTTCTGTTCCCCCTGCACGGGGAGGGCAGCGCACAACAGCGGGCGAGGCGGCGGGCGCTGTGGCTCGCGGTGCACGGGGTGGACGTCGGGCCTCGGCTGATTCATGGGGTGGAGGTCGCCGCGTGAAGAGTGAGCACCGGACGGTGCGACTGCTGCCGTGGGCTGGCCCGGAGGGTAAACCGTGCTACGTCCTCGGCGACGGCGCCGGGTATGTGTCCCGCGTTGCGGACAACACCGAGAGCGTGCAGCTCGGCATGGCGGGCGATCTGCTCAGTCACGCGGCCGATCTGCTCGCCGACCGCAGAGCGACCAGCAGGCAGCTGCACTACCTCGCCAGCAGGCTGACCGAGTCGCTGCGTGACGTCAAGCGCGTCGCGGAAAGCAGGGGAGGGCTGCTGCGTCAGTTGATGTTTGACGAGGATGGAGGCCCCGAGGCTGAGCGAGGGCACGGCGACAGCTAGGTGATTGGGGGGAGGGCGACTCCCAACGGGAGTGAAGCACTCCTTCAGGGGCGGCCCATGCGGTTCACGGGGCGGGTGGTTCCGGTCGGCTTTAGCATGGGCGCTCTCGTCCGTACCCACCACCGAAGGAGCTGATCATGGTCCTCGAAGTGGACCCGGAGGCCTGCGAGAGAACCCCGGAGGCCGTTCGGGTGGCGCTGCAGCGACGCCCGGACTGGCTTCAGGCGTTCGAGCAGGAATGGCTGAGTGCGGCGGCCGATTTCGATCACGCGGCCCTGGACGGTGTACTCGACAAGTGGTTCCCCTTTGCCTGTGCCTGCGCGACTCCCGGCTACCTGGACGATGTGGAGCACACCATCAAGCGCATGGCGGAGGGCGACACCGCGGGGATGGTCTTCCGCGACGAGGAAGGCAACGCGTACGACGCGGACAATCATCCGGTGAATGCGAGGGGCGAGGGGTGAGCGCCTACGCGATCCGTTACGCGGACCGGGCTGCTCGGCGCAAGGCGGCGCTCTCCGCACCTCAGCGCACTTCACTCGCAGAGCTTGAAAAGCGTCTCGCACTCAACCCATTTGGTCCGCCCGCTACGAGCAACAGAGACAACAGCTGGTCGGCGGCGTTCACCGGCGGATTTGTGACGTACGTCGTTTCGAACCGCCATATCGTGATCAATGTGGTCGACCTGGTGGCGCTCTGAGCGCCGCCCGCCCTCTGCGTACCGGGAGTGACAACCGAGTCGTCCACAGGCTTCCCGCCCTGTCGGACCCCGGCGGTACCGTCGGGTCATGTCCAGTCCAGCAGCGGTTCCGGCGGCTCTCGCAGTACTCGAAGGCGTCCTTGAGCGGATCACCTACGCCAACGAAGAGAACGGCTACACGGTCGCCCGCGTCGACACGGGCCGCGGCGGTGATCTCCTGACCGTCGTGGGATCGCTGCTCGGCGCGCAGCCCGGCGAGTCGCTGCGCATGGAGGGCCGCTGGGGCTCGCACCCCCAGTTCGGCAAGCAGTTCACCGTGGAGAACTACACCACCGTGCTGCCCGCCACGATCCAGGGCATCCGCCGCTACCTCGGCTCCGGCCTCATCAAGGGCATCGGTCCGGTCATGGCGGACCGGATCACCACCCACTTCGGCGTCGACACCCTGGACGTGATCGAGACCGAGCCGAAGCGGCTGATCGAGGTGCCGGGGCTCGGCCCGAAGCGGACGAAGATGATCGCGGCGGCCTGGGAGGAACAGAAGGCCATCAAGGAGGTCATGATCTTCCTCCAGGGCGTCGGAGTCTCGACCTCCATCGCTGTGCGCATCTACAAGAAGTACGGCGACGCCTCCATCTCGATAGTGAAGAACGAGCCCTACCGCCTGGCCGCCGACGTCTGGGGCATCGGCTTCCTCACCGCCGACAAGATCGCCCAGTCCGTCGGGATCCCGCACGACAGCCCGGAGCGCGTGAAGGCCGGCCTTCAGTACGCGCTGTCGCAGTCCACGGACCAGGGCCACTGCTACCTCCCGGAGGAGCAGCTGATCAGCGATGCCGTGAAGCTGCTCCAGGTGGACACCGGCCTGGTCATCGACTGTCTGGCCGAACTGGCGGTGGACGAGGGTGTCGTACGGGAAAAGGTGCCGCCTCAGGAGGGCGGCGAAGGGGATCCCGTCACCGCCGTCTATCTCGTCCCCTTCCACCGGGCCGAGGTGTCCCTCGCCGCGCAGACCCAGCGGCTGCTGCGCACCCAGGAGGACCGGATGCCCGGGTTCCGGGACGTGGCGTGGGACAAGGCGCTGGCATGGCTGGCGGGGCGTACCGGCGCCGAGCTGGCGCCCGAGCAGCAGGCGGCGGTCAAGCTGGCGCTGACCGAGAAGGTCGCCGTACTGACCGGCGGGCCCGGCTGCGGCAAGTCCTTCACGGTCCGCTCCATCGTGGAGCTGGCGCGCGCCAAGAAGGCCAAGGTGGTCCTGGCGGCCCCCACCGGGCGGGCGGCCAAGCGCCTGGCCGAGCTCACCGGGGCCGAGGCGTCCACCGTGCACCGGCTCCTGGAGCTCAAGCCGGGCGGCGACGCGGCGTACGACAAGGACCGCCCTCTGGACGCCGACCTGGTCGTCGTCGACGAAGCGTCCATGCTCGACCTGCTGCTCGCCAACAAGCTGGTGAAGGCCGTGGCGCCGGGCGCGCACCTGCTCCTGGTGGGGGACGTGGACCAGCTGCCGTCGGTCGGCGCCGGCGAGGTGCTGCGTGACCTGCTGGCCGACGGCGGGCCGGTGCCGTCCGTCCGTCTCACCCGGATCTTCCGCCAGGCCCAGCAGTCGGGCGTGGTGACGAACGCCCACCGCATCAACTCCGGGCTCCAGCCGATCACTCAGGGCCTGCCGGACTTCTTCCTCTTCGTCGAGGACGAGACCGAGGACGCCGGGCGGGTCACGGTCGACGTGGCCGCCCGCCGCATCCCAGCCAAGTTCGGCCTCGACCCGAGGCGTGACATCCAGGTGCTCGCCCCCATGCACCGCGGCCCGGCGGGCGCGGGCGCCCTCAACGGGCTGCTCCAGCAAGCTGTTACGCCCGCCAGGCCCGACCTGCCGGAGAAGAGATTCGGCGGAAGGGTGTTCCGCGTCGGAGACAAGGTGACCCAGATTCGCAACAATTATGAGAAGGGACAGAACGGGGTCTTCAACGGCACCGTGGGTGTGGTCACCTCGCTCAGCCTGGACGACCAGCGCCTGACGGTGCTGACGGACGAGGACGAGGAGGTTCCGTACGACTTCGACGAGCTGGACGAGCTGGCGCACGCGTACGCCGTGACGATCCACCGCTCGCAGGGCAGCGAGTATCCGGCGGTGGTGATCCCGGTCACCACCGGCGCCTGGATGATGCTGCAGCGCAACCTGCTCTACACGGCGGTCACCCGGGCCAAGAAGCTGGTCGTGCTCGTGGGGTCGCGCAAGGCGATCGGCCAGGCCGTTCGTACGGTTTCCGCAGGCCGGCGGTGTACGGCGCTCGATCACCGGCTCGCCGGACGGATTGAGAGGAGCCGCACCACCGCGCAAACTGCCCCATAGAGGGACTGTTCATGGCAAACGTCTCCGTCGACTTCCAGAACCGGGGGTAAGGGGGCAGGATGAGCAGGTTGGCGGCACTGAGTGCCGCGAATGGGCCTAATGGCCGACCCCGAGTGCACTCTGCTGAGCCAAATGGGGGATGGTAGAGACAGTCAGGGCACCTCGAAGAAGAGGCACTACGTCGGTGAGGGATGACGTGAGCGACAACTCTGTAGTACTGCGGTACGGCGATGACGAGTACACCTACCCGGTGATCGACAGCACCGTCGGCGACAAGGGCTTCGACATCGGGAAGCTCCGGGCCCAGACCGGGCTGGTGACTCTCGACAGCGGATACGGCAACACAGCCGCCTATAAATCCGCGATCACCTACCTCGACGGTGAGCAGGGCATTCTGCGCTACCGCGGATATCCCATTGAGCAGCTGGCTGAGCGCTCCACCTTCGTGGAGGTGGCGTACCTGCTGATCAACGGCGAGCTTCCCAAGGTCGACGAGCTTGCCGCCTTCCGGAACGAGATCACGCAGCACACGCTGCTGCACGAGGACGTGAAGCGGTTCTTCGACGGCTTCCCGCGTGACGCGCACCCGATGGCCATGCTGTCGTCGGTCGTCAGCGCGCTGTCGACGTTCTACCAGGACAGCCACAACCCGTTCGACGAGAAGCAGCGTCACCTTTCGACGATCCGCCTCCTCGCCAAGCTTCCGACCATCGCGGCGTACGCGTACAAGAAGTCGATCGGGCACCCCTTCGTCTACCCGAGCAACGACCTCGGGTACGTCGAGAACTTCCTGCGCATGACCTTCTCGGTCCCGGCGCAGGAGTACGTGCCGGACCCGGTCGTGGTCGCGGCGCTCGAAAAGCTCCTGATCCTGCACGCGGACCACGAGCAGAACTGTTCGACGTCCACCGTGCGTCTGGTCGGCTCCTCGCAGGCGAACATGTTCGCCTCGATCTCCGCCGGCATCAGCGCCCTGTGGGGGCCGCTCCACGGGGGTGCTAACCAGTCTGTCCTTGAGATGCTGGAAGGCATCCAGGCCGACGGCGGCGACGTCGACAACTTCATCCGCAAGGTGAAGAACAAGGAAGACGGCGTGAAGCTCATGGGCTTCGGGCACCGCGTCTACAAGAACTTCGACCCCCGGGCGAAGATCATCAAGGCTGCGGCGCACGACGTTCTCTCCGCCCTGGGCAAGGACGACGAGCTGCTCGACATCGCGCTCAAGCTCGAAGAGCACGCGCTGGCCGACGAATACTTCGTTTCGCGCAAGCTCTACCCGAACGTCGACTTCTACACCGGCCTGATCTACCGGGCCATGGGCTTCCCGACCGAGATGTTCACGGTGCTCTTCGCGCTGGGCCGGCTGCCGGGCTGGATCGCCCAGTGGCACGAGATGATCAAGGAGCCGGGCTCGCGCATCGGCCGCCCGCGCCAGATCTACACGGGCGAGGTCCTGCGCGACTTCGTCCCGGTCGAGGGCCGCTGACGACGAACCCCGCTCACCGCGTCACCCGCTGAAAAGCGGAAAGCGCCCCGCCGCCGATCCCCCCACGGGTCGACGATGCGGGGCGCTTCCCTTTCCCCGGAGCGGATTCCCCCCACGGGATCCGGCCGGGCGTCTGGTGCGCACAGAAGCTCCACACGCGGTCTGCCGGGACGCGTACGTACGGGAGGGCCGCTCAAAGCTCCCCGGTGCACGTGTCCCGGCCAACGCTTGCCCGGAATGTCCCCCAAGACCTTCCGCGAACGTCCCCCAAGACGTTCTTGGCATCGCCCACTTAGACTCGCGAGCCGATCAAATGGTTACCCTCAAATCTCAGTGACGTCCATCACTTTGTGTGCGTCCTGTGAAGGTACGCAGCCTGAGGCTGTTTGTCACTACGAACACTGAGGAAAACGCCATCGCGAATCCGGCGATCATGGGGTTGAGCAGCCCGGCGGCCGCCAACGGCAAGGCCGCGACGTTGTAGCCGAAGGCCCAGAAAAGATTCCCCTTGATGGTGCCCAGCGTCCGGCGCGACAGCCGGATCGCGTCCGCCGCCACCCGCAGATCTCCCCGTACGAGCGTCAGGTCGCCCGCCTCGATCGCGGCGTCCGTACCCGTGCCCATCGCGATCCCCAGATCGGCGGTGGCCAGCGCGGCCGCGTCGTTCACGCCGTCGCCGACCATCGCCACGCTGCGCCCCTCGGCCTGGAGCCGCTTCACGACGTCCACCTTGTCCTGCGGCAGGACCTCGGCGTACACATCACCGGAGTCGATCCCGACCGCACGGGCCACCGATTCCGCGACCGCCCGGTTGTCGCCGGTCAGCAGGACGGGAGTCAGCCCGAGCTCACGCAGCCGCGCCACCGCCTCCGCGCTGGTCTCCTTCACCGCGTCCGCGACGGTCAGAATGCCGCGCGCCGACCCGTCCCAGGCCACGGCCAGCGCCGTACGCCCCCGGGCCTCCGCCGCCGTCTTGGCGCCGGCCAGCTCGCGCGGCAGCTCCACGCCCGCCTCGGCGAGCAGCGCCTCGCGCCCGACGAGCACCTCGTGGCCGTCGACCAGGCCGCGCACCCCGAGCCCCGCCACATTCTCGAACTTCTCCACTTCGCCGGTCAGCGGCCCGGTCCGCCCGGCGGCGCCTGCCGCCACGGCCCGCGCGACCGGGTGCTCGGAGGCGTGCTCCAGCGCGCCGGCCAGGCGCAGCAGCAGGGCCTCGTCGGTGCCGGGTGCGGCAAAGACGTCGTGGAGCTCCATCCGCCCGGTGGTGACCGTCCCCGTCTTGTCGAGTACGACGGTGTCCACGCGCCGGGTCGACTCCAGCACCTCCGGGCCCTTGATCAGGATGCCGAGCTGGGCGCCGCGTCCGGTGCCGACCATGAGCGCGGTCGGTGTGGCCAGCCCCAGTGCGCACGGGCACGCGATGATCAGCACCGCCACGGCCGCGGTGAAGGAGGCGGTCGCGTCATCCGTGAGCAGGAGCCACGTGACGAGCGTGGCGAGGGCGATGAGCAGCACGACGGGGACGAAGACCGCGGAGATGCGGTCGGCGAGGCGCTGCACGTCCGCCTTGCCGTTCTGGGCGTCCTCGACGAGCCGGGCCATGCGGGCGAGCTGGGTGTCCGCGCCGATCCTGGTCGCCTCGACGACGATCCGGCCGGAGGTGTTCACGGTGGCGCCGGTGACGGTGTCGCCGGCGGTCACGTCCACCGGTACGGACTCGCCGGTCAGCATGGAGGCGTCGACAGCGCAGGCGCCCTCGGTGACCGTGCCGTCGGTGGCGATCTTTTCTCCCGGGCGTACGACGAAGCGGTCCCCGACGGCGAGGGCGTCGACCGGGACGCGCACCTCCGTACCGCCCCGGAGCACCGTCACGTCCTTCGATCCGAGCTCCATCAGTGCGCGCAGCGCGGAGCCCGCTTTCCGCTTGGCCTTCGCCTCCAGGTAGCGGCCGAGGAGGATGAAGGTGACGACTCCGGCGGCGACTTCGAGGTAGATCGTCGAAGCGCCGTCGGTGCGCTGCGACGCCGTCAGTACGAAGCTGTGGCGCATGCCCGGCATGCCCGCGTGTCCGAAGAACAGGGCCCACAGCGACCAGCCGAACGCGGCGAGCGTGCCGACCGAGACGAGGGTGTCCATGGTGGCGGCGCCGTGCCGGACGTTGGCCCAGGTGGCGCGGTGGAACGGCAGCCCGCCCCAGACGACGACGGGAGCGGCGAGCGTCAGTGACAACCACTGCCAGTTGTCGAACTGGAGCGAAGGGATCATCGCGAGCGCGACGACGGGGACGGAGAGGGTGAGCGAGACGAGGAAGCGCTGCCGCAGTGCGGCGAGGGCCGGGCCCCCGCCGCGCTCGGCCGTCGGCTCTTGAGCGGGGGCGGGGGCGGCGGCGGGGGGCGGTGCGGGCTCTTCGGCGGTGTAGCCGGTCTTCTGGACGGTGGCGATGAGGTCCGCGACGCGGACCCCGTCGGCGTAACTGACCTTCGCCTTGGCGGTCGCGTAGTTGACGGTGGCGTAGACGCCTTCCATCCGGTTGAGCTTTTTCTCGATGCGGGCGGCGCAGGAGGCGCAGGTCATCCCGCCGATGGAGAGCTCCACCCGGGACGTGTCCACGATCGGCGTCGGCGCCTCGTGCGCTGTGCTGGTCATCTTCTTGCTCCAGGAAAACAGGCCGGGCCGTACGGGAGCCAGTATGAACTGGTCCGGTACGGCCCGGTTCGGCCCGGCTCGGGCGAAGACGGGTTCAGGCCCGGATTTCAGACCTGGCCGACGAGCTCGTAACCGGCCTCGTCGACGGCGGCGCGTACGGCCTCCACGTCCAGCGGGGCGTCGGAGACGACCGTCACCCGGCCGGTGGAGGCGACCGCCGTCACCGAGGTGACGCCGGGGATCTCCGAGACCTCGCCGGCGATGGCGCCTTCGCAGTGGCCGCAGGTCATCCCGCTCACCTGGTAGACGGTGGTGACGGCGCCCACCTGGATCTCGGCCGAGGTGTCGTGGCAGGAGCCGGACGGCGAGCAGCAGGAGCCGGTCGCGGTGGCCTCGGTCTTCGTCTCGGTCTCGGCGGTCATGTCATTCTTCCTCTCGAAGGCGTACGCAGTCGTGGTGCCCCAGAAAGCCGCGTGGGTGCCGTGACTCTCTGACGTTGCTCACACTATACCCCTAGGGGGTATCAACGCGAGTATCGCCACGCGGTGATTTCAGCCATGCGAGCATCACGACGGCCGGCGCGGGGGGTGGCCGCGGTGTGTGGCCCACTCCCGCGCCAGGATCGACATGGACGTCGCGTCGATCCACTCGCCCTCGTGCAGCAGCACCTCCCGCTCGGTGCCCTCGGACACGAAGCCGACCTTCTCGTAGGCTCGGCGGGCGCGGGGATTGAAGGCGTAGACGCCCAGCGCGATGCGGTTCAGGCCGAGTTGCTCGAAGCCGTGGCGGACCATCAGGCGGCACGCCTCCGTACCGAAGCCGCGGTTGCGGCCGTCGGGGCCGAGCAGGGTTCGGAAGCGGCAACTGCGGTTGGGTGCGTCCCACTCGTGAAGAACGGCTTCGCCGACGCACCGGCCGGTGGCCCGGTCGACCACGGCCAGATCCAGCCGGTCGGTCTGATCGTCGCGGGTCGTGTACCAGGAGCGCAGGCGCTCGGGGGTCAGGTCCCCGGGCGCGGAGGCGGTGTACTTGCACACCTCGGGGTCGTCGAGAACGGCCCTCATCGCCGGTACGTCATCCGAGGAGAAGGGGCGCAGCAGCACCCTCTCGCCGATGAGGGTGGGTTTGAGTGAGAAGTCCGTGGGCGTGTCGTGAGCGGTCACCGGGCGATTCTCGTCCATGCACACGCGTGAGCCCCGGAACTGGAAGTTCCGGGGCTCAGGCCGACCTACGTGGGCCGGGTAATGCTCCTGCGTCGCTGTCAGACGCCGGTGGTCTGGACCGAGACGAGGCCGGTGACCTGCGAGAGGGGAAGGGTGGCCGCGACGGACTGGGCGGCGCCGGCGACGTCGCCGATGTTCAGAGAGGCGCCGTGACCGGCGACGTTGGCGCCGGCGCTGGCCATACCACCGGCAATGTTGTCCAGCGCGCTGTCGGAAAGCTCGCTGGTCTCGACCGGGGTGAAGTTCTCGCGCATTACTCGCCCTTTCATTAAATGCGATGGGGTTCTCGCAGCGGATGCAATCACGCTGCCGGGCCGCCCGGCAACTTACTCTTAAGTCTCCTTCCCGTGCACACACCGGCGCCACAAAATCCCCCTGACGTGCAGTTTTGCCCTCACAAAATAGCCCCGCAAATGACTGCGCGGTATATGAGAAATGAGATGGCATGAGATGTCTGCATCTTGGGTGCATCAGTGCACAGGTGAAGCGAAAACGGCATTTAGTGGCGGGGGTGGGGGGATACCGGTCCCGGCCGGGACCGACGCCGTACCCGGCTCTCAGTCCTTACGGCCCCTGTTGCCGGGCCGGCGTGACACCCACGTCCGGATGGTGTCCGCGTACCAGTACGGCTTGCCGCCCTCCACGTGGTCGGGCGGGGGAAGCAGCCCGTGCTTGCGGTACGAACGCACGGTGTCCGGCTGGACCCGGATGTGCGCGGCAATCTCCTTGTACGACCAGAGTCTGCGGTCAGTCATCTGTGGCACCTCCCTGCGTGCGCCTCAGCGGCGGCCGGGGGGCCGTCCGGGGGAGCTGGGGCGCGAGCGCTGGCGATCACTCAGCCTGTGCCCGTTGAACGACGGAGAGTGACGATCGGAGAGGGGCTGTCGTGAGCCTGTGACGGAAGACCCGCGTAACGCGGACATGTGTGACAGGAGTTCAACGAATGTGGCGCTCCGGGGACCTACTAGGCGCCGCAGGAGCGCAGGAAGTGGCGCGTGCGCCGCGCGATGGGCAGGGGCTTGTCCGGCGGGCACGGGTACATGTCCTGCTCGACGATCGCGAACAGGTCCACGTCCAGCCGCCCGGCCGCCGCCAGTACGGGCTCCAGGGCCGGCACCCCGGTCGGCGGCTCGCACATCACGCCCCGCCCGACGGCCGGCCCGAACGGCACCTCGTTCGCGACGACTTCGGCGAGAATCGCCGGGTCCACCTGCTTGAGGTGCAGGTAGCCGATCCGTTCCCCGTACGTCTCGATCAGCTTGACGCTGTCCCCGCCGCAGTACGCGTAGTGGCCGGTGTCCAGGCAGAGCGACACCAGGGCGGAGTCGGTCGCGTCCAGGAAGCGGGTGACGTTCTCCTCGCTGTCGATGTGCGTGTCCGCGTGCGGGTGGACGACGATCTTCAGCCCGTACCGCTCACGCACCTCGCGCCCGAGCCGCTCCGTCTGCCGGGCCAGCGTCCGCCACTGAGCGGGCGTCAGTGTGCGTTCCTCCAGCACCTCTCCCGTCTTGTCGTCCCGCCAGAAGGACGGGATGACGACCAGGTGCTCCGCCCCCATGGCCCTGGTCAGCTCGGCGACGTCCGCGACGTGCTGCCAGGTGGCGTCCCAGACCTCCGGCCCGCGGTGCAGTCCCGTGAAGACCGTGCCCGCCGAGACGGACAGCCCCCGTCGGCGCGTCTCGTCGGTGAGGCGGGCGGGGTCGGTCGGAAGATAGCCGTACGGGCCGAGCTCGATCCAGGGGTAACCGGCCTCGGCGACCTCGTCGAGGAAGCGTTCCCAGGGCACCTGCCGTGGGTCGTCGGGGAACCAGACTCCCCAGGAGTCGGGGGCGGAGCCGATCCGGATGCGGGTCGGCGCGGGTGCGGGAGAAGTCATGGACGTCAGCTTTCCGGCCGTCCGAGAAGGGTGTCAACCCTTCGTCCGAATGTCAGGACAAACGGTTGACAGGGCGCGGCGCGGCCCACTAGACCTGGGTGCAGTCGCCGGACCGGAGGGACGCGCATGCTGCCCAATTCGTACGAGCCGTACGACCTGATCACGATGGGCCGGATCGGGGTGGACCTGTATCCGCTGCAAGCCGGGGTCGCGCTGGCGCAGGTCGAAACGTTCGGCAAGTTCCTCGGCGGATCGGCCACCAACGTGGCGGTCGCCGCGGCCAGGCTGGGCCGGCGCGCTGCCGTCATCACCCGCACCGGGACCGACCCGTTCGGCGACTATCTCCACCAGGAACTACGGCGCTTCGGCGTCGACGACCGCTGGGTGACCGGCGTCGCGGACCTGCCGACCCCGGTGACGTTCTGCGAGATCTTCCCACCGGACGACTTCCCGCTCTACTTCTACCGGCAGCCGAAGGCGCCGGACCTGGAGCTGCGGGCCGAGGAACTGGACCTGGACGCGATCCGTTCGGCGCGGATCTTCTGGATGACGGGCACCGGCCTGTGCGAGGAGCCGAGCCGCTCGGCGACGCTCGCCGCGCTGGAGGCCCGGGGGGCGGGCGGTGCGACGGTCTTCGACCTCGACTGGCGGCCGATGTTCTGGCGTGACCCCGACGACGCCCGCCCGTACTACGCCGAGGCCCTTCGGCACGCCACCGTCGCCGTCGGAAACCTCGAAGAGTGCGAAGTCGCCACCGGAGAGCGGGAGCCGTACGCCGCCGCCCGCGCCCTGCTCGCCGCCGGCTCCGGGGTCGAACTCGCCGTCGTCAAACAAGGACCCAAGGGCGTGCTGGCCATGCACCGCGACGGTACGGCGTCCGAAGCCCCGCCCGTACCCGTCGACGTACTCAACGGACTCGGCGCGGGTGACGCCTTCGGCGGCGCCCTGTGCCACGGCCTGCTCGCGGGCTGGGACCTGGAGCGCGCCATGCGGTACGCCAACGCCGCCGGAGCCATCGTCGCCTCCCGGCTCGCCTGCTCCTCCGCGATGCCGCACCCGGCAGAGGTCGAGCAGGTCCTCGCGGGCGGCCCAGTCCCCGCGCAGGAGACCACGTCGTGACCACCGGCCTGCGCATTTGCGACCTCGTAGGGGTACGGACCCGCCACCCCGAAGCGATCGCCGAGGCCGCCGCCCGCCGCCCGCGCCGGCCCCTGATCGGCGCGAGTGGGCGGCTCATGATCATCGCCGCCGACCACCCGGCCCGCGGCGCCCTCGGCGCCGGCGACCACGAATTCGCCATGGCCGGCCGCCCCGACCTGCTGGAGCGGCTCTGCCTCGCGCTCTCCCGCCCCGGCGTCGACGGGGTGCTGGCCGCCGCCGACATCCTCGACGACCTGCTGCTCCTCGGCGCCCTCGACGGCAAGGTCGTCATCGGCTCCATGAACCGCGGCGGCCTGGCGGGCGCCGCCTTCGAACTCGACGACCGCTTCACGGGCCCCCGCGCCGAGGACCTGGAGCGCCGCGGCTTCGACGCCGGCAAGCTGCTCCTGCGAATCGACTACGACGACCCCGGATCGCTGGCCACCCTCCACGCCACCGCCCGCACCATCGACGCCATGGCCGAACGCCGGCTGCCGGTCTTCGTCGAACCGTTCATCTCCCGCCGCGTGGGCGGGAAAGTGCTCAACGACCTGAGCGCCGGGGCGGTCACCCGCTCCATCGCCATCGCCTCCGGCCTCGCCGGCACCTCCGCGTACACCTGGCTGAAGGTCCCCGTGACGGAGCAGCCCGAGGACATGGCGCGGGTCATGGAGACCTCGACGCTGCCCGCCGTGCTGCTGGGCGGCGAGGTCGGCGCGGACCAGGACGGTGCGTACGAGAAGTGGCGCGAGGCGCTGCGGCTGCCGACCGTCCAGGGCCTGGTCGTCGGCCGGTCGCTGCTCTATCCGGCCGACGGGGACGTGGCGGGGGCGGTCGACACGGCCGTGGGACTGCTGTAGCGGGAGGGTGAGGGGTAGGGAGACGGCATGACGGACAACGACGACACGCACGTTCTACGGGTTCTCCGGGCGGGAGCCGCCGCGCAGGGTCCGTACGCCCTGGACATCGACCCGAAGCGGGCCGGCTGGGGCTATTCGAGCCTGCGCGTGCTGGAGCTGCCGCCCGGCGGCTCGCACGCGCTCGCGGCCGGTGACAGCGAGTGGATCGTGTTGCCGCTCAGTGGCGGCTGTACGGTCGACGTGGAAGGCGAGAGCTTCGAACTGCTGGGCAGGGAGAGCGTGTTCACCTCGGTCACGGACTTCGCCTACGTACCCCGCGATGCCCATGCCCGGATCGCCTCCGGCGCGGGCGGCCGCTTCGCCCTGGCAGGAGCGAGGTGCGCGCGACGACTCCCCGCCCGCTACGGCCCCGCGCCGGAGGTGCCCGTCGAACTGCGCGGCACCGGCAACTGCTCGCGCCAGGTCAACAACTTCGCGGCGGCAGCCCCCGCCGGAGGCGGAAAGTCAGGAGGAAGTTTCGAGTGCGACCGGCTCATCGCGGTCGAAGTGCTCACCCCTGGCGGCAACTGGTCGTCGTACCCGCCCCACAAGCACGACGAGCACCACCCGGGCGCCGAGTCCGAGCTCGAAGAGATCTACTACTTCGAGGTCGAGGCCGACGGGGAGGGGGCCGGCCGGGACAGCGGTCTCGGCTATCACCGCGTCTCGCCGTCCCGCCCCGGAGGTACGGACATCCTCGCCGAAGTGCGCACCGGCGACGCCGTCCTCATCCCCGACGGCTGGCACGGCCCGTCCATCGCCGCGCCCGGCCACACCCTCTACTACCTCAATGTGATGGCCGGTCCGGGGTCCGGCGAGAAGCGGGAGTGGCTGATTCGCGACCATCCCGACCACGGCTGGATCCGCGACACCTGGCCTTCGCAGCCTGTTGACCCCCGACTGCCGTTGTACGGACCCGAGGAGCTGGCGCAGTGACCACCCGCCGACTGACCACCGCACAGGCGCTGGTCGCCTTCCTCACCCGCCAGTACACCGAGCGCGGCGGCGGCACCCGCCACCGCCTGATCGCCGGCACCTGGGGCATTTTCGGCCACGGCAACGTCGCCGGCATCGGCCAGGCGCTCCTCGAACCCGGCTCGAAGGACATGCCGTACTACCAGGGCCGCAACGAGCAGGCCATGGTGCACGCCGCCGTCGGGTACGCCCGCCAGTCCGGCCGCCTCTCCGCGCACGCCGTCACCACCTCGATCGGCCCCGGCGCCACCAACCTCGTCACCGGAGCGGCCCTCGCGACCATCAACCACCTCCCGGTCCTGCTCCTCCCCGGCGATACGTTCGCGACCCGGCCCGCCGACCCCGTACTCCAGCAGCTGGAAGTCCCGTACGCCGGTGATGTGTCCGTCAACGACTGCCTGCGTCCGGTGTCCAGGTACTTCGACCGGGTCACCCGCCCCGAGGCCCTGATCCCGGCGGCGCTCGCCGCCATGCGGGTCCTCGCCGACCCCGCCGCGACGGGCGCCGTGACGCTCGCGCTGCCGCAGGACGTGCAGGCCGAGGCGTACGACTGGCCGGAGGAGTTCTTCGCGGAGCGCGTCTGGCGGGTACGGGCGCACGAGCCCGACCAGCGTGAGCTCTTCGAAGCGGTGGAGGCCTTCCGCGCCGCCCGCCGCCCCCTCCTGATCGCGGGCGGCGGCGTCCACCACAGCGGCGCCGAGTCGGCCCTGGAGGCCTTCGCCGAGGCGACCGGCACCCCCGTGGCCTCCACCCAGGCGGGCAAGGGCTCGCTGCCGTACGACCACCCGGCGGACGTCGGCGGCATCGGGCACACGGGCACGGCCACGGCCGACGAGCTGGCCCGCACCGCCGACTTGGTGATCGGCGTCGGAACCCGCTACTCCGACTTCACCACCGCCTCCGCGACCCTCTTCCAGAACCCGGGCGTCCGCTTCGTCAACCTCAACATCACCGGCTTCGACGCCCACAAGATGGGCGCGCGGACGGTCGTCGCAGACGCCCGCGTCGCACTCCAATCCCTCCAGCACGCCCTCGCCGGCCACCGCGTCCCAGACACCTACGTCGCCGAATACCGCGAGGCCAAGGCACGCTGGGAGTACCGCGTCACCGCCGCCTACGCCGCGCCCGACGGGGACGAGCGGCCCACCCAGGTCCAGGTCCTCGGCGTACTCGACAGCCTCGTCACCCACGACGACATCCTCATCAACGCGGCCGGTTCCCTCCCCGGTGACCTGCACAAACTGTGGCGGACCCGCTCCCGCGACCAGTACCACGTCGAGTACGGCTACTCCTGCATGGGCTACGAGATCCCCGCCGCCATCGGCGTCCAGCTCGCCGCGCCCGGACGGCCGGTGTGGGCGCTGGTCGGTGACGGCACGTACCTGATGAATCCCACCGAAATCGTCACCGCCGTGCAGGAGCGCCTCCCGATCAAGGTCGTCATCCTCCAGAACCACGGTTACGCCTCCATCGGCGGCCTCTCCGAGTCCGTGGGCGCCGAACGCTTCGGGACGGCGTACCGCTTCCGGGAGCCCGACGGCACGTACACCGGCGCGCCGCTCCCGGTGGATCTCGCCGCCAACGCCGCATCCCTCGGGATGCACGTCATCCGCGCCAGTACCGTGCGTGACCTGCGGGAAGCTCTGGCTCAGGCGCGCCGGTCCGACCGCCCCACATGTGTCTACGTCGAGACGCGAACGCCCGACACTGTGTCGGGCGCGCCCGCCGCCCAGGCGTGGTGGGATGTTCCCGTGGCCGAGACCGCGACCCGCCCGTCGACGGTCAAGGCCCGGGAGGAGTACGACCGTCAAGCCGCTGCGCGACGCCGCCATCTCTGACCGACCCCACCGCAATACAAGGAGTTCTGGGATGAAGACCGTCAACCACTTCATCGGCGGCAAGACCGTCGAGGGCGCGTCGGGCAACTGGGGCCCGGTCACCGACCCGGCCACCGGTGAAGTGACCACGCAGGTCGCGCTCGCCTCGGTCGAGGAGGTCGACGCCGCCGTCGCGTCGGCGAAGGCCGCGTACGCGACGTGGGGCACCTCCTCCCTTGCCGCGCGCACCACGATCCTCTTCCGCTACCGGGCGCTGCTGGACGCCCACCGCGACGAGATCGCCGCGCTGATCACCGCCGAGCACGGCAAGGTGCACTCGGACGCGCTGGGCGAGGTGGCGCGCGGTCTGGAGATCGTCGAGCTGGCGTGCGGCATCACGACGCAGCTCAAGGGCGAGCTTTCGACGCAGGTGTCGAACCGCGTGGACGTCTCCTCGATCCGCCAGTCGATCGGCGTCGTGGCCGGCATCACGCCGTTCAACTTCCCGGCCATGGTGCCGATGTGGATGTTCCCGCTGGCGATCGCGTGCGGCAACACGTTCGTACTGAAGCCGAGCGAGAAGGACCCGTCGCCCTCTGTGCGGCTCGCGGAACTGGCGTCGGAGGCCGGGCTGCCCGACGGCGTACTGAACGTCCTGCACGGCGACAAGGTCGCGGTCGACGGCCTGCTCAACCACCCGGACGTCGCGGCGGTCTCCTTCGTCGGCTCGACGCCGATCGCCCGCTACATCCACCAGACCGCCACCGCGAACGGCAAGCGCGTCCAGGCGCTCGGCGGCGCGAAGAACCACATGCTGGTGCTGCCGGACGCCGACCTGGACGCGGCGGCCGATGCCGCTGTCTCGGCGGCGTACGGCTCGGCGGGCGAGCGGTGCATGGCGATCTCCGCGGTGGTGGCGGTCGGCGCGATCGGCGACGAGCTGGTCGACAAGATCCGCGAGCGTGCCGAGAAGATCAAGATCGGCCCCGGCAACGACCCGACGTCCGAGATGGGCCCGCTGATCACCGCCGCCCACCGTGACAAGGTCGCCTCGTACGTCACGGGCGCGGCCGCGCAAGGCGCGAAGGTCGTCCTGGACGGCACGGGCCACACGGTCGAGGGCTTCGAGAACGGCCACTGGATCGGCCTGTCGCTCCTGGACGAGGTCTCGACGGACTCCGACGCGTACCGCGACGAGATCTTCGGCCCGGTCCTGTGCGTCCTGCGCGTCGACACGTACGACGAGGGCGTGGCCCTCATGAACGCGTCGCCCTTCGGCAACGGCACCGCGATCTTCACCCGCGACGGCGGCGCGGCGCGGCGCTTCCAGCTGGAGATCGAGGCCGGCATGGTCGGCGTCAACGTGCCGATCCCGGTGCCGGTCGGCTACCACTCCTTCGGTGGCTGGAAGGACTCGCTCTTCGGCGACCACCACATCTACGGCAACGACGGCATCCACTTCTACACCCGCGGCAAGGTCACCACGACCCGCTGGCCGGACCCGGCAGACACCCCGGCAGGCGTAGACCTGGGCTTCCCGCGCAACCACTGATCCACCGGATCGCGCTTGGGCCCGTACGGATGCTGGATTCCTCCGTACGGGCCTTTCGCGTCTGCGCACAGAAATCTGTACAGCTTTCGGTACGGAAAAAGGTACCCTTTGGCTATGCAGCTGATTCCAGAAGTCGTCACTGTGAGCGATGCCCGCGCCGGACTCTCCCGGATACTGGCCGATCTTGAGCATGGAGGGGCGACTGCGGAGCCCGTGCTCATCGGCGCGCACAGGAAGCCGCAAGGGGTCCTGCTCTCCGTAGAGGTGTACGAGGCGCTGCAAGGCCGTACGGCGCGGCGCGCGGTAGTTGAATCCGCCACCGCTTCTCTGGCACTGGAGGGCCTCCGTGCGTCGGCCGAATCGGACCGTGACGCAGAGGCGTACGTCAACGGTGAGCTGAACGCCGAAGAGGCGGTTGCCCTGGCAGTGGCGCGCCACTCGAGTGCGGCTGTGCGGCGCGCCAAGTGATTGATCCGTACCTGATGCCCAGCGGCGTACTCCGCAATCGTCTGGGCATCGCAGACCCTGACCTCTTGGCCCAGGCCGAAGCCGATATCAGTCGAGCGGCACTGTTCCAGCTGGCCGAGCGGCCCATTCCCGGTGTGTACGACCTGCGGCACCTGCAGGATGTCCATGCCGCGATCTTTGGAGCTGTCTACCCCCGCCGGCCACCCACTCTGCCGGAACCCGTCGGCAGCGGTCGCGGCGCTGGTGGCCACGCTGACTGGCTGATGCTCTGGCCGGTCATCAGTACCGCTCATCGAACTCGTCGATGATTCGCCGCAGTTCGCGCGCCGCTGCCCGGGGCATGGCCAGCATTGCCCATTCCAGATTGTCCCGTGCCTGGTGTGGCTCCCCGCAGCACAGCCACTCCGTACAGCCGGGACGATCCGGGTCCCACAGCCGGTGATCCGGCTCCTGTACGAAGTCACGCCACAGGCGCAGCGAATGGCCGACGTCCCCGGCCCAGACGTAGTTACGGGTCTCCTCGATCCGGACGATCGCGATCAGCGTGCGCCGCGAGAGCCCGTCGGTCGGGTTCAGCGTGTTCTTCCGGCAGCAACACCGCACAGCGAGCTCGGCGCGGACCTGCCCAGGCCGCCTACGCGGCACGGCCCCCAGGGCTCTTCGTCGTCATATACGCGATGCTGCCATGCCCGCGATGTCAGTGCCCAGTCCATTTTCACGCGTGCGCAGCTCGAACCACACGCCCTTGCCGTCCAGTCCGCCGAGCCCGAGCGGGGCTCCGGACTCGGTGCCCCACCGCCCGTCGGTGAGCACGTCCACCATCCAGAGGCCGCGGCCGCCTTCGCTGTTTTCGTCCAAATCCCGTCTGACGGGGAGCTCCTGCGTGCCGTCATAGACGGTGACGCGGATGTGGGCGGGCCCGACGGCCAGCCAGAGGAGGGACCCGATGCCCTTGGCGTGCACACAGGCGTTGGTGACGAGCTCAGAGGTGCACATGGTGGCGGCGTCGATGAGGTCGTCGAGCTGCTGGGAGTGGAGAACGGAGGCGATGAAGTCGCGGGCTATGCGGGGCGTGGTGTCCAGGGACGGGCAGAAGAGCGTGTACGAGTGGGGGACGCCGCGGCCGTCGGGGGGCCAGGTGGGAGTTTCGGGCATGGGGCATCAACTCCTGGGGGATGAAGCGTGTTTCCAGTCAGTGGCATTGCCCGAAACTGCTGGACGGGTGCTCTTCCAACCGGCTGTGCGTGAGGACTGAGACAGCCTGGGACTGTCGCAACCCTGTGTGCTTGATGCACTACATACGGTAGGGGTAAACATTATGGTGGCGCAACCTTATGGTGGGGATTGCTTGTCGGCGATCTGGCCGTGCCATGCTTACGCCGCACACCCGTTCAGCAGAGCTGTCAGGGAGAAGAGCGCATGCCGCCGAGGAGCAACCCCACGGCCCGGCACGAACGCCTGGGCGCCGAGCTGCGCAGAATGCGTGAGCGTGCGGGGGTGACCGCACGCGCTGCGGCCGCTCTCCTGGGGTCCAACCCCATTCAGATGAGTCACGTTGAGTCTGGCCGCAGCGGCATCAGTGAGGACCGGATCCGCCGCCTCGCTGCCCACTGTGCCTGCACGAACTCTGCGTATATCGATGCCCTGGTCGGGATGGCGAGTCAGCGCGGCACCGGTTGGTGGGAGGAGTACCGAGGGGTGGTGGCCCCGCCGGGCTTGGACCTCGCCGAGCTGGAACAACATGCCAGGCGAATCCGTACGGTTCAGGTCGTGCACATCCCTGGCCTGTTCCAGACCGAGGACCACATGCGGGCCGCGTTCAGGTACGTATCACCGGACTGGCCGGAGAAGGACCGGGAGGCGCATGTCTCGTTCCGCACCCGGCGGCAGGAGATCATCACGGGTGAACCGGCAACGCCTGTCGAAGCGGTGGTTCACGAGGCAGCTCTCCGCATCAAGGTGGGCGGCCGGAAGACGGCCCGCGCTCAGCTGGAGCGGATCCTTGAACTCTCGGACCTTGCTCATGTCGAGGTGCGGGTCATTCCGTTCGAGACCGAAGACTTCGCTGGGGCTGGGCACTCAATGCTCTACGTGAGCGGGCCGGTACCTCAGCTCGACACTGTGCAGATCGACACAGCTCATGGTGGTGTGTTCTTGGACGCGGAGCCGCGACTTGAGCAGTACCGTGCGCGCTTTGGCAAGGTGGTAAGTACGGCGCTTGGCGCTGAGCCGTCGCGGGACTTCATCAACCGCATCGTTCATGAAATGTGAGAGGAGCCAGAGTGCTCATAGCCCTGAAGTGGCAGAAGTCGACCTTCTCAGGGGGCGGTTCGGGCGAGGACTGCGTCGAGTTGGCCGAGTCGCCCACTGGCGTGCATCTCCGCGAGAGCGACGAACCGGCGAGGGTCCTCACGACCGCTCCCGCCGGCCTGCGGTCCCTGATCGCCGCCATCAAGGCCCTGAATTAGGCGAAAAGTGCTGGCCGTCGCGTGGCAGGTACCGGCATGCTGACCGCATGTTGATCAGGGAAGCCACCACCGAGGACTGGCCCGCCATCTGGCCGTTCTTCCACGAGATCGTTGCCGCGGGCGAGACGCTCACCTACCCGCTCGACCTCGGCAAGGACGACGCAAGCGGGTGGTGGTACTTGACCGCTCCGAACCGTACGGTCGTCGCGGTCGACGACGCCGGTACGGTCCTCGGCACGGCCAAGATGAACCGGAACCACATGGGCAATGGCTCCCACATCGCGAGCGCCACCTACATGGTCGACCCGAAGCACTCGGGGCAGGGTGTGGGGCGGGCGCTGTGTGAGTACAGCGTGGCGTGGGCACGGGAGGCGGGATTCCGGGCGATGCAGTTCAACGCGGTCGTGGAGTCCAACGTCCATGCGGTGAAGCTGTACAAGTCGATCGGCTTCGAGGTGATCGGGACGCTTCCCGAGGGTTTCAACCACCCCACCCAGGGCTATGTCGGCCTGCACATCATGCACATGGCCCTCTGATGAGTGAGGCGCGTGAGGCGCGGCAGATACGCGCGCTGCACACGGACACGACCGTCACCGTCTACCAGGCGTACGCCCCAGCGATCGGCATCCCGGCCGCCCGCGACGGCCGCTTCCCCGCCGCATGGAAGCGGGACCGGATGACGTGGATAAAGCCCTCGTTTCTGTGGATGATGTATCGCTGCGGCTGGGGCGCGAAGCAGGATCAGGAGACCGTACTGGCTGTCGAAATCACCCGCGACGGCTTCGACTGGGCGCTGCGCAACGCCTGCCTCTCGCACTATTCTCCCGGCCTGCACGCCGACCAGGCCGCCTGGAAGCGCCAGTCGCGGCAGGCGCCGGCCCGCGTGCAGTGGGACCCAGAGCGCGACGTACGGCTGAACGCACTCCCGTACCGCTCGCTTCAACTGGGCCTGGCGGGGGAGGCGGCGAGGCGGTACGCGGACGAGTGGACGGTCTCCATCACCGACGTAACACCCCTCGCCCACGAGATCCACGCTTTGGTACGGGCCAAAAACGCGGACGCCGCCGCGCGGCTGCTGCCGCACGAGCGGGTCTATCCGGCAGGGGCGGAACTGCTCGCTCCCCTGGGCGGCGCGGCGTAACCGCCGGCGCCCAGGGGGGCGTAGAGGTGAGGCGTCAGAGCACGTCGACGAAGTCGCCCGCGGCCACGACCGCCGGAGTGGTGGACGTGCCGGCGAAGTTCCAGCGCCAGTAGCCGTCGGAGGCGGCCGTGACGGTGGTCTTCAGGTTGCCCGTCCCGTCGCTCGTCACGGTGCTCGGTACGTCGTCGTACGCGTAGTCCACCTCCACCGGGTACGCCATGGCGGGGGTGCTGGTGGCCGGGCAGCCGGCGGTCAGCGGCGGCCACAGCGGGTAGCGGGCCCCGGGGTCACCGAGCGAGCGCCGGCCCGTCGCGAGCGAGGAAGAGGCGGCGCTCACTCGAAGGTCCAGGTCAGCATCGCGAAGTCGCCGTCGTCCCTGGCCTGCGCCGAGCGGTACGTCGCCAGGGCCGCGTCGTTGTCCCGGTCCACACCCACCCACATGCCGTAGCAGCCGCGCTCCTTCGCGGTCTCCGCCAGCGCCCGCGTCAGGACGCGGCCGATGCCGCGCCGCCGGTGCGCCTCGTCGACGGACAGCTCGTACAGACACATTTCGGTGCCTTTGTCCGGGTGGGTCATCTCGATGCCCGAGACCATCCCGACGGGCTCCCCGCCGAGGTACGCGATGAGCATCAGATGGCCGGGCGCGGCCAGGAAACGCTCGGCCCAGTCCGGGCGGGCCGGTCCGTCGTAGAGGTGCTCGGCGGCTGCAAGTTCGGCCACTGTCGTCGCTTGTCGGACGACCGGTCGGATGTCCATCGGGCTTCCCTCGCTACTCCCACCGCGGTACGGGCCGGCGGCCTCGTACTCCTTGAGTACTCCAGAGACTTCCATCCGGGGGCAGCTTCGGCTGTCAGACCTGGGCTCTAGGGTTCAGTCATGAAGCTACGCATTCCCCGCAGCCGGGCGTCGCTCGTCGGCGCGGCCGCCGCTTGTGCCGTCCTCGTCGGGGGCGGCACGTGGACGGCCGTCGCCTCCGACGGCGACGCGCCCGCCGTGCACCGCGAGGAGCGGATCATGAGCATGGACGGGGTGAGAATCGACACCTCGTTCTTCACGGCGGACAGCGGGCCCGGAAAACGGCCCGCCGTCCTCCTCGGCCACGGCTTCGGCGGCAGCAAGCGCGACGTACAGGCGCAGGCCGAGGATTTGGCCCGGAACGGGTACGCCGTGCTGACCTGGTCCGCGCGCGGCTTCGGGAAGTCGACCGGGCAGATCGGGTTGAACGATCCTGACGGCGAGGTCAAGGACGTGTCGCGGCTGATCGACTGGCTCGCCGAGCGTCCCGAGGTGCGGCTCGACGCGGACGGCGATCCGCGCGTCGGCGTCAGCGGCTCGTCGTACGGCGGGGCGATCTCGCTCCTCGCCGCAGGCCACGACAAGCGCGTCGACGCGGTCGCACCGCAGATCACTTACTGGAACCTGGCCGATGCGCTCTTCCCCGACGGGGTGTCCAAGAAGCTCTGGGCCGGGATATTCATCAACACGGGCGGCGGCTGCGACAAGTTCGAGAAGCGGCTCTGCGCGATGTACGAGCGGGTGGCGGTCGCCGGAAAGCCGGACGCCGCCGCCCGTGACCTGCTGACGGCGCACAGCCCGTCCGCCGTCGGCGACCGCATCAAGGTGCCCGCGCTCATCGTGCAGGGTCAGAACGACTCGCTGTTCCCGCTCGACCACGCCGACGCGATGGCCAAGGCGATCGACGGCAACGGCGCGCCCGTCGCCGTCGACTGGATCGCGGGCGGGCACGACGGCGGGGACCGTGAGAGGGCCCGCGTCGAGGGCCGGATCACCGATTGGTTCGACCGCTACCTGAAGGGGGAGAAGGGCACGGACACCGGGCCCGCCTTCCGCGTCACTCGTACCGGAGGTGTCTCCTCCACGGACGGCGCGGCCCAGCTGAGGGGCGCCACCAGCGACCGTTACCCGGGCCTCGAAGCCGGGCAACGGAAGTTGAAGCTCGCGACCGGCAAGCGCGAGCAGCACTTCGCCAATCCGGCCGGGGCCAACCCGCCCGCCATCTCCTCCGTACCGGGCGTCGGGGCGCTGTCCCAGCTTTCCGGGCTCGGCGTCGGGCTCTCCCTCGACTTCCCCGGCCAGAACGCGCGCTTCGAGACCGCCGCGCTCGCCTCCGACCTGCGCGTCACCGGCTCGCCGACCGTCAAGGTCAACGTGAAGTCGGACCGCGACGACGCCGTCCTGTTCGGCAAGGTGTACGACGTGAGCGCGGACGGGCGGCAGCAGGTGCTGCCCTCCCAGCTCGTCTCGCCCCTGCGCGTCACAGGCGCTGGTGCGAAGGACGGCGCCACCGTCGAATTCCGGCTGCCGCCGATCGACCACGAGGTCAGGGCCGGGCACCGGCTGCGCGTCGTACTGGCCACCACCGACCTGGCGTACGCGTCCCCGGCCGACCCGGCGGCGTACACCGTCTCCCTCGAAGGCGACGGGACGCTCGCCGTGCCCACCGCGTCCGGTGTGAACACCCAGGCGGCCCCGCTCCCGTGGTGGGTCTGGGGGCTGCCCGCGATCGGCGCCGCCCTGGCCGTCGCGCTGCTGCTCACCGCCCGGCGGCGGGCCGCGGCGCCCGCGCCGGACCCGGCGCTCGCCGAGGTGCCGCTGCAGATCACCGATCTGACGAAGAAGTACGCCAAGTCGGCCGACCGGTATGCCGTACGGGATCTGTCGTTCCGCGTCGAGAAGGGACAGGTGCTCGGGCTCCTCGGGCCGAACGGCGCGGGCAAGACCACCACCCTGCGCATGCTCATGGGCCTCATCACGCCGGACAGCGGCGAGATCCGGGTCTTCGGGCACGCCATCAGGCCGGGCTCACCCGTGCTCTCGCGCGTAGGTTCGTTCGTCGAGGGCGCCGGCTTCCTGCCGCACCTGACCGGGCGCGCCAACCTTGAGCTGTACTGGCAGGCCACCGGCCGGCCTCCCGAGGACTCCCGCATGGAGGAGGCCCTGGAGATCGCGGGGCTCGGCGAGGCGCTGGAGCGTGCCGTACGGACGTACTCCCAGGGCATGCGGCAGCGCCTCGCCATCGCACAGGCCATGCTCGGCATGCCGGACCTGCTCATCCTCGACGAGCCGACGAACGGTCTCGACCCGCCCCAGATCCGCGAGATGCGCGACGTCATGATCCGGTACGCGGCGGCGGGACGCACCGTCATCGTCTCCAGCCACCTCCTGTCGGAGGTCGAGCAGTCCTGCACACATCTCGTCGTGATGGACCGGGGGCGGCTGATGCAGGCCGGCCCCGTGGCGGAGATCACCGGCGGTACGGACACGCTGCTCGTGACGACGGAGGGCGAGGTGAGCGAGGCGCTGGCCGAGAAGGTGGCCGGGCTGCCGGGCATCGGGTCCGCCGTACGCACCGACGAAGGCCTGCTCGTACGGCTGGACGGGGCGTCACCGAGCACGCTCATCGGCGAACTGGTCCGCCTGGACGTTCCGTTGACGGGTGTCGGGCCGAACCGCCGCCTGGAGGACGCGTTCCTCACCCTGATCGGAGGCTCCTCCGCATGAGCACCAACGTCGTGGAAAACAACGTCGTGGAAAACAGCGTCATCGAATCCGCCCCCGGCTACCGGGCCGGCCACACCCTCCCGCTGCGCGTCGAGGCGATGCGGCAGTGGCGCAGGCGGCGCACCATGGTCATGGCCGTGGTGCTGGGCGCCCTGCCGCTCATCCTGATCGCGGCCTTCGCGATCGGCGGCACACCCGGCAGGGAGGGCGGCCGGGTCACCCTGATGGACACCGCCACGGCGTCCGGCGCCAACTTCGCCGCGACCTGCCTGTTCGTGTCCGCAGGCTTCCTGCTGGTGGTGCCGGTGGCATTGTTCTGCGGCGACACGGTGGCCTCCGAGGCCAACTGGTCCTCGCTGCGCTACCTGCTCGCCGCGCCGGTGCCACGCGCCCGGCTGCTGTGGAGCAAGCTGGCGGTGGCGCTGGCCTTCAGCCTCGCGGCGATGGTGCTGCTGCCGGTCGTGGCGCTGGTGACGGGGTCGATCGCGTACGGCTGGGGATCGCTGGAGCTGCCGACGGGCGGGTCGCTGCCGGCCGGGGACGCCATACCGCGCCTCGCGCTGGTCGTGGCCTTCATCTTCGTCTCGCAGCTGGTCACCGCGGCTCTCGCCTTCTGGCTGTCGACGAAGACGGACGCGCCCCTGGGCGCGGTCGGCGGCGCGGTCGGACTGACGATCGTGGGCAATGTGCTGGACGCGGTGACGGCGCTGGGGTCCTGGCGCGAGTTCCTGCCCGCACACTGGCAGTTCGCGTGGGCGGACGCGCTTCAGCCGCAGCTGGAGTGGGGCGGAATGCTCAAGGGGGCAGCGGTCTCGGTGACGTACGCACTGGTGCTCTTCGCGCTCGCCTTCCGGGGATTCGGCCGCAAGGACATCGTGTCCTGAGGGCGGGTGGCGGCGACGACATCGTGTCCTGAGAGTGGGTCGCCGCAAGTACACCGTGTCGTGACGGCGGGTCGGCCATGATGTGCCCCATGGCCACCTTCCTCATCGCCTTCGCCGTAGTCGCCACAGGGCTGTACGCCGGCTTCATGCTGATCTTCCTCACCGGCATCATGCCCGCCCTGGGGCGGCTGACGGACGAGCAGTTCGTGGCGGCGACGCGGCGTATCAACGAGGACGTACCGCGTGGGGTATTCAACAGCTGGATGTTTTCTGCGTATTACTGCACTCGCGTGTGTAGGCGCGTGTGGTCTGGTCGGTTTGGTGACTGGGGTGGTTGGGTGTTCGGGGTGGGA
>NZ_JAGGPA010000099.1 GCF_018614035.1 Streptomyces sp. ISL-96
GCCGGTGGATCAAGGCTTAGCTTGTCGTTCAATGTCCGGGCCGTCCCGATGGATTAATCGATCCAGATCAGCATCGCGTGACCGGCGGATGCAGCTCCCCGGAAGAACTCTGTCATGGGAGTGAACACGTCGCGGGCCCACTCCAGTGAGGCGGGCGAGTCCCAGGGTTGGGGGTAGATCTCGGCCTTGGTGAGTTCGGAGGGATCGACACACTGGATGAGCTGGTCATACGTGGTGTGGTGCAGGGTGTCAGCGGCCAGCCGTACCCGGTCTGGGGTCAGGTATCGCGGCGGTCCGTAACCCCAGTCATCGGTGGCGAGGGGTTCCTCGCCCTGGACGATGTCGACAGGGAAAGCGGAGCGTTGCAGAAGGAATCCGAGCAGGTGCCATGTCTGGCGCGTGGTGAAGTGCCGCGCGTCGGCCGGTGCGGGCTCGCTCTCCTCCTGTGCGTCCTGAACCTCCTCGGCGAGGTCCAACGCCCATTCGGGATCTTTCAGGGCCCGATCCAGCTCCGCAGGTGTGACACGTAGGTACTCCCCGTTCATGCTCATGGGCGGCAGCATACGGAGGGTGTCCGACAGCGGTGACGGCCGACCTCCGGGCGGTGGTCATTATGTGCGTCGGAGCTTGGTGCCCTTCTTGTGATGGGCTGGTCGGGAGTATGCCTCGTCCGGTGGCGAGGACTCGCCCGACTCGTGACGCGGCGCCGGACGCCGGTTCTTCGAACGGGGCGGCCGCCGACCCGGACCTGGGCGGGAAGGTTTTGGCGCACCGGCTGGGGAGCCTGTCTTGGCTCGCAGGTTTCTGGACCCCCTCCCATCCGCTGAAGCGATTCAGTCACCGGTGGTGCCGGCCTCCACTGCGCTGACGTCGGGGTCAAGGCGGCGCCGTTCCGCCCCGGGCGCTGGGTAGGCGAGGTGCATGAGCCGGGACTGCTCCCGGCGCATGTGCGTGACCGAGGTGAGGACGTAGCCCAAGAGGAGGACGAGGGCCGCGATGGTCATGATCGTGGCCGCGAGGACTGCCGTGGGGAGCCGTGGCACGGTGCCTGTGCGGACGAACTCGACGACGACCGGGGTTCCAAGAATGACCGCGACGAGGGCGAGCAGGCCCGCGATGGTTGTGTGGACGAGCGAGGGCCGTTCGCGGCGTGCGAGGTTGAGGATGAGGCTCAGGATTCGCCAACCGTCCCGATAGGTACGGAGCTTACTCTCGCTTCCCGTCGGCCGGCCCGTGTAGCCGACGGCGATCTCTGCCGTGGGGAGTCGCAGGCTCAGCGCGTGAACCGTCATCTCGGTCTCGATCTCGAACTCGCGGGAGAGCGCGGGGAAGGACTTGACGAAGCGCCGCGAGAAGACCCGGTAACCGCTGAGCATGTCCGTCACATCGCGCCCGAACAGTGTTCGCACCGCCGAGGTGAACAGCTTGTTCCCGGCAGAGTGCCCGGGACGGTACGCGTCGTCTGCGGCCACCTGGCGGGTGCCGACGACTTGATCGTAGGGCCCCTCGAACAACAGGTTGACCATGTCACGTGCCCGTGTCGCGTCGTACGTGTCGTCTCCGTCGATGATGAGCAGGGCGTCGGCGTCGACATCGGCGAAGGCTCGCCGCACGACGTTGCCCTTGCCCTTGTGCGACTCTTCCCGGATGATCGCACCCGCCTCGCGTGCGATCGCCGCTGTGCGGTCGGTCGAGTTGTTGTCGTAGACGTAGATGTCGGCTTCAGGAAGCGCTGCTCTTAGATCCCGTACCACCTTGCCGACGGCAGCTTCCTCGTTGTGGCACGGCACGACGCAGGCGATCGTCGGGCGCACAGGTTCTCCTCGGTCGGGAAGACGGATCCTGCGCTCATGGTGCGACACCGGGATGCCGGACCGCTGCAGGCACACCGTGACCATTATGATCCCTTTCGTGTCGGTTCTTGAGTCTCTGGCTCTTCGCGTGCGCGACGCCATCAGCGGCATGTGGCGTGAGGCCGCCAAGTTCGGGACCGTCGGAGCGCTGGCCTTCGTACTGGACAACGGCAGCTACACGTTGCTGGTCTTCGGCCTTCCCGGGGCCGGGGCGGGCGGCGGGCCGATGCATGCCGCGCCCTTACAGGCGTCGGCGCTTGCCACGGGCGCCGCGACAGTCTTCAGCTGGCTCGCGAACCGCTACTGGACCTATCGGCAGCAGCATCGAGAGAACGTGATCCGCGAGCTGGCCCTGTTCACCTTCGTGAACATCATCGGCATGTCCATCACGGTCGGCACGGTGTTTCTGTCCAGGCAGCTACTCGGGCTCGACTCGGCCCTCAGCGACAACGCCGCCCGGATCTGCGGCTGGCTTCTCGCCACACTGTTCCGCTTCTTCACCTACCGACGATATGTCTTCATTGCGGCCTGACGCGGGGTTAGCCTCGCACGGCAGCACGCGTCCGGCCCTGTCCGCGCTGTTAGCATCACACCCCATGCGGCACATTGGACATATCGGTCACTGGTGGCGTCGGATGTGGGTGCTGACAGTCGCCGCTGCGGTCTGCTGCTGGGCCACCATTCTGGTGTTCTCCCCCGGATACCTGAGCAACGACTCCCTGTACCAGCTCAAGCAGGCCATGGGCAGGGAACCTCTGAGCGACTGGCACCCACCCGTCATGAGCCTGGCCTGGCGCGCCCTCATCGCCCTGACAGGTACGCCCGCGTCCATGGCTGTCGTGCAGGCCGTCGTCTTTTGGGGGGCGTTGTGGGTGATCGCGTGTTGCGTTCAAGAATCCACGGCAAGGCGTCCGGGCGCCCTGGCTGTCCTCGGAATCGGGCTGCTCCCCCACATCCTCACCTTCGTCGGAGTGGTGTGGAAAGACGTCCACATGGCGTTCGCGCTTCTCGTCACCAGCGCGATCGCGCTCAGCGGCCTTCGCCTGCGTGCCGACCGCCGCGCCATGCGATGGGTCCTCTTCGGCGTGGGTGTGCTCTTCCTGGTCTACGCCATCCTGGTCCGCAAGAACACGATTTTCGCCGCGATCCCGGTCTTCGTGATGCTCGTACTCGCGTTGTGGCGCAAGCCTGCCCGCCGAGTCTGGATCATCTCCTCGGCGGCTCTCGCCATCGGCCTGGTCGCGTCCACCACCACCATTTCAGCCGTCGAACGGCCGGTGAAGACGAGTCAGATCTCGCAGATCATGCTGGACGACCTGCTTCACGTCCTGAGCGTCAGCGAACTGCAGTCGGCAGCCGTGTCACCGGACCTGCGGGAACACCTCGTGGCTGCGGCAAAAGAGTGCGCCCGTATCAACGCCTTGTCGGACACCTACTGGGCCTGTTACGGACGAGGTGAGCACGGACCGTTCACAGCTGTCGCTCACACGGACCAGATCACATCCTTGTGGATCAGCGAGATGACCAGCCACGTGCCGGGCTACCTCCAGTATCGACTGGAAATCTTCTCGCAATTCCTCTTCGAGCCGCGCTACCAATACCACCCCGGTATCACAGCCAACGACCTGCAACTCGAGCTCTCCCACCCCCGACTGGGGCGAGCGCTCCAGACGTATGTCGATGGTGCGGCCAGGGACCTGCCGGTCCTGTTCGCGGGATGGTTCTGGCTCACCATCGCCGTCGTCCTGGCGATCCGCCCGGGCAGCGGGGGGTTCGCGATGCCGGTCCGAGCCCTCGGAATCAGCTCAGCGGCCTATGTGCTCGGTTACTTACCCATCCTGCCGGTGACGAATTACCGTTACATGTACTGGTCGGCGATTGCCTGCACGCTCGGCCTGCTGCTCTTCTGGCTGGACCGTGACCGCGGCACGACCGGCAGCGAGCCACCGCAGCGCCACGGGCGCGACCGGTGGCGCCACGCTAATAGAATTCATCTTCATCTTGACCGTCAGCGGAGAGGTTCTCGATAACGCCGCCCAAAATCATCAGCATAATCGCCAGAATGGCCAGAAGGAGAAGGAAAATCATCCTTACGTCACCGCCAATCCAGACTGCCAGAGCGCCATGGGTGCGATGGGTAAGCCACTGCGGACAAAGCCGCGTTTCATTTTACCCTCTGCGCGACAAGCTGTCAGCGCCACAGCGCCGGGCGCCCACAGGTGGCGGGAGTGGGCCCGTCAAGGTGACATGAAGCTGCACTCTCCCACTCCACTCAATCAGCGGAAAGTCCTCGTCCCCGCCGCCTTGGTGCTTGCGGTCGCGGCAGGAGGCCTGCTCGCTGTGGGCAGCTTCCTCGGGCTCTACGTCCAGCCCACGTCGGACGATTGGTGCGGAGCCTGGATGAGCCGGGAGCTCGGGATTCTCGGAATCGCCAATCACTTTTATGAGGTCCAGAACGGGCGCATCACAAATGGCGTAGTCACCGGAATCGTTTTCGCGCACGGGCTGACAGGGCCAAAGCTCCTTCCGTTCCTCCTGGTGCTCTTCCTCCTGGCGGGGCTGGTCCTCCTCGCGCGGGGCGTTTTTCGGTTGCTCGGCTGGGAGGTACCGCCGTCTGTGACGATCGCGGCCGCCACCGTCGTCTGCGTGTTGCTCTTCTTCGCCGGCGCCAGCCCCTATCAGGCACTGCTCTGGGCGCCCTCGACCGTCTCTCACACCTTGCCGAGTGTGCTGACGGTCTGGAGTGGGCTGGCAGCCCTGGGGGCATCTCGGCGTGGCCGTCCAGCCAAGGGACTGGCGCTCGTTTTCGCCATGGTGACAGGCGTCGCGATCGGCACTCTGAGTGAACCCTTCACCATTGTCAGCGGAGTGTTCGCCGCCGGCGCGGTCGCAGTCCTGCTGCCCGGGCGGCGATCCCCCAGGCACTGGTATCCGGTCTCCTGGTGCCTCTTGTGGTGTGCGGGCCTGACGATCGGCTTCGTACTGCTCTACACGTCGCCCGGCGCTGCGTGGCGGCGCACGCAGCAGCCACAGCAGACGTCTCTGCTGTCGTCGACCGAGTTGACGGCCACGGCCCAGGACTGGATCCACATCTGGGAGAGCGTCAGCGAGCAGCGAGCGTACCTCGCCGCCGTGGCTGTCGGGCTCATTCTCGGACTCGCCGCGGCCACCGCTGAGAGGACAGCCCGATCCGCGGCAGGTGAACCTGAAGCGGCAAGGGGCGGCCGCCACCTTCGCCGTTGGGTGCTCACGCTGCTTCCCGTTGTGCTGATGGGGATGTGCTCCTTCGGCGTCGCGTACGGATTGCGCATGGGTTACGGCCCCACTGGCTGGACCTATGTCCGTACCTGGAGCAATTTCCTGTTCCCGATGCTGCTTCTGCTGTGTACGTGCGGCGCAGTGGCCGGCAGAGCCTTGACCAGGTGGCAGTCCTCCGGCGGCCGGTCTCGCCCAATGGTGTTCGCCGTCACCGCCACGGCCGTGGTCGCGTCCGTCGCAAGCCTGTGGGCCGTGGCCGCTCTCGTCCCCACCGTGCGGGAGACGGCGAAGGACACGGTGACCCGTTCGGTCGATTGGGATCGACAGGATCTCCTGGTGCGCAGGATGGCCGCTCAAGGATCGAAGGTCGTGCCCTACCGTCCGCTCCGCATCGGCGATCTCGCCGAGCCGTACGCAACCCCGGGCTACTCCGGGGACTGGGTCGCACAGTGCGTCGCGCGCTACTACAAGGTCGAACGCATTCAGAAGCCCGCGCCGTAGCACTCCCCCGGCCCGAATCGCCGCCACTGCGCTCAACCCGTCCTGCCGTCACAGGTGGCTGCCGAATGAAGAGCTTGGTGCAATGGTCTCCCAGGGGGCGAATCGAGCGGAATGAGGAGCCTGTGCCGGATGTCACCGTCGTCGTCATCGTCTACAACGACGCCGATCGCCTGAACCGCGCAGTGCTGTCGGTACTCCACCAGTCCCTGCGAAATCTGGAAGTGATCATTGCGGACGACTGCTCCACCGACAGCACGCCGATCGTGGCCCAGGCTCTGCAGGCTGCGGACCCGCGGGTCCGCTACGTCCGGCTGGACAGCAACAGTGGTGGATGCAGTGCGCCCCGCAACGCGGGTGTGGCGGCCGGGCGGGCGCCGTACGTCATGTTTCTCGACAGCGACGACGAACTGCCCAAGCACGCCTGCAAATCGATGCTGCTCGTCGCGGAGCGAACCGGGGTGGATTTCGTCACCGGCGAGGTCACGCGAATCTTCGAGGAGACCCGGGCCACCGGGCTGTGGTATCCGGACCTCTTCGACGAGGTCCGGATCGTCGAAGGTGTCCGCCAGGCACCGGAGTACTTCCACGACCACCTCTCGACGAACAAGCTCTACCGAGCCGACTTCATCGCCCGCCACGGCCTGCGCTTCCCGGAGGGCATCCACTACGAGGATCAGCTCTTCACGGCCCAGGCCTACACCCTGGCCCGGAGCTTCGCCGTCGTCCCGTGGCCCGTCTATACATGGCGGCTCTCGGCTGACGCCGCCAGCCTGTCCATCTCCTCCAGTCGCCACAAACTGCAGAACGTGGCTGACCGGATCGCCGTGGCCCGGCTCATCGACCAATTCCTCATCCAGAGCGGCAATGCCGACCTGCGCCCTTTCAAGGATGAGAAGTTCCTCCGCCACGATCTGCGCCTCTACCTTGGCGATCTTCCCTTCCGCGACAGGGAGTGGACGGAACGGTTCGCAGAACTGCTGACGCCTTACCTCGACGAGGTCACCACCGAGGCGATCGTCCCGGTGAGCCGGGAACAGCGCATCTGCCAGTACCTGCTGCGTTCCGGCCGCCTCGGCGAGGCTATGGAGGCCGCCCGGAGTCTCGACCGCCCAAGGATCGCGCCACGCCGGGTGAGCAGGGAATCGGGGCGGACGTACTGGGGACACCCGTCCCCGAACCATGACGCCGAAGGCAGCCGCGAACTGGACATCAGCGAGTGGCATCTGGACGAGCAGCCCTTCCCGGCCGCCCCCCTGCGGCACGAGGTGCACGCCCTCGATCCGGCAGGCCGCGTGCTGCGCCTCGTACTGCGCACATACGACCCGGCGCGGCTGCTCTCCCACCCCGAGACGGTGACGGCGCAGTTGTGGCTGTCTGCGGGGGGCGCGCCGTTGAAGCTCCCGTTCCAGTACATGCTGGGCGGAGGAGGCCCGGATGTGTACACCGCCTTCATCGAGCTCGACCTCCGGCGCATCCCGCTGAGTCCCAAGGGTTTCAAGGGTCGGCGTCACCCCGTGGTGGTCCTCGAACGGATGGGGATGAAGCGCACCGACATTGTGCTCGCGCCCCGTGACCTGCTCCCGTTGCGCACTCGTCTGACGCTGCACGGCAGGCTCGCCGGCCAGGATGTTCGCGTAGCGGGTGAGGGCAGGGGGGCGGGGCGGCTGGAATTCACCTGGTCGCGATCCGGAGCACTCGCCCACGCGGAGACGCTGGTGCCACGCGTACGGCCACTGCGCCGGAAGGCACGGCAGTTGCAGCGGAAGTTCAATGCGGCGAGCACCAAGGCTCTCACCTACCGCGAGCTGCAGAGGCTGCCCGTGGACAAAGGACTGGTGGTGTTCGAAGCCCTGGAAGGCCGTGGCTACACCGACAGTCCCCGCTACATCTACGAGGAACTGGTCCGACGCGGACTGCCGCTGCGCGCCGTCTGGTCGTATTCGGGTGATCGCACCGATTTCCCGGAGGGCTTGAACCTGGTCAGGCGCGGCAGTTGGGAGTACGTCCGAGCCCTGGCCCGCGCCCGCTACTGGGTGGACTCGCACGGCTTCCCCTCGATTTACCCCAAACGGGCGGGAACCCGCTATCTGCAGACCTGGCACGGACAGGCGATCAAGCACATGGGATTCGACCTCCCCTCGCTGCGCCTAGGCAGTCCTGAGCGGCAGCAGAAGCACCGCGACATGATCTCGCGCTGGGACACCCTCATCTCACCCAGCGAGGAGTTCGAACGCACCTTCGTCCGGGCGAATGAGTTCACCGGGGAGCTGCTGGCGTGCGGCCTTCCCCGAAACGACGCACTGGTCCGCTGCGACGAGCCCGAACAGCTCGAACGGGCCCGCGCCGCCCGAGCCAGGCTGCAAATCCCCGACGGACGCAGAGTGCTCCTCTACGCCCCTACCTTTCGGGACGGGAACAACTCAGGCGGTTCGATCCGAGTCGACTTGACCGAGCTGGTGGAGAAGACCGCCCACGAGTGGATCGTCGTGGTGCGGCCCCATTACTACGAGCGCTTCACCGTGCCACGCGAACTGGGACACGGCGTGCGCGACGGCCGCACCTTCTCCGACATCAACGATCTGCTGCTCGCCTCGGACGCACTGCTCACGGACTACTCGTCGGTGATGTTCGACTACGCGAATCTGGGGCGTCCCATCCTGCTCTTCACCGACGACTACGACGAGTACAGCACCAGTGCTCGTGGCACGTACTACAACCTCCCGGACATCGCCCCCGGCCCCATGCTGACCACCACCGGGGAACTCGTGGACGCGCTGCGGGACTTGGACCGGGTGCGCAAGGAGTGGACTGACGCCTACGCCCGCTTCCAGGCCATGTTCAACTCCCGCGAGACCGGACGGGCCAGTGAAACCGTCGTCGACCTGTTCTTCGGAGGCGGAAACAGATGATCTCTGGAACGCCGACTACCGCGCATCACCGAAATCTCTTCCTGGTGGGCATCGATGTCGACTCGATGGGCGGATCACAGCGGGTATTGCACACCCTCGCCCAGGGTTTCGCGCAGCGCGGGCACCACGTGAACCTGATCGGTATCAGACCGAGCGCCGCGCCGTACGAGTACTTCCGTGAACCGGCCTACCGGCACAGCACTCTCTACAGCAGTCCGTCGGCCCCGGCCTGGCACGCACAGCGCCTCAGCGAGCGGCTCAGCCCCGCCCGGATGCGCACAGCACGCGCTGCCCGGGCCGAGCGAGAGGAGGCGAAGAGGAAACTGACGCAGCAGTTCGCCTCCGTGGAGGACGGTTACGTCATCATCGGCTCCCCCTGGGCGGTGGACTGGCTCGCGTCCGTCGAGTGGTCGCATCTCAAAGGCGTCGGGCAGTACCACGAGTCTTTTGTGCAGGCCCAGGGCTCAGCCCACCTGCGCCTGATCCGCCGTCACTATCCGCGCCTGGAAAAGTCGGTCTTCCTCAGCGACGAGGACGCCGCCGCGTTCCAGCGCGACCGGCTGCCGAACGCCACCGTGATGCCCAATCCGCTGCCCTTCCCGTCCACCGCTCCGGCCCCGCTGGACACCCGGCGCATCGGCGCGGTCGGCCGGCTGGAAGCTGTCAAGCGGCTGGATCGTCTCATCGACGCCTTTGCGCTCGCCTGCGCCGATCTCCCGGACTGGGAGCTGCACCTCTTCGGTGACGGCCCGCAGGAACCGGCCCTGCGCGAGCAGGCCGCGCAACTCGGGATCGGTGACCGTGTCCGGTTCCGCGGGAGCGTGTCGGACATGGCCGCGGCTTACCAGGAACTTGCCGTGCTGGCCCTCACGAGTGAGCGCGAGGGACGTCCGATGGCTCTCGCGGAGGCGGCCGGCTGCGGCGTACCGTGCGTGAGCTTCGACCTGTCCGCAGGCGTGAGGGATCTCATCGACGACGGGCGTACGGGCACTCTCGTGCGGCCGGGAGACACTGCTGCGCTGGCCGACGCCCTGCGGCAGCTCGCCCACGACGACGAGCTACGCCGCCGCTACGGCCTCGCTGCCCAGTCCCACGTCGCCTCACTTGAGCTGCCCGTCGTACTGAACAGATGGGAACGTCTGTTCGACGAGATTGACCGCTGACACGACGAAGCCGGGCCGTCGCGTCATGCCACCACAACTGCTCGGGTCAGCGCCGGTGGAGAGCATCACCATTACGGACCTCCCAGAAGAGAGCAACGTCGGTCATCGGAACGGATCTTGCGCATATGGCAGTGGAAACAGAGCGTACTCGGCCCACGGGCAAGGTCGGCATCATCGTGATCGGCTACAACGATGCGCGGCATATCAAAAACGCTGTGCTGTCCGCACTGCACCAGGGCCCGGCCGTTGCCGAAGTTGTCGTGGTCGACGACGCCTCCACCGACGACACCGCCACGGTGCTCGCGGATCTCGCACGCCGGCACCCCACGGTCCGAGTCGTGCGCCGCACGGTCAACAGTGGCGGCTGTGGCACCCCCCGCAACGACGGTCTGCGCGAGGCCACCACCCCCTATGTGATGTTCCTGGACAGCGACGACGAGCTTCCGCCCGGCGCGGTCGACGCGCTGCTCGCCGCCGCGGTACGTCATGACGCACCCGTCGTCGCGGGTGCGTGCCTGCGCCGCGAGCTGCCCGAGATGCGCGACACCCCCTGGCAGCACGCGCTGTTCCGGCGGACAGCCGTCCACGATTCTCCGGCCGAGTTTCCCGAGCTGGTGCGCGACACGTTGTGCGTCAACAAGCTCTACTCTCGCGCCTTCCTGTCGCAGCACGATGTCTCGTTTCCCGAGGGAGCCTTCCGCTACGAAGACTTCGTGTTCACCGCCCGGATGCTCGCCGCGTCGCCCCGCATCGCTCTGATCCCCGATACCGTCTACCTCTGGCATGTTCGCCGCTCGGCCGCACACCCGTCCATCTCACTGGCCCGCAGCGGCGTCGACAACTGGCTCAGCAGACTCCAGGCCCACCGCACTGCGGTCGAGGTCTTCGAGCTGGCCGGCCAGAAGCAGATGGCCCATGCCGCCCGGGTGAAGTTCCTCGACCACGACCTGCGGATGTACGTCCACGAGCTGGGCACCCACGACAGCCGTCACCACGCCGAATGGTGGCGGCTCACCCGCGAACACCTCGCCTCCTTCGACGAGTCGGACCTGCGCGCCGCCGAGGCCCCGGCCCGCTGGCTCGCCAGGGTCGTCACCGGCGCCGACCGCCCACGCGACCTGGCGAGGCTCATCGGACTGGGCAGCCGCCCGGCCCGGCTGCTGCCGCCATACGCGTGCGTGAACGGGCGTCCCGTCTGGGCGTCGAACCTGCCCGAGGTCGTGCTGGACAGCATCGAGAGCGAGCCGCTCAGCCGCCTGCCTGTCAGCATCGACGCCGAGCCGCACATATGGGAGTGGCCCGGGGCCCTGCACATCACGGTGCACGAGCTCTACGGACGGCTGGCCGCGGCAGACCCGAAGACCCTGGACATCGAGCTGCGGCGCCGAAACGACGGACGTCTGGGCCTGACCCACAACAACGTCCTGAAAAGGCACCAGGGACCGGACGGCTTGACGTGGACTGCCAAGGCCCTCCTGAACGGCCTTGACAGGCTGGCGGGCCAACACGCCCACCGGCTCGATGTATGGGACGTATGGGCCCGGGTGCGCTGCGCCGACGGTTCCTCGCTCTACACCTGCGTCCGCGCCACCGGGTCCGGACTGCGGCGTACGGTCATCCCGGGCCGACGCCACGGGGTGACCCTGGTCCAGCCCTACGCGACGGCCGGCGGCTCACTCTCCCTACGGATCGCAGCGGGCCCGGGGGCAGCAGCAGTCGTGGTAACGCGCAGGCTTCGCCGGCTGATGAGAAGGAACGCGGGATAGCCGATGAGGCGTCGAGCGGCGACAACGTCGAGCCTCATACCCGCGGCGTGCGGCCAGGCCATAGCTGCTCTCGCTATGCGCGTCCACCCCGTCTCCCGCTCATCAACCACTGACCGCGCTCCCGGCGTCCCAGGTGTCTTGGCCAGAGATCACGCTCCCGCAGGCCTTGCGCTGCGCTCGCCCGTGGCAACCGCGGCTGGGAGTGACAGCGGCGCAGCCGGGTGACCCGATCGGGATGAGCGGGCGAGAACCGGGTAACCGTACGTTCGAAACCGAATGGGCGGAGGGCCCATGTCGTGGAACTCACCGACTGGCTGCTGACATCTCGCGAACGTGGCAACCCCGCGACCCGCCTGGACAGACGCCGCCCCGACCACGTGGCGTGGTCTTACGGTAACCATGTGCAACCCCTGGTCGATGGGGCGACGTACTTCCGCGAACTCCTCGCCGCGGTCCGCTCGCAGCGCGCCGGCGACCTGCTCCTGTTCACCGACTGGCGCGGCGATCCCGACGAGCGGCTCGCAGGTCACGGCACCGAGATCGGCACCGTCCTGTGCGAGGCGGCGCGGCGCGGTGTGATCGTCAAAGGGCTGGTCTGGCGCTCCCACCTGGACCGCTTGCAGTTCAGCGAGACAGAGAACCGCCACCTCGGCGAGGAGATCGAAGGGGCGGGCGGTGAGTGCCTGCTCGACATGCGCGTGCGGCCCGGGGGCTCGCACCACCAGAAATGCGTGGTGCTCCGGCATCCCGGCCGCCCCGAGCTCGACGTCGCGTACGTCGGCGGCACCGACCTGTGCCACAACCGCAACGACGACGCCACCCACCGCGGCGACCCGCAGGCACAGCCCATCTCCGCCGCGTACGGACCGCGCCCACCGTGGCACGACATCCAGCTCGCCGTACGCGGACCGGCAGTCGGCGACCTCGAGGCCTGCTTCCGCGAACGCTGGGACGACCCGGCCCCGCTCAGCCGCAGCCCCGTCACTCGCCTGCGCGAGCGCGCACACCGGGAGGACACCCACGCCAACCCGCTGCCACCCCAGCTGCCCGACCCGCTCCCCCGCGGCACACACACCGTCCAGGTGCTGCGCACGTACCCGAACCGTCTGCTGCGCGGATACGACTTCGCCCCCGATGGTGAGCGCAGCATCGCGCGCGGCTACCTCAAGGCACTGCGGCGGGCCCGGGCACTCATCTACCTGGAGGACCAGTACCTGTGGTCTCCGCACGTGGTCAGGTTCTTCGCCGAGGCGCTGGCCGCCAACCCCGGCCTGCACCTTGTCGCGGTCATCCCGTCCTTCCCTGAGCAGGACGGCCGGGTCACGCTGCCGATGAACCTTGTCGGCAGGGTCACGGCCCTGGAGAAGCTGCGACGCGGTGGTGAGGGGCGCGTCGCGGTGTACGGATTGGAGAACCACACCGGGACACCGGTGTACGTGCACGCCAAGGTGTGCGTGATCGACGACGTCTGGGCCTCGGTGGGGTCGGACAACATCAACCTCCGCTCCTGGACCCACGACTCGGAACTCGACTGCACCGTCCTGGACGAGAGCGCCGACCCACGTGAGCCGCGCGACCCCGGAGGCCTCGGCGACGGCGCGCGGAGCTACGCCCGGAACCTGCGGCTGGCGCTCTCGCGTGAGCATCTGGACAGGCGGGAACCCCGAGCCCCTGACGCGCCGGACATCCTCTGCGACCCGGTGGGCGCCTTCGGCACCTTCGCGGCGAGCGCCGCCGCCCTGGACTCCTGGCACGACAGCGGCCGGCGCGGGCCCCGGCCTCCCGGCCGCCTTCGCACTTACCGCCCGCCGAACCTCTCGCAGCCGGCGAAAGCTCTTTCCCTGCCTCTGTACCGCCTTCTCGTCGATCCCGACGGCCGGCCCTTCAGCCTGCGCCGCCACAACACATTCTGAGCCGGTCGATGACGGGACGCTTTCGCGGGGCGGGCTCACACAGCCGCGCGATGATCCCGGTGCTGCGCGGCGCACGGTGAAGACGACGGGGCGACGTCGACGGCGGCGGCGAGCGCGGTGTCCACCAGAGGGCTCACCCGTGCCGGATCGCCGACCCGGCCGTACGGCACCGCTCCAGGAGTCCGTCGACCATCTGCTGCCCGAAGCGGGGCGTCGCTGACGCGCGCCACCACGCGCGTAGCTGGTGGAGGGGGCGCGGGGTCTTCTTCTCCGGGCGGGTGTCCTGCGCCACCCACGAGCCGAGTCCGTGGCGGCCGCGCTCGCCGGGCAGCCGCCCGTGCTTGTTGACGTACTTGTCGGTGATGCCCTCCATGGCCTGCTCGATCTGCTGACTGGCGGGTGGAGGACCAGTCAATCAGCTAGGAGTCGACGCCGGCTATCTCCATGACCGGGCGAGGCCCGGCGTCACCTCCCGGGGCACGGTCGCCAGCCCGAGCGCCTCGCACACCTCGCCGGTCGTCGTGAGGGTACAGAGCGTCCCGGCGGCCACGACGTTGCTGGTACAGGCGGCGGGTGTCGAGCGCGCCCCAGGTGCCGTCAGGGCGCTGCACCTGATCGAGAGCAGTCCTTGGCTGTGACGGTGGAGTATCCGGGCCGGCTCGCTGCGTTGATGTACGCCTTGGTGGCGTCGGTGATGAAGTCGCGGCTGCTGTCAGGGTTGAGGGCCTGGGCCTGGAGGTGCTCGTACATCACGCTGTAGTGCTGCACGTCGAATGGTTTCTCCAGGTAGAGATCGCTGGTGAACCGCTCCAGGTACACCACTGTGTCGGGACTGTCAGCGAAACTCAGGATGGAGAACTGTCCCGAGAGGCCCGGGTGGGCTCCCACGGTGTAGGGAAGGATCTGCACGGTGATGTGCGGCTCGGCGCTGATCGCGTTCAGGTGCTCCAGTTGTTCGCGCATGATGTCGGGGCTGCCGACGACGCGATGCAGGGCCGATTCGTCCAGTACGACCCACAGACGCAGCGGGCAGGCCGGGTCGTAGATCCGGTGCTGGCGGCGCAGCCGCACCTTGAGACGTGTGGCGGCCTGTTCGGCAGCAAGCGGGGGAATCGTTTCCCCGATGACGGCATGGGCGTAGGCGGGGGTCTGCAGCAGACCGGGGATCACCAGGGGCTCGTAGGCATGGATGGTGGCGGCGTCCGCTTCCAGGCCGATGTAGACGCTCTGGGGAATGTCGCCGTAGACGTTCCACCAGCCCGGCTGTCCGGACTCCCTGGCCATCCGCATCAGCGAGTCGATGACCTGCTGGTCCGTCACTCCGTAGATCGCGCACAGATCGCGTACGTCGCGGGGGCTGATGGTGCGGCGGCCGTTCTCCAGGTGACTGATCTTGGGCTGGGAGACCATGAGCCGCTGCGCCACTTCGGTGCTCTTCAGCCCACTGGCCTGGCGGAGCCGGCGGAGCTCGGCTCCCAGGCGGCGATTCCTGACGGTGGGATTACTGTTCGCCGCCACCAGCGGTGCACCTCCGGCCCCAAGCCACTGTTCCGGCCCGCAGATTGCCATGAAACTGGGCTTGTCGATCAAGCGCCGTGCCGTCGCGTTCGGGGGCATCCCAAATGGACCGTTACACCGGCATTTGCCCCAGGCCATGTCCGGCGTCACGGATGGGCTGCCCTCGACGTGGCGGCGCAGGCGGCCAAGTGGGTGCGGGTCACCGCATGGGTGAAGCCGCTGTAGTCGCCCGGCAGTCGGTAGGGCAGCGAACTGGCCATCGACGAGAGCCTGGTGCGTGTCTATCCGCCACTGATCGCCCCCCACGCTCTGCGGGAGCAGGACTTCGACCAGGCGTAGATCGCTGGGTGGCGCGCGAGTCGTTCCAGCACTTGCTGCATGAGGTGGCGCCCTGCCGGATGCCGACAAGGCCGTCCCTCCACATGGGCCCCAGCAGCCGCGTGATCATCACCCACTGGCCCAGGTCCGGGCCAGATGAGCGCGGAGCGGGATCGTCAGCCGCTGGAGGGGGAGTGTGCCGTCTCCGAACAGCGGCACGTCAGCCCCCCTGCGTCCCGGCGTAGCCGTGTGAAGCGCAGTGGATGGCTCCAAGTGCTGCGGTCGATGGCGGTGTCGGGGCTGCTCTTGGCGATCATCTCGGGGATGACGGGATCGGGCCGAGGGGTTCGCGGCTGCCCCAGTGGCGGTAACCGGACGCGGGTCCACGGATGGTGGGCCCTCGGTGAGCCGGCCGGCGAGCTGCTGTGTGGTGCCCGGGTTCAGCGGCGTGGTGGGGCCGACCGCGCGCAGCCGCCCGTCTTCGTCGTACGTCCCGAGGACCATCAGCTGCGGGCGGCGCAGCGTTGCGGTGACGCGGCCGGCGGTAGCCGTCGGTCTCCAGACTTCGGTGTGTCTCATGAGGCACGAAGTGGCCCGTCGGCGGGTGCGGGTGGACGGTGGGAAAGTGCGCCGCCCTGGTCCGGGGCACGTGGAGCGTTCGTGGTCGGCCAGCACTGCCTCGATCACACGGAGAGCCAGTCACATTCCTTGTCGACCTCGGCGGCCGAGGACCGCCCTCGGCCCATGCCTACCGCCACCGCTGCACAGACCAGCCACTGACTCACAGGTCCCTGGCGATCACCGCGTTCGTCTCGCCCCGGCCAAACCGCTCGGCAGCCGTAACTGCTCCCGGAACACTTGCCGTTCGGCGGTGAGCCCGCCGCCCTGCGGATACCGCATGCCCTGGTGATACCGCACGGAACAGTAACCGTCATCCCCTAGGACACCCAGTAGCGCCTGAGTGCCTGCACTCTCTCCAGGACAATTCACGGCCGACTGCCCGCGGCTTCAATACCAGTCCGCAGGGTGTGTACCCACGAGGCATATATGGCACACCATCAGACGATCCAAGCGGCACGGCCAAAGTGAGTGGAAGGCTGATTCGCCACGCCCGTCTGCGGCGAGGTCGTGAGATCACCTGGTTGGCAGCACTTCCCCAAGCACGGCTGGTTTGAACTAATGAACAGGTAGGCGCTGTCCCTCATTTGAAGTAATAGCACCCTGCACATGGAGGGATATGTCAGATGATGCACAATACGACTTCACATATTTTCATCGCACCCCGCGCCGTTGAATGCGTAATGAGGTCCCCTCTGCCCTTACTTACCGTCGGGCACGCAGAATTTATTTCTGCGTAATATGCAGCGACATGAACACGGCTTCCCGGGCAACCAGTAGGGCCCGGTATGCCACGCCACGGCCCCCACAGGAAATGGCCTCTCAATGAATCGGAAGATCCCTCAAGCGGCTCAGCGCCGCACCTTGTCCGGCTGGCTGGCCTCGGCTCTCGCCGCAACAGTCGCCGCCGTAATGGTTGCTGTTACGCCGACGCAGGCGCTGGCCATCGCGACACCCGTACCTCTGGGCACAGCCGCCAGTTTCTCAGTTCTGGCAGGTTCGGAGGTCACCAATACCGGCCCCTCCGTGATTGACCACGACCTGGGGGTGCACCCGGGGACGGCCATCAGCGGGTTCCCGCCCGGCGTGGTGCTCGGCGAGGTGCATTCTGCGGACGCTGTCGCAGAACAGGCCAAGTCCGATCTGGTCCAGGCGTACAACAACGCGGCCGGCCAGGCCACTGACTTCGCGCTTCCGGCGGGAATCGGCAATGGCGACACGCTGCTTCCGGGCGTCCACACTGCTGTATCCGGCGTCGGACTCACCGGCGATCTGATCCTGGACGCTGGGGGAGACCCCAACGCCGTCTGGGTGTTCCAGATTCCTGAAGCGCTGACGACAGCGTCCTCCAGCCGGGTGCTCCTCACGAACGGAGCTTCGGCGTGCAATGTGTACTGGCAGATCGGGAGTTCGGCCACCCTCGGCACCGACTCCACCTTCGTGGGCACGATCATGGCTCTGACCTCGATCAGCGTGACCACGGGGGCGAACATTGAGGGCCGTGCACTGGCCCGTAACGGCGCCGTGACGCTTGACACCAACAGGATCTTCCTCGGCGGGTGCGCGACCACCACCGGTGGAACGACCAACGGCACGACCACCGGAACCACGAACGGCACGACCACCGGCACGACCACCGGCACGACCAACGGAACCACGACGGGCACGACCAACGGCACGACTGCCGGCGCGACCACCGGTGGAACCACCGGTGGCCTGATCAGCGGAGGTGTCCTGGGCGGACCCATCGTCAGCGTCGTCGGCGGAAGCACCTCGGGGAGCATCTCCGGCAACACTGCTGGGAACACGCAGGGCAACACCGCCGGGCACACGCAGGGCAACACTTCCGGGAACACTGCGGGCAACACAGCCGGGAACACCACCGGCGGGAACACGCAGGGCAACATCGCCGGAAACACGACCGGCGGGCCCGGTGCCAAGCCTGGCAAGCCCGACCACCACGACAAGCCCGATTGGCCTGGCCATCACGACAAGCCGGGCGGGCCGGGGCATCACCACGACAAGCCGGGCCACGGCCATGACGGAGGGCCCCACAAGCCCGGCCACGGCGAGAAGGACGACGTCTACAGCTACGGCTACGGCGACAAGCCCGTAAGCCACAAGGGCTAGGTAGCACACTGCGGTAAGCCCGCTCATCACATGACGGCGCACGGCGGAATCCTCATCGAATCCGCCGTGCGCCTTCAGTGACAGTGAGAAGAAAAACGTCAGGCGCGAGTAGCTGAAATGAGAAAGACAAGGTGGGCCGTGTCGCGCGGGATTAAATCAGCGGACGTGAAGGACATCCAGCAGTCCGATTCCGGTCCGGCCTCACCGGAATGCCATGGAGAAGTGGTCGCCGCCGGCAGGCGGCAGCGGGGTGCCCGTGTGCTGAAGGGAGGACTGCGCACCGTCGTGTTTCTGTGTCTGGTCACGACACTCGTCCACGTCGTTCTGGTATTCCTTCATGTGGCGCCCGCCAACACCGTCTCAAAGAGATACAGCCCTGCGATCAACGCATGGGTATATCCATACTTCGAACAGAATTGGCGCCTTTTCGCCCCGGACCCCGACTCCGTCAACCGGCAGATTCTGGTGAGAACCGCACACACAGGCGCCGACGGATCGGTCAAGGTCAGCGCCTGGTTCGACTTGACTGCCGTGGACAATTCGGCAGTCGACCACAATGCGTTCCCGAGCCACACGGCGCAGAACCTGCTGCGCCGCGCCTGGACCTCCTACACCGAAACACACGGAGGAGACGACAAGGCACGCACGGAACGCGCCGTAATGATTCAGAAGTATCTGACCAACATCGCCGCGGACCGCGTCGCTGCCCGCAACAGCGGCACATTCGACTTCATTCAGCTTCGTGTCGTCACACATTCCATCCCCGTACCCGGCGCCGCAACCAGCAGCCGCCCGCGGACGCCCGCCGAGACCCGGCTTCTGCCCTGGTGGAAGGTGACCGCCCATGGGAAATGAGCAGACCCCCAAGACCGACCCCACGACACCAGCACCCCAACCGCCAACGGGCCAAGAGACCGTGTCCGCCGGCGCTGCGCAGTGGACCGTCGACCGGATCCGCACTCTGCGGCACCTTGTGACCGACCGACCGGTGTCGCTGTACGCCGCGTCGGTGCTGCGCATCGGCTACGGACTGCTCTACCTGGTCTTTCTGTTGCGCGAGTTCCCGCACCGCCACGAGATCTGGGGCCCCAGCTCCCCGTGGACGCCTGCGTTGGCGCGACAGCTCTTCGATCAGACCGGGTGGAACAGCATCCTGACCCTGTCCGACAGCCGCGCCTACTTCGAGCTCTGCTACGCGATGGCCCTCGTCACGTCCACTCTGTTCATGCTGGGCTGGCGTACCCGCGTCATGTCCGTCCTCTTCGCCGTCGTGGTGGTCTCGTTCCATGCGCGAGCGATCTTCATGACGGACGGGGGCGACAACCTGGTCCTGCTGATGGCGGTCTACCTCGTCCTCACCGCGTGCGGTCGGCGCTGGTCCCTGGACGCACGCAGAGGCCGGATCAAAGCGGCTCGTGCCGGCGACACGCCGGAGCCGGTGCGGAGCCTCTTCTCGCAGCAACTCCGCGACGCCCGCAGCACCCTGACCACCGTGGTGCACAACTGCGGCATCTTCGTCATCGCGGCCCAAGTCTGCTTCCTCTACGGATCGACGGGCCTGTACAAGGTCCAGGGCGCTTCCTGGGGCAACGGCACCGCTCTCCACTACGCTCTGAACCTCGAACTCTTCCAGCCCTGGCCCGCACTCTCCCACCTCGTGGACGAGTACCCCGTCCTCATCGCGCTCGCCTGCTACATGACGGTCCTCTTGCAGGTTGCTTTCCCGTTCGTGCTCTTTGGCAGGCTCAAGTACCCCGTCCTCGCCCTGTTGCTGTGCATGCACATCGGTATCGCAGTGCTCATGGGGTTGCCTCTCTTCTCCGGCGCCATGATCGTCGCGGACGCCGTGTTCCTGCCAGATCGCTTCTACCGGCTCCTGGGACGGCTGTGGCGGCGCACCACCCAACGCGTCGGTGCCGGGAGCGCGGACGCCTCACGCGGGCCGGACTCCGCGCTCGTACCAGCACAGCCGGGACCGGTGTTGAGGACAACGTCAAGTTCGCGTTCGACGATCCAGCGGCGGGGAAGCACGACCCGTTCGCTTTGACCATTGCCCACATGGTGGGCCGCGCTTCCCGCATGGCACGGAAATCAGAGGTGCCGGCCACGTATTGATCATGAGGCGGCCCGCACCGAGGTCTCGGGCGACCCCGTCCGGTCACCGCCGTGGCCGCCCGGCCTCCGAAAGAGGGTGACACCTCGGCGTGTTGTGGTCAAAATGGTGCGAATATGGCCTAGATTCCCAGTTTGTACGGGTTCCACCCATCACTGATCACGTCGACTCTGACGGAAGTGGAGATGTTATGCGCAAGCTTCGCAATGCTGCCCTGGTAGCTGCCATGCTCGGGAGTTTCAGCATGCTCGGGGCCGGTGTCGCCGCGGCCGGCGACGGCTACGGCCACCCGGACGGCCGGCACAAGGGCAAGGACGGCAACGTGGTCGTGTGCGAGCAGCGGTCCCGTGTTAGCGATGACACCTTCCAGCTCGGCCTCATCAACCTCGCGACCGGGCCCATCACCCTCCTCGGCAGCGGCCCGGCGACCGCAGTTTCGGTCCAGCAGATCTGCAGCGGCGAGGACACCCTGGCCAGGAATGACGCCGACGCCGAGACGGGACCGGGACTCGACCTCGACCTCGGCCTTCTCTAACCACGCAAGACGCCTACCGGCACTCGTCGACGAGCCAGAAACGGGCGATGCCCCTTGGGCTCGGCCGACTAGGGCAGCAGCGTGAACACTGCTGTACGCCCCTCCTGAGGGCCATGGTGTCTGGCCCGTCGACTGCCGAAACCGCAGGAGGGCGCTTTCTAGGCCCGTCACAACCAGGCGGTCGGTTGATGGGCCGTGAGCCGTTCACAAAGACGCTCGGCTGGGGATTCCCAGCCGAGCGTCTTGCGTGAACGGCTCTTGTGTTCGGCCGCGTCGGCGTCCAAGTGCTCCCCGGCGAGAGCGGCATGTCGTTGACACCGGCTGCCGAGGCAGACCGCCGCCGTAGGTCCAGGCCGCGAACGCCTCCGGCTTGACCACCACCACCGATGTCGGCCGCCTGCGTGAACGAAGACCCGGGGCCCTGGACCGGGCGCAGTGGCCAGGGCCCCGGGGGGCCGCACCCTCGAGGAATGGACATGCGAGCACCGCCGAGAACAACGCGTTACACGCACTTCGGTCACGGGCCAGGAAGAAGGAAAACGAAGCCGAACTCCGGTGGCCAGCTGCCGGTGTTCCTCCACCGTCAACGTGGTGACCACCGCACAGCCCCCGCGCACCAGTCCCACGTTGCTCCGCTCCCCTCACGACGTTGTTCGCGGTGCTCATCCTCACCTCCGGCCGGACCGCCTGTCCCGGCCGCTGCAGAAATCGTCCCGGGGGGCGGGCCGACTACCGGCGGCGTCCGAACAGCCCGCGGTTCTTCTTCGCCTCCGCTTCGGCCTCCTCACGCGCCGTGACCTCTTCGGCCCGGCGCCGCGCCACGCGTTCGGCTTCCGCGCGGTCGGCGTCTTCCTGCGCGCACGGCCCCCACAGGCTGTCCCGCTCGTCGTCACACCGTTCCGGCAGACGACCTCGCCGACGTTGTCTTACGAAGCGATCGAGTCGCGATTCCCAATTGGTGGTCGAGTCGTCGCGGGGCTCCGGTCGGCCAAGTTGCCTAAGGGCTGTCCCGCAAACG
>NZ_JAGGPA010000100.1 GCF_018614035.1 Streptomyces sp. ISL-96
ACTTTCGCAACAGGCCCTAGTGTGGTCACGGCTGCAACTGACGTGTGTCCGGCTGCCAAATCTCGCACAAGCGACGACGCCTGCGCGAGGATACTTTCGGCAGAGCGGGCAGACGCCCATAGTGGATTTGATAGATACGTGCCGCGAGAGCGTCAGCCTCCTGCCGGGGTTGCACAAGTGTTCATGGGAGTGACGGCCGTATGGACCGCGCGGGACCACCAGACGACCCGCTGCACGATTTCGCCGTTCAGGTGGCCGAGGCTGCTGAAGCGGTGGTGGTCGCCTGGGCACAGGCCTCTCACTCCGCATCGCCTCGACTGTCCGCACTCCAATTGGAAGCACTGCTGATTGCTCGCCGAAGTCCGGGCATCAACCTGACGGGGCTGGCCGACGAAGTCGGTGCTGCTCCGCCGGCTGTCAGCAGGCTGTGCGACCGCCTCGAAGCAGCGGGACTGTTGCGCCGCGAACCGGCGAAAACCAGTCGACGGGAAATCGGACTGGTGCTGACGCTGGCCGGAAACGAGTTGATTGACGCACTCTTCGCGCGCCGCTACGCGCTGTTCGGCGATATCCTCGCCCGCATGCCGCCGGCTGAACGCGAGCATCTCCGGGCGGGCTTGCTGGCCTTTTCGAAGGCTGCTCGGTCCGCCGGCTCCGATCAGGAGCGTGGCTGACCGGCTCAGGGCGTATTGGGCCTGCCGCGCCAGTCCAGGCAGACTACGGCGGCGTCGTTGGGCAGGTCGTGGCTGCCGTGGTACTGCACCAACGCGTCGACGACGGCGCGTGCTGTTTCGTGGGTCGACGAGCCTCGGGTGGCAGCAATGGTCTCGCGCAAGGCGCTTTCACCAAAGAGGTTCCCGTCGCGCGACCGAGCCTTGTGCACGCCGCTGCTCACGATGACCAACCGGTCTCCAGGTTTCACGGTCAGCGACTGTTCGCGGTACTCCGTTTCTTCGAACATGCCCAGCGGCATCTGGGTCTCCAGTTCGACCCGCTCGACGATGTCCTGCCGCTGGCGGAACAGTTGCGGGGAGCCGGCGTCCACCGCCTGAACGTGCCCGGTGGCCAGGTCGAAACGCAGGAGGAGGGTTGCCGAATAGAGCTCTCCACCGTATTCGCCGTAGATGGCCTGGTCAGCGAGGCATGCTTGGTCGGACAGGGAGATTCCGGCTCGGCGCGCGTTGCGTAGTGCGCTGACGGCGAGGTTCGTCAGGAGCGCGGCCTGGATTCCGGTGCCTCTGCCGTCGGAGACGGTGATGGTGAGGTGGTCGTCGGTGGTGCTCCAGTCGAAGTTGTCTCCGCCGATCGCGTAGGCCGGCTCGAGGTGAGCACTGAGGGTGTACTCGTTCTGGATGAGCCCTCGGCCGGGCAGCAGCTGCCACTGCATCTCCGCTGCCAGCGTGAGGCGCTTGCGTCTTCGCCCTTGCAGGTAGAGGTCGGTGTCTCGTTCGGCGACGAGCAGTTCGTGTCCGATCGCTGTGGCGAAGGACGCGAGTTCCAGCACTCCGGGCGTGCCCTTGGCCGGCTCCGGAAGATGCACTGACAGGACGCCCAAACGGTCTCCTCGCACGGTGATCGGGAGGTGCACGGTGACCATTCCGGGTTCTGCTGCGACCTCCACGACGGCGGCCTGCGCGGAGAAGGCGCGCCCGGCCGGGTGCCCGCCGCGAACGGGTACCGCCTCTCCTGTGTGGGGCAGGCGCGTCACTGGTTGGAGCACTGTCAGGCCGTAGTCCGCCAGCAGGAGGGTCACCCAGCGGGCGTCCAGGTAGGTGGAGAGCAACGAGCGCGCGGTGGACAACAGGCCGGTGGGTGGCGCCGCCCTCAACGCGTCTTCAGCTGCACCGAGCCAGCCTCTGGGCTGGTTGATCATGCTGTCTTCCCTCATCGTCCGCGGGCTCCAGAAGCGCCAGGGCTGCCTTGCCGTCACAAAAATACTTGCCGCGCGGCAACAATACCAATGCGATCGCGGCGCCCGAGGCGCGACCGAGCGCTGCTTCCACCGACGCCCTGGACTAAACGGTTGCCATGTGGCAACATTCCCCTGAGGGTAATGATTTCGCCGCTGTAATCCGGCAGAGGTCAGGCGATGTCCGCGGGGCGCTGTCCGTCAGCCGTCTCGCCAGGCAGGCCTATACGGGCAGCGGCAGCCTGAAAGGCTTCCAGCCCCTCGGCAAGTGCGGCCAATTTCGCCGGAGTCATCTCCTGCAGCACCGTTTCGACCTCGCGCGCCCGAAACGCACGGAACTCGGCGAGGAGAGCACGTCCGCGCCGGCTCAGGCGCACCTCGATCTCGCGGCGGCTGATCGCGCTGGGGTAGCGCTCAACAAGTCCAGCTGCTTCCAGGCGGTCGCACAAACGGCTCACGGACGACGGTCGTGATCCGAGCGCCTCGCCCAGGGCGCGGAGGTTGACGCCCTCCTGCCCCTCCAGCACTGTCAGGGCCCGCAGCTGCGAGGACGACACCGGCCCGGAGGGGGCGGCTTCCTGGCCACGGCCCCACAGCATCTGCAGCAGTTCCGACACCGCGCATGCGGCGTGAGCCACCTCTTCATGGTCAGCGGAGTGCAGTGTGCGGGGCATCGCACCACTCTCTCACCCGAGAGAGCGTTTTGTCAGCCATCCCCTCCTCATCCTGCGTCCCCATCCGGGGCCCTTGCCGGTCACGTGCGCCCTACGGGATGGAAAAACCGCCGGGGTGTGTGGCAGATCACGGCGTCGTAGGAGTGCACAGGTCTTCACGCGCCGGGCGCGGCCGGTGTCCTGCGGATGGCCAGGGCCAGGGTGTCGTCGGGGTGAAGGACGACTGAGTGCATGTCGGCGGCGATGGAACTGGGAATTTCCGCCAGCGGTCCCGCCGCGTGCCGTCGCGAAGCCTCAACGAGTCGGATCTCGCCCTCGCACGGGTCCCTGCGGCTCTCGGTGAGCCCGTCGGTGTAGAGGATGAGCAGGTCGCCCGGCTCGATGACGGCCTGCAGGATCTCCTCGCTCCCGGGCAGGGGAAAGCCGATGCCCCTCCCCCGCACTTCGAGGAAGGACGCGCCGCCGTCGGACCGGAGCACCAGGGCGGGTGGGTGGCTGCCGTTGGCCAGAAGAAGCTGTCCGGTGACAGGGTCCAGCCGGGCCAGGAGCACTGTGGCCATCAGATCGGGGTCCAACGGCATCAGGATCTCGTGGGTGCGGGCAAGGATGGACTGCAGCGGATGGCCTTCGAGGGCCAGGGTCCGTACGGCGTGAGTCACGTTGAGCGCACTACGTGTACTTCGCACCCCATGTCCGAGTGCGTCGACGACAGTGATGTGGAGCGTGCCGTCGGGGAGGCGGAACCAGTCGTAGAGGTCGCCGCCAGTGGGGGCGTTGGGGTCGGCGGGTTCGTAGTGGACAGCGAGCTCGAGGCCGTCAAGGGTGAGCGGCGGTGGGCGCAAGGCGTCTTCGAGTTCCTGAAGGACCTGGCCGTGTGCCGTGCGTAGTTGTTCGTCGCGTTCCTCAAGTTGTACGTACAGGGCGAGGACGCCGGCGTTGGTTTCGGCGAGCTCGTGCTTGAGGCGACGGTGCTCGGCGACGAGCCCGTCGGTCTGCGCGAAAGCTGCCCGGAGTTCTTCCTCGATGACCTGCGCCTCCGTCCACGACGTACTGTCCGGCCACGGTTCGTACCGGCTGCCTCCGTTCGCCGAGAGCCTGCTGGCAAAGGAGGGAGCCTCCCGCGGGGTGGAAACGGGGATCCGCCACGTCACGGAGCCGGCGGACGGTTCCGTGGCGGGCAGGGGCAGATGTGCCGTGGCGAGCGGCCCCGCTGTCTTCGGGAAACGCAGTGTGACTGCCAGGACATGGGAGTCCGCGTCCGTACCCGCTTCGTGGGCGGTGTGCAGGGTGACGGGGCGGCCGGCCCGGAATTCGCTGTCCGTCAGGTCGGCCACAGACAGCACAAGGCGGGCTCTGACTTCGGCAGGTAGCTGGTAAGCACGTGCGAGACGGCGCACGGTCCGGCGCAGCGGCGGCAGAGCGTGAAAAAGATGGTCGGTCATCAGTATCCCTGGTGAGCCCTGACAGCCAGCACGGTGGCGTCGTCGTGGCTGAAGCGGTGGCCGTGGGCGACTGCCGCGGCGAGCAGAGGCGGTGGCAGGCGCAGCATGAAGGGGGAGGGTGCGTGCGCCCATTGGGCGTTTATGCCGTCACTGTGGAGTACGACGGTTGTTCCGGGCGCCAGGGGAATGGTGTGTGTCTGAGGGGTGGGCATCTTCCAGCCGACGATGCCGGGCTGGCCGGTCAGCCGGTGATCGACGCCGCGCGGAGAGAAACCCAGAGCGCGGACGTTGCCGATCCCGCAGTGCTGCGCCTGCTGGGCGTGCAGGCGCAGCAGGCCGACCGCTGCGCCCCGGCTGTGGCGCAGTGCCCGGTGCAGTGTGGTGAGGATTTGGGGCAGCGGCTGGTCTGCCGCGGTATGGAAGGAGCGCAGGGCGATCTGGGCTGCTTCGGCGGCATGAGGACCGTGTCCGAGCCCGTCGATGACGATCGCGGTGCGCACGTCGTCGATTTCGGCGATGGCGCCCGCGTCCCCGCATTCCTGTTCGCCTCCAGCGGGCAGGCAGAGGAATCCGGCGCCCTGGCACACCGGTTGGGACTGGTCGGGCACGGCCAGGCGGGCGCAGACCAGAGTGCCGACACCGACCTGGGTGCGGATGGTGAAGTCGGTCGCTATCCGGCTGACGGCCCCCAGGCCGGCCCCCAGGGTGCCGGTGGTGGTGTAGCCGTCGGCGAGGCAGCGTTGCAGTTCCGGCATGCCCGGGCCACGGTCGGCCGCGAGGATCTCCAGGCCGGTGCCCAGCGGCAGTGGCTGGATGTAGAGGGCCCCGTCTCTGGCGTGCTTGTCGAGGTTACTGGCCAGTTCGGAGGCGAGGACCGCGGCCTGGTCGGGCATCGCTCCGGGGAGTTGCCGCTGCTCGGCGAACGAGCGGGCGGTCTGGGCGGCCAGTTGTACGGCGCTGTAGTGATCGATGCGTACGAAGGCGGTCGCCGGCATCGCTGAACGCGTCACCGGTTCACCCACCGGGTGGCGATCACAGTCGTTCCGGCGCCCGGCCCGGTGCGTACCTCGAAGTCGTCCATGAGACGACGGGCACCGCCCAGCCCGTGGCCGAGCCCCGCCCCGGTGGTGAAGCCGTCGACGAGCGCGGCCTCGACATCGGGGATGCCGGGGCCTTCGTCGCTTATGGTCAGCCGCAGGCCCTTTCCACCGTGGCGACGCGGGTATTCGATGGTGAGCACCCCTCCCCCGCCGTGGATGTAGGCGTTGCGCGCCAGCTCACTGGCGGCGGTCACCACCCGGGTCTGATCGACGATGCCGAAGCCGACCGCGAGTGTGGCCGCGCGCACCGCATGGCGGACGGTCAGCAAATCCTCCTCGGTGGCCAGTACCACTCGCGTGGTCGGTTCCGTCGGAGCACTGCCGACTCTGGAGCGGGTTTCGCGGGGAGCAGCGGTAGTTGTCTTAGCCTTGATCCACCGACG
>NZ_JAGGPA010000101.1 GCF_018614035.1 Streptomyces sp. ISL-96
CGCGAAGTCCGGGCCTAGACCGGGGCGGACGCGCACCACGTTGCTCCGCGGGGCGGAACTGGTCCTCACCATGGACCCGGATGCGGGGCAAGGCGCGATGGGCACACTCGACCACGCCGATGTCCTGATGCGGGACGGAAAAATCGCCGCCGTGGGGCGGCGGCTCCCCGAGCCGTCCGGGGCAAGGGTGGTGGACGTGAGCGGCCGGCTGGTACTGCCGGGATTCGTGGACATTCACAACCATCTGTGGCAGTCCAGTATTCGCGGCGGGTGCGCGAGTCAGGACCTGTACGGCTGGCTCGCCTCCTGCAACAGCACGACCCTCCGCAAGATCGACGCCCGGGACATGTACCGCTTCGTCCGCCTCGCCGCCTTCGACGCGCTCCAGGCGGGCGTCACGACCGTCGTGGACTGGGTGCACCCCATCCCGTACGAGACCAGCGAGCGCTACATCGGCGCGCTCGACGACTCCGGGCTGCGCTTCGTGTACGCCATGATGCAGAGCGCCTCGGACACGGACCTCGTCGCCCGGGTGAAGAAGGACCTGATCGACCCGCTCCCGCTGGCATCGGCCCAGGTCTCCGTCCACGCGGGCATGGCAGGCGTGGACCGGCTGCGCCAGTTCAGCGAGCTTGCCCGTGACCTCGGAGTGATGCTCAACTCCCATGTCCTGGAGCATCACAGCGACCGCCGGGACGACCCCATCCGCGCGCTGCGGACGGCTGGGGCCTTCGGGCCGGATCTGCTGATGAACCACGCCATCCATCTCACCGACGACGAGATCGCGCTGATCGCGGAGCATGACGTCCGCGTGGCCCACTGCCCGCTGAGCAACATGCGGCTGGCCTCGGGGATCATGCGGCTGCCCGCGCTGCACGCGCGCGGTGTGAAGGCGGGGCTGGGCCATGACGGGGGAACCAACGACACGTCCGACATGTTCAACCTGATGAAGGCGGCCCTGGGGCTCCAGCGGGCGCTGCACCAGGACCCCGGGGTGCACCCGACGATTCCGGCCGTACTGCGCATGGCGACCCTGGGCGGCGCCGAGTGTGTCGGCATGGCGGACCACATCGGTTCACTCACGCCGGGCAAACGCGCGGACGTGATCGTCCTCGACCCGGGCACACTCAATTTCGCACCCCGCTTCGACTGGCTGAACCAGATCGTGCTCAACGGACAGCCTCCCAACGTCAGTTACGTCTTCGTGGACGGCCGGATGCGCAAGGCGCACGGCGAGCTGCTGGGCGTCGACACAGACACCGTCATCAAGGAAGCCGAGCTGGCGGCCACCCATGTCCGTGGTCGGTAGGGCCCGCCCCGGACGTTCGCCCTACACCCCGAACAGCTCCCGGCACGGTTGGTCCAACCCCGCCACCTCCACCGGCACCGTCCGGTGCGCCTCCCAGTCCTCCCTGGTCAGCCGCAGCCGCAGCGACGTCCTGGCCTCACCCCGTACCGACTCGACCATCAGGCCGTCCGGCCGGTAGCCGAGCTTCTCCGACACGCGCAGCGAGCGCGGGTTGTCCGTCATCGCCGCGGACGTGACATGGCGAGCCCCCAGGCCCTCGAAGGCCAGATGCAGCACGGCGGCCCGCATCTCCGTACCGATGCCGCGCCCTTGGTGCGCCAGCCCCAGCCAGGAGCCGGTCTCGCCCTCCCTGGTCACCGGGAAGTCCTCCGTCATCAGGTCCTGCCTGCCGACGGTCTTCCCCTCGCACCGTACGGCCAGGCTGAGCGTCCACTGCTCCGGCTGCCACTGCGCGATCGTGCCCAGCACGTGCTGGAACGTCACCCGCGCCCGGTCCTGCGGCGACCCGTCCGTCCATGGCACCGAGAAGGGCATGGACGCCTCGTCGTGTACGCCGTCGGCCGCGACTCCGGCCAGTTCGTCGAGCACCGCGCCGTCCGGCAGCGTCAGTTCGAGGCGCGGTGTCGTGATCCGAAGCCCGTACAGGGGCCAGAATTGTGTCGCCATGACGAAATGATTCCAGTCGGGGGCGGGAAAGACATGCGATTTTCACTGGGCAGGACAGCACAGCAGTGGGCGGGCAAGCGGCTCAAAGGCCGCCGCCTCATACCCCGCACCCGCCGCGCCCAACGGCGTACGGTCCAGGCCCTCATGCTCGCCGCCGTGTTCGCGCTGGCCCCCGCGACCTGGCTGCACGCCGTTGCCGACAGCCGGGTCAGGACGACGGCCGACGCCCCGGCCCGCGACGTGGTCGTCGTCTTCGGGGCCGGCCTCTGGCGGGGCGGCCCGTCGCCGTACCTCGCGAACCGCCTCGACGCGGCCGCCGAGCTCTACCGGGCGGGCAAGGCGAAGGTCGTGCTGGTGACCGGGGACAACAGCCGGACGGAGTACGACGAACCGGACGCCATGCGCGCCTACTTGGTCGCGCACGGCGTGCCCGGCAAGCGCATCGTCAGCGACTTCGCGGGCTTCGACACCTGGGACTCGTGCGTACGCGCCAAAAAGATCTTCGGCGTGGACCGGGCCGTGCTGGTGAGTCAGGGATTCCACATCCGCCGGGCGATCGGGCTGTGCCGGGCCGCCGGCATCGACGCGTACGGCGTCGGCGTCGACGCCCGGCGCGACGCGACCTGGTACTACGGCGGCGTACGGGAGATCCTCGCGGCGGGCAAAGCGGCGCTCGATGCCGCGACCGAACCCGATCCGCGGTTCCTGGGGCGCCAGGAGCCGGGTGTGACCGAAGCCCTGGCAGAGGCGTCGGAGCGCTGACAGACTGACGACTCCCGGTATGCCGAATCCGCTTTGCAGCATGAGCGTAGGGATGACGACCCCTGGCGTGAACGGCAGGCCGCCGGCCAGGACGATCGCCGTTGCCGCGTAGCCGGCGGCGAGCACGACCGCCCCAGTCTCCAGGACCCGGCGGCCGTACTTCGGCACGAGCCTGCTCGCGATCACGTCCGCTCACTGAGCGCGCTGAGCACGTCGCGTCATGCCGCCTCACCGGTCGGCGGTGGCGGAGGGGAGCGGGGCGTACCGGGGGCGTAACACCCGGGGGCCCGTCGCCGTAACACTGCCGTCGCATGCTGACGGCATGCCCCACCCCTCCGCCGCACCGGCCCCCACCCAGGCCACGCCCCCCGCCTCGACCGCCACCCACTGCCCCTACTGCGCGCTCCAGTGCGGAATGAACCTGCGCGCAGCAGCGGACGGCGCCGACGTGGTGGAAGTCGTCGAGCGTACGGACTTCCCCGTGAACCGGGGCGCCCTGTGCGGCAAGGGCCGTACGGCGCCCGCAGTGCTCTCCTCCCGGGTGCGCCTGACCGAGCCACTGGTCCGTCGCCCCGCCACAGGCAGGCTCGAACCGGCCACCTGGGAGGAGGCCCTTTCGAAGATCGCGGAGGGTCTGGGCCGTACCCGACAGGTGTACGGTCGCGACGCCGTCGGCGTCTTCGGAGGCGGCGGGCTCACGAACGAGAAGGCGTACGCGCTCGGCAAGTTCGCCCGCGTCGTCCTGTCCACGTCCCAGATCGACTACAACGGCCGCTTCTGCATGTCGTCGGCCGCCGCCGCCCACCAGAAGGCCTTCGGCCTCGACCGCGGCCTGCCCTTCCCCCTGGAGGACATCCCGCGCACCGGCTGCGTGATCCTCGTCGGCTCGAACCTCGCCGAGACGATGCCGCCCGCACTGCGCTACCTCACGGAGCTGAAGGAGAACGGCGGCAAGCTCATCGTCGTCGACCCGCGCCGCACCCGTACCGCCGAACAGGCCGACCTGCACCTCGCACCGCGCCCCGGCACCGACCTGGCGCTCGCGCTGGGTCTGCTGCACATCGTCGTGGCGGAGGGCCGTACGGACGAGGCCTTCATCCAGGACCGTACGACCGGCTGGGACGAGGCGCGGGCGGCCGCGATGGGGCACTGGCCCGAGCTCGTCGAGCGCATCACCGGCGTCCCGCTCCCCCAGCTTCGCGAAGCCGTCGGCATGTTCAGCGACGCGGCGACCGGCATGGTCCTCACCGCGCGCGGCCCCGAGCAGCAGTCCAAGGGAACCGACACCGTCGGCGCCTGGATCAACCTGTGCCTCGCCACGGGCCGCGCCGGCCGCCCCTTGTCCGGTTACGGCTGCCTCACCGGCCAGGGCAACGGGCAGGGCGGCCGCGAGCACGGCCAGAAGGCCGACCAGCTGCCCGGCTACCGCAAGCTCACCGACCCCGCCGCGCGCGAGCACGTCGCGGGGGTGTGGGGCGTGGACCCGGACAGCCTGCCCGGTCCTGGCCGCAGTGCGTACGAACTCCTGGACGCACTCGGCGGCGACATCAAGTCCCTCCTCCTCATGGGCTCGAACCCGGTGGTCTCCGCGCCGCGCGCCGCCCACATCGAGGAGCGCCTGCGCTCGCTGGACTTCCTGGCCGTAGCAGATGTCGTCCTCTCCGAAACGGCGGCGCTGGCCGACGTCGTCCTTCCAGTAACCCAGTGGGCGGAGGAAACGGGGACCACGACGAACCTGGAGGGGCGTGTCCTGCTGCGGCGCAAGGCGATCGACCCGCCGCCCGGTGTACGTACGGACCTGGAGGTCCTGCACGCGCTCGCGTCGCTGCTCGGCCACGAGAAGGGCTTCCCGGCCGACCCCGAGGAAGTCTTCGCCGAACTGCGCCGCGCGTCGGCGGGCGGCCCGGCCGACTACTCGGGGATCTCGTACCGCCGGATCGCCGAGGAGGACGGCGTCTTCTGGCCCTGCCCGGAGCGCGACGCGGGCGACGAGCACCCCGGTACGCCCCGGCTCTTCCTCGACCGCTTCGAGACTCCCGACGGACGCGCCCGCTTCGTCCCCGTCACGCACCGCCCGGCGGCCGAGGAACCGGACGCCGAGTATCCGATTCTCCTCACGACCGGCCGGGTCGTGGCCCAGTACCAGTCGGGCGCCCAGACGCGCCGCGTCGACGAACTCAACGCGGCCGCGCCCGGCCCGTTCGTGGAGCTGCATCCGCGGCTCGCGCAGCGCCTGGGCGTGTCGGAGGGCGACCGGCTGGCGGTGGTCTCCCGGCGCGGCCGTGCGGTCGCGCCGGCCAGGATCACGGACTCCATCCGCTCGGACACGGTCTTCATGCCGTTCCACTGGCCGGGCGAGGGCCGGGCCAACACCCTGACGAACCCGGCGCTGGACCCGACGTCACGTATGCCAGAGTTCAAGGTGTGCGCGGTGAGGATCGAGCGCGCGCACGACTGACCGGGCTCACGGGCCGCTGTTCTCCGGGATGGCGGTCTCCTGCTCCACCCACGCCAGGTACTCCGCGCTGCCTCGCACCACGGCCGTAGCGATGATCTCGGGCGTCTCGTAATCGTGCGCGTCCTTGAGGTGCGCCTCCAGATCGGCGTACCGCACACCCGCCGTCTTGAACACCACCTGCCACTCCTCGGCGGTCTCCGTGGCCCCCTCCCACCAGTAGACGGAGGCCACCGGCCCGATGACCTGCGCACAGGCGGCCAGCCGCGCGTCGACGGCGTCGCGCGCAAGCACCAGCGCCTTCTCCCGGCTGTCGGTCATGGTCAGTACGGTCAGCCATTCGGCCCCTGCGGTGTCGGACGCTGTCACGAACGTTCTCCTCACGGATGGACTACTGCGTGCCAGGGCCAATCAGGCCGCGAAGGCGAATTCCGCCTCGGGCCGCCGCCCCAGCTCGAACCACAGCAGTTTCCCGCCGAGTCCGGCCCCGACGGAGAAGCCACCCCAGCTGTCGGCACACAACTGCACGAGAAGCAGCCCGCGCCCACCGGTGGAGTCGTCCGGTTCCGGGAGGAACGGCAGCAGCGTGGGCGGCTTGTCGAAAGGCGCGGGAATCACAGGATTGGTGTCCCACACGCTGACCCGCAGCCGCCCTTCGCGCATGGACCGCATCCGCAGGGACGAGGGTCCGTCGGAGTGGCGGGTAGGAGTTGGTGACCACCTCGGAGGTCAACAGCTCGGCGATGTCGATCAGTTCCCCCATACCGTGCCCACCAAGCACGGCCCGCAAGGTCATACGAGCAACGCGCGGAGCACGGGGGTGATGCGGCAGATGAAGGGCGTACGCCCAGGGTTCGGGCGAGGATACGGTGGCCATGAAAGCCTCCTGCGGAAGAACGGAGTTGACCCACTCACCCTCGGCACCACACGGTGGCAATGCCGCCCCGATCGCGGGCGGTCCCTTGTGGGTGACACGGCACACTGCGTGCACACGAAGAGGGAGCCTCATGCCAGCCAGCACCGCACCCACCCTGCGTCAGCGCCGTCTCGGCGCCGAGCTGCGCAAACTCCGTGAGCATGCTGGTCTGACCGCCACCACGGCCGCCACGCACCTCGGCGTCAACCAAGCGCGAATCAGCAGCATCGAAGTCGGCCGCTACGCCGTAAGCGCCGACCGGGTCCGAGCCTTCGCCCGCGCCTATTCATGCGCAGACGACCAACTGGTGGAGGCCCTCGCGGCCATGACCGGCGGCCGCAAGCGCGGCTGGTGGGACGATCACCGCGAACTTCTGCCCGCCGTATTTGCCGACCTGGCGGAACTGGAGCACCACGCCGTCGCGTTGCGGGTGGCACTGGTGATTCACATCCCCGCGCTTCTCCAGACGCCGGACCACGCCCGGGCGCTGTTCAACACCGTCGTCCCGCCTCTGCGCCCGTACGAAATGGAGCACCGGATCTCCCACCGCATCAAGCGACAAGAGATTCTCTACCGGGATCCTCCGATCCCGTACGCCGCGAACATCCACGAAGCCGCGCTTCGCATGGGCTTCGGTGAAGCCACAACAGCCCGAGCCCAGCTCAAGCACCTCATCGCGATGAGTGAGCGGGACAACATCACTATCAGAGTGATCCCCTTCGGCAACGGCACGTTCCCGGGCAACGGCCAGTCGATCGACTACGTGTCCGGCCCTGTGCCGCAGCTCGACACTGTGCAACTCGACGTCCACCATGGCTGCGATTTCCTCGATGCCGAAGCCCAGTTGGCAAAATACCGCTCCGTCTTGGACCGCATGGAGGACAGCGCTTTGACCCCTTGCGCGTCACGCGAGTTCATCCACCGCATCGCACAGGACATCTGAGAGAGGAAACCACTGTGCCCACGCTGCCCTGGCAGAAATCCTCCTACAGCGGTGACAGCTCCAACTGCCTGGAGGTCGTCGCCGCCGAAACGGGTGGCATCAAACTCCGCGAGAGCGACGACCCGGTGGTCATACTGACCGCCACCCAGCAAGAACTCCACCGCCTCATACGCGGGGTCAAGACCGGCATCTTCACCCACCGCTCGGACCACCGCGCCTGAGAGCAGGCTGCCTGAGCCGAGGCACAGCGTACGCATGTACGTGCCATTCAACTTCCACCCCATCTACCTGCCGGCACCGAAACGCTCCCGCGATGGCCGCCAGCCACACCGATGAGACGGATGGGACTGGAGAGGCGATGGAATTCGCCAAGTGCGGGGTTCGTCGCACTCCGAAGCCTCCATTCAACTGTCGCGCCCCACCCGCGCCGACATGAGTCCGCACGTCGACCCGGCAGACCAGCCGTCCACCGGCGTGGGTGCGCGTGCGTGGGAATGGGGATCCTGCATTAGCGGCCGTCGCCGCAGTCGCTGAGACTGGGGCCGAGCCACCCCCTAGACCCGTACTTCGCAGGTCACCCGATCGTGAAGATCAACTGGTCACGACCGATCGCCGCTCAGTCCGGTCCGCAACGGCGATCGCAATGCCGGTCCGATCCGGTCGGGTTCGGACGCCGAAGAGCCGCTGCGGCGAACCTTTTCAGCGACCCGCGAAGTCCGGGCCTAGACCCGTACTTCGCAGGTCACCCGATCGTGAAGATCAACTGGTCACGACCGATCGCCGCTCAGTCCGGTCCGCAACGGCGATCGCAATGCCGGTCCGATCCGGTCGGGTTCGGACGCCGAAGAGCCGCTGCGGCGAACCTTTTCAGCGACCCGCGAAGTCCGGGCCTAGA
>NZ_JAGGPA010000010.1 GCF_018614035.1 Streptomyces sp. ISL-96
ACCCCCGACCCCCGACCCCCGACCAAGCACGCTACAGCGGTCGGATCCGGACCGTCGGCGTACAGAGCTTCTTCACCCGGCCTGGCTGGCTGCTCGCAATGAACGTGTGCGCCGCATCGATGGCGTACTTATGGCCGCCGAGCAGTCCGGTGTCCGCGAGCAGGGCGATCGCCGCGTCGGCGACATCATGTGTCTGCGCCTTTGCATCGCCTTCGCGCTCGTCGAACCAGCACTGGATGTCGCGAAACTCAGCCTGCGCCGCCGCCCCTTCCCCCGCCAGAGCAGTGCACCCGCTCCAACAACAAGTCGGACATGGGCCGTCGGATCACCCTCCGCCCGCAAGCGGAGTATGAGGCGATTCAGCAGGCACGGGCCCAGGAAGGCACCCAGGAGTGGAAGGAACAGTACGCACACCGGGCCGGTGTCGAAGGCACGATCTCCCAAGGCGTTCGATCCTTCGGCCTGCGGCGATGCCGCTATCACGGGCTCGCCAAGGCCCGACTGCAACACCAACTCACGGCCACCGCTATGAACTTCCACCGCCTCAACGCCTGGTGGACCAACACCCCACGGGCCCGGACGCGCGTTTCTCACCTGGCAGCGCTCCGGCCCACCACGCAGAACTCCTGCTCGTAGGCGTTCGCCCCAGCGGCGACGGTTCAGGCATAGCGGCCGAAAAGGGATTCAACGTATCCCTCCAGCCTTTGAGCCAGGACACTGGCTGTCAGATCGACGCGGCCCAGTTCACGCCAGGGAACAGCGACCTTCTCCGCGTCCGGAGCGAAACCCAACGCGTCCAGCAGCCGCCAGTAGAGATGGGCGGTGCCGTCTTCGGCCAAGCTTCCTCCCGCAGCGACGTAGCGATCGGCGAAGCGCATGCCTGCGGGAGCCCCGTGCAGCAGAGCGAGGGCCGTCGAGCAATGAGCCACGTCCAAGTCGGCCGGCCCCCAAGAGGTCTCCACCCAGTCGACGACCCCACTGATCTGAAGATCATCGCCGGTGCCTGTGAAGAGGACGTTGCCGGGATGGAAGTCCCGGTGCAGAAAGCAACCCTGATAGGCCGGGGGCTCCCGGCGGATGACGTCGACAGCCCGCTGCCAGAGCTCAGGCCGCTCGGTGGCTGCGGGCAGAGTCGCTCGCTCGGGGGAGGTCCAGGCCTGATAAGTGCGAGGCCGTTGTTGCGCGGTCACCGACAGCTGATGGATACGCACCAGTTGCCGGGCCAGCAGTTCGGCGCGGTCATCAGCACCCTGATCGCCCAGGTGCACGGTCCCCGGCAACAGGGACATCAGCAAGGAGGGGTGATCGCAGTACTGCGCCGTCGCGTCCACCGCCGCGAGCGTGGCCGCAGGGACGTCCGTGTCACCGAGCAGGCGCAGGATGGTCGCCTCACGGGTCAGCAGGCCCTCCGCATGCCGAACGAAGAAAGGCTTGACGAAGGACCGCAGGACGAGTGAGCGCCGACCACCCGGACCGCCGACGTCCAGGCGGCGCATCTCCGACGTCCAGCCGCCGCGCAGCCGCACAACCTTTTCGATGCGCTCCGCCTCGGACAGCCCCTTCTGCACCCAGGAGCGCGTGGCACCCCAGCCCTGACTGTCAAGATCCGCGCCGATGCCCTCGGCCCCCTCACCCGAACCCATGGCGGCAGACTATCCGCCCCCTCCCCCTCCACTCAGCGAACGCATCCGTGAACCGAATTCGCCAACAGTGTCGCTCCTCCGGCAGGGGGACCGTGTACTTCTTGGTTGCCCTGCCATCGACCACACCTCCCGGCCCGTGGAGTGACCCACGCCATTTCAGTGGTCCCGTGACCGCAACTCCGTCTTCAGGACCTTGCCGCTCGCGTTGCGCGGAAGATCCGTGACGAACTCGACCTCCCTCGGGACCTTGTAGTTCGCCATTTCGCGGCGGGACCACGCGATCAGGTCGTCCGACGTCAGCGTCGAACCCGGGCGGCGGACCGTGTACGCCTTGCCCACCTCGCCCAGCCTCGCGTCCGGGACGCCGATCACCGCCACGTCCGCCACATCCGGGTGCAGGCCCAGCAGTTGCTCGATTTCCGCCGGGTAGGCGTTGAAGCCGCCCACTATGAACATGTCCTTGATCCGGTCGGTGATGCGCAGGTTGCCGGCCTCGTCCAGTACGCCCACATCGCCCGTACGCAGCCAGCCGTCCGTGGTGATGGCGGCAGCCGTCTCGGCCGGGTCCTCGTAGTAACCGCGCATGACGTTGAAGCCCCGCACCAGCACCTCCCCCGGACTGCCGGGCTCCGCCAGTACGCGGACCTCCGTGCCCGGGATCGCGCGGCCCGACGTCAACGCGATCGTCTCCGGCGGGTCGCCGCGCCGGCACATCGTCACGATGCCGGACGCCTCGGACAGGCCGTACGCCGTGAGGACCGTAGAGATGTGAAGCTCCGAGCGGAGGCGTTCCACCAGCCGCAGAGGCACCACCGCCGCGCCCGTGACCACCAGGCGCAGGGCGGAGAGGTCGTGGGTGTCGCGGGACGGGTGGTCCAGCAGTGACTGGTGGAGGGTGGGCGGTCCGGGGAGGACGGAGATGCGTTCGGCGGCGATGTTCGCCAGGACCGTGTCCACGCTGAAGACCGGCTGGGGGACCATCGTGGCCCCGCGCATCAGGCAGGCGATGATCCCCGCCTTGTAGCCGAAGGTGTGGAAGAAGGGGTTCACGATCAGGTAGCGGTCGCCTTCGCGCAGACCCGCCAGCTCGGACCAGATGGCGTAGCCGCGCAGCGTCTGCGCGTGCGTGATCACCGCGCCCTTGGGGCGGCCCGTCGTGCCCGACGTGTAGATGATGTCGGAGGGCGAGGAGGGGGCGATCGTCGCCGCGCGAGCGCGCACCTCCGACGACAGCACCGCCTCACCCCGCGCCAGGAAGTCCTTCCACGTGCTGAAGTTCTCGGGTGCGTCGTCCGCCAGGACCACCACCTCCTCCAGGTGCGGAAGGGAGGGCAGCGGGCCGTCGCCCGGGCCGTCCGTCGTCGCACGGCGCAGGGACGCGACGTACGACGTGCCCAGGAAAGTGCCCGTGACGAAGAGGAGTCTGGCCCGGCTGCGCTGCAGGATGTACGCCGCCTCCGCGCCCTTGAAGCGGGTGTTCAGCGGGACGAGGACCGCGCCCGCCGTCACCGCGCCGAGTGCGGACACGATCCAGTCCAGCGTGTTGGGCGCCCAGACGGCGACCCGGTCGCCCGGCTCGACCCCGCGCGCCATGCACGCCGCCGCCGCCCGCTCGACGCGCTCGCCGAGATCGGCGTACGAGATACGGGTCCGGCCCTCGGCCACCGCCTCCCGCTCCCCGTACCGTTCGGCCGCACTCCACACCAGCTCCGGGATGCTGCCCCATCCGGCGTCCCCGCCGTCCGCTGCGCTCATCACAAGCCCTCCACACCGCACTCCGCACGCTGCACGCACCACGCACCACGCCGCACGCCCCACGCCGCACGCCGACGCGGATGTCGACGCCGACGCACTAGCTGACTATCCGTCAGATTAGCTGTAACCTGACGCGCTGTCAGCAGTCGTGACCATCGCGGAGGTGCCCGACGTGGCGACGCTCAAAGATGCGACAGCGATAGTCGGTACGGGACAGACGCCCTTCGCCAAGCAACTCCCCGAGTCCGAAAAGACCTTGGCCTGCCGCGCCATACTCGCCGCCCTCGACGACGCCGGTATCGCCCCGTCCGAAGTCGACGGCCTCGCCTCGTACACCATGGAGGAGACCGACGAAGTCGAGGTAGCTAAGTCCATCGGAGCCGGTGACCTCACCTTCTTTTCCAAGGTCGGTTACGGCGGCGGCGGCTCCTGCGCCACCGTCGCCCACCTCGCCGCCGCCATCGCCACCGGCCAGGCGAGCGTCGGCGTCGCCTGGCGTTCGCGAAAGCGCGGGTCGGGGCCGCGGCCCTGGAAGAACACCGCCGTGCAGCTGCCCACCCCCGCCCAGTGGACCCGCCCCTTCGGTCTCCTGCGCCCCGCCGACGAGATCGGCATGCTGGCCCGCCGGTACATGCACGAGTACGGCGCCACCCGCGACCACCTCTTCAACGTCGCCCTCGCCTGCCGCAACCGGGCCAACCAGAACCCCGCCGCGATGATGTACGAACGCCCCCTGACCCGCGACATGTACATGAGCTCCCGCTGGATCAGCGAGCCGCTCTGCCTCTTCGACAACTGCCTGGAGACGGACGGGGCCCTGGCCTGCGTGGTCGTATCGGCCGAGCGTGCCCGCGACTGCCGGCAGAAGCCCGTGTACGTCCACTCCGCCGCCCAGGGCCTGCCCGCCCAGCACCACGGCATGGTCAACTACTGGAACGACGACCCACTCACCGGCCCCGCCTGGACCGCCGCACGCCAGCTCTGGAAGCAGGCCGACTTCGGCCCCGACGACGTCGACGTCGCGCAGATCTACGACGCCTTCACCCCACTCATTCCGCTGTCCCTGGAGGGCTACGGCTTCTGCGGGAGAGGAGAAGGAGCGGCGTTCACCGAAGGCGGGGCCCTGGAGAGCGGCGGGCGGCTGCCGATCAACACCGGCGGTGGCGGGCTCAGCGAGGCGTACGTCCACGGCTTCAACCTCATCACCGAAGGCGTCAAACAACTGCGCGGCACCAGCACCGCCCAGGTTCCCGGCGCCGCCACCTGCCTGGTCACCGCGGGCGAGGGAGTTCCGACGTCCGCCCTGCTGCTGAGGAGTTGAGGGATGAATGACAGTCGGCTGCTCACGCCCGTCGTCGACGACGACGGCGCGCCCTTCTGGGAGTACGCCGCCCAGGGCGAGCTCCGCATCCAGGCCTGCGCCGCCCCCGGCTGCGGCGAGCTCCGCTTTCCGCCCCGGCCCTGCTGCCCGCACTGCCAGTCCTTCGACAGCGAGTGGCGGCGGATGAGCGGCAAGGGGCGGATCTGGTCGTACGTCCTGCCCCACCCGCCACTCCTGCCGGCGTACGCCGCCCAGGCCCCGTACAACGCGGTCGTCGTCGAACTGGCCGACGCCCCGCACATCCGGCTCGTGGGGAACGTGGTCACCAGGCCCGACGCGGCGCTCGACTCCGTCGATCCGGCGCGGCTGCGCATCGGCGCGAGGGTGCAGGTCGCCTTCACCGAGGGAGCGGACGGCGTGACGGCGCCTCGATGGCTGCTGGAGCGGTCATGAGCAGCTGCGTCCGCGTCGAACGGGACAAGGAGACCGGCGTCGCGGTCGTCACGCTCGACCGGCCGGAGAAACGCAACGCCATTGACCTGGAGACGGCGCGCGAACTGTCCGCCGCCTGGCGCGAGTTCCGCTTCGACGACAGCGTGCGGGCGGTCGTGCTCACCGGAGCCGGCGACAAGGCCTTCTGCACCGGCATCGACCGGGGAGTGGACGTGCCCCAGCCCCCGTCGCCGTACTCGATCGACGATCCGCTCCTCTCCATCGGGCCGAAGGCGAACGACCTGTGGAAGCCGGTGATCGCGGCGGTACGGGGCATGGCGTGCGGCGGGGCGTTCTACCTGCTGGGGGAGGTCGAGTTCGTCGTCGCCGCCGAGGATGCGACTTTTTTCGATCCGCATACGACGTACGGGATGGTCAGCGCGTACGAGGCGATCTACATGGCGCAGCGCATGCCGTTCGGGGAGGTCGCCCGGATGTCGCTGATGGGTACGGCGGAACGGGTGTCGGCGCGTCGGGCGTACGAGACGGGACTCGTGTCGGAACTGACCGCCCGGCAAGACGTGTTGGGGGCGGCCGTCCGGTCGGCCGAGGTGATCGCTTCGTATCCGACGGAGGCTGTCCAAGGCACCGTACGCGCGGTGTGGGCCGCGAAGGAGGGGGCGCGCAGCCAGGCGCTCGCGCAGGCGCCGCATCTGGTGGCGCTCGGGAACCTGCCGCCGGACCGGCAGGCGGAGCTCTTCGCCGCCCGCCGGTCCGGCTTCCGTACGCGCTAGACAGCTGGGTGGTGTACCTCAGCGGCGGCGGAACAGCTCGCAGACGAAGTCCTCCTGGACCTTCCGCAGCTTGGCCAGGAGCTCAGGCGTTTCCTGCTGGCTCAACTGGGTGTTGACGGAGACCGCCACGGAGCGTTTGCCGTCGGGCGTGGCGGCGGCGAACTGGGAGTAGCCCGGGATGGTGCCCGTGTGGCCGTAGACCACGCCGCAGCGCGTCGTGTACTGAAAGAGCGCCAGTCCGGCCTTGTTGCGGCCGGGTCCGGGGTTCACGGAGGAGCCGTTGACCCACTTCGTCTGCTGCTTCCGGGTCGCTTTCGAAAGGAGTGCGCCGCCCGCGTGAGCGCGCATGAAAACGTTCATGTCGTTCGGGGTGGCGACCACTCCGCCCGAGGCCCAGAACCACGACGCACTGAAGGCGGTACTGACGTCCTCCGGAGGCTGGCCCGGCTCGAAGGCGTAACCGTGGACATAGGGCCGGGGAAGCAGGTGTCCGCGCGGCAAGCTGGTGTTGCGCAGGCCGAGCGGCCGGTAGACCAGTCGGCGCAGCAGCTCCTCATACGGACGACCGGTCACCGCCTCCGCCATCAGGGCCACCGCGATGTTCTCGGAGTTGGAGTACCGGTAGCGTGAGCCGGGCTTGAAGCGCAGGGGCTCGTCGGCGACGAAGTCCAGCAGCCTGCGCGAGTCCACCACGCGGCGCGGGTCGGCCGCCACCGCCTCCTGGAACCCGGGTTCCTCCGTGAAGTCCGGCAGGCCGCTGGTGTGCTGGAGGAGCTGACGTAGTGTCACCTTGTGCCAGGCTTTCGGCAGGGCCGGCAGCCGCTTGCCGATCGTGTCGTCAAGCCGCAGCTTCCCCCGGTCCACGAGCTGCAGCGCGACCGACCCGCTGTACGCCTTGGCGATGCTGGCCACGCGCATGTGGTCGTCGGGATGCGGCGGCCGGCCGGATTCCAGGTCCGCCACACCGGCCCGGTAGACCTTCACGTGCTTGCCCCGTTGCAGCACGGCGATGGCGCCGGGCGGCCCGTCCGGAGGGCCCACCAGCCCCTGCAGGGCCTCACGCAACGCGCGGTCGTGCCGGTTGTTGTCGGGATGCGTCTGGCTGTCGGGACGCGGCTTGCTGTCGGGATGCGGCCCGTCGGCCTGTGCCGGCCCGGCGATCAGACCGATCGCACACGCCCCGGCCACGACCAGGGCGGCGGTCGGTCGCAGTCGGGGGCGGAAGGGTCTACCGCGGTGGTTGGGTGCTGCACACATGCCGGCGTACCTCCTGGAAGTCCATCGCTCCCGGCGCATGCCGGGTCGCTCACGGCACAGCATCGGGCGACCTGCGCGGCAGCGCCCCGCCTGGTAGGCCATCTGGCCCGGCACCGTTCACCGGCCGCCCCCTCCTGTGACTGGCAACCGCCGCACGGTGGGCGTAGCGTCGGGAGCCAGAGCCACCGGAAGGAGGCCGCCGATGTTCCGCAGTGTCCTCGGCTGGGTCCTGGCTCTCGTTGGAGCGACGGCCGCCGTTCTCAGCCCCTTCCGTGCCTGGTACGACGGCCGTCTCGGGCGCGAGTACCGCATCGGTGATCTGTTCAGCGGCATTACGGAGAGCAAGGCCGGGCTGGCGGGATCCCTCCTGCTGCCGTTCGCCTTCGCCGCCCTGGTGGCCCTGGTCGGGCTGCTGCTGAGATCCCGGCTGACGGTCGCCCTCGCCGGGGTCGTCGTGCTCGGGTTCACGATCTTCTGGATGGTCCGTGTGGGCCAGGCGCAGGGAAGCCTCACGGTCAACGGCGAAGGCACCGGCCTGAACGTCGGCGTCGCCTACGCACTCGCGGGCGGCGCGCTCCTCCTGCTGGCCGCCGCCGCGATGCTCGGGCGCGGGCATCGGCGCAGGCATCGCGTGGACGGCAACGGCAACAGACACCGGCGGCGCGAGCCCGTACCGGGGGAGGAGCATGAGCCCGTACCGGAGGAGGAAGGGCACTTCCCCAGGTATCCACCGCCGCACGGCCGGGACGACCGGGGCGGCCGGGGTGGCCGGGACGACCGGGGTGGCCGGGACGACCGGGGCGAGTACGGCGACCGGCCGGGCCCGTCGCCGTACCGCCCCTGACCTACGCCCCGACCGACCTCTGCACGTGCACGCTCCCTACGACCGGCCCGTCGCCGTGCCCTTCACCGCGTCCAGGGCGTACACGCACCGGTCCTTGCTGCACGCGTACACCACACCACCCTGTGCCACCGGCGACCCGGTGATCTCGCCGCCCGTCGCGAGCTTCCAGCGCAGTTGCCCGCCGCTCGCGTCCAGCGTGTACAGGCAGTGGTCGGCCGAGCCGAAGTGCACACGGCCGTCGGAGACGACCGGCGCGCCGACCACCTCGCCGCCCGCCGCGAAACGCCACTTCGGCGTGCCGGTCACGGCGTCCAGGGTGTAGAGCGCGCTGCCGCTGCCCACGTGGATGTTGCCCGCGGCGACCAGCACCGGCTCGATGGACTGGCGGGACTCGGTGGCGATGCGCCAGCGGTCCTTGCCGGTGGAGGCGTCCAGGGCGTACACCGTGCCGAGGTAGTCGGCGAGGTAGATGCCACCGCCCGTGACGGCCGGACCCGGCGCGAAGGCGGGCGGGCTCAGGAAGACGGCGGGGGCCTCGAAGTGCCACCGCACACGGCCGCCGGCAGCGTCGATGGCGAGGACTCGGGTCCCGGCGGCGACGTACACATAGCCGTCCGGCGCCGACGTCACCCGCAGCGGGACTCCCCCGCAGGACGCCGCGTCGCCGATCGGGTACGACCAGCGCTCCCTGCCGGTACGGGCGTCCAGCGCACGCAGCCGTGCGTCCTGCCACACGTACACGGTGTCGTCATGTACGGCGGGACCGGCCTCCGGGGTCTCGAAGTCGCTCTGCGCGCCGGTGAGTTCCCACAGCTTCTGGCCGTTGGTCGCCTCCCAGGCCTGGACGCCGCCGCCCCGCGTGCCGGTCACGACTGTGCCGCGGTGAGCCTTGAGGGAGTACACCCACGCATCGGTCTGGAGCCGCCAGCGCTCCTGGCCGTCGGCCGCGTCGAGGGCGTACAGCGTGGGGCCGTCGGAGGCGTGGATACGCCCGCCCGCGACCGCCATCGCCCAGGCGACGTCACGCGTCTTGAACTGTCGCCGGCCGCTGGCCACGTCGAGGGCGTGCACCTCGAAGGAGGTGACGTAGACGAGGTCGCCCGCTACGGCGGGTGTGCCCCACACGTCGTTGGACATGCGGAACCGCCACGGCCGCCATCCCCCGGACGGCCCCGCGCCGTCCGCCGACTGTGCGGGCGGCGGAATGGCCGGGGGCGGCGGGGCGGTGGAAGGCGGCGGTACGACGCCGGCGTGGGCGTCCGCGCCGTTCGGGGAGACGCTCACCCCGGCGGGGGGCCGGATCCATCCCGTGGCGTGCTCGCCGTGCGCCTGAACGGCGGCGGTGCGGCCGTCGACCACGCGGGGGCCCGGACCGATCGGCACCTTGGCACCGGGCAGGCGTACGGCGGCATGGTCACCGGCTTGTCCCGCGTGGGCTCCCTGCGGCTGCGGCGCGCGCCCACCCGGGTACGCCGGTGCCGGTGCCGACGCCGCAGCGGAGGCAGGAGCCGACGCCGACGCCGCGGCCTGCGACCGTGACGCCACCGGGGCGAACGGCGGCGGGCCCGGCGGCCTCGGCGGCGTGGAGTGCGCCCGGGCCGGCGGCGTGCTCGGCGTGGACGGCAGTGCGGCACGCCCGCCCCGCCGCTGCTCGATCATCGCGGTGGCCCGTGCGGGCAGCCAGGCCGACGCCGTACCGCTGTCGTCCTCGCCGGAGTCGAAGAGGTGCGGCGAGAGCTGCGCCTGGAGGTCGGCCGGGCTGGGTCGCCGTACCGCCTCCATCTGCATGCACGACTCGATCAGCGGGCGCAGCTCGTCGGGCAGTCCCTCGACGTCGGGGCCCTCGCGCAGCAGCATGAAGACGGTTTCGACCGGGTTCGCGCCGTGGAAGGGCGCATGCCCGGTCGCCGCGAAGACCAGCGTCGAACCGAGCGAGAAAATGTCGCTCGCGCCCGTCACGCTGCGCGAGTCGCGCGCCTGCTCGGGCGACATGTAGGCGGGCGTACCGACGGCGACGTTGGTCATGGTCAGCCGTGTGTTGGAGACGCCCGAGGCGATACCGAAGTCGATGACGCGCGGCCCGTCCTCCACCACCAGGACGTTCGACGGCTTGAGGTCACGGTGGACCAGACCCGCCCCGTGGATGGACTGGAGCGCCTCGGCGATACCGGCCGCCAGCCAGCGCACCGCCTGGGCCGGCATCGGCCCGCATTCATTCACTATTTCTTCGAGGGAGGGCGCGGGTACGTACGCCGTGGCCAGCCACGGCACCGCCGCCCGCGGATCGGCGTCCACGACGGCGGCCGTATAAAACCCGCTGACCGCCCGGGCGGCCTCCACCTCGCGCGTGAAGCGGACGCGGAACAGCTGGTCCTCGGCGAGCTCGGTCCTTACCGTCTTGATCGCCACGCGCCGGCCGGACGCCGACCGCGCGAGATAGACCAGCCCCATGCCGCCGGCCCCGAGCCGGGCCAGTACCTCGAACGGGCCGATCCGCCGCGGGTCATGCTGCGTCAGCTGCTCCATAACTTGCCTGCCACCTCCCCGTACGAGGCCGTGAACACAGCCCCGTGAAGCGTCTCACCACTGGGCACCACCCAGCGGTGCGCACCCTGATTCTTCCTGTCGGAGGCGGTGGTGGCGAACCCGGGGGCGGACCGGGGTGTCTCACCCGGATTCGGACAGGTCACGCAGGCGCGGAATGTCGGGGATGGCCTGCTACGTTCCGGTTTCGCGGGGCCGGTCGGGCTGGGGGCGCTCGGCAACCTCGCCACTTTCGGCCACTTCGGCGGCTTCGGCCGCCTCCGCCCTGTCGGCCGTCTCGGCCGTCTCCGCCGGCTCGGCCAGCACAGCGAAGGTGGCGCCCTGGTTGTCGGTGAGCACCGCGATCCGGCCGTAGGGCGTGTCGAAGGGGTCCGCCTGGACCCGGCCGCCGAGTTCCACCGCCTTCGACACGGCCCCGTCGCAGTCGTCGACCACGAAATAGACCAGGAAGTGGTCGGGCATCTCGACCGGGAAGGCGTCCCCCATGACGCTGCGCCCCCCGATGGCCGTATCGGGGCCGGGCTCGGCGCCCGCCGGAGACCACATGCGGAATTCCTGGCCCGGTTCGTCGAGGTCGAGGTCGAAACCCTGGAAGCCGAAGACCGTCTCGTAGAACGGGTCAGTCCGGTTCTTGTCGCGCGCGTAGACCTCGGTCCAGCAGAAGCAGCCGGGCTGGTCCCGCTTCTCGAACCCGGCATGGCTCCCCGCCTGCCAGAGCCCGAACACCGCGCCGCCGGGGTCGGCGGCCACAGCCATCGTGCCGAGCGGGGGCAGAGGCAGCGGGTCCGTCACCATCTGGCCGCCCGCGTCCCTGATCTTGCGGGCGAGCGCCGCGGCGTCGTCGGTGGCGAAGTAGACGCCCCAGGCGGTGGGCATACGGCCGTCCAGTTTGGGCGCGAGGGCGGCGACCTTCTTGCCGTCAATGAGGGCGTTGACGAAGGTGGCCTGCCCCCCGGCCCGCCCCGACCATCGCGCTCTGGCCCGCTCGTCGATGCCGGGATCCTCAAACGTCCAGCCGAACAGCCCACCGTAAAATCGCTTGCCCGCTTCGACGTCAGCCAGCGTCACATCCACCCAGCACGGCATGCCTTCCGCACATACGGCCATGAGCCCGGCTCCTTCCGTCACGCAGGGCAAGGGCGGCGTGTGACGCCCGTCACCCTTCAAGCTAACGGGCCACCGCGCTCCACGCAGAGGAGGAAAATCGAACAAGTAGTTGAATACCGGGGCATCACGCCATGGCGGACACAACTTGTCCACCAAAGTTGTCCACAGGCTGTTGATAAGACTATTCGGGTTCGGGGCGGTCAGCGAGGTGGCGGCCCCTGCGGAGCAGGCCCGTGCGCCCGGCCGGTTCCCCATTTGCAGTCGGCCGAATCGCGCTCCGATCACCCCTCGGTAAGCTGACTGGCATGACAGGACAAGTACGCACGGTCGACGGCCGCGTGGCCGGACGACGCGGTCAGGCGACGCGGCAGAAGCTGCTCGACTGCCTCAGCGAGATGCTCAGCTCCTCGCCCTACCGCGACGTCAAAGTCATCGATGTGGCCCGGAAGGCGGGGACTTCACCCGCGACGTTCTACCAGTACTTCCCTGATGTGGAGGGCGCCGTCCTCGAAGTCGCGGAAGAAATGGCAAAGGAGGGCGCCGGGTTGACCGAACTCGTCTCCGGCCGCTCCTGGGTCGGCAAGGCCGGCTGGGCGACCTCCGAAGAGCTTGTCGAGGGCTTCCTCGACTTCTGGCGCAAAAACGACGCCATCCTCCGGGTCGTCGACCTGGGTGCCGCGGAGGGCGACAAGCGGTTCTACAAGATCCGCATGAAGATCCTGAACTCCGTGACCAACTCCCTTACGGACACGGTGAAGGAGCTCCAGGCCAAGGGCAAGGTCGACAAGGACATCAGCCCCGCCGCGATGGCCGGCTCTCTCGTCGCGATGCTGGCCGCGGTGGCCTCGCACCAGAAGGGCTTCCAGGCGTGGGGCGTGAAGCAGACGGAACTCCGCCCCAATCTCGCCCTGTTGGTGCACCTGGGCATCACCGGCAAGAAGCCGACGAAGTAGGCCCCGCCTCCCAAAACTTCAACCCCCAACCCCCAACCCCCAGCCCTCTCACCCCCACCCGACCCAGTCCTGTCTACGCAGCGGCGGCCCCATACCGGTCCGCCGCTGCGGCATTTCTCAGCGGCTTCGCCGCTGCTCCAGCAGAAAGAGCCGGATCTCCCGCTCCACTCTCGCCTGGTACGTCGCGTACGGCGGCCAGAACTTCAGTACCGCCTGCCACGCCTCCTCCCGCTCGGCACCCTCCAGCCGCCGCGCCCTGACCTCGATGTCCTTGCCGCGCCAGCTGATACTGGCGTCCGGGTGCTTCATCAGGTTGGCCGTCCAGCCGGGATGTCCCGGCCGGCCGAAGTTGTTCCCGACGAGAATCCACCTGCCGCCGTCCTCCGGCATGCACGCCAGCGGCGTGGTGCGCGGCAGGCCGCTCCTGGCGCCCTTCACCGTGAGGATCACGCCGGGCAGCATCTGGGCGCTCAGCATCACCCTGCCGCGGGTCAGGCGGTGTACGGCGCGGTCCATGGCGGGGACGAAGTGCGGGGCGATGCGGGCGAAGGCGCGGGTCGAGGACACCTTCTGGAGGAGCCGTACTCCGGTCGGCGGCATCAGGCCGTCACCCCTTGCTCCGCCACTCCCGCCACGCCCGCCACTCCCGTCGTCTCCCCCGCCGCCTCCCCCACCGCGCCTTCCGCCGTACCGAAGAGCCCCGCGACCTGCGCCGCGCGGTCGCGCAGGCGGTGGACGGGGCCGAACAGCAGCTCGTCCGACGCCGCCCGCTTGAAGTACAGGTGCGCGTCGTGCTCCCACGTGAATCCGATCCCGCCGTGCAGCTGGACGGCCTCCCCCGCGGTCGTACGCAGCGCCTCGACCGCGTGCGCGAGGGCGAGGCCCCCGGTGGCCGGGTCCCAGGCTGCGTAGTACGCCGCCGAGCGTGCAGCCTGGACCTGTACGTACAGGTCCGCCAGCCGGTGCTTGACCGCCTGGAAGGAACCGATCGCGCGCCCGAACTGCTCGCGCGTCTTGACGTAGTCGACGGTTCGCTCCAGCGCGTGCGAGGCTGCCCCGACCGCCTCGGCGGCGAGCATGACGGCAGCGGTACGCCCGGCTTCCGCCAGCGCCCCCGGAACATCGGCGGCGTCGTCACCACCCAGCAACTCCCCCGCGACCTCGCGCAATTGGACGCGGGCCTGGGGCCGGGTCTCGTCCAGGGCGGTCTGTCGTACGCGGACCAGTCCCGGGGCGTCGGCCCGTACGAGAAACAGCAGGGTGCGGCTCCGGGCGAAGCCGCCCGTGTGTGCGGCGACCAGCAGCAGACCGGCGCTGTGCCCGTCGAGCACCTGCTCGGCCTCCCCGTACAGCGTCCAGGTTCCGTCTCGCTCATCCGCGGCCGTACGCCGGGCCTGTACGCCGCCGGACCGGCCACCGCCCGCCCACTCGCCGCCGGCGTTGTCGCCGGTGAGGGCGAGCGCGGCGGAGAGGCCGCCGCCGGGGACGGCGAGGGTGGCGGTCAGCGTGCCGTCGGCGACGGGCGGGAGCAGGGCGGCGCGCTGGGCGTCCGTACCGAGTGCGGCGATCAGCGGTGCGGCCAGCACGGCGGTGGCGAGCAGCGGGGACGGCAGCAGGACTCGGCCCGTTTCCTCGCAGGCGAGGGCGAGTTCGACGGTCCCGCAGCCGACTCCGCCGTAGGCGGCGGGGAGGGCAAGGCCGGGCAGCCCGATCTGTTCGGCGAGCTGCCGCCAGAGGTCGGGGTCGTACCCGGCGGTGGTCCGCACGGCCGACTTCACCTCATCGGGACCACATCGCTTGGCCAGCAGTTCGCGCAGCGTGCGGCGGATCTCGTCCTGCTCCACGGTGAAGGCGGCGTCCATGGAACTCCCTCCCAGCCCTCTGACTGACGGCCCGTCATGTTAGGGCTGGGTGGGCGAGATGCACAGAGGCGCGACGGGTGCGAGCACTGGCCTCCCGGCACATCGCCACCAACCGGCACATCCGGCCTCTCCGGCGTTTGAGGAGCGGGGTCTGGGGCGGAGCCCCAGCACCCACCCGCCCGCGCCTAACTCCGCCAAGCCCCACCACCGAAGGCCAAACCTGATGTACCGTCAGTTTCATGTCGCCGCCGCCGACCCACCCCACCCGCAAGGTAGCCATCGTCGGCACAGCCCTCTCCGACTGCGGACGCGTCGACGACGCCACCCCGTACGCCCTGCACGCGCAGGCCGCCCGCCGCGCCCTCGCCGACTCCGGCCTCGACCGGTCCGTCATCGACGGCTTCGCATCGGCCGGCCTCGGCACGCTCGCGCCGATCGAGGTCGCCGAGTACCTCGGGCTGCGCCCCACCTGGGTCGACTCGACCACCGTCGGCGGTGCCACCTGGGAAGTCATGGCCGCGCACGCCGCCGACGCGGTAGCCGCCGGCCACGCCAACGCCGTACTCCTGGTGTACGGCTCGACCGCCCGCGCCGACATCAAGGCGCGGCGCCGCACCGCGAACCTCTCCTTCGGGGCGCGCGGCCCGCTGCAGTTCGAGGTCCCGTACGGGCACAGCCTCGTCGCCAAGTACGCGATGGCCGCCCGCCGCCACATGCACGAGTACGGCACGACCCTGGAGCAGCTCGCCGAGGTGGCCGTCCAGGCGCGGGCGAACGCGGCGACGAACCCCGACGCGATGTTCCGCGACCCCATAACGACCGACGACGTACACTCCGGCCCGGTGATCGCCGATCCCTTCACCAAGCTGCACTGCTGCATCCGCAGCGACGGCGGCTGCGCGGTGCTGATGGTGGCGGAGGACTACGTACCGGATGCGGCAAAGGCTCCGGTGTGGGTCCTGGGCGCCGGCTCAGCCATGTCCCACACCACCATGTCCGAGTGGGACGACTTCACGGTCTCCCCGGCGGCCGTCTCCGGGCGTCTCGCCTTCGAGCGGGCAGGCGTACGCCCCGCGGACATCGACCTCGCCGAGATCTACGACGCCTTCACGTACATGACCCTCGTGACGCTCGAGGATCTCGGCTTCTGCGCGAAGGGCGAGGGCGGCGCGTTCATCGAGAAGGGCCGGCTGTTGCGCGACGGTGGACTGCCGGTGAACACCGACGGCGGCGGCCTGTCCGCCTGCCACCCCGGGATGCGGGGCCTGTTCCTGCTGGTGGAAGCGGTACGGCAGCTGCGTGGCGAGGCGGGCGGGGGCCAGGTCCGCAGGGCGGACGGCGGGCTGCCGGAGCTGGCGGTGGCGTCGGGGACGGGCGGCTGGTTCTGCTCGTCGGGAACACTGGTGCTGGGGCGCTAACCGTTGCCCGCATGGCCGGTCCATCTCTGACCTGTCACTGGTCTTCCACTCGGTTCGCCCGGCCCCTCGGCCCCTCGTCCGCTCACCGGCGGTCGGTGGTGTGCAATGAGGCCATGAGCGATGCACAGAATGCCTTCCGGGACCTGCTCCACGCACAACGCGTGTGGGACATCGACCTCCCCGCCTTCGACCCGGCAACCGCGCCCGGCAGCCCGGTGAGCCTCTTCCACGCCTGGTTCGCCGAGGCGGTCGCCGCCGGGCAGCCCGAGCCGCACACGATGAGCCTTGCGACCGTGGACGAGGACGGCCTGCCCGACGTACGGACGCTGATGCTCCACGACGCAGACGGGCACGGCTGGCACTTCGCCACGCACGCCACCAGCGCGAAGGGCCGCCACCTCGCCGCACGCCCGCACGCGGCACTCGGCTTCTACTGGCCCGCTCAGGGCCGGCAGGTACGGATACGGGGCCGCGTCACCGCCGCCACCCCCGCGGAGAGCCAGGCCGATCTGCATGCGCGCTCGACCGGCGCCCTGGCCTCGGCCCTCGTGGGACGCCAGAGCGAGGTCCTCGACTCGTACGAGGAACTGGTGAGGGCATCGGAGGCCGCCTGGGAGCGGGCGGCCTCCGAACCGGACTCGGAGAGTCGAAGCTGGACGCGGTATGTGGTCGAGCCCCGGCAGGTGGAGTTCTTCCAGGGCGACGCGAGGCGACGGCACGTGCGGCTGCGCTACCACCGGGAGGCCGGAGGCGCGTGGGAGCGGGAGCTGCTCTGGCCGTGACGAGCCGCCCTGACGAGCGCGAACCTTATTCGATTTCAACCAGAAAGGGGCATTATAGGAGAGTCATAAACACGTAGCCCCAGGGACTCGGGACTGGAGGCACCGATGGCCCGCACCCGCACCCGTTACGCCCCCGACCGTGGTCTCACCTCCCGCATGGTGACCACCATGTTCCTGATCGGTCTGCTGTACGTCGTGCTGGTCGGCGTACTCCTCGCGGCCCTGCGCGGCGCCTGGCCGATCATCCTGGTCATCACGGGCGGCGTCTTCATCGCCCAGTTCTGGTTCAGCGACCGCATCGCCGCCTACGGCATGGGCGCCCGCGAGGTCACCCCCGAGGAAGCACCCGAGCTGCACGGCACCGTCGACCGGATCTGCGCCCTGGCGGACATGCCGAAACCCCGGGTCGCCATCGCGCAGAGCGACGTACCGAACGCCTTCGCCACCGGCCGCAGCGAGCGCACCTCCCTCGTCTGCGCGACCACCGGCCTCCTGCGCAGACTGGAGCCCGAGGAGCTGGAAGGCGTCCTCGCCCACGAGATGTCGCACGTCGCCCACCGCGACGTGGCCGTCATGACGATCGCCTCGTTCCTGGGCGTGCTGGCCGGCCTCGTCACCCGCGTCGCCCTGTGGGGCGGCTTCGCCCGCAACAACCGCAGCAGCGACCCGGCCGGCATCGTCATCATGCTGATCCCTCTGATCAGCGCCGTCGTGTACGCGGTGAGCTTCCTCCTCACCCGGCTGCTCTCCCGCTACCGCGAGCTGTCCGCCGACCGCACCGCCGCACTCCTCACCGGCCGCCCGTCGTCCCTCGCCTCGGCCCTGACCAAGGTGAGCGGGCAGATGGCCCGCATCCCGACCGAGGACCTGCGGAAGGCGGAGCCGTACAACGCCTTCTACTTCGTGCCCGCCTTCGCCGCGAAGGAGAGCCTGGGCCGGCTGCTCTCCTCCCACCCGACCCTGGAACAGCGCCTGGACCAGCTGGGCCGCATCGCGGCCGACCTGTCACGCCCCTGAAAGCCAGCCAAGGAGTTCCTGTGGGTCTGCTCGACTCCATCCTCGGCCGCAGCAAACCGGTCCGCCCCGACCTCGACCAGCTCTTCGCCGTCCCGTCCGCCGCCCTCACCCTCCAGGCGGGCGCGGGCTTCACGCCGACAGGGCTCGGCTCGGTGTGCTTCGCGGGCGTGGAGGGCGGTACGTTCGCCCGCCTCCAGCAGGACGTACGGGAACTCCTCGACGCGGACGCGGATGGAGGCGCGGGCGGGGGCGGGGGCGCGGGCGGGATCCCGGTGGAGTTCAGCCGGGACGCGTACGGCTACACCTGGCTGCTGGCCCGCCATTCGGCCGACGACCCGGCCGCCGCCCTGGTCGACCTGGTCAACGACCTGCACGCGGTCAACACCCTGCTCCAGGACGCCGGCTTCGGCCCGCACCTGCTGTGCTCATTGATCGGATTCCGGGACGGGGAGGGCCGTTCACTGGCCCTGGTCTACCTGTACAAGCGCGGCACGTTCTACCCGTTCGCCCCGCTGCCGGGCGGCGAGGAGAAACGCGACAGCCAGGTGGAGTTGCAGGTCAACGCACTGCTCGGGGACGACCTGCGGGTGGAGAAGGACCTGGCCCGGTGGTTCCCGGTCTGGGGCGCGCCGGGCTTGTGAACGATCGCGCTGCACGTACCGCCGCTTGCCATGCAGCAGCAAGTGCTGCATGCTGTGAAGCATGGCACCTGCGATGAAGATCCGTAAGAGCATCCCGCTCAGCCACGAGGACCAAGCCCACCTTGAACGCCTCCGCACCGCCGGAACCCCGGAACACGAGGCCCTCAAGCAGGTGGCGGGGATACTCCTGGCTGACGACGCCTCGGAAGCAGAGACCTTGCACGCGCTGCTCACCGCGGGACGCATTGCGGTAACCGAGCGCGTCATGCTCACCGGATATGCCGCACTGGCCGCAGCACAGGACGACGAAGACGCTGCCGCCCGCCGTGCCATGCGTGCCCGTAGCGCCCGGCTGGAGGGCTGACTCCCTCATGGGCAACACCCTTACCCCTGTGCGGGGCCGGGTCTACATGGCCGACATCGGCAACGGCCGCAAGCCCTGGCTAGTCGTCTCCAACAACGCCCGCAACCGAGCGTTGCAGGACTGTCTGGCCGTCCGTCTCACGACCAGTATCAAACCGGAGCTTCCCACCATCATCGAACTCGGATCGGCCGACCCTCTGGTAGGGCGCGCCCTCTGCGACGACGTCGCCCTGCTCTACCGCACCGACCTGGAGGAGGATCGCGGCGCCTTGTCCCCGCACACGATGATGAAGATCTCCGCCGGCCTCCGTGCGGCTCTTGCACTGTAGGGCGACGAGCAGTCAGCCAGTAGCGGTGCCGGCCAGGAACGCTGCCCAGGCGGCGGGGGCGACGGCGAAGGTGGGCCCGTCGGTGACCTTGGAGTCACGGACGTGGACGGCGTGGGGGCAGGCGGCGACCTCTACGCAGGCGCCGCCCTCGTTGCTGCTGTAGCTGGACTTGTGCCAGTCGTAGGCAACCTCGATGCAAGCCTCGCCCTCGTTACCGCTGTAGCTGGACTTGAACCACGCCAGCTCGGGTCGCGTGTTCACAGCTGCCCCGCCTTCCTCTCGATGAGCTCTGCGGATTCCCATGGTGTGAGCGCCTGCGCCCGCAGGATGCCAAACAGGTCGAACAGATCGCTAGCCTGTTCCGGCTTGTGGATCAACTTACCGCCGCCCTGCGCCTCCACGTACAGCAAAGTCCGTCCCTCTTGCGTCGCCATCAGCTGCATGGGCCCCATGAGACCCGCGTGCGTGTGCCGCCGAGTCGGCATCACTTGGAACGTGAGGTGGTTCATCGTCCTCATACAGTCCAGCACATGCCAGAGCTGCTCCTTGAGCACTTCCGGACCGCCGAGCGTCCGCTCAAGCACCGACTCTTCGACGACGAACCCGATACGAGGCGGCGGATTGCGGGTCAGGACCGCCTGCCGTTCCAGTCGGCCCTGGACGTGTCGCTCAATCTCCTCTTCTGTGTACGCCGGCACGCGGGCCTCGTACAAGGCCCGCACATACGCCTCCGTCTGCAACAACCCGGGGATGAGCAACGCCTCGTACGCGCTGATCACCCGCGCCAGTCGCTCCAGCCGCACCCAGTCCAGGAACTTCGGCGGATACTTCTCCTCCTCCATCAGCTCAATGCACGCTGTCAACGCGCCACCAGCGTCGAAGACTTGATCCGCATCCCGCAGGAAGTCCAGCGCCGGGATGCGCTCCGCCCGCTCGTACGCCCCCATCAGCGACTCCGAGACCAGCAGCTTCTCCGCCGCGTCCTTCTGCGTGAGCCCGGCCCGCGTCCGATGGATGCGAATCAGGCCCCCCACCAGCCTCCGCACATGCGACGGCTCGACACTCGTCCCCACAGCCACCACCCCACTCACCACATTCGTCCGATGTGGACCGCGTCCTCCTGGTCACGCTACGCAACCGCCAGGATGCTCGTAGCCATGACGAGTAAGAAACTCCCCGATTGGGTACCTTCCGCGGGGCATCAACTCCACCTCACCGGCATCTACTTCGACGCCATCCGCCTGCGCGGCGCACGGGGCGAGGCCGTGCTGCACCACCTCGCGACGCTCACTGACGGTGAACCCGGGCCGGTCGTGCGGGAGATCGCGGGCGGGCGATGGACGTACTTCCTGGTACCGCCCGGGGAGAGCAAGGGCTTCGACTGGCCGCCCGGGGCCAAGTGCTTCGGTCCGGCCGCCCGGGACCAGTACGTCGGCATCCCCGCGCCGGACGGCAACACGTACCCGCTGACATGGCGGTGCGGGGCTCCGGAAGAGGGGGAGTTCGTCGATGTGGAGCTGCTGTACGGGCTGGTGATGGCGCAGCTGGTCACGGACGACGAGTGACTGAGCGAGTGAGTGAGTGCGTGATCAGCCCGGCCCGAACACCGGCACCGTCACGCCCGCCCCGCACCGCCGGAAGGTCACAGTCAGCGCCATGCCGATGGCGAGGGCGGACTCCGCGCAGTCCACGACCTCCGTCATCATGCGCGGCCCCTCCGCGAGGTCCACGACGGCCGCGACGTACGGAACGCGGTCACCGAAAGGCGGCAGGTCGTTGCGGTGGATGACGGACCACGTGTAGAGCGTGGCCCGGCCGCTCGCCCGCTCCCAGCCGACGTCCTCACTCCAGCAGTACGGGCAGAACTCGCGCGGATAGTGATGCGGCCGGGTACAGGCCCGGCAGCGGCGCAGCAGCAGAAGGCCTTCGGCGGCGGCGTCCCAGTAGGGGCGGGTGAACGCGTCGATGTCCGGCGTGGCCGCGTTCATGCCCGGAGCCAGCCGATCGCATGGTCGAGGGACCATGCCTGCCACGACAGGGCGAACAGGGCGACGAGCGAGATCAGCGCCATCATGGCGTTCTGCCCCTGCTCGGCCCAGTCATGAATCATCAGGACCAGGTAGAGAAGATTGAGGAGCAGGCCTGCGGCCAGCGCGATTGGTGTCAGAAAACCGACGACCAGACCCAGCCCGAGGGCGAGTTCGGCGTACACGACGATGTACGCCATCGCCTTGGGCCGGGGCGCGACAACCACATCGAAGCCGCGCTTCACCGCCGGCCACTTGTGCTTGCCCGCGACGTCCGCCGCCCAGGCGATGCCCGTACCGCGCTCGAACCAGCCCTTCTTGTCCTTGTGGCGCCAGCTTTCCAGCCACCACAGGCCGAGGCCGATGCGCAGCACGGCGAGCCACTCCGCGCCGCCGAGCCAGATGGTCTGCATTCCGCTCCACCCACCCCTCTCCAATCTGACGGTACGTCAGTTCAACCGATGGGGCGGCCACCGCGCAAGGGGTGCGCCCAGCCCGTGTTCGGCCGATCGCACTGTTCGTCATGCGGACACGGAGCAGCTCCGTCGAAGTACCACCCATTTCGATTCCGTAAGGGGTGGCGGACGACAACAGGGCGGCCACGCCCCCCGCCTGGGGCTCTCTCTCCGGGCAGGCGGCGTGGGAGCCGACCGCCGCACCCCTGTGGCGACTGTCCGTGATCGTTACGCTCACGAATCATGACCGATACCCCCAACGTCGTTCGGGCGGTGGGTGTCGCGGGACACGTGGTGCGGTACCTGGAGAAGTACGCCGAGTTCCACGAGCTGGAGATCGTCACGGGGGTCGAGGTCGCCCGTATCGAGCCCGCGTATGACGGCGACGGCGGCTGGCTGCTGCACGCCACCGGCGGCCGCGAGCTCACCGCCTCGGCGGTGGTGGTCGCCACCGGCTACAACCACACGCCGTACGTCCCCGAGTGGCCCGGCAAAGACCTCCTGGTCGTCGGGACGGGCAACACGGGCGCGGAGATCGCGGTGGCGGCCGAGCTCAATAGGCGAGGTTGCTCCCGGCGCTCGACAGCAAGGCGGTGTACGCACCCTCCGCGGCCCGCCCCGGGGCGGCGCCTGTCGGCGTGTGCGCGAGGAAGGACTCCGTAGTTCCGGAGTGCAAGATACGGCCGGCGTCCAGGACGGCGACGTGGTCGGCCTCCTCAGCGAGGTCAGCGACGTCATGGGTTGACATGAGTACCTGTACGTCGTCGCTCAGGCCGGTGAGAATGTCCCGGAAGACGCGCCGCTGGCGCGGGTCCATGCCGGCTGTCGGTTCGTCGAGGAGCAGGACGCGGGCGTCGTGCACCAGAGCGGCGGCCACCCCGACCCTGCGCAGCTGACCGCCTGAAAGGCGGGAGGTCCGTTCGCCCGCCTTGTCTGCGAGCTCGACCCGCTGCAGGGCCTTCCGCGCCCCCTTCCAGGCATCGCTGCGGCCCATTCCCTTGAGCCAGCCGACGTAGGCGACGTACTCCCGCGCGGTCAGCGAGGGCAGCGGGGTGATCGTCTGGGGCATCCAGGCGACGGCCCTGCGGTACTCCTTGCTCCTGGCGTGAAGCCGTCCGTACGAGACCGAGCCCGAGACCGGGACGACGACGGAGGCGGCCAGCTTGAGCAGCGTGGACTTTCCGGCACCGTTCGGGCCCAGCAGAATCGTGAGACCACTGGGCAGCTGGAAGCTGAAGTCTCTGATCACGGGCGCCTTGCGCCGACTGTAGGCGTAGGTGCAGGAGGACAGTTCCAGAGTCACAGTTCACTCCTCGTAGTGCGGAGTTGGGCAACGACACCAGCTGCGAAGACCAGCACGGTGGCGATGGCGGCATGGGGGGCTGCGAATGGTTCCGGGACGATCGCCCAGAAGTAGGGGGCGTCCCAGGTGCGGAAGCCCACGAGAACGACGGTCATCACCCAGCCGAGGGGCACCATGACGGCGGGCCGGCCGACGAGTGCGCGGGCGCAGAGCATCAGCCCGGTCAGGAAGGCTGTATTCCGTCCGGAAGTCCAGGCGGCGGCGGAGCTGAACAGTGCGCCCACCGCGCATCCCACCAGGATCGCGGCCAGCACGAACGCCACGATGAGGGCAGTGTCCAGCAGCCGTACCCGGCGGATGCCGGACGACTCGGCCGCGGGAAGCCGGGAGTCGAGACAGCGCGCGACTGCTGCGACCACAACGACTGGGGCGAACAGCAGCACCTGCGTCTCGGTCCCGTTGGACAGTGAGATCGACGGCAGCCGGGCCGAGACGTCGTGGAACACCAGGGTCAGCACCGCGAGCCCAGCGATTCCCGCCGGTAGGACGAAGTGGGCCTGCCTGGCCTTGAGCCACCAGATCATGTCTGGCTCCCACAGGCGCTGTTTACCTGCTCCCGATACCACTGGGACTGTTCAGCCGGTGACTTGGCCAGCACCTCTGCCACCTTGCGGTGAAGCGCCGTGCGCTGTTTCACGTCGTAGAACGGATCCTTCGCAAGGAGGTTGTCAAGGGTCTTCCTCTCCCCTGCTCTCTCCGAGGCCCACATGACCACCAGCCGGGTGGTGGCGGCATCGGGTTGGCGGCAAGGGAAGGTCACCGCTGCGCGGACGGTCTGGTAGCGCACGATCCCCTTGCTCTCACCCTTGGTCAGCGCGATCCGCCAGGTCTCCGCAGTGGATGGCCGGGGATGAAATCCGTCCACCATCGTGTCGGTCACGACCGACGGCGACGGTCCGACCCCTGCGGTCCGCAGATCGGCGAGCACGTCCACCACATCGGACCGTACGGCCGCGAGGCTGCCCTCGGCGAACTCCGGCATGCAGACCTGGGGCGCGCTGCCCTGGCACACCATTGGTACGCCACCCCGCGCCACCGGCGGCATGGGGCCCCAGTCCCGGGTGATGAAGAACGCGGTCAGCGCGCACGCGACGGCCAGCGCCGTGCCGAGTGCCACGCGCAGGACCATCCACCGCAGCGGCGACCACAGCACTGCCACCGCCAACGCGACACCGCAAGCGGGCAGTGCCTGCGCGAGCATGGCCGGGTACGTCGCGACCTCACCGAAAGCCAGCCCCTCGGGATTCCGGCCGAGGACGTGACGCCACCAGAAGGTGTCGAGCGTGGCCGAGGTCGCCACCAGGAGATCGACCACCACGGCCAGCACCGGGGCGGCGATGATCGGCCGGACGTGCCGTCCGACGGCGAACCCGATCACGGCGTACGCCACGGAGACGAGCATCGCCATGACGAGGGGGCGAAGGCTGGGCAGCGTGGGGAGCGTGTGCTCCTGCACGAGCGCGATCGTCACCGGGAGAACGAGCATGAGCCAAGCGAGGCCGATTACCGGACCGAGTGCCTCCGCCGCGACCCGGTAGCGCGAGCGGGCCGGCGTGAGCTGCCACACCGCCCCCTGGGCCAGCCGGCCGCTCTCCCAGACGCCGAGGGCGGCGGCCAGGGCGTAGGCAAAGGGGTACATGGCCAGCAGCGGGACGGAGACGAGCCTGGGGGCGTGGCCGTAACTCGCCTGGGATATGGGTTCGTAGGTGACCGCGAAGTAATAGAACAGGGTCAGAGCGACCGCGAAGGGGGAAGCCCAGAGAGCGCTGCTCGAGCGCAGCCGGGTGCGAAGTCTCACGAATGTCCTCGAGTTGGGTCGGTGGAGCGGAGACCGCGGGTCTCCGCACCACCTCCTCAGGCAACGCCGGCTACTAGTCCGCCTGGGTGGTGTCCACGTAAACCTTGTCTACGTTGAGCAGGCAGCACTTACCGCCCTGGGCGACCTTTGCGGCCTCGAAGTAGAAGTTGCCGGTGGGCAGACCCGTCCACTCGCCATTGCTCGTTTCGCCGGCCGTGAAGCACTTTGTGAACGTCTTGCTGCCGTAGCTCGTGTCGTAGTCGTACGAGACGTCCTTCCACATCTTGACGACGACCGAGTCCTCCGTCCCGTTCTGCGCATCGCAGGTGGTGAACTGGACCTGCGAGTAGCTCTCGTCGGCCCAGCGGCGGGACTCATCCCCGTCCGTCCAGTCGTTGATGTAGCTCGTCCAGTTGGCTGACGCCGAAGGCGCGTTGATCAGGGACAGAGACGCGACCACCGCGGCGGCCATGGCCGCGCGGCGTATCGTGATGGAAGAACGCATTGCATCACTCCGTTGGTCGGGTGTGGCGTGAACCGTTCCGAGGCGTTTTCGCCTCGTCGCCCCTCTGGGATAGCGCCCGGAGGGGCGACCTGATCATGGCTCTGATCAGGCAACTTCGCTATACCCCTACCTTTTCGACACCCTTTCGACACGGATCCGTGATCTTGAAAAGGTGAAAGCCCGACATGCCGCCTTCTCACCAACCCCCGGACGGCCTCTACCAGCCCGCCCCCGCGATTTGCTTCGTGGTGGCGTTCAGGCGGTTGAAGAGGTTGGTTACGCCGATCATCAGCACCAGGCCGGCGAGCTGCTGCTCGTCGTAGTGCTTGGCGGCCTCGTCCCAGACGTCGTCCGGCACCGGCTCGGCCCGGTCGCTCAGCCGGGTGGCGGCCTCGGACAGGGCCAGCGCCGCGCGTTCGGCGTCGGTGAAGTACGGCGTCTCCCGCCAGGCCGCCACCGCGAAGAGGCGCTCGTCGCTCTCGCCCGCCTTCTTCGCGCTGCGCGCGCCGCCGTCGACGCACACACCGCAGCCGTTGATCTGGCTCGCGCGCAGGTGCACCAGCTCCAGCGTCTTCTCCGGTACGCCGCCCTTCTTCGCGGCCTTGAGCACGCTGAGGATGGCGGGCATGGCCTCGGGGATGACCACTGCGGGGTTCTGCATCCGTGCCTGCATGATCGTTCTCCTTCAAGTCCGTTCGTTTTTGGTTCGTTACTGCACTGACGGAACTCGCCCGAGGAATGTGACCGATGGACGACCACGAATTTCTGGCGGAGCGCTTCGAGGCCCATCGCGGCCACCTGCGCGCCGTTGCCTACCGGATGCTCGGCTCGCTGAGCGAGGCCGAGGACGCCGTCCAGGAGGCCTGGCTGAAGCTCAGCCGCTCCGACACCACGGAGGTCGCGAACCTGGGCGGCTGGCTCACGACCGTCGTCGGGCGGGTGTGCCTGGACATGCTGCGCTCGCGCACCTCGCGGCGTGAGGACCCTTTCGAGGTGGACGACTACGTGCATGTGCCGGATCCCGTCGTCAGCCGGGCCGACAAAGGGGATCCCGAGCACCATGCCCTGCTGGCGGACTCCGTGGGCCTCGCACTCCTCGTCGTACTCGAAACGCTGCCGCCCGCCGAGCGGCTCGCGCTCGTCCTGCACGACATGTTCGCCGTGCCCTTCGACGACATCGCCCCCATCGTCGAACGCACGCCGGCCGCGACCCGGCAGCTGGCGAGCCGTGCCCGCCGCCGGGTTCAGGGCTCTCCGCCGCCGGAAGCCGACCTCGGCCGCCAGCGGCAGGTCGTCGACGCCTTCCTCGCCGCGTCGCGCGGCGGTGACTTCGAGGCGCTCCTCGCACTCCTGGACCCGGACGTCGTCCTGCGGGCCGACGCCGGCGCCGAGGCCACGGGGACCGCGTTCGCGTCCAGGCTTGTTCGCGGTGCGCGGGCCGTGGTCGTACAGGCGCTCACGTTCTCCCGCTTCTCCATGTACTCGCGGCCGGCGCTCGTCAACGGGGCGTTCGGGCTGGTCACGGGGCTCGACGGGCAGACGTTCTCGGTCATGCACTTCACCATCAGGGACGGGAAGATCGTCGAGATCAACATCCTCGCCGACCGCGACCGCCTGAGCGGGATCGAGCTGCCCGTCCTGGACGACTGACGTGAGGGGGCCGGGTGCTGATCGTGCACCCGGCCCCAAGCTTTCCCCGCCGGACTGTTCCTGACGAGCCGTCAGTTCAGTAACCTGACAATGCGTCAGTTACGTCGGCCGACGAGCAGGAGCGGGCTGAGACATGCTTGGATCTACCCACGGCACCCTGACCACCGATCTCCGCGCCCGCGTTGTGGCCTGCGGGGAGGTTCCGCACGCCGCCGTCCACGACACGGCGACCCCCACCGCCACGGCGGCCGGTGACCTCGACGTCAGCGGCCGGCCGCTGTACGCATCGGTCCCCGACCTCGACCGGTTCTTCCGGCCCGAGTCGGTGGCCGTCGTCGGCGCGTCCGACGCCGACGGCAGGCCCAACACCGGGATCACCCGGCAGCTGATCGCCTGGTCCGAGCGGGTCGGCGCCCGGCTGCACCCCGTCCATCCCACGCGCGAGTCCGTCTTCGGGCGGCCCTGCGTTGCCTCCGTCCGCGACCTGCCGGAGCAGGTCGATCTGGCGGTGCTGCTGGTCGCCGACCCCGTACCGGTGGTCGGGGAGCTGGGCGAGGCGAAGGTGAGGTTCGCCGTCGCTTTCGCCTCCGGCTTCGCCGAGACGGGCGAGGCCGGCGCCGCCGCGCAGACGCGGCTGGCCGCCGCGGTGGAGCGGTCCGGCGTACGGCTGCTCGGCCCGAACACCAACCTCAACGCCTTCGAAACCTTCCGCGACGACCTGGACGGGCCCGCGATCGCCCTGATCACCCAGTCCGGCCACCAGGGCCGCCCCCTCCACGCCCTCCAGGAGCTCGGCATCCGCCTCTCCCACTGGGCGCCCACCGGCAACGAGGCCGACCTGGAGACGGCCGACTTCATCTCGTACTTCGCCCAGCAGCCGGAGGTCGGCGCCATCGCCTGCTACGTCGAGGGCCTCAAGGACGGCCGCTCCTTCCTGCTCGCCGCCGACCGGGCCGCGCGGGCGGGTGTGCCCGTCGTCGCGGTCAAGGTGGGACGTACGGAGAGGGGCGCCCGTACGGCCGCCTCACACACCGGCAAGCTGACCGGCGCGGACGAGGTGGTGGACGCGGCGATGCGGCAGTTCGGCGTGATCCGGGTGGACGGACTCGACGAACTCCAGGACACGGCCGCACTGTTGGCGCGGGCGCGGAAGCCGGTGGCCGACGGGGTCGTCGTCTACTCGATCTCGGGCGGTACGGGCGCGCACTTCGCGGACCTGGCGACGGCGGCGGGGCTCCGGCTGCCGGAGCTCTCGGCGGCCAAGCAGGCCGAGCTGCACGAGTGGATACCCGGCTACCTGAGCGTGGCGAACCCCGTCGACAACGGCGGCCACCCGGTCGGCGACTGGCGCGGCCGCAAGATCATCGACGCGATCCTGGCCGACCCGGCGGTGGGGGTCCTGATCTGCCCGATCACGGGCCCCTTCCCTCCCATGAGCGACAAACTGGCCCAAGACCTGGCTGCGGCGGCCGAGGCGACGGACAAGCTGGTGTGCGTGGTGTGGGGCTCCCCGGTCGGGACGGAGGCAGCGTACCGCGAGACGCTGCTCGGGTCGTCGCGCGTCGCCACCTTCCGTACCTTCGGCAACTGCATCTCGGCCGTACGCGCCTACCTCGCCCACCACCGCTTCACCGCCTCCTACCGCTCCCCCTTCGGCGACGCGCCGCGCACCCCGTCCCCCTCCTTCCGCAAGGCGCAGGCGCTGATGCGCCCCGGCGAGCAGCTGAGCGAGCACGCGGCGAAGCAGCTGCTGCGGGCGTACGGCATCCGCGTACCGCGCGAGCAGCTGGTGACGAGCGCGGCGGCGGCGGTCCGGGCGGCGGGGCTCGTCGGGTACCCGGTGGTGATGAAGGCGTCCGGCCCGCGGCTCGCGCACAAGAGCGAGCTGGGCCTGGTGAAGGTCGGCCTGACCTCCGCCAGCCAGATCCGCGACGCGTACCGCGAGCTGACGGACATCGCGCGGTACGAGGGGATCGACCTGGACGGCGTCCTGGTGTGCCAGATGGTGCAGCGGGGCGTCGAGATGATGGTCGGCGTGACGCAGGACGCGCTGTTCGGGCCGACGGTGACGGTGGGGCTGGGCGGTGTACTGGTGGAGGTGCTGCGGGACGCGTCGGTACGGGTGCCGCCGTTCGGCGAGGACCAGGCGCGGACCATGCTCGGCGAACTGCGCGGGCACGCGCTGCTGGAGGGCGTGCGGGGGGCGCCACCGGCTGACGTGGACGCCCTGGTGGAGATGGTGCTGCGGGTCCAGAGGATGGCGCTGGAACTGGGCGACGATCTGTCGGAGCTGGACATCAACCCGCTGATGATCCTGCCGCGGGGGCAGGGGGCGGTGGCGCTGGATGCGTTGGCGGTTTGCCGGTGAGGCCTTCCAGCCCCTCCGGCGTTTGGCGCCGCAGGCAACCAGCAGCCCAACACACCACCAGGAGCCACTAGATGACGACCCCCAACCCTCCCGTCGACACACTCGTACTGCACACCACCGACAACGGCGTCACCTGGCTCACCCTCAACCGCCCCACCGCCATGAACGCCCTCACGCCGGACCAGCGCGAACGCATGATCTCCCTCCTCACCACCGCCTCCGCCGACCCCGCCGTCCGCGCCGTGGTCATCACCGCCACCGGCAAAGGCTTCTGCGCCGGCGCGGACCTGCGAGGGTCGGCCGGCGGCGGGGAGCGCGTGGCCGGGGACGTCGCCCGTACGATCCGGCTCGGCGCCCAGCGGCTCATCAGCGCGGTCCTGGACTGCGAGAAGCCGGTGATCGCCGCCGTGAACGGCACCGCCGCCGGCATCGGCGCCCACCTCGCCTTCGCCTGTGACCTCGTACTCGCCGCAGAATCCGCCAAGTTCATCGAGGTCTTCGTACGACGCGGACTGGTCCCGGACGGCGGCGGGGCGTACCTGCTCCCCCGGCTCATCGGCCCGCAGCGCGCGAAGGAGCTGATGTTCTTCGGCGACTCGGTGCCGGCTGCCGAAGCCGAGCGGCTGGGACTGGTCAACAAGGTCGTCCCGGACGCCGACCTGACCGACACCGCCCGCACCTGGGCCGAGCGGCTGGCGAGTGGCCCGACCCGTTCGATCACCCTCGCCAAGCAGCTGGTCAACGCCTCCCTGGACGTGGACCGGGCCACCGCCTTCGCCGCCGAGGCGAGCGCCCAGGAGATCAACATGACGACAGCGGACGCCAACGAGGGCGTCGCGAGCTTCGTGGAGCGGCGTACCCCCAAGTACCGAGGGCTGTAAGTCAGTCCCGGTACACCACCAGCTCCGCCCGGCTGCCCTGCGCCCCCGCCCCCGCCCCGTCGCCCGACGTGAAACGCACAGTGGGCGAGCTGTAATGGCCCCCGGTCCGCAGCACCGGACCCGCCCCCGGCACGCACCCCGCGGCTCCTGCGACCCCCGCCCCGCCGCCCCGCCGCATGCGCAGCGTCAGCCGCTCGTCCGGGCCGTCGGCGGTGCGCCACGTGCCGCGCTCGCGGCAGTCGCCACGGCGTACCGTGTACGTCCCGTCCGGGCGTACGACGAGAAACACCCCGTCACCGACGGACGGCTCGATCCAGCTCCCGGTGAAGTCCCGGTCAGTGAAGTACGGCGGTACGTACAGCGCCTCCACGAACGGCACCACCAGCCACGACAACCCGGCCAGCCCCACCCCCACCGCGACCGCTCCCCCACGCCGCATCCGCCCCGCCGCCGCCCACGCCGCCGCGGCCGGCACGGCGAAGGCCAGGCACAGGATCACCCAGGCCCCGCCGTACGGCATGTACGACGCCGGCCACAGCAGCGCGCCGACCGCCGCCACGGCGGGGACGTACACGATGGGCACTCCCCGGTACGGCCTACCGGACCCGGCGCCAGTCGTCACCACCCACAGCCCACCGAGCACCGCCACCGTTCCGACCACTCCCGGCCACGCTCCCGCGCGCAGCACAGCCGACAGCGCCGCCCAGAAGTCCCCCTCGTACGGGCTCGCACTCGGCCCGGCCAGCGCCATGGCCGAAGCCACGACCAGCACCTCCGCGATCAGCGCCACGCCCCAACCCACTGCCGCCCTGCGCCAAGTCTGCATCCGGCACCCCTCCCGTCACCTCCGACGCCGTTGACCCGCCAGGGGTTGCACTCGCCCGCCCACACCACTTTCCATCTGACGAACCGTCAGCTTCAATGGAAGGCGTGATGGGACACGCAGGGATGGCGGCCACCGCCGTCCGATACCTCAGGTCGGTCGGCGCCCCCACGGCCGCCGAGCCCTACGACGCGCTCCCGCGCCCCGACCTGCGTGCGGTCGGCGAGGACGAGCGGCTGCCGGTCGACCCGGCCGCATTCCGCTCCGTACTCGGCCACTTCGCCAGCGGCGTCACCGTCATCACGGCACCGAACACCGACGGGGAGGAAGAGGACCGGCCCGCCGGCTTCGCCTGCCAGTCCTTCGCCTCCCTCTCCCTCGACCCGCCCCTGGTCACCTTCATGGTCGCCCGTACGTCCACGACCTGGCCGCGCATCGCCCGCGCCGGCGTCTTCTGCGTCAACATCCTCGGCGCGGACCAGGGCGACCTGTGCCGCGGTTTCGCGGTGAGCGGGGCGGACAAGTTCGCGGGCGTCGCGTACCGGCCGGCGCCCGTCACCGGGTCGCCGCTGCTGGACTCCGTACCGGCCTGGATCGACTGCCGCATCCAGACCGTGCACACGGGCGGTGACCACCTGATCGTGGTCGGCAGGGTCCAGGCACTGGGCGGGACGGACACGGACGACGAGGGGGAGCCCCTGCTGTTCCACCGGGGCAGGTTCGGCCGCTTCAGCGCTTGACTTCCCCGGCCAACGCGGGCTTCCTGCGGATCACCAGGGACATCAGCGCCGCCACCGCGCACAGCGCTCCCGCCGCGTACCAGACCACGTTGTACGAGTCGAAAACGTCCCGCGCCACCCCGCCCGCGAACGCGACCACCGCCGCTCCCACCTGGTGCGACGCCAGCACCCAGCCGAAGACGATCGCCGAGTCCTCGCCGTACTGCTCACGGCACAGGGCCAGGGTCGGCGGAACCGTGGCCACCCAGTCGAGCCCGTAGAAGACGATGAAGAGAATCATCGGCGGGTGGACGGTCGGAGCCATCAGCACCGGCAGGAAGAGCAGCGAGACGCCGCGCAGCGCGTAGTACACGGCCAGCAGGCGACGCGCGTCGAAGCGGTCGGTGAGCCAGCCCGAGGCGATCGTGCCGATGACGTCGAAGACACCGATGACGGCCAGCAGTGAGGCAGCTGCCGTGATCTGCATGCCGTGGTCGTGGGCCGAGGGCACGAAGTAGGTACGGATGAGACCGTTCGTCGAGGCACCGCAGATCGCGAAGGTACCCGCCAGCAGCCAGAAGTGACCAGTCTTCACCGCCGCGAAGAGGACCGTCACCGCGCGCTTCGCCGCGCCCGTCCGAGGCGCCGGCTTGGGGACGAACTCCCCGCCGTACGGCGCCAGTCCCACGTCCGCCGGGTGGTCGCGCAGCAGCAGCCAGACGAACGGGACGACGACCAGCGCGGCGAGCGCGACCGTGACGGACGCGGGCTGCCAGCCGTGGTTCTGGACGATCCAGGCGCAGAGCGGAAGGAAGACCAGCTGGCCGGACGCGCCGGCGGCGGTCAGGACGCCGGTGACCAGGCCCCGGCGGGCGACGAACCAGCGGTTGGTGACCGTCGCGGAGAACGCCAACGCCATCGATCCCGTGCCGAGGCCGACGAGCAGGCCCCAGTAGAGCATCAGCTGCCAGCTGGCCGTCATCCAGACGCTCAGCAGGGCGCCCGCGGCGACCATGCTAAGCGCCGCGACCGCCACCCTGCGCATGCCGAAGCGGTCCATGAGGGCGGCGGCGAACGGCGCGGTCAGGCCGTACAGCGCCATGTCGATGGAGACGGCGAAGCCGATCTCGCCGCGCGACCAGCCGAAATCCCGGTGCAGCGGGTCGATCAGCAGGCCGGGCAGGGAGTTGAAGGCGGCCCCGCCGATGATCGTCACAAAGGCCACGGCCGCGACGAACCACGCGCGGTGGATGCGGGGCCGGTCGGGCGCGGGGGTGGCGTGCGTGGCGGCTTGGGTTGTCTGGGTCACGTCACTCAGCTTCAAGCCCGTCGAGATCCCGGACGAGTGGCCCGGCGGTCATGGTTCGCAAGAATCGGGACACGCTGAGCAGGACACGCTGAGCCTTTTCTCGCGGGCTCAGGCCACGCGCCTCAGCTCCCGGATCGGCCGCGCCCCCAGCAGCACCCCGACCACCCCCACCATGATCACCACCCCGGCCAGCAGCACCTTGTCCGCGCCCGCCATCTCCGCCACCGGACCCGCCAGCGCCCGCCCCGCGGCCATCATCAGCAGTGATCCGGACACGTCGTACGCGTGCATCCGGTTCAGCGCGTCGGCCGGGACGTGGGTCTGGACCGTCGTCGACCACATCACCAGCCAGAACGCGAAGGCCGCACCACCGGCGAACTGCCCGATCCCCAGGCCGAGTACGGGCATGCCGAGCCCCAGCACCAGCAGGTTCACCACCACGCCGAGCAGCGCCACCGCCCCCGCCGCCAGTGGCCGCCGCGGCCGCAGGCGCAGCGCCAGCAGGCCGCCCGCGACGCTGCCCGCGCCGTTGACCGCCATCAGCGCGCCGTACGTTCCCGAGCCGTGGGCCTCGGTCACCAGGACCGCCGTCAGCGGCAGCATCGGGCCGGCGACGGTCAGTCCGTACACCGTCCAGATCGCGATGACGCCCCACAGCCAGCTGCGCGCCGTGAACTCGTGCCATCCGACGACCAGTTCGGCCATCAGCGACCCGCGCTTCACCGGGTCGCCGACCGACGGCAGCCGCAGCAGGAACAGGAAGATGCCGCTCACCGCGAAAGTCGCGGCGTTCGCGGCGAAGACCGCGCCCGCACCCGCCCCCGCACCGTCGGAAAGACCGACAACGAGCCCCGCGAAGGCCGGGCCCGCCATGGTCATGAGCGCCTCGCAGACGCGCAGGACGGCGTTCGCCCGCTGTACGTCGTGCGCGATGCGCGGGACGATCGAAGCGACCCCGGGCTGGAAGAGCGCGGCGCCGACGCCGCTGACCGCGCTCAGCCCGTACACCACCCACACCGACGGATCGCCGGCGGCGAAGGAGGCCGCGAGCACCGAGGCGCCGGCCAGCCGCAGAGCATCGGCAGTGATCATCATCCGGCGCGGAGTGAAGCGATCCGCGAGTACGCCGCCGAAGAGGACCAGCACCGCGAAGGGGCCGATCCACGCGGCGAGGGCGTAGCCGACGGACGAGCCGGGGTGGCCGGCGCCGAGCAGACCGGCCGCGAGGGCGACGGGAACCATGCCGTCGCCGAAGACCGCGACCGTACGGGCCACGAAGAAGAGCCGGAAGTTACGGTTCCACAGGGAGGACGACCGGGAGACCGCTTGTGGTTCGCGTGGTGCCGTCTCGGGAATGGCCTGGGCTGCTTCGCGCTTGTCCGTCATAGCGGAGACATGTACCAGCCTGAGGTCTATACCAGCCAGCGAATAAGCCCCAGTGAACAAGACTAGGAGTACGCCGTGCCGCACCGCGTAGTCGTCCTCGCACTGGACGGACTGCTCCCCTTCGAACTCGGCATCGCGCACCGCGTCTTCGGCCTTGCGAAAGGCGCGGCGGGCGAGCACCTCTATGAGATCGCGACGTGTTCGGTCCGGCCGCCCGGCCCGGTGCGTACGGACGCCGACTTCTCCATCGACGTCGAGCACGGCCCCGAGGCGCTGGCCACGGCCGACACCATCGTGATCCCCGCCTCGTACGAGCTCGGATGCGTCTACGAGGAGGGCGTGCTCACCGAGGACCTCAAGGCCGCCTTCTCCTTCGTACGCCCCGGCACCCGCATGGTCTCCATCTGCACCGGTGGCTACGTCCTCGCCGCGGCGGGCTACCTCGACGGCCGCCCCGCCACCACCCACTGGTCGGCGGCCGAACATTTCCAGCGTCTGTTTCCCTCCGTGCGGGTCGACGCGGAGGTCCTGTTCATCGACGACGGCGACGTACTGACCTCCGCCGGGGTCGCCGCCGGGCTCGACCTGTGCCTGCACATCGTGCGGCGCGACCACGGCAGCGGGGTCGCCAAGGACGTGGCCCGCCGCAGCGTCGTACCGCCGCACCGGGACGGGGGCCAGGCCCAGTACATCCACCGCCCGGTCCCGGAGCCCCAGCTGGCGACCACGACGACCGCGCGGGCGTGGGCACTGGCCCGCCTGCACGAGCCGATCCAGCTGCGGGACATGGCGGAGCAGGAATCGATGTCGGTACGGACGTTCACGCGCCGGTTCCGCGAGGAGGCCGGCATCAGCCCCGGCCAGTGGCTGGCCCGGCAGCGGGTGGAGCGGGCGCGGCACCTCCTCGAATCCAGCGACCTGTCCATCGACCAGATCGCCCGCGACGCCGGCTTCGGTACGGCGACGTCGCTCCGCCAGCACCTACAGGCGGCGCTCGGCGTCGCACCGACCGTCTACCGCCGCACTTTCCACGCCGCCGGCGGAAGCCGCACCGGCGGAAGCAGGACCGGCGGAAGCAGGACCGGCGGAAGCAGGACCGGCTGACTAAAACGTGAGCACTCCGCGCGCCACGCGCCCGTGGTGCGCGTCGTCCGCCGCCTTCGCGAAGTCCTCCACCGGATACGTCTCCGTCACCAGCTCGTCGAGCAGCAGCCGGCCCTCCCGGTACAGCTCGGCGTACAGCGCGATGTCCCGCTGCGGGCGCGAAGAGCCGTACCGGCAGCCGAGGATCGACTTGTCCAGGTACATCGAGGAGACGAGGAACGACGCCTCGGCCGTCGCGGCCGGTACGCCGAGCAGCACCGCCTGTCCGTGCCGGTCGAGCAGGTCGATCGCCTGCCGGATCAGTTCGGTCCTGCCGACGCATTCGAAGGCGTGGTCGGCGCCCGTCGGCAGGATCGCCCGTACCGCATCCGCGTCGTCGGCCGACGGAAGAAAGTGCGTCGCACCGAACTGCCGCGCGACCGCTTCCTTGGCCGGATTGGAATCGACGGCGACGATGGCCGACGCCCCGGCGATGCGGGCGCCTTGGATGACGTTCAGCCCGATCCCGCCCGTCCCGATGACGACGACGGTGTCCCCGAGGCCGACCTTCGCCCGGTTCAGCGCGGCGCCCACGCCCGTCACGACGCCGCAGCCGATGAGGGCGGCCGAGGTCAGCGGGATGTCGTTGGGGATCTTGACGGCCTGAACGGCTTTGACGATCGTGCGCTCCGCGAAGGTGGAGGTGGACGCGAACTGATACAGCGGCTCGCCGCCGCGGCGCGAGAAGGGCTGTCCGGGCATCCCGATCGCCTTGCGGCACATCGTCGGCCGGCCACGGCCGCACTCCGCGCAGGCCCCGCAGTTGGCGATGGTCGACAGCGAGACCTGATCACCAGGCACGACATGCGCCACCCCCGCGCCGACCGCCTCGACGACGCCCGCGCCTTCGTGCCCGAGTACGACGGGGGACGGGAAGGGGATCGTCCCGTCGATGACCGACAGATCGCTGTGACACAGCCCGGCCGCCCCGACGGCGACCATGACCTCACCGGGCCCCGGGTCCCGTATCTCCAGGTCACCGACGACCTGAACCGCCTTTCCGTCAAACACAACACCCCGCATGCCGCCACTCATCCCGACTCCCTCTCCCTCTCCCTCGGTAGACCGAGCACGCGCTCGGCGATGATGTCGCGCTGGATTTCGTCGGAGCCGCCGTAGATGGTGTCGGCCCGGCTGAAGAGGAACAGCTTCTGCAGGGAGTCCAGTTCGTACGGCCGCTCCTCGTCCCAGTCGTACGGCCCGACCGTCGCGGCCGCGCCCCGCACCTGAACGGCGAGCTCACCCAGCCGCTGGTGCCAGCCGCCCCAGAGGAGTTTGGCGACGCTGGGCGCGCCGGGTCCGCCGCCCGAAGTGCCGAGCGTACGCAGGGCGTTGGCGCGCATGGTGTGCAGCTCGGCCCACAGCCGGACGAGCCGGGCGCGTACGACGGGATCCCCGGCGCCTTCACCCCAGCCCCCCGCCCCCGCCTCGACGGCGAGCCGCACGACCTCCCGCAGCTCCTCCGCGAACCCGATCTGCTGCACGAGCGTGGACACCCCGCGCTCCAGCGCGAGCAGGCCCATGGCCACGCGCCAGCCGTTGCCTTCGCCGCCCACCACTTCGCGGGCCAGTGCCCCGTCGAAGAACACCTCGTTGAACTCGCTGGTCCCGGTCATCTGCCGGATGGGCCGCACCTCGATGCGCCCCGGCTGATCCATCGGCACCAGCAGGAACGACAGCCCGTGATGGCGCCGCGCGCCCGGCCTCGCTTCCCCGGTCCTGGCCAGGACGAAGCACCAGTCGGCGTCCTGGGCGAGGGAGGTCCAGATCTTCTGCCCAGTGACGCGGTACGCACCCCCGTCCCGTACGGCGACGGTGCGCACCCCGGCCAGGTCCGACCCGGCGCCGGGCTCGCTGTAGCCCTGGCACCAGAGCTCCTCGCCACGCGCGATCGCGGGCAGGAAGCGCTGCCTCTGGGCGTCGCTTCCGTAGGCGATGAGGGTGGGGGCCAGGAGGTTTTCCCCGATGTGCCCGGCTCTGGCGGGGGCGCGGGCGCGAGCGTACTCCTCGGCCCAGACGACCTGCTGGGTGAGGCCCGCCCGCCGGCCGCCGTACGCCCCGCCGTCGTCCCACCCGATGCCGATCCACCCGCCGTCGCCGAGCTCCCGTTCCCAGTCCCGGCCGGCCGCGTCCCCGCGATGCGCGGCGAGCCACTCGCGGGCGTCACTCCTGAACGCGTCGTCGTCCGGACCGAAGGCGAAGTCCACGGTGTCTCCCGTTCGTCGCGGATGTGTGTGTGTGCGTGCGTGCGGGTGTGGCGGGGCGGGCCTGTGCCTGCGGCTCAGCCCGATCAAGCCCGTCCGGCGATTGCCACCCCCACCTCACGCATTCGGCCGCGCCTTCCTCGCCGCCGCCTCAGCCATCGCCTCCACCCGCGCCAGCATCGGCATCGGATCCACCCCCACCGTCCCCGGCAAGAAGTCCGCGATCCGCTCCGGCGTCCACGCGCCGCCCTCCGCGTACCCCGCCCGCAATTCCCTCGGCTGCGCCCAGACCGCGATCTTCGGGCCCGCGACCGTATAGACCTGCCCGGTGATCCCTTCCTCCCGCGCCCGCTCGGAGAGCAAGTACACGACGAGCGCCGCCACGTCCTCCGGCTCCCCGATCTCCTTCAGCTCCATCGGTACGTTCGCGGACATCCGCGTGCGCGCCACCGGAGCCACCGCGTTGGCCGTAACCCCGTACTTGTGCAGCCCGAGCGCCGCGCTCCGCACGAGCGAGATGATCCCGCCCTTCGCCGCGCTGTAGTTGGCCTGGGCGACGCTCCCCTGGTGGTTGCCGCTCGTAAAGCCGATCAGCGTCCCGCCGCCCTGCTTGCGCATCACCGCCGACGCCGCCCGGAATACCGTGAACGTGCCCTTCAGGTGAGTCGCGACAACGGGATCCCACTCCTCCTCGCCCATGTTGAAAAGCATCCGCTCGCGCAGGATCCCCGCGACGCACACCACCCCGTCGATACTCCCGTACCGCGCCAGCGCCACATCGACGATCCGCTGCCCGCCCGCCATCGTCGAGACGTCGTCCGCGACCGCGACCGCCTCGCCGCCCGCCGCCGCGATCTCCTTCACCACCGCCTCGGCGACCTCGCTCGTCGGCTGCGAGCCCTCCATCGAGACGCCGTAGTCGTTGACGACGACCCGCGCCCCCTCGGCCGCGCAGGCCAGGGCCACCGCCCGCCCGATGCCGCGCCCGGCACCTGTCACGGCGACGACCTTGCCTGCCAAGAAGTTCCCCACGTCCGGCCCCTTCCCGCGGTTTCTGACGGACCGTTAGATTTTATCCGCACCCACTCACCCGGACACAAGCCCCGAGGAGGCCCCATGTCACTGCCGGCCGAGTTCCACGACATCGCCAAGCGCGTGAACAACTGGGGCCGTTGGGGCGCCGAGGACGAGATCGGCACCCTCAACCTCATCACCGACGAAGTCGTACGCACCGCCGCCACCACCATCCGCACCGGCCGCCGCATACCCCTCGCGCTCCCCCTCGACCAGGACGGCGTACAGACAGGCCTGATACCGGGCCGCGTCAACCCGCTCCACTCCATGGTCCAGATCAACCAGGAGCTCTTCGGCCCCGGCACCGTCGCCACCAGCGACGACGCCGTGACCATGGGGCTCCAGGCGGCCACGCACTGGGACGCCCTCACCCACGCGTCGCACTCGGGGAAGATCTACAACGGCCGCCCGGCCGCCACCATCACCCCCCACACCCGGGCCCGCTTCAGCGGCATAGACAAGGCGCGGCACGTCGTCTCACGCGGGGTGCTGCTCGACGTGGCCCGCGCGCGCGGAGTGGACCGGCTGGCCGGGGACCACGCGGTGACGCCGGAGGACCTCGACGCCGCCGAGGAGCTGGCGCGTACGACCGTGCGGGCCGGTGACATCGTTCTCGTACGGACCGGGCAGATCCAGGTCTACCTCACGGGCGACAAGCACGGCTACGGCTACCCGTCCCCGGGCCTGTCCGTCCGTACGCCCGAGTGGTTCCACGCCCGCGACGTCGCCGCGGTCGCGAACGACACCCTCACCTTCGAGATCTTCCCGCCGGAGATCGAGAACCTGTGGCTGCCCGTACACGCCCTCGACCTCGTCGAAATGGGCATGCTCCAGGGCCAGAACTGGAATCTGGAAACCTTGTCCACAGCCTGCGCGGAGGAGGGGCGGTACGCCTTCCTGCTCTCCGCCATGCCGGAGCCGTTCGTCGGGGGAACGGGCACCCCTGTCGCCCCCGTAGCAATCCTCTGACCTCGGCACCTTCAGGGGCTTGAACAGCCGGGTGGCGACGCACTCCCGCACGCCCCGAGCGCGGCACAAGGGCCACCACCCGGCTCCGGCGTACAGGCCCTGCCCCCCTCTTGCCCTCGAAGGAGCTGACGCCGAACCACGACCCGCACTCGCCAAGGACGGAAATCCTCGGCGTCCCCTCACAGCGAATCGCCTCGTCCAAGGGTCATCAGGCCATCACGAGCCGTCAACACCTGACCGACGATTTACGACTTATGCGCTATTTGTGACAGCGCACGACGGCTCATACGCAGTCACCTCGTACGCCCCTGATGCAACAACGGGCGCCCCCCGGTCCACCTCGCACCAGATCCGCTTGCCCGCACCCTCGGACTGCCAGCCCCAACGGTCGGCGAGGCCGTCGACCAGCTCCAGCCCCCGCCCGTTGGTGTCGTCGCCGTCCGCGTGCCGGGGCTTCGGCGGGCGGGCGCTGACATCAGCGACCTCGACCCGGACCGTGCCGTCGTCGGCGGCTCCGAAGAGCATGCGCAGTACGGCCGGACAGCCCGTATGCACCACCGCGTTGGTGACCAGTTCCGAGATGAGCAGGATCAGGGTCTCGGCCAGCGGCTCATCGACTCTTATCCCGGAGCCGACAAGCCGCGAGCGAGCCCACCTCCTGGCGCGCCCCACCTCGGCGGGGTCGGCCCCTACCTCCAACTGCACCTGAAGCACCTGCACCGCTCACACCATCCGAACCGGCGGACACATCGCCTCGCGTCTCCACAGGGTCACGGAACGTGATTCCCTTATGGAACAGCATGGTTGACGTACAGTCACCGCAACAAGCGCTTCGGGCATATTCCAGCGCGAAGGAGTACGCGTGGTGCATACTGTGCGACGCACGCTGCGGGGAGTCGAACAGGGGCGCGCACGGCGCCTCCGCACGGCGCGAGCGGCGCACATCTCGCGGCCCGCAGTCGCCACCAAGGCCACGCCGGGACAGCTGCGCATCACAACCACTCGCATCCCACGGAGGGTACCGGAGCGCACCCCCGACTCCGGCCCGTGACGAGTAACGCGAAGGACACAACCCGATATCGACGGACGGTAATCGCTCACCAGTCGCAGGATTGGGTCACCGCCCGTTTATGCACGACCACAGAACGCACACCGGACGCCCCAGTCGTCCCGTTCATCCCCGTCTCTCCTTTCACCCCTTTCACCCCCTTTCGCCCGGTCGCCCCGTCACAGCAGCGCCGCCGCCAGCGTCTCCGCCGCGTCCCCCGCCGTCTGCCACCGCTCGGCACGCACCCACGCGCGCTTCAGATGCAGGTGTACGTCGGCCTCCCAGGTGAAGCCCATGCCGCCGTACACCTGGAGGCAGTCGCGGGCGTTCCGGATCGCCGCCTCGTCGGCGAGCAGCTTGGCCCCGGCGATCTCCACCGGGTCACCGGTCACCGCGGCCCCGTACACCGCGCCGCGGGCCACCTCCGCGCGTACCAGCATCTGCGCGCACAGCTGCTTGACCGCCTGGAAGGCGCCTATGGGCCGGCCGAACTGTTCACGCTCGCGCGCGTATTGGACAGCTGCCTCAGTGGTACGGGCGGCGCTGCCGAGCTGTTCGGCGGCGGTCAGAAGGGCGGCCTCAGGGACGTTCCCCGGAACGTGCCCGGGAGCGTTCCCGTGAAGCTCCCCGGGCACGCGGTGGAGCGGCGTCAGCGGGTCCACGGAGCGTACGGGCACGGCCCCCGCGGCGTTCCCGAGTACGTGGTCGGCCGCGTCCAGCCACTCCACCAGTACGCCGTCCACCCTCGTCACCACGGTCTCGCCGGTGGCCGCTCCCGGGACCGTGCCGGCCGCGAGGTGCGTGGCCACCAGGGGGCCGGGCAGCAGCGCGCGGCCCGCCTCCTCGAAGGCGAGGACCGCTTCGGGCAGGCCGAGGCCCACTCCGCCGTCCTCCTCGGGCAGCCGCAGCGCGAAGAACCCGGCGTCGCCGAGCTCCTTCCACAGGGCCCGGTCCAGGGCGTCCGGGCCCCGGCCCGGCTTGTCGACCGCCGCCCGCAGCCGCTCGCGCCCGAAGCGCCCTTCGAGGAGGTGCCGTACGCCCGCCCGGAGCGCGCGCTGGTCGTCGGTGAGACGGAAGTCCATCAGCGCGTCAGTGCCCCTTGGGAAGGCCGAGGATGCGCTCGGCGACGATGTTCTGCTGGATCTGGGACGTGCCCGCGGCGATCGTGTACGAGAGCGACGACAGCCGGTCCAGGGTCCAGTCGTGCGACAGGTCAAGGGAACCGGGGCCGAGCACCCGCGCGGCAGCGTCGTACAGCTCCTGACGGGCGTGCGAGTAGCGCAGCTTGAAGACGGAACCGCCGTTCCCGGGAACGCTCTTTTCGCTTCCCGTGTGCTGCGCTTCGCTGACGTTCCACTGGGTGAGCCGCCACAGAGCGGTGAATTCGGCGTTCAGGCGCCCCAGGGTGCGGCGCACTTCCTGGTCGTCCCAACGGCCGTTCCCGCGAGCGGCCGCGGCGAGTGCCCGGAGCGTACGGCGGCAGGCCACGACCTCGCCGACGAAGGCCGTGCCGCGCTCGAAGGAAAGGGTGACCATGGTGACGCGCCAGCCGTCGTTCTCGTCCCCCACGCGGTGGGTGACCGGTATGCGTACCTCGTCGAGGAACATCTCCGCGAATTCGGCCGTTCCCGTGAGCGTTCGCAACGGCCTCACCGTCACGCCCGGAGCGTTCATCGGCATGGCCAGCCAGGTGATGCCCCGGTGCTTGGGAACGGCCGCGCTCACCGCCTCGGTGCGTACCAGCAGCTCGCACCAGTCGGCGACCTCCGCGTGCGAGGTCCAGATCTTCGATCCGGTGACGATGTACGTGTCACCGTCCCGCACCGCACGGGTGTGCAGCGACGCGAGGTCCGAACCGGCGTCCGGTTCGCTGAAGCCCTGGCACCAGACGTCGTCGCCGCGCAGGATCGGCGGCAGCCAGCGCGCGCGCTGTTCCCGGGTTCCTTCGGCGGCGATGGTGGGTCCCGCGTGCAGCAGGCCGACGAAGTTCGCACCGACGTAGGGCGCCCCGGCCAGCTCGGTCTCCTCCAGGAAGATCAGGTGCTGCGTGGGGGTGGCGCCGCGCCCGCCCGCGTCGGCGGGCCAGTGCAGCCCCGCGTACCCGGCGTCGTACAGCCGGCGCTGCCACGCCGTGTCGTACGCGCGCCGCCCCGGCCAGTCCCGTGGGTCGGGCCGGGGCGGCAGGCCGGGCAGCGTGGCCGCCAGCCATTCGCGCAGGCGCGCCCTGAAGTCCTCTTCCTCCTTGCTGTAGGTGAGGTCCATCAGCGGGCGCGGGCGGTGGCGGCTGGGACGCGGTCGCGGTCCAGGTCGAGGCCGAGCATGCGGATGGCGTTGCCGCGCATCAGTTTGTAGACGGTCTCGTCGTCGAGGCCCTTCACGTGATCGAGCGCGACTTCCTTCGTGTGCGGGAACGTCGAGTCGACGTGCGGATAGTCGGTCTCGAAGGTGGCGTTGTCGCGGCCGACGACGTCCAGGGAGGCGACGCCGTGCTTGTCGCGGAAGAAACAGCAGAACATCTGCCGGTAGTAGTACGTCGAAGGGGGCTCGGGGATCAGGTCCCTCACGCCGCCCCACTCCTCCACCATCCAGTCGTTGTACGCGCGCACGCAGGCGAGGGCGACCTCTTTGTCGTGCGCCTCCGCGAAGGTCTGCCCGCAGAAGCGCGGGAAGGTCGGGAAGCACAGGGAAGCCTCGACGTGGTTGAGGTCCATGTCGGCGAGCCTCGCCTTGGGGTCCCAGCAGCCTCGCCGCATCTCCGCGCGGGTGATGCCCTCCAGGGTCATGTCGTCGCGGTCGAAGCCGACGGCGGCGATGTTGCGCTTGTACGGGAACTTGAGGTCCTCGTAGATCCACCAGTCGGTGGGCGGGCCGTCGGGATCCATGGTGATCCGGTACTTGCCCGCCACATAGGCGAGGTCACCGATTCCGGCGGTCAGCGGCTTGGGGCCGCGCTCGCGGTACTTCGCCGGAAGCCAGGTCTCGAAGAGGTGCGCCGGCTCGATCACATGGTCGTCGACGCTGACAATCCGAGGCAGTTCCATGGGTGTGTCCTCCGGCGCTCGCGATCCCGCATTTCTGATGGTCCGTCAGATATCAGGCTAGCCCCGCACCCCTGGACCGACAAGGCGCAGCGCCCTACGCTCTCCGGATCACCTGACTGTCCGTCAGCTACATCAGCTGTGAGGGGACTGCCGTGACCGACACCGCGACCGACACCGCGCACGCGCTGGGCGCCTCCCGTACGCTCTGGGAGCTCGTCGACCGCCGCGCCGCGCTCACACCGCGGCGGCCCGCGCTGCTCCAGGACGACGGCGTCGACGGCGTCGGCCGCACACTCACCTTCGGCGAGCTCAGGGACCGCGCCGAGCGCGTCGCGGCGGGGCTGTACGAACTGGGGGTGCACCCCGGAAGCGTGGTCGCCTGGCAACTGCCGACCAGGATCGAAACGGTGCTCCTGTCCGTGGCCCTGGCCAGGCTCGGCGCCGTACAGTCGCCGGTCATCCCGTTCTACCGGGAGCGCGAAGTCGGCTTCGTGCTGCGGGAGTCGAAGGCGGACTTCTTCGCCGTACCGGGACAGTGGCGCGGTTTTGACCATACGGAGATGGCGCACCGGCTCGGCGCGCGTGGCGTTTTCGAGGCGTACGGGAACGTTCCGGAAGCAGACCCGGGAACGCTCCCGGAGCCACCTTCCGACGGCACCACGGTTCGCTGGATCTACTGGACCTCAGGGACGACGTCGGACCCCAAGGGCGTCCTGCACACCGACCGTTCGCTGATAGCGGGCGGCTCATGTCTCGCGCACGCTCTGCGGCTGTCCCAGGACGACGTCGGCTCCATAGCGTTCCCGTACGCGCACATCGGCGGCCCGGACTATCTGGTGATGCTGCTCCTGTACGGCTTTCCCGCCGTCCTCTTCGAGCACTTCGCGATGCCCGCCGCGCTTGACGGCTACCGCAGGCACGGCGTCACGGTCGCGGGCGGGTCCACCGCCTTCTACTCGATGTTCCTGACCGAGCAGCGAAAGGACCCGTCCCGCAGAATCGTCCCCACCCTGCGGCTGCTCGCAGGCGGCGGGGCGCCCAAACCGCCGGAGATCTACCACGCCGTCGTACGCGAGATGGGCTGCCAGTTGACCCACGGCTACGGCATGACCGAGGTACCGATGATCACGATGGGCTCCCCGGACGACACGGCGGACAACCTGGCGACGACGGAGGGCCGGCCGCCCGCGGGAATGGAGATGCGCATCACCGCCGAGGACGGCACGCCCCTGCCCGCGGGCACCGACGGGGAGGTGCGGCTGCGCGGCGAGGCCGTGTGCCAGGGCTACCTGGAACCCGCCCACAACACGGCCGCCTTCGACAAGGACGGTTTCCTCATCACCGGTGACGTCGGGCACCTCACCGCGACCGGCCATCTGGTGCTCACCGGGCGGCTGAAGGACATCATCATCCGCAAGGGCGAGAACATCTCCGCCAAGGAGGTCGAGGACCTCCTGCACCGGCACCCGGGCGTGGGAGACGCGGCCGTGGTGGGCCTGCCGGACGCGACGCGCGGAGAGCGGGTGTGCGCCGTCGTGGAACAGCCCCCGGGCGCCGCACCGCTGACCCTGGAGGAGGTCGCGGCGTATCTGCGGGCGCAAGGGTTGTCCGTACACAAACTGCCCGAGCAGCTTGAAGTCGTGGACGCGTTGCCGCGCAACGAGACGCTGCGCAAGGTCCTCAAGTACAAGCTGCGTGAACGCTATTCACAGGACCAGTAGGCCCGTGGGCCCAGTAGGTCTACGCTTCCGGTCCGGGCGTCGTGTAGTACGCGGCGAAGGCGGTCAGGATCTCGTCCTCGCTGATCAGTCCGTCACCGTCCGCGTCGAGCGCCGCCGCGACGGCCTGCGCTCTGTCCCCCGCCACACCCAGCACGCGCAGGACCCGCCCCGCGGCCTGGGGAGTTACGCCCGTGCCGTCCGCCTCTGCCGCGACGGCGATCGCCGCGTGCAGGAACGGGCGGGCGATTTCGGCGAACCGCTGTGGGTTGTCCGCCAGCCGCTTCACCGCGCCAGTGACGAACTCCTGGCGGGTGACCCGCTGGTCACCGTCCACGTCGGCGATGCCGGCCATGCCCTGCCAGAAGGCCTCGGCCCCCATGTAGAGCGCCTGCCCCTTGTCGCACCGGGCCGTCGTCCCGAACTCGGCCAGCAGGGCCGCCGCGGCGGCACTGAAGTCCTCGCGGTCGATGTATCCGTTGCCGTCCTGGTCGAAGCTCGCGAAACGGGCTGCTGTCTTGCGCTCGTACTCTGCGCTGTCCATAGGGGGGAGCGTACGACGTGGGCGGGCCGACCGAAGCATTCTCAGGCGGAGAGAGCCTGCGCTTCGTCGTCGGCGGCCGTGGCCACGTCGGGGTAGACCTCGAAGAGGCGGCGTACGCCGAGGGCGGCGAGCACCCGGTTGACGTGCGAACCGTCGACGGATCCGCGAGCGGGCAGGATCAGCCGCAGATCGCCGCCGCACGAGTGCATCAGGCGGCGGGCGGCGATCATGACGCCGACCCCGCTGGAGTCACAGAAGAAGACCTCGGACAGGTCGAGCACCACGCGGTGGCGGCCCTTCGCGACGGCGTCGTGAACGTGCTGGCGGACCGCGGGCGAGGTGACCAGGTCCAGCTCTCCGGAAACGTGCAGTACGGCCCAGGCGTTGTGCTCGGCCTCGATCACCTTCAGCGTCACGCGTCTGGACCTTTCGTTCTGCTGATGCGGAAGTAGTGCTTCCATCTCTGGCGGTTGCCCCGCCGTACTCCCATGAAACACAACGTCTTGGAGGCGCCCGTGGCCCGATCATTATCATCCCGGGCCGGGGCGCGAACTCACTTACCGTAAAGGGGCATGCGTTGTCAGTGGCTCGCACTACATTCGATGGAAGTGACGAGAGGCACACGGTGGGCAGGCGCACAGGGTTGGGGGCCGCATGGCGAAGGACGCACCACCTCGCTGGGACCGCAGGATGCAGCAGCGGCTCGCACGTGGCGAGGCGGCGGCGCTCGGTGAGCTGTACGACAGGTTCGCCTCGCTGGTGCACAGCCTGGCCCACCGGGTGCTCGACGACGACGCGGCGGCCGACCAGATCACGCGCGAGGTGTTCGGCTATGTCTGGGAGAACCCGGACGCGTACGACCCCAGGCAGGGCTCGATGAGGTCCTGGGTGGCCAAGCTCACCCACCGGCAGGCCGTGCAGCGGCTGCGGCAGACCGAGGCGGCGGCACTGGTGGACGGCGGTGGCGACGGCACCTCGGAGGAGCTGGAGCAGAAGGTCCGCAGGGCGTCGGCCGCCGCCCGCGCGGATTACATCGTGACGTCGATGCCGGCGCCGCTGCGGGCCGCGCTGGAGCTCGCGTACTTCCAGCGCAGGGACTACCGGCAGACGGCGGCCGACCTGGGAGTCACCGAGGACGAGGCGCGCAGGCGGCTGCGGCTCGGGCTGCAACTGCTGTCCACGGCGAACCCGCGCTACCAGGACGGGCTCTCGTCCCCGCCCGGATACGGACAGCACCGGTGAGCGGGGGACGCGGGCCGAGCGGACCCATCGGATCGACCGGCCCCGAGGGCAACGGTCCGGACCCGCGCGACGGGCCGGAGGAACCGCACGGACCGGAAGGACCGGACGGACCGGACAATCCACACGGCCCGCACGGTGGCGTGCCGCCGGACGGCCGGGCTCCGCGCATACCGTCACCGAGAGCGGCGGCGGACGACCGTGAAGTGCTGGAGTCCCCACCCGCACCCGCACCCCCATCGCCGCCTGCCCCGGCCGCCCTTTCCCACGGCGTGCTCAAGTCGCTGCTGGGCGCCTGGGCCCTGGCCGCGTGCTCGTCCGACGAGACCAAGGCGGTCGAGGACCACCTCACCGAGTGCGCCCCCTGCGCGGACGAGGCGCTACGGCTGCGGGACGCGGTCGGCCTGCTCCACGCCGAGCGCAGCCTGGACCTCGACCCGCTGCTGCGCAACCGCGTGCTCGACGGCTGCCTGGGCCGCAGGCCCGCCCGTATCCCCGTCCCCGGCTGGGCCACGCCGTACGACGCCGAGACAGCGCGCCTGGACGCCCTGCTGCGGGACATCGGCGACTCGGAATGGCACGCTCCGGTCCGCCTCAAGTGGTTCACGGGTGAGGAGGCGACGTACCGCAAAACAACCGTCGCCGGCGTCATCGGCCACCTGATGAGCGTCGACGGCCTGGTCGCCAAGGCGCTCAGCCTCGACGACCCGCTGGGCCCGGCAGGACCCGTATCGCCTTCGGAGCGCACCGAGTCGTACTGGCGCGGCTCCCACTTCCCGCCGACCCGCACCGTCCGCGAACCCTGGCGGCAGCAGAGCCACGACCTGATCCGCACGGTGTCCTTCGCGGGCCGCGGCGTGGCCGACCTCTCCGTGTCGTACGGCGACTTCGCGCTGCCCCTGCGCGACGCGCTTCTGGACCGGGCGTTCGAGTGCTGGGTGCACGCGGGCGACATCGCGGACGCGGTGGACTATCCGTACGAGCCGCCGGCCGCCGCGCACCTCAACAGCATGATCGACCTGGCCGCGCGGCTGATCCCGGCAACCCTCGCCGCCCGCCGCAGGGCAGGTCTCGCGGCCCCGTCCCAGAGCCTGGTGACCGCGGGCTCGCCCGGCCGCTCGCTCCACCTGGAGATCGAGGGGGCGGGCGGCGGCGACTGGTACATCGCGCTGGACTCCCCGGCGGCGGTCGGCTCCCCCGCCCACCAGGTGGCCCACGTCGCTCTGGACGGCGTCGAATTCTGCCAGCTGGCATCGGGCCACGTACCGCCCGAGGAGGCGGCGGCGGGCCAGAACGGCGACCGGGAGGCCATCCGCGACGTACTCTTCGCGGCGGCGTCACTGAGCCGCCTCTAGCCGCCGGTAGCCGCCGGACAGCCGCGCCTTACGCGAAGACCACTGTGCGGCGGCCGTTGAGCAGCACGCGGTGCTCGCTGTGCCACTTCACCGCCCGCGCCAGCGCCTGGCACTCCACGTCCCGCCCGATCGCCACCAGCTGCTCCGGCGTCACGTCGTGGCCCACCCGCTCGACCTCCTGCTCGATGATCGGCCCCTCGTCGAGGTCGGCCGTCACGTAGTGCGCCGTCGCCCCGATGAGCTTCACACCGCGCGCGTGCGCCTGGTGGTACGGCTTCGCGCCCTTGAAGCTCGGCAGGAAGGAGTGGTGGATGTTGATGATCCGGCCGCTCAGTTGCTTGCAGAGGTCGTCCGAGAGGACCTGCATGTAGCGGGCGAGGACGACCAGCTCGACGTTCTCGGAGCGTACGAGCTCAAGGAGCTGCGCCTCCGCCTCCGCCTTGTTGTCCCGCGTCACCGGAATGTGGTGGAAGGGAATGTCGTACGAGCCGACCAGCTCGGCGAAGTCCGTGTGGTTCGAGACGACCGCCGCGATCTCCACCGGCAGGGCGCCGGTCCGCGCCCGGAAGAGCAGGTCGTTCAGGCAGTGCCCGAACTTGCTGACCATCAGCACGACCCGCATCCGCTGCTCCGGGCGGTGAATCTGCCAGTCCATCCGGAAGGAGTCACCGATCGCGGCGAAGCTCGCGCGCAGCTTCTCCACGGTCACCGGGGCGTCCGCCGTGAAGTGGACCCGCATGAAGAACAGACCCGTGTCGTGGTCGCCGAACTGCTGGCTGTCCTCGATGTTGCAGCCGGTCATGAAGAGGTAACTCGACACGGCGTGCACGATGCCCTTTTTGTCCGGGCAGGAGAGGGTGAGGACGTACTGGTCCGGGGAGGACCGGTCTGACGAAGGGGCGGGGCGCGGGTCACTCATGCCCCCGAGGATTCCATATCCCGCGGGGGTCAGGCCGCTCTGGTCAGAATCCGGATGACCTCGAGCGTGCGCGGCGCCGTGTCCGGGTCCTCGCCGTCGTTGGCCGCCAGCCGTACGTGCGCCTCGCGGGCCGCCCGTACCGCTTCCGGCCAGGCGTGGTGTTCGAGGTACGCCGATACGGGCGCGTCCGCACCCACCTGATGCATGATCTTCAGCACCCGCAGGACGGCGACGTCGACGAGGGACGCCTCCTGGGCGTCCCGGAATATCGTGCCGACGTACTTCTCGGCCGACCAGTTGTCCAGCCAGGTGTCCTCCACCAGCCGGTACACGGCATCTGTCACGTCTCCGTAGCCCTCGAGACCTGCCAGCCAGCACTCCTGCTGGAAGACGGGGTCGGAGAGCATGTGCAGCGCCGATCGCACGTTCGTGCGCCAGCGCCACCAGGGCATGTCATTGAGCGGCATGCCGCCCATGGTGGGGGAGCGACGGCCGCGACGGGAAGAGTTCACCGAACCTTGCACGGTTGCAGATCGTACGTTCCCTGACAGGACGGGCGTACGGCACCCCGTAATTCACCTCGATGTCACCGCGTGTTGAGACATGCTCACTCCCCCGTTACCCATGGGGCGGAAGCGTGCATGCATATGACCGGACGGCGAAGCCATTTCTCCACCCGCCCATTCCTCTCAAAGGCCGCGACGTTGATCGCCGCGGCCACGGCAACGGCGGTCGGGGCGTCGCTGCTGACGGGATGCGGAATGCTCCCTGGTGCCACGGGGGGCACCAGGGAGCCCGTAACCGTCATGACGTGGGCCCCGGTGGGCACCTCGGCCACGAACATGCCGGGCATGCCCGCCATGGCGGAGGCCTACGCCCGCTGGGTCAACGCGAACGGCGGCCTCGCGGGCCACGAACTCAAGGTCCTCACCTGCAACGAGCGCAACAACACCGTCGGCGCGGCCAAGTGCGCCAAGCAGGCCGTACGGGAGAACGCCATCGCGGTCGTCGGCTCGTACAGCCAGCACGGCCGGGCCTTCATGGCGCCCCTGGAGGTCGCCGGCATTCCGTTCCTCGGTGGCTACGGCGCGTCCGACCAGGAGTTCACCAGCCCGCTGTCGTATCCCGTCAACGGCGGCCAGGCGGCTCTCCTCGCGGGCAACGGCAGGCAGCTCGCCCGCGACTGCGACCGCGTGTCCCTGGTACGCCCCGACACGGTCGCCGGTGACGACCTGCCGATACTCCTCGGTTCCGGCCTCGCGGAGGGCGACCGTAAAGCGCCCACGGACATCCGGGCGGCGGAGGACGCGAACGACTACACCGCGCCGGCCCGGCAGGCACTCACCAGCGCAGGGGCGTTCGACGCGTACCGGAGCGGAAAGGGCTGCGTCACGGCGGTCCTCGGCGACCACACGGAGACGTTCTTCGACTCGTTCCGGAGACTGGAGTCCGAGGCCCCCCGGGAAGTCGGTGTCGCGTCGGTCCTCGGAAGCGTCGGACAGCCGCTCCTCGACCGTACGGGCGGCAAGGACGGGCCCTTCGAGGGTGCGTACGTCACGGGCTGGTACCCGGTGGCGAGCGACGCGCGCTGGGACCCGATGCGCGAGGTCATCAAGGAACACGCCTTCGCCGACAACCGCATCGACCCGGCCGAGCCCGGGGTGCAGACGACGTGGATCGCGTACACGGTGCTCAAGGCGATCATCGAGTCGCTCGCGAAGGACGGCGGGGACGGCGACACGGACAGCGTTTCGGCGTCCGACGTGGTGGGGGCGCTCAACCGAGTTGAGGGAGTCGACACGGGCGGCCTCACCCCCACCCTCAGCTGGCGTCTGGAGCACATGCTGGCGACACGGGACTTTCCGCGGATCATCAACAGGGACGTGACGTTCCAAGTGGTGCGCCAGGGGCGGCTGGTGTCCGTGAAGAAGGGCTTCGTGGACGTGGGCGACACGCTGGTACAGGCGCCTTCTGCGGGCTGATTGGGCGGGGACGGGAGCGGGGACGAGAGAGGGGCGGGCGCCGAGTCGGTGTCCGCCCCTCTCCTTTCCCGTCCACTGCCGTCAGAGCTGCGTGGCGTCGCGCTCCGTCAGGCCGTAGCGCTTCGCGATGTCGTTCCACATGCCGACGGCTTCCTTCTTCGCCTGTGACGCCTTGCCGCTCTCGCGGTTGCCCGCCTGCTTCTGCGGCGTCGACTGTGCGTGGCCCTTCTTGCAGCCCTTCTTGCCCGCGACCTGGTCGGCCCAGGCCGCGTAGTGGTTGTCGGCCGCTTCCGACGCCTTCCACGCGGTGGTGAGGGAGGCCGACAGCTCCGCGTGCTTCGGCAGCTTGTCGATGGTCAGGCCCTTGAGGCGGGTCACCAGTTCGCTGCGCTGCTTCGCGGCCGCTCGCAGATCGCTCGCCGCCTTCGACAGGTTCTTGCAAGTCCCGATGGACTGGACCGCGCTGATCACGGAGGCGCGGCTGTCGTTGCTGTCCGCGAGCAGCGCGTCGAGCGACTCGGCCTGCGGCTTGGCGGGATCCGCGGCGGCCTGCGGCGATGCGTCGCCTCCCGGTGAACTCGCCACTGCGACCGGCTTCTTGTCATCGGTCTTCTCGCCGTCACCCATGCTGAGCAGCGCACCCGCGCCGAGGCCCAGGACGGAGCATCCGACGACGACGGCCGCGATCAGGACGAGCGGCGAATTGCGCCGCCGCGGGGCGGCCCCCGAGGGAGCCGCGGACGTCACGGGACCCCCGGGCGCAGGGGGCCCGGCCTGGGACGCGTTACGGCGTGCGGCGCGGCCCTGGGGCGCCGCCCCGAACGGGGGCTGCTGGTACTGCTGGTGCGGGGGCTGCGCGTTCAGGGGCGGCATCTGCTGCGTGGGGTCCGCAGGCGGCGCGGCGTCGGCCCGGAAGAGGTTGTCGAACTCCGCGGGCGGCTGCCGGTCCTCGGGGGCGCCCGGGCGGATGCCGTAGGGCGCGCCGGAGGGCGCCTCAGGCGCGCCCTGCCCGTTCGGGACGGGCGGGAGGTACCGCGTGGCGTCCGCGTCGCCCGCCGGGGCTCCTGCGGCCGCGTTCTGCTGCCGGCCGAGGAACTGCGTGGAGTCCGCCGGGTTTTCGGGCGGCAGGGCGCCGGGGCCTGCCGGCGGCACGTACGGGAGGTACTGAGTGGCGTCCGCGTCGGCGGCCGGGGCTCCGGCAGGGGCCTCGGCCGGCAAGGGCAAAGGCTGTGCGTGCGACTGCGGCTGCGGCTGTGCCTGCGGCTGAGGAGCGCCGTACTGCTGCGAGCCGGGCTGCGGAGGCGCTGGCTGAGAGCCGTACTGCTGCTGGGGCTGCTGCTGTACGGGCGGCTGCGCGCCGTACTGCGGGGCCTGCTGCTGCGGCTGCGCGCCGTACTGCTGCTGCGCCCCCGGCTGCGGCTGCGCCGGCGGCAGGGGCGCTCCGGGCTGCGGCTGCGGACCGCCGTACTGCTGCTGCGGCGGCGGCTGCGGAGCTCCGTACTGCTGCGTCCCGTACTGCGGGGCCTGCGGCGGCTGCGGAGCGCCGTACTGCTGTTGAGGCGGCTGCGGAGCAGCGGACTGCTGCGGCCCCCACGGCTGTCCCCACGGCTGTCCACCCGCCGGAGCCACGTGCTCCTCGGGCGCCCCGGGTATCCAGGGACCGCTGCCGTCCGCGGGCAGCACGACACCTTCGTGCGCGGGCGGCCGCGCGGCGGGAAGCCGCGACTCGTCACCCTGTCCGCTCTGCGTCACCGGGACTCCTACGTGTGGACGTATGTGTGGACCTACGGAACCGTCGGTTCACGCTACCGGGTGACCACAAGCCTCTGCCACGCGCCCACGGTCCCCACACATACCGCCGGAGTCCCGGCGGGCGGCCCTGTAACAAGATGCGCCCTTAAGGCGCTGTTAAGGGCCACCCCGTACGCCCCGTCTGCCTACGCCGCCTGGATTTCCATCCGGGCGCCGAATTCCCGTACCGCGGGTTCGTCGCGGTACGGCGCCAGGCGCTGCTGGAAGTCCTCCAGATACTCCGCTCCCCGGTTCGACCGCAAGGTACTCAGCAGCTCCACCGCGCGCGCGCCCGTGTGGCAGGCATGCTCGACCTCGCGCTGCTGGACCTGCGCCGTGGCCAGTACGACGAGCCCGATCGCCCGCCGCCGCGCCCGCGTGTCCGGATGGCCGTCCAGCGCGTCCTGGGCCCGCCGGGCCGCCGCTTCCCCCTGTCCCAGATCGCGGTGGCAGTGTGCGAGCTCGTCCGACAGATACGCGTGATCGAAGTGCGCGATCCACACGGGATCGTCGCCCGTGTCCTCCTCGGTACGCTCCAGCGCGGCCAGCGCCCTGCCCGCCATCTGGTTGCATGCCCGCGCGTCTCCCATGAGCGCGTGCCCACGTGCCTCCGCCGCGCAGAACATCGCCTCCGCGCGGGGCGTCACATGCCCCCGCGCGCCCTCCTGGGCGGCCCGCGCCAGCTGCGCGATCTCGCGCGGGTTCCCGAGCTGGGCGGCCAGGTGGCTCATGGACGCCGCCAGTACGTACCCGCCGTAGCCGCGGTCGCCCGCCGCCTGGGCGAGCCGCAGTGCCTGGATGTAGTAGCGCTGCGCGAGCCCCGGCTGGCCCGTGTCGACGGCCATGTAGCCGGCCAGTTCGGTCAGCCGCGCCACCGCCGCGAAGAGGTCCCGGCCGACCGATTCGCGGTACGAGCCGGAGAGCAGCCCGGACACGACGCTGTTGAGGTAGTGGACGACGACCGGCCTGACGTGCCCGCTGCCGAAGCGGTGGTCGAGATCCACGAGGGCGTCCGTCGTCGCCCGTACCGCCTCCACGTCCGACGCGCCGACCCGCCCGCTGCCCGACGTCCTGGCGACCTGGGTGTCCGCTCCCGTGATCAGCCAGTCGCGGCTCGGCTCCACGAGCGCCGAGGCGGCGACCGTCGAACCCGACAGGAAGTCGCGGCGACCCACGTCGCTGCGCCACAGCTCGCAGACCTGCTCGATCGCGCCGAGCACGGTCGGCGAGAACTGCAGGCCGATCCCGGAGGCCAGGTTCTTGCCGTTGGCCATGCCGATCTCGTCGATCGTGACCGTACGGCCGAGTTTGCGCCCGATCGCTTCCGCGATGATGCCGGGAGCCCGCCCGCGCGGCTGCTGTCCGCGCAGCCAGCGGGCCACCGATGTCTTGTCGTACCGCAGGTCGAGGCCGTGTTCGGCGCCGCACATGTTGACGCGACGGGCGAGCCCGGCATTGGAGCACCCGGCTTCCTGAATGAGCGCCTGCAACCGTTCGTTCGGCTGGCGGGCGACGAGAGGCCTGGCTGCCATTGACTACCCCCTGGTGCCGCTGGGTCGTGAACTGATCACGCCGGTCACGTTGATCACTGCCCGGCAGATATACAGAGAATGCCGAGAATGCAGAACATGCCGGAAGAGACGGTATTGACAGCCTTTTGACGGTCATTCCCGGGCTTCCACACCACTGGCTACCCGCCCACCGACGCACAGCCGCATGCGCGCCCCCGCCCATGCACCGATGCGCCCCGCGTGCAGGATCGATGCTCCTCGGCCAGGCACCCGCACGCCCGTAACCCAAGGTGACGGCGGGAGTTGAGTTGTTCGTGGAAGAGACCATCGGAGTCACGGATGCCGCCCAGATCCCCAAGCAGCGCAGCGATCAACTGCTGGACAGCGCCGTGCGGTACGCGGAAGAACGGCACTGGGACGTGTTCCCCGGCACCTGGCTGGAGGCGGCCGAGGGCGTCGAGCGCTGCTCGTGCGGCGTCCCCTCCTGCGCCTCGCCCGGCGCGCACCCCGCCACCGCCGACTGGGCGTCGCAGGCGACGGGCAGCGCGACCGCAGCGCGCCGCATGTGGTCGAAACAGCCGGCGTCGATCCTGCTCCCGACGGGCCGCTCCTTCGACGCCCTGGACGTTCCCGACTCGGCCGGCTTCCTGGCGCTGGCGCGCATGGAGCGTATGGACCTGACGTTCGGGCCGGTGACCTGCACGCCGGACCGCCGGATGCTGTTCTTCGTACTTCCCGGCGCCGGAGCCAAGGTTCCGGACCTGGTACGGAAGTTGGGTTGGACACCGACTGCGATCGACCTGGTCACACGAGGCGAGGGCGACTACGTCGCGGCTCCGCCGACCCGGCTCGGGGGGATGGGCGCGGTGCAGTGGGCGCGCCGTCCCACCCCGGCGAACCGGTGGCTGCCCGACGTGGAGGAGATCATCAGTCCGCTGGCGTATTCCTGCGGGCGAGAGGCAGCGGCGGCGCGCACACGGCGACCGTAGGGTGTTCCCCGTAGCGGCACGGGGACACCGAGAGGTTGTGCGACATGCCTGAGAAGGCCGTGGGACCAGAAGAGGCGGGCGGAGCGCACATGGCGCCGCCCGCCGCCGTTCGTGTAGAGGGCCTGTGGAAGCGCTTCGGCGAGCAGATCGCCGTCGGAGGCATCGATCTGGAGCTGCCCGCGGGCAAGTTCATCGGCCTGGTCGGGCCGAACGGCGCCGGGAAGACCACCACCCTTTCGATGGTCACGGGGCTGCTGCGCCCCGACGCGGGGACGGTCCTGGTCGGCGGGCACGACGTATGGCAGGACCCGGTGGCGGTGAAGGCCAGGATCGGCGTACTGCCGGAGGGACTGCGGCTGTTCGAGCGGCTGTCGGGGCGTGAACTCCTCGCGTACTCCGGGCGGCTGCGGGGGCTGCCCGGCGCCGAGGTCGACAAGCGGGCGAGGCAGCTCCTCGACGTACTGGACCTGGCGGGCGCGCAGCACAAACTGGTCGTCGACTACTCGACCGGCATGCGCAAGAAGATCGGCCTGGCCGCCGCCCTGCTGCACAACCCGGAAGTGCTGTTCCTGGACGAGCCCTTCGAGGGTGTCGATCCCGTGTCCGCGCAGACGATCCGTGGCGTGCTGGAGCGGTACACGCTGTCCGGCGCGACCGTCGTCTTCTCCAGCCATGTGATGGAGCTCGTCGAGTCGCTGTGCGACTGGGTCGCGGTGATGGCGGCGGGCCGTATCCGCGCCCAGGGAACGCTCGCAGAGGTGCGCGGCGACGCGCCCACCCTCCAGAACGCCTTCCTCGAACTGGTCGGTGCGAACAGCCGGGACAGCGGGGAAAGTCTGGACTGGCTCGGCGGTGGCGCCCGGTGAGCGCGGGCGTAACGACCGTTCCCGGGATCACGTCCGTCTTCGTACGGCTCAAGCTGTCGCTGCTGCGCAACGGGCTGCGGCAGTCGACCGGCCGCAGGACGGCGTACGTCCTCTCCGGTGTGCTCGCGCTGCTCTTCGCGGCGCTTCAGCTGATCGGTCTTGTGGTGCTTCGCGGGAACGAACACGCGACGACCGTGGTGGTGCTGCTGACGGCCATTCTCGGGCTCGGCTGGACGGTGATGCCGCTGTTCTTCCCCAGCGGCGACGAGACGCTCGACCCGACCCGCCTGGTCATGCTGCCGTTGCGGCCGCGCCCGCTGATCCGGGCGCTGCTGACGGCGTCGCTCGTCGGGATCGGACCGCTGTTCACGTTCTGCCTAGCGCTGGGGTCGGTGATCGCCGTGGCCCACGGCGCGGCGGCCGCCGTGGTCGGCGTCCTCGCCGTGGCCCTGACGCTGCTGGTGTGCCTGGCGCTGGCGCGTGCCGTGGCTGCGGCGAACATCCGGCTGCTGACCAGCCGTAAGGGCCGCGATCTGGCCGTGCTCAGCGGTCTGGTGATCGCCGTCGGCTTCCAGGTGGTCAACTTCGGCGCCCAGCGGCTCAGCACCGCCGGCGGCCTCTCGCGGGTCGACCCGGTCGCGGACGTACTGAGCTGGGTGCCGCCCGCGTCGGCGATAGGCGCGGTGGACGCGGTGAGCGACGGGGCGTACGGCCGTGGCGCGGCGCAGCTGCTGCTGGCCGTGGCGGCGCTGGCCGCGCTGCTGTGGTCCTGGGAGCGCAGTCTGGTGAAGCTGATGACGTCACCGGACGGCTCGACGCTCCAGGCCGCGGAGCCGGCCCGCAAGGAGTCGTCGCCGGGGCTCGGCGGGCGGTGGCTGCCCGGCGGACGTACGGGCGCGGTGATCGAGCGCAGTCTGCGGTACGTGTGGCGGGACCCCAAGACCAAGGCCGCCTGGGTGACTTCGCTGGTGATCGGTCTGATCGTGCCGGTGTTCAACGCGCTTCAGGGAACGGGCACGATCTACTTCGCGTGTTTCGCGGCCGGAATGCTCGGCATCCAGATGTACAACCAGTTCGGCCAGGACACCTCGGCCTTCTGGATGGTCGCCATGACGATCTCCACGCCGAAGGACGCGTACGAGGAGTTGCGGGCCCGGGCCTTGGCGCTGCTGGTGGTCACGCTCCCGTACTCGGCGCTGGTCACCGTCCTCACGGCGGCGCTGGTGGGCAACTGGCGCGCCCTACCCGAGGCGCTCGGCCTGTCCTTCGCGCTGCTCGGCGCGATGCTGGCGACGGGGGCGGTGGCTTCGGTCCGCTTCCCGTACTCGATCCCGCAGGGCAGCACGCACAAGAACGTCGCGCCGGGCCAGGCGGGCCTCGCCTGGATCTCGATGGTCGGCGGCATGATCGCGGCGGCGCTGCTGTGTGCGCCGCTGATCACGCTGACGATCTGGCTTCATGTGGCAGGCGCACAGGACTGGTTGTGGCTGGTGCTACCACTGGGCACGGCGTACGGCGCGCTGATCTCCTGGGCAGGCGTGCGCTGGTCGGCACCGCAGGCAGCGGCACGGCTCCCGGAGATCCTGACCGCGGTAAGCAAGGGCTGACCCTGGCACGCGCCTTGTCCGGCCGGGCTGCCCCGGCGAAGCCCTCAGCTCGGATGAGCAGCGGCCCCGCCGGCCGACCCCCGGCGGCTCAGGGGTGGCCCAGGGGCGGAACGACCGGTTCCTCGGCGGTCTCCTCCAGGAACGACTCGATCGCGGCGCGCCAGCCCTCCGGCTCGTCGTAATGGACGAGGTGCCCCGCGTCGACCACCTCCGCATACCGCCCACGCGGCAGCACCCTGACCATCTCCTGCGCCTCCGCCCGCCCCAGTTCGCCGTCGAGGCCGCGCACCACCAGGGCCGGGCACTGGACAAGCGCCAGCTCCTCCCAGTGGGCGTCGTACACCCACGTCTCGCGGGAAGTGAGCATCTGGCGGCGGGAGAAGAGCGGGCGCCAGCCGTCGGCCCGTTCGGCCATGACCTCGGCGAAGAACTCACCGCGGGCCGGGCTCGGCCGCTCCACCCAGGGGTCGTCCTCGCCGAACCATTTGCGTACGTCGGCGAGCGTCGCGAACGGGACGGGCCACGACTTGAACCAGTCGTCCCACTCACGCTGAGACGCGGCGCCGAGCGCACCCGCCCGCATGTCGCAGATGACGACCGCGCGCACCAGATCGGGGCGCTTGGCGGCGAGCTGCCAGGCCGTCAGGGCGCCCATGGAGTGGCCGATGAGCGTGACGGGCGCGAGACCCAGCTGCTCGACCGCGGCTTCGGCGTCGGCGACGTACGCCTCGCGGGTGTAAGGGCCGTCGGCCGGCTTGTCGCTGCGGCCGTGGCCGCGCTGGTCGAGGGCGACCGCGTGGTAGCGCTCGGAGAGCCAGCGCGCCGTGCCCGCCCAGTGCGAGGCCCGGCCCATCAGGCCGTGGAGCAGTAAGACCCCGGGTGCGCGGTCGGTTTCCCCGCTCCCCTTGGGCGGGTCGGCGAACTCCCAGGCCGCGAGGCGTACGCCGCCGGCTCCGGTCACGTCAATGCGCCGCGCCATATGTCCTGGCACCCCCTTCGTCCCCCGGGTGGTCCATCCATGAGTGGTCGAGCCCAGCCAGACTATCGAACCCGTATTCGAAAACACGCCTGCGGCGCGCAACACCCCTCTTTCGAGTGACCACGCTCAAGGATTGACTCCCGCCGACGAGGGGAGATCTTCAGCGGGAGGCGGGCCGCTCGGGGAAGACGGACCGCGGGAGCTGACCCTGGGAGCTCGGGGCTCCGGGTCAGTGCAGGGGAGGACAGGCTCCGGCGCCGCAGGGCGCCGGAGCCATCCCCTTCACAACGAAGAGAACGAACAGAACGAATAAGACGAACAGGACGACCCCCCAGGCCGTACCAGTGCGACGGGCGCATCCCCTGCCCCCTCCCCGACCGAACCGGCAGACCGGTCGGCGGCCCTCACATCAAGTGCTTCGGTTCACAGCCTGGCACGGGATCCGTCCGGTCGCTGGGATTCCGGAGGATCCCCGGACCGGCCCCAGCGGCCATGGGGCCGGGGGTCATTGCCGCAGGAGCGCCGGTGTCACCGCTTGGCGACGAAAACGTGCGAGGCCACCTCGGCACCGAGCTCCGCGGCCTCGCCACTGCTGCCGACAAGCACCCCGCCGGGAGACTCCGTCACACTCACGACCGAACCGGGCTGTACGCCCGCACGTCGCAGCGTGTACATCAGCTGGGCGTCCGTCTGGATCGGCTCCCCGATCCGGCGTACGACGACGGTCTTGCCCTCCGGGCCGGGTGCCAAATCGTTCAGGCTGACCATGTTGTCGTCCAGGAACGGGTCCGCCTCGGCCTTCTCGCCAAGCTCCTCCAGGCCGGGGATCGGGTTGCCGTACGGAGACTCCGTCGGGTGACGCAGCAGCTCCAGGACGCGCCGCTCCACCGCCTCACTCATCACGTGCTCCCAGCGGCACGCCTCCGCGTGGACCTGCTCCCACTCCAGGCCGATCACGTCGACGAGCAGACACTCGGCGAGCCGGTGCTTGCGCATCACGCGAGTCGCGAGCTTGCGGCCCTCGTCGGTCAGCTCCAGGTGACGGTCGCCCGCCACTGTCACCAGACCGTCGCGCTCCATACGCGCCACGGTCTGGCTCACTGTCGGTCCGCTCTGGTCGAGCCGCTCGGCGATACGGGCGCGCATGGGGACCACGCCTTCTTCCTCGAGCTCGAGGATGGTGCGGAGATACATCTCCGTTGTGTCGATCAGTCCGGACATACGTGCCCCTCGATTACTCGTGCGCTGGCCCTGACCCAATTCTGACGCATAGCGCTGACAACCGCGCCGCGCCGACCGGAAGCCGTATTGACACGGCACTGGTCCAGACCGCAACGTGATCCGCGCCACCGTCGCACGACACTCGCACGATGTACCGCTGGAAAGGGCCCTGCGCGATGAGCGAAAGCAAACTGGCCGGTCAGTTCTTCGACGCCGCGATCGGGCTGCTGCACCGCGTCCGCGACGAGGAGGCCCAGAACATCGCCGCCGCCGGCGCCGCCATCGCCGACGCGGTGGCGGCGGAAGGGCGGCTCTTCGCCTTCGGCGCCGGCCACTCCTCGCTGGCCGCCCAGGACGTCGTCTACCGGGCCGGCGGCCTCGCCCTGATGAACCTGCTCGCCGTTCCGGGGACCGTCGGCGTGGACGTCATGCCCGCCACCCTGGGCTCCGCCCTGGAACGCGTCGACGGACTCGCGGCGGCCGTGCTGGACAGCAGCCCCGCCAAGCCGGGCGACGTACTGGTGATCATCTCGCTGTCGGGGCGCAACGCGCTGCCGGTGGAGATGGCGATGAACGCGCGGGCGCTCGGCCTGAAGGTCATCGGCGTGACCTCGGTGGCGTACACGCGAGAGACGAAGTCCCGGCACGTCTCGGGAACGTACCTCAAGGACCATTGCGACATCGTCCTCGACAGCAAGATCGCGGTCGGCGACGCGGAGCTGACGGCGCCGGGCATCGAGGCGCCCTTCGCGCCCGCGTCGACTGTCGTGACGAGCGCTCTGGTGCAGGCCGTCATGGCGACCGCCGCGGGCGACCTCGCGGAGCGCGGCATCGAACCGCCGTTGCTGCGCTCGGGCAACGTCGACGGCGGCCACGAATGGAACGGCCGCGTGATGACGGAGTACCGCGACCGGATCTTCTACCGGCACTGATCAGGTCGTCGCCCTACGTTCCCGGGAACGTCACCCGTACGGTCAGCCCGCCACCCGGGTTGGCCACGGCCGCCGTCAGCGCTCCGTGGGCGCGCGCTATGGACGCCACGATGGACAGCCCCAGCCCCGCCCCCTCACCCGGCGCGTGGTGGCGCTCCCTCGCGCGGCGGAACGGCTCGAAAAGGCGCGGCACCGTAGCGGGCGGGACGACGGGGCCCGTGTTGGAGACCTCCAGGCCGTCAGGGGACACACGGAGCCGCACCCGGCCCCCTGGGTGGTTGTGGCGGATCGCGTTAGCGGCGAGGTTGTGGACGAGGTGTTCGAGCAGGACCGCGTCTCCCCGTACCGTCAGCGGCTGCGCCGAAGCCTCCACCGTGATGCCCAGACACCGGGCGTCCTCGGTCAGCCCCGTCGCCACCGTGCGGGCGATCGCGTCCAGCGCGGCGGGTTCACGGCGCTGGAGCCCCTGGTCGGAGACCGCGAGAAGCAGCAGGCCCTCGATGAGCTGCTCGCTCTCCCCCGCCGTCTCGATGAGCTTCTCGCGGATACGGGCGACCTTCTCCGGCGACGGTTCGTCGGCCAGTCCGATCTCTGCCGCTGCCCGCTGCACGGCGAGGGACGTCCGCAGTTCGTGGGCGGCGTTGGCGGCGAAGCGCTGCTGGGCGGAGACCAGTTGCTCTATCCGGTCGAGCATTCCGTCGAAGGTGTCGGCGAGTTCCTTGAGCTCGCCGGGCGGCGCCTTGAGGGCGAGACGTTCGTGGAGGTTCTCGCCCGACAGCCGGCGCGCCCGCGCGGTGATCACCCCGACCGGCCGGAGCACCCTGCCCGCCATCCACCAGGCCAGCGCCACGGAGGCGGCCGAGAAGAGGGCGAGCGCCACGCCGGACACCGTCAGCAGGCTCTCCAGTGCGGCGTCCTCGGCCGCGTTGCTGATCCGCCGGGTCGCCGCGTACTCCGCCGCCACACCCCGGCCGAGGTCGACGGGGGCGCCCGGTTCCGCCCGCCGGGCGGGGGCCGCTTCCCGCCAGTCCGGGTCGCGGTCCGGGTCCGTGCCCGGGACGGCGAGGTCGGCGTACGGCACCGTCGTGGTGACCGCCGTGCTGATGCTGGAGTGCAGTGCGTCCCGTACGAGGAGGTAGACGAAGCCGATCAGCAGGGCTCCGGCCAGTACGAGCAGGCCGCCGTAGAGCGCCGTCAGACGCCCGCGCTCACTCGTCATGCCGCACGACCGACCCGGTAGCCCGCGCCCGGGACCGTCTCGATCACCTGCGGCTCACCCAGCTTCGCGCGCAGTTTGCTGAGGGTGACGCGGACCGCGTTGGTGCGGTAGCTGGTGTCCTCCTCCCACACCTGCTCGATCAGGTCGTCGCCGCTGACCACCGCCCCGTCGGCGCGCATGAGGGTCTCCAGTACGGCGAATTCCTTCCGCGAGAGCGCGAGGTAGCGGCCGTCCCTGCTGACCTGCCGGCGGGCGGTGTCCAGGACCAGTCCCGCGCGTTCGAGGACCGGGGGCAGTGCGGGCCGGGCGCGCCGGCCGAGCGCCAGGACGCGGGCGAGCAGTTCGTCGTACGCGAACGGCTTGGTGAGGTAGTCGTCGGCGCCGAGGCCCAGGCCGTCGACCCGATCCCGTACCGCCCCCGAGGCCGTCAGCATCAGGATGCGGGTCAGCAGCCGCCGCTCGACGACCTTGCGGCACACGTCGTCGCCGTGCAGCCCCGGCAGATCGCGGTCCAGGACCAGTACGTCGTACTCGCCCAGCCCGAGTTTGCGCAGGGCCGTCAGGCCGTCGGGCGCCACGTCCACCGCGATCGCGTCGCGGCGCAAGCCCTCGGCGATCATCTCGGCCAGAAATGCCTCGTCCTCCACCAGCAGCACACGCATGCGCTCTGTGTACCTGAAGGGGACCTTTCGGCGATGTAAGCGTCCGGCTTGAGAGAAACGAAATGCCGTTCCTTGGAACGCTCGCGGTGTCCCCCTCAGAAGGAGAAAAACCATGAGCACCAGGACACCCGCCCGTTCCCGTACACGCTCCGCGGCCTTCGCCTCAGGATTCGCCGCGATCGCCCTCTTCACCTCGGCCTGCTCCGGCGGCAGCGGCAGCGGCAATGACACATCGCAGGACTCCGGTACGAACGCGGGCAAGGCCAGCGACGACGCGGCCAAGCACCGCAAGTGTCTGCGTGACAACGGGCTCGACGTCCCCGACCCCAAGCCGGGCGAGGACGAGCGCGGCATGACGATCAGCGGCGACGGGTTGAGCAAGGAAGCCATGGAGAAGGCGCTGAAGGCATGCTCCGGGAAGGGCGGGCCGGGCTCGGCGCGGGCGGGGATCACCCAGGCCGACAAGGACAAGATGCTCAAGCACGCCCAGTGCATGCGCAAGAACGGCTACAACATGCCCGATCCGAAGTTCGACGGCGGGATGACGGAAGCGCTGCCGATACCGAAGGGCGTCGAGAAGGAGAAGTTCGAGAAGGCCAACAAGGCCTGCGAAAGCATCATGCGATGAAGGCGCGCAGGACAGTCGTCGCCGCCGTGGTGGTCCTCGCCGTAACCGGCGGCGCCGTCGCCGCCACCGCCCTGAGCACCCCGGGCAGGAGCGAACCTCCACGGGACTCCGCTCTGCCGCCCGCTACCGCTCCCGTCGAGCGCGGCGACCTCAGCGACAGCACCCAGGTCGAGGGAACGCTCGGTTACGCCAAGGAACGCAAACTCAACGCGGGCGTCACGGGAACGCTCACTTGGGCCGCCGGCACCGGCTCCGCGGTGAAGCACGACGGCACGCTCTACGAGGTCGACGGCAAGCCCGTCCGCCTGATGTACGGCGCCGGACCGATGTACCGGACGCTGAAGACCGGCGACGAGGGCAGGGACGTCGAACAGCTGGAACAGAACCTCGCCGCCCTCGGCTACACGGGCTTCACCGTCGACGACGAGTACACGTCGCTGACCGCGGCCGCCGTCAAGCGCTGGCAGAAGGCTCACGAACTCAAGCAGACCGGCCGCGTCGGTCCCGAGCACATCGCCTTCGCGCCGGGTCCGGTACGTATCAAGAGCGCGGAGTCGGCTGTCGGAGACCAGGCGGCACCGGGCCGGCCCGTTTTCACCACCACAGGCTCGGAGAGGGTCGTCACGTTCAAGCTGGACGTCACCGACCAAAAGCTCGCCAAGGCCGACACCAAGGTCACCGTCGGCCTGCCGGACGGCTCCAGCGCACGGGGTGAGGTCTCGGCGGTCGGCAAGACCGCGAAGGCGGGCGACGACCCGCAGGACACGGCGCCCAAGATCGACGTGACCGTTTCCTTCGACGAACCGCGGAAGGTCAGCGGCTTCGACCAGTCCCCGGTCACCGTCAACCTCACCGGAGAGACCCGCGAAGGCGTTCTGTCCGTTCCCGTGAACGCACTTCTCGCACTGCCGGGCGGCGGCTTCGGCGTCGAGGTCGTCGCGAACGGCAAGTCCCGCGAGGTGAAGGTCGAACTCGGCATGTTCGGGCAGGGCCGGGTCGAGGTCAGCGGCGGCGGACTGCGCGACGGAATGCTGGTCGGGGTGCCCAAGATATGAGCGCCGTAGTCGAACTGAGAGAAGTCACCAAGGAATACCCCGGCGGTGTCGCCGCACTGCGCGGCGTCGACCTCACGGTCGAGGAGGGCGAACTGCTGGGCATCGTGGGCCCGTCCGGCTCCGGCAAGTCCACCCTGCTGCACATCGTCGGCACCCTGGACCGGCCGACCGCCGGAACGGTCGCCATCGCGGGACACGATGTCGCCGCGCTCACCGACCGTGAACTGTCCGCACTGCGCGCCCAGCATGTCGGCTTCGTCTTCCAGGCGTTCCACCTGGTGCCCGGCATCAGCGCCCGCGACAACGTCGCCGAGGGGCTGCTCTACTCCGGTCTTTCGCCCGCGCAGCGGCGCCGGCGGGCCTCGGACGCGCTCGACCGGGTGGGACTGGCGGACCGGATGGGGCACAAGCCGCACGAGTTGTCCGGCGGGCAGAAACAGCGGGTGGCGATAGCCCGTGCTGTCGTCGGCGAGCCGGATCTGCTGCTCGCCGACGAGCCCACCGGAGCACTGGACTCCGCTTCCGGGGAAGCGGTGATGGCACTGCTCCACGACCTCAACAAGGAGGGCGCGACGATCGCGGTCATCACTCACGACACGGAGATCGCCGAGCGGCTGCCCCGCCAGGTCCGCATCCGCGACGGCCGGGTCGTGGCGGACCTGAGGAGCGACAACTGATGGCCCGCACACCCGTCCGTGCACGGCTCAGAGCAGCCCGGCTCGGCCCCCGCGACGTCCTGCACGTCGGCTCGGCCGGCCTGCGCAGCCGCCCTGTGCGAGTCGTCCTGTCCGCACTGGGCATCGCCATCGGAATCGCCACGATGATCGCGGTGGTCGGCGTCTCCGCGTCCAGCCAGGCCCAGTTGATGCGCGAACTCGACAGGCTGGGAACCAACATGCTCGTGGCGACCCCCGGCGAACCGATGTTCTCCGGGGAGGACGTCAAGCTGCCCAAGGACGCGGTCGGCATGGTGGGACGTATCGACGGGGTGGAGGAGGCGGCCGCGACAGGCGACATCAAGGAAGCGGTACGGCGCAGCGAGAAGATCTCCGAGGACGAGACGGGCGGCATCGCGGTCAAGGCCGCGACGGAGGAGTTGCTGAAAGTCCTGCGCGGTGAGGTCGCCGCCGGCAGGTGGCTCAACCAGGCCAGCGGCCGATACCCCTCGGTCGTGCTCGGCCATGTCGCCGCCCAGCGGCTCGGCATCACCTCCCCGGGTCAGCAGGTCTACATCGGCGACCGGTACTTCACCGTCGTCGGCATCCTCGGCCCCCTGCCGCTCTCTCCCGAGATCGAACGCTCCGCACTGGCCGGCTGGCAGGGCGCGCAGAAGCTGCTCGGCTTCGACGGCCACCCGACGTCGGTGTACGAACGCTCGTCGGACTCCTCCGTACACGCGGTGCGCAAGCTGATCGCCTCCACGGTCGACCCGCGCAATCCCCAGAACGTGCAGGTCACCGACCCTTCGTCGGCCCTTCAGGCGAAGGCCGCGACCAAGGGTGCGTTCAGCGGTCTGCTCCTCGGACTCGGGGGGATCGCGCTGCTGGTCGGCGGGGTAGGGGTGGCCAACACCATGATCATTTCCGTGCTGGAGCGACGTTACGAGATCGGGCTTCGCCGCTCCCTGGGTGCCACCCGCGGCCAGATCCGCATCCAGTTCGTCACCGAGTCGCTGATGCTCTCGGGCCTGGGCGGCCTGGCCGGTGTCGCGATGGGCGCCGCCGCGACGGGGATCTACGCGTACTCCGGCGGCCTGCCGTGGGTCGTGCCCCCATGGGCGGTCGGCGGCGGATTCGGGGCGACGCTGGTCATCGGCACGATCGCCGGCCTGTACCCGGCCGTACGGGCCGCACGGCTCTCCCCGACGCTGGCGCTGCACGCGGCGTAGGACGGCCCGTTCCCGGATTCCTTCCTTACCTCCCCTTTCTTACGTCGCTTTCAGCACCTGCGCCAAGTCGATCGCCGCAGCCACCCGCACGGCGATGTTCTCCGCGTACGTCGCGTCCGGGCGCTCGAAGGCGGTGCGGCTCGGACCGCGCAGAAAGGTGGCCACCCCCAGCGTCCGGCCGCGGCTGCGCAGCACCGTGCACAAGGCGTGCACGGTGTCCTTGGGCCACTGGCGCTGCACCGCCCAGTCTTCAGGGCCCCCACTCGCCCGCACCGAGCCGAGACGGTCGAGGCACTGGAGCGCCGGATGACCGGCCGGATACGGCACGGGGATGCCGGCTCCGCCGGTCACCGGCAGGCACGGGCCCGGCGCGCCCGACGGCGTGGCGGCGACCCGGACCAGGCGGGCCGGGTGATCCCCCACCGCCAGATCCACCAGCGCGTGGTCGGCGAATCCGGCGAGGGCGAAGTCCAGGTACGACAACGCCGCTTCCATCGGGTCCTCGCACTCGGCGGCCGCGCGCCCGGCGCGGTGCAGCTGGTTGCCGCGGAACCGCAGCTGCGCGGCTTCCTGTTCCGCGGTCTTCGCCTCGGTGATGTCCTGGAACAGCCAGCCGACGCCCAGTGGGACCGGTTCCTCCGCGAGCGGCGAGGCCAGTCGCAGGAAGCCGCTGCGCCAGCACCGCCGCCGCTCGCCCTTCCCGCCCGCCTCCGCCCTGCGCAGCGTCACCCACAGCTCGGCGGGGGACGGCGGCGCCCCCTCCGCCAGTACGTGTTGCAGAGCGCCCTCCAGCTCTTCCAAGCCCTGGAGGATGAGCTCCCCCAGCGGGCGTCCCAGGAGCGCCGTACGCCCCACTCCGAGCGCGCGCGCCGCGTGCGTGTTGACGACGGTGGGACGCAGGTCCACGTCCACCAGAACGACGCCCCAGGACGCGTCGTCGAACAGCGCCTCGCTCAGCGCGATCGCCCGTTCCAGGTCGATCTGCGCGTGCACCTCACTGAACGCGCAGTAGACCCCGGCGGGCTTGCCCTCCGCACCGCGCACTCCCGCCGACTGTGTACGTACGAGAACGCGCCCTCCGTCCTTCCGCAGAAGCGCGAATTCGTGCACCTGACGGCCCGGAGCGTGCATCGCCGACATCAGCCGCCCCTGCACCTCGTCCGCGTCCGCCGTCCTCGCCGCCCACCCCGCGAGACCGACCCGCCCGACCGCCTCGTCGGCCGTCCACCCGAGGATCCGCTCGGCCTCGCGGTTCCAGTGGGTGATCACCCCGTCCGCGTCGAAGGCACAGAGCGCCGCGTCCATGCCGTCGAGAAGCGCGGCAAGAAGATCGTCGGAACCGGGCCCTGGCTCGTCGGGACCGTACGCGTCGGTGGTCTCGCCAATCCGGGAAGCACTCACCTGGCACCCCCTGCAGGTGTTCGCCTTTGCTGCACTGCCGTCTGCCGCACTGCTGTCTGCGGAACTCGGGATCATTCAACTGGAACGTGACGCAGCACACACCTGGTTCACCGAAATAGACGCCTCCCGTAATTCACTTGTGGCGAGCGGGAGCGGTTCTTAGGCTTGCGGCACACGTGAAGGGAGGTGGTTCGGAAGTGATGTCATTTCGGACTCGTGAGGTGACTGCGGGCTGACGGCCCGTCGTCGCACTTAGTGCAGGCCGACACAGACCGTCGGCCGAAATCCCAGCAGTCACTGACCCGCGGGCTCGCCGGTAAGTCCGGCCGGCTCCTCTTCGGAGGGACCAGAGCCCGCGGGTTTCTGCGTTCCGGGGGCACTTCGGGCACGTCCTACGGGCAGAGGCGTTCCACGCGCCAGGTGCCGTCCTCGGCGACGTACCGGAGGCGGTCGTGCAGGCGGTTCGCGTGGCCCTGCCAGAACTCGACCGTCTCGGGAACGATCCGGTAGCCGCCCCAGTCCGGCGGCACCGGTACGCGTTCGGTCTCCGGGTAGCGCGCCGCCAGCTCGTCGTAGCGGGCGAGCAGCTCTTCGCGGGACGCGACCACGGACGACTGCGCGCTCGCCCAGGCCCCCAGCTGTGAGCCGTGCGGGCGCGTTCTGAAGTACGCCGCTGTCTCGTCTCGGCCGATCCGCTCCGCCGTACCGGTGACTATCACCTGGCGGGCGACCTGGTGCCACGGGAAGAGCAGCGAGACGTACGGATTGGAAGCGATTTCCCGGCCCTTGCGGGAGGCGTAGTTCGTGAAGAAGACGAAGCCCCGTCGGTCGTACTGCTTGAGCAGCACCGTGCGGGACGAGGGCCGGCCGTCGGGGGTGGCCGTGGAGACGACCATGGCGTTCGGCTCGTGGAGGCCGCCCGTCGCGATCTCCCTGAACCAGCGGTCGAACTGATCCATCGGCTCGTCGGCGAGCTGGGCCTCGCTGAAGGCTTCGCTGCGGTAGTGCTCACGCATGGCGGCGGGATCGAAATCTCGGTTCGGCACGGTGCCATCCTGCCGCAGCGGCTCATTGTGCCCGGCACCTGGTGCCATCAACCCTCTGCGCGGGAAATGGGGCAGTGTGCCGGTAATCACGCTTCCCCGCATCGGCGGAACCCGCCAAAATGTGGGCGCCGGGCACTGTGGCCTCCATACAGCAGGGGCTATCGTGCCTGCTTCCGAGGCGGTTGGGTGACCACCGGCCGCGCGGGGAATCACCGGGGTGACCCATGGCACTTAAAACATGCCCGCATGCCCCCTGGTCACAAGCCGATTGCCGCCTGTCGAACACGTCATGAGGAGCCGCCTGATGTCCGACTTCGTACCCGGACTCGAAGGAGTCGTAGCGTTCGAAACGGAGATCGCAGAACCGGACAAGGAGGGCGGTGCGCTCCGTTACCGGGGAGTCGACATCGAAGACCTCGTCGGGCACGTGTCCTTCGGGAACGTGTGGGGCCTGCTGGTCGACGGCGCGTTCAACCCCGGCCTGCCGGCCGCCGAACCGTTTCCGATCCCCGTCCACTCCGGTGACATCCGCGTCGACGTGCAGTCCGCGCTGGCGATGCTCGCCCCCGTGTGGGGCCTGAAACCGCTGCTCGACATCGACGAGCAGACCGCGCGCGACGACCTGGCGCGGGCCGCCGTGATGGCGCTGTCGTACGTCGCCCAGTCGGCGCGCGGGCAGGGTCTGCCGATGGTTCCGCAGAAGGAGATCGACAAGGCGGAGACCGTTGTGGAGCGCTTCATGAAGCGCTGGCGCGGCGAGCCCGACCCCAAGCACGTCAAGGCTGTCGACGCGTACTGGACGTCGGCCGCCGAGCACGGCATGAACGCCTCCACGTTCACGGCGCGCGTGATCGCGTCGACCGGCGCGGACGTGGCAGCGGCGCTTTCGGGTGCGGTCGGTGCCATGTCGGGACCGCTCCACGGTGGCGCGCCCTCGCGCGTCCTCGGCATGATCGAGGAAATCGAGCGCACCGGTGACGCGACCGCGTACGTGAAGCAGGCTCTCGACAAGGGCGAGCGGCTGATGGGCTTCGGTCACCGCGTGTACCGCGCCGAGGACCCGCGGGCGCGCGTTCTGCGGCGTACGGCGAAGGAGCTCGCCGCGCCGCGCTTCGAGGTCGCCGAGGCGCTGGAGAAGGCCGCCCTTGAGGAGCTGCACGCGCGGCGGCCCGACCGGGTGCTCGCGACGAACGTCGAGTTCTGGGCGGCGATCGTGCTGGACTTCGCGGAGGTCCCGGCGCACATGTTCACGTCGATGTTCACGTGTGCGCGTACGGCGGGCTGGAGTGCCCACATCCTGGAGCAGAAGCGCACGGCTCGTCTGGTGCGGCCTTCCGCGCGGTACGTCGGTCCGGCTTCGCGCAGCCCGCGCGAGGTCACCGGCTTCGACGACATCGCTCGCTGAGGTCTGTTGAGGGGCCGGTCCGCCGGCCCCTCAGTCCAGTGCGTCGTCGAGCAGCGTGGCCCACTGGGCCACGACGCGGTCGCGGCGCGACGCGTCGTCGGTGAGGAGATTGGCGAGGCCGAGGCCGCGGGCCATGTCGAGGACGCCCTGGACGGTCTCGCGTACGCCGGGTACCGATTCGTCGGCGCCGAGGAGTTCCACGGCGATGCGGTGGGTCTCGCGGCCGACGCGGGCTTCGAGCTCGGTGACGCGGGCGCCCAGCTGGTCCTCGTTGGAGGCGGCGACCCACAGGTGCAGGGCGGCCCGGAAGAGCGGTCCCGTGTAGAGGTCGACGAGGGCGCTCACGACGGCCGCGCGGTTGGTGGCGCCGTGTGGGAACAGTGCGCGCAGTGCCGTGGAACGTTCTTCGGCGACGTACTCGACGGCCGCCGTGAAGAGGTCTTCCCGGGTCGGGAAGTGGTGCTGGGCGGCGCCCCGTGAGACGCCGGCCCGTTCCGCGACGACTGACACCGTGGAGCCTGCCCAGCCGCGCTCGGCCAGGCAGGACACGGCGGCCTCCAGCAGGCGCTGTCTGGTGGCCCTGGAGCGGTCCTGCTTGGGGGCTTTGCCGGTGGCCGGTGTCGCGCCTGCGGCTGGTGTCGGGGTCGGGGTCACAGCACCCATGCGGGGTCCCGTCGTTCGAGGAATGCCGTCACGCCTTCGGCCGCCTCCGGTGAGGCGAAGAGGTGCGCGGACCGCTCGATGAGCGTGTCCGTGTCCCGGTCGAAGGCTGCCAGCACTGTAGCCGTGACCAGGCGCTTGGACGCGGCCAGGCCTTGCGGGGAGGCTCTGCGCAGCCCGTCGAGCACGGGTGCGAGTGCCTCGTCCGCGTCAGGGTCGTCGGACGCGGCGGTGATCAGCCCGATACGGGCAGCCTCGGCCGCGTCGAACCGTTCCCCGGTGAGGTAGTAGCGGGCGGCGGCGCGCGGGTCCAGGCGCGGCAGCAGTGGCATCGAGATGACAGCGGGGGCCAGCCCGAGGCGGGACTCGGTGAACGCGAAGCTAGCGCCGGGGCCCGCCGCCGAGATGTCGCACGCGCCGAGCAGGCCGAGGCCGCCCGCGCGCACGTGTCCCCGCACGCGCGCCACGACCGGCTTGGGCAGTTCGACGACGGCTCGCAGGAGGGCGACGAAGGCCGCCGGGTCCGGCGGTGACTTGAGGTCGGCTCCCGCGCAGAAGGTGGTCCCTGTGTGGGTGAGTTGTACGGCTCGTACGGAGGGGTCCTCCGCGCACGCGGACAGTGCGTCGCGGAGCTCACCGACGAGCCGCGCGGACAGGGCGTTGCGGTTCGCCGGTGAGTCGAGGGTCAGGGTGGTTATCCCGCGTTCGTGTGCGGTCGGTACCAGGGTCATGCGTGTTCCCCTTCACGTTCGCGCAGTTCGCGCCTGAGGATCTTTCCGGAGGCCGCCCTGGGGACGCTTGCGATGAAGGCGACGCGGCGGACCTTCTTGTACGGGGCGACGCGCTCGGCGACGTACGCCATCACGTCGTCCTCGGTGAGGCGCGCGGACGGCTGCGGGACGACGTACGCCATGGGTACTTCGTTGCGGTCCTCGTCGTACACGCCGATGACGGCCGCGTCGGCGATGGCTTCGTGGGTGAGCAGGAGCGCTTCCAGTTCGGCCGGTGCGACTTGGAAGCCCTTGTACTTGATGAGTTCCTTCACCCGGTCGACGACGAACAGCCAGCCGTCCGCGTCGGCCCTTCCGATGTCACCGGTGTGCACCCATCCGTCGGCGTCGATCATCGCGGCGGTGGCTTCGGGACGGCCGAGGTAGCCCTTCATCACCTGGGGGCCGCGGATCGCGATTTCGCCCTCCTCTCCGACGGCCACGTCGGTGGTGGGGTCGTCGAGGCAGAGGATGCGCATTTCCGTTCCCGGGAGCAGCTTTCCGACTGTTCCCGGGGGCGGGTTCGGTGCGTTCCGGGGAACGGCGTGTGTGCCGGGCGACAGTTCCGTCATGCCGTACGCCTGGAGGACGGGTGGCAGACCGAGGCGGTGCGAGCATGCCTGTGCGAGAGCGGCGTCGAGCGGGGCGGCGGCGCTGACGATGTACTCCAGGCCGGACAGGTCGTACTTCGCGACGGCGGGGTGCTTGGCGAGGGCCAGGACGATCGGTGGGGCGACACGTACAGGCCGTTGATGCGGTGCTCCTGGATCGCGCCGAGGAACTGGTCGAGGTCGAAGCGCGGAAGTACGACGACCGTCGCACCATTGCGCAGGGGCGCGTTCATGAGAGCGGTCAAACCGTAGATGTGGAAGAAGGGAAGAACCGCCAGGATGCGGTCGCCGGGGCCCATGGGGAGGAAGGGCTCCAGCTGCGCCAGGTTGGTGGCGATGCTGCGGTGCGTCAGCATCACGCCCTTGGGAACGCCTGTGGTGCCCGACGAATACGGGAGCGCCGCGATGTCCTCGCACGGGTCGATGGTGAGCTGCGGTTCGGGTGCGGTCGAGGCGAGCATGTCGAGGATGGAGCGGTGTCCCTCGGCGCTGTCGCAGACGAAGATTTCCTCGATCCCGCCGACGACTTCGGCGGCCCTGCGGGCGACGCCCAGGAGCGGCGAGATCGTGACGATCCAGCGGGCGGAGGAGTCGGCGAGCTGCTTGGCGAACTCCTCCGCCGTGGACAGCGGGTGGATGGTCGTGACGGAGGCTCCGGCGCGCGTGGCGGCGTAGAAGACCACCGGGTAGGCGATCGTGTTGGGGCTGTGCAGGGCGAGTACGTCGCCCTTCCGCACGCCCGCCTCGGCGAGTGCTGCGGCGATATGCCGGTGGAAGACGTCCAGTTGGCTGTACGTGATCGTGTCGCCGTTCGTCCCGTCGATCAGGGCGGGCGTTTCGCCGTACTCGGCGGCCCTGCCGAGCACCGCCTCGTGGATGGGCAGTTCGACGGGCTCGACGGGTGTGTACTCGCTCTGGAACGCCATGACGGTCCCCTCCGCGGTATGGGTGGTGGCCAGAATCGCGCGTACTAGTACGACTTGGGGAGACCCAGGGACTGATGAGAGACGAAGTTCAGGATCATTTCGCGGCTGACGGGCGCGATACGGGCCACCCGGGCGGCGGTGATGAGCGACGCGAGGCCGTATTCGCGGGTGAGTCCGTTGCCGCCGAGGGTGTGGACGGCCTGGTCGACGGCCTTCACGCAGGCCTCGGCGGCGGCGTACTTCGCCATGTTGGCGGCCTCGCCCGCGCCGAGGTCGTCGCCCTCGTCGTAGAGGCGGGCCGCCTTCTGCATCATCAGGCGGGCCAGTTCGAGTTCGATGTGGGCCTGGGCGAGCGGGTGGGCGATGGCCTGGTGGGCGCCGATGGGGCCTTTCCAGACGGTGCGGTCCTTGGCGTACTCGACGGCCCTGCTGACGGCGTAGCGGCCCATGCCGAGGGCGAAGGCGGCGGTCATGACGCGCTCGGGGTTGAGGCCGGCGAAGAGCTGGAGGAGGCCCGCGTCCTCGTCGCCGACGAGGGCTTCGGCGGGCAGCCGCACGTCGTCGAGGACCAGTTCGAACTGCTTCTCCGGTGCCTGGAGTTCCATGTCGATCTGCGAGCGCCCGAAGCCAGGGGTGTCGCGGGGGACGATGAACAGGCACGGCTTGAGGCTGCCCGTCCTGGCGTCCTCCGTGCGGCCGACGATGAGGGTCGCGTCGGCGATGTCGACGCCGGAGATGAAGACCTTGCGTCCCGTGAGCAGCCAGTCCGTGCCGTCGCGGCGGGCCGTGGTGGTGATCCGGTGGGAGTTCGATCCGGCGTCGGGTTCGGTGATGCCGAAGGCCATGGTGAGGCTTCCGTCGGCGAGGCCCGGCAGCCAGGCGGCCTTCTGTGCGTCCGTACCGAAACGCGCGATGACGGTGCCGCAGATGGCGGGCGAGACGACCATCATGAGGAGCGGACAGCCGGCCGCCCCCAGCTCCTCCAGCACGATGGACAGTTCCGCTATCCCGCCGCCCCCTCCGCCGTACTCCTCGGGAAGGTTCACGCCCAGGTAGCCGAGCTTGGCGGCCTCCGCCCAGAGCGTGTCGGGGTGCCGTCCTTCGCGTATGACGGTGGTCATGTAGTCGCGTCCGTAGCGCTTCCCGAGAGCGGCGACGGCCGCTCGGAGCGCCTTGTGTTCTTCGGTCTCTGCAACGGCGGTGCTCATGACTGCTGTTCCTCCTGGGACTCTTCGCCAGGCTCTTCGGCCTGTACGACGGCGAGCAGGGCGCCGACCTCGACCTGGCGGCCGGGGGCGGCGTGGAGCGCGGTGAGCGTGCCGGAGGCGGGAGAAGAGATCCGGTGCTCCATCTTCATGGCCTCCAGCCAGAGCAGGGGCTGTCCGGCGGTGACGTGCGCGCCCTCCGCGAGCCCTTCGGCGACGCGGACGACGGTTCCGGGCATGGGCGCGAGCAGGGACCCCGGTTCGGTGCCGGCGGTGGGATCGGGGAAGCGGGGCAGGGCGGTGAGAGTGTGCGAACCGCCCGTGGACGTGTCGACGTGCGTACGGCCCAAGGTGTGTGCGGCGATCTGAAAGTGCCGTAGTACGCCGTCGATTTCGAGCGTCACGTGCTCTGTGCGTACGTCGTGCACGCGAACGCCCGGAGCGCCTTCCGCGGTGAAGCCGTTTCGGGTGGCCCGGTAGCGGATTTCGTGCTCTGTCCCGTCGGGCTCGGCCCGGTAGGTCTTCACCTGCGGCTGGGACGCCACGTTGCGCCAGCCGCCGAGGCGAGCCGTCGTCGTCGTTCCCGTGTCCTGCCGCGCGGCGGCGTCGGCGAGGGCCGCGGCGAGCGCGGCGTACGCGCCTTGCGGAGCGTCCGCGGACGCCTCGGTGAGCACGTCCAGATGCCGGTCGTAGAACCCTGTGTCGAGCCGCCCCGCCGCGAAGTCGGGGTGGCGGAGCGAGCGTACGAGCAGGTCCCTGTTGGTCACCGGTCCGTGGATACGGGCGCGCTCCAGGGCGTGGGCGAGCTTGCGTACGGCTTCGGCGCGGGTCGGCGCGTGGGCGATCACTTTGGCCAGCATCGGGTCGTAGTGCACTCCTACGGCGTCCCCGGCGGCGTACCCGCTGTCGAGCCGCAGTCCGGGGCTCTCCGCGACGCTCAGGGCGTGCAGGGGGCCGGTCTGGGGCTGCCAGTCGCGGGACGGGTCCTCGGCGTAGAGCCGGGCTTCCACCGCGTGGCCTGACGGGGCTGGCGGTTCCGGCGGCAGGGCCTCGCCTTCGGCGACGCGCAGCTGGAGCGCCACCAGGTCGATCCCGAACACCGATTCCGTCACGGGATGCTCGACCTGGAGGCGGGTGTTCATCTCCAGGAAGTACGGGCGGCCCTCGGCCGAGACCAGGAACTCGACCGTTCCCGCGCCCCGGTAGTCCACCGCCCTTGCCGCCGCCACGGCGGCATCGTGAAGCGTCGTACGAAGGGTGTCGTCCAGGCCGGGTGCAGGGGCCTCCTCCACGACCTTCTGGTGCCGGCGCTGGAGCGAGCAGTCACGGGTGCCGAGCGCCCACACCGTGCCGTGCGCGTCGGCCATCACCTGGACCTCGACGTGGCGGCCGCGTTCGACGTACGGCTCGGCGAAGACCTCCCCGTCGCCGAAGGCGGACCGCGCTTCAGCGGTGGCCGCTGTCAGCTCACCGGGGAGCGACGAGAGATCGCGTACGACACGCATGCCCCTGCCGCCGCCGCCCGCCGCCGCCTTGAGGAGGAGAGGGAGGTCTGCTTCGGTGGCCGTGTCGGGGTCGACGGGGGCCAGGAGGGGCACGCCGGAGGCCGCCATGAGTTCCTTGGCGCGCGTCTTGGAGGCCATGGCGTCGATCGCCGCCGGCGGCGGGCCGATCCACACCAGACCAGCGTCCAGTACGGCGCGGGCGAACTCGGCGTTCTCGGAGAGGAATCCGTACCCGGGATGCACCGCGTCGGCACCGGCCGCCAGGGCGGCCTTCACGACGAGATCGCCGCGCAGGTACGTGTCGGCCGGGGCCGTTCCCGGGAGGCGTACCGCAGCATCCGCGGAACGTGCGTGAAGCGCACCCGAGTCCGCGTCGGAGTACACGGCGACCGTGGCGATGCCAAGGTGCGCGCACGTACGGAAGACGCGGCAGGCGATCTCGCCACGGTTGGCCACAAGGACTGAGGAAATCGTCGAACTCGTCGAACTCATCGGGAGGCCCTTCACATCCGGAAGACGCCGAAGCCGCCACGCGCGCCCTCGACCGGTGCCGTGTGGATCGCGGACAGGCACAGACCCAGCACGGTCCTGGTGTCGCGCGGGTCGATGACCCCGTCGTCGTACAGCCGCCCCGACAGGAACATCGGCAGCGACTCCGACTCGATCTGCTGCTCGACCATGGCGCGCAGGGCCGCGTCGGCCTCGTCGTCATACGGCTGCCCCTTCGCGGCGGCGGACGCGCGGGCGACGATCGACAGGACGCCGGCCAGTTGCTGCGGGCCCATTACGGCGGACTTGGAGCTCGGCCAGGCGAAGAGGAAGCGGGGGTCGTAGGCGCGGCCGCACATGCCGTAGTGACCGGCTCCGTAGGACGCGCCCATGAGGACGGAGAGATGCGGGACCTTGGAGTTCGATACGGCGTTGATCATCATCGCGCCGTGCTTGATGATGCCGCCCTGCTCGTACTCCTTGCCGACCATGTAGCCGGTGGTGTTGTGGAGGAAGAGGAGCGGGATGTCGCGCTGGTTCGCCAGCTGGATGAACTGGGCGGCCTTCTGGGACTCCGCGCTGAAGAGGATGCCCTGGGCGTTGGCGAGGATGCCGATGGGGTGGCCGTGCAGGCGGGCCCATCCGGTGACGAGGCTGGGCCCGTACAGCGGCTTGAACTCGTCGAAGTCGGAGGCGTCGACGATGCGGGCGATCACCTCGCGCGGGTCGAAGGGGACCTTGAGGTCGCCGGGGACTATGCCGGCGAGTTCGTCCTCGTCGTACTTGGGCGGTTCGGTGGGAGCGGGTGGGTCGGCTTGCGCCTTGCGCCAGTTGAGGCGGGCGACGACGCGGCGGGCCTGGCGCAGGGCGTCGTGCTCGTCCAGGGCGAAGTAGTCGGCGAGGCCGGAGGTACGGGCGTGCATTTCGGCGCCGCCCAGGGATTCGTCGTCCGACTCCTCGCCGGTGGCCATTTTGACGAGGGGTGGGCCGCCGAGGAAGACCTTCGACTGCTTTTTGATCATGATGGTGTGGTCGGACATTCCGGGGATGTACGCCCCGCCGGCGGTGGAGTTGCCGAAGACGACCGCGATGGTGGGGATCCCGGCTGCGGAGAGTCGCGTGATGTCGCGGAAGAGCGCCCCGCCGGGGATGAAGATCTCCTTTTGGGAGGGGAGGTCCGCGCCGCCGGACTCCACGAGGCTGATGCAGGGGAGGCGGTTGGCGTAGGCGATCTCGTTGGCGCGGAGTGCTTTTTTGAGGGTCCAGGGGTTGGAGGCGCCGCCGCGGACGGTGGGGTCGGTGGCGGTGATCAGACATTCGACGCCCTCTACGACGCCGATGCCGGTGACCATGGACGCGCCTACGGCGTAGTCGGTGCCCCATGCGGCGAGGGGTGACAGTTCCAGGAACGGGGTGTCGGGGTCGAGCAGCAGCTCGATGCGCTCGCGGGCGAGCAGTTTGCCGCGCTTGCGGTGACGGGCCACGTACTTTTCGCCGCCGCCGGCGAGGGCTTTGGCATGCTCGGCGTCGAGGTCGGCCAGTTTGGCGAGCATGGCGGCGCGGTTGGCGGCGTAGTCGGGGGCGTGGGGGTCGAGTGCGGTGGGGAGCACGGTCACTGGGGCACCGCCGGGGAGGGCACGGCCGGGGTGGTGGGGGCGGGTGCGGGTGCGGGTGCGGTCCACGGTGCGGGTACGGGTGCCTGCGGCGCTCTTCCCCTACCCGCCCCTTCCCGAACCGGGGCTCCGCCCCAGACCCCGGTCCTCAAACGCCTGACGGGCTGAAAGGGGCCGGAGCGAGCCTGAACCGGGGCTCCGCCCCGGGCCCCGGTCCTCAGACGCCGGACGGGCTGGAAGTGGTCGCAGCGAGAGTGTTGTGCCGTCACAGGAGTACCTCCGGGATGTCGATGTGCCGGGAGCGCAGCCACTCGCCCAGGGCCTTCGCCTGGGGGTCGAAGCGGGCCTGGGACGCGACTCCCTCGCCCAGCAGGCCCTCGACGACGAAATTCAGCGCGCGCAGGTTCGGCAGGACGTGGCGCGTCACCGGGAGCGGTGAGGTCTCCGGGAGGAGGGCTCGGAAGCGGTCCACCGTGAGTGCGTGCGCGAGCCAGCGCCACTCCTCGTCCGACCGCACCCATACGCCTACGTTCGCGTCCCCGCCCTTGTCCCCGCTGCGCGCGCCCGCGACAGCGCCGAGCGGGGCCCTGCGTGTCGGACCCGTCAGTGCGGGCGGCAGCTCGGCGGCACTCACCGCCTCAAGTGCTCGCGTACGTACGGGGTGCCGCACCTTCACCCGCTCTCCCCCCGGCAGCACGGCGACGTGCTCCACGTCCGCCGGGTCGACGTACACCGCCTCGAAGACTCCGTACGGCGCGCCCTTCCCGGGTGGCGCCGTCACGTGGAAGCCCGGGTAGCTGCCGAGCGCGAGCTCGATCGCCGCTCCACTGATCACGCGGCCGACGTTCGCCGGATCGGGGTCCCGCACGACCAGCCGCAACAGCGCGCTCGCGCGTTCCTGCGTGTCCGCGTCGGGCCGGTCCGTGCGCACGAGTTCCCAGCGGACCTGTGCCGGGCGGCGCTTGGCCGCCGACAGGGCTTCCTCCACCTGGGCGCGCACCAGCGCGGCCTTCGCCTCGATGTCCAGGCCGGTCAGTACGAACCCGACCTCGTTGCGCCAGCCGACCCGGGTCAGCCCCGCCTTGAGGGTGGGCGGCGGGGCCTCTCCGCGTACACCCGAGATCCGCACCCGGTCGGGGCCCTCCTGGGCGAGGCGGACGGTGTCCAGGCGTGCTGTGACGTCCGGACCGGCGTACCGGGGTGCGCCCGTTTCGTAGAGGAGCTGCGCGGTGACCGTTCCCGTGTCGACGTAACCGCCCGTTCCCTGGTGCTTCGTTATGACGGAAGAACCGTCGGAATGGATCTCCGCGAGTGGGAAACCGGGGTGCCTTATGTCGCGATGTCCGTCAAGGAACGCGTAGTTGCCGGCCGTCGCCTGCGTTCCGCACTCCAGCACATGCCCCGCCACCACCGCCCCCGCCAACCGGTCGTACTCCTCGGGACCCCACCCGAACCACCACGCCGCCGGTCCCGTGACGAGTGCCGCGTCCGTGACGCGCCCCGTCACCACCACGTCCGCGCCCGCTCCGAGGCACTGCGCGATCCCGCCGCCGCCCAGGTAGGCGTTCGCGGTGAGCGCTCCCTGGGGCAGCGGCAGGCTGTCGCCCTCCACGTGGGCGACGCGTACGGGAACGCCGACCCGGTCGGCGAGTTCCCGTACGGCGTCGGCGAGCGCTCCCGGGTTCAGTCCGCCCGCGTTCGCGACGATCCGCACCCCGCGCTCGTGCGCGTGGCCGAGGTTCTCCTCCAATTGCCGCAGGAACGTCTTCGCGTACCCGAGCCGTGGGTCCTTCAGGCGGTCGCGTCCGAGGATCAGCATGGTCAGTTCGGCGAGATAGTCCCCGGTGAGTACGTCGAGTTCGCCGCCGGTGAGCATCTCGCTCATGGCGTCGAAGCGGTCGCCGTAGAAGCCCGAGGCGTTGCCGATGCGCAGTGGCCGGCGTCCGGGCAGCGAAGTCACCTCGCTTCCCCGTCCCGCTTCGGCTCGCGCCCCGCCCCCGCCGGCCCGGCGAACGCCTGCGCGATGTCCAGCCACCGGTCGGCGTCGGCTCCCTCTGCGCGTACGGCGAGATCGTCACGGTGGGCCCGCTGCGTCACCAGGAGGCAGAAGTCGAGCGCCGGCCCGGTCACCCGCTGCCGGGCGTCCTCGGGCCCGTACGCCCACAGCCCGGACCCGTCGCCACACGCGTGGCCGTCCGGCGGGGTCAGTTCCACCCGGAACTCCTCGGCGGGCGGCGTCAGGCCCCGTACGGCGAAGGCGTAGCCGCGCGCCCGCACGCCGATCCGGGCCACGTGCCGCAGCCGCGCCGTGGGCTCGCGTCGTACGCCCAGCGCGTCCGCGATGTCCTGCCCGTGCGCCCAGGTCTCCATCAGCCGCCCGGTCGCCATCGAAGCGCCGCCCATCGGCGGCCCGTACCAGGGGAACCTCACCCCGTCCGGCGCCGCCCGCAGCGCCCGCTGAAGCTGCTCGCGCCCGTCCCGCCACCACTCCAGCAGCTCGTCGACGGGCAACGCGGCCCCCGCCTCGGCGCCCTCGTCGACGAAACGCTCGGGCGCGTTCAGCGCCTCCCGCACCTCCGCCGCGAAGCCCTCCGGGTCGGTGACGGACAGCAGCGCGGCCGTGTCCGTCCAGGCGAGGTGGGCGATCTGGTGGGCGACGGTCCAGCGTGGCGCGGGCGTGGCGAGCGACCATTGCTTCTCGCTCAGGGCCCCGACCAGCTGGTCGAGTTCGTCCCCTTCGGCACGGAGATCATCGAGCACGGCTGCCGGATCGGACACGGTGCGCTCCCCTCGGGGTAGGGCGGTGTGTCCGGAGCATGGCAGCCCCTCAAGAAACAAGCAAGCGTGCTTGCATTATTTAGTGCGCGGGATTACTCGGACCTCACGCCACCGGCTTCGACCGCTCCCGACGCCTCTGCCGCGACTGGCTCCGTACCGCGCCCATGCTCGCCCCGATGACCAGCGCGATCGCCAACGCGTCGGTCGTGGAGAGCGCTTGGTGCAGCACCAGGAACCCGGCGACCGCCGCGATGGCCGGCTCGAGGCTCATCAGTACGGCGAAGGTTGCGGACGGCAGCCGGCGCAGCGCCAGCAGCTCCAGCGTGTACGGCAGTACGGACGACATGAGCGCGACCGCCACACCCAGCGCCACCGTGCGCGGCTCCAGCAGCCCGCTGCCCGCCTCCGCGATCCCGAACGGCAGGTTGATCAGCGCCGCGACCGCCATCGCGAGCGCCAGCCCGTCAGCCTGCGGGAACCTGCGCCCGGTCCGCGCGCTGAAGAGGATGTACGCCGCCCAGCAGCCACCGGCGGCGACCGCGTACGCCGCGCCGACCGGATCCAGCCGGTCGAAACCGCCCCCACTGAGCAACGCGACGCCGCCGAGCGCGAGCGCGGCCCACACGACGCTCATGGCACGGCGGGACGCGTACACGGAGAGCGCGAGCGGGCCGAGCACCTCAAGGGTCACCGCCACGCCCAGCGGGATACGGTCCAGCGCCTGGTAGAAGAGGCCGTTCATGCCCGCCATGGCGAGGCCGAAGGCGGCGATGGTCCCCCAGTCGGCGCGTGCGTACCCGCGCACCCGCGGCCGGCACACGACCAGCAGGATCACGGCGGCGACGGCGAGGCGCAGGGCGACGACACCGGCCGCTCCCGTGCTCGGCATGATCGTGACCGCGACAGCGGACCCGAACTGCACGGACAGCCCACCGGCCACCACCATCGCCACCGGCCCCAGCCGGGCCCCGAGACGCCCTCCGGTGCCCGCAGTGGGCGCCGGGGCGGGGACGTCGCCGGATACCGATGGAGCGGGGGCAGGGGCGGGCACGTGGCCGGGGGCGGCGGAGGTGGGCTGATCCATACGCTCCACGGTAAGTGGACCAGGACCGTTCCCTGCCCACGCCCCTGACCGAGGTGACGCGCATTACAGAGCCTTTTACTCAGCCTTCCGGTCTCCCTCGGCCGGCTCCTCTGCCGGCTCCTCTGCCGGCCCGTCCGCCAGCCCGTCCGCCAGTACCTCCGCCAGGTGCCTCGCTCGGTGGCCCGCCAGTTGTTCCAGCTGGGTGCGGCAGGAGAAGCCGTCGGCCAGGAGCTCCGTTCCCGGGGTGGCGTCGCGCACCGACGGGAGCAGTTGTTCCTCCGCGCAGGCGACCGATACGTCGTAGTGGCCGCGCTCGAAACCGAAGTTTCCGGCGAGGCCGCAGCAACCGCCGCTCAGTGCGCCGGTGAGGCCGGCCTTTTCGCGCAGCCGCCGTTCCGCCGCGTCGCCCAGTACGGCGTGCTGGTGGCAGTGCGTCTGGCCCGCGACCTGGCGGTCGATCCGGGGTGGCTGCCAGTGCGGGGCGTACTCCTCCAGTACCTGCGCGAAAGTGCGTACCGAGGAAGCGAAAGTGGCCGCTCTCGGGTCGTCCGGCAGGAGCTCGGGCAGGTCCGCCTTGAGCGCGGCCGCGCAGCTCGGTTCCAGGACTACGACGGGCAGTCCGGCGGCGCGTTCCATGCCGTCCAGGGTGTGGCGCATGACCGCGCGGGCCCTGTCGAGTTGTCCGGTCGAGACGTACGTCAGGCCGCAGCACAGCTGCCGGGGTGGCATCGCCACCCGCAGACCGGCCGCTTCAAGTACGCGCACCGCTGCGCGGCCGACGTCCGGGGACAGGTGGTTGGTGAACGTGTCGGGCCACAGGACGACCGTGGTGGCCCCTGTGGCGCCGGACTGCGACGGTCGTTCACGGTTGCGGCTGTTCCGCGCTCGCCACCAGCTCCTGAAGGTGCTCGGTGCGGGGGTCGGCAGGTCGCGTTCCGGTGCGATGCCGCCCAGGCGCTTCACGAGAGCGGTCAGCGGGCGTACCCGGGAAGCGGGCCGCAGCACACGCGCGAACGGAGCCGCCGCGCGCAGCCACACGGGAAGCCATCCCATCGCGTAGTGCGCCGCGGGGCGCACGCGGCCCTTGTAGTGGTGGTGCAGGAATTCCGCCTTGTACGTCGCCATGTCGACGCCCACCGGACAGTCGCTCCTGCATCCCTTGCACGACAGGCACAGGTCGAGCGCGTCCCGCACTTCCTCGGAACGCCAGCCGTCCGTGACGACCTCCCCGGCGAGCATTTCGTGCAGCAGACGCGCGCGCCCGCGCGTGGAGTGCTGTTCGTCTCCGGTGGCGCGGAAGGAGGGGCACATGACGCCCGCTCCCGGCGCCGCCTCGGTGCGGCACTTCGCGACGCCCACACAGCGGCGTACGGCGGCCGAGAAATCGCCCCCGTCCTGCGGGTAGGCGAAGGTGACGTCGACGGGCTGCTTGGGGAGCACCGCGAAGCGGAGGTTCTCGTCCAGCCGGGCAGGGCGGGCGAGCATGCCGGGGTTCATTCCGCCGGCCGGGTCCCACACGTCCTTGAAGCGGCCGAAGAGGGCGACGAGTTCGTTCCCGTACATCTTCGGAAGCAGTTCGGCGCGCGCCTGTCCGTCGCCGTGTTCGCCGGAGAGGGAGCCGCCGTGCGCGACGACGAGTTCCGCCTGTTCCTCGGAGAACGCACGGAAGCGGCGTACGCCCGCCTCGCTGAGCAGGTCGAAATCGATACGGACATGGATGCAGCCGTCGCCGAAGTGGCCGTAGGGCGTGCCGCGCAGGCCGTGCTCGGCGAGCAGGGACCTGAAGTCCCGCAGGTACGCGCCGAGCCGTGCGGGCGGTACGGCGCAGTCCTCCCAGCCGGGCCAGGCCTCGCTCCCGTCGGGCATCCGGGTCGCCGTACCGCTGGCGTCCTCGCGGATGCGCCAGAGGGCACGCTGTCCGGCCGCGTCCGTGACGACCGTTCCGTCGAGCGCCTGGGCGGCCTTCAACAGGCCCTCCGCGCGGGAGAGGGCTTCGGCCGGCGTGTCCCCGCCCATCTCCACGAACAGCCAGGCGGAGCCGCGCGGGAGCAGCATGCGTTCCTTCTCGGGAACGAGGTCTTCGGCCATCCCTTCCACGGTGAGCGGGCTGTACGGAAGGAGCGCGGGAGCGGCCTCGGCAGCGGCGCTCTCACCGGCGTACCCGAGAACGGCGAGTGCGCGTGCACGGGGTGCTTCCACCAGGCGTACGGTCGCCTCGCTCACCACCCCGAGCGTGCCCTCGCTTCCGCAGAACGCACGGGCGAGGTTCACGCCGTTCTCGGGAAGCAGCGCGTCCAGTGCGTACCCCGAGATGCGGCGCGGCAGCTCCGGGAAGCCGGTACGCAGGAGCGCCAGGTTGCCGTTCACGAGTGCGCGCAGTCCTTCGGGCGCGTCGCCGTACCAGCCCTGTCCGAGGCGCAGCACGTCGCCGCCGCCGTAACGGACGACCGACAGGTCGTAAATGTTGTCGGCCGTCGTTCCCCACGCCACCGAGTGGGAACCGCACGAGTTGTTGCCGATCATGCCGCCGAGCGTGCAGCGGCTGTGCGTGGACGGGTCGGGCCCGAAGGTCAGCCCGTACGCCCCCGCCGCGGCCCGCAGGTCGTCGAGGACGACGCCGGGCTGAACCACGGCAGTACGGACGTCGGGATCCAGGTCGGTGATGGCGCGCATGTGTCGGGTGAAGTCGAGGACGACGCCCGTGCCGGTCGCCTGGCCGGCGATCGACGTGCCACCGCCGCGCGGCACGACGGGCACCCCGTGCGCCCGGCAGACGGCGAGCGCGGCGGCCACGTCGTCGGTGTCGTACGGGGCGACGACGCCGAGCGGCACGCGCCGGTAATTGGAGGCGTCCATCGTCATCAGGGCGCGCGCCGCCGCGTCGAAGGCGACCTCCCCGCGCACGGCGCCGCGCAACTCGCGCGCCAGCGCGGCCGTGTCGTTCCTGGGCCGCGCCTCACCCTGTCTGCCCCGCCCGTTCCGTCCGTCACGCCGGTCACGCTTACGCCCGTCACGCTGCTCAGCCATGCGCTCAAGGATGCCGATGACTTACTACTCCCGGCGAGGCCGCAGACGCACGCTCGGGCTCGGTACGCCGAAAGGATGAAGCTCGGCGCAGCAGTAACGGAGTGGGTGGGCGTGCCTGTGGCGCTTTCCCCACCCCGCCCCTTCCCGAACCGGGGCGCTGCCCCAGACCCCGCTCCTCAAACGCCGGAGGGCTGAAAGGGGTCTCGCATCTCACCACCCGGAGCGCGCGTCTCACTCGCCGGACGCGCACCTCCAGCACCTCCACGGACCGGCTACGCTCCGGAGCGTGGCTGAGATCCAGATTCCCGCTGACATGAAGCCCGCCGACGGCCGTTTCGGCGCGGGCCCCTCCAAGGTGCGTACGGAGGCGCTGGACGCCCTGGCCGCGACCGGCACCTCCCTCCTCGGTACGTCCCACCGCCAGGCCCCGGTCAAGAACCTGGTCGGCTCGGTGCGTGACGGCGTACGCGACCTCTTCCAGCTCCCCGAGGGCTACGAGGTGATCCTGGGCAACGGCGGTTCCACCGCCTTCTGGGACATCGCGACCCACGGCCTGATCGAGCGGAAGTCCCAGCACCTGAACTTCGGCGAGTTCTCGTCGAAGTTCGCGAAGGCCGCCAAGCTGGCGCCCTGGCTGGACGACCCGACGGTCATCGCCTCCGACCCCGGCACGCACCCGGACCCGCAGGCCGAGGCGGGCGTGGACGTCTACGCGTTCACGCACAACGAGACCTCGACCGGTGTCGCGGCGCCGATCAAGCGAGTCGAGGGCGCCGACGCCGGCTCCCTCGTCGTGGTCGACGCCACCTCCGGCGCGGGCGGCCTGCCGGTCGACATCGCCGAGACCGACGTCTACTACTTCGCTCCGCAGAAGTCCTTCGCCTCCGACGGCGGCCTGTGGATCGCGGTCTTCTCCCCCGCCGCCCTGGAGCGCGCCGCGCGCGTCCACGCGTCCGGCCGCCACATCCCGGAGTTCTTCAGCCTGCCCACGGCGATCGACAACTCCCTCAAGAACCAGACGTACAACACCCCGGCGCTCGCGACCCTCTTCCTGCTGAACAACCAGCTGGAGTGGATCAACACGCAGGGCGGCCTCGACTGGTCGACCCGCCGCACCGCGACGTCCGCGGGCAACCTGTACGGCTGGGCCGACGAGTCCAAGTACGCGACGCCCTTCGTCACCGACCCGGCGAAGCGCTCGCAGGTCATCGGCACGATCGACTTCTCCGACGAGATCGACGCGACGGCGGTCGCCAAGGCGCTGCGCGCGAACGGCATCGTCGACACGGAGCCGTACCGCAAGCTGGGCCGCAACCAGCTGCGCGTGGCGATGTTCCCGGCGATCGACCCGGCCGACGTCCAGGCCCTGACGGCCTGCATCGACTACGTGATCGAGAAGCTGTAGCAGTTCGCGTGTGACACGCGGGACACGTGTGAGGGGCCCGTCCGACACCGTCGGACGGGCCCCTTTTCCGTGCCTTTTCCGTGCCTTTTCCGTGCCTTTTCCGTGCTCGGCCGATAACCGCTCTATCCAGGTCCCGCCCCGCTGCTTACAGTCCGAAGGGTTCCGGCGCCTTGAACGCCGGCCGGCACCGCTTGAATGTTTGACATGTGCACGCCATTGCGTGCGCGCCAATTCCTTCGGTTGGACCCTCCAAGTTCCCCCGACGACCGATCGGAGCACCATGCCCGAACCCACGAGCACGCCCGCGCGACGAGCGTTATTCGCCGGCGGTGCGGCCGCCGCGCTGCTCGCCTCCACCCTGTTCGCACACAACGCCTCCGCGGCCACGAACCAAGGCATCGTCGCACCGCCCGACAAGATCGTCATCGAGGTCGCGACCGTCAACGGATCGGGCTGCCGCCAGGGAACGGCCGCTGTCGCCGTCTCCCCGGACAACACGGCCTTCACCGTTACGTACAGCGACTACCTCGCCCAAGTGGGCGTGGGCGCCAAGCCGACCGACTTCCGCAAGAACTGCCAGCTCAACCTGATCGTCCACGTCCCGCACGGCTTCACCTACGCCGTCGCCAGCGCCGACTACCGCGGCTACGCCCGCCTCCAGGCGGGCGCCACCGCCGTCCAGAAGGCGTCGTACTACTTCCAGGGCTCGCCCGACACGGCGTCCAGGACCCACCCGTACACCGGGCCGTACGACAACAACTGGCAGGCGACCGACGAAACCGACTGGGGCCAGCTGGTCTGGGCGCCCTGCGGGGTGAAGCGCAACTTCAACATCAACACCGAGCTGCGCGTCAGCGCGGGCACCTCCGACCCGACGAAGACGACCAGCTTCATCGCCATGGACTCGACGGACGGTGAGATCAAGACCATCTACCGGCTCGCCTGGAAGGAGTGCCCGGCGTAGCCACGGCGGGGTGGGCCCGCCCCCTCCCGGGCCCACCCCAACTCCCCGATGGCTCCCCGGCTCAGCGACTCCCCGACTCCCCGACTCAGCGACTCAGCGCCTGGAACCGCCGCACAGCCAGCGGCAGGAACACCGCCGTGATCGCCACCGGCCAGACCACCGCCATCAGCACCGCGTTCTCCTCGATCCACGTGCCACCGCTGACCGGCTGCCCGAACAGCTCGCGCGTCGCCGTGACCGTCGACGAGACGGGGTTCCAGGCCGCGACCGGCCCCAGCCAGCTCGGCATCAGGGACGGAGCCACGAAGATGCTGGAGATCATCGTCAGCGGGAAGGCCACCGCGTAGAGCCCGCCGGCCGCCTCCGCGTTGGGGAGGAGCAGCCCCAGCCAGACCCCCACCCAGATCAGGCTGAGGCGCAGCAGCAGAAGCAGCACGAAGGCCCCCACGGCGGCGAGCGCGCCGCCCTCCGCCTTCCAGCCGATGAGCAGCGCCGTCACCGCCAGGATCGTCAACTCGGCGCAGGCGACGAGCAGATCGGACACGCCGCGCCCCGACGCCACCGCCGACGGCGCCATCGGCATGGAGCGAAACCGGTCGATGACGCCCTTCGAGGCATCGTTGACCACGGCCATCGTCGTGCCCATGAACCCGAAGGCCATGGTGGAGGCGAACATGCCGGGCATCAGGAACTCCCGGTAGTCCCCGCCGCCGGGCACCGCCATCGCCTCGCCGAAGACGAACCCGTACAGCAGCACGGAGATGATCGGGAAGCCGAGCTGCCAGATGATGGCGATGGGCTGGCGCTGGTAGTGGGTGAGGCTGCGCCTGGTTACGTTCCAGCAGTCGGCCAGCGCCCAGTACAGCCGTCGCTCGGAAGTGCTAGCAGTACTGCTCATGCCGCTGTGGCCTCCAGTTCCGCACGGTGTCCGGTCAAGCGCATGAATACGTCGTCGAGGCTCGGCCTGCGCAGGCCGATGTCCTCCACCGCGACCCCCTCCTCCTGAAGGGTCCGCGCCACCTCCGTCAGAGCCGCCACCCGGTCGCCGACCTGCGCGTGCACCCGCAGCGCCGCGCCGTCCGTCTCCGGTTCGGTTTCCGAGACCCGCGCGATCACCTTCGCGGCGACCGCGAGATCCGCCGCCTGTGCGACCACGACTTCGATACGGTCGCCGCCGACCCGGTTCTTGAGGCCGTCCGGGGTGTCGTCGGCGATGGCCCGCCCCCGGTCGATGACGGTGATGTGCGAGGCGAGCTTGTCGGCCTCGTCCAGGTACTGGGTCGTCAGCAGTACGGTCGTACCGCCGGCCACCAAGGCCCGTACCGCATCCCACACTTCGCCCCGCCCGCGCGGATCGAGCCCGGTCGTCGGCTCGTCGAGGAAGAGCACCCGCGGGGCGAGGATCATCGACGCGGCGAGGTCGAGCCGGCGCCGCATCCCGCCGCTGTACGCGCCCACGCCCTTGTCCGCCGCCTCGACCAGGTCGAACTGCTCCAGCAGTTCACCGGCCCGCACCCTCGCCCGCTTCCCGCCCAGGTGAAAGAGGCGGCCGAACATTTCGAGGTTCTGGCGCCCGGTCAGCACCTCGTCGACCGCGGCGTACTGGCCGGTGAGGCCGATCCGGCGGCGTACGAGCCGTGGATCGCGGGTCACGTCCACGCCCGCGACCTCCGCGCGGCCGCCGTCGAACTTGAGCAGCGTGGCGAGAACGCGCACGGCGGTCGTCTTGCCCGCGCCGTTGGGGCCGAGCAGGCCGTGGACGGTGCCGGCGCGGACGGCGAGATCGAAGCCGTCGAGGGCGAGCTTTTCCGCGCCGCCCTTCGCGCCCTTCGAGCCCTTTTCGGCGTACCTCTTCTGGATTCCTTCCGCCCGAACGGCGTAATCGGTGGCACTCACAAGGGGCTCCCCTTCCCGTTCACGACTTAACTGAGTACGGCGTACTCTGATGAGAGTACGCCGTACTCAGTTCCTGTCCAGAAGATTAGGGTGACCCCATGAAGAAGACGACCGGGACCGGCGAAACGAGTAGCGGGAGCGGCAGCGGCGACATCAGCCGCAGCCTCGAACTCCTCTGGGGTACGGGCGACCGCCCCAGCCGCGGCCCCAAGCCCGGCCTGACGCTGGACCGCATCGTCGCGGCTGCCGTGGCGATCGCGGACGCCGAGGGCATGGACGCCGTATCGATGCGCCGGCTGTCCACCGACCTCGGGACCGGCACCATGTCGCTGTACCGCTACGTACCGGGGAAGGCCGAGCTGCTCGACCTGATGCTCGACCGCGTACAGGGCGAGCCGCTCGACTCCGTCGACACCGGAGAGCCGGTGGACTGGCGTACGGCGGTCGAATCCATGGCCCGTACCCACCTCGATCTCCTGCGGCGCCACCCGTGGCTGCTCAAGATCAACCAGGCGCGTACGGTCCTCGGCCCGAGCGCCGTGCGCGGCCTCGAAATGTCGCTGGCCGCGCTCAAGGGCATGGGGCTACGGGACGCCGAACTGATCTCGGTGATCATCACGGTGCAGAGCTTCGTCATCGGAATCGCCCGTATGGAGGCCCAGTCCGCGGAGGCCGCCAAGGAGACGGGGCTGAGTCACGAAGACTTCTGGGAAGGGCAGCGGCCGTACCTCGAAAGGGCCATGGCGAGCGGCGAGTTCCCGCTGATGGCGGCGCTCGCGGAGGACGCGTTCTCGACCGACTTCGACCACTTCGATTTCGGTCTGCGCCGACTGATCGCCGGCTTCGAGACCTTGGTCGCGGAACGCGCGTAGGGGACGCGCGCAGGGAAGCTGACGCGGGGGCCCGGCGTCAGTCAGCCGTGCCGGGCGACACCGCCGGCTCCTGCCCCTCGTCCCGCTGCGCCACCCGCGCATTCATGATCAGCACCACGCCCGCCGCCAGCACCCACACCCCCAGCAGCACAGGCGTCGCCCATGCGCTGAAGGGTGCCCCCAGCGACAGCACCGCGACCACGAACCCGAACCACCCGAGCCACCCCGGCACCGCCCGCGACTCACGCGCCACACGCCACACCGCGAACAGCAGCACCGCCGCGCCGACCATCGCTGCGATCGTCGCGCCGTACGCCAGGTCCAGGAGCAGGATCGCGATGAGCGCCGTGTCGGGGCCGACGCGGAAGACCTCGGATGCGTTCGCCGTGATCGCGAACATGTTCCCCGCGATCGCCGAGACCATGAGGGAAACGGTGAACACGGTGCCGCCCACCAGCACGAGGTGTGAGCGGTTGCCCGCCAGGCGGGACAGGGCGACCAGGAAGAACATGAACAGCAGACCGGCGGCCAGCAGCATCAGGGCCGACGTTTCCGCCAGCACCTGATTGCTGTCCTTCGAGTAGAAGTTCACGACGTTACTGATCGCGCCCCGCCCGCTCGTGTCCGGAGTACGCATCCACAGGATGTGCCCGGCGATCAGCAGCCCTCCGGCCACCAGCCCGGCGATCCCCGACCACAGGTCACGGTGCGGGGCCGGTTCCGGATGAGAGGCGAAAGGGGAAGGCGAGGAGGAAGGGGTTTGTGCGTTCTGCGACGCCATGATCGTGGCCTCCCACGTGACGTGAGCATCCCCGAGCCGTCCGTCCCATTTTGTCACCAGGGGCTGCCGACGCACGCGGAACCGCCTCTCAGAACCGCGCGTGAGCCGTGATGTCCGCGTCGAACTGGTCGATCATCGCGGGCGTCACCGTCGGCCGGCACTGCGCGATGGCCGCCAGGTAGTCGTCCGTACTCGCGCCGAGCGCGCGCGGATCGCCCGTACCGGCTCCGATCTCCTCCAGGTCGCGCTCGAACGCGCCCTGCGCGGCGATACGGGCCGCATGCTCGATGTCGGCGGGCGTGAACAGCTCGCTCGCCTCCACCAGCCGCGCCACGTCCACATCCGCCCGGCCGTCCGTGTAACGGGCCCAGATCGCCGCCCGCGCCGCAGTGTCCGGCGTACCGATCGGGATCAGGTAGTCGAACCTGCCGGGCCGCAGGAACGCCGGGTCCAGCGACCGGATGGAGTTGGTGGCGCACACCAGCAGCCGCTCGTCGCCCTCCCGGAAGCCCGGTATGAGCTTGAGCAGCTCATTGGTCACGCCGTGCATGCCGCCGGGCTGCGCGGGCTCGGTCCGTACGGGCGCGATCTCCTCCACCTCGTCGATGAAGACGAGCACCCGCTCAAGCTCGGCGATACGGGCGAACGCGTCGCGCAGCGCCGCAGCCAGGTTGCCCTCGTCGGCCAGCCGCGACGGCAGCAGCTCTACGAACGGCCAGCCAAGCTTGGAAGCGATGCCGCGCGCGAACGTCGTTTTGCCGGTCCCGGGAGGCCCGAAGAGCGCGACTGCGCGCGGCGGCCGGACCCCGTGCCGGGCGGCTCGCTCCGGCTGTGCGAGCGGAAGTACGACGCGCCGCTCGATCAGGTCCTTCTCCGCCTCCATGCCGGCCACCTTGGCCCAGAGATCGCTGGGCAGGAAGCGCCCGCCGAGGTCCTCAAGGAGGCTGGCGGACGGCCCGTGGAGCGGCTCGACCTTCTCGAAGTACGCGACTGCGGGCTGGCGCGTGTACCCCGCGTTGAGCAGCCCCTCGCCGAGCAGATCCTCTTCGGGCAGTACGTACGCGATACGCCCCACGCGGGCGGCGACGAGCCGCCGCTCCAGCTCCACCAGGAGCGCGCTGGCCAGGCCCCGGCCGCGCCACGCCGAGGAGATCGCGATGCGCATCACCCAGGCACGCTCGCCGGCGACGCACGCGAGCGCCGCGCCGATGGGAACGCCCTGGTGCACGGCGACGACGGCGGGCTGCCGTGAGGTGAGCGCACCGATGCACTCGGCGAGCGAGAAGACGGACTCCTGCCCGAGCTCGGCCGTGGTGTCGATCAGGTGGACCACTGCCGCGAGATCGCTCTCGCGGTAGTCGTGGATGAGCCAGTTCACCGATACCGCCCCTCGTAGGTGCTGGTGCTGTTCCGGTGAGGCTAGGGGCGACGGTGCGGCGGGTCCTGCGCCACTGTGCACAATCGGGGGCGGGAAGTCGGACGATCCGTATGTAGCCAGGACGCACCGATGGCCCCCCGCCGCTTTCGCGGGACGGAAGGCCATCGGCTCGTGTACGACTACTCAGGCGGGTACCCCTGCTGGCCGCCGCCGCTCATCTTGCCCTCCTGCTGGCTCTGCTCCCGCAGCCGGTCGGCCTTCTCCATCAGCTTCTGCCGTTCCTGCGGATCGGTTGCACGGTCCGCGGCCTCCCTCAGCTGGTCGGCCTTCTGGCGCATCTGCTCCACGCGGCCACGGGAATCGCCTGTAACGCTCATCGTCACTCCTTGACGGTAGGAAGAGCGGTCCCCTTCAGCGAACCAGGGCATCGTCACCGTCGCACGTCGAACGATTACACTGTGTTACGCCACCACCTAAGGCCGCCGCCGCAGCAGCCGCTTGAGCCCGACGAACGCGGCGATCACACCGCCGAGCACAACGACGCCAAGAGTGACGTCGCCGCCACCAGCGCCGTCAGTGTCACTGCCGCCACCGCCCTTTTCGCCGTCACCGGAACTCCCCGCTCCTGACGGCGACTTGGCCCCGGCCTCCCGCTTCTCCTCGACCTCAACCCGCTCGACGCCACTCCCGACGCCCTCCGAGCCGAACATCATGGCCGTCCCGTCGGCCGTGTACGTCACCGACTCGGCCTGTCCCTGGAACGGTGCGCGCACGCTCCGGTCGGCCCCGAGCCGCCCGCTGTCCTTCCAGTCGTACGCACGGGCGCTGAAGTAGGAGCGCAGCACCAGCTCCTTCCCGTCCGGCGAGAACGCCCCGTCCGTAACCCACGGCACCTTGCCCACCCGCCGGAAGACGTTCGTACCGCCGGCCGTCAGCCGGGCGGGGCCCTCGTACAACCCGCCGCCGTCCTCGTTCTTGCTGGCGATGTAGACGCGGCCGGTCTTGGGATGCACCATCAGCGCTTCGGCGTTGCGGGGCCCGTCGGCGTACTTGACGGTGAACTGGGTGGCGTCGACCGTCGCGTTGGTGAGCTGCTTGGGCTCGGGAAAGCGGTAGATCCACACGTGGTTCCAGCTGCCGTCGAGGTTGTCGCCGATGTCACCGACGTACACGTTCCCGTCGGGCCCGATGGAGATCGCTTCGACGTCGCGCGGCGCGCCGATCCCGCGCATGGTGAGGGTCGCGACCGTATCGCCGCTCTTGGAGTCGACGGCGTAGATGAACGCGCCGTCGTCGCTGTCGTTGTGCGTCCAGTAGATGCCGGGGTGGATGCGACTGGCGGCCAGGCCACTGGACTCGGTGATCCGTGGGTCCTTGATCGTGAAGCCGTCGTCGGCGGTGGCGGTGGCGGTGGCGATACCGGCCGACGCGAGGAGGAGAAGGCCAGCGGCGGCGCTGGGGGCGACAACGTACGAGAGCGGGCGGTACGAAAGCGGACGGTACGAGAGCGGACGCATGGCCCCAAGTGTTCATCATCACGTCGCAGGCCACGGCGGTGATCCGGGATGATGGCGCAATGCGCTTCCTGTTCGTCGGCGACTCCATGACCATCGGGCGCGCCGGCGACTTCACGTGGCGCTATCGCATGTGGCAGCACCTGGTGACGTCGTACGGCGGCCCCTTCCAGATCGTCGGCCCCCGCACCGAGCTGTACGACACTTTCGCGAACGCACCGCTGTCGTACGAGTACGCCGACCCGGCCTTTCCCGCGCACGCGCGCCGCCACCTGTCGGGGTGGGGGGAGGGCTGGCTGCACATGGCGCCGTTGATAGGGGAGACGGTCGCGTCGACGAAGGCGGACGTCCTGCTGGTCTCGCTCGGCCTGATAGACCTCGGCTTCTACACGGACGCGGCCCAGACCGCCGACAACGCGGAACGCTTCATAGCGGAGGCACGCGCGGCCAATCCGGGGGTGTGGATGGTGATCCACCCGGTGATTCCCAACGTCCGGGCGGAGTCGGACGCTCCGTTCGCGGCGGAGTGCGACCGCTTCAACGAGCTTCTGGCGAAGGCGGTAGCGAATCTGGACGCGCCCGGCACGTCCCCGCTGCTGCTGGCGGCACCTCACGCGACGTACGACATCCACCAGGACACGTACGACGGCACGCACCCGGGCCCGACGGGCGAACACAAACTGGCGGCGGCTTTCGCGGAGGCGATGTACGAGGGGTGGGGCGTGGGAGGGCGGTACGCCTGCGCGTCGCCGGCTGTTTTGTTCAGCGGGGCGTAGCGCGGGTCACCTTGCGCATCCGGGCGCTTCGATCGCTTCCGCTGGTGGGGCCGCCCCCGGGGCGGGCCCGGCGCAAGGCCCGTCCGCTGGTGCGGCATCCCCATTCCGGACGCACACGCGCACCCCGCTGAGTGGGCAGCCGGCCATCCGTTTCGACCTCAAGCACGTTGCTGATGTGGGTGGGTGGAGGGGCAACGAAGACGGTCACCCAGCGAGCCATGCGGGTCGAAACGCTCCCATGACGGCCGGAAGCGAAACGGCTGAGACGGATGGGACTGAAGGGGCGTTCGGATTCATCAAGTGCTGGGTTAGTTAGGGCCTGTCCGACGGCTCTTGCCGGACAGGCCCCTGGTCCCGAGGAGGGCTCAGCGCTTGAGCGTGAAGGTGAAGTCGCCGGAGAGCTTGCCGCTCAGCCGGACTGCCGACACGAGTTTCCCCTCCCTGATCAGTCTCTCGACCTCGGCCCGCGAAAGACCGCAACCTTCAGCGATCAGTCGCACCGGACGGACAGGGATCCGCGCCGCAAAGCGGACCGAGACGTCGATCACCTCGCGGTCCAGTTGATCCGATCCACTGGTGTCGAGGCGCCAGGCGTTGTCCCAGTCGAGGGCGATGCGATTACGGCGCTGCACGACCGGATCCTGGAGCAGCTGAGCTGTCAGGCCAGGGTCGTTGTCATGCAGCCGGTCCAGCAGCTCAGGCCGTACGGAGCGCACGTTCATCCGCTCCAGGACCGTGAGCTTCGCCGTGTCCCCGCAAGCGGTACAGAGCACGAGGAGCCAGGCGTCGAGGAGCTTGTGGTTTGCGTTGACGCGAAATTTACCGTTCGCCCGGAAGCGCTCGGACGCGCACGCGTGGCAACGGCGGAGAACGGTCGGCAGGCAGGTGGGCATGACCACCCAGTTGTCGAGCACAGAAGTACACCGGTTTCAGTGAGAAGTCCGCAGCAAAAAGGAGCGCGGCGCACATGCGCGACGCGCGACACATCAGCTCTCGGGAGGTCTCACAGGGTGTACAACGGCACGTCCTTGCCTAGACGACTTGGTTCGGCAGCACGGTAGCGGCGCACAGCGGCGCTGCTCCACTGGTTTTCGAGCGCCTCACCGCCAGGTTCTGTCCGTGGCGACGGCCCGGAAGTTCTTGAGCCTGTTGATCCGGCGGGCCGACCGCCTTTTGCAGCGGGCGGCGCCCACGAGGAGCAGACAACTCGCCGTAGCCAGTCGGCGGATGGCGGTCCTCACTTCGCGGTCACCGCCACCGTATGGGCACGGATGCTCCATCTCTACGCGGGCTCGTACTCACTGCTCCGTGGTCTAACTCCCGGCCGTGGCGGCCGTTACCACGGTGACCGCGACCATCGCCGCCTGCATGTCGCGGATGGCAGCGCGGACGCTCTCGGCCGCCCACTGCCCGGTGGCCACTTCCGCCATCCGCGTGGTGACCTGCTTGCGCGGGCTGTCGGGAAAGGCCAGGCGGTGCAGCTTGGCGGAGTGAATCAGCGCGATCAGGCCCGCTGTCCGTGTGTCGGGCTCGGCGCCGCCCAGTACGACGGCGCGAAGCCGTTCCCGCAACTCAGCCTCGACGGCGCCGTCGGCCTCGGGGTAGCGGCGTATCGGGAACACGCCGAGTGCCTTGTGCTTCTCCTCCACGACCACTCCGCGCTTGCACAAGCTCTCCAGAGCCGCACCGACGGCCTTGCTCTGGTCCTTCGTCAGCCACTCCGTCACCCGTCGCTTCTTGCGACCGCGCAGCCAGGCCTCGATCAGTGCCGTCCGGCTGTCGAGCAGTTGGTCCCCGGTCGGCGTCGTGTCAGTCAGTTCCAGGTACTTGTCTGCAACGGACACCCGTCCGGCCAGGACTAGTTCGAGCAGGATCCCTCCCGACACTGCCCACCCAGCGGCTTGCCGCTGCTTCGCCGACCCGGACTCATCGTCCAGAGACAGCAGCATGATTTCCTCGGCCAGTGTGATCGCCATAGCCCTACCCCCGTTTACGCTAAGTGATCGCTTTCTCATGAGTCAGACGCCCGGAACCGCTAAGGGGTTCCCCGTCAATTCCGGCACCTTCGCGGGCAACATCGTCGAGACCTGCAACGAGATACGCCCCTGGGGGCAAGGACGCATCTGCCTGCGGTGGTCCGAGCTGCGGATTCATGCAGTGCGTCGGGGCTTTTGTTCCTGCCTTGTGCAGTGTTACGGGGCGGGCCGGACGGAAATCCTCAGGGACTCGCGGCCACCTGTTCACGCCCGATGGCTGGTTCGGACTGGTGCCTGGTCATGGAGATGGCGGTCCCCTTCGCGGGATACGACATGGCGGAGTCAGGCCGCGTAGAGGTGGGCGCCAATCAGCGGCGAGACCCCGCCCGCGGATCACCTCGGCGAGACGGTACTGGCAGTCAGCGAAGAGGGTGCCCCGAGCAGCGGGCGGATCGCACTGGAGATCACCTTCGACTCCGGCCGCGTCGCAGCCGTCCTGGATAGCCCCGTTCACCGGGTTGAGCCCCGCTGTTTCGGCATGTTGTTGACACAGTTGCGGCACGAAGGAGCTGACGCGGTCCGCAGAGGCCGGCCGTGGAGCTTGCCGCTGGAGGACCGGGTGCTGCTGGTCACGGCTTACTGGCGCACCAACTCGACGCTACGGCAGCTTGCACCACTGTTCGGCGTCTCAAAGTCCGCAGCCGACCGCATCATCCGCCACCTCGGCCCCCTGCTCGCGTCCACCAACCACCAGGTCGTCATCGACGCCGATACCCGGCGCGTCATCGTGGTCGGCCGACCGTTGCCCGGCAACCGCAACGACTGCAAGGCGTGGGCACTGTCCGGAGCCAAGGACGCCGTCGGCCGCACCACCGTGATCGCCGACGGCGGCTACCGGGGCACCGGCCTGGTCATCCCGCACCGCCGCGAGCGCGGGCAGAGCGAACTGCCGGCTGGAAGGAAGAGCACAACACTTCTCACCGCCAGGTCCGCGGGGCGAGGACGGCCTCGTCCGGACGGGGGTCTCGGACACGCGGGGCGAACGGGAGCCGATGCCCGTCCCTCACGGAACCTGGAGAGGGCGGATGCGGGCTGCTGCTCGTATCCGCCCTCACCGGCGCCTGGGCGCCAAGGACGGCCGCGTCGAAAGGACCGTCTGGGCGACCGTGCCGACGTCCCGTCAGAACAGGGTCACCGGATGGAGGCCCACGTCGTCAGAAAACCGAGTTGACGGGTGCCGAGTTCCCAAGCAGGTTGCCCGGGGCAGCGGGCTTGAACGGGGCCGCCGTGTTGCCGGTGCCCGCGTAGAACTTGGCGCCCGAGGTTCCGACCGCGTAGAGATCGGCCCGCCCGTCGCGGTCGGCGTCGCCGATGCCGACGAGGTGGGTGAAGACGCCCCAGCCCCCGCCGATCCTCGTGCGCGGTGCATAGGTGCCGTCGCCCCTGCCCTCGTACAGCCACAGGACACCGGCCTTGTCGCGGGCGACGAGGTCTCCGGCGGAGGTGCCGGTGATGTTGCCGGTGGCGGTGAGCTGGTTGTAGATCCCCCAGCCCCGGCCGATCTTCTTGCGGGGTGCGAACGGCGCGCTCGTGCTGCCCGTGCCCTTGTAGAACCACACGTCGCCGGCGGCGTCGGTGGCGAGGAGATCGGACTTCCTGTCGCCGTTGAGGTCGCTGCCGCCGGTTATGTTGTTGTAGATCTGCCAGCCGCCGCCGATCTTCGTACGGCCGGCGAAGTTGCCGTTTCCGTTGCCCTGGTAGAGCCAGAGCACGCCGGCCTTGTCACGGGCGACAAGGTCGCCGGCCGGGCTGCCGGCGATGTTCCCGACGGCCTCCAGCTGGTTGTAGATCTGCCAGCCGCTGCCGACCTTCACCCGACCCGTCGAGTACGGCTGCGGCGCGGACGCCACCTTGGCCGAGTCGTCGCGCCACAGCACGCCCGCGGCGTCACGGGAGAGCAGGTCCGGTGTGCTGTTGTTCGTGTAGTCGTGCAGGCCGGTCGTACGGGTGACCTTGAAGGTGCCGGTCTGCGCGACGTCCGGACCGATGCCGTTGAGCGGGGAGGCGGTGAAGTCCCAGGCGTAGTCGCCGCTGGGCGCGAACTCCTTCATGCCTTCGGCGTTGGGGAGCATCCCGTCCCAGCGGAAGTCGACGGCTCCCTTGCCCTCGTAGGTGCCCGCCTTCGCGAAGTCGTACCGCACGCTGCGGCCCGTGCCGACATGACGCACCGTCACGGAGCCCTTGGCGTTGGCCCGGGAGAGCACCCAGCGGAGCAGGGCCTGACCGTTGTTCTTGTCGAGGTCGACGACCGGGGGAGTGGCCGCGGTGTGCAGCGTGAGCACGGTCGGCTCGCCGGTGCTCGCGATGAGCGTGGCGGTGGGCTTGCCGTCCGCCCCGAGTACGATCCGGTAGACCCCCTCGCCGTGGGCGACCGTACCGCCGCGTACCAGGAGCGCGCCGTCGGCCGTGGGGACGGTGGACGAGGCGTGGTCGAGGAGCTTGACCGTGGATTCGTCGACGAGGTTGACGGCACTGAGCGCGAAGCGTGGGGACGCTTCGGTCGCGGCCGCGCCGCCCGGAGCCGCGTACGTGACCCAGTCGCCCAGGACGCCGATGTGCGGGCGGACGGAGTTGCCCAGGTCGGCCGCTTCCACGGCCGGCGTGCTCCCCGAACCGTCGCGGGTGGCGTACATGAGCTTGGCGTGCGCGGACGTCGGGGCGTCGACCCAGACCCAGCGGTCCCCGGAGAGGGCCGTGTCGGTGTCGTACGCGGACACGCCCACCTCGCGCTTCTCGACGACGGAGGCGGTGGCGACGTCCACGACGGCGAGGTAGGAGCGGTCGGTGTCGGCATCCGCCGAGACGTACCGGACGAGCGCCGAGCTGTCCGACAGGGCCTCGACGCTCTGGACCCTCGAGTTCGGCGTGAGGCCGGTCACCTGCCGGTCGCTGCCCGCCTGGTTCCCCTCGCCGATCAGACGGAGCTGGCCCACCTTGTTCTGGCTGTCCCAGGACGAGAAGACGAGAGTCCTGCCGACCACGCCCTTCCAGTAGAGCCGGGTGTCGGTCTGGTTGACGACCGCGGGGTCGCTGCCCGGCGATGACATGTCATGGAGCAGGTACCGGGTCGTGCCGTCCTCCTTGGCGACGACAGTGTCGGAACCGCCGCCGCGGTACCCGCTGTACCACTCCGGGAGGCCCGTGGTGGTGCCGTCGACGGTGCTGGTCCAGCGGTAGTACGTGTGGTCCCATCGGCGCTCCACCGACAGAAACCCGGTCGGGCCGACACTGAGGATCTGGTCGGTGCGGGGGATGGAGATGACGCCGTCGACGGTCGCCTGCGCGTCGGCGGGTCCGGCGTCCGCGGCGGCGGCAGCGGTGGGCGTCGCGGCGATCGCGGGCGCCGTCGCGAGGCTCGCACCGACGGTCACGGCCAGAACGGTGGTGACGGCCGCGACGAGCTGATGTCGAGCGGGACGAACATGGATCAAAGCGGGTTCCTCTCAAGCGACCGGGCGCGCACCAGGGGCTGCGCGCCCGGTCACACTCTTGATCACATCAGAAGGTTGTGCTGGGTGGCGATGTCGTCAACCGACGGAGGTGTCCCTCAGGCGAAGTGGTCATACCGGCGCTTGGTGCCGTCGAAGTACACACCGACCTGCTCACGCGAGCGGAAGGGTGTTCCAGCCGCCGCCCACCCGGATACGGGACGCGAAGGTGCCGTCGCCCTTGCCCAGGTACAGCCACGGACGACGACACGCATCACGGCCTTGGCGGGCTTGGTGAGGTCTCAGTCGACCTCGATGTACGCGACGAGAATGAGCGCAACGGTGGCCGCCGGCCCCAGAGGGCGCCTCAGGCCAGCCTTCTGCTCGAACGTCAGGGTGAAGCCGTGACCAGCAGCACCCGGTCCTCCAGCGACAAGCTCCACGGCCGGCCTCTGCGGCAGCCAGCGCGGAGACGGGGATGACGATCAGAGGGCCGCCCATCGACTCCACCCAGACAGGAGAGGCATGGACCGTATCGAGGTGGAGTCCCCTTCCGGGAAGCCCTATCCACCAGGCGGCCAGTGGTGCTGCGGTGGTGCTCTATGACGTGCCCCCCTGACGGGACAGCCGTCATCACCCGGCTCCTCACCTCATCGACCGGACAAGGTCTAATCCAGCATGTGACGCAGACCGAGCCTTTCCACACCGGCGTAAATGCCGCATAAGGGATGCGCAGGTTCGTCTTCTGTTGGGTTCGTCGCATTCCGCCCCGGCCGCCCGCGCCGACAGAACCACTTGCTCCTGGACGGCCCTCCACCCACCCACATCAGCAACGTGCTTGAGGTTCGGCCGATCACCGCTCGGGGGTGGACGCCGAACCGGCCCGAGTCACCCCATTCAACTGTCGCGCCCAGCCTGCAGACTTGCCGGTCCGCAGGTCGAAACGGATGGCCGGCTGCCCACTCAGCGGGGTGCGCGTGTGCGTCCGGAATGGGGATGCCGCACCAACAACCGTCGCCGCACCCGCTAAGACTGGGGCCGAGCCGCCCCCTAGACCCGTACTTCGCAGGTCACCCGATCGTGAAGATCAACTGGTCACGACCGATCGCCGCTCAGTCCGGTCCGCAACGGCGATCGCAATGCCGGTCCGATCCGGTCGGGTTCGGACGCCGAAGAGCCGCTGCGGCGAACCTTTTCAGCGACCCGCGAAGTCCGGGCCTAGACCTC
>NZ_JAGGPA010000011.1 GCF_018614035.1 Streptomyces sp. ISL-96
ACACGAGTTCGGCCGAGACCGCTTCGTCGACTTCGTCATCCGCCACCAGGCCGACGGCCTGGCCGCCCCCGAAACCCTGCGCCGCCTCGTCCGCGCCGTACTCGAACACCACGACGGACGGCTCACCGACGACGCCACCGTCCTGTTGTGCGAATGGCACGGTGGCAACGAAACAGCCTCACCCGTTCAGGACGAGAGCGTGTCCGGGCCAGGGTCGCCGGTGAGCACTGCTTGAGCCTGAGTGGCGTACTGACCTCAGCTCCGTCGGCGGTACCAGCCGTTCATCTCGGAAGCGACGCCAGACGTCGTCGATGGGGCGTGAGCTGCGTCAGTCCAGGCAGAACTCGTTGCCCTCGGGGTCGGTCATCACGATGAAGCCGGCGCTCATCGGGGGAGCGGGCTCGAAGCGACGTACCCGCGTAGCTCCCAGCGCGACGAGCCGGTCGCACTCGACCTCCAGCGCCGCCATCCGCTCCTCTCCCTCCAGTCCGGGAGCCGCGCGGACGTCGAGGTGGACGCGGTTCTTGGCGACCTTGTCCTCCGGCACCTGCTGGAAGAACAGCCGTGGGCCGTGCCCGTCCGGGTCCTCGATGGCCGATCTCGTGTTGTGCTGCTCCTCCGGTACGCCGATCCGCGCAAGGAAGTCGTCCCACGCGGCCAGCGGGTCGGCGCCCTCGGGCAGGTCGACTCCGGGCGGGCCGGGGTGGACGTAGCCCAGTACGTCGCGCCAGAAGGACGACAGCGCCCGCGGGTCGTGGGCGTCGAAGGTGACCTGGATGTGGCGGCTCATCGGTTGCTCCGTTCGTAGCGGCGTCGAGCCGGGCGCGCGGCTGATGGTTCCGGTGGAACTCCCACTGCTCGCGCAGCGTCCGGTTCAAGTCGGGTTCGGTTGCGGCCATGGGGCCACCCTGGCACCGATAGCGGACAGTATTGGTCCGCTATCGGTGGCAAGTGGGCGACGTGACTGACCACCTCTCCCCTTGTGGTCAGCGGCGGCTGACATCACCGCCTACTGGGACGCTGCCGCCCGGGAGGTGAGGGACTTGAAGGCTCCCGCGGTGGCCTTCACCCAAGGGTCACGCGCCACGTCCCCGCTCCGGCAGGTTCGTCCGGCGTCAGCGGCCCTTGCGCACCCGGGCCGCCGCGCGGGCTTCCGCCGTCTTGCGGGCCTCGGCGGTTTTGCGGGACTCCTTCGCAGGGCGGCCCGGACGGGTGCCGAGACCACGGAAGGAGGCGTTGCCGCTGCTGGTCTTCCCGCCGATCGGCGGGCGCTTCGCCCCGGTGATGGCGGTCAGCTGCTCCCCGCCGGAGCGCACCTGCGTGACAGTCGGCCGGATGCGGGCGTCGGTCATCATCCGGTTCACATCGCGCCGCTGGTTGGGGGTGACCAGCGTGACCACACTCCCGGACTCCCCGGCGCGCGCCGTGCGCCCGCCACGGTGCAGATAGTCCTTGGCATCGGCCGGCGGGTCGACGTTGACGACAAGATCGAGCGCGTCGATGTGAATACCCCGCGCCGCGACATTGGTAGCCACCAGCACGGTGATCTCACCGTCCTTGAACTGGGCGAGCGTGTGCGTGCGCTGCGGCTGCGACTTCCCGCTGTGCAGGGCGGCAGCCCGTACACCGCTGGCCCGCAAGTGACGGGTGAACTGGTCGACGCCGGCCTTCGTGTCCAGAAACATCAGTACCCGGCCGTCCCGCGCGGCGATTTCGGTCGCGGTCGCGTACTTGTCGGCGGCGTGGATGTTCAGCACATGGTGTTCCATCGTGGTCACCGAGCCCGCCACGCGGTCGACCGAGGCGAGCACCGGGTCATGCAGATAGCTCCGCACCAGCTGGTCGACGTTACGGTCGAGCGTGGCCGAAAACAGCAGCCGCTGCCCGTCGGCGCGGACCTGGTCCAGGATTTCCGAAACCTGCGGCAGGAACCCCAGGTCGCACATCTGGTCCGCCTCGTCCAGCACCGTGATCCGCACCTGATTCAGGTGACAGTCCCGACGCGACACCAGGTCGGCCAGCCGGCCCGGCGTCGCGACGACCACTTCGGCGCCGGTCCGCAGCAGCGCCGACTGCCGGTTGATCGACAGACCGCCGACCACCGTCGCCAGTCGCACATTCAGCGCCTGCGCGTACGGCGCCAGCGCGTCGCTCACCTGCTGCGCGAGTTCCCGAGTCGGCACCAGGACCAGTGCGAGCGGCCGCTTCGACTCCGCTCGCAGGCCTGCCGTCCGGACCAGCAGCGCAAGCCCGAAAGCAAGCGTCTTGCCGGAGCCGGTCCGCGCGCGGCCGAGGACATCGCGGCCGGCCAGCGCGTCGGGCAGGGTCGCCGCCTGGATCGGGAAGGGCTCCTTCACCCCCAGGCCGATCATCGTCTTGGCCAACTCCGGCGGCAGCCCGAGTACGTCGAAGGACTCGGCCGGCGGCAGGCCCGGGACCACCGTCGGCGGCGTCGAGAGTTCGCCCTGCGGCGCTGTCGCCCGCTGGGACTTGCCCGCACGGGAGAGCCCCGGGGCCGGCGGCTTCGCGTTCATGGGGAACCTTCCTCGATCTGGCGTCCGCAACGCGCCGGGGCCCGTACCCCTCGGTACGGGCCCCGGCGGTGTCGAAGCGTGCCCCCAGATTACCAGCGGGCGCCCGGAGGCCTGGTCGTCGACCAGGAAAGTGGAGTGTTTCGACCATTCCGGGGCCTGCAGCGGGCCCCCGCTGGTGGTACTGCTGCGGCACGCCCGGTTCAGTGACTCGCCGCCGACTGGGATGCCGACCCATCCCTACAAGCCGACGTACACCAGCCTCTGGAGCACTCTGAAGACATGCCTCAGGGAAAAAGAACGGCAATCTTCACCGGCCCCGGCAGTATCACCGCGCCGAGGGCAAGCGCCACGTGCGTGCCGTCCTCGCCCTCGCACGCCGACGCGTCACCGGCCTGTGGGCTCTCTCCGCGACCTGAGGACCTACGACCTGAGGCCGCCGGTGGCGGAGCCTGGCCTGGTTCACCTCACGCCTCGATGTAGGGCGATGCGGCAGTGATCAGTCCAATGGGTGCTTTGTCTCATGGCCGTGTCGGCTGGGGCCCGGGGATGGCCGCAGCGGTCACCTTGCCGTCGGGCAGACACTCGATCAAAACGTCGCCGTCGAGCGGATAGAGCCAGAAACCAGGTTCGGCATCCTGAATCTCCCACGCATACCGAACCAGGAGGTCGGCGGGCAGGACCACAGTCGGGATTATGAAGTTTCCCCAAAACAGGACGACGAGGGATTCCTCAGCCACGTAGGGGGCGAACAGCTGCGCCGCCAGAGCAGCCCAGGCCTCATCGTCAGCACACCAGTGCTGCTCCAGGTAAGGCACGGTACTCCAGTCGAGCTCGCAGCTGTTCCGTGCCGGGAACCTGTTCAGACTCTCTGCCGCCAGCTGACGGCTGTCTGCGTAGTCGAGCGCCAGGATGTTCTGCGCCGCCTCGCCCTGGCAGTCGGTCATGAAGCGGGGGAGGTAGTCCGGGCGACTTCCGTAGCTACTGGCATCCACTGGTGTTCCTTCTGAGTAAGGCCCTGGTGTGGCGAAGGAGATCCTGTGCTCGGGCCGAGAGCGAAGACGACCGCGATGACGGTTTCATCGGGCGCTGCGGGCCGGTGTGGTCGCACACGTGCGGTCTGGATGGTCTCATCGCGCCGTACGTGCTGCTGAAGGCCGGCGAGGGTCGAATGATCTGGACGTTGGCGCCGACGGCATCTACTGCTCGACCCACGGGGCCGACAGGCCAACGGCGGCCTGCCGGCCCTCGACGCACTGCCCGATGTACTGGACGCCGCAGACGGCCTGCCCGTGCTGTTCGGCTCAGGCATCCGCACTTGAGTAGAGGAGGTCACTGCCGGCTGACCGTACGGGTCACGCCCGCGACGATCGTTGTCGCCAGGATCCAGCCGGTGAGGATCAGGGCGTACGACAGCCACTGGAGCCAGCCGTCAGGGGCGAAGGCTGACTCCTGGCCGAAGTTGATGATCGGCAGCAGCAGGTCGAGGGTATAGAAGACGGGGTTGAAGTCGGGGGCCTCGTCCGCCTTGATGGGGCGTGGGTGGTCCAGGCCGTACGCGATCGATCCGATGGCCATCAGGGACAGCAGCCAGACAGCCGCGCGCAACGGGCGGAAGCCGTAGCCGACGGTGGCGTCCTGAACGTACCCCCACAGCCGTCCGTACCAGGTGAGCGTGGAGCGTCGGCGGCGCTGCTTGGCGAGTTGGACGAGCCGGGCCGCGTCGTCGTCACCGACGTGGCGGTAGGCCGCCATCAACTGCTCGTAGCCATGCGGCTCATACCGGTCGCCGTCCCGCTCCAGCATCGGAAGGCGGCGCTCGGCGGGCTCATGCGGGGCGAGTACGGTGTACGTGAGATTGCTGAGATACACCTGGTCCGGCAGCATCTCCGGTTCAAGGGTCAGGATCTCTATTTGAGAACGCCGTAGATTCAGGGCGCCCTCGATTCGATCGCCCCGGCGCAGCCAGAGTTCACCAATGACACAACTGCTCGCCCGCAGTGCCGTGTCGCCCGGATGCGACAGGTGGGCGTGGAGCAGGTCGAGACGGCCTGATATGCGAGAGCCTCGGAGCTCGACCCGGCCCCGCGCACGTACACACCTCGCCCGAACATGGGCTCCCACGTTGAGGTTCTGCGCGTCCAGCGCGGTGCCACCGGGCTTGGTGAACTCGGCGTCCTGAACATTGATCCGCCCGGCGACGGACGCGCCAGTGAGCCGTACCTGTCCGTGCGCGCGCATCTCTGGCGCCCACAAGTCGTCCCCGATCGCGGCCTGGTTGAGCTGCAGCACCGGCTCGGAGTCGTCCGGCGCCGTGAACTCCGCCCGCTCCATGAACAGCGCGCCGGAGATCTGCGCCCCGCCGAGCCGCACCGGCCCGTGCATACGGCAGTCCGTCATCCGCAGTACCCCCTCGACCCGCAAGGTCGCCGAAGTCAGGCCAGGCAGAACGGACTTGCTCAGATTGAGCTGGCGCAGCTGGGCGCCGTACAGGTCGGGAACGCCGTCGAACCTGCAGTGGCTCAGCCGGATGGCGGCGTCGATCGTGGCGTACTTCAGGTCCAGTACGCCGGCGATCCGCGCCCCCGTGATCTTGAGCGCGGCGATCTCCCCCTCCTCCTGCGGAGCCTTGAGCAGCAGCGCCCGCAGCACACTCGCCCGTATGGTCCGCTCCGCGCCCCAGGTGTCGCCGAGCGCCGGATCCTCGTTCTCGGCGACGCGGAAGTCCACGGACTCGCCTCGCGGAAAGGCCCGCCATATACGGATCTCGGCCGGCGTCAGATCGTTGGTCTCGCTCACGCCGGGACTCTGACGTGCTGCGTTCGGACTGTCAACTTCCGTACGGAGCACGCCGTGCTGTCCGACATTCTTCTCAGATGGCCAGCAGTATCGTGGGTGTAGGTGACACTGCAACCCCGACAGGCTCCTACTTACCTTCCACGCGGTGCTCGGACATCCATAGCGGGCAGGCAGGCAAGCAGGCTGGTAGGTGGCCGGGTCCGTCGGATGATGGGCCCGGCCCTCGCAGTCGGCAGGTCGGTCAGACGCGGTCGGCCGCAATCAGGAGGTACTGGAAAGAGCCGTCCTTGTAAGAGTTGATGAACGCCTCTTCGATGCCGGTGACCAGGGAAGAAGTGGCCCGCAGCTCCCAGTAGGGCAGAGTCGCCGCAGTGAGATCGATGACGGCCTGCGGTACGAGACGGTTGTCGGCCATGGCGCGCAGGTACTCCCGGCGGGAGTGGATGTTGCACTCGAAGTGCGCGTTGATCTGGGAGACCCACTTCGAGGGCTGGCCGTAACGCGGGTTCCAGCAGCCTGTGATGGTCACGTAGCGGCCGCCGACCGCGAGGATGCGGGAGTGCTCGGCGAAAAGGTCGTGCAGGTCGACGTACATGCTCGACTCGTTGTTCCATGAGGCCGCGGCCTGCCCCGTCTCGAGGGGCGTGTCGAGCATGTTGCATACGCGGGCGCGGACATGGTCCTCGATGCCGAGTTCGTGGGCGCGCTGGTTGGCGAAGTCGGCCTGCTTGGCCGACAGGGTGACGCCCTCGACCTTGCATCCGAATCGCTGGTGGGCCATGACCATTGAACCGCCCCGGCCGCAGCCGGCGTCCACGAGCGTGTCGTCACGCCCGATGGAGCCAAGGTGATCCAAGAGGACATCAGCCTGTGCCGACTCCAGGCGGTGCAGCTCGGCGATCAGCTTCTTCTGGTACTCGCTGTCGTCGGGGTCCCCGAGGGCTGCTTGGTCGACGTCACCGATGCCGTAGTGGTGGTGGTACAGCCCGTCGACGTCGCCGAGACGCAGGTTCACGGGCCTGGCCTCCTGATCCCAGTAGCGGGCGATGTCACCCTGATAGGGAGACGCCGGGGCGGGGACGAAGGCGGAGGTGCTGCTGAGGGTGTGGGTTTCGGTGCTGGTCACAGATAGCTCCTCTTACCAGAAATCGGGCAGGCTGTATCGATAGGTGTTGGTCCGGTGCCAGTAGTGGTTGCCGTCGACCCACACGGCCACTCCCCGCAGGAAGCGCAGCACGCTCGGGACGGGGCAGGCGGCGGCCAAGGCGGCGGCTTCGGTTTCGAAGTCGCGCATGAGGTCGTTGTGGACCTCGACAGCCTTCAGGTAGGCCTCTTGTTCGGAGCAGTCCTCGTGTTCGGCGATCACCACTGGCAGATTCAGGTGCCGACCGGGGCTGGCGAGTTCCTTGGTGTACGAGTACAGGTCGTTGACGATGGTGGTCGCGTTTCCGGCGAGCGCGATCACCCGCTGCATGGCGGGCTGGGCATGCAGGTCCGCCGGCAGTTCGTATCCGCCGACGGTGTCGGTGATGGTGGGGCAGGGGCGGAAGTTGTTGAACTGGCGCATCGCCAGGTACTCCCACACCTCGGGGACGTGATCCGTCTCGGCCCATGCGGCCTCGGCGAGGTACCCCATGTGCAGACGGGCCATGTCGTGCCGGAACCGGTCGGCCTGGGAGGAGGTGGCCTGTTGGGAGAAGTACTCCATGGCGGAGTGGTAGGCGCGCCGAGGGGCGTCCGACTGGAGCGACTGCGCCCACCCGGACTCGTACTCCTTCGTCGTGTGCAGCGGGTCGAGAGCCGTGTGCGCCAGCAGGAGGCGACTGCCGAGACCGATGGGGGATCCGCCGTGGTCTTCGCAGTAGCAGTCGTCGACCGCGTTCTCGGCGACCATCAGCCGCGTGGCGATCATCAGGTGGTCGACGGTGGGGGCGTCCGGATGACAGGCGACCATGTAGCGGCCGACGGAGAAGCCGTCGAATTGATCCTCCCACTCCGGGGGGTACGCCTGGACCTCGTCCACCGCCCATGCCTTGATCCTGCGGCTGACCTCGGCCACGCGCACCGGATCGGGCTCAGGCACCGGGTGGTGGTAGAGGCCGGGGATCGGCTTGCCCTCCTCCGGTGCCTCGGGCGCCGGAGGTGCCGGTGGCTCCTCGCGCCGGACCAGGTACAGGCCCGCCGTGCCCAGACCACTGGGGCCGCGCAGGATCCTTTCCAGGGCAGGGTTCGGCTGCCTCACCGTGGCAGCGCCTTCCGGCCCGGCGCCTGCGGCAGGGGCAAGCACGGCAGGGGCGAGCACGGAGGGCGGGCCGGGCAGGGCTGGCCGGGCTGGCCGGGCGTCGGCATCCGCATCGGCTTCGACGCCGGCGGTGTGGGCCTGGTCGAGGACGTGGTCCCCGAAGCGGTCCGCAGCGGCAGGCAGGCTCGACTGCAGAGGGGAAAGCCCAGGATCGGGCATCCGTAGCTCCTTGGTGAGGTGGGTTGGCTTCCCGGATCCCGGGCGTGCTCGGTCGCGGCCGGGAGGGTCCGGGCCGGCGTGGCCGTCGGACGGGTCCTCTAGTCGCGCCTGCGGGCGATCTCCACGTTCTCCAGCACACCGAGTGCGTCGGGCACCAGGATGGCGGCGGAGTAGTAGGTGGTGACCAGGTACGAGATGATCGCCTGCTCGCTGATGCTCATGAAGCGCACCGACAGGCCCGGCTCGTACTCCTCCGGCAGGCCGGTCTGGCGCAGACCGATGACGCCCTGGTTGTCCTCGCCCGTTCGCATGGCGAGGATCGAGCTGGTGTTCTCCTTGCTGATGGGGATCTTGTTGCAGGGCAGGATCGGGACTCCGCGCCAGGCCGGGACATGCTGCCCGCCGACGTCGACGTGATCCGGGTAGAGCCCACGGACGTTCCACTCACGCCCGATCGCCGCGATCGTCCTGGGGTGGGCGAGGAAGAGCCTGGTGCCGCGGCGGCGGCAGAGCAGATCGTCGAGGTCGTCCGGGGTGGGTGGGCCGGAGTGGGTCTGGATCCGCTGCTTGAAGGCGGCGTTGTGGAGCAGACCGAACTCCCGGTTGTTGATCAGCTCGTGCTCCTGGCGCTCACGCAGCGCCTCGATGGTGAGCCTGAGCTGCTCCTCGGTCTGGTTCATCGGCCCGTTGTAGAGGTCGGCGACCCTCGTGTGGACCCGCAGAACGGTTTGCGCGACGGAGAGTTCGTACTCGCGCGGGCTGAGTTCGTAGTCGACGAAGGCACCCGGCAGCTCGACTTCGCCGGTGTGGTCGGCCGACATCGCGATCTCGGCCTCGCCGTGACGGTTCTGACGCTGAAGGGCGAGCGAGCTGAACTGCTCAATGTGGGCCTGGAGCCCCGGTGCCGAGGACAGCACGGCGGCGAAGTCGGCGCGGGACAGGGTGAGGAGGGTGCCGGCGGTCTCGGCAGTGGCGGTGTAGTCCCACGTGGCGTCGTCGTCCAGAAGGGCGTTCTCACCGAACCGGTCGCCGTCGGCAAGCACGGCGACGGTGACCTTGTCGCCGTACTTGCCGACGGATGCCTGGTTGATCCGGCCGTGGGCGATCAGGTGGATCTGCTCGGCGGGGGCACCGCGCTCGACCAGCACCTCACCGGCTCGGAAGTCACGCTGGACGCACCGGCCGGCGATCGCGGTCAGCACATCCTCGTCTTCGAACCCCCGCAGCAGGGCCAGTTCGCCGAGTTCCCGGGGGATCACCCGGACGTCGGCACCGTCCTGGATGAACTCGATCTGCCCATCGCCGACGGTGTAATTCAGCCGGCGGTTCACCCGGTAGGTGCCGCCCTTGGTCTCCACCCAGGGGAGCATCCGCAGCAGCCAGCGAGAGGTGATCTCCTGCATCTGCGGGGCGGACTTGGTCGTCGTGGCAAGGTTGCGGGCAGCCGCGGTGCTCAGGCTGGACTGCCGCTTCGGCTCCGTCTGTGCTGCCGGGCTGGTCTCAACGGTCATCGGGCGAGCTCTCCTTCGCAAGGGGTAGAGGAGAAAGAGGAGCAACCTCTGGGAATCCGTCCAGATCCCCGGGAACCGTAGCGGCCGGTGCGCCCGGCTCGCCCTATAAGGCGGTGGTATTACTTCGATGCAGTGATCCTGCTTCGCACGGGGTTTGCCTGCACGGCTGATGACATTCGGAGCACCTGATCGAGAGCACGCCCGCCGTCCGCTCCCTGCACCATGAACCCTGCCGCCCGCCGTGCAGCAGTCGAGTGCTGCGTCACGGCAGGGCGAGGCTTGCCTGATGTGGCACTGGATCTGCGCGGCGAGCGCCCCAACGAGGCTCGTCGTACCAAAGTCCGAGTTCGCTGATCCATCCCCGGCGAGCCCATGGCTCCGGCCGGGTCGTTGGCGAGGTCGCCGATCACGATCAGTTGGTTCTGGGTCGCCATTTTCGTTGTCGATAAGAAACGAGACAGCGTAGATGTCATCGGTATCGGCGGGGCGGGATGGTCGCCGAGAATGCCGTCGGTGAAGCGCTGTGCAGAAGTTGGGGTCCCTCGGACGGACGGGGACGTAGTCAGGACCCTTCGGGGCGGCGTCGGGGAAGTGCCGGGCGGTCTTCCGGAAAACCTTCGCACCGCCTGTCACGAATAAGGGCTCGCCGTGGAGGTGGTGCTGAAACAGGTCCGGGCTCATGCCGGCGACTCTGACGGCCGGCACGGTTCACAACGGAGCCCGGTCGCCAGGAGACATCCGCGGCAGGCCCTCCCAGTTCTCGGGAATCAGGGGCGCGGGCATCAGCCACGCGAACAGCACCGCGACCAGCGACTCGACCAACGCCACCGGAGCGAGAAGGATCGTGATCCAGAGCGGCACAGTGAGCAACACCATCGCCGCCCCCAGCCGGTACCGGAATGCCTCAACACCCATGTGGACGTGCCCGAGTCCCGCACATACCGCCAACAACATCATCAGCACACCGACCGTACCCAGGGCCACCATCCCGAAGAGCATGAAATCCCAGCGGGACACCCCCATGGCTTGCGCCGCCATCAGACTGGCCACGGCCCAGACCGCCACATGCAGCCCCGTATACAGCAGGACGGAATACCCCATCCGCCTCAACACCCTCACCATGCCAGGCCCATCGCCGACCATACCCCCCACTTCCAAGTTGAACGTGTTCAGTTATGGAAGTCAGGGTACCCGGAGATCACACGTGCAGCCATCGGTTTACGTTGCCTCACAACTCGGTTGAGGGCACCGCCGCTTGCGCCTTCCGTAGTTCGGCTCTCAGACGTCCGGTACGGCGTGGTCCTCTGCCTTCGCCTGGTCGGCAAAGGTCCGCCCACACGCGTACCTTCGCTCCCGCCGGGGACGTACGGCACCCATCCCGGCTCGGGGTGTCAGCCCCGTTGGCCTGTATGCCGTCCTTCCACTTGGACAGCGCCGCCCTGCCGCATCTGCGCCATTCCGACGGTGAGATGCGCGCACGCTGCCCACCGCTGGTCATCAGCGCGTTCACCGGCGCCAAAGGATCACCGGCCATCGTCTTGGCCAGCAGTACGCCGACCGCCAGCGGCAGCAAGGCCACGGCGAGGGCCGTGCCGGTGGTGGTGACGTGGTGCATGCTCACGCGCCGCGGTGCGTCAGGAATCATGGTCCACATTCCAGCAGCGGCGGCGCGGGGGGACATCGGGCGACGTACTCAGTTGCTTCGTCCCTGCGTACTCATGCGCTGCGGCCAGAGGCGAGCATCCGTCCCAGGTGTGTGCCGGGCATGCCGCGGATAACGCGTACGACGCGGTGGAGACTGTCCCCGTAATACCGAGCGCTCCGGCGGTGCACCTCATCACGCGCCGTACAGGGCCCGGTAGGGCGCGCACGTTGTCGTACGGTCGCACACCGAGTGGCCGTACGGTGAAAGGGGGCATGGCGGGCAGATGGAGGGCGCCCGCACCTGCCCGTCGACCGGTACCTTCACCCCGCTCTGGCCGCGGGCAGGAACACGCCCACGGCCAGGCCTCGTGCGATGTGCGGCGGTTGCGATCCGCGACGGCTACTCGGTTACCTCGTGCCCGTGCCCGTCGTGCAGGCCGCCGCCGCTGCCCTCGTCGCCGTCGGTCGGGACCGACTCGACCGGGACGGACAGCGCGCTCAGGTCGTGGGCGTAGTGACCCACGGCGTCTGCGATGATGTCGATGTTGATGTCGAACGCCGCCATGTCGATGTTCTCGATGGTGTCACCGGCGGCGTGATAGTTCGGGTCGTACGCGACCCCCGCCGTGCCACCGAACTTGGCAGCCTGGGCCGCGGTCTTGATGCCCTCCGCGCCGGTGAAGGTGCCGCCGGAGGGGATACCCACCTCGATGAACGGTCCGTAGTCGGAGCGGCCGGTGAAGTCGGTGCCCTCGTGCGGGATCCGCTGGGAATCGAGGAAGTCGTTGATGCCCTTCTCGATCTGGGCGGAGCCCTCCGGGCCCGGGCCCGCTCCGACGCCGTCCGAGTTGTCGCCGTCGTACACGAAGTAGCCGGCGTTCGGGGAGGCGATCATGTCGAAGTTCAGGTAGAGCTTGATCTGCTTCTTCTGTTCCTCCGTCAGCGAGGCGACGTACGCCTCGGAACCCAGCAGGCCGAACTCCTCGGCAGACCACCAGGCGAACTTCACCTTGTTCTTGGGCTTGGCGTGGGTCTTGGCGAGCTCCAGGGCGACCTGGAGAATGCCGGCCGAGCCGGAACCGTTGTCGTTGATGCCGGGGCCCGCGGCGACCGAGTCGAGGTGGGCGCCGAGGAAGACGGTGTCGTCCGCGTCCCCGCCGCGGGTCTCCGCGACCACGTTGTACGTCGTGCGGTTCTCGCGCAGCTCACGGATGTCCAGCGTGACATTGACCGGCCCCTTGGCCGCCTCCGCGGCGAGCGCCTCACCGTCCGCCTGGGTGACACCGCCGGTGGGGATCTTGCCGAGCGTCGGGTCGCCGATGGTGCCGTTGAGGGCTCCCGCGGTGTTGTTGTAGATGATCGCGCCGACCGCGCCGGCGGCGGCGGCGTTGGCCTGCTTGGTCGCGAAGGTGCAGCCGCCGCGCTTGATCACCGCGATCTTCCCGGTGAAGGTGCCGGAGGCGAAGTCGCCGGCGTCGCAGCCGTTCGTACCGTCGGCGTCGACGGGGGCGACGGCGAGCGGCGCGGTGACACCGCCCGCGGGCGAACTCGCGGTGTACGTCATGAGCTTGATGGGCACATCGCGCGGCGTGGGCGAGACGACCTTGAGGCTCTCCTTGATCGTCTCCACGTACACGAAGTCGAACTCGTGTCTGGAGACCTGGTAGCCGGCCTGCCTCATCAGGGCTTCGACGTACTGGGCGGACTGTGCGTGCCCCTGCGAACCGGCAGCCCGGTTGTCGTCGTTGTGGTCGGCGATCTTCTGCAGCACCTGAAGGTGCCGGTAGGCGTCCTTGGCCGTGGACTCCTTCACCAGCTTACGAGCCAGCGCATCACCCCGATGGGGGGCAGATCCCGTCGCGCTGCCGGCGGTGGCCGGCCCGGCGAACAGGAGGGGAGAGACCAGTGCTGCGGCCACCAGGGTTGCGGTGGCCGCGGCTATACGGCGTGACGGCATGGAAGTCCTTTCACGTCACTCGGAAGTAAGCACTGCGGGGGGGTGAGTTGAGGCACATTAAGCGCCGTGGAACCCCGTTGGCCAGAGGTCGGTGAAAACTCCTCCACCTGGGCCATGGGCGCTCACACGGGGTAACCGGTCCGCCTCCTGCGTGGGCCGTCGCCGAGTGCCTGAAGCAGGACAGCTGTCACAAACGAGGCGGCCCTGTTGCCACCGACGCTCAACTCGCAACACGGTTGTCACGCACAAGGCCGCCGGCAGAGGTCGGCCTCTGCCGGCGAGCGGATCAGGATCGGAATCGGCGCGGTGTGCGGTCGCTCATGGGTGCATTCGCGCGCCCTTGAGTACCTTGTCCACCGCGTTGCGCGGCCCGCCCGTGCTGAACAGATCCGACGTGAACACGGCCGTCAGCAGCGACCGGGACAGCGCACGACTGTGTGCGGCGGTCAGCATCTCCTTCGTCCCCTCGAAGACCAGCACGGGCTGTCGGAACATTGGCAGATACGGGGTGTCGTCGGCGTCCGCGTACGGCTCGCCAATCACCTCGGCGGACGCCGTGCCGAGTCCGCTCACCACGAAGGCGGTCACATTCAGCCGTGCCCATGGCTCCAGGTCGTCGCGCAGCAGTACGGCAATCTTGGTGTCGAAGCGAACAGGCACCTGCGCATCCCCCGCGGCGGTCCCGGCCCCGGCCCCAGTACCAACCCCGGCCGCAGCCTTGGTCTCTTCCTTGGTTCTCATGCTTCGAGACTCCAGGGTTCACGCCTTCTCCGTCTTGTACATTCTTTGCGTGACGGCCTGGCAGGAAATCTCCGCATGGCGCCCGCCGGTCGCAGGTGTCGTGGAGGTCTTCCACGCCCACTTCACCGAGCACGCTTACCCCATGCACGTCCACGACGCCTGGACTCTGCTGATCGTCGACAACGGCGCTGTCCGCTACAACCTGGACCGCCACGAGCGCGGCACCCCGAACCACATTGTGAGCCTGCTCCCGCCGCAGGTTCCGCACAACGGCTCACCTGCCACGCCTGACGGCTTCCACAAGCGCGTTGTCTATCTCGACATGACGCAGCTGGACGAAAGCTTCATCGGTCCGGCGGTGGACGGCCCCGACCTCGCCGATCCCGTCCTGCGCAGACGCGTCGGACAACTGCACGCAGCCCTCGCGAACCGGGGCGACGAGTTCGAGGCCCAAAGCCGTCTGGCCCTTATCGGCGAGCGCTTGCGCGAGCACCTGCGCCCGAGGCTGGCCGTAGGCAGCGCCGGACCCGCCCGCGGCATCGCCCAGAACCTGCGTGACCTCCTCGACGAGCGACTGCTTGAGGGCATCACCCTGGAGGAGGCCGCACGCCTGGTCCACGCCCACCCCACGCACCTCGTACGTGCCTTCAGCGCCGCCTTCGGTATCGCGCCCCATCAGTACGTGATGTCCCGCCGCGTCGACCTCGCCCGCCGTCTGCTACTCGACGGACAGCGGCCGGGCGAGGTGGCGAACGCCGCCGGCTTCTACGACCAGTCCCACCTCACCCGGCACTTCAAGCGGGTCGTGGGCATCACCCCGGGCCGGTACGCCCGTACCGGGGCCATCAGGGGGACCGGGACTGCACGGGTCGACCAGAAGACGTGCCACCGCCTCTTTCTCCGCCAAACAAGCCTCAAGCTCCGGGCATCTGCGGGAAGCTGTAAGCCTGCTGGCTCAAGGGCGGCGAAGGCGCTGCCCACGTGCGTCGGGCCGAGAGGTGGACGTTTCATGGATGTGGCGACAGCAGCAGCGGCTGCGACCACGGCCCTGTTAGGGGCCATGGCGACGGATGCGTGGGGCCGGTCGGTCGCAGGGATCACGGCGCTCTGGCGGCGGGTACGACCCGACGAGGCAGAGACGGTGCACACCGCGCTGACTACGACGCAAACGCAAGTGCTGGCCGCTCGCCAATGCGGCGATGCGGCAGCGTTGCGTCGGCTGGAGATCGAGTGGTACAGCCGTTTCCGTGACCTGCTGGACATGGGCGGCCCGGAGGTGGCGGCCGAGCTGCACGAACTGGCTGCCCGTGGGTTCGCTGAACGCCCGAACATCAATCAGCGGGGGACCGCGTCTGGCAACGGCTCCATCAATCAGGTGGCCGGCAACCAGTACAACCTCGGGCGGCAGCCGCCGGCCCAATAGTGTGATGTCACAGCGGGCCAGCGCGTCTGACCGGGGCAAGGTCAACCAGGTACGCGGCAACCAGGTCAACATCTTCTTGTCGTTGAGCCGCTTGGCGGCGGTCATGCTGGGTGTGGCGGTGGCGCTGTCGTGGCCCTCATCGGGGCACAGCGAAGACCCGGGCATCTCGGGAGCGCCATACGTGATTGAGACCGCGGCCGGCGAGCTGACGACCGAGCTGGACGGAGCCAAGCGGTGCATCACCTACAACCAAGCGAACCAAGCGCTGCTCACTGACTGCGGGGAAGGCGAATCGATCTGGAGAATGTCGCGGTTCTCCAACGGGTACACCCGATTCGACATGCCGAGTCACAACAACATCTGCCTCGGCGTGAGCGTGTCCAGCGACAACATAAAGGTGGTCGGGTCCTGGACCTGTGGTGATTACAACTCGGCCTGGCGGCTGGAGACCCGTAGCGGTCGTTCCCACGTGATCAGCAACCAGCTGGCCGAGGAAAAAGACTGGCAGGAACGCTGCCTCGCCCATGAGGGCAGGTACTTGCGCTTGGCCGTCTGTGAGGACACCCCAGCGCTCCGATGGCAGTTCCCGTAGCAGGGCTGGTCGCCGTGGAGCAGATCACCCATTCGGCCGCTCAAGCCCACAGACCGGCAAGCGGAAGCCTTCTTAAAGCCAGCACCCTGCCCTCAGTCCAGGCAGAATTCGTTTCCCTCCGGGTGGGTCATCACGATGATCCCCTCGTCCCGGGTCCGCCCAGAGCAGCGTTCAGGTGCCTGTCATGGTGGTCGCGCGCACAGCTGCGTCGAGAACTATGGTGTCCGGCCACATGGGAGGCTGACCTGCGTGTTTCTACGGTGTGGCGACACGGAAACGTCCCCGCCAACTGTCCGGAAGTGGTACTCATGGCCGCCCCAGCAACCGCTCCCCCAACACCGAGTTCCCTCAAGCGCATTGTCGCCGCGAGTCTCATCGGGACAACTATTGAGTGGTACGACTTCTTTCTGTACGGAGCCGCCGCCGCTCTGGTGTTCAACAAGCTCTTCTTCCCCGACTCCGATCCCCTCGTCGGGACCCTGCTGGCCTTCCTCACCTACGCCGTCGGCTTCGCCGCCAGGCCGCTCGGTGCGCTCGTCTTCGGGCATTACGGCGACCGGCTCGGCCGTAAGAAGCTGTTGGTGCTGAGCCTGCTGATGATGGGCGGCGCCACCTTCGCCATCGGGCTGCTGCCGACGCATGCCTCGATCGGCTTCGCCGCACCCGCCCTGCTCACCGTGCTGCGCCTCGTCCAGGGCTTCGCGCTCGGTGGCGAGTGGGGCGGGGCGGTGCTGCTGGTGTCGGAGCACGGGGACGCGAAGCGGCGCGGGTTCTGGGCCTCGTGGCCACAGACCGGGGCGCCGGCCGGGCAGTTGCTCGCCACCGGGGTGCTGTCTGCGCTGACCGCCCTGCTTTCGGACTCCGCCTTCCTCGCATGGGGCTGGCGCATACCGTTCCTTCTGTCGGGTGTGCTCGTGATCGTCGGTCTGTGGATTCGTCTCTCTGTCGACGAATCTCCCGTCTTCAAGGCCGCGTTGGCGCAGGCTGAGGCCCGTAAGGGTGATTCGGCCGTCGCCGAGAAGATGCCGCTCGTCGCCGTTCTCCGTTACCACTGGCGCGATGTGCTGATCGCGATGGGTGCCCGTATGGCGGAGAACATCAGCTACTACGTGATCACCGCCTTCATCCTCGTCTACGCGACGACGGCGGCGGAGCTGAGCAAGCAGACGGCGCTCAACGCGGTGCTCATCGCCTCGGCCGTCCACTTCGCCGTGATCCCCGCGTGGGGCGCCCTGTCGGACCGGATCGGGCGCCGGCCCGTGTATCTGCTGGGTGCGGTCGGGGTGGGGCTCTGGATGTTCCCGTTCTTCATGCTCATCGACACGAAGTCCTTCGCGAACCTGCTCCTGGCCGTGACGGTCGGACTGGTCTTCCACGGGGCGATGTACGCGCCGCAGGCGGCCTTCTTCTCGGAGATGTTCGCGACCCGCATGCGTTACTCCGGCGCTTCCATCGGCGCGCAGTTCTCGTCGGTCGCGGCCGGCGCCCCGGCGCCGCTGATCGCTACCGCTCTCTTCGCCGAGCACGGCACTTCCACCCTGATCTCCCTGTACGTCATCGCCGCCGTGCTGATCACCGTCGTCGCGGTCGCCTGCGCCAAGGAGACCCGGCACCGGGACCTGGGAGACATCGACGCGGAGCCGGGCCGGGACGAAGGCTCCGCGATGCGGGCCGCTGGTGCTCGCACCGTCTGAGCGGACGCGCGGCACGCATCCGGCCGTGCTCGGGAACGTTCTCCGGACGTTCCCGAGTACGGTCTTTTTCAGCGCGTCACAGCCGACGACAGTCCGTGCAGCCGCAGCGCCAGCTGCACCTCCAGCGCCCGCTCCGGTGACTGCCAGTCGGCGCCCAGCAGCCTGCCGATCCGCTCCAGGCGCTGCGCCACCGTGTTCACGTGAACGTGCAGTGCGTCCTTCGTACGGGCAGGGCTCATCCCGCACGCGAAGTACGCGTCCAGGGTGCGCACCAAGTCCGTTCCCCGGCGCCGGTCGTATGCGACGACCTCACCGATGGTGCGGCGTACGAACCCTTCGATGGCGCCCCCGGAACGTCCGTCCCGGCTGTCCGCGAGGAGCAGTCCCAGGAAGCCGAAGTCCTCAGCCGCCGCCCCTTCCCCGGAACGGCCGAGCAGCCGCAGCGCGTCGACGCAGCGGCGTGCTTCCTCGTACGCGCCCGCGACCGCTCCCGGGTGCGTCGCGGGCGCTTCCACCGGCCCCGACGCTCCGACCGTCACAGGCTCGCGCAGGGCGCCGCCCAGGTGCTTCGCCGTCTGCCGGGCGAGGGCAGCGGCGCTGTCGCCGCTGTCCAGGGGCAGCAGCAGTACGGTGCCGCCGTCGCGGGCCGCCGCCAGGCCGTGCCCGGTGGCCGCCAGGTGCGAGGCCGCGGACCAGAGCCGCCTGCGGTCCGCGCTCTCGCGCTCCACGCTGGCCTCCCGCGGCGCTTCGATGCGGGCGGCCAGCACCACGTGAGGGGCGTCGAGGTCGGCGCGCAGCCGGGCGGCGCGTTCGCGCAGCAGGCGGGGGTCGCGGTCGGGGGCATCGAGGAGGTCGTCGAGCAGTTCACCCCGTACGCGCTGCTCCGCCTCGCCGGCCGAGCGCCTGGCCAGCAGCAGCAACGACATCACCATGGCGGCGCGTTCGAGCGTGCGCTGGTCGACGGGGTCCAGGGCGGGGTGGCCGCGCAGGACGAGCGCGCCGAGGAGTTCACCGCCGGCCGAGACGCTGACCACCCAGTCGTCGCCGCGCCGTACCGCGTGTCCGTCCGCCCCCGCGGGTTCCCCTTCGGGGGCTTCCCTGAACTCGACGGCCCCGTCCAGCACTTCGGACACCGCGCTCGCCACATCGTGGACGCCGCCCCCGCGCAGCACCAGTTCGGTGAGCCGGTCGTGCACGTCCGAGGCACGCTCGATGACACCACTGCGGTCCCGGATGATCTCGTTGGCCTTCTCCAGCTCGGCGAGCGCCGACCGGGTCTCCGCCAGCAGGTTCGCGGTGTCGATCGCGACAGCGGCATGTGCGGCGAACGAACCGAGCAGCGCGATCTGTTCACGCTCGAAGACGCGGGCACGGCGGTCGGCTGCGAAGAGCACTCCGATCACCTGGCTGCCCAGGGTGAGCGGTACGCCGAGGATCGCGACGAGCCCTTCGTCGCGTACGCCCGAATCGATGGTCCAGGTGTGCTGGAAACGGGGGTCGTCGAAGTAGCTCTCGGTCGCGTAAGGGCGGGCGGTCTGCGCGACGAGTCCGCCGAGCCCCTCCCCCATGCCGAGCCGCAGCTGCTGGAAGCGCGCCGACACCGACCCTTCGGTGACCCGCATGTACGTGTCGCCCGCGACCGGGTCGTTGAGGCTCAGGTACGCGACCTCCGTGCCCAGGAGCGACCGCGCCCGCTGGACGATCGCCGCCAGTACGGCGTCCAGGTCGCGCAGCCCGGCGAGGTCGTGGGCGGTCTCGTAGAGGGCGGACAGCTCGGCCTCGCGCCGTCGCCGTCCCTCCAGTTCGGCCCGTACCCTAAGGGCGTGCATTTTCGCGGTTTCTAGTGCGGCGAGTGTTTCGGGCGTCGCGCCGTCCGCGCGGGCGACCAGCACCGGCCGCTCGTAGGCATCGGCCGCGGCCCCGCGCGCGAGAAGTTCCAGGTACGGGACTTCACTGCCGCTCTGTGGCTGATCGTGGGACATGGACACACTCAACCAGCTAGTGAGCGGTCCAGCCGCCGTCGAGGGGCAGCGAAGTTCCCGTGATGAACGATGCGTGGGGGCCGCACAGGTACAGCACGGCCTCGGCGACCTCCCGCGGTTCGAGGAGGCGCTTGAGCGCGGAGTCCTTGAGCAGTACGTCGGTGAGTACGCGTTCCTCCGGCAGCCCGTGTGCGGCCGCCTGGTCGGCGATCTGCCGCTCCACGAGCGGGGTGCGGACGTACCCGGGATTGACGCAGTTCGATGTGACGCCGTGCTCGGCGCCTTCCAGGGCTGCGGTTTTGGAGAGCCCTTCGAGCCCGTGCTTGGCGGCCACGTACGCCGACTTGTAGGCGGATGCGCGCAACCCGTGCACGGACGAGATGTTGACGATACGTCCCCAGCCCTGCCCGTACATGTGCGGGAGCGCTCCCCGGATCAGCCGGAAGGGGGCTTCGAGCATCACGGTCAGGACAGTGTGGAAGACGTCCGGCGGGAATTCCTCGATGGGACGGACCAGTTGCAGCCCCGCGTTGTTCACTAGGATGTCCGTGCCCGCCGCCACCTGCTCCGCCGCGTCGAGGTCGGTGAGGTCGAGGGTCTGTGGCTCCACCGAGCCCGCCAGGCCCCGCGCCTGCCCCGTGAGGGCGTCGAGCCCCCGCGCGTCCCGGTCGACGGCTCTGACCTTGGCTCCGGCGGCCGCGAGCCGCAGCACGCAGGCGCGGCCGATGCCGCCCGCCGCGCCGGTGACGAGCGCGGTACGGCCGCTGAGGTCGGGTCCGGAAACGTGCGCGGTGTGTGTGGTGGGCGCGGTCATGCCCACGACCCTAGGCAGCGCCCACCTCGGCACCGATGTGGTCACCGCCCATACTTCAGAGCTGTGTGGTGGGCTCGAACCATGTGGGTTCGTCGGTGAGGGCCTGCTTGATCCTCAGGAGCGCGAATTCGTTGAGGTCCGGGAGTGCGTCCACCGAGAACCAGGCCACATCCAGCGACTCGTCGTCGTTGACGCGCGCCTCACCGCCGACGGCCCGGCACCGGAACGTGATGTCCATGTACTGGCACCGGTCGCCGTTCGGGTACTCGACCGGCTTGAGTCCCTGTACGAGAACGACGCGTTCCGCCACGCACTCCACGGCGGTCTCCTCGTACACCTCGCGCACGACCGTCGCCGCCGGCTGCTCCCCCGGCTCCGGGATGCCGCCGATGATCGACCACTTCCCGGTGTCGGCGCGGCGTCCGAGCAGCACTCTGCCCGCCTCGTCGAAGACGATGGCGCTGACGCCCGGCAGGAAGAGCAGCTGGTGACCCGCGGTCGCCCTGAGCCGGCGGATGAATTCGGGAGTTGCCATGGTCCGACCCTAACGGGCCGTCTCGGGGGGTGAAGCTCACGCGGACGCACTCCGACGGGCCCGTACGCCGCGGAACAGCGCCCACCCGAGACCGGTCACGGCGAGCACCACCAGTACGCCCTCGGGGATCGTTCCCAGGCGCGTCGCGGGAGTCAGCGAGGAACGCAGCGGCACCTCGGCGACCAGTGCGTCCGGCGTGAACATCTGTGTCTTCTGTACGACCTTGCCGTCCGGCTGGATGACGGCACTGACCCCGCTGGTCACGGGAACGACGACGGCCCGGCTGTGTTCGACGGCGCGCACCCTGGACATGGCGAGCTGCTGGTACGTCATCTCGCTGCGCCCGAAGGTGGCGTTGTTGCTGGGTACGGAGATGAGCTGGGCCCCGCCGTTGACCGTGTCCCGCACCGCCCAGTCGAAGGCCGCCTCGTAGCAGGTCGCGAGCCCCACCTTCGTGCCGGCGAGGTCGAAGACGCCCACCTCGTCGCCCGGCCCGAAGTCCCTGCGTACGCGGTCGACGTCGGAACTGAAGAGACGTACGAAGGAACGCATCGGGATGTACTCGCCGAACGGCTGGACATGCCGCTTGTCGTACGTCGCGACGGGGCCGCGTTCCGGGTCCCACTCGATGAGCGTGTTGCGCAGCTTTCCCGTGTCGGGTGTGAGTACCGCTCCGATGACCGTCGGGGCTCCGATCGCGCGAACGGCACGGTCGATCACCAGGCGGGCGTCGCCGTTGCGGTAGGGGTCGAGGTCGGAGGAGTTCTCCGGCCACAGGACGAAGTCCGGCTGGGGCACCTTGCCGGCCTTGACGTCCTCGGCGAGCTGTTCCGTACGCCGTGCGTGGTTGTCCAGTACCGCCCGGCGCTGGGCGTTGAAGTCGAGGCCGAGCCGCGGCACGTTGCCCTGGATCGCGGCGGCTGTCGCGGTGCCGTTCTGCGCGGAGTTGTCGACGAGCGGGAGGGCCGCCAGGGCCGCAGTGACCGGCACGACGATGGTCAGGGCGGCGATGGCCGCACCCCTGCGCGGCACTTTACGGGTCGAGCGGTAGGTGAGGAACTGCCGTACCGCTTCGTAGAGGCCGAAGCCGCACAGTACGACCGCGAACCCCAGGACGGGCGTGCCGCCGGCCGCGGCCAGCGGCAGGAAGACGCTGTCGGCCTGGCCGAAAGCGATCTTGCCCCACGGGAAGCCGCCGAACGGTACACGCGCGCGGACCGCCTCGCCGAGGATCCACACGGCGGCGCCCCACACCGGCCAGAGCGGCAGCCGCGTCACCACGGCGATTCCGACACAGGTCACCGCGACGAACAGCGCCTCGGCGGTGGCGAGTGCCACCCATGGCAACGGGCCCACCTCCTCGCCCGTCCAGCTGAGCAGGGGCAGCAGAAAGCCGAGCCCGGCGAGGAGACCGAGTCCGAACGCGGCCCGCGCCCGGCGCCCGTACAGGCACCAGGCGAGCAGGGCGAAGCCCGGCAGTACCAGCCACCACAGCGGGCGGGGCGGGAAGCTCGCGTACAGGAGCAGACCGGAGAGAGCGGCGGCCGCGGGGGCCACGAGCCGGGTCAGCATTCTTCTCCCGCGAGGGGTGGCATCGGGGTGCGGGGCCAGCTGTTCTGCGGGCTGTTCCATGGCAGTTTGAGTGGCGCTCACCCGGCGGAGTCTACGGTGGCCGGGAGGTGCCCGGACAGCGCGGTCGTGGCCGGCGGGGCTCTCGCCCGGTCCGGTCCCGGTGCGGCCCCCGGGAGCGCGGCCCGGCAGCCGAAGCAACGTTCCTGCGCAATCTGTACACAAATCATTGCCCCTGCCATTACCGTGTGCGCCAGTCCCTGGCACCCGGCCCTTCCGGCCGTGGTGGGCGGGGCCCGTCTCAGGTCGGGGGGTCGACGGGATGGCCATACCGACGATACGGTCCGGCGCCCGCGAACGGGACGCCGTCACCGATGCCGTCGGCGTCGTGATCCTCGGCGGGTGCGCCGTCTGGGCGCTGGTCGCCGCTGCCGGCCGGGAGGCCAGGCCCGAAGGCGTACTGCTGGCCGTGCTCGCCGTCGCCGGGGGCTATGCGTGCGGCCGTATCTGCGGCTCGCTGCTGCCGGTCTTCGCCGCCTCGGCCGCCGCCCTGACCGCGCTCGCCCTGGCCGTCGCCCTGCGGCCGGACGGGGGCTTACCGGGTGACTTGCCGGGCGCGGCCGCCGTCGGCCAGAGTCCCGGGAGCACGGGCGCGACCGCCGGCCTGCTCGCGCTGGCCTCCGGCGCGGCCTGCTGTGCGGCGTGGGCGGCGCGACCGTATCTGCTGCGGCTCGCGCTCCGGCTGCTGGCACTCGGTGTCGCCGTGACGGCGCTGGTGCTCGGTTCCGTCGCCGGGTTCGCCGCGGCGCTCGGTGTGCTGCTGTGTTCGCTGGCGGCGGCGCACGTGCGCCACAGGGCGGTGGGCCTGGCAGGCCTTGCCCTGGCAACGGGGCTCGTGGTGGGTGGTTCGTGGGCGGTGGCCGAGGACGCGCTGCCGCACGGTCTTACGGTGTCGCTGGAGGGGCAGCTGACGGTGAACCGCGTTCTGCTGTGGCGGGACGCGGCCGAGCTCGCCAAGGAGTATCCGACGCGGGGCGCCGGCCCCGACCGGTTCGGCAGGCTCAGCCCCACTGCCCAGCAGACGCTCAACGCCGACGGCAAGCCCCACTCGGCGCCGTTGCAGCAGGCAGCCGAACAGGGCGTCGTGGGGGTCGTTCTGCTGGGCGCCGCCTTCGGCTGGATGCTGTACGGACTGTGGCGCTCGCCCGTCGCCACCCCGGTCGTCCTGACCGCCGCGGCGGCCCTCACCGCCGTCGCCACGCTGGCGGCCATCGGCACCGCGCTCAGCTTTACGGCGGTGACAGCGGGCTCGGGGCTACTGGCGGGGCTGGCCACCGCGCGACGGCTGCCCGACGACGGGGGTGGCGGTGTGGTCGCTTCCGAGGCAGCGGTGCGGGCGCCCAGCCGTTAGCTCAGGCGGACCGGCAGGGGTGAAGTTTCCGGCGGCGGCGCGCAGCCGAACAGCCGCGTGGATCAGTTTTCGGCGGGCATGCCGGTCGCCGCCGTGTGCAGGCGGGCGCGGATGATCCGTACCGCCGTTTCCGCGTCGTCGACGGTCACCGTGAAGATCCGGCCGTCACCTAGGCGCAGGACGACTCCCTCGCCTCTGCGGACGATCACGGCCATCCCTTTCTCCGGACGCCAGCGGTAGCCCCAGCCGCCCCACTGCCGTGGTGTGACTCTCGGTGCGAACTCCGCGCGCACCACATGCGCGAGCGGGATGCGGCGGCGCGGCAGGCCCATGTGGCCGCAGCGCACCTCGAACGCGTCGCTGTCGACCTTGACCGCCACGTGTACGAAGGCCAGCGTCCCGAAGAGGATGAGCAGGCCGGCGGCCAGGCAGCCCACGACCGACATCACCAGCGGAGCGAGGCCGGAAGTCCAGGTCGAATCGACGGCCAGTTTGATACCGAGCGCGAGGCAGCCGCCGCCGACGGCCGCGAGCAGCCACTGTGCGCGGTTGGTCGCGCGTCCGGTCCAGATCACGGGAAGGGGCTCCGTCGTACGCCCCCCGTGGGGGTGGTCCCTCATGCGTAGCAGCGTACTCACGTTCCGCGTTCGCGGCAGCGCCTAGCCGGGCCTCCGCCTGCCCCGCGGTCAGCGCGCGGCGTCGACCGTGTCGAGCAGCCGGCCCTCGGCGTACGCGAGCGCGGCGCCGGGCAGCGCGGAGTCCCGGCCGCCGATCAGCACGGTGAGGCCTGCGACGGGTGCGGCAGCGGGAGCGGGCGCAGCGCCGATGCGGCGCAGCGCCTGGGCGGCCACGGCGTCGGCGGACCCGTGGAGCACCACGGGCGGCAGTCCGTGCGGCTGAACGGCGGCGCGGATGCGCTCGGCGACAAGTTCGTAATGGGTGCAGCCCAGGACGACGGCCCTTACATCGCGCGGGGTAAGGGTGGCGGCCGCGGCGATGGCCCGGTCGATGCCCTCCTCGTCGGCCCACTGCACGGCGTCGGCGAGACCGGGGCAGGGCACTTCGGTGACGGCGGCGCCGTCGGCGAAGTCACGGATGAGGTCGCGCTGGTACGGACTGCCCGTGGTGGCGGGCGTGGCCCAGATGGCGACGGACCCGCCGCCCGCGGCGGCCGGCTTGATCGCGGGCACGGTACCGATGACCGGGATGCCCGGCTCCAGCGCCGCGCGGAGCGCGGGCAGGGCGTGCACGGAAGCGGTGTTGCAGGCCACGATCAGCGCGTCGGGCCGGTGCGCGGCGGCGGCGCGTGCCACGGCGAGTGCGCGGTCGGTGATTTCGGCGGGCGTACGCGGTCCCCAGGGCATGCTGTCGGGGTCGGAGGAGAGGACCAGATCGGCGTCGGGCCGCAGCCGGCGTACGGCGGCGGCCGTCGGCAGCAGGCCGATTCCGGAGTCCATGAGCGCGATCTTCACCCGGTCACCATAGTCGACCGCCCTCGCGCCGACCCCGGGGTGGGGCAGACTGCGACGGATGAGCGCCATTGCGTGGATTGCCGTGGGATCGCTGGCCGTGTGGGTGTGGCTGCTGCTGGGCCAGGGGTTCTTCTGGCGTACGGACCAGCGGTTGCCGCGCCGCGAGGAGCCGGACGTATGGCCCGATGTCGCCGTGGTCGTCCCGGCGCGCGACGAGGCGGAGGTGCTGCCCCTGAGCCTGCCGTCGCTCCTCGCACAGGACTATCCGGGCCGCGCGGAGATCATTCTGGTCGACGACGGCAGCGAGGACGGTACGGGCGCCCTGGCGCTGGAGCTGGCCGGCGTCCACGGCGGGCTGCCGCTGACCGTGGTGTCCCCCGGCGAACCGCAGCCGGGCTGGACCGGGAAACTCTGGGCCCTGCGGCACGGCATCGCGCTGGCCCGCGAGCGGGGGCACGAGGGCGAGCGACGGGAACCCGGGTTTCTGCTCCTCACGGACGCCGACATCGCGCACGCTCCGGGAAGTCTGCGCGAACTGGTGGCCGCGGCCGACACCAACGGCCTCGACCTCGTCTCCCAGATGGCCCGGTTGCGCGTCGTCACCGCATGGGAGCGACTCGTCGTTCCCGCGTTCGTGTACTTCTTCGCGCAGCTCTATCCGTTCCGGTGGGTCAACAAGGCAGGAGCACGGACCGCGGCGGCCGCGGGTGGCTGTGTGCTGCTGCGGACTGAGGCAGCGGCACGCGCGCGCGTGCCCGACTCGATCCGGCAGGCGGTGATCGACGACGTATCACTCGCCACAGCGGTGCAGCGCAGTGGGGGCAGGATCTGGCTGGGGCTCGCCGAGCGGGTGGACAGCGTGCGCCCGTATCCGCGGCTCGGTGATCTGTGGCGGATGGTCTCGCGCAGCGCGTACGCCCAGCTGATGCACAGTCCGTCGCTGCTCGCGGGAACGGTCGCGGGGCTCGCGTTGGTGTATCTCGCGCCCCCGCTCACTCTGTGCGCCGGTGTGCTGTCGGTTGACGGTGTGGCGGCGTGGTCGGGCGGCCTGGCATGGGCGGTAATGACCGCTACGTACCTTCCCGTGCTGCGCTACTACCGGCAGCCGCTGGGGCTCGCGTTGCTGCTGCCGTTCACGGCTGTCCTCTATCTGCTGATGACCGTCGATTCCGCTGTGCAGCACTACCGGGGGCGCGGCGCGGCTTGGAAGGGGCGTACGTACGCCCGTCCTGAAGCCGCGCCGGAACGCTGAGCCGGCCACCGGACGGTCACTTCCTGCCGGGCGACCAGTTCATGCCCCAGCCGTAGGCGTAGTCGATGGTGCGCTGCGGGCTGACACCGCGCTCCGGTACGAGATAACGCGCTTCGCGCCGCACGGTCAGATCGCCGCCCTCGTTGGTGATGAGGGCGAGCGCGGCGACGGTGGAGGGCACGGTGCACTCGTCGAGCGAGAAGTCGATGGGGGCGCCGTTCTGCGGCGTGAGCGTGACCGTGGCGTGCAGGTCGGCGAAGGAACGGGCCCCTTCGTAGACAGCCACGAAGATGACGACGCGGCGGAGCTTGTCCTTGTGGTCGAGGTTGATGGTCAGGTTCTCGCCGGTGCTCACGGATCCGGTGCGGTCGTCACCGTCGAGATGGATGTACGGCGGCTGCTGCAGCGAACCGAAGGCGTTGCCGAGCGCCTGGACGACGCCCTTGCGGCCGTCGTTGAGTTCGTAGAGGGCGCACAGGTCGAGGTCGAGGTCACCGTGCATGGCGACCGCCCTGCCGAGCTTGGCGCCCCAGCCCTTGAACTGCTTGCGCATCTCCCAGTTGAGGTTCACGCGCATCATGCCCGAGGTGCCGCCCTGCTTGGTGAGCGAGACGGCCGGGGCTTCCTTGGTGAGCGTGATCTTCGTGAGGCGTACGGGAGCGGCGGGTGCGGGAGCGGCGGGGGCCGGCGCCGCAACCGGGGCTGACGTCTGCTGCTGGGGCTCGTCGACGCTGATGCCGAAGTCCCTCGCCAGCCCCTCGAGTCCGCTGTCGTAGCCCTGGCCCACGGCACGGAACTTCCACGCACCCTGTCGCCGGTAGAGCTCACCGAGGACGAAGGCCGTTTCGACGCTCGCGTCCTGGCTGTCGAAGCGAGCGATCTCAGTGCCGTTCGCGGCGTCCAGTACCCGTACGTAAAGACCCGGCACACGCCCGAAGTTGCCGCCGTCCGCCGAGGCAGCGACGACCACGGTCTCCACGGCGGCCTCCACCCGTGCGAGGTCGATCGAAAGCGTGTCCGTCACACTGTCTCCGGAGGGCGTCTTCCCGTCGTGCCGTACCGCGCCCGACGCGTGCGCGGGCTGGTTGTAAAAGACGAAGTCCGCGTCCGAGCGGACCTTTCCCGACACCAGCAGAAGGGCGGAAGCGTCGACGTCCGGTACACCGGGACCCGAACGCCATCCCAATTCGACGCGCACGGCCTGTGCCGGCACCGGCACATTGGTTCCTTTAAGCATGGACATGATCGCCCCCATCGCGAGTGCGGGTCTCTGGAGATTTCTGTACGGCCAACCTATTCCCCCGCCTTCCACAGGCCCGCGCCGACGGGCTCAAGATCACCCGGCGACCCCGGGTAACCAATGGCCAGCACGCCTTTTACACGATCCCAACGCCGCGCGGCGACCGATTTTCCCAAGTTCGCTCGGATTAGGGATCCGCCGTCACTCGCAACTCGTAAAACAACCCTCTTATCGGGCTCCCCAACCAGAACATCTTCCGCTTAACTTAGGTGCCATGACCTCCCCCCGCGCCACCTACGGCGGCGGTTACTACTCCGCCCCGTCCTTCCCGGACACTCCGATCTACGACTCCCTCGTCGCAGAACGGGGCACGCCCCAGATCGCTCCTATCCGGGTGCCCGCCGCGTACGACACCGGAAACAGCTATCTGCCGGCTCTCCCGGCGGCGCTTCCCGCGCTTCCTCCGGCGCCTTCCTACTACGCCCCCGCCCCTTCGTACGGCTACCCGCAGCAGGCCGCGCCCCAGCCGGCGCCGCTCCAGCACACTCCGGCTCCGTACATCCCTCAGCAGGCCGCGGGCCCACGCGGTTACCCGGGTCCGCAGCAGTACCAACAGCAGCAGCCCCGCCAGGCAGCCGCCACCGGGTACGAGGCCATGCGCCCCGCGGCTCCCCGTCCGGTGCCCGCCGCCACGCCGTACGACGACCCGTACAACCACCAGTACCAGGGCCGGGGGTACTGACGGGCCGCACGATTGTCCGACCCGGCTGGCAGGATTGGCCGCATGCCGAATTCGCTTCTCCACGCGGTCCATGTCTATCCGGTCAAGTCGGCGGCAGGGTGCGCGCCGGGTGAAGTGAAGGTCGAGCCGTGGGGGCCGGCCGGGGACCGCAGATGGATGCTGGTCGACCCGGCCGGCAAGGTGGTCACCCAGCGCCCGCAGCCGAGGCTCGCGCTGACGCGTGCCGAACCTCTGCCGGGCGGCGGGATACGGCTGTCCGCGCCCGGACGCGAGTCTCTGAGCGTCGCCGTGCCCGAGCCCGCGGGAACCACGGATGTGCAGCTCTGGAAGGACAAGGTGGAGGCGGTCGAGGCGGACGCGGGGGCGCACGCCTGGTTCAGCGAATATCTGGGCACCGAGGTGCGCCTGGTCCATCTCGACGACCCGGCCCGCCGCCGTCCCATCGATCCCGATTACGCCGAGCCCGGCGAGACCGTGAGCTTCGCCGACGGCTATCCCCTTCTGGTCACCACGCTCTCCTCGCTCGACGCCCTCAACTCCCTCATCGCGCAGGGCGACCACGCCGACGAGGGTCCGCTCCCGATGAGCCGCTTCCGGCCGAACGCCGTCGTGGACGGCACCGCTCCGTGGGCGGAGGACGACTGGAAGCGCATCGCGATGGGCGACGTCACCTTCCGGGTCGCCAAGCCCTGTGGCCGCTGTGTCGTCACCACCACGGACCAGCGGACGGCGGAGCGCGGCAAGGAGCCGTTGCGTACGCTCGTCAGGCACCGGCGCTCCGGCGACCAGCTGATCTTCGGACAGAACCTCGTACCGGAAGGCACCGGAACGATCCGTGTCGGTGATCCGGTGAGAATCCTCGAGTAGGACTCCGTGACCGTGGGAACTCACCGGGGCGTCGGACGCGTTCAGGAGACGGACGCGGAAGGGGGTGCGGGACGGTGCGGACTGCAGTCGCGGTGTGGCGCCGACGGCACAGCCCCTTGTGCCGTACGACCGATCTCGTCGAGGCATGGGTGACCTTCGCCGTCGTACTGCTGATCACCCTCGCCGCCCCGGCCGTGGGATGGCTCTGCGGCACGCTCACCCGGGCGGCACTTCAGGAGTCGGTGCGCGTCCAGCACGAGCAGCGCCGCCCGACGACAGCGGTCGTCGTCCGGGCCGCGCCCGAGAGGGCCGTGATTCCCGACCCCGAGATGGCGTCGGAGCGCGCGGCACACGCCCAGGTCGTGGCCAAGTGGACCGCGCACGACGGCACTCGGCACACCGGGACGGTGACGACCAACCGGCGGACCGGCCGGCCGGGCGACCGCTTCCAGGTCTGGACGAACGAACAGGGCCAGGTCGTCGGCCGCCCCATGGACAACACCACGGCGTCCACCCACGCGGCCATCGCCGGCATCGGCGCGGCCGCGGCGACGGCCGCGCTCTTCGAGGGCGGCAGGCGCCTGGTCGTACGGTGGCTCATGCTGCGTCGGTACGCCCGTCTCGACCAGGCATGGGCCAAGGCCGGTCCCGACTGGGGGCGTACGGGCGCGGGCAGCTGAGACAGCCTCTCCGGCACAGCTGACCGGTCAACTCCCCTCCCCCGCGCGCGCTACGGTGGAGCGGCCAGATCGTCAGCACGTCAGTACAAGGTGGGGGCACAGCAACGCCATGGCACAGGGCACGGTCCAGGTGACGCACACCGGCACATCGCGGTGGCGGCGCCGCACAGGTGAATACGCGTCCCTCGCCGCAGCCCTGGAGGCCGCCGGGGACGGTGACGTGCTCACCGTCGCCCCCGGTACGTACCGGGAAAATCTCGTCCTGGAACGGGCCGTGACGCTGCGCGGCCCGGAAGGGACCGTCGGCTCGGTCCGGATCGCCCCCGTGGACGGTGTGGCGCTCACCGTGCGCGCCTCCGCCGTGGTCCAGGACCTCTACATCGAGGGCCAGGACACGGCCTCCCCTGCCCTGCTCGTCGAGGACGGCACCCCGGAGCTCGTCGATCTGCGCATCGTGACGCGTTCCGCCGTCGGCATCGAGGTGCGCGGCGCTGCCCGGCCCACCGTGCGCCGCTGCACCGTCGACAACCCGGCGGGCGTCGGCATCGGCGTACTGGAGGGTGCGGGCGGAGTGTTCGAGGAGTGCGAGGTGGTCGCGGCCGGCCAGTCCGGTGTGTCGGTGCGGGGCGGCGCGCACCCGCGCCTGGAGCGCTGCCGTATCCACCACACGTCGGGCGCGGGCCTGTCCGTGAACGGCGAGGGCAGCGGCCTGGAGGCCATCGGATGCGAGGTGTACGAGGTCAAGGGCTCCGGCGTGCAGGTCGCCGCCCGTGCCTCGGCCCATCTCACCGACTGCACGGTGCACCGCACTTCGGCCGACGGTGTCACCCTCGACACCGACGCCGTACTGACACTCTCCGACTGCGACATCCACGACATTCCGGAGAACGCGATCGACCTGCGCTCGCGCGCGGTCCTCACCCTCACGCGTTCCTCGGTGCGCCGGTTCGGCCGTAACGGGCTGTCCGTGTGGGACCCCGGTACGCGCGTGGACGCCAACCAGTGCGAGATCCACGACAGTACGGGCGACTATCCGGCCGTCTGGATCAGCGACGGCGCGACGGCCGTTCTGGAGGGCTGCCGGGTGCACGACGTACCCGACGCGCTCTTCGTGCTCGACCGGGGCTCGCGCGTCGACGTCATAGACAGTGACCTGTCCCAGGTGCGCAACACGGCGGTGTCGGTGAGCGACGGCGCGACCGCGCAGCTCGACGACTGCAGGATCCGCGAGGCGTCGACCGGCGCGTGGTTCCGCGACCACGGCAGCGGCGGCACGCTCTCCGGCTGCACCATCGACGGGGCGCAGACCGGTGTCATCGTCACCAAGGGCGCAGACCCGCGCATAGAGCGCTGTACGGTCACGTCGCCCGCAGAGGCGGGCTTCTACGTTTCGGCGGAAGGGCGCGGCACGTTCCACGGCTGCCGGGTGACGGGGAGCAGCGGTTACGGCTTCCATGTGATCGACGGCTGCCGTACGACGCTGACCCGTTGCCGTACGGAGCGCTGCGCGCGCGGGGGCTACGAGTTCGCCGAGGACGGTCCGCTCGTCGAGGACTGCACGAGCGACGAGAGCGGCGTACGCGCGTCGGCCCCGGAAGCCCCCGCCGTACTGACCGCGACGCAGACCACCGGGCTGCTCGGCGCGGTCCCCGGACAGCGCGCCACACAGCCCGTGACGGCCCCTGTGCCGGACGCGGAGCCGGTCCGTACGCCGAAAGCCGTGCTCGGTGAACTGGACGCCCTGGTGGGCCTGGAGAGCGTCAAGCGTGAGGTGCGCGCTCTCACCGACATGATCGAGATCGGCCGCCGCCGCCAGGAGGCCGGTCTCAAGGCGGCCTCGGCCCGCCGCCATCTGGTCTTCACCGGTTCCCCCGGCACCGGGAAGACCACGGTCGCGCGGCTGTACGGCGAGATCCTGGCCTCGCTCGCGGTGCTGGAGCGCGGTCACCTCGTGGAGGTGTCCCGGGTGGATCTGGTCGGCGAGCACATCGGTTCGACGGCCATCCGTACCCAGGAAGCGTTCGACCGGGCGCGCGGCGGTGTGCTGTTCATCGACGAGGCGTACGCCCTGTCCCCCGAGGACTCGGGGCGCGACTTCGGCCGGGAGGCCATCGACACGCTGGTGAAGCTGATGGAGGACCACCGGGAAGCCGTCGTCGTCATCGTCGCCGGGTACACGGCGGAGATGGAACGCTTCCTGAACGTCAACCCGGGCGTGGCCTCGCGCTTCTCGCGCACGATCACCTTCTCCGACTACGCGCCGGAGGAACTGCTGCGGATCGTCGAGCAGCAGGCCGAGGAGCACGAGTACCGGCTGGGTACGGGAACGTCCGAAGCGCTTCTGAAGTACTTCACGGTGCTGCCGAAGGGACCCGCGTTCGGCAACGGACGCACCGCGCGACAGACCTTCGAGTCGATGGTGGAACGCCACGCCGGCCGGGTCGCCCGGCTCACCGAGATGAACACGGACGACCTCACTCTCCTCTACCCCGAGGACCTGCCCGAGTTTCCCTGACCGAGCGGGGCGTCGGGGCGCTGCCGGGGCACCGCGCACGGCGGCAGACGGTCGAGGAGCGCGGTCCTTTCGTGGTCGAACGCGGGATCGGCCTGGTACTCGGAATGGCCGAGCACGGGGGCGGGCAACGGCTGTTCCCTGGTACGCCCGTAAGCGAGCGGGTCCTTGAGCGCCGCGCGGTCCACATCGAGCCCCTGTCCGCCCTTCACACGCACCGGCCCGCCGATGGGGTCGGTACGGCGCCACAGGTTCCGCCAGCAGTGCAACTCATGGCTCAGGGCTTCGAGACAGGCCGTTCCGAAGAACGCCGGGAACCAGCGCCCGTACAGCCGCTCAAGGGGCGATCCGTACGTGAGCAGCGCGACGCGGCGTCTGGTGCGCGGCGGCAGCTGCCAGACGGCGGCCGCCGACAGCACACTGCCCTGCGAGTGGCCGGAGATGACGAGCCGTCCGCCCGTACGGTCGGTCCAGCTGGCCATCCGCCACGTCAGGTCGGGAACGGCGCGCTCGGCGTAGCAGGGCGGCGCGAAGGGGTGCGCGGCGCGCGGCCAGAAGGTGCCGACGTCCCAGAGGATGCCGATGGTGCGGCGGGCGGCCGGGTCGCGGTAGGCGCGGCGGCCCCAGGTGACGAAGAGTATGAAGCCGACGCCGATCAGCCATGAGCCGAGCGCCTGAGCGGCCTGCGCCGCCGACGCGACGAAGTCGGGGTTGCCTGCCGCGGCCCTGCCCGGCACCTTCCCCGTCGTCCAGGCCCCGAGGAGCGCGCCGGCGCCCAGCAGCAGGGTGGCCCCCGAGGTGACGCCGAGGATCACCGGCGCCCGGTCGGTGAGCGCGGCCATGGCGCGGATACGGGCGATGCGGCGGGTGCGTACGGTGTCGGGCTCGGCGTCCGGGTACTCCGCCTCGATGGCGTCGGCCATCGCTCCCCGGCCACGCCAGGTGCGTACGGCGAAGAACGCGGCCACCGCCAGCAGGACCACCAGCAGGGGCGGGATGACGGACGCCTGCCAGGTCAGCAGCACCGGGGGTCCGTCGATGCTGCCGCCCGGCTCCCCCGGGGTGCCCGCTCCGTCGAGCCAGTCGGCGACGCGCTGGGCGACACCGCCGGTCATGACGCCGCCGAGCGCGCAGGCGAGCATGGCGGTAGCGGGACCACCGAGCCCGCGCATCGCCGTACGGGCGTCGGGAGCCCTCCGGTACATGGCGAGCGCCACGGCGGCGAGCGCGACGACCAGGCCGCCCTGGGTGAGGGCGATGATCCCGAAGGTACGGTCGCCGGGGAGCCGGCCCGCGGAGACCCACTCGGGGCGGGACCAGGCGGCGTACAGCAACGTCAGCGCCAGCAGGGCGAGCGCGGAGCCGGGCAGCAGGGCGACGACCACACGGTCGAGCTTCACGTCGAGGCGGCTTTCGCAGCGGCCCCTGCGGCAGACCACCCAGACCACCACGGCGGCCCCGGCGAGCAGGGCCAGTTCGAGCAGCCGGCCGGTCGCTTCGAGGAACGGGCCCGAGGCGCGGCGGTCGTAGCGGGCGCCCGCTCCGGCGAGCGCGGCGGCGACGGTGAGGAACCCGGCGGCGGTGTGGGCGGCGCGCAGCCGGGCGACGAGGCGGCGGCCGTACCAGAAGCCGGGCATGCCGAGGGCGGGGCGGGCGGTCGGCTCGTCCGGGTCCGGCTCGGCGCCGGCGGGCAGGGGGCGCTGGGACTCGTACGCGCTCCAGGTACGGTTGGACAGGTACCAGAGCAGGCCGGTCAGCGCGGCGGGCACGAGGGCGGCCACGGCGAGGCGCCGGCCCGGCTGGGACCACCAGCCGCCTCGGTCGGTGGACAGGAAGCCGAGCCACGACTTGTCGCCGGAGCAGCGGGAGGAACCCGCGCACTGCCAGGCGGCGAGATCGAGCGCGACCTCGCAGGCGGCGGCGATCAGCAGCACGGTGAGGCTGAGCGCGAGGAGTCGCACCAGCACGCCGTACACGCGCACGGTCCGGGTGAGGCCGCGGGTGGTGGGCTGCATCCAGTGGGCGAGGTTGGCGACCATGAACGGCAGCAGGAGCAGCCACAGAGCGCGGGCCCCGTTGCCGGAGGTCAGGTTGCACCAGACGTACGCCTCGGGGACCGGCCGGTCGCGGGAGTCGTCGCCCGGCCGGTCCGGGTGGAGTTCCGCTTCGGCGTCGTCGGTACGCCGGTACACGGCGGCGGTCTCGTCGCCGGTGACCCGGACCGTACGCGGATCGCCGAGCATCTCCTGGGGGGTGGTGCCGCCGACCCCGTGGACCAGAAGTTCGAGCGCGGCTCCGCCGTCGTCGTCGTCGCCGCCGGGCGGTGTGACAGGGGGCACTTCTGTGGCTCGCTCTCGTGGTGGGAGGATCGGGAGGATGGTCTTCCGCGCACGGCGCGGCCGCTCAAGGATCCCGGATCCCGGGCAGCCGTGGTACGGCTCTTGCCGAACCTCCTCACGGAATCTCCCCGGGGGACGGCTGCCGCGCACCCGTGCGAGGATGAGCAACCCCCATGCCTGTACCACGGAACGAAGGGACCGGACCGCCCGTGACCGAGAGTCAGAACCTGCTCGCGGAGCAGCGTCGTGCCTTGATCCTCGACGAGGTCAGGCGGCGCGGCGGTGTCCGGGTCCAAGAGCTGACCAGGAAGCTCAACGTCTCCGACATGACGGTCCGCAGGGACCTGGACGCGCTGGCGCGGCAGGGTGTCGTGGAAAAAGTGCACGGCGGCGCTGTACCGGTGGTCGAGGCGAGTACGCACGAGCCGGGCTTCGAGGCGAAGTCGGCCCTGGAGCTGAGCGCCAAGGAGGACATCGCGCGGGCGGCCGCGGCGATGGCGGTGCCCGGCAGTGCGATCGCGCTGTCCGGCGGTACGACGACGTACGCGCTGGCCCAGCACCTGCTGGAGGTGCCGGACCTGACGGTGGTGACCAACTCGGTGCGGGTGGCCGATGTGTTCCACAGTGCGCAGCGCGCGGGTGGCGGAAAGGGACCGCGCCCGGGAACGGCCACAGTGGTGCTCACCGGAGGCGTACGTACACCGTCCGACTCACTGGTGGGCCCGGTCGCCGACCAGGCGATCCGTTCCCTCCACTTCGATGTGCTGTTCCTCGGGGTCCACGGGATCTCGGTCGAGGCGGGGCTCTCCACCCCGAATCTGGCCGAGGCGGAGACGAACCGGCGGCTGGTGCGGTCCGCGCGGCGGGTGGTCGTGGTCGCGGATCACACGAAGTGGGGCACGGTGGGCCTGAGTTCCTTCGCGACGCTCGAAGAGGTCGACACCCTGGTGACGGACCGCGGGCTGTCCGCCGAGGCCCGTGAGGAGATGGCCGAGCATCTGCCGGGACTGGTGGTCGCGGGCGAGTCACGGGACCAGGCTCAGGCTCAGGACCAGGACGTCGGCTCCGCAGACGTCTGATTGTACGTCAGCTACCCTGTTTCGGGCCTGGTACGTCGCCGAACCCGCTGGGGGTGCAGGTCCCATGGCACGCCGACTCCGCCCCGTGGAACTCGACTTCGTCGAGACCGCCCCGACGCGCCTGGTCTTCGCGGCCGAGGTGTCCGCGCCGCCTGAGGCGGTCTACCGGGCACTCGCCGAGGACCTGAGCGGCTGGCCCGCCTGGTTCGGTGCGGTGACGATGTGCCGGCCCACGGCGGGCGGCGCCGGGCGCGAAGTGCGCCTCAAGGGCGGCACCCGCTTCCTGGAGACGATCCTGGCGGCCGAGCCCGGCGAGCGGTACGCGTACCGGGTCGACGTAACCAACGCGCCGGGCATGCGGGCCCTGTTGGAGGAGTGGCGGCTCACTCCGGCCGGCGCGGGCACGCGGGTGCGGTGGACGTTCGCGGCGGCGGGACCGGCGCCGCTCAGGCTGGCGCTGCGCCTGGGGCGGCCCGGCCTCGCGCGGGCCTTCCGGGGCGCCGTGCGCAGCCTCGACCGGCGGCTGGCGGCCACGGCCGCATAAGCGTCATCAGTGAGCGCTCAGCACGCTGCTCTCAGCACTCAGCAGGACCATTCGCCGGTCGCCAGGAACTGGTCGATCGCGGCGCTGTACGGAGCGATGTCCAGGCCCTGTTCGGCGAGCCAGGCGTCCGAGTAGTACTTGTCGAGATAGCGGTCGCCCGGGTCGCAGATCAGCGTCACGACGCTGCCCTTCTGCCCCTCGTCGATCATCCCCGCGATGATCTTCAGCGCGCTCCACAGGCCGGTTCCGGTGGAGCCGCCCGCCTTGCGGCCGATGGCCCCGGCCAGCGCCCGTACGGCCGCCACGCTCGCCGCGTCCGGCACCTTCATCATCCGGTCGACGGCGCCGGGCACGAAGCTCGGCTCCATGCGGGGCCTGCCGATGCCCTCGATGCGCGAACCACAGTCGCTCGTGGCGCCGGCGTCGCCCCGGGTCCAGCCGTCGAAGAAACAGGAGTTCTCCGGGTCGGGTACGCAGATGCGCGTGTCGTGCTGCATGTAGTGGACGTAGCGCGCGATGGTCGCGGAGGTGCCGCCCGTCCCGGCGGTGGCGACGATCCAGGCCGGTTCCGGGTACCGCTCCAGCCGCAGCTGCTGGTAGACGGATTCGGCGATGTTGTTGTTGCCGCGCCAGTCGGTGGCGCGTTCCGCATAGGTGAACTGGTCCATGTAGTGACCGCCGGTCCTGGCCGCGAGGGCGGCCGACTCGTCGTACATCTTCCGCGAGTCGTCGACGAAGTGGCACTGCCCGCCGTGGAATTGGATCAGCCGGATCTTCTCGGGGCTGGTGGTGCGCGGCATCACCGCGATGAAGGGCACGCCGACCAGTTTCGCGAAGTACGCCTCCGAGACTGCGGTCGAGCCGCTGGACGCCTCGATGACGGGCTTGCCGGGTCTGATCCAGCCGTTGCACAGGCCGTAGAGGAAGAGCGAGCGCGCGAGCCGGTGCTTGAGGCTGCCGGTCGGGTGGGTGGATTCGTCCTTGAGGTACAGGTCGATCTCCCACTCATCGGGGAGCGGGAAGCGCAGCAGGTGCGTGTCCGCGGAGCGGTTGGCGTCCGCCTGGACCTTACGGACGGCCTCCTTCAGCCATGCCCGGTATTCCGGATCGCTGCGGTCCACGTCGATCGTCGCCATGGCGTTGCTGCCGGTACGTGGCTGGTCGGTGGTGCTCATGCGGGCCACTCCTCGTCGTAGCGCCCCCGAGGCAGCTGGTGCTGCCCGGAAACTCCGGTCCCCAGCTGTCACTTTAAGCCTCTCACCTGCACAAACGTTGACTTTGGGCAGCCATAGGGATCACTTGTGGGGCCAGTTGATACGGATGCGGCCACGATTGGCGCCTCGTCACCCGATCGTCGAGGGGCTCTGGTGCGCGGGCCCGGCCTTGTGCAGACTGCCCCCGTGGACACCTGCACGAAGTGGACACGAGCGCGAAGGGGGCGAAGTGGAATGGCGGAGCCCGAGTTCAGCGCTACGGGCGTACGGATAGGGCGTTGGCCCCGCTCACTGACCAAGGCCGGCCAGGTACTGGTCAAGGACGGAAGGCTGGTCCTGCTGACGAGCAACGGGCGGGAGATCGACAGTGCGCCGCTGGGGTCGGTGACCGCCGGGAAGCCATGGTTCGCCGGGGACGACAGCACGGTGGCGACGGTCAACGGGACCCGGTACCGGCTCACCATGGGGCAGCGCGGGCAGGCCAAGGACGGTGAGGAACTGGCCGAGCGGTTCCTGGAGGCGGTCCGCTCCGCACAGGACGCGTACGGCCTTCGGAACGTACAGGACTCGCGGGACTGATGAGATGCGAGTTGCGGAGCCGTACGGCCTGGGTGACCCTGGTCTCACATCACTCAGGGTGCACCGGCGGTTACGCTGAGAACCAGCCCCGCCGGACCAATCAGCAGACAGCCACTGCTGGATCCGTTCTTCGTCTTCTTCCGGACCTATTCGGGGAGTCGCAGCCGTGATCAGCGAGCCAAGCAGGCACTGCACGGTGGAGCTCCAGGCCCTGCCGTCGCGGATCGGTCAGGTCCGCAGAATCATCTCGGCGCAATTGCGCTACTGGCACATGGATCCCTTGATAGACCCGGCGGCGCTCGGCGTCACCGAATTGCTGACCAACGTCCACCGGCACGCAGAGCCGGACAAGATGTGCACCGTCGAAATCGAGCTGCTGCTCGACCGCCTGACGGTGTCCGTCCACGACCACGATCCGCGTCTGCCCACAGTCCGTGAGGCCGGCGCGTCCGAGACGAGCGGGCGCGGTCTCGCTCTCATCGAGGCGGTCAGCGAAAGCTGGGGCGTACGCCCGCAGGGCGACGCCGGGAAGGTCGTGTGGTTCACGCTGCCCACACCGGCTCCCGCCGCGGCTTTGCCGCCGTGCCCCGTGTACGGGGACACGACTGACGGACCGTTCACGGATGCCGGGGCCGGTCACGAAGCCGTCCCGGCCACGCACGCGCCCGCCGCCGTCCGGTCCGCCGTAGCGGGCTGACCGGAACGGCGGCTTCCGCCAGCAGGGGTACGTCGCTACGGCGCCACTCCGTTGCGATGGCGCGCAGTACGTCCAGGCGCGCCGCCCTGGGAGCCGGGCGCCGGCCCGCAGTGCGATGCCGCCCGCCGTTGCGAGGGCGGCGACCAGCAGCGCCCCCAGCGGTGGTGACCCACCGGAGCGACTCGTCGAAGCCACCCGGGACCCGGCGCTGGCGGCGATCCGGCGTACGGTGCGCGCCATCGGTACGCACTGGCCCGCGCCTCGGGTTCGACGGCCGCCTTCGCCACCCCCCCTACGGCGTAGCGGAGTCCGCATTGATGCCATGCAGTACGAAAGGGTGCACCTGTCCGCGCCGTCGTGCGCCGGGCTCGGTCAGGGCAGGCAGGGGTGCACCGTACGGGCTCCCCCATCGCCGTACACGTGGAACTCGGGACGGACGGCCCGAGCATGCCCTGGTCGTGGGGCTCGATGGGCGGGTAGGTCTCGGTCACGAGGTCGCCTTGGAGCCGGCGAGCGCGGCGAGGGGGTCGTCGAGCACCGGCTGCCATGCCAACTCGGCCGCTCCGACCAGGCTGTTGTGGTCCAGCGTGCACGGCAAGATCGGTACGCCGCCGCTTCGCCCCCACAGGCTGCGGTCGGCCACTACGGCGCGCAGCCGCTCCGGGTCGGCGTCGAGCAGTTCGCGGTGGAGGCCGCCGAGAATGATGCGGTCCGGGTTGAGGATGTTCACGAGTCCGGCGAGGCCGAGGCCCAGGCGGTCGATCAGCTCCTCGCCCGCGCCGCGGATCCCAGGGTCGTCGTACTGGCCGCGCAGCAGCTCGCGGGACTGCTGGAGCAGCGAGACCTCGGGGCCGGGGGTGCGGCCGGCCGCGTTGAGGAAGGCCAGGGGGTCGGTCTCGACGTCGAGGCAGCCGCGGCCGCCGCAGTAGCAGGGGCGGCCGTCGGGGTTGACCGTGAGGTGGCCCACTTCGAGGGCGAGGCCCGAACTGCCGGTGTGCAGGCGGCCGTCGATGACCAGCGCCCCGCCGACGCCGCGGTGGCCCGTGGCGACGCAGAGCAGGTGCTGGGCGCCGCGGCCGGCCCCATGGCGGTGCTCGGCGAGTGCGGCGAGGTTGACATCGTTGCCCGCGAAGGCGGGGCCCGCGAGGCCCGCGGCGCGTACCTGCTCGGCGAAGATCTCGCGGACCGGGGAGCCGGCGGGCCAGGCGAGGTGCAACGGGTTGAGCGCGGTGCCCTCCGGCTCCGCCACGGCGGACGGCACGGCGAGGCCGGCGCCCACGCAGCGGCGGCCGCTCTCGCGCAGCAGTACGGCTCCGGCCTCGACCACTGATCCGATGACCTGCGCCGGGTCGGGGGCCACCGTCTTGCGGCCGGGCGCGGTCGCGACGATCCGGCCACCGAGGCCCACGAGCGCCGCCCGGTAGCCGTCGGCGTGGATCTGCGCGGCGAGGACGACGGGACCCGAGTCGTTGACGGCCAGCCGGTGCGAGGGGCGTCCCTGTGATCCGGCGGCCGCGCCGGGCCGGGAGTCGACCTGGATCAGCCCCAGGGCCTCCAGTTCGGCGGCGACCGCTCCGGCGGTGGCCCTGGTGACGCCGAGCTCGGCGGTGAGGACGGCGCGGGTGGGGGCCCGTCCTGTGTGCACCAGTTCCAGGGCGGGGCCCAGCGCGCTCCGGCCCCTCTCCAGCCTCGTTTTGATGGTGGTCGCCTTCCCGTTCATGGGGGCGAGTCTCGCATGAACGGGAAGATCGTCCGGGTCCGGCTCCCGTTGTCCGGGGCGCTCACCTGTCGTCTTGTACGGATCCGGGGTGCCCCCTATGCTGACTTTGTGCCGCACCTAAACAAACTACGGACGGCCGTTCCGGGGGGCCCGGGCGCAAACAGCGCCGCAACCCCCCTGTCCCGCCTCCGTACCGCCCTGACCGTGTTCTTCGCCCTCGACGGCTTCCTCTTCGCCGGCTGGGTGGTCCGCATCCCCGCCATCAAGGACCAGACCGGAGCCTCCGCGAGCGACCTCGGCCTCGCCCTGCTGGGGGTGTCCGGAGGCGCGGTGATCACGATGATGCTCACCGGGCGCCTGTGCCGCCGCTTCGGCAGCCACCCGGTGACGGTGGCCTGCGGGGTGCTGCTGTCGCTGAGCATCGCACTGCCCGCACAGACACACTCGACACTCGCGCTCGGCCTCGTACTGCTGGTGTTCGGCGCTTCGTACGGTGGGATCAACGTCGCGATGAACAGCGCCGCGGTCGACCTGGTCGGGGCCATGCGGCGCCCGGTGATGCCCAGCTTCCACGCCGCATTCAGTCTCGGCGGCATGGCGGGGGCCGGCCTCGGCGGTCTGGTGGCGGCGCAACTTCCCGCCACCACGCACCTGCTGGCCCTGACCGGCCTCGGGCTCGTCGTCACGGCCGTGGCCGGTGCCGCGCTGCTGCGCCACCCGGCGCCCACCACGGAGCGTTCCCGGGAACGGTCGCAGCAGGCACCGGGGAACGGCCCGCGGCCGCTCTCGGGAACGGCCCGTAAGGCCGTCGTGCTCTTCGGTGTGATCGCGCTGTGCACGGCGTACGGCGAAGGGGCGCTCGCCGAGTGGGGCACCCTCCATCTCCAGGAGGACCTCCACGCCCACCCGGGCATCGCGGCGGCCGGGTACTCCCTCTTCGCGCTGGCCATGGCGGTGGGCAGGCTCAGCGGGACCACGCTCCTCGAACGACTCGGCCAGACCCGCACTCTCGTCGCCGGCGGGTCCCTCGCGGCGGCGGGCATGCTGCTCGGCGCGCTCGCACCGGCGACCTGGCTCGTGCTCCTCGGCTTCGCCGTGACCGGGCTCGGCCTCGCGAACATCTTCCCCGTGGCGGTCGCCAGAGCAGGGGCACTCGCCGGGCCGAGCGGTGTCGCGGCGGCGTCCACGCTCGGCTACGGCGGCATGCTCGTCGGCCCGCCCGTCATCGGATTCCTCGCCGACTGGTTCTCCCTGCCCGTCGCGCTGACGACGGTGGCGATGCTGGCCGCTGTCGCCGCGCTTCTGGGGTACGCGGCACGGAACGCGTCATCGGGGAGCACACCTGAGTAGGCGTACTCAGGCGGGGCCGACGGCGCGAGGGCACCCTGGAGGAACGAACCACACCGGACGGAGAGATCACCATGACCGCTCGACGGCTGCGCGCCATCGCTCGCCTGACGTTCCGCAATCCCGCCTCGCTGGTCTACCTCGGCCTGGTCGCGGCGACCGCGCTGTTCGTCACCGCTGACACCCTCTTCGTGACCCACGAGGACGCCTCGTTCGCCGGCGTGTGGCTGTTCCTCCTCAGCGCACCGACGGTCTTCGCCTTCCTCATAGGCGGCGACCTGTTCGGGGTGGCCGTGACCGAGTCCGCCTGGTTCCTGTACGTCGCCCTGCCGCTCTCCGTACTCATCCAGTCGTTCGCGCTCGGCTGGTTCGTCCGGCTGCTCCGCGACGCCTCACCCCGCCACGCCCACCCTCAGGGCGCCTGACCCACGGTCGTCCCCCCGCGCGCATCGCCCCCGCGAATGGCGGGATCATGGCCTTGGACCCACGGCCGGAGGTGTGATGCGTACGAGCGAGGAGATCTACCACCAGGTCCTGTGGGACCCGCGGTTCGACCCGGCCCGGTTCGTGCTGGGGATCAGCCGGCGCGGGGCCGCACCCGAACGGATGGCGCTGCCCTCCTTCGTACCGGGCGGTGACATCCCGTGGCACCGGGTGGTGTTCGTAGAAGCGGACGGCGAGGTGGTCTGGGACCGGGCAACCGGTGTGGACCGGATCAACGCTTCACAGGCCGGCCGGGCCAGGTATCCGCGTCGCCTGTTGGGGCCGTTCTTCACGGCCCGAACGCCCTACGCATGGGACCCGGCAGCAGCCACATGGCGCCCCGCGGACCGCGACCGCGCCGACGACCGCCCATCGGCGGCAGCGCGGGCCGAGCGGCTGCGCGTACTGACCTGGAACACCCTGTGGGACCGGTACGACAGCCACCGCATCGACACCGCCCGGCGCAGGCCGCTGCTGCTCGCCGCCCTGGAACACGCCGACGCCGACGTCATCGCGCTGCAAGAGGTCGAGACCCAACTGCTGGCCATGCTGCTGCGGTCGCGCTGGGTCCGCGACGGCTACACCGTGGCCACCGCCCCCGTTGGCGAGGACGTGGACGAGAGCGGACTGCTGCTGCTCAGCCGACTGCCCGTACACGAGGCGGCGTGGCACGAGCTCGGCCCGCACAAGGCCGTCGCGGCCATCACCGTCGAGACGGCCGCCGGGCCGCTGGTGCTGGTGACCACCCACCTCTCCAGCGACCACTCCGTGGACGGCCCGGTCCGGCGGCAGGCCGAACTGGCCCGGCTCGCCGAGGGACTGGCCCCGATCGGCGGCGATGTGATCCTGCTGGGCGACCTCAACGAGCAGGGGGACGGACCGGCCGGTGTACTGGGCATGAGCGACGCCTGGACCCAGGTGCATGGCCCCGGTGACGCGCCGCCAACCTTCGACCCGCGCGTGAACCCACTGGCCGCGGTCTCCTCACTGTCCGGCCGGGCGGCCCGGCTGGACCGGGTACTCCTGCGGGAGGGGGGAACGCTGCGGCCGGCCCGGGCGGTCCTGCGGGGCGTGTCGCCGAGCGAGGAGGGCCAGTTCGTGTCCGACCACTACGGGGTGGAGGTGGACTTGACCGTAGGCGCCGACCCAGACCTCCCGGGCGTCTTCGACGTTACGCCGACGCCTCGCACAGCGGTGGCATGGATGCCCTCGCCGGAGCTCTGGCCCCCCATCCAGGACATCCGCCAGGAACACGACCCGCAAGTCCGCCGCTGGCCACCCCATGTGAACCTGCTCTTCGGTTTCGTGCCGGAGTCCGACTTCGAGCAGGCCGCCCCGCTGCTCTGCGCCGCAGCGGCCGAGACCGCCCCTTTCACCGCCCGCCTGGCAGGAGTACGCGCCTTCACGCACCGGGACTACTCCACCGTCTGGCTCGACCCGGCGGCGGCCGGCGCGGCGCCCTGGAGGGAGTTGCAGCGCGCGCTGGAGGAGCGGTTCCCGCGTTGCCGTGGGCGAGCCCGCCACTTCACTCCGCATCTGTCCCTAGGACGCACCCGCGAGCCACGTCGGCTCACGACCGAGTGCGCCGCCCGGCTGGGCAGCGTGTCCGCGCACGTCGGCGAGCTCGTCCTGCTCTCCCGCCGGGGCAGTGAGCCAATGCGGCCACGGGCGTCGATCGCTCTGGGAACGGGCGAGGTGCGGTGGCTGTCCGAACCCCACACGGAGGAACTGGCGGCAGAGGCCGCCGGTCCGAGGGCAGCAGAGCAGGTCGCGCGGCGCGTGGGTGAGGCACTGGCCGAAGGAGTCGTGTACGTCACCGGATCGCGGCGCATGGGCTGTGCCCTCGCCGGCGCGGACCTGAACCTGGTGGCGGCGTTGCCGGGCGCCGTCGACCTGGGGGACATCCGGGCGCGGGTGGTCGCGGCGCTGCCCGGCGCCACCCGGGTACAGCAAGTTCCGGGTGCGGGAGTGCAAGGCCTGCGGCTGCGCGTCGCCGGCCTGGACGTCGACCTGGTGGTCGTCGCCACCGGAAGCATCGCCCCCGCCGAGGCGGTGGCCCGCCGCACCGAGCTCGGTGACGCGGCCGCGATCGCCCTGAGCGCCGTCAGCGACGCCGAGGCGGTACTCGCCGCGGCCCGCGACAACCTCGCCGCATTCGCCCGGCTGGCCAGGGAGGTGAAGGCATGGGCACGGGCACGCGGCCTGGACTCGGCCCCCTTCGGCGGGCTGCCGGGGCTGGCCTGGACCGTACTGGCGGCGCGAACGGCCCGAGAAGCGGGAAACCTTCCCGCCGCCGATCTGCTCCGGCGCTTCTTCTCCACATGGGCCGCCTGGGACTGGCGCGAACCGGTGAGTCTGACTCCCAGCACCACCCCACCCGCGCGACCTGGGCAACCCGTGTCGATCACGACACCGACCGCGCCCGTCCGGCTGTGCACCGAACAAGTCGGCGCCGGGGGACGAGACCTGCTGGCCCAGGAGCTCTACCAGGCTTGGGAGACCCTGGAGTCAGCGGCCCGGACGGGCAGCGACGCCTGGCCCGAACTCCTCTCGCCACCGCCTCTCCACCGGCGCCACGCGGCCTGGGCGGTTGTGACCGTACGCGCGACAAAGGGGGACGAGACCTCCGAGGACACGGGAGACTTGGAGGTCGCCCTGGGACGCTTCCGGGCCCGCCTCACCGCACTGCTCACCACTCTCGGACAGGCCGGGTCGCCGGACGCTCACGCCTGGCCCCGTCCCTTCGAGACCACACCGGGCTCGGTCCGCTACGCGATCGGTCTCGGCCGCACCCCACCGGACGCCTCCCAACTCGCCGACCTGGCCGCCGGATGGCTCAAGGGCCTGCCGGGGGCCGAGATCGAGTGGGCGGAAGGCGGCGCCGTACCTACGCTCCGATGACTCAGGATCGGCGCCCTGAACAGCCCGGCTGGCACAATCTCCCGCATGGGGACTTCCGAATTCATCGAAACACTCGACCAGCAGGGCAAGTTGATGGCCGCAGCCGCCGAACAGGCGGGCACCGACGCTCCCGTGCCCACCTGCCCCGGCTGGCAGGTGCGGGATCTGCTGCGGCACACGGGGCTGGTCCACCGGTGGGCAACTACGTACGTCATAGAGGGCCATACGGAGCGCCGGCCCCTCGGGAGCGAGCCCGACCTGGACGGCGACGCGCTGCTCCACTGGTTCCGGGAGGGGCACAGCCGGCTGGTGGCGGCACTGAACACGGCGCCCAAGGACCTGGAGTGCTTCGCCTTCCTGCCCGCGCCCTCGCCGCTCGCCTTCTGGGCGCGGCGTCAGGCGCACGAGACAGCGATCCACCGCGTGGACGTGGACTCGGCGCTGGGCGCCGGAATGTCGCCGGTGGGATCCGAGTTCGCGGCGGACGGCGTCGATGAGCTGCTGCGCGGGTTCCATGCCCGTGACCGCAGCCGGGTGCGCACCGAGGGGCCGCGCGTTCTGCGCGTACGGGCGACGGACACGGGCGACGTGTGGACGATGCGCCTCTCCGACGACCCGCCGCGCACGGAGCAGAACGACGAGGGGCCGGCCGACTGCGAGGTGAGCGGCCCCGCGGAGCAGCTTTACCTTGCCCTCTGGAACCGGCTGCCGCTCTCCTCGCTCACCGTGTCCGGTGACGACGCGCTCGTGCGCCTGTGGCAGGAGAAGTCGGGCATCTGATCCTGCCCGCCCGCCACTACCCGGTCCGGTCCGCCGGCATCCGACCCCGCGCCCGGGGCGGCGGAGGCCGCACCGGAGCGGGTCGGCGCGCGGGATGACCGGCGGGGGCTGGGGTCTGGGCGCCGACCGCTGCGCGGGGCCTCTCCCCAACCCGCCCCTTCCCGAACTGGGGCGCTGCCCCAGACCCCGCTCCTCAAACGCCGGAGGGGCTGGATGGCGTGCGGCCGGCGTGGTCAGGAGCCGTCGCTGCTGCCGGGCGCGGCGAAGGGGACCCCACCCGCGGCCCGACCGCCGATCAGGCCCACGGTGTGGGCCAGGTTCTCGGCGGAGTACGCGAAGAACGTGTCGCGGTCCTCGACGATCCGGTTGAACTGGCCGAAGAGCTCGAAGGAGATCAGGCCGAAGAGCTGTGACCAGGCGGCGACCAGGGCGGCGACGACCGGCGGGGGGAGGTCCGGGGCGACGTCCGCGGTGATTCGCCGGGCCTCGGGGCCCAGGGCGGCGGCGAGGGGCGGTACGGCGAGGCCGTTGTCCTGGTGGGCGGCGCGTACGACGGAGATGAGGCTCTGGCCAACGCGGGAGGCGGGGCCGACGGTGGTCATGGGTGCGGTGTAGCCGGGGACGGGCGAGCCGTAGATCAGGGCGTACTCGTGGGGGTGGCCGAGCGCCCAGGTGCGTACGGCCCGGCAGACCGCGGTCCAGCGGGCGGGGTGGGGGGCGTGGCCGGGCTGCCGGGCGAGGGCGGTCTCGGCGGCGGCGCCCACTGCGTCGTACGCGTCGACGATCAGCGCGGTCAGGAGCTCGTCGCGGCTGGGGAAGTAGCGGTAGAGCGCGGAGGAGACCATGCCGAGCTCGCGGGCGACGGCGCGCAGGGAGAGCTTTGCGGCACCTTCGGCGGCAAGCTGTCTGCGGGCCTCTTCCTTGATGGCCGCTGTCACTTCGATCCGCGCTCGTTCTCTGGCTCCGCGCATGGTGCTCATGGAAGAGCATCTTGCCACGCAAGAGAGCACCGACCAATAACGAGAGCACTGCTCTTGCTTTGGATCACCGATTACGTGCACACTGCTCTCAAGCGAGAGCAGTGCTCTCTGAACTGGTGGAGGCAGTCATGTCGCAGTCGCAGCCGTACTACCTCAAGGGCAGTCCCATGGCCATCCGGCTGAACAACGCCGTGGGCTGGCTCGCCCGCCACGGTTTCAGCCTGCTCGGCTCCGCCGAACTGTCCGTACGCGGCCGCAAGAGCGGCCGGCTCCAGCGCATCCCCGTGAACCCGCACACCCACGACGGCGCCCAGTACCTGGTCTCCGCGCGCGGCCACTCCCACTGGGTCCGCAACATGCGCGCCGCCGGCCAGGGCGAGCTCAAGGTCGGCCGCAAGGTCCGCGGTTTCACCGCTGTCGAGATTCCCGACGCCGAGAAGCCGCTGGTGCTCCGCACCTACCTGGAGCGCTGGGGCTGGGAGGTCAACCAGTACTTCAAGGGCGTCACCGCCAAGTCCTCCGACGAGGAACTCCTGGCGGCCGCCCCCGACCACCCCGTCTTCCGCATCACCGTCACGTCATGAGCATGAGCATGAGCATGAGCATGAGCATGAGCATGAGAGAGGCTACGGCCGGTCCAGCGCGCTCAGCGCCCGCTGGACGAGCGGGCGCGTACGCACCATCTCCGCCAGCGTCGTCGAGCCGCGCGTGATCCCGGCGAACATCGTCCAGGCCGGCCGGAATCCGGTTATGGCCGCATGCAGCAGCCCCGGCCGCCGCTCGAACAGCGCGAGCATCCGCCGCCCGACACCCATCTCCACGCCGAGCCCCGCCTTGATCGCGAAGGCGTAGTTCAGCGCCTGGCGGCGGGCGTCGACCGCGTCCTGCGCCTCCGCGATCCGCACCGCCCACTCCCCCGCGAGCCGCCCGGAGCGCAGCGCGAAGGAGATGCCCTCGCGGGTCCACGGCTCCAGCAGTCCCGCCGCGTCCCCGCACACCAGCACCCGGCCGCGCGACAGCGGCGAGTCGTCACTGCGGCACCGCGTCAGATGCCCCGAGGAAACGTCCGGTTCGAAACCGGCCAGGCCCAGCCGCGCGATGAAGTCCTCCAGGTACCGCTTGGTGGCCGCGCCGTCGCCGCGCGCCGAGATCACCCCGACCGTAAGCGTCTCGCCCTTGGGGAACACCCAGCCGTAACTGCCGGGGATCGGCCCCCAGTCGATGAGCACCCGCCCCGCCCAGTCCTCGGCGACCGTGGCGGGCACCGGAATCTCGGCCTCAAGCCCGAGGTCCACCTGGTCGAGCTTCACCCCGACATGCGCCCCGATCCGGCTCGCGCTGCCGTCCGCGCCGACCACCGCACGCGCCAGCACCGTCTCGCCACCCGCCAGGACAACAGCGACCGTGCGCCGGTCCGGCACAGCCGCGCCGTGCTGCTCGACCCGCGCCACCGTCGCTCCGGTACGGACCACGGCGCCCGCCTTTTCGGCCTCCTGGACCAGCGCGGCGTCGAACTCCGGCCGGTTGATGAGCCCGAAGAGCATCTGCTTCGAACGGCGCGTCCGCGTCAGCTTCCCGCCCAGCGAGAACGTCACGGCGTGCACACGATCCCTGAACGGCAGTTCGAAACCGGGCGGCAGCGCGTCGCGCGAAGGCCCGATGATGCCGCCGCCACACGTCTTGTAACGGGGCAGCTCCGCCTTCTCCAGGAGGAGTACGCGCCGTCCCGCGACCGCGGCGGCGTACGCCGCCGACGACCCGGCCGGACCCGCACCGACCACGACCACGTCCCACACCGGCTCTTCGTGCTCACGTCCGGCGTCTGCGTTCTCGCTGCTCACGATGTGCTTCTGCTCCTGATCGGCCCGGTGATCCGTACTGCTGACGCATCCTACGGCGCGGGAGCCGCCGATCTCTCTGTGGGAGGATCGGGCGGCGCTTGTCGGCCACCCCGTACGAACACATACACGCACAACAACGTCGCACTCACGAGGAGCGTGCCCATGACCGCGAATCCGATCGCCGAGACCATCGCCTCGCTGATGCCCCGCGCGAAGACGGAGCTCGCCGAGCTGGTGGCTTTCGAGTCGGTGGCGGATCCCGCTCAGTTCCCGAAGAGCGAGTGCGAGGCAGCAGCGGTCTGGTGCGCCGACACGCTGCGCACGGAGGGCTTCCAGGACGTCGCGCTGCTCGACACCCCCGACGGCACCCAGTCGGTGTACGGCTTCCTGCCGGGCCCGGCGGGCGCTCCGACCGTTCTGCTGTACGCGCACTACGACGTTCAGCCCCCGCTGGACGAGTCGGCCTGGGTCTCCCCGCCGTTCGAGCTGACCGAACGCAACGGCCGCTGGTACGGGCGCGGCGCCGCCGACTGCAAGGGCGGCTTCATCATGCACCTGCTCGCGCTGCGCGCCCTGAAGGCGAACGGCGGCGTCCCCGTCTCGGTGAAGATGATCGCGGAGGGCTCGGAGGAGCAGGGCACGGGTGGCCTGGAGGCGTACGCCGAGGCACACCCCGACCTCCTCGCCGCCGACACGATCGTCATCGGCGACACCGGCAACTTCCGCGTCGGCCTGCCGACGGTCACCACAGCGCTGCGCGGCATGACCATGCTGCGCGTGAGCATCGACACCCTCGAAGGCAACCTGCACTCCGGCCAGTTCGGCGGGGCCGCGCCCGACGCGCTCGCCGCGCTCATCCAGGTACTGGCCTCGCTGCGCGCCGAAGACGGTTCGACGACCGTGGACGGGCTGACCGCGGACTCCTCGTGGGACGGTCTGGAGTACCCCGAGGAGGAGTTCCGCAAGGACGCGCGCGTCCTCGACGGTGTCGGCCTGATGGGCCACGGTACGGTCGCCGACCGCATCTGGGCCCGCCCCGCCGTCACCGTCATCGGCATCGACTGCCCGCCGGTGGTCGGCGCGACGCCGTCCCTCCAGGCGAGCGCGCGGGCGCAGATCAGCCTGCGGGTGCCGCCGGGTCAGGACGCCGCCGAGGCGACGAAGCTGCTGACGGCGCACCTCGAAGCGCACACGCCGTGGGGCGCGCGGGTTTCGGTGGAACAGGTGGGCCAGGGCCAGCCGTTCAAGGCGGACGTGAGCAGCCCTGCGTACACCTCGATGGCGGAGGCGATGCGCGTGGCGTACCCGGGCGAGGAGATGCAGACGTCCGGCATGGGCGGTTCGATCCCGCTGTGCAACACGCTCGCCTCGCTCTATCCGAAGGCCGAGATCCTGCTCATCGGGCTGAGCGAGCCCGAGGCGCAGATCCACGCGGTGAACGAGAGCGTGTCACCCGCAGAGCTGGAGCGGCTGTCCGTCGCAGAAGCGCTGTTCCTCGTCAACTACGCCCGTTCGAAGCAGGGTTAAGCGCTCAGCTGAGATCGCCGACAGCGTAGATCCGTGCGGCGGGCGGCCGGTCCGCCGTACGTTCGCCGCATGGATCTCGACGTGCTCGACGTAATCCCCGGCCGCCTGCACATGTTCCGCTTCCCCATCGGCCAGGCGTATCTCTGGCGCGACGGCGAGGAGCTGACGCTGATCGACGCGGGCAACAAGGACGCGGCGGCCGGTATCGAAGAGGCGATACGGAGCCGGGGCCTGCGCCCGGAGAACATCCGCCGGATCGTCCTCACCCACTGCCACCGCGACCACGTCGGCGCAGCCCAGGAACTCGCCGACCGGCACGGCGCCGAGATCGTGGCGCACCGGCTCGACGCCCCGGTGATCCGCGGCGAGCAGCCGGTGCCCGAGCCGGTGCTGCTGGACTGGGAGCGTCCGCTGTACGCCCACGGGCTGACCGTGCCGCCGGCCCCGCCCACCCGGGTGGACCGGGAGGCCGAGGACGGCGACCTGCTGGGCTTCGGCGACGGCGCGCGGGCCGTCCACTCCCCCGGCCATACGGACGGCAGCATCGCCGTCCATCTCCCGCACCATGGTGTGCTGTTCACGGGCGACTGCGTCGCCGGCGTCGGTCAGGTCATGCTCGGCGTGTTCAACACCGACCGCGAGCGCGCCCTGGAGTCGTTCCGCCGGCTGGCGGCGCTCGCCCCCGCCACCGCCTGCTTCGGCCACGGCGACCCGCTGACGGACGACGCGGCGGAGATTCTGCGGGCATCGGCCGACCGGGCATCGGCCGACCAGCCATCGGCCCACCAGGCATCAGCCGACCGGGACTCCGGCCTCCAGATTGAGCACGGCTGACCTCTCGCGGGCCCGCAGCGCCCAGCGCAGCCGCTCGTAGCGGTTGGGCGGCAGCAGCCCGGCCGCCTCCTCCTCGGTGACGAAGCGCCAGCCGCGCAGTTCGGAGCCGGGCAGCACCAGCCGTCCGGCCGCCGCGCTGTCGAGCGTGCCGCCGTCGAAGATCAGGCGCAGACCGCCGAAGGCGGGTGGCCGCGGCGGCTCCCAGTCGACGACCAGCAGTCTTGGTACGTCGACGAGTTCTATCCCTATCTCCTCCCTGACCTCGCGCATCCCGGCGCGAGCGGGCGCCTCCCCGGACTCCACGACTCCACCTGGGAACTCCCAGCCCGGCTTGTAGGTGGGATCTACGAGCAGCACCCTGTCCGCCTCGTCGAAGAGCAGTACCCCGGCGGCGACGGTCTCGGCCGTCGGCTCGGGTGTCTGCACGATCTCGCAGCTGCCGGCAGCGCCGGTCCGTACCGCGTCGGCGATCTGTACGGCGGTCTGGGCCGGGGTGAGCGCACTGGTGTCGATGACGTGGGCGTCAGCGGCGAGCCACGACAGAGCGGCGCGATAGGGCTCGATGTGCTCGTACGCCCATTGCCGTACGCGCTCACTGCCTTCGGGGTCGTCCACCAGTTCCTCGCGGGCGGCGATCCGCCCGCGCAGGATCGTTTCGTCGGCCGACAGCAGCACATGGCACACCGCGATACGGCGCGCGGCGAGCCCGCCGAATATCTCGTCGCGGTACTCCTGGCGCAGCAGCGTCATGGGCACCACCAGCATGCCGCCCACTTCCGCGAGCAGCGCGGCCGCTGTGTCCACGACCAGACGGCGCCAGATGGGGAGGTCCTGGTAGTCGGTGACCTCCGCGAGCCGCTTCTGCGGCAGCAGGTTCCGCAGTTCCCCGCCGATCCGTTCGGGGTCGTAGAAGGTGCTGTTCGGGATCAGATCGATCAGTTCGCGCGCGGCGCTGGTCTTGCCCGCACTGAACGCACCGTTGATCCAGACGATCACGGTTCCCCCTCTTCCGTAGCCCCCAGTGGCTTGCCCGCGACACAGTGCCACGGAAACCGGGGGTCACCGCATGGTGCCCGCGACCGTTTGGGCACACAACCGTGCCGATGCTGTTGCATGCCAGGGGCAACGGTGCGGGGCACAGGTGGCGTCGAACCGTATGCGTGGATGCCCTGGTGGGATGCGCGAACCGTGACACACGTGCGCGGAGTCTCGTTGGGCCAGCCGGACAACAGTTCAGCAGACATGGGAGCGGGGTGCGGCATGAGTCGCATGGTGTTGGAACGGTTCCCGGCCGGAGGCCCACGGGGCAGCTGGCCGGCTGAGGAATTCGCCCTGGCACGGCGCGCGGAGGGGTGCCCGGCGGAGGTCGTGATGGACCTGGAGGCGGACGCGTTCCTGGTCGTCGTGGTCCAGCGGGCGACGGAAGCGGGCTCGCAGGGGCGGGGCTGACCGCGGGGCCGGCCGGTTACGGCTGCTGCGTGGCGTCGAGGTCGTCGGCGTACTGCTCGATCGCACGACGGTAGCCGCGCACCCTCGGGTCGTTGCTGGTGGCCGCCAGGGCCCTCAGCAGCGTCCGTACGGCTTCGCGGCCTTGGCCGGTGTTGTACAGGGCCATGGCCAGGAAGGACTCCAGGGCCGGGTCGTGCGGGAACTCCGCCAGGCCGCGGCGCAGGGTCCGCAGAGCCGGTTCGTAGCGGCCCAGCACGCGGTAGGTGCTGCCCAGGCCGAGGAAGGCGCCGTGGCGGTCCTCTGCGGGCAGTCCGGGGACGCTCAGGGCGCGTTCGTAGAAGGGCACGGCCTCGCTCTCCAGGCCGAGCACGTCGTGCGCCCACGCGGTCTGGTAGGCGATCTCGGCGTCCCGCGGGTACCGCTCGCACAGCGCCAGCAACTGGACGCGGGCCTCGGCGGCCCGGCCGTCCGCGCGCAGCCGTACCGCCTCCGCCAGTGCCGTCTCCCGCTCTTGATCACCATTCACGCGCCCACGCTCGCACGGTGGGAGGCACCGGGCAAAGTGTTATCCGACGTACGTCGCCGCCTCGCCCGGCTTCCCGCCGAGCCCGAGCGAGGCCGCGGCTGCCGCGCCCACCAGTCCCGCGTCGGTTCCGGTCAGGGCCGGGGCGACCTTGAGGCGCCGTACGAAGGAGAGCGTGGCGTACTCGCCGAGTGCGCGGCGCAGCGGTGCGAAGAGCACGTCGCCCGCGCCCGCCACTCCCCCGCCGATGACCGCGATTTCGATCTCGACGAGCGTCGCGGTGGCGGCGATGCCCGCGGCCAGGGCCTGGGCGGCCCGCCGGTACGACGCGACGGCGACCGGGTCTCCGGCGCGGGCGGCGGCCGCCACGGCGGCGGCGGTGGCGTCACCGTCGGGTCCCGGCCGCCAGCCCCTGTCGAGCGCCCTGCGTGCGATGTTGGGGCCGCTGGCGATCCGCTCGACGCAGCCGCGGGAACCGCACGGGCACGGGTCGCCGTCCAGGTCGACGCTGATGTGGCCGACGTGGCCCGCGTTGCCTGTCGGGCCGGGGTGCAGCCGCCCGCCCAGGACCAGGCCGCCGCCGACGCCCGTGGAGACGACCAGGCACAGCGCGTTGTCGTACCCGCGGGCCGCGCCCTGCCAGTGCTCGGCCGCCGTCATGGCCACGCCGTCGCCGACGAGGGTGACCGGCCGGCCGGCCGCTGCCCGGCTTACCCGCTCGACCAGCGGAAAGTCGCGCCAGCCAGGGACGTTGACCGGGCTGACCGTGCCGGCGGAGGCGTCCACCGGGCCCGCGCTGCCGATGCCGACGGCCGTGGCGCGCTCCCACAAGGGGGATGCGGTCAGCTGCGCGAACACCCCGCCGACGGCGCCCATCACGCTCTCGGCGTCCTCACGCGCGGGCGTCGGGCGTTGCGCGCGCACGAGAATCCGGCCGTCGCCGTCCACGAGCGCGCCGGCGATCTTGGTGCCGCCGATGTCGAGAGCGGCGACGAGGTCGGTGTCGGGGTGCATGCGGGTTGGATCTCCAGGCGGAGCAGGGGTGTGGCAGGTCAGAGCCAGTCTCCATTCAGTTGACAACGTTGTCCAGGCCCTATGCTCGACGCCACACCGTTCGAACGCCGAGCTCACCCGACTACGACAGGACATCGCACTGTGGCCGAGACCGAAAGCCGCCCCGAGCTCCGCTACGGCAACCGGCCGACCATGAAGGACGTCGCCGCCCGCGCCGGAGTCGGCCTCAAGACGGTCTCGCGCGTCGTGAACGGCGAACCGGGCGTCACGCCCGACACCGAACAGCGCGTCCAGGAAGCGATCGAGGCGCTTGGATTTCGCCGCAACGACAGCGCGCGGGTGCTGCGCAAGGGCCGTACCGCCAGCATCGGTCTCGTCCTGGAAGACCTCGCGGACCCGTTCTACGGGCCGCTGAACCGCGCTGTCGAGGAAGTGGCCCGCGCCCACGGCGCCCTGCTCATCAACGGGTCGAGCGCCGAAGACCCCGCCCGCGAACAGGAATTGGTGCTCGCGCTCTGCGCCCGGCGCGTCGACGGTCTGATCGTGATCCCGGCCGGGGACGACCACCGCTACCTGGAGCCCGAGATCGCGGCGGGCGTCGCCACTGTCTTCGTGGACCGCCCCGCCGGGAAGATCGACGCGGATGTGGTGCTCTCCGACAGCTTCGGCGGCGCGCGCGAGGGCGTGGCCCATCTGATCGGGCACGGCCATCGCCGTATCGGCTTCATCGGCGACCAGCCGCGCATCCACACCGCGAACGAGCGCCTGCGTGGCTATTACGCCGCGATGGAGGAGGCCGGGCTGCCGGCCGACGACGCGTGGGTGTCGCTGGGCAGCACGGCTCCCGAGCGGGTACGGGACGCCGTCACCGCGATGCTGGACGCCCCCGAGCCCGTCACCGCGATCTTCGCGGGCAACAACCGCGTGACGGTGACGGCGGTACGGGTCCTCGCCGAGCGGGAGCGTCCCGTCGCCCTGGTCGGGTTCGACGACATCGAACTCGCCGACCTGCTCCAGCCGGGCCTCACCGTCGTCGCGCAGGACGCCACCATGCTGGGCCGCACCGCGGCCGACCGCCTCTTCCGCCGCCTCGACGGCGCGAACGACGCTCCCGCCCGAGTGGAACTGCCGACACGCCTCATCGCGCGGGGGTCGGGCGAGATCCCGCCGTGGACCGCCTGAGGGCTGTGCGGCCGCCGGTGTCTGCGGCTGTGGGCAGGCGACCGACCGGCGGCCGCCACAGGTCGGTCCACCGCGCGCCGAGCGCCATCGCGTCAGCAGACAGGCAGCCTACGTACCGGCTGCCCGCACCCCGTCGCCCCGTTTCCCTCCGTCCCCGTTGACCCCGTCCCCGTTCCCCCGTTGTTGCCGCCCTTGATTTGAAGTGCTCTCCCGGATGGATCCGGGAGATTCCCACCTACCTCGCGGTGGCGGGCTTGACGCGTTTCCGCGCCTGACGACTGCTCCTCCCGGCAGCCGGGATCGCCACAAGGCCGATCCGGTACAGATGCAACACGTTCCGGCCCGCGTTGTGGTCGGCGTTGCCCGACCAGCCGCAGTCCGGGTTCTTGCACACGAACGTAGCCTGGTCCTCCCGGCTGCCGGGCGTGATGAAACCGCACGCGGAGCAGCGCTGAGAGGTGTGGGGGGCGGGGACCTTGACGAGGGTTCCGCCCCGGTGGGCGGTCTTGTACGTCAGCATGGTGACCGTACGGCCCCATGCTTCGCCGCTGATGGAGCGGTTCAGCCCGGCTTTCTGGGCGACGTTCTTCCCTGGCTGGTCCACCGTTCCTCTAGCGGACTTGACCATGTTCGTGATGCGGAGTGCTTCCACCACGACCGTGCCGTACTTCTTGGCGATGGCGGTGGTGGTCTGGTGCTGCCAGTCCAGTGCCCGGCGCTTGGCTTTCGCGCGCAGCCCTGCGATCTGGTCATAGGTGTTCTTCAACCGGCGCGAGGTGCGCTCGCCCGGCTTGCGATGCAGTTTGCGCTGGGCGGCACGCCGCTCCAGGTGCAGGAGCTTGGCCTGTTCCCGCTCGGTCAGCCACTCGCCGTGGTCGTACGTCTGACCGTCGGACAGGGCGATGGGCACGGTGACGCCCACGTCGATGCCGACCTCAGGTCCGGTATGGGGCTCGGGTTTGGCTTCAAGGGTCTGGACACGGAAGGCGATGTGCCAGCCGAGCGCATCTTTGACCAGCCGTGCCCCGGTGATCCGGTTGTCGGTGTTGGCCTGCTTGCCTACGGGAAGGTCTTTGGTCCAGCGGAACCGGACTCGCCCCATCTTGGGAATGTTGACCATGCCCCACCGGCGGTGCACACGGGTGATGTTCAGGTCCCGGCCCTGCGGGATGTCCACCGACATTACCGTGCGGAAACGGGCTTTGAAGTTCGGGGCGTCGGCCCGGCCGTCCCAGCAGTTCTTCCACGCCTGGAAGTACGTCTTGAGTACTGTCTGTGCCGCCTGGGCGGGCAGTACAGCGAGGAAGTCAATGTCCTTACGGGCCTGGCGGATCGCGGCGTCCGCGTGTCCGAGCGTCCGCTTCTCCTTCGGCATCATCTCCCACCACGCGTGGAGAAGATTCCACATCGTGCGGGCAGCATGCGCCTGGTCATCGGCCTTGAGTGACAGGACCGGGGAAAGTGCCAGTCGGGCGCGATGCCCGAACTGCCGCTGCACCAACCCTTGTTCACTCATGGTGACCACCATACTACAGGTGGTTATATCGCCACGCTGGTACCTCCACCCGGATCTACGCAACGGTCACCACGTCGTCTGCAACCTTCACGTCCACCTGAACTGGTCAAGCGTCCAGGGAGGGCCCATCCACGAGTTCCATGACGATGACCGGGCGGCCTTCGTGCTCGCTGACGTCGTGGACGGCGATGACTCCGGGATGGCGTACGCGCGCGGCGGCCCGCGCCTCGCGCTGCATCCGGATCCGCAGGCCGTCCAGTTCGGGCCCCGACGAGTCGTTGTACGTACGCAGTTCCTTGACCGCGACCTCGCGGCCGAGCACCTCGTCGACGGCGCGCCAGACGACGCCCATGCCGCCCCTGCCGAGCTGTTCGACCACCCGGTAGCGGCCGGCCAACCGCTCGTTCTCCCCCGTAGCCACCGCTGCCCCGTTCCTGTGTTCCGACTGAGATCGGGTACAGAGTACGGGGCAGTGGTGACAGCGCCGGACCCTACTGGGCCGTCGCCGTGAGGTCTCCTCGGCGGGGCGACGCGAAGCCGTCGAGGTCCGCGCGGGTCAGGCCGGTGAGCCGGGCGACCTCGGCGGTGTCGAGGGCGCCGCAGTCGATGCCGCGCAGCAGGTAGCCGCTGAGCGCCTTGGCGGTGGCGGGCTCGTCCATCACGTCGCCGCCCGCGTGGTTGACGTACGCGGCGAGGCGCGCGGCGGCCTGCTCGTAGCCCTCGCGGTAGAAGGCGAACACGGCGGCGTAACGGGTCGGGATGTGGGCCGGGTGCATGTCCCAGCCCTGGTAGTAGGCACGGGCCAGGGCGCGGCGGGTGAGGCCGTAGTGGAGCCGCCAGGCCTCGTGGACGTGCTCGGTGGCGCCGACGGGCAGGACGTTGGTGGAGCCGTCCGAGACGCGCACGCCGGTGCCCGCCGCCGCGACCTGCATGATCGCCTTGGCGTGGTCGGCGGCCGGGTGGTCGCTGGCCTGGTAGGCGGCGCTGACGCCGAGGCAGGCGCTGTAGTCGAACGTGCCGTAGTGCAGTCCGGTGGCGCGGCCCTCGGCGGCGCCGATCATCCGGGCCACGGCGGCGGTGCCGTCGGCGGCGAGGATGGACTGGCTGGTCTCGATCTGGATCTCGAAGCCGATCCGGCCGGCGTCGAGGCCGCGCGCCTTCTCGAACTCCTCGAGGAGGCGCACCATCGCGGTGACCTGCTCGGGGTACGTGACCTTGGGGAGCGTGAGGACGAGCCCGTCGGGCAGGCCGCCGGCCTCCATCAGGCCGGTGAGGAAGATGTCGAGGGTGCGGATGCCGCGGTCGCGTACCGCCGCCTCCATGCACTTCATGCGGATGCCCATGTACGGGGCCGCCGTGCCGTTCGCGTACGCCTCGCTGATCAGCCGGGCGGCGCGGGCGGCGTGCGCGTCCTCGTCGGCGTCGGTGCGGCCGCCGTAGCCGTCCTCGAAGTCGACGCGCAGGTCCTCGATGGGCTCGCGCTCCAGCTTGGCCCGTACGCGGTCGTACACCGGCCCGGCGAGGTCGTCGGAGAGACCGAGGACGGCGGCGAAGGACGCGGCGTCCGGAGCGTGCTCGTCGAGCGCCTCGATCGCCTGGTCGCCCCACGAGCGCACGGTGTCGGCGGCGAAGACGTCACCGGGTACGTAGACCGTGTGTACGGGCTGGCGGGTGCCTGGGTCTCCCGGGTAACGGCGGGCGAGCTCCTCGTCGACCGGTACGAGGGAGGCGCTGATGCCCTCGCTGACCGCGCCCGCGAGGCTCGTCGCCACCTTCTCCTGCTGACCCATTACCAACCCTCCAGTTTTCCGCTTCACGGAATCAAGAATCCGCATAGCGAAGTTAGCGGCCGGTCGTGACCTGCGTCAATGGTCTCCGGAAAGCAGCCGGGGCCGCGCGGTGAACCCTCACCACACGACCCCGGAGCTTTACGGCTTGTCGCTGCCGCGCAGGTCAGCCCTTGCGGGCCTTGACCTCTTCGGTCAGCTGCGGGACGACCGAGAAGAGGTCGCCGACGACGCCGTAGTCGACGAGGTCGAAGATCGGGGCCTCGGCGTCCTTGTTGATGGCGACGATCGTCTTCGAGGTCTGCATGCCGGCCCGGTGCTGGATCGCGCCGGAGATGCCGGACGCGATGTACAGCTGCGGGGAGACCGACTTGCCGGTCTGGCCGACCTGGTTGGAGTGCGGGTACCAGCCGGCGTCCACGGCGGCGCGCGAGGCGCCGACAGCGGCGCCGAGCGAGTCGGCGAGCTCCTCGATGACGTGGAAGTTCTCGGCGCCGTTGACGCCGCGGCCGCCGGAGACCACGATCGCGGCCTCGGTCAGCTCGGGGCGGCCGGTGGACTCGCGCGGGGTGCGCGAGACGACCTTGGTGCCGGTCGCGGTCTCACCGAAGGAGACGGCGAGCGCCTCGACGGTGCCGGCGGCCGGGGCGGCCTCGACCGGCGCCGATTTCGGCTTGACGGTGATGACCGGGGTGCCCTTGGAGACACGGGACTTGGTGGTGTACGAGGCGGCGAACACGGCCTGCGTGGCCACCGGGCCCTCGTCGCCGGCCTCCAGGTCGACGGCGTCCGTGATGATGCCGGAGCCGATACGGACCGCGAGGCGGGCCGCGATCTCCTTGGCCTCGGCGGAGGACGGGACGAGTACGGCGACCGGGGAGCCCCCGGCGGACACTGCCTCGTACGCGGCCTGGAGCGCGTCCACCTTCGGTACGACGAGGTAGTCGGAGAACTCGGGGGCGTCGGCGGTGAGGACCTTGACGGCGCCGTGCTGGGCGAGCGTCTCGGCCGTGGCCTCGGCGCCGTTGCCGAGGGCGACGGCGACGGGCTCGCCGATGCGGCGGGCGAGGGTCAGCAGCTCAAGGGTGGGCTTGCGGACGGCGCCGTCCACGTGGTCGACGTAGACGAGAACTTCAGCCATGGGACTTCAATCTCCTGCGAGTGGCGAGTGCGAAGAATCTGGGGGCGGTAGAGGCGCGCGGGCCTTAGATGAACTTCTGGCCCGCGAGGAACTCGGCCAGCTGCTTGCCGCCCTCGCCCTCGTCCTTGACGATCGTGCCCGCGGTACGCGCCGGGCGCTCGGTGGCGGAGTCGACCTTGGTCCAGGAACCCTCGAGGCCGACCTCGTCGGCGTCGATCTCCAGGTCGTCCAGCTCCAGGGACTCCACCGGCTTCTTCTTGGCGGCCATGATGCCCTTGAAGGACGGGTAGCGGGCCTCGCCCGACTGGTCCGTCACGGACACGACGGCCGGCAGCGAAGCCTCCAGCTGCTCGCTCGCGCTGTCGCCGTCGCGACGGCCCTTGACGAGACCGTCCTCGACGGAGACCTCGGAGAGCAGCGTGACCTGCGGGACGCCCAGGCGCTCGGCCAGGATCGCCGGAAGGACACCCATGGCGCCGTCGGTCGACGCCATACCGCAGATGACCAGGTCGTAACCGGTCTTCTCGATGGCCTTGGCGAGCACCAGCGAGGTGGCCATGACGTCACTGCCGTGCAGGTCGTCGTCCTCGACGTGGACGGCCTTGTCGGCGCCCATGGACAGCGCCTTGCGCAGGGCGTCCTTGGCGTCCTCGGGGCCGACGGTCAGCACGGTGATCTCCGCTGCGTCTTCGGGGTCTGCCTCGTCGGCGATCTGCAGCGCCTGCTCGACGGCGTACTCGTCGAGCTCCGACAGCAGGCCGTCGACGTCGTCGCGGTCGACGGTCAGGTCATCGGCGAAGTGCCGGTCGCCGGTGGCGTCGGGCACGTACTTCACACAGACAACGATCCTCAAGCTCACGCCGGCTCTCCTACTGCATCGTCTATTTCTTGACTGCCTCGTTGCAGGCAGCATAGGCGCCTGAAAGGGCGGATCCCGGTCGGGGCGGACCCCCACTCCGACTGGAATATTACTCGTCAGTACATCCAGTGCATTCCCAGTAAGCAAGCGCTTTGAACTGTGACCTTGCCAACCCTGTGTAATCGGCGTATCCGGCCAGGCCGGGGAACTCTCAGTCCCTCAGCGCGTTGAAGCGTCCCTGGTGATAGAGCAGCGGCCGGCCGTGGCCCGCGGGGTCTCCCGCGACGACCTGGCCGAGCACGATCCGATGATCCCCCGCGGGCACGCGCGCCACCACACGGCACACCAGCCACGCCAGTACGCCGTCGAGCACGGGCACTCCCTCCGGTCCCGTACGCCACCGGGTGGGCGCCGCGAAACGGTCGGCGCCACTGCGGGCGAACGTGGCCGCCAGCTCCTGCTGGTCCTCGGCGAGTATGTGGACGCCGATGTGCTCGGCCTCCGCCAGCACCGGCCAGCTGGACGAGCCGGTGCCCACGCCGAACGAGATCATCGGCGGGTCGGCGGCCACCGAGTTGAGGGAGGTGGCGGTGAAACCGACGGGGCGCGAGCCCCGGGCGGTGATCACCGCGACGCCGGCGGCGTGCTGCCGGAAGACGGAGCGCAGCAGCTCGGGTGAGCCTTCGAGGGGCTGCGCCGGAATCCGGAGCGGAGCGGAGAGGTCGGGTGAAGCCGTCATGGAGGTGTCCTTGGTGTCCTTCTGCGGCGGATGCGTACGTGCCCGTGGGTGCTCAGGCACCGGGACAGCGCGCGCTCGCGTTGCGGGCCAGGTCGACATGGGCCCGCCCGTAGAGAAGGATTTCTGACGGCACGCGGTCAGACTGGCGATTCGTGGCCCGTGCAGTCAAGCCGGGTCCGGGAGATGGGACGTGCGTCACGGTGCCCGTACGCGCTGTCATACGGCGTGGCCGAGGGCGGCGATGACATCCGCCCGGCGCGGCTGACCGGAGGCCCGGCGCACGATCCGGCCGTCCCCGTCGAGCACGAGCACGGTGGGCGTGGCGAGGATGCCGAGTGCGCGTACGAGATCGAGTCGTGCCTCCGCGTCGATCTCCACATGGGTGACGCCTTCGACCATGTCCGCCACCTCGGCGAGGGTCCTGCGGGTCGCCCGGCAGGGCTGGCAGAAGGCGCTGGAGAACTGCACGAGCGTCGCCCGCCGCCCCGGCTCAGCGCCCAGTTCGGCCGCGCTCAGCCGCGTACCGCCGTCGTGCCCTGACACCTTCGGCCTCCCGTTGATCTCTGCCGCTTCCCGGCCTCAGTTTCAGCGTTCACCACACAGAGACGATTCCGCATGTTTCCGTACGTGACGAGAATCTCGCGCATGAAGGTCCTCAGGGCTGGCTACTCGGCCGCTCATGGGGCACGATCTGCCCAATGCCGCTAAACCTACGGCTGCGTAACCTCCGCCGGGAGAGCCTTCCCCGGGCACAGAAGGGTCACCCCTGACATGGCAGAACTCGTCTATCGACCGGTTATCGGTGCCGCACTCACCCTGTTCAAGGCGCTGGACCTGAAGATCGACACGCAGGGTTCTGAGAACATCCCCCGCACCGGTGGCGCCGTGCTGGTGAGCAACCACATCAGCTACCTGGACTTCATCTTCTCGGGACTCGGCGCACTGCCGCAGAAGCGCCTCGTGCGGTTCATGGCGAAGGACTCGGTCTTCCGCCACAAGATCTCCGGACCGCTGATGCGCGGCATGAAGCACATCCCCGTGGACCGCGAGCGCGGTGAGACGGCGTACGCGCACGCCCTCGACTCGCTGCGCTCCGGCGAGATCATCGGGGTCTTCCCCGAGGCGACGATCTCCGAGTCGTTCACGCTCAAGAGCTTCAAGTCGGGTGCGGCGCGAATGGCGCAGGAAGCCGGCGTTCCGCTGATCCCGATGGCGCTGTGGGGCACCCAGCGCGTCTGGACCAAGGGCAGGCCGCGCAACTTCGGCCGCAATCACATCCCCGTGACGATACGAGTCGGCGAGCCGATGGACGCGCCCACGGACGAGTACGCGGGTGCGATCACGCGCCGGCTGCGCGGCCGCGTACAGGAGCTGCTCGAAGCCGCTCAGCGCGCGTATCCCGTACGCCCGAAGAACGCCGAGGACACCTGGTGGATCCCGGCGCACCTCGGCGGTACGGCGCCGACCCCGGCACAGGTGCGCGAGGCCGGCTAGGCGTCCGCCGGCCGTGCTTTCAGAGTGCGGCCGGGAGTGTCCGCCAGAGGTACGGGCGGTCCGGTGCGGCTCGCAGAACGCGTATGACCGCCGGATGCGGTGAGGCGTACAACATCGGATAGTCGACCTCACCGGCCTCCGGGCGTACGGCGAAGGCCAGCCGCTCCCGCTCCAGGGAGAACCGCGCGTCCACGCCGGGCTTGTTGCCGCGCGGATCCTGGCGCGCCCAGTCGTCGCTGCCGGGCAGCTTGACCGCGACGAGTCCGTGGATCACGGGGTTCGAGCCGTCGTCGTCCGCGAGGCGCTGGTAGCACAGGGCCGTCGGGATGGCCTGTGCCCGCAGCAGCGCGGCAAGGGCGTGGGCCTTGGCATGACAGATTCCGGTGCGCTGCGCGATCACGTCGGAGGCGCGCCAGGTGACGCGCATGTCGTCGTCCACGTCGTGGGAGTGCGGGATGGTGTCGCGTACGAATTCGTAGGCCGCTTTGGCGTATGTATATGCATCAGCCGCTTCGGCCCGCAGGCGGCCCGCGGTCTCCCGGACCAGCGGATGCTCATGGTCGATGACGTCGTCGGCAGCCAAATAGGCCGACAGATCAGGGCTTTCCTGAATCAGTTCCATGGCGCAGAGCGTAAAGATGCGACCGACCGGAAGCCAATGACTTTCCGGTCGGTCGCATACTCATGTGTCGCGGGTGGCTCGTCGAGCTACCGGGCCATCTCTTCCTTGAGTGCCTGCACGAAGCCGTCCACGTCGTCCTCGGTGGTGTCGAAGGAGCACATCCAGCGCACGTCACCGACCGCTTCGTTCCAGAAGTAGAAGCGATAGCGCTTCTGCAGACGCTCGCTCACGTCGTGCGGCAGGCGCGCGAAGACGGCGTTGGCCTGCACCGCGTAGAGGATCTCGACGCCGTCCACCTGGCGGACGCCGTCGGCGAGCCGCTTGGCCATGGCGTTGGCGTGGCGGGCGTTGCGCAGCCACAGGTCGCGCGCCAGCATCGCCTCCAGCTGCACCGAGACGAAACGCATCTTGGAAGGGAGCTGCATCGACATCTTGCGCAGGTGCTTCATGGCGCGCACGGCGTCCGGGTTGAGTACGACCACGGCCTCGCCGAAGAGCATGCCGTTCTTCGTCCCGCCGAAGGTCAGGATGTCGACGCCCACGGTGTTCGTGAAGGTCCGCAGCGGTACGTCGAGCGAGGCCGCGGCGTTGGATATCCGGGCCCCGTCGAGGTGCACCTTCATGCCGTGCTGGTGCGCGTGGTCGCAGATCGCCCGGATCTCGTCCGGCGTGTAGACCGTGCCCAGCTCGGTGTTCTGGGTGATCGACACGACCTGCGGCATGGCCCGGTGCTCGTCTTCCCAGCCGTACGCCTGCCGGTCGATGAGCTCGGGTGTGAGCTTGCCGTCCGGCGTCGGTACGGTCAGCAGCTTCAGGCCGCCGACGCGCTCCGGGGCGCCGCACTCGTCGACGTTTATGTGCGCCGACTCGGCGGCGATGACCGCGCCCCAGCGGTCGGTGAGCGCCTGGAGGGCGACCACGTTGGCGCCGGTCCCGTTGAAGACGGGGAACGCCTCGGCGAACGGGCCGAAGTGGCTGTGCATGACCCGCTGGAGGTGATCGGTGTAGTCGTCCTCGCCGTAGGCGACCTGGTGGCCGCCGTTGGCGAGGGCGAGGGCGGCGAGCACCTCGGGGTGGGCGCCCGCGTAGTTGTCGCTCGCGAAACCGCGGACCCGCGGGTCGTGGTGCCGGCGTGCGTCGGTCTTGCCCGCGTTCGCCGGGTCGGGATTCACGGCATTCACGGCTTGGGAGTCAGCCACAGACGCTGTCCATTCACTTCCCTGGCGGGCTTGTCCCAGACTCCGGCGATGGCATCGGCCAGTTCCTTGACGTCCGTGAAGCCCGCGAACTTCGCGTTCGGGCGCTCGGCGCGCATCGCGTCGTGCACCAGTGCCTTGACGACCAGGATGGCAGCCGCCGTACGCGGGCCCTCCTCGCCCCCCGCCTTGCGGAACGCGTCCGCGAGAGCCAGGGTCCACGCCTCGGCGGCGGCCTTGGAGGCGGCGTACGCGGCATTGCCGGCGGTCGGCTGCGAGGCGCCCGCCGCGCTGATCAGCAGGTAGCGGCCGCGGTCGCCGCGCAGCAGCGGTGCCTGGAAGGCGAGGGAGGTGTGCTGGACCGTACGGATCAGCAGCTTCTCCAGCAGATCCCAGTCCGCGAGGTCGGTCTCGGCGAAGGTCGCGCTGCCGCGCCAGCCGCCGACCAGGTGGACCATGCCGTCGACCCGGCCGAATTCCTTCTCGGTCTTGTCGGCCCACTCGCGGGTCGCGGCGAGGTCGAGGAGATCCACGGTGTCGCCGACGACGGTGGCACCCCCATGGGCGTACCTGGCGGCGTCGACGGCCTCGGCGAGGCGCTCGGCGTTCGCGTCGGAGCCGACCACGATCGCGCCCGCCTCGGCGAGCCTGAGCAGGGTCGCACGGCCCGCGGGGCCGCCCGCTCCGGCCACCGCGACCACGGCGCCTTCCAGCGGTCCGCCGTTGCCGTTGCCGGTGCTGCTTGTCATGGTCGTCTCCTCTTGTGCGCGAGGGCTCACGCGGACACCCGCTCGGCGCTCGCCGCGGTGATCCCCTTGGTGGAGGCGATCACGTTCTTCAGCTTCTTGGCAAGGGCCTCATAGAACATGCTCAGCGGAAACTCGTCCGGAAGCACGTCGTCCACGAGTTTGCGCGGCGGCAGCGACAGGTCGAGGGCGTCGGGGCCCTTGGCCCAGCGCGATCCGGGGTGCGGAGCGAGATACGTCGACACCAGGTCGTACGCGGCGAACCAGTGGACCAGCTTCGGGCGGTCGATGCCGGCCCGGTAGAGGTCCTCGATCTCGGCGCACAGCTGGTTGGTGACCTGGGGGGCACGCTCCCAGTCGATCTTCAGCGTGTTGTCGGTCCAGCGCACCACGTCGTGCTTGTGCAGGTACGCGAAGAGCAGCTGGCCGCCGAGACCGTCGTAGTTGCGGACGCGGTCGCCGCTGACCGGGAAGCGGAACATCCGGTCGAAGAGCACGGCGTACTGGACGTCACGGCCGTGCGCGTTGCCCTCGGACTCCAGCTTCACGGCCTCCTTGAAGGCGGTGAGGTCGCAGCGCAGCTCCTCCAGGCCGTACATCCAGAACGGCTGGCGCTGCTTGATCATGAAGGGGTCGAACGGCAGGTCGCCGTGGCTGTGGGTGCGGTCGTGGACCATGTCCCACAGGACGAACGCGTCCTGGCAGCGCTTCTGGTCGGAGACCATGGCGCGGATGTCGTCCGGCAGCTCGAGGCCGAGGATGTCGACGGAGGCCTCGGTGACACGGCGGAAGCGGGCAGCCTCGCGGTCACAGAAGATGCCGCCCCAGCTGAAGCGCTCGGGGGCTTCGCGTACGGCGATCGTCTCGGGGAAGAGCACCGCGGAGTGGGTGTCGTACCCGGCGGTGAAGTCCTCGAAGGTGATGCCGAGGAAGAGCGGGTTGTCGTAGCGGGTGCGCTCCAGCTCGGAGAGCCACTCGGGCCACACCATGCGCAGCACGACCGCTTCGAAATTGCGGTCCGGGTTGCCGTTCTGGGTGTACATCGGGAAGACGACCAGGTGCTGGAGGCCGTCGGCGCGCTGCTGGGCGGGCTGGAAGGCGAGCAGCGAGTCCAGGAAGTCCGGCACGACGAAGCCGTCGGCGACCCACTTGCGGAGGTCGGCGACGAGCGCGCCCAGGTACGCCGCGTCGTGCGGCAGCAGGGGTGCGAGCTCCTCGACCGCGTTGATCATTCGGTCGACCGTCGCCTCCACGGTGGCGCGGGTCGGGGCGCCCTCGGCGTCGAAAGCAATGGATCCGTCCGCCGACTGCCAGGGCCGGACCGCCTCCACGGCATTCTTGAGCTCGGGCCAGGCCGGGTGCTCGACCACGCGCCGGGCACCGGATATGCCATCGGCGACTGTGTCCTGCACAAGAATTTCCGTCATGTCACTTCCTCCACGGGAGAAACTCGCGTCAAGGCACCGTATAGGTGTTCTGGTCTCCCATTCAAGCCCACCCTCAGTAAATTATCCTGCCGAGCCCCCATGATCGCCGCCATTCTTCCTGTCTTCTGCCGTACGGGCGATGCCTTCTGCCACTCCAGTGAGCGCGTCCCGGGCGTCGGGAAGGCGAAGAAGCCATGGAACATCCCGGGACAGTGCCGTTCGGTGACCGGCACTCCGGCATGGTCCGCGGCCCACAGGAGGGCGGCGTATGCCGAACGCGAGCCAGAGCGGCATCTGGACAGGCCGAGTACGGCGCCGCGTCAACACTCGCGGGGCGCGCCCACGCACGAGTGACGCAGGTCGCGGACAGCCGCCTCGCGGCGGTAGGACGGACGGGAGCCGCCCCGATCCCCTTCTCTCCCTTTCTCTGCGATCCCCCGGGAGCCGTACCGCGTGAGTACCCGTGCAGTCCTTGTCGCCGCCCTGATCACGGGTCTGATCCTCGGGATCGCCGGAGCGCGAGCGGAGCACTCCGCTTCCCCGCGCGAGACGGGTTCCCTCCGCGAAGCGGGCCGTTAGGCTGCCCGGGAGCCGCCGTCGACGGAAGCGAGATTGCCTTGAGTTTCCTCACCATTGGTCACCGCGGGGTCATGGGTGTCGAGCCGGAGAACACCCTCCGTTCCTTCGTCCGTGCCGAGCAGGCCGGCATGGACGCCATCGAGCTCGACCTGCATCTGAGCAAGGACGGCGCGCTCGTGGTCATGCACGACGCCGACGTGGACCGTACGACGGACGGCCGGGGCGCGATCGCCGACCTGACCCTCGCGGAACTGCGCGGGCTCGACGCGGGGCAGGGCGAGCGCGTCCCGGTCTTCGAGGAGGTCCTCGACGCGGTGAAGTCGCCGCTCCAGGCGGAGATCAAGGACGCGGCGGCGGCGCGGGCGCTGGCCTCGGTGATGCACCGGCGTGATCTGACGGGCCGCGTGGAGGTGTCGTCGTTCCACGACGAGGCGATCGCCGAGATCGCGTCGCTCGTCCCCGGCGTACGGACGGTCCTGATCGCCAGCCGTTACGGCAACGACGTGGTGGACCGCGCCGGGGCGGTCGGGGCGCAGGCCCTGGCGCTGAACATCCGCCGGCTGACCCTGGAGACGGTGGAACGCGCGCACGCGGCGGGACTGCGGGTCATTGGGTGGGTGGTGAACACCCAGGACCATCTGCGGCTGGTTCGGGCGCTGGAGCTGGACGGTGCGACCACGGACTACCCGGAGATCCGGCGCACGGGGCGCTTCACCGCGTAGGCGTGCGGTGCGTGGGCGATCGCCTGCGGCGGGGTGGGGAAAAGGCCCGCCGCAGGCGCCCGCCCTAGCCCAGCGCCTTCACCAGCAGCTCGAACTCCAGGTCATCCCGCTGCGGGACCCCGAAGCGCTCGTCGCCGTACGGGAACGGGGTCATCCGCCCGGTACGCCGGTATCCACGCCGCTCGTACCACGCGATGAGATCGTCCCGCACGGAGATCACCGTCATGTGCATCTCACTCGCGCCCCAGACCTCCCGCACCATACGCTCCGCCTCAGCGATGATCACCTTCCCGAGGCCCCCGCCCTGCGCATCGGGACGTACCGCGAACATGCCGAAGTACGCCGCCTCCCCCCGGCGTTCGAGCTGGCAGCAGGCGACCAGCACACCGTCGCGCTCCACCGTGAGCAGTCGGCTGTCCGGCGACTTGATCACATCGAGGACGCCCTCGGGATCGGTCCGCTGCCCTTCGAGGATGTCCGCCTCGGTGGTCCAGCCGGACCGGCTGGAGTCCCCCCGGTACGCCGACTCGATGAGCTCGACGAGCGCCGCCACGTCGGCCTCGGTCGCGTCACGGAAGATGAGCTCGGCGGCGGCCGGGCGCGGGGTGGTCTCCATGGGGGCGCTCTCCAGATCTGTACGGCGGCTCGGGCGCCCCGAGCGTAACGCGCGCTAAGGTCCGGGTGCATGGTGCATGTACTGAGCAGCAGGACGCTTCTGCGGCCCACGGATCCGGAGCGTTCCCGCGCGTTCTACGGCGAGGCCCTGGGGCTCGCCGTCTACCGCGAGTTCGGCACGGGCCCCGACCGCGGAACGGTGTACTTCCTCGGCGGCGGCTTCCTGGAGGTCTCCGGCCGCTCGGACGCCCCTCCCTCCCCCGCCCTCCAGCTGTGGCTCCAGGTCCCGGACGCGGCGGCGGCGTACGCCGAACTGTCGGCGCACGGCGTGGAAGTGCTGCGCCCCCCGGTCAAGGAGCCGTGGGGACTGATCGAGATGTGGATCGCCGATCCCGACGGAGTGCGCATCGCGGTGGTGGAGGTGCCCGCGGACCATCCGCTGCGCTACCGCCCCTGACCCCGGCGTGCCCCTTGTGCACCCCCGTGCGCTCGCGTACGACGCGGCGCGGGCGGGCATCGACGGGACGGACGGACACCGTCGATCGTCGATCGGGGAGGTACGCCGTGCACGGACAGGTGATGTCCGGCTGGCTGCTCGTGGCGCTGTGCGCCGCGACCGGCGCGTACTGCCTGCTGCGTCTGCGCAGCGGCAGGGGGGAACACCGCGAGGGGGCGGCCGGCGAGGCTCTGATGGGATTCGGGATGGCGGCGATGGCGGTGCCCGCCGCGCTCCTCGCGCCACCGGTGTGGGGATGGATGCTGTACGCCGCCGTGTTCGGCGGGGCGGCGCTGCGGGCGCTGTGGCAGGCCCGTGGGGGCGGCGGGGTGCACGGGCACCACGCGCACCACCTGGTGGGGTCACTGGCCATGGTCTACATGGCGCTGGTGATGGCGCCGGGAGGGGCGAGTTCCGCGCATGCGGGACACGTGGCCGGGTACGCGGCGGGCGGTGTTCCCCTGCTGACCGGGGCGCTGCTGCTGTACTATGCCGCGTTCGTGCTGCGCTCGGGGGTGAGGCTGATGCCGGTGGCCGCCGGGACGGTGGAAGCGGGCGGCGGGGGAATCGCCTGGGGTGCGCGGCCCGAACTGGCACTCGCCTGCCGGGTTTCCATGGGCATCGGCATGATCGCGATGCTGCTCACTGTGTGAAACGGTTCGAAGCGGTGTCCTGCGTCACATGCGGGCCGCGGTCATACCCGCGAGTAGGGGCGCGCTCATAGGCTGGGCCGCATGACGGTCTCCTTCGCACTTCTGCTGCTCGGTGTCGTCGCCGCCGTCGCGGCCCCGCGGCTGATGTCGCGCGCCGACTGGCGGGAGCGCGAACCCGTGGTGGCCCTGTGGGTGTGGCAGTGCGTGGTGGCCGCCGTGCTGCTGTGCTTCGGCCTGTCGATGACGTTCAGCGCGGCCGCCGCCTGGCAGGCGGTACGGGGCCAGGTCTTCGCACCCGCTCCGCACGGCGTGGTGGAGGCGTACGCCCTTGCCGCGTACGGGCCTTGGTCCGCGGTCATCGCGGTGCTGCTGGCGTGCGGAGGCGCCTGGACGGCGGCGATGCTGACGCGGGAGATCCGCAGGACGCGTGTGAGGCGCGGGCAGCGGCGCGCGGAACTGCTCGTGCGCGCTCCGCTGCTGCCCGGCGAAGAGCCCGGCAGTGACCGGCTGGTCGTACTCGAAGGCGAGCGCCTCGACGCGTGGTGGCTGCCGGGCGCAACGCCCCGGCTGGTCATCACCACCGCCGCGTTGCGGCGCCTGAAGGGGCACCAGCTCGACGCCGTACTCGCCCATGAACAGGGACATGTCCGGGCCAGGCACGACTGGCTGCTGCACTGCGCGTCCGCTCTCGCGATCGGGTTCCCGCAGATCCCGGTGTTCGCGGCGTTCCGCGACGAGATGCACCGGCTGGTGGAGCTGGCCGCCGACGACGTGGCGTCGCGGCGCTTCGGCCGGCTGACGATCGCCCTCGCTCTGGTCGAACTCAACGAGGACCGCGGCGTGTTCGGCCCGTGCCCGACACCGCACGCCGAACTGCCGCAGCGCGTCGACCGGTTGCTGGCAGCGGCCCCGCGGCTCACCGCGGGCCGCCGGCTGCGGCTGACGGCCGCGGCCTCGCTCGTTCCCGCCGTACCGCTGCTGGTGGCGTTCGTGCCGGGGCTGAGCGCGCTGGGATAGCCGGTGCGCGAAAACGGCCGCGGGATGAGCGCCCCGGCCCCGGGATGGCCGCGGGCACCGGCGGTGAGCGAGGATCTTTCCATGCGCTCCTCCAGGCCGACTCAGCCACCCCAGCCGCCCCAGCCGCCCCAGTCGCCCCACCCATCCCGTCCGGAACGTCCGGCCCCCGTACGCGCGGCCGTTGTCCTTTCCGCTCTCTCGGTGGTCCTTCTGCTGCTGGTCGCGTTCGAGTGGCACCCCCTGGTCTCGTTCGACCGGTCGGTCGCGGACGTGTTGCACGACTCCGCGGTCGGCCACCCCGCCGTCACCCACACCAACCGGATCCTGTCCGACTGGGTGTGGGACCCGTGGACGATGCGTGCGCTGGTGGCCGTCGCCTGCGTTTGGCTGCTGCGGCAGCGGGAACGGCTTCTGGCGCTGTGGATCGCCGCCACCAGTGCGCTCGGCTCTCTCGTACAGCAGGGGCTCAAGGCAGCGGTCGGCCGTGAGCGGCCCGAGTGGCCGGATCCGGTCGACTCCGCGCACTTCTCGGCCTGGCCGTCGGGCCATGCGATGACGGCGGTGGTCACCTGCGGGCTGCTGGTGTGGCTGCTCGGGCTGCGCGGCGTGAATCCCCGGCTGCGCACCGCCGTGCTGGTGGTGGGGACGGTGTCCTGGCTGGGCGTCGGTGTGACCCGGCTGTATCTGGGCGTGCACTGGGTGTCCGACGTGCTGGGCGGCTGGTTGCTCGGAGGGGCCGTCGTCGCTCTTTCGGTGGTGGCGTACGGTCGCCTGGTCGCTTCCCGGGAAGGACCCTCCGTATGACGTTCAAGGGTGCGCTCTTCGACTTCTCCGGCACGTTGCTCAGGATCGAACCGACCGAGGTGTGGCTTCGCGCCGTTCTCGACCATGAGGGACTGTCCGTACCGCCGGACGACTTCGCACGGTACGCACGGCAGTTGGAGGCGGCGGGGGCGCTGCCCGGCGGCGCGGATCCGCGGCGGGTGCCACCGCGTCTGGCCGAGCTGTGGGCCACTCGCGACGAGAGCGCGGAGCGGCACCGCGCCGCGTACACGGGTCTGGCCCGCCAGGTCGTCCTCCCCGACGCGCGTCTGTACGACGCCCTGTACGACCGCCACATGACGCCAACCGCCTGGCGTCCGTACCCCGACGCCGCCGAGGTGCTCGGTGAACTGCGGCGGCGGGGCATCGGCGTCGCTGTCGTCAGCAACATCGGGTGGGACCTGCGGCCTGTCTTCCGTGCGCACGGGCTCGACGTGTGGGTGGACGCGTACGTCCTGTCGTACGAGCACGGCATCCAGAAGCCGGATCCGAGGCTTTTCAGGACCGCCTGCGAAGCGCTCGGCCACCATCCGCGCGATGTCCTGATGGTCGGTGACGACCGGCGTGCCGACGGGGGCGCGGCGGAACTGGGGTGCGCCGTGCACTTCGTGGACCATCTGCCGGCCGACGAGCGGCCCTCCGGGCTGCGCCCGGTGCTGAAGCTGGTGGGGTGAGTGACGAGGGGCCGGGCATGGCGAAGCGTCCGTATCCGGCGGTCCCCCGCGCCGCCGGACACGGACAACAAGCCCACAGAGGAGGCCCGGTGAGGCGACTGATGTGAGACCACTGAGTATATTGGCTACGGGCCAGTCAACGCAGGAGTTACAGAATGACCCCGCGCAGCGCATCGGTCAATGAAGAGTTGCGTCGCCGTTCCCGGGAACGGCTGTTGCAGGCCACCGTGGAGCTCGTCGGGGAGCGCGGCTACGAGGCGACGACGCTCGGCGACATCGCGGACCGGGCCGGATCGGCGCGCGGACTGGTCTCGTACTACTTCCCCGGCAAACGGCAGTTGCTGCAGTCGGCCGTTCACCGGTTGATGCACCGGACGCTCGAATCGGCTCTGGAGCGCGAGCCTCGCACTGACGACGGCCGCGAACTGCTGGCCCGCGCGATCGACGCCGTACTGGGTCTCGCCTGCGACCACCCGGTGCTCATGCGCACCCACATGGCGGGCATTCTCCAGGCCGAGGGCTTTGTGCAGTGTCCCGAACAGCGGCGGCTGGCGGAGCTGCTGCGGGGCGCTGTCGTGCGCTACGGATCGCCGGATGCGGACGCCGACTATCCGCTGCTGCGCGCGCTGCTGATGGGCGCGGTGTTCGCCGTACTGCTGCCGGGTGCGCCGATGCCGCTCCCCAGCCTGCGGGCCGAGTTGTTCCAGCGGTACGGGCTGGACTGGGAACTCGGCGTACCGCCGGACGGAGAACCGCCCGGCGGCACACGCGTGCGGACCGTGGATCAGCGGCGGTAGTCGGGCTGCGTCTGCACATTGAGCTCGTGCAGCCGGACCCTCTTGGCGCCGTCGGTGCGCTTGTCGTTGAGCTTCAGGACGTCGAAGCCCTTCGCCATGTCGTTGGAGTAGATGTAGCCGTTGTAGTAGTACGCCGACCAGGAACCGGCGGTGACCCTGGCCGTCGCGCTGACGGGGCCGCGCTCGAAGAAGGCGATCTCCTCGGGCTTGGACGAGTCGGTGAAGTCCCAGACGGACAGGCCGCCCTGGTACCAGGCCTGGACCATGATGTCCTTGCCCTCGACCGGGATCAGCGAGCCGTTGTGGGCGACACAGTTCTCATGGGCGGCCTGGTGACGGTCGATCTTGAAGTAGCTCCGGAAGACCAGCTTCCGCTCGTCGCCCTTGCCGGTGATGTCGTAGATGCCGTCGGCGCCGCGCTTCGGGCCGGTGGCCTCGTTGCAGGTGGCGGCGCTGCCGCCACCGAGCTCGTCGGTGAAGACGACCTTGTCGGCCTTCTGGTTGAAGGTCGCCGAGTGCCAGAACGCGAAGTTGACGTTGTCCTGGACGCGGTCGATGACCCTGGGCTTCTCCGGGTCCTCGATGTCGAAGATGATGCCGTCGCCCATGCAGGCGCCGGCGGCCAGGTCCTTCGAGGGCAGCACGGTGATGTCGTGGCAGCCGGAGGTCTTGGAGACGCCCGGGTTGGTGGGCGCGCCCGGGTTTCCGCCGTCCGGGAAGAGCACCGGGAAGTTCACGATCGCTGACTTCTCGGGGGCACCGCGCGGCACTTTGATGATGGAGATGCCGTCGTGCGGAGGCTGGCAGTCCGGGAAGGTGTCGCTCGGCGAGTACGAGGAGACGTAGACGTAGACGTTGCGCCCGTCCGGCACCAGGGTGTGCGTGTGCGAACCGCAGGCGGTCTCGACAGCGGCGACGTACTGCGGGTTGCTCTTGTCGCTGATGTCGAAGATCTTCATGCCCTCCCAGGAGGACTTCTCCGTCGCGGGCTGCGACGTGCTCGCGCACGAGTTGTCGTTGCGCGAGGAGTCCGTGGAGAGGAAGAGCAGGTTTCCGGAGACGGAAATGTCGTTCTGCGAACCGGGACACAGCACCTGGGAGACCGTCTTCGGGGCCTTGGGGTTGCTGATGTCGAGGATGCGGAAACCGTCGTAGTTTCCGGAGAAGGCGTACTTGCCCTGGAACGCCAGGTCCGAGTTGGTGCCCTTGATCGCGTCCTTGGGGACGTTCACGAGGTGCTCGATGTTGTCGCTGTGGACGATCTCGTCCACGCCGGGTATCTCGCCGCTCTCGATGGCGGCCCTGGCTTCGGCCTGCTGCGAGGTGCTCAGGCTCTCCTTCTTCGCGGGCGCGTCCCCGGGGTCGGGGGTAGCGGCCGCGGGACCGGCCGTCAGCAGGGTGGCGATGAGTCCGGCCGCGGCTGTAGCCACGCCCAGGCGTCTGCGCCGCACGCGGGTGATGTGCAACGAGGTCACTGCGTCCTCCCTTGTATCCGTTCGCAGTTGAACGGTTGAGACACCCCGGCAGTATCGTCGTTTGCATGCACATCTCAACAGATGGCAACGAAGAGATAATGAAAGTTATTGATCACCAGTGCGCGGAAGCGTGCTAAGAACGGGCATCAACTACCCCATGTCCCTCAGGAGGTCGCCGTGTTGATCCGCCGCCAGTCCACGCGCGCCCGGAGACCGGGAACGCACAGAGCCGCACACGCGGCGGCGGCGGTCGCGGTGGCCGCCGTGCTGGGCCTCGGGGCATGTGACGCGGGCGGCGAGACCCCGCCGAAGGGCAAGGCGGCCGCCGGGCCTTCGGTGGTCGCGCCGGGCAAGCCGGGTGAACCCGCGAAGACCATGTCGGCCCAGGAGGCGGCGAAGGCGCTGCCCGACGGCTCGCCCAACGGGGCGGACTTCACGTACGCGCGGATGATGATCGAGCATCACCGCCAGGCGCTGGTGATGGCGGAACTCGCGCCGAAGCGGGCCCAGTCGGCGAAGGTCAAGGGGCTGGCCGAGCGGATCGCGGGGGCCCAGGGGCCGGAGATCGCCGCCATGCAGGGGTGGCTCGACAACAACGGCGGCAAGAAGCACAAGGGCGGCCACGACCACGGCGCGATGCCGGGGATGGCCACGGACAAGCAGCTCGCACAGTTGCGCGAGGCCGAGGGCAAGGACTTCGACCGGCTCTTCCTGAAGCTGATGATCACTCATCACCAGGGCGCGGTCGACATGGCGACCGAGGTCCTGTCGCAGGGGAACAACGTCCAGGTCGAGGAGATGGCGACCGACGTGCTCGCGCAGCAGACCGCCGAGATCGGCAGGATGCGCGACATGTAAGGGCGGCCGCGATTGATGCCGGGGGACGCCTAGCGGCGGTTGTGGCGGGGCGGCAGATGGCCCTCGTCACGCGCGCTCGCGATCAGCCTGAGCGACTTGCGCCGGCTGCGGCCTGTCGCGCACATCACCGCGAGCACCGGGTCCTGCCCCGCCTGCTGGGCCGCCCGGTACGCCTGAGCCGCGATACGCCGCCCCGCCTTGCCGCCGGGCCAGGACGGGCGGGCGCGCCTGACGGGCGGCGGCTTCGGCTCGGATGCCTGTGTGGCGGGCGTACGCGGCGGGTCCTCGGCGACCACCCGGCAGGCGCCGCCGAGCGGCCCTTCGACCCACTCCGCGGCCGCCGTGAAACCGCCCAGCGGCAGATCGGCGCGTACCTCCTCGACGGTGATCCGCTCCGCGGACATCGCGGCCAGTACGTCGATCCTGGCGCCGTCGGCGAAGGTGAGCCGGACGTTGAACCAGGCGGGCCGTACCGGCTCCACCCCATTCGGTTCATAATGGTTGTTAACGTCAAAAAAGGTACTTTCCAGCACGGTGAGAACGTAACCCCACCCCGCGCGGGGTCCGCCACGGCGCGCACGCGGGTACGCCGTAAGGCACCCCCTCAGAGCATCTCCCCCGGCCCGCCGATCGATGCCATGCTGGAGACCTTCGCGGGAAGGAGCCCCCGCCGTGCTTCGAGTCGCAGTGATCGGTTCAGGCCCCAGCGGGGTCTACGCCGCGCAGGCTTTGGTGCAGCAGGACGCGGTGCCCGACGTGCACGTACACGTACTGGACCGGCTGCCCTGTCCGTACGGACTGGTGCGTTACGGCGTCGCACCGGACCACGAGAAGATCAAGTCGCTCCAGGGCAGTCTGCGCACCGTGCTCGAACACGAGCGGATCACCTTCGTCGGCCATGCCGAGGTGGGAACGGCCGGGCTCACCTGTGCGCGGCTGCTGGAGCTCTACCACGCGGTGGTGTACTGCGTCGGGGCCGCGACCGACCGCAGGCTCGGCATTCCCGGCGAGGACCTGCCGGGGAGCTGTTCGGCCACCGATTTCGTCTCCTGGTACAGCGCGCATCCGGACGCGTCCGCGAACGGGTTCGCTCTGGGCGCGCGTTCGGCCGTCGTCATCGGCGTGGGCAATGTGGCGGTGGACGTCGCCCGCATCCTGGCGCGCGGCGCGCACGAGCTGCGGCCCACCGATGTGCCGCAGCCGGCGCTCGACGTGCTGGCACGCAGCCAAGTTCGTGATGTGCACATGGTGGGCAGGCGCGGCCCTTCGCAGGCGAAGTTCACCACCAAGGAACTCCGGGAGCTCGGCACCCTGCCGGACGCGGGAGTGGTCGTACGGCCCGAGGAGCTCGCCCTGGATCCGGCGTACGCCGATCCCGAGTCGGCCGTCGCTGTGGCCCTGCCCGCCGTGAACCGGCGCAACGTCGAGGTACTGCGGGGCTGGGCCGCGGACGGCGACGGACAGCGGGCCCGCCGCATCCATCTGCGGTTCTTCCTGCGGCCGGTGGAGGTGCTGGAGGAGAACGGGCGGGCAGCGGGGGTGCGCTTCGAGCGCACGGTGCCCGACGGGAGCGGCGGCGTACGCGGCACGGGGACGTACGAGGACATCGAGGCACAGCTGGTGCTGCGGTCGGTCGGCTACCGGGGGGCGCCGATCCCTGGGCTGCCGTTCGACCCGGGCAGCGGGACGGTGCCGCACGCCGCGGGGCGCGTTCTGCGGGACGGTGTGCCGTCACCGGGCGAGTACGTCGCGGGCTGGATCAAGCGGGGTCCGACCGGCGTCATCGGCACCAACCGGCCGTGCGCCAAGGAGACGGTGGCTTCGCTCCTCGCCGACGCGCCGACGCTCGCCGCCCGCCCGCTCGTGGACGACCCGCTCGACGCGCTGCGGGACTCGGGGATCCGCCCGGTCGTGTGGAACGACTGGCGGGCGATCGAGGCGGCGGAGGCGGCGCTGGGCGTCTCGCTGGGCCGCCGGTCGGTGAAGCTCCACGACTGGGAGGGACTGCTGGCCGCCGCGCACGGCGGGAACTGAGCGGGCGCGTCAGCCGTCGGTGCCGAGCCGGTCCGCCTCCAGGGCCGCCGCCTCCAGCACGCGGTCGATGAGGCCGGGGAAGAGCGCTTCCAGGTCCTCGCGGCGCAGCCCGTTGAGCTTGGCCGTACCCCGGTAGGCCTGCCGGATGACTCCGCTCTCCCGCAGAACGCGGAAGTGGTGGGTGGTCGTGGACTTGGTGACGGGGAGCGTGAAGTACGAGCAGGACAGCTCGGAGTCGGCCACCGCCATTTCGCGGACGATGAGCAGGCGCATCGGGTCGGACAGCGCGTGGAGCACCCCTTCGAGGCGGATCTCGTCGCGCGTGGGGTGCGCGAGTTCACGCGTACTCGTTGCGGTGTTCACGGCGTCTCCAGTTCGTCCGGGGTACCAATGGTACGACGCCCGTCGTAGTTTGGCGTTCGACGTTCTTCGTTCGTACGCGCCTCTGGGGGCACGGCGGCCGCCGTGCCCCCAGAGGGCTGCTCAGACGGCGCGGTGGTACTGCTGCGGGGTGTGCACCTCGCCGCCCAGTTCGCGTGCGGCGTGGCGGGCGAACGAAGGGTTGCGCAGCAGTTCCCGGCCGAGCAGTACGGCGTCCGCCTGCCCGTCGGCGAGGATCTTCTCGGCCTGCACCGGGTCGGTGATCAGGCCGACCGCGGCGACCGGCAGACCCGTCTCGGTACGGACACGCTCGGCGAACGGCACCTGGTAGCCGGGGCCGACGGGGATCCGCGCGCGCGGCGCGAGCCCGCCGGTCGAGACGTCGAGCAGGTCCACTCCGTGCGCCTTGAGCTCACGGGCGAGGCGGACGGTGTCGTCGGCCGTCCAGCCGTCCCGTTCGTCCTCGGTGTTCTCGGTCAGCCAGTCGGTCGCCGAGATCCGGAAGAACAGCGGCAGCTCCTCGGGCCACACCGCGCGCACCGCGTCCACGACCTCCAGGGCGAAGCGCGTGCGGTTCTCGAAGGACCCGCCGTACTCGTCGGTGCGGCGGTTGCTGTGCGGGGAGAGGAACTCGCCGATCAGATAGCCGTGCGCGCCATGTATCTCGGCGACCTTGAACCCGGCCGCGAGGGCCCGCCGCGCGGCGTCCGCGAACTGTCCGGCGATCTCCGCGATCTGCCCGGTGGTCAGCTCGGCGGGCACCGGATGGTCCTCGTCGTAGGGCACCGGGCTCGGAGCGACGGGCTGCCAGGCCTCGGGGTCCGCGACGATGGGCGCGCCGCCGCGCCAGGGCCGGTCGGTGGATCCCTTGCGTCCGGCGTGGGCCAGCTGAATGCCCGGAACGGTGCCCTGGCCCTCCAGGAACGCGGTGATGCGGCGGAAGGCCTCGACCTGCCGGTCGTTCCAGATGCCGAGGTCGGCCGGGCTGATCCGCCCTTCGGGGCTGACCGCCGTGGCCTCCACCAGGATCAGGCCGGTGCCGCCGGCGGCGCGGGCGGCGTAGTGGGCGAAGTGCCAGTCGTGCGCGACCCCGGCGTTCGGTCCGAACACCTCCGCGCTGTACTGGCACATGGGCGCCATCCAGATGCGGTTGGGGATGGTCAGCGACCGCAGGGTGTAGGGCTCGAAGAGGGCACTCACGAGAAGGACTCCGTTTCAGCTGGTGCGGCTGGATCGATCGACTGCGCTTAGTACGATACACACCGTACTACGACGATCGTCAAATTACGAAGCCTCTCGTACAACGAGTTCTCCTCAGCCTCCGAAGGGTGTGGAGGGCAGGCCCCGGCCCGCGTCCGCGAAGACCAGCAGGGAGCCGGCGAGCGGGTGCGGATGGGGAAGGCCGGTCCGGGCTGTGGTGACGTACAGGTCACGCAGACCGGCGCCGCCGAAAGCGCAGGCCGTCGGCCGGCTTACGGGCAGTTCGACGATCCGGTCGAGCCGCCCGTCCGGCGTGTACCGGCGGATCGCCCCGCCGTCCCAGAGAGCCACCCACACACAGCCGTCGGCGTCGACGGTGAGCCCGTCCGGGTAGCCCGCGCCCTCTTCGATCCGCACCCACGGCCGCCGGTTCGTGACGCCTTCACCGGCCACGTTGAAGACATCGATGCGACGCGTGGGCGAATCGGCGTAATACATGAGGCGCCCGTCCGGGCTCCAGCCCGTGCCGTTGCTGACAGCGGCGGTCACTGCCCGCACGGCCGCGCCGTCCGGCGCGATCCGGGTGAGACTTCCGCCGCCCGGCTCCTCGTCGTACCGCATGGTGCCCGCCCACAGGGCCCCGTCGGGGGCGACGGCCGCGTCATTGCCGCGACGGCCGGGCACCGGGTCGCGCGCCAGCCAGGAGAAGGCGAGGTCGGGCCCGTACAGGCCGATTCCGTCGCGGAGGTTGACGACCAGGCCGCCGCCGGCCCGCGGCTTGGCCGCGCCGACATGCTGTTCGGTGACCATGACCGTACGGCGGCCGCTCACCGGGTCGTACGTGCGGATACGCGCGGAGAGGATGTCCACCCAGATGAGCCGGCCTGCCGCCGCGTCCCACGTGGGCCCCTCGCCGAGCGACGCCTGTTCCCGTACCGCGACCTGTAGGACCTGGCGCCTCACGCGCGGACCCGGTGGCCCAGGCGGACCGACAGGTCGCCCGCGCCCTTCGCCGCCAGCTCCGCCAGCTCGGCCTCCCGGTCCTCGCTCCACCGGATCATCGGTACGGAGATGGACAGCGCGGCGACGACCCGGCCGGCGCTGTCGCGCACCGGCGCGGCCACGCAGCTCACGTCCGGGTTCGACTCCCGGTGCTCGAAAGCGAGACCGCGCTCACGGATCTCGGCGAGGGCGGTGCGCAAATCGCCCGGATCAGTGATGCTGTTGGGCGTCATGGCAGCGAAGTCCCGTCCTTCGACGCGCGCGTCGAGCTCCGCCTCCGGCAGTGAGGCGAGCAGCATCTTGCCGACGGAGGTGCAGTGCGCGGGCAGCCTGCGACCGGCGGCGGAGACCATCCGGACCGCGTGCGTCGAGTCCACCTTGGCGATGTAGATGACGTCGGTGTCCTCAAGGATGGCGACATGGACGGTCTCGTCGCAGGTCTCGGCCACCTCACGGGCCACCTGCTGGCCCTCCGCCGCGAGATCGAGCTGTTCCGCGTACCGGCTGCCGAGCTGGTACGTGCGCACACCGAGCCGGTAGCGGCCGGGCTGTTCGGGAACGGGCACCACATAGGAGCGCGCGGCGAGCGTGGTGAGCAGCTCGTGCACCGTGGTGCGCGGCAGCTGGAGCTTGCGTGTGACATCGGGCGCGGACAGCGTGCCGTCCCCCTCCAGGAACAGCTCGAGTATGTCCAGCGACCTCGTCACCGCCGGGACCAGTCGTCCCATGATCGGCCACCCACCCCTTCCGTTCGAAACCCCGACCATTGGCCGGTATGACGAACACAGGCTAACCGCAGGTCCGTTCGCCGGGCAATGGGCAGCGCTTCACTGTGCGCAAGCCATTGACACCCCCAGGACGTGCTGATTACGGTCACGCCAGCATTTCGAACGTGTGACGAAATCTCGAACACACCCCAAGGGACAACTGCCTTGCGTATTACGGGAATCAGCACGCATGTCGTCGGGACACCCTGGCGCAATCTCACCTATGTCGTCGTCCATACGGACGAAGGCCTCACCGGTGTCGGCGAGACCCGGATGCTCGGCCACACCGACGCGCTCCTCGGCTACCTCCGCGAGGCCGAGGCCAACCACATCGCGGGATCCGACCCGTTCGCCGTCGAGGACCTCGTCCGCCGGATGAAGTACGGCGACTACGGCCGGGCGGGCGAGATCGTCATGTCGGGCATCGCCGTCGTGGAGATGGCCTGCTGGGACATCAAGGGCAAAGCGCTCGGGGTACCGGTCTGGCAACTGCTCGGCGGAAAGGTCACCGACAAGGTCAAGGCGTACGCCAACGGCTGGTACACCACGGAACGCACTCCCGAGGCGTACCACAAGGCCGCACAGACGGTCGTCGAGCGCGGTTACCGCGCGCTGAAGATCGATCCCTTCGGGACCGGTCACTACGAGCTCGACCACGCCGGAACGCTCTACGCGGTGTCGCTCATCGAGGCCGTACGGGACGCGATCGGCCCGGAGACCGAGCTGATGCTGGAGATGCACGGCCGCTTCTCCCCCGCCACGGCGGTGCGGCTAGCCCACGAGCTGGCGCCCTTCCGGCCCGCCTGGCTGGAGGAACCGGTGCCGCCGGAGAACCTCAAGGCGCTGGAGAAGGTCGCCGCCAAGGTGGACATGCCGATCGCCACCGGGGAACGCATTCACGACCGGATCGAGTTCCGCGAGCTGTTCGAGTCGCAGGCCGCCGACATCATCCAGCCGGACCTCGGCCATGTCGGCGGAATCCTGGAGGCGAGGAAGCTCGCCGCGACCGCCGAGACGCACTACGTGCAGATCGCGCCGCACAACGTGGGCGGCTCGGTACTGACCGCCGCGAGCCTCCAGCTGGCGGCCTGCACCCCCAACTTCAAGATCCTTGAGCACTTCAACGACTTCGCCGACTCCGAGATCAAGAAGGTGGTGCGCGGAGCACCGCAGGTGGTCGACGGGTACTTCGAGGTGTCCCACGCCCCCGGCCTCGGCGTGGAGCTCGATGTCGCGGCAGCCGCCGAATTCCCGCAGCAGCAGGCCAGGTTCGACCTGTGGGCCGAGGGCTGGGAGCAGAGGAAGCCGAAGTGAGCAGCCGCTCTGTGGTGATTGAGCGGCCCGGCGAGTACCGGCTGGCGGCCGGTCCACCGCCCGAGCCCGGACCGGGCGAGGTGCTGGTGCGGGTGGCCGCTGCCGGGATCTGCATGAGCGACCGGGAGGTGTACGACGGCCATCGCGACGCCGCGTATGTGCGCTATCCGGTGGTTCCCGGGCACGAGTGGTCCGGGACGGTCGAGGCAGTGGGCCAGGGCGTCGACGCCGGGCTCGTCGGGCGTAAGACCGTCGCTGAAGGATTCCGGGCGTGCGGCACGTGCGAGCGGTGCCGCTGCGGCGATACGTCGCTGTGCACCTCGGGGTACGACGAGACGGGCTTCACCCGGCCGGGCGCCTTCGCCGACCATGTGGTCGTCCCCGCGCGGCTGCTGCATCCGCTCGCCGACGACGCCGACCTGCCGGCCGCCGCGCTGCTGGAGCCGGCCGCGGTGGTGGCTGCCGCCGTGCGGGCGGGGCAGGCGGAGGCGGGCGAGCGGGTGGCTGTGGTGGGGGCCGGCACGCTCGGACTGCTGGCGGTTCAGCTGCTGGCCGCCGGGAGCCCCGGTGAGCTGGCGGTCTTCGACCCCCGCACGGAACGGGCCGGATCGGCGCTGGAGTTCGGGGCGACCGATGCGCGTACGCCGGAGGAGGCCGGGGAGCTGGCGGGACGGTACGACTTGGTCGTCGAGACCGCCGGAGCCCCTTCCACCGCGGCGTCGTCCTGTCTGCTGGCGCGGCGGGGCGGGCGGGTGATCCTCACCGGGATGTTCACGGCGGGAGCGACGGGTATCGATCCGGTGCATCTGTCGCTGAGCCAGCTCATGGTGCGGTCCGTCTTCGGGGCGCCGTCGTCGGCGTGGTCGTTCGCCGTACGGGCGTTCGGCGCCGGGCTGATCAATCCGCGGCCGCTGATTACGCACGAGTTCCCGCTGGAGCGGTTCGGTGACGCGGTGGCGCTGGTGGGGGGTGGCGATCCGGGGGTCGGAAAGGTACTGCTGCGGCCGTAGGGGTGGCCGGGGGCGTTCACTCCCCCGCGTTCATTCCCCCACCAAACGCCGGACGGCCACATTTCCGCACCGCCCCGTAACGCATGCGCTTGCGACCGAACTTCGTCCGAAATATCGAACCAAGGAGTCTCGTGACAGCCCCGTCAGTCCCGTCAGTCCCCCGTCGCCCCGGCGCCGACGCTCTCGCTCGCGTGGGGTACACGTCGCCGGAGGGCAATCCCGCCGACACCTCCCCTCACACCTTCCCCGACGGCGGCACCTGGCGCACCGAGATCCCCTCCGTCGAAGGCCCCGAGGCGCTCGCCGTCGTACTCAAGGAGAGCTCCCGCCTCGACGTCCCCATCCACCGCATCAGCCAGGGCAGCGGCATCTGGATGCTGACCGACAGCGACATCACCGAGATGGTGGAGTCCTGCGCCGAACGGGACATCGAGCTCTGCCTGTTCACCGGCCCGCGCGGCACCTGGGACATCGGCGCCGCCACCCGCACCGACTCCGGCGGAGGGGGACTGCGTGCCCGTGGGCACGACGCGCTCGCCGGATGCGTCGAAGACGCCCTGCGGGCAACCGCACTGGGCGTCAAGTGCCTCCTCGTCGCCGACGAGGGCGTGCTGTGGACGCTGCACCAACTGCGCGCCGGCGGCGTGCTGCCCGCCGACACCACCTTCAAGGTCTCCGCCCTGATCGGCCCGGTCAATCCTGCCTCGTACGCCGTGTACGAGCGGCTCGGCGCCGACTCCGTCAACATCCCCTCCGACCTCACGCTGGCCCACTTCACCGAGATCCGCCGGGTCAGCCGCGCCCCCATGGACCTCTACGTGGAGGCGCCCGACGACCTCGGCGGCTACATCCGCATGTACGAAGCCGCCGAGCTGATCCGGCGCGGCGCGCCCCTCTACCTCAAGTTCGGGCTGTCCAAGTCCCCCGGCATCTATCCGTACGGCGCCCAACTGCGCGACACCGCCCTGGCCGGCGCCCGTGAGCGCGTACGCCGCGGCCGGCTCGTACTCGACCTGCTCGCCCGGCACGGCGCGGACGGCGGGATGTCCCCGCTCGGTTCCCGGCTGCCCGGCCCCCTCCACCGCTTCCCCGTCACCACCACCGCCACCACCACCCCCGCGAAGGACTGATCCGCATGACGCGACGCATATTCCGGGCCGCAACCGCCCTCACCACCACCGCGCTCGCCCTCTCCCTCGCCGCCTGCGGCCAGAACGCCGAGGGCGGCAGCAAGGAGAAGAAGTCCGCGGGGGACGGCACCATCGGCATCGCGATGCCCACCAAGTCCTCGGAGCGGTGGATCGCCGACGGCAACAACATGGTCGAGCAGTTCAAGAAGCTCGGCTACAAGACGGATCTGCAGTACGGCGAGGACGACGTCGACCAGCAGGTCTCACAGATCGAGAACATGATCACCAAGGGTGTCGACGTGCTGGTGGTCGCCGCCATCGACGGCCGCGCGCTGGGCGACGTGCTCGGCCAGGCCGCCGACCAGGGCGTCAAGGTGATCAGTTACGACCGTCTCATCCTCGGCACCCCCGACGTCGACTACTACGCCTCCTTCGACAACGAGAAGGTCGGCGTCCTCCAGGCGACGTACATCATAGACAAGCTCGGGCTCAAGGACGGTGGCAAGAAGGGGCCGTTCAATGTCGAGCTGTTCGCCGGCTCGCCCGACGACAACAACACCGGCTACTTCTTCCAGGGCGCGTGGAAGACCCTCAAGCCGTACATCGACAGCAAGCAAATCGTCGTCAGGAGCGGGCAGACCAAGCTGGACCAGGTCACCACCCTGCGCTGGGACGGCGGGACCGCGCAGAAGCGCATGGACGACCTGCTGACCAAGGCGTACGGCTCCGACGAGGTGGACGCCATCCTCTCGCCGTACGACGGGATCTCCATCGGCATCCTCTCCGCTCTCAAGTCGGACGGTTACGGTACGGCGGCCAAGCCGTACCCGGTCGTCACCGGTCAGGACGCCGAGGTCGCCTCGATCAAGTCGATCATCGCGGGGCAGCAGACGCAGACCGTCTACAAGGACACCCGGGCGCTCGCCAAGCAGGCCGTGCAGATGGCCGACGCCGTACTGAACGACAAGAAGCCCGAGGTCAACGACACCAAGACGTACAACAACGAGAAGAAGGTCGTGCCGTCCTTCCTCCTCGACCCGGTCAGTGTCGACAAGACCAACTACCGGTCCGTTCTGGTCGATTCCGGATACATCAAGGCGAGCGACCTGTGACGGCGGAGCCAACGGCGCCCGTCCTGGAGATGCGCTCGATCGTCAAGACCTTCCCCGGCGTCAAGGCGCTCTCCGACGTGACGCTGACCGTGGCGCGCGGCGAGGTCCACGCCGTCTGCGGGGAGAACGGCGCCGGCAAGTCGACGCTGATGAAGGTCCTCAGCGGCGTACACCCGCACGGGAGTTACGAGGGGGACATCCTCTTCGACGGCGAACACTGCGCTTTCAAGGACATCCGGGCCAGCGAGGCGCACGGCATCGTGATCATCCACCAGGAGCTCGCCCTGGTGCCGTACCTCTCCCTCGCCGAGAACATCTTCCTCGGCAACGAGCACGCCAGCCACGGGATCATCAGCTGGAACGAGACGCTCAAGCACGCGGCGGCGCTCCTCAAGCGGGTGGGGCTGCGCGAGCATCCGCAGACGCGGGTCGCGGACATCGGGGTCGGCAAGCAGCAGCTTGTGGAGATCGCGAAGGCGCTCTCCAAGGAGGTGAAGCTGCTGATCCTGGACGAGCCGACCGCGGCGCTCAACGACGAGGACTCGGCTCAGCTTCTCCAGCTCATCCTGGAGCTGAAGGAACAGGGCATCACCTCGATCATCATCTCGCACAAGCTCAACGAGATCGCGGAGGTCGCCGACTCGGTCACCATCATCCGCGACGGCCGGACCATCGAGACGCTGGACGTCAAGGCGGCGGAGACCACCGAGGAGCGGATCATCCGCGGCATGGTCGGGCGCGACCTCGACCACCGCTTCCCCGAGCGGACGGCGTACGAAGGAGATCCCGGCGCGCACCCCGCCCTCGAAGTCCGCGACTGGACCGTGCACCACCCCATCGACCAGCAGCGCAAGGTCGTGGACGGGGTCTCCGTGCACGTCCGGCGGGGCGAGATCGTGGGCATCGCCGGGCTGATGGGAGCCGGGCGTACGGAGCTCGCGATGAGCGTCTTCGGGCGGTCGTACGGGCGGAACATCAGCGGCACCGTCCTCAAGGACGGCGAGGAGATCCGCACCAGGACCGTCCCCGAGGCGATCGGTCACGGCATCGCGTACGTCACCGAGGACCGCAAGCACTACGGCCTCAACCTCATCGACACCATCGGCCGCAACATCACCCTCAGCGCCCTGCCGAAGGTGGCCCGGCGCGGCATCGTCGACGGGCACGAGGAGACCAGGGTCGCCGAGTCGTACCGCCGCAGCATGAACATCAAGGCGCCGACGGTCTTCGAGCAGGTCGGCCGGCTGTCCGGCGGCAACCAGCAGAAGGTCGTCCTCAGCAAGTGGATCTTCGCGGGGCCCGATGTGCTGATCCTCGACGAGCCGACCCGCGGGATCGACGTCGGCGCCAAGTTCGAGATCTACAGCGTGATCGACCGCCTCGCCGCCGAAGGCAAGGCCGTCGTCTTCATCTCCTCCGAACTCCCCGAACTGCTCGGCATGTGCGACCGCATCTACACGATGTCCGCCGGCCGGCTGACCGGCGAGATCGAGCGCGCGGACGCGACCCAGGAAGTACTGATGCGCCACATGACCATGGACAAGAGGTAAGAACGATGGGCAGCCCGGTCACCACCGAGAAGCCGGGGCGGCAAGCCGCTCCGCCCGGCCCCCGCACTTCCGCGGTCAGCACGCTGCTGCTGGAAACCATGCGCCGCAACATGCGCCAGTACGGCATGCTCATCGCGCTCGCGCTGATCGTCGTGCTCTTCGCGATCTGGACGGACGGCGTACTCCTCCAGCCCAACAACGTCACCAATCTGGTCCTCCAGAACAGCTACATCCTGGTCCTCGGCATCGGCATGATGATCGTCATCATCTCGGGCCACATCGACCTCTCGGTCGGCTCGCTGGCGGCGTTCGTGTCCGCCGCGTGCGCGGTGATGATGGTCGAGCACGACATTCCCTGGCCGCTCGCGACGGTGATCGCGCTCGCCATCGGGGCCCTGGCGGGAGCGTGGCAGGGCTTCTGGATCGCGTACGTCGGCATCCCGTCGTTCATCGTCACGCTGGCCGGCATGCTGCTCTTCCGCGGCGGTACGCAGATCTTCCTCGGCTCGCGCTCCATCGGCCCGTTCCCCGAAGGCTTCCAGAAGATCTCCACGGGGTATCTGCCGTCCCTCGGCCCGGACACCAACTACCACAACCTCACCCTGCTGCTGGGGCTGGGACTGCTCGTCTTCGCCCTGGCGCAGGAGGTGCGCGACCGGCGCAGGCAGCTGAGTTACGAGCTCGACGTGCTGCCGCGCTCGCTCTTCCTGACCAAGTGCGTGGCGATGGCGGCGGCCGTCCTCGCCTTCACGATGACGCTGGCCAGCTACCGGGGCGTACCCGTGGTGCTTCTGCTGCTCGCGGTGCTGCTCATCGGCTTCGGCTTCGTGATGCGCAACGCGGTCGTCGGCAGGCATGTGTACGCGCTGGGCGGCAACCAGGCGGCGGCGAAGCTGTCGGGCGTCAAGGACAAGCGCGTCACGTTCCTGGTCTTCGTGAACATGGGCGTGCTCGCCGCCCTGGCCGGGGTCGTGTACGCGGCCCGGCTGAACGCGGGCGTACCGCAGGCCGGTGTGAACTTCGAACTGGAGGCGATCGCCGCGGCGTTCATCGGCGGCGCGTCGATGAGCGGCGGCGTCGGCACGGTGTTCGGCGCGATCATCGGCGGTCTGGTGCTGGGCGTACTCAACAACGGTATGTCGCTGGTCGGCATCGGCACCGACTACCAGCAGGTCATCAAGGGTCTGGTGCTGCTGGCGGCGGTCGGGTTCGACGTATGGAACAAACGCAAGGTCGGTTCATGAACTCCTCGAAGGAGCCACAGATATGAGCACGAGCAGACGCACAGTACTGGCCGGCGCGGCAGCGGCGGGAGTGGCGGCCACCGCGGGCCTGGCCGGGACGGGCACGGCGTACGCCGCCGCGGGCAAGTCGCCTTCGCGGGAACTGTTCGGCCGGCTGGCCGACGGCACGAAGGTGTACCGGTGGACCGTCGCCAACGGCGGGACCCGGCTGAAGGTCCTCTCGTACGGCGGGATCGTCCAGTCCCTGGAGATACCGGACCGCCGCGGCGCGGCGGCGAACATCTCGCTGGGCTTCGACAACCTCGACGACTACGTCGCCAAGTCCCCGTACTTCGGCGCGCTGATCGGGCGCTACGGCAACCGCATCGCCAAGGGCCGGTTCACGCTCGACGGGCGCACGTACGAGCTTCCCGTGAACGACGGCCCGAACAGCCTGCACGGCGGCGACAAGGGCTTCGACAAGCACGTGTGGGGCGTGGAGCCCTTCAGCCGGGGATCCGACCGGGGCCTCGTCCTCAGGCGGACCAGCCCGGACGGCGAAATGGGCTACCCGGGAACGCTCGAAATGACGGTCACGTACACGCTCACCGCGCGCGGTGACTGGCGGATCGACTACGAGGCCACCACCGACCGGGCGACCGTCGCCAACCTCACCAGCCACACGTACTTCAACCTGGCGGGCGAGGGCAGCGGCTCCATCGACGGGCACACCCTGGAGATGGCCGCCGCCCGCTACACCCCCGTCGACGCCACGCTCATTCCGACCGGCGAGCTCGCGCGCGTCTCGGGAACGCCCTTCGACTTCCGGCGGGCGAAGGCGATCGGCGAGCAGGCGCGGGTGCCGCATCAGCAGGTGCTGTACGGGAAGGGGCTCGACCACAACTGGGTGCTGGACAAGGGCATAACGACCGTTCCCGGGTACGCTCTCACGCTCACCGATCCCGCTTCCGGCCGGGTGATGAAGATGTACACGACCGAACCCGGGATGCAGTTCTACAGCGGCAACTTCCTGGACGGCACGCTCGCGGGAACGTCGGGCCGGCTGTACCGCCAGGGCGACGGGCTGTGCCTGGAGTCGCAGCACTTCCCGGACTCGCCCAACCAGCCGTCGTTCCCCTCGACGGTGCTGCGCCCTGGAACGACGTACCGCTCCACCACGGTGCACACTTTCTCGGCCCGCTGACGCGCTGACGACACGCGCATGAGCGAAGCCCCCTGCCGGATCGGGTTCCGGCAGGGGGCTTCGGTCTGTCTGTCTCCCGGGGCTCAGCCCCCGGTCTTGATGCGCATGAAGGTGACGGAGTGGGCGGGGAAGGTGTAGGTGAAGCTGCCGGCCACCCCGTCGAGGGTGGAGCGGCGTGGCTTGATCGGCTGGTCGGTGGGTGTGTTGACGGCGTCGGGGGCGCCCTGGAGCGTGGTCAAGCGGGCCTTGGACGACGCGATGGTGGTCTCCCGGCCGAGGTCGATCTTCGTACGGGCTGGTGCGTCCTGGGCGTTGACGACCTTGACGATGAGTTCGCCGGTGGCCTTGTCGCGGGTGACGACCTGGCGGAAGGGCTCGGCGGCCTTGTCGTCGGTGAAGCTGCCCCACTCCTTACCGTCCAGGAAGAGGGTCACCTGCCGGCCGCGTACCTGGACCTTGACGTCGTACGTACGGCCGCTCTCGATCGTCGTACCGCGCTCTATGAGGGTCTGCTTGGCGCCGCCCACGGCCTTCTCGACCACGGAACGGGTGTTGCCCCAGCCGCCCAGGTTCCACCAGTAGTAGTTGCCGGTGTCCTTGACCCCGAAGGCGATCAGGAAGCCTTCCCTGCCGGATTCCTTCGTGGCCTTCAGCTTCAGGTCGTAGTCGTGCCAGGCCGCGTCGCCGGCGGTGACCAGGGTGTTCTCGGCCGCTGCGTCGGACTGGACGTACGCGCCGTTCCTGACGGACCAGGAGCCGGTGCCCGCCGCCTTGGTCCAGCGGCTGTCGTCGCCGGAGAAGTCGTCGGCGAAGAGGCCGGCGCCGTCCGCCGACGTGACGCTCACATCGTCGTACGCGGCCGCCGTCGCCCAGGTGGAGAGGCCTACGGCGCCGGTGATCGGGCCGCTGACGGCGGGGGTGCCGGATGCCCGGCTGCGTACGACCTCGTCACCGACGTTGTTCATGAAGAGCTTCTGCGTCTCGTAGCTGGCGCTGCCCCATGAGGTGGTGTTGTCGAACCAGATCATGTTGGGCCGCCACTGCGCGTCATTGGTGTCGGCGAGGAGCGGGGCGTACGAGGCGAGCTTGACGATGTCCGCGTTGCGTTCGAGGCCGGTCATGTAGGCGGCTTCGGAAAGGGCGTTGGAGAAGCGGTTGTCGAGTGACGCGTACTCGCCGAGGAACACCTTGGGGCCCTGGCGGTCGTAGGCGTCGTAACGCTCGTTGTTCTCCAGGAACCACTGCGGGCTGTTGTAGTAGTGCTCGTCGACCATGGCCACCTTGGCGTCGCGGTTCAGTTGCCAGGCGCGGTCGAAGGTGGTGCCGCTGTCGTCGGGGCCGGAGTTGCTGATGACCGTGATGGCGGGGTACTTCGCCTCGATGGCCTTGCGGAACTCGGTGAAGCGCGCGAAGAACTGGTCGGGAAGGTTCTCCTCGTTGCCGACCTCCAGATGGGTCAGGCCGAAGGGCTTGGGGTGGCCCATCTGCGCCCGCTTCCTGCCCCAGGGAGACGTCACGGGTCCGTTCGCGAACTCGATGAGGTCGAGCGTGTCCTGGATGTGGCGTTGGAGCAGTTGGGGGTCGTCGGTCGCCTTGTTCTGGCCGCAGCCGGTGACGAGGGCGGGGACGACGGGCAGGGCCATCGCGCCGATGTCCTCGGCGTACTGGAAGTACTCGTAGTAGCCGAGGCCGTACGTCTGGTTGTAGCCCCAGAAGTTGGCGTTCACCGGCCGCTGCTCGACCGGGCCGACGGTGTCCTTCCACTGGTAGGAGCGCTTGCGCTCGAAGTCGGGGGCCTCGTACGCCTCATGGCTTCCGGTGTTGACCAGGCAGCCGCCGGGGAAGCGGAGGAAGCCGGGGTCCAGGGCGGCGATCTTCTCCGCGAGGTCCTTGCGCAGGCCGTTCGGGCGGCCCTTGTAGGTGTCGCGGGGGAAGAGCGAGACCATGTCGAGCCGTACGGTGCCGCTGCCGCCGGCGGTGACGGCGAGGCGGCCGGCGCCACTGGTGGTGCGGGCGGTGAGCGTTCCGGTGTACTTGGTCCAGCGGTCGCCGCGTGCGGTGACGCGCAGGGGGCTCCCCAAGGAGGTCGTCCCGTCGCGCAGTTCGATGCTGAGCGGCGTCCCTCCCGGCTGGTCGGTGCGCGCCCACACCGAGAAGTCGTACTTCTTTCCCGCCTGAACCGCGATTCCCGCGTTGTAGCCGGAGTTCGCGACGCCGAAGCGCTCGCCGTTGCCGTCGAGGTCAAGCCGGAGGTAGCGACGGTTGCGCTCGTTCAGCCGCCCGCCGTCGTCCACGACACGCGCCGTGCCGGTCGCCGCGCCGCTCGCGGTTTCCTTCCATGCCGTGAGCGAGGTGTACGCGCGGTTGTCGGCGGGGTCGTACTCGAAGGAACGATTCTGCACGAGCTCGGCGTACAGCCCGCCGTCGGCGGCGTGATTGATGTCCTCGTAGAACACGCCGTACATCGAGTCGTCGATCGCGGGGCCGGCACTGGCCGGGTCGACGCTGATCGAGTAGTCGGCGGGCTCCACCTCCGCTGCGGCCGGGGCCTCGGTGGGTGCGACGACGAGTGCGGCCGTCAGGCCGGCGAGGACGGCCGCGACGGCGAGGCCGCGTCTGGGCTTCTTTCTCTGGCTCTGCATATGGGCTCCTGGCATTCGTTCGAAATATCGGACATTGACCACAATCCCGAACGAGAACATAGGCAGGCGCCCACCGCAGGTCAACTCCCCTGCACCAGAAGGAAATTATTCGTCGCGGATTACGCGCGTCGCCGGAGGTCGATGTCCGCGTCCGTCGCGTAGCTCTGAGTCCAGTGGCGCCCGGCGTCCGACGCCCATGTGACATGGACGGTGTCACCGTCGATCCGGACGCGGTCCACGGTGATCACCCGCTCCCCGGTACGCACGTCCCCGCGGCGCAGCTCACCGGCCTTGACGGTCGGGTACGTGTCGTTGACCTGCGCCTCTGCCTCATCGGCCGCTCGCAGAAGCGCCGCCGCCAGCTCCCGCGCCTGCTCGGGAGTGGCGACCAGGGGGACGTACGCACTGCCCCGCGCGCCGATGTGGATCTGCCCCGCCGCCGCGTTCACGGCCGGTCCCGTGGCGACCTCGACGGCCTCCACGGGGGCCACCGGACCGTCCGGGGTGTACATGCGGATGTCGGGCATGGTTTTTCTCCTCAGGCGTGCGCGCCCACCGTGACCGTGCCGGTGGACGCTTCGGCGATGCCCTCCATGATCTCCCGTCGTGACGGTCAGCGGTCCGGCTCTTCAGCCGCCGCAGCACCTACCAGTCGCCGTCGGCCACCGGCTTTCCCGGTGCGTCGCCGAGCGGCTTCACCTGATGCGGCGACGGCTGCTGCCACGGCGTGTGGTCCTCGCCCAGCCACTCACCGACCGGCCGCACACCGCCCAGCGTGTCCGTGGGCGCCAGGTCCTCGCCGTCGGCGTCGTAGTAGTCGAACCAGGGCAGGCCTGCCCGTGTGTACGCGGCCCGGTCGACGGGAGACCGCGGTGGCTCTTCCCCGGTGATGCGCCGCCACTCCGGCGGCGTCACCAGGTGCACGAAGACCCGGCCCGACGGCTCGGAGGCCCAGTCCGATGCGGGCCGGTCGTCCTTGTAGACCTCCTGGCGCATGGAGCCGCCCACGCCCAGTCCCATCGGCGCCCCCGGGGACCGGGGCGCGGGCGCACCGCCCCAGCCGCCACCACCGGCGGCCATCATGGCCGGGGCGGCGGCGGCCCCCGGGGCGGGCATGCCGTACCCGCCACCGGTCTGCGGCATCGCGGCGCGCCGCTCAGCCGCTCGCCGCTGTTCCTCACGCCACGCTTCCAGCGGTCCGTCCGTGAGCGGCCACGACTGCAGTTGCAGCCCGCCCCACTTCTCCTCGCCGGTGACCTGGCCCTCCACCGTCGCGCCCATCCCCAGCGGCACCGCGACGAACTGCCGCACCGTACCCGTCCCGGAGTTGATGCCGTCGAGCCAGGGCTGACGCGGCAGCGTCAGGTAGTTCTGCGGGCCGCGTGACAGCCGGCTGTTCCACGGCTTGCCCGACACCGCGCACACCTTCCCGACCCCCACCTGGAGGGCGCCGGGTTCCACGGTCCCGGCGAAGCTCAGCCACATCGCTTCGCGCAGGTACACGGGCAGCATGACGCCGCCTCTGGTGAGCCACTCCTGCGGCACCGTGGCGGCGTAATCCTCGACCCTGCGCAGCGGGAAGTGGCCCAGGCCCGGCGGAAGGGCGTGCGTCCCCTTCTCGGGCAGGCGCAGCGTGCGTACGAAACGCACCCTCATCCCGCCCGGCAGCAGCAGACTATCCCCGTCGATCCGTACGGCCCCGTTGGTCACCGGCGCGTTCCCCTCGCTTCGGTTCTACTGATCGCTCCCGGTGTTATAACGCCGGTGCCGTACCGTCCGGTTCCATTCGAAGGTTTCGGTCGTTCCCGTGAACGGGCCCGTGGGGCCGCTAGTCGGTGTACTTCTGCCACATCTTGGTGGCCGTCTTCGGGTTGGACGCGGAATTCGATTTGTGCGTGACCAGACAGCGGTACTGCTTACCCAAATAGGCGGTGCGGTCATTCACTGAATACTGCCGATTGACTTTCCACTCCGAAAATCCCGCTGCCATGTCCTGACGCCCTTTCGACGGACCGGCTCGTTGCCGGCCCATGCGAATCCTCCCACGGCCAGACGAGCCGGTCACGCCCGGCATGCCGTCCTGATCTGCTACGACACCTGCTCTGGGGGCCACTGTCAGTGGTCGGGTGCACACTGGCTCGTATCTGAGACATCGGCGTCCTGGAGGTATCGGCCATGACCGACGTACTGCTCACGGTAGGAACGCGTAAGGGGCTCTTCATCGGCCGCAGGCACCGTGATGGAGAGTGGGATTTCGACGGGCCTCATTTCAACGCGCAGGCGGTGTATTCGATCGCCATCGACACCCGCGGCGCGGTGCCCAGGCTGCTCGTCGGCGGAGACAGCTTGCACTGGGGTCCCTCGGTCTTCCACTCCGACGACCTGGGCGCGACCTGGGTCGAGCCGAAGCAGCCTGCCGTGAAGTTCCCGGAGTTCACGGGGGCTTCGCTGGAGCGGGTCTGGCAGCTGCATCCGGCCGGGGCCGAGGCGCCCGGCGTGGTGTACGCGGGGACAGAACCGGCCGCCCTGTTCCGGTCCGAGGACTGCGGCGAGTCCTTCGAGCTCGTACGGCCACTGTGGGAGCACCCGACGCGCTCGCAGTGGGTTCCCGGCGGTGGCGGCGAGGGGCTGCACACGATCATCACCGATCCGCGTGACGCCCGGGCCGTGACCGTCGCGGTGTCCACGGCCGGCGTGTTCCGCTCACTGGACGGCGGGGCGAGCTGGGCGCCGTCCAACAAGGGGGTCTCGGCGGTCTTCCTGCCCAATCCCGACCCCGAGTTCGGCCAGTGCGTACACAAGATCGCCCAGGACGCGGCTGATCCCGGCCGGCTGTATCTGCAGAACCACTGGGGGGTGTTCCGCAGCGACGACGCCGGGGCCAACTGGTCGGACATCGGCGCGGGGCTTCCCTCGACGTTCGGCTTCGCCGCCGCCGCGCATCCGCACCGCGCGGACACGGCGTACGTCTTCCCCATCACGGCGGACTCCGACCGGGTGCCCGCCGAGAACAAGTGCCGCGTCTACCGGACCGGGGACGCCGGCAAGAGCTGGGAGCCGCTGTCGAGAGGTCTGACGCAGGAGCCGCATTACGGAACGGTGCTGCGCGACGCCCTCTGTACGGACGACGCCGACCCGGCGGGCGTGTACTTCGGCAACCGCAACGGCGAGCTCTTCGCGAGCGCGGACGACGGGGACAGCTGGCGGATGCTCGCCGCCCATCTGCCCGATGTGCTGTGCGTGCGGGCGGCTGTCATCGGCTGACCGGGGCGGGCGCGCCGCCGGGCACAGCCGTGTGCGGACGACGGCTCCGCAGGGGCGTCACGCTGGATCGGGACCACGTAGATCGCCGGCAAAGGCGGTGCGCAGGTATGCGGCCGCCTGCCCGAGGGCACGGCTGCCCGCGTCGAGGGTTCCTGCCATGGCGAAGAAGCCGTGGGCCACGCCCGGATAGCGGGTCGACTCGACCGGGACACCGCTGTCGCGCAGGCGTTGGGCGTACTGCTCGCCCTCGTCGCGCAGGGGGTCGTACTCGGCGGTGATCACCAGCGCCTGCGGCAGACCGGCATGGCTGGATGCGCGCAGCGGGGACACGAGAGGGTTGTTTCCGTCCTCGGGGGAGGTCAGGTAATTGTCCCAGTACCACTGCACGGACTTGCTGTTGAAGAGCAGCGGATCGCTGTTCTCGCGGCGGGACTCGGTGTCGGCGAGGTAGTCCGTATTGGGGTAGACGAGCAACTGGGCCCGGATGGCGGGGCCGCCCGCGTCCCGCGCCATGAGGGTCATGGCGGCGGCCAGGTTGCCGCCGGCGCTGTCGCCTCCGACAGCGATGCGCGAGGGGTCGGCGCCGAGGCGTGCGGCGTGGTCGGCGGCCCAGCGCAGGCCCGCGAAGCAGTCGTGGAGTGCGGCCGGGAACTTGTTCTCCGGCGCCAGGCGGTAACCCACCGCGATGGTGAGGCAGCCGGCGCCATTGGCCAGGCTCCGGCAGATCGCGTCGCTCGTCTCGATGCTCCCCAGAGTCCAGCCGCCGCCGAAGAAGTACACGAGGACGGGGAGGGGGTCCGGGCCGGCGTCGGGGCGGTAGACGCGGACAGGCAGTGGGCCGGCGGGCCCTGGTATCGACTCGTCGAGCACTTCTCGTACGGGCTCAGGCGTTCCCGCGTCGGCCTGGACGGCGGCGAGGTCGGCCGCCCTGGCCTCGTCCAGTGTCATCTCGTACAGCGGTCGAGCGCCTTGCGCGGCACGCTGGTCGTACAGGGCTTGGAGCTGCGGATCAAAAGCCATGGTCTCTCCGGTCCGGCCGGGCCGGCCGCGGCCCGTGGGGTTCGCGCCGGTGTCTCGGCCAGTCACCGTACCAAGCCGACGGCTGCCTACGGCAGTTGCCAGTCCACCGGCTGCGCGCCCTGGCGGACGAGCAGTTCATTGGTGCGGCTGAACGGCCGCGAGCCGAAGAAACCGCGGTCCGCCGACATCGGTGACGGGTGCGCCGACTCGATGGCCGGGAGGTCGCCGAGCAGGGGCCGCAGGTTACGGGCGTCACGCCCCCACAGCACGGACACCAGCGGCTTTCCGCGCGCCACGAGCGCCCGGATCGCCTGTTCGGTGACCTCTTCCCAGCCCTTGCCACGATGCGCCGCGGGCTTGCGAGGAGCGGTGGTGAGCGCCCTGTTGAGCAGCAGCACGCCCTGCCGGGTCCACGGCGTCAAGTCACCGTTGGACGGCCGTGGCAAGCCGAGGTCTGTGTGCAGTTCCCGGTAGATGTTCTCCAGGCTGCCCGGCAACTGGCGTACGTCGGGCGAGACGGCGAAGCTGTGGCCGATGGCCATTCCCGGCGTCGGGTACGGATCCTGACCCACCATCAGGACCCGTACCTCGTCGAAGGGCTGCTGGAAGGCACGCAGGACATGTGCGCCGGCGGGAAGATAGGTGCGGCCTGCCGCGATCTCCGCGCGCAGGAAGTCGCCCATCGCGGCGATGCGCCCGGCCACGGGACGCAGCGCGTCGGCCCATCCGGGCTCGACAAGTTCGTTCAACGGTAGTGCTGCCACGGCAGATCACTCTACCGGCGTACGGCGCACGGGTGCTGCCCGCCCAGGCGCGGGGGGCTCCGGATAGGCTGCCGCCGTCACTCCTCCTCTTCCTGGAGCCGGTCCTTGAGGTCACGCGGGCGTTCATCGTGGGTGCTGGGGGTCGACTCCGGCGGATCGGGGCTGCGGGTGGCGCTCGCGGACGCCTCGGACACCGGCCGTACGGAGATCACCGCGTCGCGTGAGCCCGTACGCACGGGGCCCGCCGGAATCGACGCGGCGCATCTGCTGGACCAGCTGCTGCCCATGGCCCGCGCGCTCCTCGGCGACGCCGAAGGCCGGGACGGCGCCGCGTCCCCCGTCACGATCGGCGCCGTCGCGATCGGCGCGGCCGGGATGGCGACCCTCGGCGACGATCTGTTGGCCCGGCTGCCCGGGGCGCTGGAGAGCTCGCTGGGCGTACGCCGTCTCGCGCTGGCCGCCGACGCCGTCACGGCGTACGCGGGAGCCCTCGGCATGCGGCCGGGAGCGGTGGTCGCGGCCGGCACCGGCATGATCGCGCTGGGTACGGATCTGGCGGCCTGGCGCAGGGCCGACGGCTGGGGCCATCTGCTCGGTGACTGCGGCGGCGGTGCCTGGATCGGCCGTGCCGGGCTCGAAGCGGCGATGCGCGCCCACGACGGGAGGCCCGGCGGCTCCCCCGCCCTGCTGACCCGCGTGGAGGCGGTTTTCGGTCCCGCGCCGGAGCTTCCCGGCCTGCTCTACCCGCGCGCCGACCGCCCCGCCGTACTCGCGTCGTTCGCGCCGGAAGTGGCCCACTGCGCGACGGCGGAACCTGCCGATCCGGTCGCGGCGGGGATCCTGCGGGACGCGGCCTGGCACATCGCCGACGCCGCCGCCGCGGTCTGCCCGCCGTCCGGGGCGTGCGAAGTGGCTTTCACCGGCGGCCTGTTCAAGATCGGCGACCCGCTGCTCGTGCCGCTGCGGGCCGCACTCGCCGAGCGGCTGCCGCACGCCCGTACGGTCTCGGCGGCCGGAGATCCGCTGGCGGGAGCCGTGCGCGTCGCCGCGTCGCTCGCCACCGGCAGCCTGCGGCTGCCGGTCGACGGGCGCCTGCTGCACGTACCGACAGAGCAGGGCAGTTGAACTCAAAGCGACTCACGGGATAAATCCGGACAGACACCGCTTCAATGCCCCCTCCCCGAACAGCCAAGCACACAAACCCAGTAGCATGCGGCGCCATGAGCTCCCCCACTGGGCCCGCATCCGGCCTGCCTGTACGAATGCCGCGACCACGACAGTCCGGACGGCACCGCCGGCCGGAACCCGCGGTGGCGCCCGAGGGCGCGCCCGCGTTTGTCCTCGCCGTCCCCGGTACCCCGGGCAGCGCGTCGCGCAGCCTGGCGGAGGAAGTCGTCAGTATCGCCCGTTCCGAGCTGCCCGGTCTTGACGCCCGGATCGGCTACCTCGACGGCGACAACGCCGAGTACCCCTCTCTTGAGAATGTCCTCGCGCACACCGCCACCGAGCGCACCGCGCGCTACGAGCAGGCGCTCGCGGCGGGCCGCGAGGCCGCCGAGCCGCAGGGTCCGGTCGCCGTCGTGGTGCCGCTCCTCGCCGGCCCGGAGAACGCCCTGATGCGCCGGATACGGCAGGCCGTCATGGACAGCCGTGCCGCCGTTGAACTGACCGATGTCCTCGGCCCGCACCCGCTGCTCGCCGAGGCCCTGCACGTGCGCCTCTCCGAGGCCGGTCTGTCCCGCGCCGACCGTGCCAGGCTGTTCACGGTCGCCACCGCGGCCGACGGCATCATCCTGGCCACCGTGGGCGGCGACGAGGCCGTGCAGGCCGCCGGCATCACCGGCATGCTGCTGGCCGCGCGTCTCGCCGTACCGGTGATCGCCGCCGCGCTCGACGAGGAAGGTTCGGTCGGCGCCGTCGCGGAGCAGCTGCGCGGTTCCGGTTCCACGCAGCTCGCCCTCGCGCCGTACGTCATCGGTCCCGAGGTGCCCGACAGCCTCCTGGACGCGGCCGTCAAGGAGGCGGACTGCGCGACCGCCGAGCCGCTGGGCGCGTACCCGGCGATCGGCAAGCTCGCGCTGTCGCACTACACGACCGCGCTGGGCATCGCCCCGCAGCAGCAGGCGCAGGGCATGCCTGCCCACTGAGCACGGCGAACGCCCGAGGGCCCGCACCGAGCGTCGAGCGACCGGTACGGGCCCCCGGGCGTTCCTGTCGGCCTGTCAGCCGAAGACGACGCAGGAGGCCGCCGGCGCCTCGATTGAGCCCGCGCGGCGCGGGATGCCCGTCTCCTGGTCGATGTCGAACCAGGTGACGTCCCCCGATCGTCCATTGGCGACGTAGAGCCTGCGCCCCGAAGGATCCAGGGCGAGGTCGCGCGGCCACCGACCGCCGCACTCCACCGTCGTCACGAACTCCGCCTTCGCTCCGGACGCGTCGAGCGCGAGCACGGCGATGCTGTCGCTCCCCCGGCCGGCCACCCACAGGAAGCGTCCGTCGCGGGCCACGACGACCTCGGAGGGGTACGTCGTCCCTTCCGTGCCCGGCGCCACCACAGGAGCCTCACCGAGCGGTACGAGCACTCCGGACTCGGCGTCCCAGCGGCAGACGGTGACGGCCGGCTCCAGCTCACCCAGGACGTACGCGTGACCGCCCGCGGGGTGGAAGGCCAGGTGGCGCGGCCCGGAGCCCGGCCGCAGCGCGGTCTCGGTGTGCACGCGCAGCGTCCCGGTGGTCGCCGCGAGCTCGCAGACCCGTACGGAGTCGGTGCCGAGGTCGACGCTGAGCACCCACCGTCCCGTGGGGTCGGGCAGCACCTGGTGCGCGTGCGGTCCCGCCTGGCGGTCCTCATGGGGGCCGTTGCCGCGATGGTGCAGTACGGCGGTGGCCGCTTCCAGAGCGCCGTCCGCGCCGACGGGGAGCACCGTGACGCTCCCCGAACCGTAGTTGGCGGTCAGCAGATGCCCGTCGGCGAGCGCGAGATGGGTGGGCGCGGCGCCGCCCACGAGGACCGGCCTGCCTGCCGGTACCGGGGCGCCGTCGCCGGTCACGTCGAAGGCCGCGGCCGCCCCGTCGTCGGTCTCACTCACGGCGTACAAAACCGTTCCGCCGGGGGCGAGCGCGAGGAATGAGGGGTCGGAGACGGCGTCGGTCGCCCCGAGCACGGTCAGCGCGCCTGTCTCCGGGTCCACGGCGGCGGCAACGATCCCGCGGCCCCCTGCCGAGGTGAACGACCCGATGAACGCCCGCCCGGACCGCCCGGACCGCTCGGCCTCGTTGCTGCTGCTCACCGTGGAGCCCCTTTCCGCCAGTTGACCGCGTACAGCCGCAAGAGCTGTGACAGCTTTGATCACATTCTGCCGGGGTGTCGGCGTTCGACGGTAGGGGCAGGTCTAGACCACTTGGCCCCGGTCAGTGTGATGCCGAGCGCGGCGAGCTTCGCAAGGGCTCGTCGAGCTGGGCGAGCAGTGTCTCCAGCCCGTGCAGATGGGCGAGCGCCGGCTCGGCGGGGAGCGGCACGGGGTCGGCAGCCGCTGTCGCGCCGCGCTCGGTGTCGCGTACGGCACCGGGCGTATCGGGCGCATTGGGCGTGCCGGGCGAGACCAGCGCCCCTACCGCCGCTTCGACGCGCCAGCAGGCCGCTGCGAGCCGGGCGTCATGGCCCGCGTACGGGTCCGCCGCCACGGAAGCCAGTCCTCGTACCTCTCGGGCGCATTCGTCGAGCAGCGCCAGCACCTGGCGCGCCCGGGCCTTGCGGGCACGGAACGGGCTGAGCGGATGAATCAGCGGCGCGAGAGACACCCGCACGCGCCCGAGCAGCAGCTCCAGCTCGGCGGCCCGCGCAGCCGGGTCGGCAAGGTCTGATCCCGCCAGCCGGGCGACCGCCTCGGCCGTGCAGGCGCGCACGCAGTGCAGGGTGCGCTGGATCCAGGCGTCGGTGGCGCCGTGGGTGGTGACCGGCAGGACGAGGGCGACGGCCAGGGCCGCGCCGATCGCGCCGACGGCGGTCTCCTCGAAGCGCAGGAGCAGCAGTCCGGGGTGCAGGACGCCGAGCAGTCCGTACAGCAGACCGGCCATGACGGTCACGAAGAACATCATCCAGCTGTACGAGGGCGCGGCCGTGTAGAAGATCCCGAAGACGCACACCGCGACCAGCGCGGCGGTCGGCACCGGGGCCCCGGCGAGCGGGACCGCGATCAGCAGGCCGGCTCCGATGCCGGCGACCGTACCGAGGACGCGACGAAAGCCCCGTACCAGCGTCTCGCCGCGCGCCGTGGTGTTGACGAAGATCCACCAGGCGGTGCCGACGGCCCAGTACCAGCGCTCCTGGGAGAGCAGCTGGCCCAGTGCGAGCGCGAACGCGCACGCGGCGGTGACCTGGAACGCCTGGCGGGTGGTGGGCCGGGCGAGGCCGCGCCCCGTCAGCGGGGCCGGGGTGGCGGGCGGCGGGGTGCGCCGCTCGATGCACCACGCCCCGAAGCGCACGGCGGCCGACACGGCGACGGCGAGCGCGACGGCGGCGTACAGCTCGGGCAGCTGGCCCGGCACGGCGTGCAGGAACTGGGTGGCGAAGAACTGCATGAACGCGAAGATGCCGAGCGCGTGCCCGCGCGGCCCCCACCGCCTGGCGTACGCGCCGCAGAAGACGACCAGGAGAAACGCCAGGTCGCGCAGGAGCGGCGCGTCGTGCAGGGCCGTCGCGAGGGCTAGCACCGGGAAGCCCGCGACCGGGAGCAGCGCGGTCGTGACGGCCTGGCGGCGCGTGGTCGCGTCCTGGACGGTGAAGAGCGCGAGGAGCGCGGCGAGTCCCGCGGTGATGGAGGCGGTCAGGGACAGCCCGGCCAGTTCGGCGGCTGCCACCGACAGGCCCACGCCGATGACGGCGCGCGTGGAGACGCGCAGACGCAGCAGCCCCGGATCAGGAGCGGTAAACATCCTCTTCACGACGGTAGGTTCCGCCCCCTGCTCTTCGGACCTCGGACTTCGGACATGGCAAAGGCGCCGCGGGTCCGGAGGCGGCTTCGTTGCCGTCCGGCACTGGCGGCGCCATCGATGAGTAAAGGAAAGCATCAAGAGGCACACTGGCTCAACTCGATGAGATCACACTGGGCCATTGGTACTGTCTACAGTCGGAAGACCGGGCCAGAAGGAGACCAACGGATCATGGCAGTGGACGAGCTCGACACCCGCATCCTGCGGCTCCTCATCGAGCAGCCGCGCACCAGCGTGCGCGAGTACGCCCGTCTCCTGGGCATCGCGCGCGGGACGCTCCAGGCCCGGCTCGACCGGCTGGAGCGCGACGGCGTGATCACCGGTACGGGCCCCGCCCTGTCGCCCGCCGCTCTCGGCCACCCCGTGCTCGCCTTCGTACACGTCGAGGTGACCCAGGGGCATCTGGACGAAGTGGGTGACGCGCTGGCTGCCGTACCCGAGATCATCGAGGCGTTCTCCATCACCGGCGGCGGCGACCTGCTGACGCGGGTGGCGGCCCGCGACAACGGGCATCTGGAGGACGTCATCCAGCGGCTGATCCAGATTCCCGGCGTCGTACGGACACGGACCGAGGTGGCGCTGCGCGAGCGGGTACCGCACCGGCTGCTTCCGCTGGTCGAGTCGGTGGGCAGGGCGACGGCGGCCGCGAAGCGGGACTGACCGGCGGGGTTGGCACGGCTTGGCATGCTGGTGTCATGAGCCACCCGCACCGCACCTCGGTCATCTTCGATCTCGACGGCACGCTCGTGGACAGCGAGCCGAACTACTACCGGGCGGGCAGGCAGCTGCTCGCCCAGTACGGCGTCACGGACTTCGGCTGGGAGGAACACACCCGCTTCATCGGCATCAGTACGCGCGAGACGCTGGCGGCGCTGCGTGAGCGGTACGGGATCACGGCGCCGCTCGACGAGATGCTCGCCGGCAAGAACCGGCTGTATCTGGAGCTGGCCGCCGCGGCGACGGAGGTGTTCCCCGAGATGCGGAGGTTCGTGGAGCGGCTGCACGCCGAAGGGACGCCGATGATCGTGGCCTCGGGCTCGTCCCGCGCCGCCATCGAGGCGGTGCTCGCGGGCACCGGCCTGGACGCCCTGATCACCGACGTCGTCTCGGCCGAGGAGGTCCCGCACGGCAAGCCCGCGCCCGACGTCTTCCTGGAGGCCGCCCGCAGGATCGGCGCGGAGCCGGCCGACTGCGTGGTCCTGGAGGACGCCCCGGCCGGCGCGGCGGCGGCGCACGCCGCGGGCATGCGCTGCGTCGCCGTGCCCTATGTGCGCGGGACGGCGAACGATCCGGCGTTCGCCACGGCCGGGCTGCTCTTCCCGGGCGGCCAGAGCGAGTTCACGGCGCAGGCGGCGTACGAATGGCTCGGACAGTACGGCTGCCGCTGCCAGATCGTTTCCGGCCAGGGCATTTCGCGCTCCCGCGAGGGAAGTACCCCTCCATGACAACGTTCCGCCCCGCTCCCGCCTGGCTGGCCGACGCCGTCTTCTACCAGATCTACCCGCAGTCCTTCGCCGACTCCAACGGCGACGGCATCGGTGACTTCAACGGCATCACCGAACGCCTCGACCACCTCGCCTGGCTGGGGGTGAACACGGTCTGGCTCAACCCGTGCTTCGCCTCGCCCTTCCTCGACGCCGGCTACGACATCAGCGACTACCTCACGGTCGCCCCGCGCTACGGCACCGACGACGACCTCGCCGCCCTCGTGGAGGCGGCCGGCCGGCGGGGCATTCGCGTACTCCTCGACCTCGTCGCAGGCCACACCTCCGACCAGCACCCCTGGTTCACCGCCTCCGCCGACGACACCGGGGACCCCGCCGACGACCGCTACATCTGGACCGACGGGACCGGGCCGGCCCCGGCGGGGTTCGTGGCTTCTCCCGGCGCCCGCCGCGGGGCGTACCTGCCGAACTTCTTCGACTCCCAGCCCGCCCTCAACTTCGGCTACGCCCGCACGAATCCGGCCGAACCGTGGCGCCGGCCCGTCGACGCCGAGGGTCCGCGCGCGAACCGCGCCGCGCTCCGCGACATCATGGACCACTGGCTCGGCCTCGGCCTGTCCGGCTTCCGCGTCGACATGGCGGCCTCGCTCGTCAAGGACGACCCCGACAAGAGCGAGACGTCGAAGATCTGGACCGAGCTGCGCCACTGGCTGGACGCCGCTCACCCCGACGCGGTCCTGCTGGCGGAGTGGGGCGACCCGGCCGTGTCCGTACCGGCGGGCTTCCACGCCGACTTCTTCCTCCAGTTCGGCGGCCCCACCGTAGGGCGCCCGCTGCGCTCCCTGTGGAACAACCGGCACGGCACCGACAACGACGACTGGGACCCCGTCGACTGCTTCTTCGACCCCGGCGGCAAGGGCTCACCCCGCCACTTCGTCGAAGCGTGGCAGGACGCCACCGCCACCATCGACGGCCGCGGGTTCGCCGCCCTGCCCACCGCCAACCACGACTTCGCCCGCCTCAACTGCGGCCCTCGCACCCCCGAGCAGCTTCCCGCCGCGTTCGCCTTCCAGCTCACCTGGCCCACGCTGCCCGCCATCTATTACGGCTATTACGGCGACGAGATCGGCATGCGCTTCGTGCCCGGCCTCCCCGACACCGAAGGCAGCGTCCTGGGCCCGCGCTACAACCGGGCGGGCTCCCGTACGCCGATGCAGTGGGACGCCACCCCGGGGGCCGGTTTCTCCACCGCCCCGCCGGAGCGCTTCTACCTGCCCCTGGACCCCGACCCGGACCGTCCCACGGTGGCCGCCCAGCGCCGCGACGAGGGCTCCCTGCTGCACCTGGTCCGGCGCCTCGTCGCCCTGCGCACCACCACTGCGGAATTCGGCAGCGCGGGCGCGGTGGCCGTCCTGCACGACGGCCATCCCTTCGTCTACACGCGGGGCGGACGCTACCTCGTCGTCATCAATCCCCAGCGCGAGACGGCTGCCATCACCCTGCCGGAAGCCGTCTCCGGCGGTGCCCGGCCCCGGCCCGTGGAGGTCTCCGGCGTAGGCGTACACGTCGACGGGCGCACGATCACGGCGGAAGGTTTCGCGTACGGCGTCTTCGACCTGGAGCCCTCGAGAACTAAGGCCTCAGCAGCGTCTTGACCATGCCGTCCTGCTTCGCCTGGAACATCTCGTACGCCCTCGGCGCGTCCGCGAGCGGCATGGAGTGGGTGGCGAATCCCTCCACCCCCAGCGGGTCCTCGTCGCCGAGGAGCGGCAGGATGTCGTCCACCCAGCGCTTGACGTTGGCCTGGCCCATCCGCAGCTGGATCTGCTTGTCGAAGAGGGTCAGCATCGGCAGCGGGTCCGCCATACCGCCGTACACGCCGGACAGCGAGATCGTGCCGCCCCGGCGCACCACGTCGATCGCGGTGTACAGGGCGTGCAGCCGGTCGACTCCCGCGTGTTCCATCAGCCGCTGCGCCGCGGCGTCGGGCAGCAGGCCGGTCATCCACTGCGCCGCCTTGGCGACGGGCGCGCCGTGCGCCTCCATGCCGACGGCGTCGATCACGGCGTCGGTGCCCCGGCCGTCGGTCAGGTCGCGGATGGCGTCGGGGAGATCCTTCCCGTAACCGCGCAGGTCGAGCGCCCTGACGCCGCGCCTGCCCGCCCGGCTCAGCCGCTCCGGCACCAGGTCGACGCCGGCCACCAGGCTCGCGCCCCGGTGCAGGGCGACGCGGGCCGCCATGTCGCCGATGGGTCCGAGGCCGAGTACGGTCACGGTGCCGCCGGGCGGAATCGCGGCGTACTCGACGGCCTGCCAGGCGGTGGGCAGGACGTCGGAGAGATAGACGTACCGGTCGTCGGGCGGCCCGTCCGGCACCTTGACCGGCAGACTGTCACCGAACGGTACGCGCACGAACTCGGCCTGGCCGCCGGGGACCTGGCCGTACATCTTGGTGTATCCGAACAGTGCCGCGCCCATGCCCCGCTCCCGGACCTGGGTGGTCTCGCACTGCGAGTGCAGTCCCTGTTCGCACATGAAGCAGTGCTGGCACGAGACATTGAAGGGGATCACCACGCGGTCGCCCGGCGCGAGCGCGGAGACACCGGCGCCGGCTTCCTCGACGATGCCCATGGCCTCGTGTCCGAGGATGTCCCCGGGGTCCAGATAGGGCCCCAGGACCTCGTACAGGTGCAAGTCGGAACCGCAGATGCCGGTGGAGGTGACGCGTACGATCACGTCGGTCGGCTCTTTCAGCTGCGGGTCGGGCACCGTGTCCACCCGTACGTCCCGCCTTCCGTGCCAGGTCAGTGCGCGCATCGCTCTCTCCTCGTCACTGGGTCTCCATGACGCTCCGGGTCCCCCTGGCGGGCGCCGCCATTCCTGGCGGTCCGCCCGCTGTGGAAGCGGTCTGCGTACGGCGAGGCCGGCGGACGACACACCCGCCACACCCGCGTTTGGCCCGGAACGGGAAGGGCACCCGGCGACTCATGGATGGGCTGCCACTGGACCAGGCGTGGTTACGCAGGGCCGCCTGCGCCGGGACCGACCCGGAACTCTTCTTCCCCGTGGGGGTCAAAGGCCCCGCGCTGGACGAACAGGCCGCGGCCAAGGAGATATGCGGGCGCTGTCCCGTGACCCGGCAGTGCCTCGCCTACGCGTTGCGTTCCGGACAGCGCACCGGAGTATGGGGCGGCCTGGGTGAAGAGGAACGCTCCCCGCTGCACCGGGCCAAGGCCCGGTCCGGCCGGAAGACACCCGCTCAGGACTGAACGGGCGGGTTCTCCACCAGGGCGGCTCAGGCTGCCGCGCAGCAGGCCGAGACCGGCGTCAAGGTCCCGGTTCCGCACCTCGGCCGCCTCGAAGGGCAGGCCGCCTGGGCCGGGAGCGGCCGGATCCGCGGAGCCGCGCCCCGAATCGGTCGAATCCGCCCATACGGCCGTTGTGGCCTCGTCGCTGCCCTCCGGCGACGGCGGTGCCCGTCGGCGGAGCCTCCACGGCCGGGCGGCTCGCCCCCTTCGCCCGTTCAGTGGACGGGGTTCGCCCCGCTGTCGTGCCCGGCGCCGGCCGGAGCCGTACGCCATGCGCGCGGGGACGGCCGCCACCGCATCACGCGGGTGGCCAGTGCGGCGTACGCGATGCCGACGAGGAGGGAGGCGATCGTCGCCACCACCGCGAACTGGTCTTCCAGGCGCGGGAAGACCTGCCAGTGCGTCACGTATATGTAGAGGGAACTGCCGGCGAGGACGCCCGCGACGCGGTTGACGGAGGCCAGGCTCGGTACGTTCCGTACCCAGATCAGCAGCGTCAGGCCGGCCATGACGACCGCCTCCCGGAACGGCTCCCCGCTGAAGAAGCCGGGCACGGTCGCCAGGGCTGCGGCGTTGACCAGCAGTCGTTGCCCCACCGTGGTCGCCCTCGCGGCGGTCCAGCCCAGGGCGAAGAGCCAGAAGACCGTGACCGCCAGCGGAACGTGTCCCCGGGCGTCGAGGCCGAAGAGGTCGTAGCGGCCGATCAGCCCCAGGGCCGTCAGACCGGCGGGGAGGGCGAACGGGAAACGCCGCTCGGTGCGGTCCATCAGGGGCACGGCCAGCAGCGCCGCCACGGCGGCCAGCACGTAGAGGAGGACTTCGATGAACCAGAAGCCGTCGTTGGGGCCGAGGAGGCTGGTGAGCAGCAGGACGCTGGTGAAGCCGTAGTCGCCGGTGACGAGCAGCATCAGCGCGAGCCAGGCCATGCTCGGCAGGGCGATGCGCGCGACACTGCGCCCCATGTTGCGCAGGCGCTCGCGACGTCCGGCTGAACTGAGCTGGAAGCGGGCGAAGTTGTATCCCGCCACGCCGAGCAGCACATGTGCGCCGCCCTTGACGTTGAAAAGGTGGATGTGGGAGCCGACGATGAGCACGATGGCCACCGCCCGCAGGGCGACGCCGGTCTCCAGGGAGCGGCGGCGCGTGCTGCGACGCGCCTCGGCCGGCCGCTGTGCCGACAACCGCTGAAGGTCGCGGATGGGGAGCGTGTGCCAGTTGTCGGGCAGACGCCCCAGCAGCCCTTCGAGGTTGAGTGACATCTCGACGTACGAAAGGGAATCGCCGCCGAGGCTGACGAAGCTGCCGCTCTCGGTGACGTCGTCCCGGTCGAGGATCTGCGCGTACAGCCGGCACAGGTCGACAGCGGCCGGCACGGATGCCGCCTCGTCGGCAGGGGCCTCGGACGCGGGAGGCCGGGTCAGCTCGCGTATCGCCCGGTAGTCGGGCTTTCCGGTGGCGAGCCTGGGCAGTTGGGGAAGCACACGGACGCGTACGGCGCGCGCCGGCAGGCCGCATTCGGCGGTCACCAGTCGTCGTATCCGGGCGGGGTCGGCCGTGTCCGGATCGCCGGCGACGGCCACTGCGAGCGCGTCGTCGGCGGCGGTGCAGCAGGAGGTGACGCCGTGCCTTTCGAGCATGACCTCGACCTGCTGGGGGTCGATGCGCAGGCCGAGGATCTTCGCGAACCGGCTGCGCCGGCCGACCAGTTCGTACAGGCCGTCGGGGGTACGCCGGGCGATGTCCCCGGTGTGCAGTTCGTCGACCGTACGGCCGGTCCCGAGGTCCTCCGGGCTTTCGGCGTATCCGAGCATGACGTTGGGTCCCGCGTACACCAGCTCGCCGGTGGACTCGCCGGGCCAGTCCGGCAGCGGCTGGAGCCGGAAGGACCCTCCGGGGATCGCGATTCCGGCCGCCTCGGGGCGGGTTGCCGCGAGGTCCGGCGGCAGGTAGGCCATGCGGGCCGTGGCCTCGGTCTGGCCGTACATCACGAAGAGCTCCCAGCCGGCGGCGCGGCCCAGAGCGGCGTACCGCGCGACCCGCTCGGGCGCCAGGCGGCCGCCCGCCTGGGTGATGTAGCGCAGGTCCGGGAGGTCCATCGTGGCGAAGCCGACGCGGTCGAGCAGGTCGAAGGTGTACGGGACGCCGGCGAGGCTCGACCCGCGGGCGGTGCGGAACAGCTCCCAGAAGCAGGCGACGGTGACGGACAGGCCGGTGAGGATCACCGCGGCGCCGCGCAGGAGGTGGCTGTGGATGACGGAGAGGCCGTAGCAGTAGTGCATCGGCAGGGTGGTCGCGGCGCGGTCGGTGTCCCGGATGTCCAGGTACTCGGCTATGGACTCCGCGTTGGCCTGCAGGTTCTCGTGCGAGAGCCGGACGAGCTTCGGCGACCCGGTCGAGCCGGAGGTGCTCAGCAGCAGTGCGAGGTCCGGGTGCAGGGTGTGCGCGGAGACGTCACGCCGCTCGTCGAGCACCCATTCGCCGCCGTCCGCGTGCGCCACGACGTCCGGGTCGTACGCCTCGGTCAGTGACCGTACGGCCTCGGGGTGGTCGCCCGGCACCAGCAGGACGGGGTGTCCCGCCGCCAGGGCCGCGAGGTGTACGACGAGGGCGTCGACGGTGTTGGCGGCGACGAGCAGGACCAGGCGCCGCTCCCGGCCGAGGCGGCGGGCGGTCGCGTCGACCCGCGCGGCGAGCTCGCGGTAGGACACCGGGCCGTCGGCGGTGATGACGGCCGTGCGGTCGCCGTGGGCCGCGAGGCCGCGGGCGAACGGGACGGTCTGGGCGCCTGGGAGCAGGCCGGAAGGGGCTGTCACAAGCGCATCTTAGGAAAGGCTTACCTCAGGGCATAGTCACAGAAACGTCACAACTGATCCACTGCGGGTGCACAGATAAAGAACAGGTAAGGTCGGCTCCGCCGCCCGCTCGACGCTGCCGAAACGTTGCGTACGTCACTCTTGACGTTTAGGTTAGGTTTGCCTTATCTATAGGTCCCCGACGACGCGCCGCGCGGCGGATTTCAGCCATGCAGAAAGGCTTCGCATGCGACGCCCCTTGATCCGACGTCTGACCGCGTTCTGCGCGGCAGCGGCCCTCCTCGCCACCGTCGCGGGCTGCGGCAACGCCGAGGACGACGCCGGCCTCGTGATCTATTCCGGCCGCAACGAGAACCTGGTCAAGCCGCTCCTGGACGATCTGGAGAAGGCCATCGGCACGACGGTCGCCGTCCGCTACGGCGACAGCGCCGAAATGGCCGCCCAGATCCAGGAGGAGGGCGACAAGACCAAGGCCGGCCTGTTCTTCTCCCAGGACGCCGGAGCCCTCGGGGCCCTCTCCACGAAGGGCCTGCTGAAGAAGCTCCCCCAGTCGACGCTGGACCGGGTGGACCCGTCGTTCCGCGGCGGTGCGGGCGACTGGGTCGGCACCTCGGGACGCGTCCGCGTCCTCGCGTACAACCCCGGCCAGGTCACCAAGGTGCCGGACAGCGTGCACGAGCTGACCAAGCCGGAGTGGAAGGGCAAGGTCGGATACGTCCCGACCAACGCCTCCTTCCATGCCTTCGTCACCGGCATGCGCGTCCTGGAGGGCGACGACGCCACCCGCACCTGGCTCAAGGGCCTCAAGGCCAACGAGCCGAAGGTGTACGAGAACAACCTCAAGGTGCTGGAGGCGGTCGGCAAGGGCGAGGTCGCCCTGGGCCTGGTCAACCACTACTACTGGTACGAGCAGGTCGCCGAGAAGGGCGAGGACAAGGTCGGCGCGAAGATTCACTTCCTGCCCGGCGGCGACCCGGGTTCGCTCGTCAACGCGGCCGGAGTCGGCACCCTCAAGAGCAGCGACCAGACCGCGGCCGCGCAGAAGGCCGTGGACTTCCTGCTCTCCAAGAAGGCGCAGACGTACTTCGCCGAGGACACCAAGGAATACCCGCTGGCCGCCGGTGTGACCAGCACGGTCAAGGACCTGCCGCCGCTGGACTCCCTCGACGCCCCCAAGATCGACCTCGGAAAGCTGGAATCACTTCAGGAGACCCTGAAGATGCTTCAGGACGTCGGGATGGTCTGAGCCGTCATGACAGCTCCGGATCCCGTCGTACCGGCGGGACCGGCAGCCCTCCCGCCCCGCCCGCCCGCGTCGGCGGGGCGGCTGAGCGCGGAGCGCCGCCCGCCCGCCGTCCTCGTCGTACCCGCCGTCGTGGCAGCGGTGTTCGCGCTGCTGCCGCTCGGCTATCTCGCGGTCCGCTCCCTGGAGCGCGGCCCCGCCTTCGCGTGGCAGGTCGTCGCGAACGAGCGCACGGCCGAACTGCTCGGCCGGAGCCTGGGTCTGGCCGCCGTCGTGGTCACGGCCTGTCTGCTGCTGGGCATTTCGCTGGCCTGGCTGACCGTACGGACCGCTCTGCCCGGCGCCAGGGCATGGTCCGTGCTGGTGACACTGCCGCTGGCGGTGCCCAGTTACGTCGCGGCGTTCGCGTGGCTGTCCGCCTTCCCGGAGCTGGCCGGCTTCACCGGGTCGGCACTCGCGCTGACCCTGGTGAGCTTCCCGTACGTCTACCTGCCCGTCACGGCCTCGCTGCGCGGCGCGGATCCGGCGCAGGAGGAGGTCTCGCGCTCGCTCGGCGCCGGGCCGCTGCGGACCTTCCTGCGCGTCACGCTGCCGCAGGTGCGGCCGGCGGCGGCCGGGGGGGCGGTGCTGGTAGCGCTGTACGTACTCTCCGACTTCGGCGCCGTGTCCCTGATGCGGTACGACACCTTCACGCGCGGCATCTACACCTCCTACCGGGCGAGTTTCGACCGCACTCCGGCCGCCGCGCTCAGCGTCGTCCTGGTGGTGATGACCATCGCCCTGGTGGCCGCCGAGGCACGTACGCGCGGCCGGGCGGGCCATGCCAGGACGGGTACCGGCGCCGCGCGCCCGGCCGTCCCGGCCGCCCTCGGCCGGTGGCGCGTACCGGCGGTGGCCTGGTGCGGGGCGGTCACGGCCGTCGCCGTCGTCACTCCGCTGGCCACGCTCGGCTACTGGCTCGCCGTCGGCAACTCCGCGACCTGGGACCCCGCCCGGCTGCTCGACACCGCCGGCACGACCCTCGGCGTCGCCGCCGCGGGCGCCGCGCTCACCACGCTGCTCGCCCTCCCCGTGGGCGTGATCGCCGCCCGCCACCGGGGACGCGCCGCACACCTGCTGGAACAGTCCGCCTACGCGGGCCACGCGCTCCCCGGCATCACGGTGGCCCTCTCCCTGGTCTTCTTCGCGGTCCGTTACGCCGAACCGCTCTACCAGGCGTACCCGTTGCTGGTCTGCGCGTACGCCGTGCTGTTCCTGCCGGTCGCCGTCGCCGCCACGCGAGCCGCCGTGCTCCAGTCCCCGCCCGTACTGGAGGACGTCGCCCGCTCGCTCGGCCGCAGTCCGCTGCGCGTACTGCGCGAGATCACGGTGCCGCTGGCCGCGCCAGGTGTCGCCGCCGGGGCCGCGCTGACCTTCGTCGTATGCATGAAGGAACTGCCGGCGACGCTGCTCCTGCGCCCCACCGGCATGGACACTCTCGCCACCCGTCTGTGGACCGAGACGGGAACCGGATCGTTCGCCGCCGCCGCGCCGTACGCCGCGGCGCTGATCCTGCTCGCCGCCATCCCCTCCTACCTCCTCGGGAGGCACCGCACATGAACGATCTGCGGATCACCGGCGTGTCCAAGGCCTACGGCCCGGGCTCGACGGTCCTCGACGGACTCGACCTGCACGTCCCCGGCGGCGCCCTGGCCGCCGTACTCGGCCCGTCCGGCTGCGGCAAGACCACCTTGCTCCGCGTCATCGCCGGCTTCCTGCGCGCCGACGCGGGCACCGTCACGGTCGGCGGCCGCACCCTGACCTCCCCCGGAGTGCATCTCCCTCCCGAGAGCCGCCGGGTCGGCATCGTGCCCCAAGAGGGCGCGCTCTTCCCGCACTTGAGCGTCGCCCGCAACGTCGCCTTCGGCCTCACCGGCCTCGACCGCACCAAGCGTCGCAGCCGTACGGAAGAGATGCTGGAACTCGTCGGCCTCGCCGGATACGGCGACCGCATGCCGCACGAACTGTCCGGCGGCCAGCAGCAACGCATCGCGCTCGCCCGCGCCCTGGCACCGGCGCCCGCCCTGGTCCTGCTGGACGAGCCGTTCAACGCCCTCGACAGCGCCCTGCGCGCAGGGGTCAGGGCCGATGTACGAGCCGCCCTGCGCGCCACCGGAGCCACCGGTGTCCTGGTCACCCACGACCAGCAGGAAGCCCTCTCCACGGCGGATCTGGTAGCGGTCGTACGGGACGGACGGGTCGCCCAGTGCGACACGCCCCAGGAGGTCTACCGCCGCCCCGCCGACACCTGGGTGGCCCGCTTCGTCGGCGACGCCGTGCTGCTCCCGGCCGCCGCTGACGAAAACACGGCCGCGACCGCGCTGGGCCGCCTCTCACTCGCCGCACCCGCCGGGGGCCGGCGCGACGGCACCGTGCTGCTGCGCCCGGAGCAACTCCAACTCACGGAAAGCGCGGGGGCGTCGGAGAGCGCCCAGGGCACCGTGACCGATGTGGCCTACTACGGTCACGACGCCATGGTCACCGTCGCTGTCGACGGCCTGGGAGACCCGGTCGGCATCCGGGTCGCCGGACCTGTGTCCGTACGCCCGGGCCAGCGCACCGGCATCCGCGTCACGGGTGAGGCGACGCTGCATCCCTGAGTTCCGTCCCCTCACCAGGGCGCGACACCGTCCTCCGTGAGGAAGGCGCGGTCGGGCAGCTCATCAGGGGCCAGGGTGGCGAAGTGGACGATCGTCCGCGCGCCTTCCTGAACCGTCTTCGTGCCCGCGAAGTTGTTCATGTCGGTCGCTACGTATCCGGGAGAGACCGCGCAGACGGTGACACCCCATTCCCTCAGCTGGTCGGCCAGGAGTACCGAGGTCATGTTCAGCGCCACTTTGGAGGCGCAGTACGCAATGAGGTCGGCCCGTCCCGCCGGGCCGCTTCCCGTGGTCCGCGCGAAGGTGGCGAGCGCGCTGGTTACGTTCACCACCCGGCCGCCGGCGGTGCGCAGCGCCGGCAGCAACGCCTGTGTGAGCGCGAACGCTCCGACGAAGTTCGTCTCGAGCGTGCTCCTCAGCATCTCGACGGACATCTCGTCGAGAGTCCGGCGTTCGCCCCGGACCACTCCGTTGACTCCCGCGTTGTTGACGAGGATGTCGAGGCGGCCGAAGGATGCGCCGACGAGCTCGGCGACCGACCGGACCGATTTCTCCTCGGTCACGTCCAGCCGCGCGAACCGGATGTCGCCGCCCTCGGCCGCGAGTTCGGCCGCCGCGGCTCTGCCGCGTTCTTCGTCCCGGGCGGTGAGCAGAACGCTCATCCCCCTTGCCGCGAGCCGGCGGCTCACCTCCTTGCCGAGCCCCTTGTTCCCGCCGGTCACCAGTGCCGTAGGCCGTGGGGCGCCGTCGCGTTCGCCGGAGTTGGTCATCCTCGGCTCCGTTCCTCAGCGGTCGGCGACGGCGTCTGCGGCTTGGCCACGGGGGCGGCCTGCGCCTGCGGCGGCACAGCGACGCGCAGCCAGAACACGCTGATGACCAGGGCCAGGCCGGCTACCACGGTGGAGAAGGCGAAGACATGCGCATACGGGTCGAGGCCCCGGCCGCCCCCGTCCCCCATGCTCTGCTGCATGATCACCGCCAGTGCGGCGATGCCCAGCGCGCCGCCGAACTGCCGGGCGGTGGTGTTCATACCGCTGGCCGCGGCGAACCGGGTGGGCGGAGCGCTCAGCGCCGCCGACGCCGAGGTGCCCATGGTGGACGCGCCCATGCCGATGCCGACCAGGCATCCCGCGGGCAGCCAGAAGGCGAGGAAGGAGGGGTCTTCGGTGAGCCCGAAGACCATCCAGAGGCCGCAGGCCACGAAGGCCGTCAGCCCGGCCAGCGTGGCGCCCCGCGGACCGCCCAGCCTCGGAGCCAGCCGGCTCATGGCCAGTGCGGCGACGGAAGCGGCGACCGCGCCCGGTGTCATGGCGAAGCCCGCCTTGAGCTCGGAGTACTGCCAGGACCCCGTCAGGTAGAGCACGCTGACCAGCAGCCAGGGGTACTGCGCCATGCCGTACAGGAGCGACACCACGTTCGTGACGGCGAAGGAACGATTGCCCAGCAGGGACGCTTCGAGAGCCGGCGCCGGATGCTTCCTGGAACGCAGTACGGCGACGACTCCGCCGGCGGCTCCGCCTACGAGACAGGCCAGCGTCCTGGCGTCCCACCAGCCCCAGGAGCCGCCCTCGGTGACTCCCAGGGTCGTGGCGCCGACCGCGAGAGCGACCAGAAGCGTGCCCAGCGGGTCCGGAATCTGCTTCTTGCCCGAGTCCGCGGGACGGGGCAGGAGCCGTACCGCCGCGAAGATCAGCAGGATGCCGAACGGGAGGTTGACGTAGAACACCGAGCGCCAGCCGAACAGGTCGACCAGCACCCCGCCGACGCTGGGACCGACCGCCGCGGCGAACGCCGAGGCCGCGCTCCACAGCCCGATGGACTTCACCCGTTGGTCCGCCGGCCCGTCGAGGAGCAGAATCGCCAGCGACGCCGGGATCATGGCGGCGGCGCCGATCCCCTGGAGCCCGCGGGTGACGATGAGCACGGGCAGGTTGGGCGCGATGCCGCACAACAGCGAGGCCGCGGTGAAAATCCCGATGCCGAGGAGGAACAGACGCCTGCGCCCCAGTACGTCCGACAGCCGTCCGGCCGGCACCAGGAGCGCCGCGAACATCACCGCGTAGGCGCTGATGACCCAGGAGAGGTCGGGTAACGAGGCGGTGGGGAAGTCCCTGGACAGGTCCGGCACCGCCAGGTTGGTGACGGTGGAGTCGAGCATCGCGAGGAAGGTACCCCCGGACGCCGTCAGCGTCACCGCGAGATACCCCCGCCGCTTGTTGGCGGGTTCAGACGTCGTCACTATTCAGCACTCCTGCGGAAACTGGATGTTTACAGACCGGTTACGGCCTTCAGACACGAGGCCGCGCACCGGCGGTCAGGCGTCGGGGCCGCCCAGCGTGATCACTTTCTCGACCTGCTCGATCCTGGCCCGGTCGAGATCAGTGGCGATCTTCTCGTCCTGCTCCATGAGTGCGTCGAGGTCGTGATGCTCGTACCCGATGATGCCCATCTCGCCGAACGCGTGCTGCATCTTCTTTCCGAAGAGGCCGATGTCCTTGAGCGTCGGAACAATGCGGGAGAAGAGGTGGCTTCGGAAGGCACGGAAGTGCTCCGACTCGCGCATGAACTTGATGCATTCGTCCGCGTCGATGTCGAGATTGCGCCAGACCTCTTCGCCGACGAACCGCTCCTGCATCTGGTAGCAGGCCTCGATGCAGAACTCTTCACGCTCGTCCCGTTCCGCCTGCGTGAGTTCCGGATAGTACTCGCGCAGCGCGAGCCGGCCGAATGCCACATGCCGGGCCTCGTCCTGCATCACATAGGTATTGAGCGCCTGGGCCAGCGGCTCCGTGGCATTGTCCCGGATCAGCCCGAACGCCGCGAGTGCCAGTCCTTCGATGAGCACCTGCATGCCCAGATAGGTCATGTCCCAGCGCGAGTCGGAAATGACGTCGTTGAGGATGGACTTGAGACTGGGATTGATCGGATACGCGAGCTCCAGCTTTTCCCTGAGGTAGCGAGAATAGACTTCGACGTGACGCGCCTCGTCCATCACCTGGGTCGCCGCATAGAACTTGGAATCAAGATCGGGCACCGTGTGCACGATCTTCGAGGAACAGATCAGCGCACCCTGCTCACCGTGCAGGAATTGCGAGAACTGCCACGAGGCAAGGTGATGGCGGACAACACCCTTTTCCTTCTGGCTGAGCTTGTCCCATACCCGGGATCCGTAGATGGCAATGGTCTGTTCCGGCACGCCCATGGGGTTGTTGAGGTCGACGTCGATCGACCAGTCAAGCCGCTCGGCGGCGTCCCACTGTTTCTGCTTGCCCTTCTCGTACAGGCCGAGCAGCCGGTCGCGGCCCTCGTCGTATTCCCAGTCGAACACCGTCGTTGCCCCGCTGGGCACTTGCCACCGTGTCTGTTCGACCGGGAGTGCGTAGATGCGTGTGCTCACAGGCGTTCCTCCAAACGGCGACAGCCCATGCACTTCGGACACAGCAGTACACAGGTCAAGAGGAAGTACGCGCCAAGTCTCGTCCACTGGTGGCTCACGAGGCATTGGGGATAACCCTGGGCAGGAGCCGGCCAGGGGCCAGGGGTGCCACGATGAACAAGCCGTCCGCCATCGCTCTCCAGGCACGGCAACTGCGAATCAGCCAACGTTCGTGGCAGGTTTCAGGTCAACTCCTCACCGTGCGGATGCAAATATGCAATAACCATCGATAATCTGCACGATGGACCACCCTGCTGCTAGTGTGCAAGGCGCAATATGCGACACGCGGGGGAGCGGTCCGCACCAGCGCGGACGTGCGTCCTGATGCGACGACGGGGGGGCGATGACACGTACCGGCCGTAATCTGCGCCAGCATGCCATTTCACCCGATTCAGACGTGTGGGGTACAGCGGGGACTGCGCCCAGTCACACGCAATCAGAGACTCTTGCCGGACGGCGAGATGTATTACGGACACTGAGCGACGCACTCCGCCAGGTAGGAGGGCGCCAGCCAGTTGCCCGGCTTGTCAAAATAACGGGCGACCCAGGAATCGGCAAGAGTGCGGTATTGGGGAAGTTCGCCGCCATCGCGCGTTCCGGGAACTCCCACGTATTCACCGGCAGGGTGGACCGTCAAGAGGATACCGCGCCATTCGGCCTTTTCTCCGACGCTTTCGACGACCAGCACGATCTCGTGCGCACGGCGGTGGAGGCTCTTCCTCCCTCGCAGCGCGAGGAGTTGAAAATCGCTCTCCGGCTGACCAGGGACTGCGACGCAGAACACGCGGCAGATGCCGTGAAGACCATGGCGCGGACCGGCTTCCGCTCCGTACGCGGATTTCTGGAGCAACTGTCCGTGCCCCGGCTGGTTCTCGTCCTTGACGACTATCACGCCGCCGATCAGGCCTCTGTCGAACTGCTCGGCAGTCTGCTGCGCCGGCCGCCGCGGGCGCCCATGCTGTTCGTGATCGCGTATCGAAATCGACAGGCGACGCCCTCACTGCAGGCGGCCCTCCGGGGCCGATCCGAACAGGTGATCGTCGAACATGTGCATCTTGAACCACTTCTCGAAGAGGAGGCAAGCCAGATACTGGCCGGCGAGGCCACCGCCATCAACCGTCAACGCCTCTACCGGGAGAGCCGCGGCAACCCCGGGTATCTGAAGGCGCTCATCTCCGAAGAGCCCGTATTCACCGCACGCGACGACCTGGGTCGGCTCAACCAGACCCCGCGCTTCGGGAATTACGCCCGGTACACCGAGGAATTGGTGCCGCTCCGGCCGGAGATGAGGGAGGTGATCGATGCCGCCGCCGTCGTCGGCCACGAGTTCGAGGCGGGGCTGCTCACGCAGATGCTGGGCCGGACCGAGACCGCGGTCCTGAACACCATCGGCGAGCTGATCCGGCGCGACCTCGTCCACCCGGTCGTACCCGGGCAGTACTTCGCCTTCCGGCACCCGGTGGTCCACCGGGCCGTATACAACTACAGCGAGCTGAGCTGGCGCGTGGACATGCACCTGCGCGCCGACGAGGCTCTGTGCACCCGTGGCGCCTCCGCCGTCGAGCGCGCCCCGCACGTGGAACAGTGGATCAAGCACGGCGATCTCGCCGCGGTCGACGTCCTCGCCGAAGCGGCCGAGGCCATGGCCTCCACCGACCCCGGCACGGCATCGGCCTGGCTCACCACCGCGCTGCGCGCCCTGCCGCAACAGCCCCGGTTCGAGGGCCGGCGGGCCGGCATGATGACCCAGCTCGCGGAAGCGCGCGGGGCAACGGGCCAGCTGCAGGAGTGCCGCGATCTCATGCACGAGGCGCTGAGCATCCTGCCCAGGGATCCGGCGCCCGCCCACGCCCGCGCCGTGGCCTTCGCGGCGATGGTGCAGCGGCTGCTCGGCGGCCGCGAGGAGACGGACGCCATGCTGCGCATGGAACTGGACGCGCTGGGCAGCGAGGACGCCCTGGTCCGCGCATCGCTCCAGTTCGAGATAGCCGCCGGCCAGCTGCACAGCGGCGACCCACTGGGCTGCTACCAGTGGGCACAGGAGGCGCTGGCCGTCGTGGAGCGGCACGGGCACCGCCCCCTGCAGGCGTCCTGCCTGGGCCTGATGGCCATGGCGAACACCGCCAACGGGTGCACGGAGCTCGCCTACGAGCTGCTCGGGCAGGCCACCACGATCCTGGACGGGATGCTCGACAGCGAACTCGCCCACAGCCTCGACGCGGTGATCTGGATCGGCTGGAGCGAGGTGCTGCTCGAACGCTGGGACGAAGCGCTCCGGCACTTCGACAAGGGCGTGGGCTTCGCCACCCGCAGCGGATACCGGCTGTTCATGCCGCACTTGCTGGCCGGGCAGGCGTTCGTACTGCGGGACCGGGGCAAACTCGCCGACGCGCGGATCGCCGTCGAGCACGCGGTCTATCTCGCCGAGCGCACGGACAGCCCGGAAGAGCTGGTCAACGCCTACGCGGTGCAGGGCTATGTGGACATCGCGCTCGGCAATCTCGACGGCGCCCTGCAGAGCTCCTTCGCCGCCACGCTGCAGCCCCGGCACTCGGCCAGCAGCTGGAAGGAGGCACTGGCCCTGCGGGTTCTGAGTGAGGCCAGACTGCTCAACGGCGACCACGAGGGATGCCTGGCGCTGGTGAGCGAGGCGGGCGGAGCCGACCTGCCGACCGCGGACGCCGGTTCCCGGATCGCCTGGTACGAGTTACTCGTACGGGCGGAACTCGCCGCGGACCGGCCGGGGCGGGCCGCGGAGTGGGCGCAGCGCGCCAAGCGGGCGGCGGACCTCCTGGAACAACCCGGCCGCATCGCGCTGGCGACGCTGGCCGAGGCGCAGGTGCTGCTCCGTCAGAACCCGGAAAGAGCGCTGGCTCCCGCGCAGCGGGCGGCGGCAGGTCTGGAGGAGGCCGGCCGGGCGATCGACGCGCTGCGCGCCCGCGTGATCGTGGGCCTCGCCCTGTGGCAGGACGGCCGATTCGACGAATCCGCCCAGGAGTTGAAGGCGACCCAGCTGGCCTGCGAGCAGCTGGGGGCCTCCGCTCTGGCACGCCAGGCCCGCGTCGAGCGGCGTCGGCTGGCCGCCCGTGCTCCGCGCGCGAAGAATACCGACTCGGAGAGCAGCGTGATGGTCCTGACGGGACGGGAGCAGCAGATCGCCGCACTCGTGAGCGACGGGCTGACCAACCGGCTGATCGCCAAGAGGCTGCATATCGCGGAGAAGACTGTGGAGATGCATCTGTCGAACGTCTTCGCCAAACTCGGCGTCTCGAACAGGGCGGCCGTCGCCGCGATGGTGACCCGTGGGGGCCCGGACTCCCCGCCCGGATTCTCCTCAGGAGACTGACGCGGCGGGGGCCAGGGAGGCGGGCCTGCCGACCGGGCCCTCCCCGAGGTGTCCGGCCGGCAGGCCGCACCTCAGGCAGGCCTGGTCGCCGACGGTCGCGTCCGCGCTGTCCTCGCCCTCGGGCACACCCATGCCCGGGCCCAGCGGGATCCCGGCGGAGATCCCGATGAGCGTCCGCAGCTGGGCGTTGAGTTCCTCCCGTTCGTCTGCCATGAGATCAGCAACTCCTGTCCTGTCGAGTGTCAGAGGGGAATATTGCTGTGCTTCTTCGGCAGCGGCGCGACCCGCTTGCTCCGCAGCGCGCGCAGCGCCTTGATCACGGCAATCCGCGTCTCGGACGGCGCGATGATGTCGTCTACGCAGCCGCGTTCGGCCGCGGCGTAGGGGCTGGTAAGCGTCTCCTCGTACTGTTCGGTGAGGGAGCGTTCCAGCGTGGCGGGGTCGTCGGACGCGGCGAGATCGCGGTGGAAGAGCAGGTCGACGCCGCCGCGGGCGCCCATCACGCCGATCTCCGCGGTCGGCCAGGCGAAGCAGAGGTCCGCGCCCAGCTCCTTCGAGCCCATCACCGCGTACCCGCCGCCGAACGCCCTGCGGGTGATGACGGTGATCTTGGGCACGGTGGATTCGATGTACGCGAATCCGAGCTTCGCGCCGCGGCGGATGATTCCCCCGTACTCCTGGACCGTCCCCGGCAGGAAGCCCGGGACGTCGACCAGGGTCAGGATCGGCACACCGAACGCATCGCAGAACCGGACGAACCGAGCGGCCTTCTCCGCGGCGTCGATGTCCAGCGAACCCGCCAGGTGGAGGGGCTGGTTGGCCACCACGCCGATGGTGTGCCCCTCCATTCTGGCGAACCCGCACAGAATGTTCTGTGCGAACTCCGGGTGCACCTCGAGCAGGTCCCCGTCGTCCACGAGCCGTTCGATGACCTGGTGCATGTCGTACGGCTGCTCGGAGACGTCCGGGATCACGGAGTCCAGCTCGAGATCGCCGGCCGTGCCCGCCGCGTCCACGGATGTCGGGTAACTCGGCGGCTCTGTGAGGTTGTTGCTCGGGAGATACGACAACAGGTCCTTGACGTACGCGAGGGCGTCCTCCTCGTCCGCCGCCATGTAGTGCGCGTTGCCCGTCCGCCGCGCATGGACGCTCGCCCCGCCCAGCTCCTCCAGGCCCACCGTCTCGCCGGTCACCGAGCGGATCACGTCAGGGCCGGTCACGAACATGTGCGAGGTACGGTCGACCATGACGATGAAGTCGGTCGCGGCCGGGGTGTACACCGCGCCCCCGGCGCACACCCCCATGATGACCGAGATCTGCGGGATCATTCCCGACGCGGTGACCACCCGCCTGGCGACCTTGCCGTACGCGGAGAGGGCCAGCACACCCTCCTGGAGCCGCGCGCCGCTCGAGTCGTTCATGCCGATCACCGGGCAGCCGATCTGCATGGCGATGTCGAGGAGTTTGCCCACCTTCTCCCCGAACACCTCACCGACGCTGCCGTTGAAGGAGGTCGCGTCCTGGGCGTACACGCACACCTGACGGCCGTCCACGGTTCCCAGGCCGGTGATCACGCCGTCACCGGCCGGGCGTCGGCCGTCGATGCCGAAGTTGGCCGAGCGATGCCGGGCCAGCGGATCGGTCTCCATGAAGGAACCGTCGTCCAGGAGCAGTTCGATGCGCTCGCGCGCGGTGTGCTTTCCCAGTACGTGCTGTCGCATCGCTGCCCGGGGTGATCCGGGCCGGCGTGCGAGCCGCTGTCGCTCCCTGTACTCCTCGATGCGCTCCGCGGTGGTGTGCCGTACGGCCCGTGCCGGCTGGGATGCGGACTCGTTCTGCGTGGTCATCCGGTTACCCCCGCCATGGCTTCGCTCGAGCCACCGAACGCCATGGCGAATTCGGTCACTTGACGGCCGACGGTCAGCAGCTGCGTCTCGAATCGGTCGCCGGTCTCCATGCCGGTCGGGGCCAGCGGATGTTCGGTCGTGTTCAGGGCGACGCCCAGCGGGGTCGGCCAGCCGCGCAGCGCGTGCACGATGGACCGCAGCGCGCACAGGGTGGTCCCGGCGGACTGCCACCCGGCGGCGGTGACCACACAGCCGACCGCCCGCCCGTCCAGATAGGGGCGGGGGTCGTCCCGGAGGTCCTCCAGATAGTCGAGCGCGTTCTTGACCAGACCGGAGACGCCGCCGTGATAGCTGGGGCTGGCCAGCAGCACGCCGTCGGCGCGGGCAAGGGCGTCCAGCAATGCGATGGTGGTCTCGCCGCGCTCTTTGCGCTGCGGCTGGAAGAGCGGCAGTACGCCGAGAGTTCCGGCATCGAAGAGCCGGGTCCGGGCACCGGCCTCCCTCGCCCCCCGCAGCGCCAGTGCCAGCGCCTTGTCCGTCGTCGATCCAGGTCGTCCCGTGCCGCCGATGCCGACGACCAATGGCTTCATCTCGCCCGGCCACATGGCCAAGTGAATCTTCTCCCCTCCTGGCTGGCCGGCCGGCTGTTCAGCCGGCGCGCATGCTGCGTGGGCGCAGATCCGTCCACACGCTTTCGATGTGAGTGAGGCAGTCCTCCTTGCTGCCGGAGAACCCCTCCGCGTGCCAGCCGTCCGGCATCCGCAGCGACACGTCCCAGATCGAGTACTGCTCCTCCTCGTTGAGCACCACCGCGTAGGTGGTGGGAGCTGCCGGAGTGCTGTCGTGGTCGGTCATGTGCTGCCTCTCCCCCGCTACTTGCGGGTGTCCTTGACGATGGTGCCGCCCTTCATCACCAGGACGACTCGGTCGGGGTTGTCGAAGAGTTCGGGTTCGGCGAGCGGATCGAAGTCGACCGCCACAAGGTCGGCGTACTTGCCCGCCTCGATGGAGCCGATCTTGTCCGCGACACGCATGATGGAGGCGTTCACCGAGGTGGCGGACATGATCGCTTCCCGGGCGCCGATGATCTTCGCCTTGAGGGCGATCTCCAGGCCCCGCCGGTTCTGGTTCGGTCCGATGAGATCGGAGCCGGAGCCGATGGGGACGCCGGCTTCCCGCGCGGCGAGCAGCCCGTCGGTCATGCCCTGCATCGTGTCGCCGACGCGTTCGCGTATCTGCGGCGGCAGCCCGTGCTGTTCGAAGTTCTCGGTGAGGACCTTGGCGATGGACAGGGTCGGTACGAGGCTGACACGGCCGGCCGCCATCATCGCGGCGGTCTCCTCGTCGATCCCGGTTCCGTGCTCGACGCACTCCACGCCCGCCTTGACCGCGTTGTGGATGCCGGCGACGTTGTGCGCGTGGACCGTGACGTAGGTGTGCCGGGCCCGTGCCTCGGTCACCGCGGTGGCGATCTCCTCGATGGTGAACTGGGTGTCGTCCAGCGAGTCGGCGATGGACACCACGCCTCCCGTGACGGCCATCTTGAGGAAGGTCGCACCCTGCCTGAAGCACTCGCGAGCAGCCTTGCGCACCTCGTCACAACCGTCGGAGATGCGGCCGACGGCAGTCAGCCCGCGCACCCGGAAATGAAAGGTCTCGTCCGGCGGCAGGAACGGCGATCCCAGGTGCCCGTGTCCGCCGCACTGCACCAGGGGGGACGCGGACGCCCAGATCCTCGGACCGGGAACGAGCCCGCGCCCCACGGTCCGCAGCACTCCATGGTCGATACCGCCGCAGTCGCGGACCGCGGTGAACCCGGCGTCGAGGGTCTGGCGCAGCGTGCGGAAGATGTCCGCGGCCCGCTCGGCGACGGAGAGTTCCATGTTGAGGATCGCCCGGGACTCACTGGAGTGCCCGAGGTGGACATGCGCGTCGATGAGACCGGGCAGCAGGGTCAGGCCGCTCAGGTCGACGAGGCCGGCGTCGCGCGCCGGTCCCCGTACACCGGTCTCGGTGATCCGTTCGCCGTCGATCAGCACCGAACCCGCGGGCACCGGGTCGCCGCCCAGGCCGTCGATGACCGTGGCGCCGGTAAGGAGTTGTGGCATGTCTCGTTACTTCTCCGTCCTGGTGGTGGTCGCGCCGCTCTCGGGCGCGGGCAGCAGTTGGCGGCGTACGAAGAATCCGAGCATCCGCTCGAAGAAGAGGGCGTCCAGGGCCGGTGCGGGGGCCAGCTCCGGCGGCATCGTCCGCAGGACGTTGGCGCAGTCGATCGAGGGCATCCGCCGGTCGGGCACATCTCCGAGCATGGCCATCAGCGGCGCCAGGGCGTTGTCCTCGCCCTCACGGTCCACCTGCTCGATGAGCGCCGCGCGCCACTCCTCGAACGGCACGCTGCGCACGGGATACCCGAACTCCTTGATCCTCTCGAAGATGTCGTTCCATTCGAGCGGCTGCGGGTCGATGGTGTGGAACGTCAGGTTCCGGGAGGCCGGCCGCTGGGACAGCCCGACGACCTGCTTCGCCAGGTGGTCGACCGTACCGACGGACAGCCGGTAGGCGCGCTGCGGCGCGAGCCCCAGCTGGACGCATCCCTGGATGACCTTGGTGATGTAGTCCTCGCTGTTGGCGGCGCCGTTACGGCTGTCGCACAACACCCCGCCCGCGCGGTAGACGGACACCGGGATCCCGCGCTCCCGCGCGATCCGGACCAGCCCTTCCGCCACCCACTTGCTCTGGCTGTACGAGGTGTCGTGGCCGACCGGCTCGGGCAGCGGATCGTCCTCCAGGAGGGTGTCTCTGTCCCCGCTCATCGCTCCCGCCAGGACCGCCAGCGTGGAGATGTGGTGCACGGGCTTGAGGCGCGAGCGGGCCGCCAGCCGCAGAATCTCCTGGGTGCCCAGCACATTGGCCGACTTCAGCGCACGGTACGGGCGTACGAAGTTGACCCACGCGCCGCAGTGGTAGATGGCGTCGGTCTCGGCGGCCAGCTCGTCGAAGGCGGCCGGCGTCAGGCCGAGCAGCGGCTTGGCGAGGTCGCCGGTCACCACGCGCAGCCGGGAACCGCGGGGCGCGGGCAGGCCGTACGAGTCCAGCGCGGCGCGAACCCGCTCCAGTCCCTCCGCCGCGTCCGCGGCCCGTACCAGGCACAGGACTGTCGCCTCCGTACGCTCCAGCAGTTCGGCGCAGAGGAATGCGCCGACGAAGCCGGTGGCGCCGGTGAGCAGCACGGTTCCCGGCGGCCCGTCGTGCGGAGCGGGCAGACCGTCCGCCCGGATGTCCTCGTCCAGCCGCACCTCGTCCCACAGGTCCGGGCCGGGCGGCGCGGCGGGCGCGTCCGTGCCCCCCAGCGCCCGTTCGACCACGGCGGCCAGTGCCGCCACTGTCGGCGCGCGCAGCACGTCCCGCGCGGCCAGGCCGGTGACTCCCATGCGCCGCAGCCGGCGGGTCGCCTGGGTCACCATCAGCGAGTGCGCTCCGAGATCGAAGAAGTCGTCGTCGACTCCGATCCGGTCGATGCCCAGCAAGCTGCACCAGATGCCGGCCACTTGGCGTTCCGTCTCGGTGCGTGGAGCCACCAGGGCGTCGGCATGGTCCTCGCCCGCCTCCGGCGCCGCTTCCCCGGCGTACGGCTGCCGCCCGGCAGCCGGCCGGGTCTGCCGCGCCTCGACCCAGTACCGCTTGCCCCGGAACGGATAGGCGGGCAACGGCACGCGGCGCGGGGCGGCTTCGCCGTGGAAGGCGTTCCAGTCCACGGCGACCCCCTGCTGCCACAGCCGGCCGACCGCGGTGACCAGGTGCACCAGGTCGGGTGCCGGGTCGCGCGGCAGCCCCATCGTGGGGACCGCCACCGGAGCCGGGGCCATCCGCTGGGCGGCGACCAGCGACGTCAGCGCCTTGCCGGGGCCGACCTCGAGCAGGGTCCGGCCGGGCCGGTCGAGGACACTGCGCACCCCGTCGGCGAACCGCACCGGGCGGCGCAGATGCTGCGCCCAGTACTCGGGGGACGTGGCCTCGACCGGGGTGATCCAGGTGCCGGTGACGCTGGAGACGAAGGGTATCTCCGGCTTGGAGAGAGTGAGTTGGCCCACCTTGCGGGTGAACTCTTCAAGGTAGGGGTCGACCATCCACGAGTGGCTGGCCACCGGAACGCTCACCTTGCGGCAGTCGATGCCGCGCCCGCGCAGGTTCTTCAGCAGCGCCGCGATGTCCTCGTCCGGGCCGGCGACCACCGTCAGGTCGGGCGCGTTGACCGCCGAGACCGACACCCGGTCGGACAGGAGGCGCACCAGCTCCTTCTCGGGAAGCTGGACGACGAGCATCCGGCCCGGCTCCATCTTCGCGAACAGCTCGCCCCGGGCGAGGGTGATGTCGAGCGCGCCCGGGAGGGTGAACACTCCGGCGAGGCAGGCAGCGACGTACTCGCCGAGGCTGTGCCCGATCATCGCGGCCGGGCGTATGCCCCAGGCCAGCAGCTGACGCGCCAGCGCGTACTCGATCGTGAACAGCGCCGATACGACGCCGGCCCCCTGGCCGCGTCCCATCGTGGCGGCGCCGCCGGTGAGTTCCCTGCCGCTCAGCGGCGTGAAGGCGGCGGGGAAGAGCAGCCTGCGCAGGTCGAAGCCGAGTCCGGGCATGAGCAGCTCCGCGCACTGGTCCACCTCGGCGCGGAACACCTTCTCCGAGCGGTAGATGTCCAGGCCCATGTCCGGATGCTGCATGCCGCCGCCGGGGAAGGCGAAGACCGCCTCGTGTTTCCCGTCGGGCGCGGTCCTGGTGTTCAGCCGGTCCGGCTCCTCGCCGCGCAGCGCGCGCACCGCGTCGGCCGGGTCCGTGCAGACCGCGAACCTGCGCAGCCCGAAACTCCGCCGGCCGTCCTGGAGCGTGTACGCCACATCGGCCAGGGCCGGGGGCGGATCCGCGCGGTCCAGACGGTCGGCCAGCCGCTCGGTGGCGGCGTCCAGGGCGGTCCGGTCACGTCCGGAGACGGGCAGCAGCTGCCACTCCCGCGGCTGCGCCGACGAGGGTTCGGCGGCCGGCTCCGGGGCCTGCTCGATGACGACGTGCGCGTTGGTGCCGCCCACTCCGAAGGAGCTCACCCCGGCCCGCCGCGGCCCGCTCGCCGGCTGCCAGTCGCGCACACGGTCCGGCACGTAGAACGGCGTGTTCTCCAGGCGGAGTCCGGGATTGGGGTGCGTGAAGTTCGCGGTGGGAGGGATCTGCCCGTGGTGCACGGCCAGTGCGGCCCGCATCAGTCCGGCCGCGCCGGCGGCCGCGTCCAGATGGCCGATGTTGGCCTTGACCGAGCCCAGCGCGCACTGGCCGACGGCGTCGCCCGGCAGCTGGAACGCCTGGGTCAGCGCGGTGACTTCGATCGGGTCGCCCACCTGCGTGGCGGTGCCGTGCGCTTCCAGATAGCCGATGGTGGACGGAGCGACACCGGCCATCGCCAGCGCCGAGGCGATCACCCGGGCCTGGCCGTCGACGCTGGGGGCGGCGAATCCCGCCTTCATCGAGCCGTCGTTGTTGACCGCCGAACCACGGATCACGGCGTAGATGTGGTCCCGGTCGGCCAGCGCCTCCGACAGCCTGCGCAGCACGAGCACCACGGCGCCGTTGCCGGGCACCGTGCCGCCTGCCTTCGCGTCGAAGGGGCGGCAGCGTCCGTCGGCGCTGAACAGCCCGCTGTCGGCGACCGGATAGCCGGCCTTCAGCGGCACATTGACCGTCACTCCCCCGGCCAGCGCCACATCGCACTCGTAACTGAGCAGCGACTGGCAGGCCAGGTGGGTGGCGACCAGGGAGGTCGAGCAGGCTGTCTGCACCGTGTACGCCGGCCCGGTCAGGTCGAGCAGATAGGCGATCCGGGTGGCGAGGAAGTCCTTGTCGTTGAACATCCGTGCCACGGGGGCCATCGGTGAGTGCAGGAAACGCGTATTGGTGTTCAGGTTCTGGGCCATGTACTTGTTCATGAACGAGCCCCCGAACACGCCGACCGCCCCGTCGAAACGTGCCGGGTCGTGGCCGAAGTCCTCCATGGCCTCCCAGGCGGTCTCGCAGAACATGCGCTGCTGGGGGTCCATCGTCTCGGCCTCGCCCGCGTTGAAGCCGAAGAACGAGGCGTCGAAGTGGTCCGCGCCTTCCAGGTGGCCGGAGGCGGGGACATAGTCGGGATCGGCGAGGGTCTCCTCGTCGACACCCGCGGCCGCCAGCTCCTCCCGCCCGAACCAGGTGATCGAGTCCACCCCGTCGCGCATGTTGCGCCAGAACTCGTCGACGGTCCTGGCCCCCGGCACCCGGCAGGCCAGGCCGACAATGGCCACCGGCTCGACGCCGTCCAGCTCTTCGCCGCCTGTCACGCCCCACTCCGTCCCGCTCGTCGCTTCGCCTGCCGGGCGAACGCGTCGGCCCGCCGGCCGGCCGCCTCGCGTACCCGGTCCAGTCCCCCGCCGCCCCCCGCCGCGCCTGCCGCGCCCGCTGTGTCGAACGCCGCGACCAGCGCCCGCGCCGTGGGATAGCGGAAGATGTCCACGAGGGACAGCCGGTCGCCGAGCACGGGCTGCAGCCGTGCCCTCGCCTGCACGGCGAGCAGCGAGTTCCCGCCCGCCTCGAAGAAGTTGTCGTCCATGCCGATCCGCTCCGCGCGCAGCACTTCGGCCAGTGCCTCGGCCACGTGGCGCTCCTTGTCGTTGTCCGGCGGCCGGTAGACGGCGGCCGGCCGGTTCTCCAGGGCGGGCAGCCGGCCGCGGTCCACCTTCCCGTTCGCCGTCATCGGCAGGGCGTCGAGGAAGACGACGTCCGCGGGAACCATGTAGTCCGGCAGCGACTTGGCGCCGAACGCCCGCAGTGCGGGCGCGGTCAGGGCGTTCGTACCGTGCGGGACGGGGACGCAGTAGGCGACGAGGCGGCTGTGCCCGCCCTCCCCGCGCACCGCGACGACCGCGTTGCGTACGTCGGGATGCGCGCCCAGGGTGTTCTCGATCTCGCCGAGTTCGATGCGGTGGCCGAGGACCTTGACCTGGTGGTCCAGGCGGCCGAGGAACTCCAGTTCACCGTCGGCACGTCGGCGCACCAGGTCCCCGGTGCGGTAGAGCCGGGCCCCCGGCTCCGCGGCGAAGGGGTCCGGGATGAAGCGTTCCGCGCTGAGCGCGGGCCGGCCGAGATAGCCGCGCACGACGCCCGGGCCGCCGAGGAGCAGCTCCCCCGGCGCGTTGGCGGGCGTCGGCCGCAGATAGGCGTCGACGACGTACGCCCGTACGTTGGCCAGGGGCCGCCCGATCGTCACCGGCCCGTGGCCGCCGGCTGATGCCGTGGTTGCCCAGACCGTCGCCTCGGTGGGGCCGTACATGTTGTGCACCTTGCCGGGCAGCAGTGCGGCCAGCCGCTCGGCGAGCGGGGCGGGCAGCGCCTCGCCACCGACCAGCAGCCGCTCCAGTCCGGGGAGCGCGGCGGCCGCGGCGTCGTCCTCGGCCAGCAGCCCCGCCACCGAGGGCGTGCACTGCAGATGGGTGACCCCGTGTCGTACGAGCTGCGCCGCGATGGGCTCGTCTGCCTGCGCGGTGCGGCGCCGGGACTCGCTCAGCTCGCGTGTCGTCGCGAGGTGTTCCAGGGAGGCGAGCACCCGCTCGTGCTCGACGCCGAAGTCGATGAGGCAGGCCACCTCGTCCACCTCGATCGACTTGAGCCGGTCGATCACATCGGCGCAGTGCTCCGGCGTACCCAGCAGCCCCGACGTTTCGAAGAACCGGTCGAAGGCCTGCGCGACGAGGTGGTCGAGCTCGTCCTCGGGCAGGGTGCGCAGGTCGGTCTCCTGCCCCATGGCCTGTCCAAGACCCGTCAGCAGGTCGAAGGAGGACTTGATGTACGCGCACAGGGGCTCGCGTACGGTCTCCCGCACCTCGTCGGTGTCGGTGCCGACGAACGTGTGGAGCATGACCGTCACCTGGCCGTTGCCCGGATGACCGGCATCGCGCCAGGCCTGCCGGTAGAGCCGGATCTTCTCCGCGAGCTGCTCGACGCTGTGGCCGAGGAGGTGGGTCAGCAGCCCCGCGCCGCTCTCGCCGGCGAGCTGGAAGGTCTCGGGGCTGCGCGCGCTGGTGACCCAGACCGGCAGTTCGTCCTGCACGGGGGGCGGGAAGATGCGTACGTCTGTCTCGGCGTCGGCCCCGTTGCGGCGGCGTACGGTCTCCCCGCGCCACAGCCGGCGCAGTTCGTCGAGACCGCTCATCATGGCCTTCTTGCGGTCGGCGTAGACGTCGGGCGCGAGCACGAAGTCGTCCGGCTGCCAGCCCGACGCGACCGAGATGCCGGCCCGGCCGTGGGAGATGTTGTCCACGACGGACCACTCCTCGGCCACCCGCAGCGGATCGTGCAGCGGCAGGACGACGCTGCCCGCCCGTACCGCCACGCGCTCGGTGATCGCCGCGATCGCGGACGCGGTGACCGACGGGTTCGGGTACAGCCCGCCGAACTCGTGGAAGTGCCGCTCGGGCGTCCATACGGCCGAGAAGCCGTTACGGTCGGCGAACTTGGCGCCCTCGATCAGCAGCCGGTACGCGTCGCCCGGCTCGCCTCCCCGGTCGCCGCCGAAGTAGAACAGGCTGAGGTCCAGCGGCCGGGCCTGCACGGAGGAGGTCACGGCCGGGCCGTCGGCCCCGGCGCTGTGCCGGGTCGGTTCGTCGCCACGGATGATCACCCGGTAGCCGTGTGCCAGCGTCCACAGCAGCTCCAGCACCGAGATGTCGAAGGACATGCTGGTGACGGCGAGCCAGGTGTCCGGGGTGTCTTTGCCGAGCACCTTGTCCATGCCGCCGAAGAACGTCTGGACATTGCGGTGCGAGACCATCACGCCCTTGGGCCTGCCGGTCGAGCCCGAGGTGTAGATGACGTACGCCAGGTGCTGCGGCGAGACGGCGGCGGCCGGGCCGCCGGCCCCGGCGGGCGTTGCGTCCGGCTCGGGTGTGTCGAGCAGCAGCGGCGACGCGGGCAGCCCCTCGATGCGGCGGGCCAGGGCCGCCCGTGTCACGATCACGGGGGTGCGCGAGTCCTCGGCCATGAACGCGATCCGGTCGGCCGGATAGCCGGGGTCGAGCGGCAGATACGCGCCGCCCGCCTTGAGGACGGCCAGCAGTGCGACGACCAGGGCGGGCGAGCGGTCCAGGTAGACGCCGACCGGTACGTCCGCGCCGACCCCGCGGGCCCGCAGCCGGGCGGCCAGCGCCTCGGCGCGCCGGTCCAGTTCGCGGTACGTCATCGCCTCCTCGGGCCGCTGCTCCGCGCCCAGCAGCGCCGGGGCGTGTGGCGTCCGCGCGGCCTGCTCGGCGATGAGCTCGTGAATCAGTACATCCGGTACGGGCTCGGCGGGCGGGTTCCAGTCCACCAGGACGCGGCGGGTCTCGTCCGGTGACAGAACGGGCAGTTGACGCAGTGGGGTGTCCGGGGCGGCCACGGCGGCGGCGAGGACGGCGCTGAACTGATCGCCGATCGAGCGGGCCGTGGCCTCTTCGAAGAGGCCGGTACTGAACTCCAGGCGGGCCGACAGCCGGTCGTCGGTCCGGGTCAGGCTGAGGGTCAGGTCGAACTTCGAGGTCTCGGTGTCGCCCGGCACCAGCTGTACTTCGCAACCCGGCAGGACCAGGCCGTCGGCGTCGCCCTCGTGGTAGCTGAACAGGAGCTGGAAGAGCGGGTTGTGGGCCGGGTCGCGGCTGGGCTGAAGCTCCTCGACCAGCTTCTCGAAGGGCAGCTCCTGGTGTGCGACCGCGGACCGGCTCTCGTCCCGGGCGCGGGCCACCAGCTGCCGGAACGTCGGCTCGCCGGAAACGTCGACGCGCTGCACCACGGTGTTGGTGAAGAAGCCGATGAGCGACTGCAGTTCGGCTTTGGTCCGGCCCGCCACGGGTGATCCGACGATCACCTCGTCGCCGCCCGCCCGGGAGTGCACCACGGCGGCGAACGCGGCCAGCAGCACCGCGAACGGCGTGGCGCCCTCGGCGCGGGCCAGCTCGCCCACCCGCTCGGTGACATCGGCGCCGATGGCGAAGTCCAGATGGCTGCCCAGGTGGCTCTGGGTGGGAGGCCTCGGGCGGTCCCCGGGCAACGTGGCCAGAGCGGGGGCCCCGGCCAGCCGCTCCCGCCAGTAACCGAGCATCTCCTCCAGCCGCTTCCCCTGGAGCCGGGACTCCTGCTCCTCGGCGAAGGCCGCGTACTGCACCTGCACCGGCGCGAGTTCCGGCTCCCGGCCTTTCGTGAACGCCCCGTAGAGGGCCGACAGTTCGCTGCCGAGGACGCCGAGCGACCATCCGTCGCAGGCGATGTGGTGCAGGCTGAGGCAGAACCAGTGCTCGTCGGGCGCGAGCCGCAGCAGCAGGGGCCGTACGGGCACCTCCACCGCCAGATCGAACGGCCGGGCCGCCTCCCGCCGGGCCTCCTGCTCCGCCTCGGCCGCCGGTTCGGGCCGGGCGGACAGATCGCGGACCGGGATGGTCATGGGCTCGGCCGGCCGGACGAACTGGCGCGGAGTGCCGCCCACCGACCGGTAGACCGTACGCAGCACGTGATGCCGGCGGACCACTTCGCCGAGGGCGCGCTCCATGGCGGCCACGTCCAGCGGGCCGCTGATCCGGTAGATCAGGGGGACGACGTAGACGGCGTTGTCCGGGTCGAGCTGGTCGAGGAACCACAGGCGCTGCTGGGGGTAGGAGAGCGGGTAGTGCCGCTCGGAGATGCGCCGCTTGAGCCGCTCGGCGAGCTGGGCCCGCCGGTCGTCGGCGGCGCCGCCGAAGGGAGTGCCGTCCGTCATCGTTCGACCTCGTTCTCAGCCATGTCACGCAAGAGAGCGTTCACCTCGTCGTCGGAGAGTTCGTCGATCCGGTGGAGCAGGTCCTCGTCGGAATCGGTTTCGCGAGCGCTTTCGCGGGCCGCGGCCGGGGCCGGCGGACGGTCGCCGTCGGCGGATGCGAGCGCGGCGTCCACGTCGGACGCGAGGCGCTCGACGGTCGGCGTGACGAGGAAGTTGCGCAGCGGCAGGTCCACGGCGAACCGTTCGTTGACCCTGCTCATCAGGCGCATCGCCAGCAGGGAGTTGCCGCCGAGAACGAAGAAGTCGTCCGCCACGCCGACTGCGGGGACGCCGAGCATTTCGGCCAGCAGCGCGGCCAGGGTGCGTTCCGTCGGGGTGCGCGGTGGCACATGGCCGTCGAGCGGCAGCCTGCTGTCGGCGACTGCCGGCAGTGCGGCCCGGTCGGCCTTGCCGCTGGTGGTCAGGGGCATCGCCGCCACTTCGGCGTACACGGCGGGCAGCAGATACGCGGGCAGGGTGCGGGCGAGGAAGTCCCGCAGCTCGTCGGGGGCAGGCGCGGACCGGCCCGGCGCGGCCGCCACATAGGCGACCAGCCGCCGGCCGGACGGGGCGTCGTCGACGACGACGGCGGCCTGTCCCACTCCGGGGTGGGCGGTGAGGGCCGTCTCGACCTCGCCCGGCTCGATCCGGTATCCGCGGATCTTGACCTGGTTGTCGGCGCGGCCGAGGAACTCCAGCGTTCCGTCCCGGCGGTAGCGCGCCACATCGCCCGTGCGGTACATCCGCGCCCCGCCACCGGCGTACGGGTCGGGCAGGAACCGCTCGGCGGTGAGCCCGGGCCGGTTCGCGTATCCGCGGGCCACACCGGGGCCGCCGATGTACAGCTCGCCCGGCACACCGACCGGAACCGGCCGCAGACGCGGGTCGAGGACGTGGGCCGTCGTGTTGGCGATCGGGCGGCCGATGGGCACCGAGGACGTACCGTCCGGCAGTGACTCGATCAGGTGGCACACCGCGAACGTCGTGGTCTCGGTGGGTCCGTATCCGTTGATCAGCCGCGTCGGCCGCGTGTCGGCGGGACTGTCCAGCAGCTGCCGTATCCGGCTCACATTGAGCACATCGCCGCCGACGATCAGGTTGGTCAGCCCGGCGAAGGCCCCCGGGTTCTGGGTCATCACCTCGGTGAACAGCGCCGAGGTGAGGAACATGCTGGTCACAGCGTGCTCGCTCAGTGCGGCCGCCAGCCCGCCGGGGGTGAGCAGCTGTTCCGCCTCGATGACGCACAGCGCGCCACCGTGCAGCAGCGCGCCCCACAGCTCGAAGGTGAGCGCGTCGAAGGAGGCGTCGGCGACCTGCGCCAGCCGCTCCCGCGGACCGAAGGAGACGTAGTCGGTCCCGCACACCAGCCGCAGCACCGAGCGGTGTTCGACCATCACGCCCTTGGGCCTGCCGGTGGAGCCGGAGGTGAACAGGATGTACGCGAGGCTGTCGGGTGTGGCCTGCGCGGCCGGCGCGTGTGCCGGGGCCTGGGCCAGTTCCCCGGCCACCTCGTCCAGGATCAGCGTCCGGGCCGCCCCCGGGGCCAGCCGCCCCTTCAGGCCGGCGCGCGTCACCACGAGCGGCGCGGCGACGTCGTCGAGCATGGCGGTGAGCCGCTCCGCCGGATATCCGGGATCGAGAGGTACGTACCCGCCGCCGGCCTTGAGGACGGCCAGCAGCGTGATCACCATCTCGTCACCGCGTTCGAGCAGTACGCCGACGGGGACGTCCCTGCCGACGCCGCGCGCCCGCAGCAGGTGGGCCAGGCGGTTGGCCCGCTCCTCCACCTGCGCGTAGGTGTGCGACCTTCCACCGCCGACGAGCGCGGTCGTGTCCGGCCGGGCGGCGGCCTGCTCGGCGAACAGCTCGGGAACGGTCCGGTCGTACGGGAAAGCCGTCGCCGCTCCCCGCGATCCGCGGAGCACGTCGGCGAGTTCGCCGCCGGCGAGCAGCGGCAACCGGTCGAAGGGCAGTTCGGGGGCGGCGAGTGCTTCCTGGAGGAAGGTCGTGTAGTGCTGGACCATCCGGCGCATGGTCTGGGCGTCGAAGAGGTCTGTGGCGTACTCCCAGATCAGGGTGATGGCCGAGTCGTCGTCACCGACTCCGTGACCGGCGTGCTGCTCGGCACGTGGGATCACGACGACGTTGATGTCGGTCTTGGCGGAGTCGTTGTGCAGTTCCAGCACGGAGCCGCGGATGCCCATGAAGTCCAGGTCCGGGATCTGCGAGTCGTGGAAGCTGAACATGACCTGGAACACCGGGTTGCGGGAGGGGTCGCGGGGCAGCGCCAGGGCGTCGACGAGCCGGTCCAGCGGCACGTCCTGCCATTCGTGTGCCCGGCCCACGGTGTCGTGTACGCGCCCGACCAGGTCGTCGAAGTCCGGCTGCCCGGACAGATCGACGCGCAGCGGTACGGTGTTGACCACCATGCCCATCATCTGCTCGATCTCCGTCAGCCGCCGGTTGGCGACCCCGCTGCCGACCACCACGTCACGCTGACCGCAGTAGCGCGACATCACCGCGGAGAATCCGGCGAGCATCGTCGAGTAGAGGGTGGTGCCGCGGGAGCGGCTGTAGGCGCGCAGTTTGCGGCAGAGTTCGCCGGGCAGGTCGATGCGCACCGAGGAGCCACGGAAGCTCTGTGCGACCGGGCGTGGCCGGTCGGTGGGGAGCTCCAGGGCGGGCGGTATGCCGTCGAGTTCCTTGGTCCAGTGCGCGATGTACGCGTCCAGGGCATCGCCTCGCAGCCACTCCCGCTGCCACAGCGCGAAGTCGGAGTAACCAATGGCCGGTTCGGGCAGCGGCGATGCCTCGCCCCGCGCCAGGCTCGGGTAGAGCTCTTGCAGTTCCCGCAGGAAGAGCGCGTACGACCAGCCGTCGTGCACCAGGTGATGTTCGACATGTACGAGCGTGTGATCGTCCTCGCCGTGCCGGATCAGCACCCAGCGCACCAGCGGCGGCGTGGTGAGATCGAAGGCGGCCTGCACGGTCTGCCTGATGATGGCGCCGGCGCGCTTGGTCCCCTCGTCGGCGCCGAGCCCGGTCAGGTCGTGCAGCGGCAGCTCGATCTCCATCGGCGGCTGCGGGAACTGCATGGGCCGGCCGTCGACCTCCCTGAACGCGGTACGGAACACGTCGTGGCGGCGCACGATTTCGTTGAGGGTGGCGTGCAGCGCGTCGGCGTCGAGCGGGCCGCGCAGCCGGATCGTGGCCTGCGCGTTGTACGCGAGATTGCCCGGCGAGAGCTTCTCCAGGAACCAGATGCGTTCCTGCGGGAAGGACAGTGGAACCGGTACGTCCGCCTCGTCGCGCTTCCGGGCCCGGATCGGCGGCACGATCGGGCCGCCGGAGGATGCCGCCGAGTCGATCAGGAGTGCCATCGCCGCCACGGTGCGCGCTTCGTACACGCGGCGCAGCGGCAGCTCGCGGCCGAGTTCCGAGCGCACCCGGGCGGCCAGCCGCCCGGCCAGCAGGGAGTGGCCGCCGAGGGCGAAGAAGTCGTCGTCCACGCCGACCGAGTCGAGGGACAGCAGGTCGGCCAGTATGGCGGCGAGTGCCCGTTCGGTGGGCGTACGGGGCGCCGTACGGCCGGAGGTGTCCGGCGTTCTGGGGGGCGCGGGCAGATTTTCCCGGTCGATCTTGCCGCTGGGTGTCAGCGGCATCTGTTCCAGCGGCACGATGACGGCCGGCATCATGTGGACCGGGAGACGCTCCGCGAGATGGTCCCGCAGCCGCGCGGCGTCGAGGCCGGCGCCCGTCGCGTAGGCGACGAGCCGTGGGCCTGCGCCGTCGTCGCGCGGGATGACCACGGCGTCGGTGACCTGCGCGTGCTCAGCGAGCTGCCGGGCGATTTCGTCCGGTTCGATGCGGAAGCCGCGGATCTTGACCTGGTGATCCAGGCGGCCGAGGAACTCCAGGTTGCCGTCGGCCCTTTCCACCACGCGGTCCCCCGTGCGGTACAGCCGGGCTCCCCCGGGCTCGGCCGCACCGGGATCGGGGATGAACCGCTGCGCGGTCAGGGCCGGTCGGCCGAGGTATCCGCGCGCCACGCCCGCCCCGCCGATGAGCAGCTCGCCGGGTGTGCCCGCGGGCACCGGCCGCATCGACTCGTCGACGACCAGAGTGCGGGCGCCGCGGATGGCCGTGCCGATGGAAGGCTTGCCCCCGCCGGGAGTCAGCTCGGCGACCGTGGCCCACACGGTGGTCTCGGTGGGCCCGTACGCGTTGAACACGCGCCGGCCGGGCAGCCACTGCTCGGCGAGGTGCTCCGGCAGCGCTTCACCGGCGCACACCAGCACCGCCAGGTCGGGCAGTGCGGCCTCGGGCAGCGTGGCCAGCACGGAGGGCGGCAGGGTGACATGGGTGATGCGGCGCTCGCGCAGGTAGTCCGCGAGGCCGGGGCCGGGTGCGATGTCCTCGCGCGGCGCCAGCACCAGGGTGGCGCCCGCGTACAGCGCCATCGTCATCTCGAACACCGACGCGTCGAAGCTGGTCGGCGCGAACTGCAACACCCGGCCGTCCGGCCCGACGCCGAAGGTCTCGGTCTGCGCGCGGGCCAGATTGGCCAGCCCCCGGTGGGTGAGCGCGACGCCCTTGGGCCGGCCGGTGGACCCTGAGGTGTAGATGACGTAGGCCAGTTGACCGGGCTCCGGCGACGGCCCCGGTTCCCCGGCCCCGGGCACAGCCGGGGCGGCGCCGGCGCTGTCGACGTCGGGGCTGATGCTCTCCAGACCCTCGTACACCGGGTCGCGGGCGGTCTTCGGATCGGCGACCAGCAGGGCGAGGCCGGAGTCGGCGATCATGTAGCGGAGCCGGCCGGCCGGGTAGGCGGGATCGAGAGGGAGCCAGGCCGCACCGGCGCGCAGGATGCCGAGCACCGCGAGCGGCAGGTGGAGCGACGGACTCGCCGCGATCCCGACCACGCTGTCCGGGCCCACGCCTTTGCGGACGAGCTCCGCGGCCAGCCGGGCCGATCCGTCGTCCAGTTCACGGTACGACAGCCGCTGGTCTCCGAACTCGACGGCGATCGCTTCCGGCGTTGCCGCGACGTTTCGGTTGAATATCTCACCGAACAGTGGAGTCGTCTCAGGCATTTGTTCTGGGCTCCCCGATTGCGCTCGGCCTGCTGTGACTGACTTGACCTTCCTGACACATTCCGCACAAGATCGTTCAGTGCGAGGGAGTAAAACTCCAGCGCGCGGTTTCCGGTGATTCGAGGACCATTCGCGAGGTCTCGCCGAATCTGAATTCCCTGGGTCCCGAGGGTTCGCAGGCATCGGGGTCCAGGCCGATCTCTACTTCCGTGACGCGTTCCAGCCGGTCGCCCGTCTCCAGCCGGAGGGTGAGGCCGGGGCCGCGCAGTTCCCGTACCCCGGGCGCGGTTTCGGCCTCGGTGAAACCGAAGACCGCGAGCGCGCCGGCGAGGCGCCGGCCGCGGTCGGCGGTAACCGAAACCGTCACACCGGTGACGTCCTTCATGAGCCGCTTCACCCCGTCCGGAGCACCGAGCGCCGCGTCCAGATAGCTCTTGCGCAGCAGCGCCCCGTCCGGTGCGGGCCGCGCGCCGAGGGAGCGGAAGTACTCGGGCGTCACCTCGTTGAGGAAGAGCAGCAACGGACTGCCCTCGCCCAGGTCGACGCTGATCAGGTGGTACCAGGGCTGCTGTTCCTCGGCGCCTTCCACCGTACGAAGCACCAGGTCATGGTGGTACTTGACCTCGCCGGAAGCATCCAGCGCGGCGCGGGCGCGCTCGGCGGATCCCGGCTCCTCGAACGAGAACACCAGACCGCCCGTGAGCGGCGACGCGCTGGGCAGGTCGCTGCCGAACAGCTCGATCAGCGTGTTCTCGCCGGCCACTCCCAGAGTGGAGTACTGCCCCGCGACCGAGCTTTCCGCCTCCTTGCGCTTGATCCGGCCGAAGCGCTTCGCCAGGAATCCGCTCGCCGACACATCGCGATGCGCGGCCCCGTCGAGCAGCACCATGACGTGGTCGAGGCGGGGTACCGGCGTTCCGTTCGCTGCAGATCCACTCGTCACACGTCTGCTCCGATCGCGTCCGAATTTGCGGTCCGACGAATACTCAATACGCATCGCAATTAACGCGGTTGCCCTCGGCGGACTCCGGAGCCAGGAGTCTTGCATCCGCCGCCCCCGCTAGGCACCGGGGGAATCCCTGGGCACCCTGGGGAGCCCCTGGGTCGCCCCCTGTACCGGCCTGAAATCCCTTGACACTCCAGCTGCCGCACGACAACCATTACGTCTGGCCAATTTGATCAACGCGAGATCGCGGTAGCCGGCAACCGGACACCATTGCGATGCCGTCGACAGGACGCCCGACGAGTCGAATTGACTTAGGAGTGTCGTGCACATCGAAATTCTTGGCACCGTATCCGTCACAGTGGGCGGTCAGCAACGCGAAATCCGCGCGAACAAGGTACGCGCCATGTTCGCCACCCTGGCGCTGGAACCCGGCCGCGCGATCTCCCATCTCGAACTCGCCGACGAGCTGTGGTCCGGTCAGTCACTCGGCAATGTGCACAACGCACTTCAGGCGCATGCGGCGCGCTTGCGGAAGATCCTGGACGGCCCTTCCCAGGGACGGGCCGCCGGGACCGTACTGCGCGCCGTGCACAACGGCTACGTACTGGACATCCCGCGCGAGGCCGTGGACGGCAACCGGTTCCTCGATCTCGCGGGGCGGGGCTCGGCGGCTTTGCGCCATGACCCGTGCCGGGCCATCGAACTGCTTGAGTCCGGGCTGCGGTTGTGGCGTGGGCCGGCCCTTCTCGACGCCGGAGACGGGTTGCGGTGCAGGGCGGCGGCCGCGCTGTTCAACGAGCGGCGGCTGACCATGTGGGAAGACCTCATCACCGCCAGGCTGGCCGTCGGCGACGTCCGCCAGGCGGCCGCCGAACTGCGCCAGCTCGTCGCCCAGCAGCCTCTGAACGAGCACTTCTGCGAGCAGCTGATGATCGCCCTGTACCGCTCGGGCCGACAGGGTGAGGCACTGACCCTGTACCACGGCACCCGTCAGCGACTGGACGAGGAACTGGGCGTACAGCCGGGTCTGCCACTGCAGCGGTGCTACGCCGAGATCCTGGCCCAGGACCCCGCGCTCACCCTGACCGGGGCGGGCAGGGCCTCAGCCGTCGGCCAGATCGCATGAGCCGGGCAGCGGTCCTCGCGGGCATCGGCGGCTGCCTGCCGCCCCGCGCGGTGTCCAACGAGGAGATCGCCGCGGTCTCCGGTGGCTCCGACGAGTGGATACGGTCCCGGACAGGCATCCGGCAGCGGTACTTCGCCGCACCCGGAACCGCCACCTCGGACCTCGCGGTCGGAGCGGGCGAGCAGGCACTCAAGTCCTCCGGCGACCCCTCGGTGGACACCGTGGTCGTGGCAACCTCCACGCCCGACCGGCCGTGTCCGGGGACCGCGCCCACGGTGGCGACGCGGCTCGCGCTGTCCGGTGCGGCGGCGTTCGACATCTCCGCCGTGTGCACCGGCTTCATCTACGCCCTCGCCACCGCCGCCGGGCTGATCGCGTCCGGCACGTCCACCCGCGCGCTGGTCATCGGGGCGGACACGTTCTCCAGCATTCTCGACCCGAAGGACCGGACGACATCGGCGATCTTCGGTGACGGCGCGGGGGCGGTGGTGCTGCGCGCGGGGGAACACGGGGAACCGGGCGCCATCGGCCCGTTCGACCTCGGCAGCGACGGGGAGGGCCGCGATCTCATCACGGTGCGCTCCGGCGGGTCGGAACAGCGCCTGGCCGGTCTGCCCCCCGAGGACGCCGACCACTACTTCGCGATGGCCGGCAAAGAGGTCTTCCGGCACGCGGTACAGCGCATGGCGAAGTCGTCGATCACGGCGCTGGACCGGGCCGGCTGGCGCCGCAGCGACGTCGACTGGCTGGTCGCCCACCAGGCCAACGCCAGGATCCTCACCCGGCTCGCCGACGAGCTCGACATCCCGCACGAGCGCGCCGTCAGCAATATCGCCGAGGTCGGCAACACCGCGGCCGCGTCCATCCCGCTGGCCCTTCACCACGCGCATGCCACCGGGATGCTGCGGCCGGGTGACCGGCTCCTGCTCACCGCCTTTGGCGGCGGCCTTACCTGGGGCTCGTCCGTACTGACGTGGCCGGGGACCGGCCTGGCATGAGACCCACGGCGCGGCACACACCACACGCGACAGCCCCACACAACAGCAGCACAGGACGAAAGGAAGCCGTAATGGCAGCCATGTACGACACGCTCGCCGACATCCTGGTCAACCGTTTCCAGGTGGACCGGTCCGAGATAACACCGGACGTGACCTTCGAGGACCTGGAGATGGACTCGCTCTTCCTCGTGGAGCTGCTGCTGGTGGTCGAGAAGGAACTGGGCGTAAAGATCAGTGATGACGCCGCGTCACCGCGCGACACCATCGGCCGTGCGGCCGAGGTGATCGAGGAGCAGGCCGCCGCGGCGACGACGTCATGACCGCTGCTCCCGTCGCCGTCACGGGGGTCGGCCTGGTCACCGCCGCGGGCATCGGCGTCGAGGCGAGCTGGCAGGGCGTTTGCGAAGGTCTGCCGAGGGCCACGTACGATCCGGCTCTCGAAGGCCTGCCGGTCGACATCTCGTGCACAGTCCCGGAGTTCAGCGCGGCCAGACTCGTCGGGCGCCGCAGCACTCTCGTACACGACCGGTTCGTGCAACTGGCCATCGTCGCCGCGCGGGAGGCCGTTGCCGACTCGGGGCTCGATCCGAAGACATGGGACGGCGCGCGCGTCGGCGTCGTCATGGGGTGCGGGCTCGGCGGCGTCTCGACCTGGGAGCAGCAGCACCGGACCATGCTGTCCGAAGGGCCGGGCTCCGTCTCGGCGCTGCTGATCCCCCTTCTGGTGCCGAACATGGTCGCGGGTCACCTCGCCATGGAGTTCGGCGCCCGCGGACCGAATTTCGTCACCGCGACTGCCTGCGCCTCGGGCGCGACCGCCGTCGGAGCCGCGACGCAGTTGCTGCACGACGACCGCTGCGATGTGGTGATCACGGGCGGCAGCGAAGCGGGGGTGAGTCCGCTGATCGTCACCGGGTTCGCACAGATGGGGGCGCTGTCCCGACGGCTGGACGAACCGGCCGCCGCTTCCCGCCCGTTCGACGTGGACCGTGACGGCTTCGTCATCGGCGAAGGCAGTGGCGTGCTGATCCTGGAACGTGAGACGGACGCACGGGCTCGCGGGGCTCGCGTACGGGCGAGGATCGCGGGGTACGGCGCCTCCGCCGACGCTCACCACATGACGGCGCCGGACCCGCGGGGCACGGGTGCCCGGCAGGCCCTGGAGGCGGCACTGGCCTCGGCGGGCGTGACGCCGGGCGAGGTCGACCACGTCAACGCGCACGGCACCTCTACGCCGCTCAACGACGCGGCCGAGTCCAGGGTCCTGCACGAACTGCTGGGCGCCCGTGCGACGGTGACGTCCGCCAAGGGCGCGCTCGGTCACGCCCTCGGGGCGGCGGGCGCGATCGAGGCGGCGCTGACCGTGCTCACCGTGCAGAACGCGACCGTGCCGCCGACGGCGAATCTGGAGAACCTGGACCCGGAGATCGAACTGGACATCGTCGCGAAGGGCCCGCGCGCCCAGCAGATCGAGGTGGCGGTGAGCAACTCGTTCGGCTTCGGCGGCCAGAACGCGGTGCTGGTCTTCACCTCCGCGTGAGACCCCCACACCGCCCCCGCGCCCGTCCCTCACCCGAACCCGAACGAACCGTCAACGGAGGCCGGAAACGTGGCCGAACAGCTCAGCAAGGGTCCCTTCGACGTCATCGTGGTGGGTGCCGGTTCCGCCGGCTGCGTCGTCACCCGGCGGCTGGTGGACCGGGGCGCGGAGGTCCTGCTTCTGGAAGCCGGCGGCGAAGCCACCAACCCGGCCATCGACGACCCGCTGCGGTTCGGTGAACTGTGGTTCGGCGAGCAGGACTGGGCGTACCGCACCACGCCGCAGGAGCACGCGGCCGGCCGCAGGCTGCACTGGCCCCGCGGCCGGGTGCTCGGCGGGTCGAGCGCGCTCAACGCGATGATCTACGCCCGGGGCGCGGCGCTGGACTACGACCACTGGGCGTACCTCGGGAACGACGGCTGGTCCTGGCAGGATGTCCTGCCGGCCTTCCGGGCCATCGAGGACTACGACACCGGGGCGGACGAAACGCACGGCTCGGGCGGCCCACTGCCGGTGCTCACCAAGTACGACGCGGACCCGGTCCACGAAGCGCTGATCCAGGCGGCCGGGGAAACCGGCATCCCCCATCAGACGGATTACAACTCAGGGCACCCCGAGGGCATTTCGAAGATCCAGTTCACCATCGCCGACGGCCGCCGGTGCAGCGCGGCCGCGGCCTATCTCGATCCGGTCGCCCAGTCGCCCGGCCTGACCGTGGTCACCGGGGCCCGCGTGCGGCGCGTACTCCTCGAAGGCACGCGGTGTGTCGGCGTGGAATGGCTGCGGGAGGGGATCGTCGAGCGGGCCACCGCCCGCGCGGAGGTGGTGATCAGCGCAGGCGCGATCGAGTCGCCCCGGCTGCTGATGCTGTCCGGCATCGGCGCCGCGGCCGAGCTGCGCTCTGTGGGCATCGACGCGGTGGCCCATCTCCCGGGCGTAGGACGCAACCTGCACGATCACGTCCTGGCACCCGTCATCTTCAGCACGGAGCGTCCCGTCGGCCGGCCGTCGCCGGGCCTCGGTCCCGCCCAGACGCATCTGTTCTGGCGCAGCCGGCCGGGTCTGCCGGTGCCGGACCTCCAGCCGCTGCACTTCCCGGCCCCCATGTACCAGCCGGGGATGACGGGCCCTGGCAGTGGCTTCACCCTGCAGGCCGGGATCGTTCGGCCGGCCTCCCGCGGATCGGTCCGGCTCACCGGCGCGCAGCCGGAGGACGAGCTGCTCCTCGACCCCGGCACGTTGCGTACGGCGGCGGACCTGGACAGTCTGGCGGCCGCCGCGGTGCTGTGCCGGGACATCGGACGCTCCTCGGTCCTGCGTGAGGAGTGGGGGGCCCGCGAGCTGTACCCGGGCCCGGAGGCGGGCGAAGACGCCGGCGACCCGGCCCTGCGCGACTATCTGCGGCGTACGGTGACGACGTATCACCACCAGTCGGGTACCTGCAAGATGGGCGTGGACGCCGATGCCGTCGTCGATCCCCGGCTGCGGGTGTACGGCATCGAAGGCCTGCGGGTCGCGGACGCCTCCGTGTTCCCGGCGATCACGACGGGCAACACCCACGCGCCCGCGCTGATGGTCGGGGAGCAGGTCTCCTCATTCATCGCGGCCGACCACGGGACGGCCTAGATCAGGCCGGAGCCGCCCCGAGCACGCGGGGCGCGTGCCGCTCCACGAACTCTTCGAGCTCCCGCACGGTCAGGTCCACGGGCGGGACGACCACGAGCCGGTCCACCCCGAGTTCCGCGTACGTCCTCACTGTCGCGGCGTCCAGCGGCCGGGCCGGCGCCACGGAAACCTTCAGCGGCCGGTCCTGCCGCCCGGCACGGTCGGAGAGCTCCCTGAGCGCGCGTACCTGTTCCGCGGTGGAACGTACGCCGACGAGATAGCCGAACCACTCGTCGCCGTGGGCGACCGCGCGCCGATGGGCCGCGGCGCTGTGCCCGCCGATCACCAGCGGCACCGGGCGCTGGAGGGGCCGCGGACGGGCATCGACGGAATCGAAGCCGGCATACGAGCCGTGAAAGGCGGGCTTGTCCTCGTACCAGAGGGCGTGGATGGCCTGGAGGTACTCGTCCGCCCGTGCGCCGCGGCCGGCCATCGGGACGCCCACGGCGCTCATTTCGGGCTCCAGATAGCCGACGCCGGCGCCGAAGAGCAGCCGGCCACCGCTGACCACGTCGAGGCTGGCCAACTGCTTTGCCAGGATCACCGGGTTGCGCTGCGGCAGGATGACGCAGCCGGTGCCGAGCCGGATGCGTTCCGTGTGGGACGCCAGATGCGTCAGGGCCACCACGGGATCGAGCAGGGGGGTGTCCGGCTCCAGCGGGGAGTCCTCGGTACGAGGCCGCGGCAGGACGACATGGTCGGCCGCCCACAGCGAGTCATAGCCGAGCTCTTCGGCCCGTCGGGCGATACGGGCCGAGACCGCCGGGTCCGCCGCGGCGTTCATATTCATCCCGAACAGGCCCACTGTCGGGGTAGTCGATGCCATGACGGTCATGCTAACCACGCCCGGCCGGGGTCACCGCCGTCTCACCTGGGCTGCTCTGGCGTGCGAGGAACGTTTCGACCACCTCGCGAAAAGCGACGGGTTCCTCGAGGTGCGGCATATGGCTCGACTCCTCGAACAGGACCCACTCGGCGCCCAGAACGCCACGCTGGATCTCTTCGACCGCGCGCGGCGTCACCTCGTCGTGCCGTCCCGACACCAGCAGCACGGGCACTTCCACCCGGTCGAGCCGGTCTCGGATGTCCCAGCCGCGGAGCGTTCCGGTCATGCTGAATTCGCTCGGACCCATCATGGCCTCGTACACCGCGGGATTCGCATCCAAGTACTGGAGGGTACGGAGGAGTTCGGCGGGCACGGGCCGGGCCCGGCACACATGGCGCCCGTAGAAGGCCCGAACCGCCGCCTGGTACTCCGGCGAGTTGGTGGTCCCCGCCGCCTCGTGGCGCTCTATCGGCTCCCTGATGCCCTGGGGCAGCTCGCTCACCAGCCGGCCGACTTCCTCGCGGTACGTCCGCGACGACGCGAATCCGTCGGCGACGACGACCGAGCGCAGCCCGGGCGGGCGCCGGACCGCCAGTTCGAGGGCCAGCATTCCGCCCCAGGAGTGCCCCAGCAGGTGGTAGCCGTCGGCGATGCCCAAGTGGCCGAGCAGCGCCTGGAGTTCCTCCACGAAGAGCTCGGGCGTCCAGAATCCGGCGGGGGCGTCCCCGTGGTGTTCCGAGCGCCCGTTGCCGATCTGGTCGTACAGCACGCAGGTCCGGTTCGCGCTCATCGACTCGGCGACCGGGGCGAGGTAGTCATGGATGAGGCCGGGGCCACCGTGGCAGATCACCAGCGGAGCCCGGCCGGAGCTCCGGCCGGGCGGTCCCACTACGCGGTACCAAGTCTTGCGCCCCTGCCAGTCCACCGTGCCCTCGGTCACGGTTGCGCCGTCCAGTGCCGTCAAGGCCGCCTCCACGCGTTCGGATACTCCGGGCCCCGCGCCACCGGCGCACGGGCACACGTGGCGCATCGTCGCCGTACCGGCTGACGGCTCACTGACCTGCCGCTGACGGCACGGCCGCGGCGGGGCGGGGGCCCGGCCCGGTCAGCGATCGGTCAGCCGCCGGTCAGCGCGCGGGGCCAGGCTGGACCCGACCGGTGACCGGGAGCCCTCGCGCTCCGGTTCACGCGACCACAGTGCGATGCCGTATGGAGGCAGACCCTTGAGCGATGCGACGCAACCGACCCAGGCCACGGAGATCGCAGCAGCAGTGAGGCAGGTCCTCGGCGACTCGCTCGGCTACCTCTACCCCGCCGCACTGCGCGTGGCCCTGCGTACCGACATCGCCGGCCACCTCACCGACGGACCCAAAACCGCCGCCCAACTCGCCGAACTCACCGGCGTACACGCCCCGTCCCTCCACCGCGTACTGCGCTTCCTCGCCACCCGCGGCATCTTCCGCGAAGACACGGACTCAGCCTTCCACCTCACCCCCGCCGCCCACGTCCTGCGCACCGACGTCCCCTACTCCGTACGCTCCACGGCCCTGCTGCTGACGGACGAGATGTACTGGAAGTCGACCGGACGCCTCGAAGACACCGTCCGCGACGGCAGCACCGCCTTCAACGACATCTTCGGCGCCCCCCTCTTCGACTATCTCGACCAGAACGAGGAGAGCGCCCGGACCTTCCACACCGGCATCGCCGACCTCTCGGCCATCGAACAGGGCGGTATCGCCGCGAGTTACGACTTCCCGGCGACCGGGAAGATCATCGATGTCGGCGGCGGCCCCGGCGGCTTCCTGCGCACTGTCCTCGCCAACAACCCGGGCCTGCACGGTGTGCTGTACGAGCAGGACGCGGTGCTCCAGCAGCACCAGCTCGACGACGAGGCGATCGCGGGCCGCTGGGAGACCGCCGAGGGGAACTTCTTCGATGTCGCGCCCACCGGCGGCGACATCTACGTCCTCAAGCGCGTCCTCCACGACTGGAGCGACGACGACAGCCTCCGGATTCTCCAGGCCGTCCGTAAGGCCATGTCCGACCAGGCCCGCCTCCTGGTCGTCGACGCCGTGGTGCCGCCCGGCAACGACCCGCACCCGGCCAAGCTGTACGACGTGGCGATGATGACCATCTTCGACGGCAAGGAGCGCACCGAGCCGGAGTTCAAGGAACTCCTCGCCGCCGCCGGCCTGCGGCTGGTCCGCGTCATCCCGACTCCGGGCACGGTGTCCATCCTCGAAGCCGTTACCGCCTGAGCGGCCGGCAGCCCTCCGCTCGTGCACACGACACAGGAAGAGCGACCCTTGAGCGATGCGACGCAACCGACCCAGGCCACGGAGATCGCAGCAGCAGTGACGCAGGTCCTCGGCGACTCGCTCGGCTACCTCTACCCCGCCGCACTGCGCGTGGCCCTGCGTACCGACATCGCCGGCCACCTCACCGACGGACCCAAAACCGCCGCCCAACTCGCCGAACTCACCGGCGTACACGCCCCGTCCCTCCACCGCGTACTGCGCTTCCTCGCCACCCGCGGCATCTTCCGCGAAGACACGGACTCAGCCTTCCACCTCACCCCCGCCGCCCACGTCCTGCGTACCGACGTCCCCTACTCCGTACGCCCCGCCGCCCTGCTGTTCACGGACGAGATGTACTGGAAGCCGGCCGGACGCCTCGAAGACACCGTCCGCGACGGCAGCACCGCCTTCAACGACATCTTCGGCGCCCCCCTCTTCGACCACCTCCAGGGCGAAGGCGAGCGTGAACGGCTCTTCACCGATGCCATGGACACCATGTCCATGACCGAGCAGAACGGCATCGTCGCGAGCTACGACTTCCCCCAGACGGGTACGGTCATCGATCTCGCCGGCGGTCTGGGTGGCTTCCTGCGCACCCTGCTCGCCCGGAACCCCGGTCTGCGCGGTGTCCTCTTCGAGCGCGAATCCGTGCTCCGGCGGCACAAGTTGGACGACCCGGCGATCGAGGGGCGCTGGGAGACCGCCGTGGGTGACTTCTTCGAGGCCGTACCGCCCGGCGCGGACTTCTATGTCCTCAAACGCATCATCCACGACAAGAGCGACGCCGACAGCGTGCGCATTCTGCGGACCGTACGCAATGCCATGTCCGAGCGGTCGCGCCTCCTGATCGTCGACGCGGTGCGCCCGGACGCGGACATCTCGCCGTCTGTCACCATCTCCGACGTACTGATGCTGACCGTGTTCGATGGACAGGAACGCAGCGACGAGGAACTGGAAGTGCTGCTCTCCGCGGCTGATCTCAAGTCGCTGCGGGTCATCTCCACGCCGGGAACGCTGTCCATCGTGGAGGTGGCTCCGGTCTGACCATGGAAGTGGCTGATTCTCCTGCCGAGGGTGGCACCCACTGTTACCGTCCAGTATCCCGCTCGTCCCAGCCAACCTTGGAGGCAGGCATGACCCAGCACGAGATGACCGTGGAGCGCGGCATCGTCGAACCCGGCTACACCCACTTCGACGAGCTCGACTCGATGGGCTTCGTGCACAACTCCCGCTACATGGTGCTGGTGGAACGGGCGTTGACTACTTTCTGGGCGCGCCAGGGTTTCGCGTTCACCGACGGGAAGTACACGCAGCCCGACGTTTTCCTGGCCGTGGCGGAGTTCTCGATCAGCTACCGGGCGCCCATTCGCGGCACGGGTGAGATCGGTATCCACCTGTGGATAGACAAGCTTTCCGACTCCAGCGCGGTATACGGCTTCCGGGTGCTGTCCGCGGACGGTGGCGTGGTGCATGCCGAAGGGCGGCGGGTGCACATCCGGCTCGACCCCAAGACGCTGCGCCCCACGGCATGGAGCGACACGTTCAACGATGTCGCGAAGACCTTGCTCTGAACAGCGGTGAAGATGCCGTCCTACGGCCCCGGGCTGTCGGCCCGGGGCCGTCGGCATGTCCGCGACTCATGTCCGAAAGGCCACGATGATCCCTGAATCCCGGTCAGTACCGGCCGCCGACGCACCGCCGCCGCCGCCGGACAGGCTCAGCGAACCGGTCGCGCGGGTGGGGCCGAGGTTCGTGGGCGGCATCGCGCTGGTCAGCCTGGGCATGTGGACCGCGTTGTACACGCCGGTACAGGTACTGCTCGCCCAGCAGTTGGAGACGATCGATCCGGACAACAAGGAGTCCGCGCTCGGCCTGGTCACCGGGATCGGCGCGGTGATCGCACTGGTCGCCACCCCGGTCGCGGGCGCCCTGTCGGACCGCACCACGTCACGTTTCGGCCGCCGCAGACCCTGGCTGGCCGGCGGCGCGCTGGGCACGGCCCTGGGCCTGCTGATACTCGCCCCGCAGACCACGGTGACCGGCGTCGTGCTCGGCTGGTGCGTGGCGCAGCTGTCGCTCAGTGCGATGCTCGCCGGCCTGGTCGCCGAGGTGCCCGACCATGTCCCGGTCGCGCAACGCGCCGTCGTGAGCGCGTGGGTGGGTGCCACTCAGCCCCTGGCCGTCGTGTTCGGTACGGTCCTGGTGACCGTCGCCGTGAGCGGACCACGCAGCGGCTACCCCCTGATCGCCGTCGTCCTGGTCCTGTGCGCCCTGCCGTTCCTGTGGTCGGTCACGGACGCCCGGCTGCCGGCCTCCGCGGTGCCCGCTGTGAGCTGGTCGCGATTCCTCGCCGGGTTCTGGATCAGCCCCCGCCGCCATCGCGACTTCGCGCTCGCCTGGCTGACGCGGCTGCTCGTACAACTCGGCAACGCCACAGGGACCTTGTACCTGCTCTACTTCCTGCGCGACGAGGTGCGGTACGAACAGCGCTTCCCCGGGCGCGAGGCCGAGCAGGGACTGCTGACTCTCGTCGTCCTCTACACCACCGGCATCGTGCTCACGGCCTTCATCGGCGGTGTGGTGTCGGACCGCCTCGGCCGCCGGAAGTCGCTGGTCACGGCCTCCGGTGTGGTGATCGCCCTCGGCTCCGCCCTGCTGGCGGTCTGGCCGACGTGGCCGGTCGCGCTGGTGGCCGCCGGCCTGATGGGACTCGGTTACGGCGTCTACATCTCGGTGGACCAGGCGCTGATCACCCAGGTGCTGCCCACCGCGGACAACCGGGGGCGGGATCTCGGTGTCATCAATATCGCGAACTCCCTCCCGCACGTCCTCGCGCCGGCCATCGCCGCCGTGCTGGTCACTCACCTCGGCGGCTACCCGGCGCTCTTCGCGTTCACCGCCGCTCTCACCCTGCTCGGCGCTGTCCTGGTCCAACGCATCCGAAGCGTGCCCTGACGCCGAAGGCGTCGGACCAGCGGCCGGGTCCCTCAGCCCAGGAAGCTCAGCCGCACCTGGCGGTCCGGGTTGTCCTTGTTCGTGTCGACCAGGCAGACGGACTGCCACGTGCCCAGTTCCAGGCTGCCGCCGATCACCGGAAGCGTCGCGTGCGGGGGCACCAGGGCGGGCAGTACGTGGTCCCTGCCGTGGCCGGGGCTGCCGTGGCGGTGCTGCCAGCGGTCGTCGGCGGGGAGCAGGGCGTGCAGCGCGGCGAGGAGGTCGGCGTCGCTGCCCGCGCCCGTTTCGAGGATCGCGATACCGGCCGTGGCGTGCGGGACGAAGATGTTGAGCAGGCCGTCCCTCCCGCGCGCCGCCTGCTGGAGGAAATTCTCGCAGTCGTGGGTGATGTCGGCCACGGTCTCGGCCGAGCCCGTGGTGACGTTCAGGATGCGGGTCGTGAAGGCGTCGGACATGCCTCCATCATGCACAGGCCTACGCTCCGGGCAGGGTGTCCAGGTCCGGCTGGACCTCCACCGTGCATTCGGCGTCCTCCGGGCCCATGCCCTCCGCGTCGCGCCATACGCAGATACGTACGTGGTGGACGCCCGAACCCTCGTGGTCCCACTCCGTCGCAAGGTCACGCACCACCACCGCGGCCACGAATTCGGCGTCCTCCGGCTGGGTCGCGGTGGTGATGGCGCCCCGGTAGCGGGGTCCCAGGGGGTGCCAGCCGGCGCTTCCTGCGGGCGCGTCCACTCGGTACACGTATTCGACGGGGGTCATTCCGGCACCGTACCCACATCGCGGGGTATTACGTCGACCGGGAAGATCCGGCCCCAACGCCCCGTTAGTAGAAACATGAACAATCTTGGGGTGCGGGAAGTGGACGTCGTGGTGATCGGTGCCGGGCAGGCCGGTCTTTCCAGCGCCTACCACCTGCGGCGCGCGGGCCTGGAGCCCGGCCGTGACTTCGTCGTGCTGGACCACTCCCCGCGCCCGGGCGGCGCGTGGCAGTTCCGGTGGCCCTCGCTGACGTACGGCAAAGTGCACGGCATGCACGCGCTTCCGGGCATGGAGCTGACCGGCGCCGACGACAGCCGCGCTTCCTCCGAGGTCATCGGGGAGTACTTCGCGACGTACGAGCGCACCTTCGGCCTGCGGGTGCGCCGGCCCGTCGGTGTGTCGGCCGTGCGTGAGGGAGAGGGCGGGCGGCTGCTCGTCGAGACGTCGGCGGGTGCCTGGTCGGCGCGCGCCCTGATCAACGCCTCGGGCACCTGGGACCGGCCTTTCTGGCCCCGCTACCCCGGCCAGGAGACGTTCCGCGGGCGTCAGCTGCACACCGCGAACTACCCGGGGCCGGGCGAATTCGCCGGACAGCGGGTGGTCGTCGTGGGCGGCGGGACCTCGGGCGTACAGCACCTGATGGAGATCGCCGGCGCCGGGGCGCGGACGACGTGGGTGACGCGGCGGCCGCCGGTCTTCCGCGACGGCCCGTTCGGCGAGGAGCAGGGGCGGGCCGCCGTCGCGCTCGTCGACGAGCGGGTACGGCGCGGGCTGCCGCCGCAGAGCGTCGTGTCGGTGACCGGGCTTCCTGTGACGGAGGCGGTCGCGCGGGCCCGCTCGGAGGGCGTGCTGGACCGGCTGCCGATGTTCGACAGGATTACGCCGAACGGGGTGGCCTGGTCCGACGGACGCACGGTCGACGCGGACGTCATCCTGTGGGCCACCGGGTTCCGTGCCGCGATCGATCACCTGGCGCCGCTCAAGCTGCGCGAGCCGGGTGGCGGCGTCCGCGCCGAGGGCACGCGGGCGACCCGCGACGAGCGGATCCACCTGGTGGGCTACGGGCCCTCGGCCAGCACCATCGGGGCCAACCGGGCGGGGCGGGCCGCCGTACGCGGGATCATGCGGCTGCTGGAAGGGGAGCGGCGGACGGAGAGCGAGCCGGTCGCGGTGGGCGTCTGAAGCGGGTCGGGGGCTGAGCGGGTCGGGGGCTGAAGCGGGTCGGGGGCTGAAGGGGTCAGCCGCCGTTCTTGCTCGCGCCCTTGCGGTTCGCGTTGAACTCCGCGACGTTCTTCCGCTGCTCGGCGTAGCTGTCCGTGAAGCGGGTGTCCCCGGGCGCGACGGTGACGAAGTACAGCCAGTCCCCCGGCGGCGGGTCGGTCGTCGCGTCCATCGCCTGCCGGCCCGGGTTGCCGATCGGAGTCGGCGGCAGGCCGGCGCGCAGGTATGTGTTGTACGGGGTGTCGATCTTCGTGTCCGCGTGGCTGGTGTCGAGGGTCGAGCGCTTCAGCGCGTAGTTGATCGTCGAGTCCATCTGGAGCGGCATGCCGCGCGCCAGCCGGTTGTCGATGACGCGTGCGGCCTTCCCCATGTCCTCGGCGGTGTCCGCCTCGGCCTGCACGATGCTGGCGATGACAACGTTCCGGTAGGCCGCGGGAGTGGCGCCGAAGTTCTTACGGGCCGTGTTGACCATGTACGAGAGCAGGCTCGCCGGCGTCGTCCTGTCGTCGACGGGATAGGTGGCCGGGAAGAGGAACCCCTCCGGGTTTCCCTTGGCCGCGCGCGGCAGGTTCAGGTTGGCCGCGCCCGCCGCCCTCTCGGTGGTTCTGGGCGCGACGCCGAGCGCCTTGTCGACCGCGGTGTACACCTGGGACGACCGCCATCCCTCCGGAATCAGCAGGCTCCGCGGCTCGCGCTTCTCCTCCCTGAGCAGCAGGAGAGGCACCAGGACGGCGGCGGTCGCCACTGTCGCGGCCATACCCGCGACCAGCAGCAGTCGGCCGCGGCGCGTCAGGCGGGGGCTGTTCGCGGGCCGTTTCTGTGCGGACTCGTTCTCCATGCGGGCACGCTAACTCGCCTCACTCGCCGTTCCCGGGATGCCGAGAACGGCATTCGGTCGGTACCGGATACTCACCGCCCATGGCTTTCAGGTGGCGGCGGGCGAGAGCCTGGCGTCCCTGCGCACGAGGGCGGCGTACCGGCCGTCCTGTGCGAGCAGTTCCTCGTGCGTGCCGCGCTCGGCGGTCCTGCCGCCGTCGAGGACGACGATCTGGTCGGCGTCCCTGACCGTGGAGAGCCGGTGCGCGATGGTGATGGTCGTACGGCCCGCCGACAGCGCGTCGATGGCCTGCTGCACGGCGTGCTCCGTACGGGTGTCGAGCGCGCTCGTCGCCTCGTCGAGGATGAGGACGGGCGGGTCGCGCAGAATGGTCCTGGCGATCGCCAGGCGCTGCTTCTCGCCGCCGGAGAAGCGGTATCCGCGCTCGCCGACCAGCGTGTCGTACCCGTCGGGCAGTGAGGCGATGTGGTCGTGGATCTGCGCCGCCTCGGCTGCCGCGCGCAGTTCCTCGTCGGTCGCGTCCGGCTTGGCGAAGCGAAGGTTCTCGGCGACGGAGGCGTGGAAGAGGTACGTCTCCTGGGAGACCACGCCGACCGCGCGGGCCAGCGTGTCGAAGTCCAGGTCGCGCACGTCGACGCCGTCGAGTGTGACGCCGCCGTCCGTCACGTCGTACAGCCGGGGCACCAGATAGCTGAGCGTGCTCTTGCCGGAGCCCGTCGGCCCGACGACCGCCAGGCTGCCGCCCGCCGGGACCGTGATGTCGATTCCGGTGAGCGTGGGGCCGTTCTTCTCGTCGTACGTGAAGTGGACGTCGTCGAAGCGCACTTCGCCGCGGATCTTGTCCAGCCGGACGGGCTTCTCGGGTTCGGTGATGTCCACCGGCAGGTCGAGATATTCGAAGATCCGCTGGAAGAGCGCGAGCGAGGTCTGCATCTGCACACCGGTCGACAGGAGGCTCACGGCCGGCCGGAAGAGGCCCTGCTGGAGCGATACGAAGGCGACGAGCGTGCCGAGGGAGACGGCTGCCCCGCCGGCCTGCATGGTCAGGCCGGCCGCCCAGTAGATGACGGCGGGCATGGCGGCCATGACGATGCCGATGGTGGACATCCGCCAGCGCCCCGCCATGTTGGAACGCACTTCGAGGTCGACGAGGCGCTCGGACTCGTCGGCGAAGGATTTGGTGAGGGAGTCGGCGCGGCCCATGGTGCGGCCGAGCAGGATGCCGCTGACCGACAGCGACTCGGTGACGGTGGCGGCCATGGCGGCCATCTGTTTCTGCCGCTGCGTGGTGATCTTCTTGCGCTCGCGGCCGACCCGGCGGCTGATCCACACGAAGACCGGCAGCAGCAGGAGGGAGACGACGGTAAGCCGCCAGTCGAGCGCCAGCATGGCGACGACCGTGGCCACGACCGAGGTGAGGTTCGAGACGAGCGAGGTCGCCGTGGACGTCACCGTCGCCTGCATGCCGCCGATGTCGTTCGCGATACGGGACTGCACCTCGCCGGTGCGGGTCCTGGTGAAGAAGGCGAGCGGCATGCGCTGGAGCTGGGCGTAGACGGCGGTCCGCAGGTCGTGCATGACGCGCTGGCCGACCGTCGTGGAGATCAGGGTCTGGAGTACGCCGAAGACGCTCGTCACCACGGCGGTCAGGATCATGCCGAGGGCGAGCAGGCTCAGCAGCCCCGTACGCCCCTGCGGGATGGCGGTGTCGAGGATCTCCCGGAGCATGAACGGGGAGGCGACGGCCACGAGCGACGAGGCGGCGACGAGCAGGCCGACGACGGCCAGTCGGCCCCGGTAGGGGCGGAAGAGCCGGAGAATGCGGCGCACCTGCGCGGGCTCCTCCGGCTGGGCCGGATCGCGGGCCGGGGGTGTCCACGTGGGTCGATCGGGGTGCATGGGCTCCTTCGAGAGGGTGAAGTCACGGATTTTCAGAGCCTAGCCGATTGTTACCTGTACTCACAATGAATAAGGTCCTGATATCGTTTCCCGGTATGAGCACCTCAGACGCCGACGGCCTGCTGGCCGAGCAACTGCTCCGGCTGACGCGCCGGCTGCACCGGATCCAGCGGGAGCAGATGGAGCCGATCGGCATCACGCCCGCGCAGTCACGCCTGCTGCGCACCGTTTCGCACTACGACCTGCACCACGAGCCGCCGCCGAGGATGGCCGACCTCGCCAGGCGCCTCGACGTGGTCCCCCGCGCCGTGACCACGCTCGTCGACGGCCTGGAGGCCAGCGGCCGGGTGCGCCGCGTGCCCGATCCCACCAACCGGCGGGTGATCAGGATCGAGCTCACCGACACCGGCCGCGCCACGCTGCGCGCCCTGCGCACCGCGCGCCGCGACGCCGCGGAGGACATCCTGGCTCCATTGGACGCCGATCAGCGCGAGGTGCTCGGCGGCCTGCTGTCCGCTCTGGTCGACGGAATGCCGGAGCGCCGCTGCTGAGTCGAGGAAGTGACCTGGATGCCGCTGCTGGAGCCAGACCCCGGATCACTGCGCCCCGCCGCCCCGCACGGCCCCGCGCCCGACCGGGTGCCGGACACCATGGCCGGCGGCACACCGGATCCGCTGCGCGGCGAGCTGACCGCGCTCCTCGGCGCGGACAAGGTGCTGTGGAAGGTCTCCGACCTCGTGCGGTACGCGTCCGACGCCAGCCCGTACCGCTTCCTCCCCCGGGTCGTCGTGGTCGCCGAGGACATCGACGACATCTCGGCAGTGCTCTCGTACGCCCATGGCAGGGGCCGCGAGGTCGTCTTCCGGGCGGCGGGCACCTCGCTCAACGGCCAGGCCCAGGGCGAGGACATCCTCGTCGACGTACGCCGCCACTGGGCAGGCATCGAGGTCCTGGACGGCGGCGCCCGCGCCCGGATCCGCCCGGGGACCACCGTCGTACGGGCCAACGCCTCGCTCGCGCGCCACGGCCGCGTCCTCGGCCCCGACCCCGCGAGCGCCATCGCCTGCACGATCGGCGGCGTCGTGGCGAACAACGCGTCCGGCATGACGGCGGGCACCGCCCGCAACTCCTACCGCACGGTCGCCTCCCTCACCTTCGTGCTCCCGACCGGTACGGTCGTCGACACCTCGCACCCGGCAGCCGACGAGGAACTGGCCTGCGCGGAGCCCGGCTTGTGCGCGGGGCTCATGGCGATCAAGGCGGAGATCGAGGCGGACGCGGAGCTCACGGCCCGTATCCGCGCCAAGTACGAGATCAAGAACACCAACGGCTACCGGCTCGACGCCTTCCTCGACGGCGCGACGCCCGTGGAGATCCTGCGGGGCCTGATGGTGGGCTCCGAGGGCACCTTCGGTTTCATCTCCGAGGTCGTCTTCGACACACTGCCGCTGGACCGCGAACTCTCCACCGCGCTGCTCTTCTTCCCCACGCTGTCCGCCGCGGCCGCCGCCGTCCCCCGCTTCAACGACGCGGGCGCGATCGCCGTCGAGCTGATGGACGGCAACACGCTGCGCGCCTCGGTGAGCGTCGAGGGCGTACCGGCGGACTGGGCGCGGCTGCCCAAGGAGACGACGGCGCTGCTGGTGGAGTTCCGGGCGCCCGACGAGGCGCGTCTCGCGGCGTACGAACGGGCGGCGGCCGAGGTGCTGGGCGGGCTCGAACTCGTCGTGCCGGTCGCCTCGGTGACCAATGAGTTCACCCGGGACGCGAAGACGATCGCCGGGTACTGGAAGGCCCGTAAGGCGTTCGTCACGGCGGTCGGCGGCGCCCGCCCCGCCGGTACGACCCTGATCACCGAGGACTTCGCCGTACCGCCGTCGCGGCTCGCCGACGCATGCGAGGCCCTCCTGCGGCTCCAGAGCCGGCACGGATTCGACGCGGCCGTCGCGGGTCACGCCGCGCACGGCAATCTGCACTTCCTGCTGGCCTTCGACGCCGCCGACCCCGCGGACGTCGCGCGGTACGCCGCCTTCATGGACGACTTCTGCCGGCTCACCGTCGAGCGCTTCGACGGCTCGCTCAAGGCCGAGCACGCCACCGGCCGCAACATCGCGCCGTTCCTGGAGCTGGAGTGGGGAGCGAAGGCGACGGAACTGATGTGGCGTACGAAGCAGGTCATCGACCCCGACGGGGTGCTTGCCCCGCGCATCGTCCTGGACCGCGACCCGAAGGCGCATCTGCGCGGCCTCAAGACCATCCCGAAGGTCGAGCTGATCGCCGACCCGTGCATCGAGTGCGGCTTCTGCGAACCGACCTGCCCCAGCGCCGATCTGACGACCACTCCGCGCCAGCGCATCGTGCTGCGCAGGGAGATGACGCGCCAGCCGGCAGGTTCGCCGGTCCAGGACGGGCTGCTCGACGCGTACGGGTACGACGCGGTGGACACGTGCGCCGGGGACTCGACGTGCAAGCTCGCCTGTCCCGTCGGTATCGACACCGGCGCGCTGATGAAGGACTTCAGGCACCGCAGGCATTCGCCGCGCGAGGAACGGATCGCGGCGCTGACCGCCCAGCACTTCAGTGCCGTGGAGGCGTCCGCGCGCCTCGCGGTGGCGGCCGCGGACCGCGCCGGCGACCGGCTCCTCCAGGCGGTCACGGGCCTGGCCCGCAAGGCGGTACGCCCGGACCTGGTCCCGCGGTGGCTGCCGCAGCTCCCCGGCGCCGCCGCCAGGTCCCTCCCCCGCACCGCGCGCACGGGCGCGCACGCCGTGTACTACCCGGCCTGCGTGAACCGCATCTTCGGCGAGCCGGAGGGCTATCGGGGGCCCTCGCTCCCGCACGCCGTGGTCGCCGTGTCGCAGCGCGCCGGACGGCCGGTGTGGATCCCCGGCGATGTGGCCGGCACGTGCTGCGCGACGATCTGGCACTCGAAGGGCTACCGCGCGGGCACCACCGTCATGGCGAACCGCATCGTCGAGGCCGCCTGGGGCTGGACCGCCGGCGGCACGCTGCCGCTGGTCGTCGACGCGTCGTCCTGCACGCTGGGCATCGCGCACGAGGTGGCGCCGTACCTCACCGACGCCAACCGTGAGCTGCACGCGGAGCTGACCGTCGTCGACTCGGTCGTCTGGGCCGCCGACGAGCTGCTGCCGCGTCTGTCAGTGCTGCGCAGGGCGGGATCCGCCGTCCTGCACCCCACATGCTCCATGCGGCACTTGGGCGACGAGGAGCACCTGCGTACCGTGGCGCAAGCGTGCGCGGAGGAAGTCGTCGTGCCGGACGACGTACGCTGCTGCGCGTTCGCCGGCGACCGCGGGATGCTGCACACGGAGCTGACGGAGTCGGCTACGGCGCGGGAGGCGGCGGAGGTCGGGGCGCGCGAGTACGACGTGTACCTCTCCGCGAACCGCATGTGCGAGGTGGGGATGGAACGCGCGACGGGCCGCGGCTACCGGTCCGTACTGCTGGAGCTGGAGCGCGTGACCCGCCCCACCAGCCTGGCCGACTGACTCCCTCTTATTTACGGTCACATGCCCGGGAACCGAAAGGACCGCGCAGCCGGTCCTCCGTCACCGTCCCCTGCGCCGTCTTCAGGCTCCGGTCGTAGCAGCCCGCCGTCCCGTACAGCCGGTAGCGCTCACTCGACGTGCCGACCGCGTGCCGCTGGTCGCGCGGGACGTTCGCGGTGTACGTCGCGTCGCCCTCGTACGCGTCGTCGAACCGCGACCAGGACGCGCGTTTCCCGCCGCGCTCCGTGGAGGTGTCGGCGCGGTCGCCGAGCGCGAGCACGGTACGCAGGCGGTCGCCCGCGCCGAGTGTCGTCGTGCCTTCCATCGTGTACGTCCGGTGGGCGCGCACGGTGGTGGCCGGGCCGCGCCCGTCGGTGGTGACGGTCTCGTTGTCCGTCCACGTGCCCTTGAGTGCGTCCAGCTTCTCGCCATCGGTCCAGCGGTGGACGGAGGTGTTGGCGAGCATCCGGTCGACGGTCGTGACGACACGCCCGTGCGAGGTGTTCACATGGCCGGAGACGGTGAGCCGGTGACCGCCCTTGGTGTCGAGACGGTGCTCGGAACCCGGCGTGTACGCCGAGGAGTTGGCCGGCGCGCCGTTGTCGTGCCGGGTCAGCGCGCCCGTAACCACCGCACTCCCCTCGTCCTGCCACACCAGCACATTGACGGGTGTGCTCCAGCCGGTCCGGCCCTCGGGGACACCGACGACCGAGACCTCCACGCGGTGCGGGCGGCCGTCGTTGAGCCTGCCCGCGAAGGGCGTCAGGTCGTACTGGACGGGCTTGACGTCGAAGGCACGGGGGCCGGGGATCACGTACCAGAGGAAGGGGTTTGACCAGCCGCCGGTCCAGACCGTCGGGAACGGGGCGGCGATTCCCGCGAGTTGTCCGTCGACCTTGATCTGCACCTCGCGGTAGGGGCCGTCCGGGGTCGTGCAGGAGTAAGGCGCCTCCTCGGGGGCGGACAGGTACCAGTACTCCTCGCAGCCGCCGCCCGAGCCCGTCGCGTACACCTCGGCGACGATGCGTTCGGAGTTGCGCGGGGTGGTGAGGGAATTCCCGCCGTCGAGGGTGAGGACGCGGTCCGGGGTGGTGGCGGGCGGCTTGGTGCGGCCTTCGGCTACGTAGAACGTCAAGGTCGCCCTGACGTCGATGATGCCGGTGTACGTCTCGTTGACGACATTGCCGATGAGCATCTCGACGGGCTGTTCGCGGCGCAGGGTGTCGCTGTAGCGGGTGACGTCCTTCTCCACGGACCAGGTGATGCCTTCGGGAGAGGGCTGCGGGGTGGAGGTGCGGAGTACCTCGACGCCGCCGATGTGCAGGTAGCCGAGCCGGTCGTACTGCCGTCCCGCGACGTTGCCTTCGAGCCGGAGCACCACCTTGCTCCAGCGGTCTCCGCACTCCTCCGGGGGCGCGTATCCGCCCCGGTACGGCGTGAAGTCGCGGAACTCGGCCTGCGCGACGGTGACTTGGCAGGAGCGGGTGGCGGGGGCCTCGACGGGCGGCGCCGCGGTGACGGGATCGTGCCAGTCGCGGCCGAATTCGGCGGGCGGCTCGCCTGCGGCGGTGGCCGCGCCGGCCTGACCTGCCCCGAACACCGTTCCGGCGGCCAGCGCCAGGGCGGCGAACACGCACATGACTTTTGGTCGTCTCATGCGTCAGGAGTGAAGCGGGGGCGGGCCGGTAGCGCCAGAGTGAGATGTTGGATCTTGGCGTGTTCTGTGTGCCGGCGCCCATAAATCGATTGCGGTTTCAGGTGGAAAAACGCGAACCTTGCACGGTTTCGCCAGCACAGGCTGGCACAAGCAAGCGCAAGCAAGCACACCGAGCCGTGGGACGTCATGCAGATTCGCGATCTTCCGTATCCCGATCCGGGCGTCCCCGACGTCCGGTCCGGTCCCCGATTCCTCTACTGGCTCGGGCGGAACCAGCTCGGCGGGCAGCTGAAGTCGCTCTCGTGGGGCCTGCTGCACCAGTGCGGTGTGGCAGGCCTGCCACTGGGCGTGGGGCTCGCCGTACAGGCCGTGGTCGACAGATCCGGCAGTCGGCTGGCGCTGGCCGCCGGGCTGATCGCCCTGCTGGGTGTGGCCGTCGCCCTCGGCGACACCATGCTGCACAGGACCGCCGTCACCAACTGGATCACCGCCGCCGCACGCGTGCAGCAGCTGCTGGCCCGCAAGACGGCGGAGCTGGGGTCCGCGCTGACCCGCAGGGTCGCGGCGGGCGAGGTCGTCGCCGTCTCCACCGGTGACGTCGAGAAGATCGGCTGGTTCGTCGAGGCGCTCTCGCGCTTCGCCGCCGCCGCGCTCACGCTCGTCGTCGTGTGCGTGGGGCTGATGGTCTACCAGCCCGCGCTCGGCATCGTGGTGGCCATCGGGGTGCCCGTACTGGCCCTGTCCGTACTGCCGTTGCTGCCGAAGGCGACGCGGCGGGCAGACGCCCAGCGCGAGAAGGCGGGCAAGGCCACCGAGCTGGCGTCCGACACCGTCGCGGGCCTGCGCGTACTGCGCGGCATCGGCGGCGAGGACCTGTTCCTCGGCCGCTACCGCAGCGCCTCGCAGGAGGTACGCAAGGCGGCAGTGCGCAGCGCCCGCATGTGGGCGCTGATCTCGGCTGTCCAGGTGCTGCTGCCGGGCCTGCTGCTGATCACGGTCGTGCTGTACGGCGCGAAGCTCACCCTCGACGGACGGGTCGCGGTCGGCGAACTGGTCACCGTCTACAGCGCGGTGACACTGCTGCTCTATCCTCTCCGGCACTTCGAGGAGATCGCGATGGCGTACTCCTTCTCGCGGCCGTCGGCCAAGCGGGCCGCGCGGGTGCTGGGGCTGGAGCGCACGGCGTACGCACCGGGTGCCCCCGAGGCTTCCGCCGTCGAAGAGACCCCGGCCGGTGACCTGTACGACCCGGCCACCGGACTGCTCGCCCCCGCGGGCCGGTTCACCGCCGTCGTGTGCGGCGACCCGGATCTGGCCGGCGAACTCGCGGAGCGCCTCGGCGGTCACGCCACCACGGACACCGCCACCGGTGAGAAGGCGCCGCCTTCGGCGCTGCTCGGCGGGGTGGCGCTCGACGACCTGCCGCTGATCACCGCGCGGAGTGCGGTCCTGGTCCAGGACAAGGACCCGGTGCTGCTCTCGGGTACGCTGAGCGAGCTGCTCGACGTACCGGCTTCGGGGAACGTGGCGGCGGCGGACGCGCTGGACGCGGCCCAGTGCGACGACGTACTGGCCGCGCTCGCCCAGGCGTCGGCGGACAGCACGGACGACCCGATGCGCACCCGGATCACGGAGCGCGGGCGTTCGCTCTCCGGCGGCCAGCGTCAGCGCCTGGCGCTGGCACGGTCGCTGGTGACCGACCCCGAGGTACTGGTCCTGGACGAGCCGACCTCGGCCGTCGACTCGCACACCGAGGCGCGGGTCGCTGCGGGCGTGAAGCGGCTGCGGACGGGGCGTACGACCGTCGTCTTCGCGTCGTCGCCGCTGCTGCTCGACCGGGCCGACCGGGTGGTGCTCGTCCACGAGGGCGCGGTCGCCGCGGTGGGCGTGCACCGCGAACTGCTGCACACCGACCCGCGGTACCGCGCGGTCGTCACGCGCGAGACGGACGACGAGATGGCCGAGGTGGCCCCGGTCATGGAACAGGCCGACGTACCCGTACTGGAAGAAATCGAGGAATCGGCATGATCGGCGTGGCGCCACCGACGTACGACCCGGCGGCACCGGAGTCGGCTGGGTTGTTGCCGACTCTGCCTGTCGGCAGTCCGGCGACCGTACGGACGTACGTGAGCGAGCTGATGCGGCGGCACCGCAGGGCGTTCGCCGTGCTCGTGTCGTTCAACGCGGTCGCCGTCATCGCCTCGATGGCGGGCCCCTACCTCCTGGGATCGCTCGTCGAGGATCTGGCGGACGGGGCGCGTGAGCTCCACCTGGAGCGTACGGCGGCGATCTTCGCGCTCGCACTGATCGTCCAGACTCTCTTCACCGGCCAGATGCGGCTGCGGGCCGCCATGCTCGGCGAGGAGATGCTGGCCGACCTGCGCGAGGACTTCCTCGTACGGGCGGTCGGTCTGCCGCCGGGCGTGCTGGAGCGGGCGGGCACCGGCGATCTGCTTTCGCGCATCACCACCGACATCGACCGGCTGGCCAACGCGATGCGCGAGGCCGTGCCGCAGCTCGCCATCGGTGTGGTGTGGGCGGGCCTGCTGATCGGCGGCCTGACCGTCACGGCCCCGCCGCTGGCGCTTGCGGTGCTGGTGGCCGTTCCGGTGCTGGTCATCGGGTGCCGCTGGTACTTCAAGCGGGCGCCGTCGGCGTACCGCTCGGAGGCGGCGGGTTACGCGGCGGTCGCCGCGATGCTCGCCGAGACCGTGGACGCCGGGCGGACCATCGAGGCGCACCGCCTCGGCGGGCGCCGGGTGGCCCTGTCGGAGCGGCGGGTCAGGGAGTGGACGGCGTGGGAGCGGTACACGCTGTGGCTGCGGACCGTGCTCTTCCCCGTCATCAGCGTCACGCACATGACGATCCTGTGCTCGGTGGTGCTGATCGGCGGCGTCTTCGTCCTGGAGGGCTGGATCAATGTCGGCCAGCTGACGACGGGCGCCCTGCTCGCGCAGATGCTGGTCGATCCGGTCAACCTCATCCTGCGCTGGTACGACGAACTCCAGGTCGCGCAGGTGTCGCTGGCACGGCTCGTGGGCGTACGGGAGATCGAGCCGGACGCGGGTGACGCGAAGGTGGCGCCGGACGGGCGTGCGGTGCGCGCCGACTCGGTGCACTTCGGGTACCGGGCGGACGTCGACGTACTGCACAAGGTGACGCTGGACGTGGCGCCGGGGACGCGTCTCGCCCTGGTCGGCCCTTCGGGCGCCGGGAAGTCCACCCTCGGCCGGCTGCTCGCCGGGATCTACGCGCCGCGTACGGGTGAAGTGACGCTCGGCGGGGCGGAGTTGTCGCGGATGCCGGCCGAGCGGGTGCGCGCGCATGTGGCACTGGTCAACCAGGAGCACCACGTCTTCGTGGGCACCCTGCGCGACAACCTGCTGCTGGCCCGTACGAGCGCGCAGGACACCGACCTGTGGGCGGCGCTCGGGGCGGTCGGCGCGGACGGCTGGGCGCGGGCGCTGGACGACGACCTCGACACCGAGGTCGGTTCCGGCGGCCACGCGCTCACCCCGGCGCAGGCGCAGCAGATCGCGCTGGCCCGTCTGGTGCTCGCCGACCCGCACACGCTGGTGCTGGACGAGGCGACGTCGCTGCTGGACCCCCGGGCGGCGCGGCATCTGGAACGTTCACTGGCCCGCGTCCTCGACAGCCGTACGGTCGTGGCGATCGCGCACCGGCTGCACACCGCGCACGACGCGGATGTGATCGCGGTGGTCGAGGAGGGCCGGATCAGCGAACTGGGCAGCCATGACGAACTGGTGGCGGCGGACGGCGCGTACGCGGCGCTCTGGCGCTCCTGGCACGGCTAGGTCTGTGTCCTTCGCGGGGGCATGCCCCCGCGGACCACGGAATACGCGGTGGACCTTCACCCGTGGCGACGCCGTCCGTTCGCCACGTAGTCGCACGGCACCGGGCCGGCGCCGCCCCCCGGGCGGGGCGACCGGGCGTAAGTGGTGGGCCGCCGCCCGCCCAGCGGCGCGGTCCGTGCGCGGCCTCGTCGCTGCTGCGCGGCGGTCAGGCCGCGACGCGTACTGGCTCCACCCCCGCCTCGTTGTGGCGGTCCGCCCACGCCGTCAGGGCCGCGCCGCAGGCGTGGTCCACGTGGCGCAGGCCCGCTAGGTCGAGCTCGATCGGCCGGTCGCGCGGCAGCGCCTCCAGTTCGTCCAGGAGCTCCGGCAGCCGCAGGAAGGTCGCGTTGCCGAGGACGCGGACGCGTACCGGGCCCCGGTCGTCCTCGTCTCCGCCGGAGACCTCGACATGGACGTGCGAGATCTCCCACGCCGACTTCGCGACCGCCAGCAGCAGGCCGATCAGTACCCCTTCGAACATGTTGGTCACCACGATCGCGAGCGCCGTAGTGCCGAGCACCACCGCCTCGCCCCGGTGTTCGCGCCACAGCGGGACGAGTTCCTTCACCGGGATCAGTTTCCAGCCCGCGTGCACCAGCACACCGGCCAGCGCCGCCACCGGAATCACGCCGAGAGCCGCCGGGAACGCCGCGGCGAAGACGAGCAGCCACACCCCGTGCAGAACGCGGGAGGCCTTGGTGCGCGCCCCCGCCTGCAAGTTGGCCGAGCTGCGTACGATCACCGCCGTCATCGGCAGCGCGCCGAGCATTCCGCACACCGCGTTGCCCGCGCCCTGGGCGACGAGCTCCTTGTCGTAGTCGGTCCTCGGGCCGTCGTGCAGCCGGTCCACCGCGGCCGCGCTGAACAGGCTCTCGGCCGACGCGATCAGCGTGAAGGCGACCACCGTGCCCAGCAGGCCCACCTCGGCGAGCCCCGCCAAGTCCGAGATTCCAGGCGGCTGTACGGCGTCGAGCAGTCCCTTGACCTCCACCCGCGCGACCGGTGGGTCGAACGCCACCGCCGCCACTGTCGCGAGTGCGACCGCCGCGAGCGGGGCGGGCAGCACGCGCGCCGCGGCCGGAATCCTCGGCCACAGCACCAGCACCGCCACCGTGCCGACGCCGATGCCGAGTGCGGCCAGGGCCGGTCCCGACGCCAAGGTGTCGGCCGCCAGCGCCGGCAGGCCGCCGATCTTCGCGAGGCCACCGGCGGGCGCCCCGGCGTCGGCCAGGGCGTACAGCTGGCCGGCGATCAGCACCAGGCCGATACCGGCGAGCATGCCCTGCACCACCGCGATCGAGATCGCCCGGAACCAGCGGCCCAGCCGAAGGGCACCCATCGCGAGTTGCAGCACTCCGGCGCCCAGCACGATCGCGCCGAGTGCGCCGATCCCGTACTCCTGCACGGCCTCGTACACGAGCACGGTCATCCCGGCCGCCGGGCCGCTGACCTGGAGGCTGCTGCCGGGCAGCAGTCCGGTGACGAGCCCGCCCACGATCCCGGTGACCAGGCCCAGTTCGGCGGGTACGCCGGAGGCGACGGCCACGCCCACGCACAGCGGCACCGCCACCAGGAAGACGACGAGCGAGGCGGTGAAATCGGCACGGAGGTCGCCCCGGCCGCGCCGCCCGCCGAAACGCTTCGTAACGGCCTTGACGACGGTGTTCACGCCGGCGCTCACAGCGGCAGGAACGCGTCGGCGGCAGGCTGATGCGCCAGCACCACTCCCGTGTCCACGGCGTAGAACCAGCCGTGCAGCCGCAGTTGTCCGGCGGCCAGCCGCTCCGCCACGCAGGGGTAGGCGCGCAGCCGCTCCACCTGCTCGCGGACGTTGCGCTGGACGGCCGCCGCCACCTCCGTGTCGGCGTCCTCGTGGAGTCCGTCCAAATCGTCCGGCAGCTGGCTGTTCAGCCAGCCCTCGACCGCCGGTACGGCGCGGAGGTCCTCACCCCGCACCCGCGCGCCGATGGCCCCGCAGTGGGAGTGCCCGCACACCACGATGTCGGGAACCCGCAGCACACTCACCGCGTACTCGATGGTCGCGGCCTCACCACTCGGCCGGTCCGCGTGGTAGCCGGGCACCGCGTTGCCCGCCGTACGCAACTCGAAAAGCTCGCCGGGACGCGCGCCGGTGATCAGGGAAGGAACGACGCGCGAGTCGGAGCAGGCGATGAAGAGCGCCTGCGGAGACTGGCCTGCCGCCAGCCGCCCGAACCACTCGCGCTGTTCGTCGCGCGCCGCTATCCGTTCGCCCAGGGAGCGGGCATGGTCGATGAAGGTCTGCATGGGGGGGTCGCCTCCAGGAGCGATGACAGTACCGGGATGTGACGGATCAGTACGTACGGGAATCGGTCCGTACGGGCCGCGTCATCAGCAGCGGAAAACCTGGAGGGCGACGGGGAAGTCCCCAGATCTGGACGGCGCGTGGCAGTACGGCGCACCGCTGTCCGCCGGAAGGGCGTGCCGCGGGAGCTCCGCGAGCGGGGAGGACAGGGCGCAGACCGCGTGGACGGCCGTCTGCGGGGCGCCGGTCTCCGGCCGCTGCGCCCGGCGGACCTGGCCGGGGTGGGCCGCGGAATCGGAGTCGGGGGGCGAACACGAACCCTGCGCGGCCACCGGCGGCACCGTCTCGGGTTCGGCAACAGCCGCAGGACCGGCGGCGGAAGGCTCCGCGGCGGCGTTGCCGGTCGCCACCGTGAGGGAGAGCAGAGCGAATACCGCCAGCAGCAGCGCCTTGGCGGCCGCGGTGAACCGCAGCACTGTTTCCCCTCCCCCGTGGACGTCGCAAAGAAGACCGCCACCATTGTGTCCTGGAAGAGGTACCGGACAGCAACTCGGCAATTTACAACGCCGTTAACTCTCCGCGAACGGGGTCACATCTCACGCCTCCGCCCGCGCCGAGGACGGTCCCGACGGCCACGGCGCCGGGCCCGCCCCCGCGGCACGGCACCGTCAGCGGCTGCCGTGCACCTCAAGCGCCGCGCGGACCGCGGACTCCAGCGCCCCTTCGATCCAGGCGGGCTTGAGCGAGGTGTGACAGCCGGCGAAGTGCAGCGGGCCTTCGCGGGTGCCCATGTCCGGGAAGATCTCGGTGTGCTGCCCGGGCAGGAGCACGGACGCCTCCCCGTAGGCGTACGGGTCGCGCTGCCAGCTCTGCGTGCGGCCGACGCCGGTGAAGAACACCTCCAGCCGCTGCCCGTACACCTCCTGCATGCCGCGCAGCGCCAGCGCGTACCGGGCCTCGTCGTCGTAGGAGTCCCAGCGCCGGGCATCGTCCGCCCAGCTGTACGAGGCGAGTACGACGCCTCCGTCGCTGCCCGGCACCGGGTGGGACGGGTTGAACATGAAGCGGTTCGGGTTGTCGGTCACCGATCCACCGCCGACGACCTCCGCCGCCTCGGGCTGGTCGCGGGAGACCCAGCAGTGCGCCGCGTAGTGCGTGCGCTGTGCCTCGGAGAGGTGCCCGGGCGGCACGGAGGGGTGGGCTCCGAGCAGCCGCCCGTCGTTCGCGACCCGGCCCTTGCGGTAGGCGTCGTACAGGCCGGGATCCATGGAGTTCAGCTCGCGCTTCCAGTCCTCCTCGCTCATCTCCCACCACCGGCGGCTGAATTCGAGGAGCACCTTGGTGGCGCTGTCGTAGTGCACCTCGCAGACGGCCCGGCGCTTGCCGTACGAGAGCTGGGGCGAGACCTGGACGTGCCGCAGGCCGGAGAAGGGGATGGTGACGATGGCGGTGTCGCCGGAGAACTGCTCGCGTACGACTTCGCCGTCGCGTCCCTCGGAGACGGTGTGCAGCCGCACGCGCGGCCCCGGGGCGCCCGCGTCGCGGGTTTCGATGCGGGTGACGCGCCGGTCGAAGCGCACTTCGTCGCGTACGTCGTCGAGGAGGGCGTCCGCGAGGACCGCGGTGCCGCCGGTCAGCTCGTAGAACTTGGTGCCGGGGCTGATCAGGGAGGCGCCCATGAAGCTGTGCATGAAGGACAGCGGGAGCCGGGACGTCATGTTCTCCAGCGTGCCGATGAGGTCGATCGTGCGCGTGTCGAGCTTCGCGTGCTCGGTGAGGAAGCGGTACATCGACCAGTCGCCGAAGCGCTGGACGATCCGGGCCCAGCCTTCGACGAGGTCGGGCATCGGCTTGTTGACGCGGGTGCCGTCGGGCCGGCGGGTGCTGTACTCGTCGCGGACGGGGTCCAGGGCCTGCCGGACGATCTCGGACGCGGGGACGTCCACGTACTTGCGCGGCACACCGAAGGAGCGGTTGACCGCCTGCGGGTTCTTCGCGTAGTCGGCGCGCCGGACCCTGATCCCGTTGACGCGGATCCAGGTGCGGTACACCGGCTTGCCGTCGGGGTCGGTGTCGATGTAGTGGAAGGGCCGGCGTTCGATGCCCAGGTGGTCGATCAGCCCGATGACCAGCGGGTGGCTGCCGGGGATGCGCATGGCGCCCGCCTCGGCGTACTGCTTCGGATCGGCGAACGGCTGCTTGGCGTTCTCGTGGCCGCCGGTACGGAAGGTCTTGATGCGGCCACCCGCGCGGTTTCCGTTGGCCTCGACGACGGTGACCCGGTGACCGGCTCGCTTGAGCAGCGACGCAGCGACCATGCCGGCCGGCCCGGCGCCGATCACCAGCACCTTCTTCGGCGCGGCGCCGGCCCTCGGGAACCCGTCGCCGAGAAGGATCTTCTCGTACCTGGGGACCAGGGGCTTGTTGTCCTCATCGAGCACCAGCAGGGCTCGGGCGACGGTGAGGCACGTCTGCCAGTCGGTGGTGGAGCGGGGGGCGGCGGGCGCGGCGGGAGCTGTGGGGGCTGCGGCCGCCGCTGCGGGAGCAGGCGCCCCGGCGACAGTGGTGACGGCGGCGGCCGTGGCCGCCGCGCCGGTCCGAGCACTGAATTGACGACGCGTCAGCTTTGGGGATTCCATGATCTCAAGAACTCGATCTTGGCCCGCCCGGCTGCGGGTCCGCGTCAGGATTCACCCGAACGGAACTCGTCCATAACGCATCCGGAACGCATCAGCAACGGGTCATATGAAGTTCATCGCCGCCGCGCCGCCCACTCCCCCGAGCAGCATGAACGCCGGCATGAGCACCTTCAGCTCCACCCAGCTGCCCGCGCGGAACCGCAGCGCCTTCGGCGGGCCGATCGGGTACCAGCGCTTGCGGCCGACCGGGATCGGCCACAGGATCGGGCAGCCGGAGACGGTGAGCGCGTCACCGATGTCGTGCACCAGCGCACCGAGCACGATCGGCAGGCCGAGCCACAGGTACTCCTGGCCGTCGCCGGTGAACAGCCAGTCGGCGCCGTTGCCCGGTTTGTCCAGTACGCCCGCCAGAATCCACGCGCTCGTCGCGCCGAGCAGCCACACCAGGATGTCGCTCGACATCCTGGCGGCCCGCCACAGCAGGCCTTCCACCGCCAGCACCAGGTGGATGAAGAGGAGCGCGAGGACCGCCCAGCGTCCGCCGGTGTACGCCAGGGCCGACGCACCGGCGCCGATCACGACCGCCCACAGCCAGGTGTGGGTGAGGGTGCGGTGGCCGCCGGTCCTGCGCGGGTCACCTTGCTTCTTTGTCGCCTTGTAGACGGCGTACGACAACTTGTCGACGATCTCGCAGACGCCCTTCGACACCGGTCCGAAGGCGCGCGAGATCGTCGCCGACTTGTGGTCGAGGTCGGGAGCGAGGGCCGCGCCCGCGCAGATCAGGGCGCCGACGACGATCACGGGCCACGGCATCGGATGTCCGGCCGCGGCTGCCGCCGCCCCCACCCCCAGCCAGGCCGCTGCTCCTGACAGTGAGTGCGCCGGTCCCATCATGGTCGTTCCCCGCCCCGTTTGCTCTTGTGGTGTCGCCCAGTTGACACGGCAGCGTATCGCCCGTGATCTTCGTGCGACCGACCGGTTCCCTGTTCAGGGGGGAAGCCAGGCAAGATGGGGGCGTGACCCTTATCGATCAGATGCCCCCGACCGCCGACCCCGATGCCCTCTTCGAAGCTTTCTCCTCATGGGCCGAGGACCAGGGCATCAGTCTCTATCCCGCTCAGGAGGAGGCGCTGATCGAGGTGGTCTCCGGTGCGAATGTGATCTTGTCCACTCCCACCGGCTCCGGCAAGAGCCTGGTCGCGGCGGGTGCGCACTTCACCGCCCTGGCCCAGGACAAGGTGACCTTCTACACCGCACCGATCAAGGCGCTGGTCTCGGAGAAGTTCTTCGACCTGTGCAAGCTCTTCGGCACGGAGAACGTCGGCATGCTGACGGGCGACGCGTCCGTCAACGCCGACGCCCCGGTCATCGCCTGCACGGCGGAGGTGCTGGCCTCCATCGCGCTGCGCGACGGCAAGCACGCCGACATCGGCCAGGTCGTGATGGACGAGTTCCACTTCTACGCCGAACCGGACCGCGGCTGGGCCTGGCAGATCCCGCTCCTGGAACTGCCGCAGGCGCAGTTCATCCTCATGTCGGCGACGCTCGGCGACGTCTCGATGTTCGAGAAGGACATGACCCGCCGCACGGGCCGCCCGACGTCCGTCGTGCGCTCCGCGACCCGCCCGGTCCCCCTCTCGTACGAGTACCGCCTGACCCCTATCACCGAGACCCTGACCGAGCTGCTGGAGACCAAGCAGGCGCCGGTCTACATCGTGCACTTCACGCAGGCGGCGGCCGTCGAGCGGGCGCAGTCGCTGATGAGCATCAACATGTGCTCGCGCGAGGAGAAGGACCAGATCGCCGAGCTGATCGGCAGCTTCCGCTTCACCACGAAGTTCGGCCAGAACCTCTCCCGGTTCGTCCGGCACGGGATCGGCGTACACCACGCGGGCATGCTGCCCAAGTACCGCAGGCTCGTGGAAAAGCTCGCGCAGGCGGGCCTGCTGAAGGTCATCTGCGGTACGGACACGCTCGGCGTCGGCGTCAATGTCCCGATCCGTACGGTCCTGTTCACGGCCCTCACCAAGTACGACGGCACGCGCGTACGCACGCTCCGCGCCCGGGAGTTCCACCAGATCGCGGGCCGCGCCGGCCGGGCCGGCTTCGACGTCGCCGGTCTTGTCGTCGCCCAGGCACCCGAGCACGTCGTCGAGAACGAGAAGGCCCTCGCGAAGGCGGGCGACGACCCGAAGAAGCGCCGCAAGGTGGTCCGCAAGAAGGCCCCCGAGGGCTTCGTCGCCTGGTCGGAGACGACCTTCGACAAGCTCATCGGCTCCGACCCCGAGCCGCTGACGTCCCGCTTCCGCGTCACGCACACCATGCTGCTCTCGGTGATCGCCCGCCCCGGCAACCCCTTCGCCGCCATGCGCCACCTCCTGGAGGACAACCACGAGCCGCGCAAGGCGCAGCTGCGGCACATCCGCCGGGCGATCGCCATCTTCCGGTCGCTGCTCGACGGCGGCGTGGTGGAGATGCTGGAGACCCCGGAGCCCGACGGCCGGACCGTACGCCTGACCGTCGATCTCCAGCAGGACTTCGCGCTCAACCAGCCGCTGTCGACGTTCGCGCTCGCGGCGTACGAGCTGCTGGACCCGGACTCCCCTTCGTACGCCCTCGACATGGTGTCCGTCGTCGAATCGACGCTCGACGACCCGCGCCAGATCCTCGCCGCCCAGCAGAACAAGGCGCGCGGCGAGGCGGTCGGCCAGATGAAGGCGGACCGCGTCGAGTACGAGGAGCGCATGGAGCGGCTCCAGGAGATCACGTACCCGAAGCCGCTGGAGGAGCTGCTGTGGCACGGGTACAACGTCTACCGCAAGAGCCACCCGTGGGTCGGCGACCACCCGGTGTCGCCGAAGTCCGTGGTCCGTGACATGTACGAGCGGGCCATGACCTTCGCCGAGTTCACCTCGCACTACGAGCTCGCCCGCACCGAAGGCATCGTGCTGCGCTACCTGGCAGGCGCGTACAAGGCCCTCGAGCACACCATCCCGGACGACATCAAGTCCGAGGACCTGGAGGACCTGATCGCCTGGCTCGGTGAGCTGGTGCGCCAGGTCGACTCCAGCCTCCTCGACGAGTGGGAGCAGCTGGCCAACCCCGAGGTGGAGACGGCCGAGCAGGCGCAGGAGCGCGCCGACCAGGTCAAGCCGGTCACGGCGAACGCGAGGGCCTTCCGGGTGCTCGTACGCAACGCCATGTTCCGCCGGGTCGAGCTGGCCGCCCTGGACAACGTCCGGGAGCTGGGCGCGCTGGACGGTGAGTCCGGCTGGGACGAGGACAAGTGGGGCGAGGCCATGGACGCGTACTGGGACGAGTACGACGACCTGGGCACGGGTCCTGACGCCCGCGGTCCGAAGCTGCTGATGATCGAGGAGGACGCCGAGCACGGTCTGTGGCGCGTCCGCCAGATCTTCGCCGACCCGAACGGCGACCATGACTGGGGCATCAGCGCGGAGGTCGACCTCGCCGCCTCGGACGAGGAGGGGCGGGCGGTCGTCCGCGTCACCTCGGTAGGCCAGCTGTAGAAGAAGGAGAAGCACCCGTGACGACGAACCCCGCCGAACGGCTCGTCGACCTGCTCGACCTGGAGCAGATCGAGGTCAACATCTTCCGCGGCCGCAGCCCGCAGGAGTCCCTGCAACGCGTCTTCGGCGGGCAGGTCGCCGGCCAGGCCCTGGTCGCGGCGGGCCGTACGACCGAGGGCGAGCGGCCCGTGCACTCGCTGCACGCGTACTTCCTGCGCCCCGGCCGCCCCGGTATGCCGATCGTCTACCAGGTGGAGCGGGTACGGGACGGGCGTTCCTTCACCACCCGGCGGGTCACGGCGGTCCAGCAGGGCCGGACGATCTTCAACCTCACCGCGTCCTTCCACCAGCCGGAGGAGGCCGCCTTCGAACACCAGCTGCCGCCGCGCCTGTCCTTCCCGGACCCGGATTCGCTGCCGACGGTGGCGGACGAGATCCGCGAGCACCTGGGCGAGCTGCCCGAGGCACTGGAGCGGATGGCCCGCCGCCAGCCCTTCGACATCCGATACGTCGACCGGCTGCGCTGGACCGCCGAGGAGATCAAGGAGGCGGACCCGCGCAGCGCGGTGTGGATGCGGGCGGTCGGACCGCTGGGCGACGACCAGCTCGTCCACACCTGCGCGCTGGCGTACGCGTCCGACATGACGCTGCTGGACGCGGTCCGTATCCCGGTCGAACCCCTCTGGGGCCCGCGCAATTTCGACATCGCGTCGCTGGACCACGCGATGTGGTTCCACCGGCCGTTCCGGGCGGACGAGTGGTTCCTGTACGACCAGGAGTCCCCCATCGCGACGGGCGCACGGGGGCTGGCGCGCGGCCGGATCTACGACCGTGCGGGCAACTTGCTGGTGTCGGTGGTGCAGGAGGGACTGTTCCGCCCGCTGCCGTCCTGACCCGGATAGACGCCGCTACGGGGCGCATTCGTGACGCGGACCACGAGGGCGGGGCGGAGATCCCGCTGACGGCGGTGTCCCCGCCGAAGTTCCAAGTGGGCCGGCCGGCTGCGCAGCTCCTGCTGCACCAGGTGCGGTTGCGGCCGAATCTGGTGGTACGGGCGTCGTGCGGTCCCGAAGGTGCCCCGTGTCATTGAGCAGCCGCACCGCCGCGTTCCCATCCGCGGAGTACACCACCGCCGACAGCCACGCCGTCAGGTCGTCCGCGTAGCGCTCCTCCGGCGAAGGTCAGCCCCTCCCAGGCGCCGAAGTCCGCCTCTCGCAGGCCATCCTCGACGTGTACGTCCAGGCCCGGCCGCGCGGCAACCGCCTCCGCCGTCTCCCGGCTGCGCCGCAGCGGCGACGATCGCCTGCACGCTGCGGCGGACCGCCAGCAGCGCCGCGGTCGCTTCGGCCTGCCGGAGGCGGCCGGAGGCGGCCGGAGCCGCCTCCTCGACCCCGGCACGCCCCCCTTCCCCGTCTCCGCACAGCGGCGTCTTGATCTCCAGGAGAACTCCTCGTCAGTAGTCGATGCGGTCGGATTTGGCCAGCCACGCGTCGAACGGCGCCGTACGGTTCGGCAGGTCCAGCTGCTCCACCGGCATCGGCCACATCGACGCGGGCTGCTTCTCGAACAGGTCGTAGAACTTGCGGTCGTCGAAACCGGCCACCGCGGCATCGTGCCGATCAGCGGCGTAGATGATCCGGTCGAATCGCGCCCACAGCGCGGAGGAAAGGCACATCGGACACGGCTCGCACGAGGTGATCAGGACGCAGCCCTCGAGCGAGAAGGTGTCCAGTTTCTTGCAGGCTCCGCGCATCGCGCTCACCTCGGCGTGCGCCGTCGGGTCCAGGGTCGCGGTGACCTGGTTGTTCCCGATCGCGACAACCTCGCCGCCCTTGGCGACCAGTGCGCCGAACGGACCACCGCCGTTCGTCACGCTGTTGGTGGCCAAGCTGATCGCCTGTTCCATCCAGGCGCGGCTGAGCTCCTGGATGCTCGTCTCTTGGGTGTTCGCGGTCACGGTCACTCCTTCTTCGAAGACGGTGGGGGCTCCCCGGATTCGGGGCAACAACTGGGGTCCGCGGATGCCGCCTTGAGATCAGCACTCAATCAGCGCAGAAATCCGCACGGCCGGCGACCCGCGTAAGATCATCGCGGCACGACGCCGGCAATGTGCTCCTGTGCCACCGGGGTGTGGGTCAGGTCCAGCCCCGTCGCATTGCGGATGGCGTTCACGACCGCCGGAGTGGCCGAAATGGTGGGCGGTTCGCCGACACCACGCACACCGTACGGCGCGTGCGGGTCACCCATATCGATGGCATTCACCGTCATCGGCAGCATGTCCACGATCGTCGGGATCAAGTAGTCCGTGCACGACGGGAGATCAGGCCAGGTGATCTCAGTATGCCGACCGGAAAACTTCTCAGTCACGACTTTCCCTTCGGTCGGCAAGAAGTCAGGAGGATCAAGCAGAGCAGTCGAACGACGGCCTTTGCGGCCACCGCTTCCTTGCGACTTGTGTGAGGAGTACACAGCCACGCGAGTGGAGCCAGCTAGGAGTGGAAGACATGAAGGCTGAGGCCGACTCTTCGTAGACTTCTACAAGAGCCGGTCAGACCTGCGGCGTTGGTCAACGCCCAGCACTCCCGTAGTAGTTCCTGATACGGATCGTGCACCGCCGGCCGAACCCCCGCACCGGCCGGCCGCCCCAGCACCACCCACCCGATCGTCAAATACCGGGGCCCGGCCGGCCCGGTGGGGAAGGTAACGGTCGATGAGGTCGGCGGCCGGTACGCCCCGCAGCGTCGGGCAGGGCTCCTTCAGCGAAGTCCGGCTCAGTCGAGATTGCCCAGCTTGCCGAGGTCCTTGCACATCACGCCGTCCTTCATGACGAGCAGGATGTTGGCGGGCGCGGTGAGAGCCGCGATGTCGGTCAGCGGGTTCCCGCGGGCCACGACGACGTCGGCGCGCTTGCCCGCCTCCAGCGTGCCGATCTCGTGCGCCAGGCCGAGGAGTTCGGCGGCCTCACTCGTCCCGGCGCGGATCGCACCCATCGGCGTCATTCCGCAGTCGACGAGGTACTCCAGCTCCCGCAGGTTCGTGCCGTGTTCCGCGATGCCGCAGTCGGTTCCCATGGCGACACGGACGCCCCGCGCGACAGCGTGCGGGATGTGCCGGCGGGCGACGGCCTGCCAGTGCTTCTTCTTCTCGTACGCCCAGGCTGCCACCTTCTGCGGGTCGGGGTCGGTGTTCACGGTGGTGAGCGTCGGCACGAGAAACGTGCCGCGCTCCAGCATCAGGTCGATCGCCTCGTCGTCGATCGCGTAGCCGTGCTCGACGCTGGCGACTCCGGCGCGTACGGCATTGAGAATGCCGCCGCGGCCCTGGGCGTGCGCGGCCACCTTCGTGCCCCGGTGGCCTGCCGCGACCTCGGTGATCGTACGGATCTCGTCCTCCAGGAAACCGTCGTCGTCCGGATGGTCGGTCGGGCTCCACACGCCGCCGGTGGCCGCGACCTTCACGCAGTCGGCGCCCTTGCGGAGCACCTCGCGCACGGCCCTGCGGCATTCGGTGGGACCGTCGGCGAGGCGGCCCATGACGGGGTCGTTCTCGCCGTTGTCGGTGGCCGCCCGGAAGTCGCCGTGGCCACCGGTGGGGGTGAGCATGGCGATGGCGACCAGCAGGCGCGGCCCGGCGAGCAGCCCCGACTCGACGGCCTCCCGGTGGCCGGCGTCCGCGCCACCGAGGTCGCGGGCGGTGGTGACGCCCGCGTCGAGGGTGAGCTTCATACGCGGCGCGGCGAGAAAGGTCCGCAGCGAGACGGGCATCGCGGCGACCTCGGCGTGGGTGAGGGCTCCGCCGGGCGCCGCCATGTGCACGTGGCAGTCGATGAACCCGGGCAGGATCGCGTTCCCCTGTACGTCGATACGCCGCGCCGGGGCGGGCAGTGCGGGCAGGCGCAGCCCCCCCGACGGTCCCGCCCAGCGGATGAGCCCGTCCTCGATGAGCACCGCTCCGTCCGCGACCGGCTCGCCACCGGTGCCGTCGATGAGCAGTCCGTTGTGGAGGAGTACGGGGGTGCTGGGGCCGGTCATGGCGCGATTCCTTCCCAGGAGTGGTGCGTGCACCACCACACGGTGGTGTAACCGTCCTCGGCCGGAACCTCGGTGCCCTTGAGCGGGCGAAGGTCTGAAACAGTACGAACCAGTGACCGACCGGCGGCCGGACCGGCCGCCCATAGCCATAGGAGACGGCGATGAGCCTGTACGACATCCCCCTGCGCACCCTGACCGGCGAGCCGACCACCCTGGCGGCCTACGAGGGCAAGGCGGTGCTGGTGGTGAACGTCGCGTCCAAGTGCGGGCTGACCCCGCAGTACGCCGGCCTGGAGCGGCTCCAGCAGACGTACGGGGACCGGGGCTTCACGGTGCTCGGTGTGCCGTGCAACCAGTTCGCGGGCCAGGAGCCGGGCAGCGCGGAGGAGATCGGCACGTTCTGCTCGGCGAGCTACGGCGTGACGTTCCCGCTGCTGGAGAAGATCGAGGTCAACGGTGATCACCGGCACCCGCTGTACGTCGAACTGACCTCGGCGAAGGACGAGGCCGGCGAGGCCGGGGACGTCCAGTGGAACTTCGAGAAGTTCCTGGTGAGCGCGAAGGGCGAGGTCGTCGGCCGGTTCCGCCCGCGCGTCGAGCCGGAGGCCCCGGAGGTCGTGGCGGCCATCGAGGCGCAGCTGCCCTCCGCCTGACGGCACGGACACGCGAAGGCGCCGTCCCTCTTGTGCAGGGGGACGGCGCCTTCCGACGTCGACGGGCTGTCGGGCTAACGGGCTAACGGATCGGCATGCCCGACAGTGTGCGGGCGATCACCAGGCGCTGGATCTCACTGGTGCCTTCGAAGATCGTGTAGATCGCGGCGTCGCGGTGCATGCGTTCCACCGGGTACTCGCGCGTGTAGCCGTTGCCGCCGAGGATCTGTATGGCCTGTGCGGTGACCTTCTTGGCCGTCTCGCTGGCGAACAGCTTGGACATCGAGCCCTCGGCCGAGGTGAACGGCTTGCCCGCGCTCGCCATCCAGGAGGCCCGCCAGACCAGCAGCCGCGCCGCGTCGATCTGGGTGCGCATGTCGGCGAGCTGGAAGGCGACGCCCTGGTTGTCGATGATCGGCCGGCCGAACTGCTCGCGCGTCCTGGCGTAGTCGAGTGCGACCTCGTACGCGGCGCGGGCGGTGCCCACCGCCATCGCGCCGACGGCCGGGCGTGATGCCTCGAAGGTGGCCATCGCGGCGTTCTTCACGCGCTCGCCGCCCTTCTGGACGCGCTCGCGGGCGCGGGCGAGACGCGCGTCGAGCTTGTCCTTTCCGCCGAGCAGGCAGTGGCCGGGGACGCGGACGTTCTCCAGGACGACCTCGGCGGTGTGCGAGGCGCGGATGCCGTGCTTCTTGAACTTCTGGCCCTGGGAGAGGCCGGGCGTATTCGGCGGGACGATGAAGGAGGCGTGGCCCTTGGAGCCGAGGTCGGGGTCGACGAGGGCGACGACGACATGGACGTTGGCGATGCCGCCGTTGGTCGCCCAGGTCTTCGTGCCGTTCAGCACCCACTCGTCCTTGGCCTCGTCGTATACGGCGCGGGTGCGCATCGCCGATACGTCGGAGCCTGCGTCGGGCTCGGAGGAGCAGAAGGCGGCGACTTTGACGTCGTTGGGGTCGCCGTACATCTGCGGGATCCAGGTGCCGATCTGCTCCTCGGTGCCGTTGGCGAGGACGCCGACGGCGGCCAGGCCCGTACCGACGATGGACAGGGCGATCCCCGCGTCGCCCCAGAACAGCTCCTCCATCGCCATCGGGATGCCGAGGCCCGTGGGGTCGAAGAACTGCTGGGCGTAGAAGTCGAGGGAGTAGATGCCGAGCTTGGCCGCCTCCTGAATGACGGGCCAGGGCGTCTCCTCGCGCTCGTCCCATTCGGCGGCGGCCGGGCGCATCACGTCGGCGGCGAACCCGTGGATCCAGTCGCGGACCTGCTTCTGGTCGTCGTTGAGTTCGAGCGTGAACTCGGCCATCGTCCCCTCCAGGCGTTACTTGCGGTAACAGAAGTCTGTTACTGGTAAGTAGCTCATGTCAACCGCGGCAACACGGCCGACGGTCATGGTGTTACGTTTCCCAGGCGTCACGGAATCGCTTTGGGCGGGGAGACACATCATGGAAACCACACAGCAGGACGCTCAGCAGCGCTCGGCTGCCGCGCGGCGGCGGCGGGAGCTGCTGGAGGCGGCGGACCGCGTGGTGCTGCGGGACGGGCCCCAGGCTTCCATGAACGCGATCGCCGCGGAGGCGGGGATCACCAAGCCGATCCTGTACCGGCACTTCGGGGACAAGGGCGGGCTGTACCGCGCGCTGGCCAAGCGCCACACCGATGCGCTGCTCTCGGCGCTGCGGGCGGCGCTGGACGCGCCCGCCGAGCGGCGGCAGCGGGTCGAGGCGACGCTGGACACGTACCTCGCGGCGATCGAGGCGCTGCCCGAGGTGTACCGGTTCCTGATGCACCCCGCCGAGGACGCCCACCAGCCCGAGCAGGGCTTCGACGTCGGCCGCCACTCGGCTCCGCTGCTGCGGCGGCTCGGGGAGGAGCTGGCGATGGTGATAGCGGAGCGGGTGGACCTCGGTCCGGACAGCGAGCAGCTGGCGCGGGTGTGGGGGCATGGGATCGTCGGCATGATGCACGCGGCGGGTGACTGGTGGCTGGGCGAACGCCCGTGCTCGCGCGAGCAGTTGGTGTCCAGCCTCGCAGACCTGCTCTGGGGCCGCCTGGCCGCCGCCGGCGACCGCGTGGACGGCCCCGGCTTCTAGCCCCACCCCCGGACCAACACCGCCGCGCGGGCCTGTTCCGGCTACGCCCGGCCGCCCCACGACGCCCGCCGCGCCGCCCGCAGGGCCTTCGCCCGGCGCCAGCCGGACAGCCGGTCCGTGTAGACCACCCCGCCCAAGTGGTCGCACTCGTGCTGCAGGCAGCGGGCGAAGAAGCCGGTGCCCTCGACGCGCACAGGATCGCCCGCCACCGACACCCCCTCCACCACCGCCCGGTCGAACCGCTCCGTGCCCGCCTCAATACCCGGCAGGGACAGGCACCCCTCGGGACCGCGTACGGTAATGCCGTCGGCCTCGACCAGGCGTGGGTTGACGATGTGACCGACATGCCGGACATCTTCATCGTCCGGACAGTCGTAGACGAAGACACGCAGCGGTACGCCGACTTGATTGGCCGCGAGGCCAACCCCCTCGGCGGCGTACATCGTCGCGAACATGTCCTCGACGAGCCGGACCAGCGAGGGACCGAAGTCGCTCACCGTCTCGCAGGGCGCGTGCAGCGCCGGGTCGCCGAGCAGTGTCATGGGTCGTACGAGCCCGGAACTGCCGGGAATCGGGCGGTGTCGCATGGCGGCAAGCGTACGGGCAACCGGACGTTCCGCCGGGGGCCACAAACGCCCCGGCGGTGCCGGGGTGCGGGAGCCCGGCTGGATCTCGATAGGCTGAGCCCCGACGTTGACCGGTGGACCTGGGGCAAATGCGGCGCCGGATGCAAGGAGGATCAGTGACGATGGCAGGCAACACGGAGCCGTTGTCGCCGCGGGCCAAGCTGGCCGTGACGGCAGGCAAGGCCGCGGCGGCGGTGTCCCGCGCCGCGGGACGCGGCAGCGGATCCGTGATCGGCGGCAAGGTGGCGCTCAAGCTCGACCCCGACCTGCTCGGGCGGCTCGCCCAGCATCTCGACGTCGTGCTTGTCTCCGCGACGAACGGCAAGACGACCACGACCCGGCTCATCGCCGAGGCGCTGCGGGCCAGCGGCCCGGTCGTCTCCAACGCGCTCGGCGCCAACATGCCGGCGGGCATCACCTCCGCCCTGGCAGGCGGCTCGGACGCGAAGTACGGCGTGATCGAGGTCGACGAGAAGTACCTCGCCGGAGTCGCGCGCGATGTGACGCCGAAGGCGATCGCACTGCTCAACCTCTCCCGCGACCAGCTCGACCGCGCCGCCGAGACCCGGATGCTCGCCGAGAAGTGGCGCGAGGGCCTGTCCGGCACGAAGGCCGTCGTCATCGCGAACGCCGACGACCCGCTGATCGTCTGGGCCGCGTCGTCCTCGCCGAACGTGGTGTGGGTGGCGGCCGGCCAGGAGTGGAAGGACGACGCCTGGTCGTGCCCCTCCTGCGGCGGCGTCATGCAGCGGCCCGGCGACGACTGGTTCTGCGGCGAGTGCGGCTTCCGCCGCCCCTCCCCCAGCTGGGTGCTCAGCGGCGACCACGTCCTGGACCCGCACGGTTCGGCCTGGCCGATCCATCTCCAGCTGCCCGGCCGCGCCAACAAGGCGAACGCCGCCACCTCGGCCGCCGTCGCGGCCGTCTTCGGTGTGCCGCCGCAGGTGGCCCTGGAGCGGATGTACGAGGTCCAGGCTGTCGCCGGCCGCTACGACGTCGTCCAGTTCCAGGAGCGCGAGCTGCGACTGCTCCTCGCGAAGAACCCGGCGGGCTGGCTCGAAACGTTTTCTCTCATCAACCCGCCGCCCACGCCGGTGATCCTGGCCGTCAACGCGCGCGGTGCGGACGGCACGGACACCTCCTGGCTGTGGGACGTCGACTACACCCGGCTGGCCGGCCACCCGATCTTCGTGCTCGGTGACCGCAAGCTGGACCTCGCGGTACGCCTCGAAGTCGCGAACCTGGACTTCCGGGTCTGCGAGACGCTCGACGAGGCCGTGCAGCTGGCGCCGCCCGGGCTGATCGAGACGATCGCCAACTACACCGCGTTCCAGGACCTGCGCCGCCGCGTCGGCAACTAGGCCCGCGTACACCGGAAAAGGACAAGCAAGCATGAGCGACAACAGCCTGCGCCTGGTGTGGATCTACCCGGACCTGCTGAGCACGTACGGCGACCAGGGCAACGCCCTCGTCGTCGAGCGCCGGGCCCGTCAGCGCGGTCTCGACGTGCACCGTGTCGACGTACGCAGCGACCAGGCGATCCCCACTTCGGGCGACATCTACCTGATCGGCGGCGGCGAGGACCGGCCGCAGCGCCTCGCGGCCGAGCGGCTGCGCCGCGACGGCGGTCTGGAGCGTGCGGTCAGCAACGGCGCGATCGTCTTCTCGGTCTGCGCCGGATACCAGATCCTCGGCCACGAGTTCATCAACGACCTCGGCGAGCGCGAGCAGGGCCTCGGGCTGCTCGACGTGGTCAGCACGCGCGGCGAGGGCGAGCGGTGCGTCGGTGACGTCCTCGGGGACATCGACGACCGGCTGGGCCTGCCGCAGCTGACCGGGTTCGAGAACCACCAGGGCATCACCCATCTGGGCCCGACGGCGCGGCCGTTCGCGCGGGTGCAGATCGGCAAGGGCAACGGAACCGGTGACGGCACGGAGGGCGCGTACAACGACACCGTCTTCGGTACGTACATGCACGGTCCCGTGCTCGCCCGCAACCCCCTCATCGCGGACCTGCTGCTGAAGCTGGCCCTCGATGTGAACGCGCTGCCGCCCACCGACGACCGGTGGTACGAGGCGCTGCGCGCCGAGCGCATCGCGTCCGCGACGCAGCCTGCCTGACGGCCGGCCGACGTCCAGCAGTCGGACTGCCGGTTCGGCCCCGTCACTCTGCGCGAGTAGGGTGACGGGGATCCAACCGGACGACGTGGTCCGGTCTCCGGCCCACGTTGCAAAGGTATTCCGGGCATGCGCATTGGTGTACTCACTTCCGGCGGCGACTGCCCCGGCCTGAACGCCGTCATCCGTTCCGTCGTGCACCGCGCCGTCGTCGATCACGGCGACGAGGTCATCGGCTTCCACGACGGGTGGAGGGGTCTGCTGGAATGCGACTACCGCAAGCTCGACCTTGACGCGGTAGGCGGCATCCTGGCCCGTGGCGGCACGATTCTCGGCTCTTCCAGGGTCCAGCCCGCGCATCTGCGCGACGGCGTCGAGAAGGCCCGCGGCCACGTCGCGGAGCTCGGGCTCGACGCGATCATCCCGATCGGCGGCGAAGGCACGCTGAAGGCGGCGAATCTGCTGTCCGAGGCGGGGCTGCCGATCGTCGGCGTACCGAAGACCATCGACAACGACATCGCCTCGACCGACGTCACCTTCGGGTTCGACACGGCGGTCGGGGTCGCGACCGAGGCCCTCGACCGGCTCAAGACCACCGCCGAATCACACCAGCGCGTGCTGATCGTCGAGGTCATGGGGCGGCACACCGGCTGGATCGCGCTGCACTCCGGAATGGCGGCCGGCGCGCACGCCATCGTCGTACCCGAGCGGCCCTTCGACATCGGTGAGCTGACCGAGCTGGTCGGCAAGCGCTTCTCGGCGGGCAAGCGGTTCGCGATCGTCGTGGTCGCCGAGGGCGCCAAGCCGCGCGAGGGCTCCATGGAGTTCGACGTGGGCGGCAAGGACATGTACGGGCACGAGCGCTTCGCGGGCGTCGCCAGGCAGCTGTCCATCGAGCTGGAGGAGCGCCTCGGCAAGGAGGCCCGCCCCGTCATCCTCGGGCACGTCCAGCGTGGCGGCACTCCGACGGCGTACGACCGCGTCCTCGCCACTCGCTTCGGCTGGCACGCGGTGGAGGCGGCGCACCGGGGTGAGTTCGGGATGATGACGGCGCTGCGCGGCACGGACATCGTGATGGTTCCGCTGGCCGAGGCCGTGGAGACGCTCAAGACGGTGCCCACCGAGCGGTACGCCGAGGCCGAGTGCGTGCTCTGATCAACTTGCTGCGGGTCTGAACTACTGCCCCCGGCCGCGGACGCGGCCGGGGGCAGTTCTAGTCTGTAGCGGACAACCGGCACGAATTGGGTCGCCCCCACGGGAGTACGCAGATGGATCACAGCGGGCACGGCAGCGGCATGAACATGGATCTGCCGCCGTTCACGCTGGGACGGGGGCTGGAGTTCTCCCCCGACCTCTTCTTCCTGGTGGGGTGCCTGCTGGCGCTCGCCCTGTACGGGTGGGGCGTGGTGCGCCTGCGCCGGCGCGGCGACGCCTGGCCGGTCGGCCGGGCGGTTTTCTTCGTCATCGGCGTGCTGAGCGTGGCGCTCGTGATGTGCACCAAGCTCAACGACTACGGCATGGTCATGTTCAGCGTGCACATGGTGCAGCACATGGTCATCAGCATGCTCTCGCCGATCCTCCTGCTGCTCGGCGCTCCGGTGACGCTGGCGCTGCGCGCGCTGCCGGTGGCCGGGCGCGGGAACGGCAAGGGGCCGCGCGAGGTGCTGCTGATGCTGCTGCACAGCCGCTACATGAAGATCGTCACGCACCCGGCGTTCACGATCCCGCTGTTCATCGCGAGCCTGTACGGGCTCTACTTCACGCCCATTTTCGACTTCCTGATGGAGAGCAAGCCGGGCCACCTCGGCATGATGGTCCACTTCCTCGCCGTCGGCCTGGTCTTCTTCTGGCCCATCATGGGCATCGATCCGGGGCCGCACCGTCCGGGTTATGTGATGCGGATGCTGGAGCTGTTCGCCGGTATGCCGTTCCACGCGTTCTTCGGCATCGCGCTGATGATGGCGACCCAGCCGATGATCGGTACGTACACGAACCCGCCCGCGTCGCTGGGCATCGACGCGCTGAGCGACCAGCACGCGGCGGGCGGCATCGCCTGGGCGTTCTCGGAGATCCCGTCGGTGCTGGTGCTGGTCGCGCTGGTCTTCCAGTGGTACCGCTCCGAGCAGCGGGTCGCGCGGCGCTCGGACCGGGCGGCGGACCGCGACGGCGACCAGGAGCTGGCGGCGTACAACGCCTATCTCGCCTCGCTCCAGGCGCGCGGGCGCTAGCCGGCCGGTAACGTCGGCACAGTAGCGCGGGAGCCCTTCAGGGGTGACGATGGCCCTCCATCAGAAGGAGGGGGTGCGCATGCCCGGTTCTGCTAAGTCGATGGGGGTGCTCACCGTCGGGACGCTGATAGTCATCTCGGCGTACACGGCGGCACTCGGCAGCAATGGCTGGCTGTGGTTCGGCTGGGTCGTGCTCGGACTGGTCACGGTCGGAATGGCCGCGTCGCGCAGCCGGTGAGGAGCTGACAGCCGGAGCAGTCGCTGAAACGAAACCTCACTGCGCGACGCACGCACGAACGCCGCGTGGTCAGAAGCGGAAGACCGGCCCGGTCGCGGTCTCGAGCACGCACGCGTTCGGGTAGGTCTTGTGCCATGCCATCGGTACGCCGCGCCAGCTGCCGGAGGCGCTGACGGTCACCGGCTCGTACTGCTTGGTGCACGCCCGCGGGTTCCCGGGCAGCGTGTCGAAGTCACCCTTCGCCTTGTCGAGCGCCGCGCACGCGCCCGTGGCGTCCGGGTGGGGCCCTGAGGGGCCGGGAGCGCACTGCAGCAGGACGCCCCGGATCCAGGTGCTTCCCGCTCCGGAAACGGTGAGGAAGAGGCCGCTGGGCTGCTTCCGGTCATCCGTGTCGGCCGCCGCCCGGGCCGGCACGGCCGCAGCGGCGAGGGCGAGCAGGGCGACTGCGGTGACGGTGGCTTTGGAGCGCATCCGGACCTCCTGGGGCGGCGACGGGTTGCCTGGCGGCTGAGTGTCGGGGAGAGCCAGGCCACCTCCCGCCACGGCCACGGGCAAGCGACCGCGCCGCCCTTGTCCCACGCATGAGTACGCGCACTGCTCCGTACGGCGCAGACGGGTCTCGCGGGAGCGGTTCAGACGTCACTCCCGCAGGGCGTCCAGGCCCGCGGCCAGCCCCTCGGGGCCGCCGCGGGCGGCCATCGCGACGGCGGTGGCCCGCAGCCGTGGCAGTTCCGCCGCCGGCATGCGGTGCAGACCCAGCCGGAAGGCCGGGTCCGGTTCGCCCGGCTCGTCGTCCATGGCGCGCAGCTCGACCAGGAGGTAGCCGAGCAGCCAGGCGGTGAAGGTCCGGTGGATGTCCACGGCGGTGCGCTCGCCGAGCCCCGCGTCGTACAGCAGCGCCAGGACGCGTTCGTCGCCGCGCAGTACGGCAAGGGGCCGGCGGGCCAGCGGCGTGGACAGCATGCGGGTGGCCAGCAGGGGCACGACGTGCGGGTGGCGCAGGGCGACGCGGTGGGTGGCGAGCGCGAAGCGGCGCAGTTCGCGGCGCCACTGCGCCGGGTCGGGCGTGGCCGCGGGTTCCTGGTTCAGTTCCTGGTGCAGTTCCTGCCAGAAGGCCTCGACCAGCCCGTCCAGCAACGCGTCCTTGCTCGGGACGTAGCGGTACAGCGCCATCGCCTCGACACCCAGCTCGGCGCCCAGTTTGCGCATGCTCAGGGCGGACAGGCCGTCGCGGTCGACCACTTCCAGTGCCATGGCCAGCACGCGTTCCCTGGTGAGCCGTCCGTAACGCCCCCGGTCGCCCGCGCGTCGCCCGCCGCCGTCCCCCGCGTCTTTCGGCATGACCGTCCTCCGCGCTCGTCCAGTGGATGCTGATGATCTCGCCGCCGGTCACCGCGACATCGGATAACGACAGTCGCACAGTCGGACATATACGGAGTAAACGTACATAAGCAGCGTACAGCGTTGCACCAGGAGCGTCTGCCATGACGCACAGCGAGCCGGTGAATGGGGCGCTCTCGGACCGAACGCTCGGACGCGAGAGAGCGAAGCCTGTGACCCACCGTTGACTGTCCTTCTCACCGGAGGCGCCGGCTTCATCGGCAGTCATGCCTGCGTCGAGCTGCTCGACCACGGCTACGAACTGATCGTCGTCGACAACTACCCCAACAGCACCCCGCAGGTCTTCGCTTGCGTGGAAAGGATCGCCGGCGGTTCGTCGGCGCCGTGTACGAACTGGACATCCGTGATCGACGCGCCCTGTCGGCCGTCTTCGACCGCCACTCTGTGGACGCCGTCGTGCACTTTGCCGCGCACAAGGCCGTGAGCCCGTCGATACGGATGCCCATCGAGTACTACGACACCAACGTCGGCGGCACCACCTCCCTGCTGCGGGCGATGCACGAACACGGAGTGCACCAGCTGGTGTTCTCCTCGACCGCCTCCATCTACGGAGACGCCGGGCACGGGCCGCTGAACGAGGCCACGCCCGCCCGCCCGGCCAATCCGTACGCGGCCTCCAAGTGGCTCTGCGAACAGATCCTGGCCGATGTGTGCCACCGGCACCCGGAGTTCACCGTGCTCGCGCTGCGGTACTTCAACCCGGCCGGCGCCCACCCCAGCGGTCTGCTCGGCGAGGGCCCCACCGGAACTCGTGACCATCTGATGCCCTGCCTGGCTCAGGTGGCCATCGGCCGGCAGCACCGGCTCCGCGTCTTCGGCGACGACTACGCCACCCCGGACGGAACCGCGATCCGCGACTACATCCACGTCATGGACACGGTCGACGCGCACCGCGTCGCGCGCTGGACCACCTGGCCGACAGCCGGGGCATGCACACGTACAACCTGGGTCTCGGGAAGGGCCGTTCGGTCCTCGAAGTCGTCTCCGCCTTCAGCGCGGCGTGCGGCGCGCTCGTTCCGTACGACATCGCGCCCCGGCGCCCCGGCGATGTGCCCGAACAAGTCGCCGACGCGTCGGCCGTGGAGCACGCCGCATGCATGGCCGGCCTCGGCCACGAGGTGCTGGGCACCGACGTCGACGCCGAACGGATCGCCGCCCTGTCAGCGGCCAGGACGTCCCTGCGCGAGCCCGGCCTGCACGAACTTCTCGCCAGGAGCGTCGCATCGGGCCGGCTGCGCTTTTCCACCTCCCCCGCCGAAGCCGCCTCGTTCGCGAGGACACACTGCTCCCGCCGACGCCGAGGCCCGGTACGCCGAAGCGGCCCTGCGCGCGGTGTACGCCCCCATGGTTACGTCGTCCTCGTCGTCGGCGCGACAAGCGTCTACATAATGCTGCCGCCGACCTGTACGCCGCTGTAGGCAGCCATCGGTCTCGCGGGTGTGGCAGCCGTACTCATCGGTGTACGCATCAACCGGCCGGCGCACCGCTGGCCGTGGTGGGTGCTCGCCGCCGCGCTGCTCGCGTTCGCGGCGGGAGACACGTACTACAACGTGATGGAGGAGTACTTCCAGGCGTCCAACCCGTTCCCCTCACCGGCGGACGCCTGCTATCTGGCGACGTATCCCCTGTTCGCCACAGGGCTGTTGGGGCTGGTCAGGTACCGCTGGGTGGGCCGTGACCTGCCGAGCCTGCTGGACGCGCTGATCTTCACCGCCGGACTCGCCCTGCCCGTCTGGGTTTTCCTGGTGCAGCCCCTCGCGCGTGTCGAGGGCCTGACGTGGGTGCAGCGTGCCATCAGCATCGCCTACCCCCTCGGTGACGTGCTGGTACTGGCCCTGCTGGTGTGGCTGTTGACCCCGGGTTCGCTGTCCGGACGCAACCGTTCCGTGCAGTTGCTCGTCCTCGGCACGCTCACGCTGCTCGGATTCGACATCGCGTACGGGATCCTCCAGCTCAACGGGTTGTGGCAGACCGGCACCCTGCTGGACACCGGCTGGGTCGTCTTCTACACGGCGTGGGGACTGGCGGCGCTGCATCCGTCCATGCTGGAGCTGACCGCGCGGGCCCATCAGCCGCAGTCCCTGCTTCCGCCGCCAACGCGGCTCGTGCTGCTGTCCGCCGCCGTGCTGATCGCGCCCGGGATCCTGCTGTACGAAGGGCTGCGGGGCAATCCCCATGACGCGGCCGTGATCGCCGCCTTCTCCGGCACCCTGGTCCTGCTGGTCATCCTCCGTCTCACGGGGATGGTCGTGGCGCACCGCAAGGCGGTGGCCCGTGAGGTGGCCCTGAGAACAGCGGCCGCCTCACTGGTGTCGGCCACCAAGCCGCAGGAGATCGCGCGGGCCTGCGACGCCGCGGTCACCACACTCTTCGGACCCGGGGTCCGGCACGCGAGCATGCTGCTGTCGGCCGGCCTCGGCGACAACGGGCACAGGGGGTCCGAGCCGTCGCCCTCCGGCCCCGGCGACTGGCGGGACGCCCGGACGGGCCGGACGCCGCAGGCCTGGCCGGTCACCCTCGGCCTGCGCCGCACCCACCTGGTGGCGGTCCGGGACCTCGGTTCCGGGACAGCAGCCGGCCTGGCGCATCTGCCGACCGCCCTGGTGTGCCCCATGATCCAGCCCGACCGGCCGGCCGGGGGCGAGGTGCCGGGCGTCCTGCTGGCGGTCGGTCCCCGGAAACACCTCGCGGAGATGCGCGGTTCCTTGGAGACCCTGGCCTCCCACGCGGGTCTCGCGATGGAACGCATCGCGCTCCGTCAGGAGATCATCCGGCGGGAGAGCGAGGCGTACTTCCGCACGCTGGTGCGCAACGCCGCGGACGTCATCCTCAACGTCGACGACGACACCGTCCGTTACGCGAGTCCTTCCGCGAAGGCCGTGTTCGGCGATGTACAGCTGATCGGTGCGGCGTTGCCCGATCTGGTGGACGCGCGGGACCGGGACCGGGCGGACGGCGTCCTGACGGCTCTGCGCGACGGCGACCACCGCATGATCGGCGCCCACGCGATGGCCGCGCAGAAGGAGTCGTCCGGCGTACGGATGGCCGGGATCAACCACTTCAAGGCGGTCGACGACCACCTGTGGCGTGGTTCAGCGCCCGGCGAGGCCGGCTACCGCGAGCTCGCGGCGCGCGGCGTACACACCGTCGTGGACCTTCGGGCGGAGAAGCTGTCCGCCGAGCAGCTGGCCGTACCCCACAAGGCGGGGCTGAACGTCGTCCGCATGCCGATCCGGGACGGACAGACGCCCACCAACGACCAGGTCACCAGCTTCCTCAAGACGGTCAAGTCCTCGGACAGCCCGGTGTTCGTCCACTGCGGCGCCGGCGTCGGGCGTACCGGCTCCATCGCCGCCGCGTATGTCGTGAACACCGGTGAAGCGACCTCGAAGCAGGCCGCGCTGCGCAACCTCGCCGTGGGTCCGCCCTCGATCGAGCAGGCGTGGTACGCGCTCTCCTCCGGGCGTGACGAGAGGAGCCAGCCGCCGGCCGCCGTCGAGGCTTTCAGCCGTATCTTCGACGCCCCCCGCCGGATCATGGCTTCACTCTGACAGACCAGCACTTCCCAGGATTGTCGACCTTCATGACACCGCATCAGTCAGAACTGATGCGGTGTCATTTTCGGATGCGCGCTGCCCAAAACTGATGCCCGCCACCGGCCAGGCACGGTTACGCGGGACGACAGCTGCCCATACACTGACGGTCCCCCCGCGATACCCAGTGACCTGGCAGTACGCAGCCCTGGAGCCGATCCGGCGGAACGAGGAGCAGCCTCATGTTCTATTACGTGCTCAAGTACGTCCTTCTGGGGCCTCTGCTGAGACTGCTCTTCCGGCCCCGGATCGAAGGGCTTGAGCACATCCCCGACGAGGGCGCCGCGATCGTGGCGGGCAATCACCTGTCGTTCTCCGACCACTTCCTGATGCCCGCCATCATCAGACGGCGCATCACCTTCCTCGCCAAGGCGGAGTACTTCACGGGCCCCGGCCTCAAGGGCCGGCTGACCGCCGCGTTCTTCCGCAGCGCCGGTCAGATCCCCGTCGACCGGTCCGGCAAGGAGGCGGGGAAGGCCGCGATCCGTGAGGGGCTCGGCGTACTGAGCAAGGGTGAGCTGCTGGGCATCTACCCGGAAGGCACCCGCTCGCACGACGGCCGGCTCTACAAGGGCAAGGTTGGTGTGGCGGCGATGGCCCTCAAGGCGAAGGTGCCCGTCGTGCCGTGCGCGATGGTGGGTACGTTCGAGATCCAGCCGCCGGGACAGGTTTTGCCCCGCATCAGGCGCGTCACCATCCGGTTCGGTGAGCCGCTGGACTTCTCGCGCTACGCGGGCCTGGAGAACGAGAAGGCGGCGCTCCGCGCGGTCACCGACGAGATCATGTACGCGATCCTCGGGCTGTCCGGGCAGGAGTACGTCGACCGGTACGCGGCCGAGGTCAAGGCGGAGCAGGCGAAGAAGTTCCCGCGGCTCATGCGCTGACGGCGGATCAGCGGACGGCGAACGTTTCCCCAGCGTCGCCTCCCCCGCGCATAGCGTCCTTCGTATGACCAAGGGAAGCGCATTCGTCATCGGAGCTACAGGACAGATCGGGCGGGCTGCCGTACGGGCGCTCGCCGAGGACGGCTGGGACGTGACCGCCGCATCGCGCGGCGGCGGCCGCGCCGAGACCTGGCCGCAGGAGGTACGGCCGGCAGCGGTCGACCGGGAGGACGACGCGGCGCTGGCCTCCGCGCTCGGCGACGGCTGCGACGTACTGGTCGACATGGTCGCGTTCGAAGAGCGTCACGCGCGACAGCTGACGGGGCTCGCGGACCGCGTCGGTTCCGCGGTCGTCATCTCCAGTGGCGCCGTCTACGAGGACGCCAAGGGCCGCAGCTTCGACACCCAGGACGAGCCCGACGGGTTCCCCCAGTACCCGGTGCCGGTCCGCGAGAGCCTGGCCACCGTGGCGCCGGGTGACGCGACGTACGGGACCAGGAAGGTCGCGATCGAACGGCACCTGCTGGCCGCCGCCGACCGGCTGCCGACCACGCTGCTGCGCGCCGGCGCGGTCCACGGACCGTACTGCCGGACTCCGCGCGAGATTCACTTCGTCAAGCGGGCGCTGGACGGCCGGCCGGTCAGGATCCTGGCGTACGGCGGACTCAGCCAGTTCCACCCGGTGCACGTCTCCAACGTCGGGGAGCTGATCCGGCTGGCGGCGGCGCGGCCCGGCGCGCGGGTGCTCAACGCCGGTGATCCAGAGGTGCCGACGGTCGCGGAGATCAGTACGGCGATCGACGCGGTCATGGGGGTGCGGAGCGAGCTGGTGCTGGTGGACGGGCCGCCGCCGCGGGACGGCCTCGGGGAGACGCCCTGGGGGCCCGACCGCCCGATCGTCTACGACATGTCGGCCGCGGAGCGGGAGCTGGGATACCGGCCGGTGACGACGTACACCGAGTCGCTGCCCGCCACCGTGGACTGGCTCGCGGACCAGTTGCGCGAACGGGACTGGCGGGAGGCGTTCCCCAAACTGTCGCAGAGGTACGGGCCAGGCGACGGCCCCTTCGACTACGCGGCGGAGGACGCCTGGCTCGCCGGCGCCCGGTAGACGCGACGAGGGGGCGGCCGGGATTTTCCCCGCCGCCCCCTCACCCGTTCGGACCGTTATGGCTTCGGTGTGGCGTGCGGGGCGCACGTCACGTCGTGGCTGTCGGTCTTTCCGGTGAGCAGGTACGTGTCGACCCGGTCGTTGACGCAGGGGTTCGCGATCCCGGTGACACCGTGCGAGCCGGCGTCCTTCTCCGTGATCAGGCGCGAGCCCTTGAAGCGCTTGTGCAGCTCGACGGCGCCCTCGTACGGAGTGGCGGCGTCACGCTCGGCCTGCACGATCAGCACCTTCGGCAGCCCCTTGCCGGACTTCACGTTCAGCGGGGTCTGCTGCTTGGACGACCAGGTGGCGCAGGGCAGGTTCATCCAGGCGTTGGCCCACGTCATGAACGGGTGGTCCTGGTGCAGCCTGGTGTTGTCCCGGTCCCACGTCTTCCAGTTGGTGGGCCACTTGGCGTCCGCGCACTCGACGGCCGTGTAGACGGCGTTGCCGTTCTCGGAGGCCGCGTTGCCCGCGGTGTTCGACATGTCCGGCGCGATCTCGTCGACGAGCGCCTTCGTGTCACCCGCGACGTACTTGCTCCAGATCTCGGCGGTGTGCGCCCAGGCGGAGTCGTAGTACGGCGCGCTCTGGAAGAAGCCGACGAGCTCGGCCGGGCCGACGACGCCGCCGATCGGGCTCTGCTTGGCGGTGGCGCGCAGCTTCACCCACTGCTGCTCGACCTTCTCGGGGGTGTCCCCGAGGTGGTACGTCGCGTCGTTCTTGGCGACCCACTGCTTCCAGTCGTCCCAGCGCATCTGGAAGGCGACGTCCTGGTCCAGGTTGGCCTGGTACCAGATCTTCTCCTTCGAGGGGTTGACCACGCTGTCGACGACCATGCGGCGGACGTGGCCCGGGAACAGCGTTCCGTAGACCGCGCCCAGGTACGTGCCGTACGACACGCCGAGGAAGTTCAGCTTCTTCTCACCGAGCGCGGCGCGGACGACGTCCAGGTCGCGTGCGGTGTTCGGCGTGGTCATGTGCGGCAGCAGCCAGCCGCTGCGCTCCTGGCAGCCGTCCGCGTACTCGGCGGCCAGCTTGCGCTGGGCGAGCTTGTCGGCCTCGCTGTCGGGCACCGGGTCGAGCTTCGGCGCCTTGACGAACTCCTCGGGTTCGACGCAGGAGATGGGCGAGGAGTGCCCGACACCGCGCGGGTCGAAGCCCACGAAGTCGTACGCCTTCGAGGTCTTGGCCCACAGGGGGTTCTTCGTGGCGATCCGGCGCGGGAACTTCATGCCCGAGCCGCCGGGGCCGCCCGGGTTGTAGAGGAGAGCGCCCTGCCGGTCCTCCTTGGAGCCGGTGTTGCCGATGCGGTCGACGGCGATCTTGATCTTTTGGCCGTTCGGCTTGGCGTAGTCGACCGGGACGGTGACCCAGCCGCACTGGATGGGCTTCTCGATGCCCCAGTCGGCCGGGCAGTCGCGCCAGTCGATGCCCGTCTTCGCCGCACGGTCGGCGGCGATCTGCACCCCGCGCGCCTCGGACGTGCTGGTGCTGCGGCCCTCGGCGCCGGCGGCCGGCGCTGCCATCGCGCCGGCCATCAAGGTGCCCGCTATGAGAGTGCCGGCGGAGCCGAGCGCTGCTGTACGCCTCAAGTGGTGCCTCCCCCTGTGAGTGTTGTGCCGTACGTGACGTACGTGACGACAGTGGTCATTAGTCAGATCATGTACGGGCGCATCCTGTCGCCTGAAAGGGGCCGGGCAACAGGCTGTACTCGTGTTCTTTACCAATCCCATAACCGGAGAGCCGTGTCCCGCTGAGCGGTGCACATGGCGGTCACCCAAATGTCTGAAGTGCCCCGTCCAGTACGCGCCGCAGCCGCAGCGCGTCGACCGCCACCGCCGTGACCAGCACGGCGGGCCCGGCGAGCGGGGTGAGGACCGCACTGTCGCCCAGAAGAGTGGTTTCTTCCGGTTTATGCTCAAAGTCTGGGTTTACGACGATGAGTTGGCCGGTCGCCCGGTGCCCACCGAGCACCGCTCCCCCGTCCCAGCCGCCGGGCGCCCCCGGACCGTACGACAGTTCCTGGTCAAGCAGCGGGCGGCCGGCCCGGAACACGGTGAGCCGGGTGGTGAGCGTGCCGGACTCCTCGCCGTACCGGCCGAGAATCTGCTCTTCGCGCAGGACCAGACGGGCGGATGCGGCGAGCTCGACGCGGGTGGTCATGCGAAGGTCGCTCCCGCGGGCCGAGACGATCGGTTCCGGCAGCCAGCGCAGGTGCGCGTCGGCTCCGGCCGTCAGCCGTACGTCGTAGCGGGCGTGCCCGCCGCCTCGGCCGGGCAGGGCCACCGTGGCCGCGGCCGAGTCCACGGCGAGCGCGGCGCCGTCGCGTACCTCTGCCTCGACGGCCAGCCGGTCACCGCCCAGCGGTGCGCTCATCGCGCCGACGACGGTGACACGGGCGTACGCACCGGTCGCACGCGTACGGCGCAGGGCGAGCGGCCCGTCGCTCTCCAGGACGGGCAGGCGGGTGCCGCCCCGGCCGTCGGGGACGGCGCGGATCCTGGCAGTCGCCGCGATGCCCGCCGGCGCCACGGTGGTCATGCGGACCAGGCGGCGAGCTGTGCGCGGACCCAGTCGGCCACCGGCTTCACGCCGTTTGCTGAGGTCAACGAGGTGAAGGTGACAGGCAGTTCACCGCGCTGCGCCTCGGCGTCGCGCGCCATGCGGCCGAGGTCGGAGCCTACGTACGGCGCGAGGTCGGTCTTGTTGACGACCAGCAGATCGGCTGTCGTGACGCCCGGTCCGCCCTTGCGCGGGATGTCGTCACCGCCCGCCACGTCGATGACGAAGACCTGCGCGTCGACGAGGCCTCTGGAGAAGGTCGCGGTGAGGTTGTCGCCGCCCGACTCGACCAGGATCAGGTCGAGCGGCCCGACCGCGTCCTCCAGGTCCTCGACCGCTTCGAGGTTGGCGGAGATGTCGTCACGGATGGCGGTGTGGGGGCAGGCGCCGGTCTCGACGGCCTGGATGCGCTCGGGCGGCAGAACGGCGTTACGGAGCAGGAATTCGGCGTCCTCGCGCGTGTAGATGTCGTTGGTGACGACGGCGATGGACAGCTCGTCGCGCAGTTCGCGGCACAGGGCGGCGACGGTCGCGGTCTTGCCGGAGCCGACCGGGCCGCCGAGTCCGATGCGCAGGGCGCGCTTCGTACCGTCGGGGCGGGCGGCGTCGGCGCTGACGGCCATGGCCCTGTCGTGACTGTGGTCGAGGTGCATGGTGTGCGGCTCCTAAGCGGTGTGCGGTGTTACGAGGCGAAGAGGCGTACGGGCCAGGCCGCGTGCGCCTCCGCCGTGATGTCGAGCAGCGGTGCGGAAGCGGCGGGCAGCGCGCCGGTGCCTTCTTCGCGTGCGCGGTGGGCCGCTTCGGCGGCGCGCCGCGCGACCTGGTCGAGTTCGGGTGCGAGGCGGGCGAGGACGGCGGTGGCCTCGAAGGGGTCCAGGCCGAGGAGGCGTACCACCGCGGTGGCGGGCCCGCCGACGGTCTCGTACGCGACGCAGTGTGCGGCGTCCTCCGGTCCGAGCCCGGCCGCGCGGGCGGTGACGCCGAGCACGACGGGCTGGTGCGCGCCGCGCGGGCGGGCGGCGGCCAGCGCGTCGAGCGCGTCGCACGGCCAGGTGGCGCGGGCGGCGCGCATGAGCTGCCGGCCGAGCTTGCGCGCCGTCGCCCGCAGGGCGGGTGACGGCGTACGGGCGTCGGCGGCCTCGTCCAGTTCGAGCGCGTCCACGCCGAGGGCCGCGGCGGCGGCGAGCGCCGCCGAGGTGAGGCCGGTGGTGTGCAGGCGGCCCCGACAGAAGGCGGCGAGGTCCGCGGCGTCACGGATACGCCCCGCCTTGACGGCCGCTTCGGCGCCACCGGAGTGGGCGTGGCCACCGGCGGGGAACCGCCCGTCCGCGAGGACGAGAAGGGCGGCCCGTGATCCGTGCGCCGGGTACTGGCCGCGAGTGTCAGCGGCGGAAACGTCCATGTCAGAAGAGGAAGTAGCGCTGGGCCATGGGCAGCTCGGCCGCCGGCGCCGGTTCGACCGCGTCGCCGTCGATCGTCACCGTGAAGGTGTCCGGGTCGACCTCGACGCGCGGAAGGGTGTCGTTCTCGCGCATGTCGGCCTTGGTGACCCGCCGGGTGTTCTTGATGGGTACGAACCGCTTGCCGAGCCCGAGGCGTTCGGGCAGCCCGTCCTCGATCGCCGCCTGGGCCACGAAGTTGAAGGAGTTGGCGGCGGGGGCCCTGCCGAGCGCCCCGAACATCGGCCGTGGCATCACCGGCTGCGGGGTCGGGATGGAGGCGTTGGCGTCCCCCATCTGCGCGTACGCGATCTGTCCGCCCTTGATGACGAGCTGCGGCTTGACGCCGAAGAAGGCGGGCTCCCACAGCACGAGGTCGGCGAGCTTCCCGCTCTCGACCGAGCCGATCTCGTGGTCGAGGCCCTGCGCGACGGCCGGGTTGATCGTGTACTTGGCGACATAGCGACGTGCGCGGTGGTTGTCGGCGCGGCCGTCACCCGGCAGCGCGCCCCGGCGCTTCTTCATGACGTGCGCGGTCTGCCAGGTGCGCAGCGCGACCTCACCGATGCGGCCCATCGCCTGCGAGTCGGAGGAGATGATCGAGATCGCGCCGAGGTCGTGCAGGATGTCCTCGGCCGCGATGGTGGAGGGCCGGATCCGGGACTCGGCGAAGGCCAGGTCTTCCGGCACGGCCGGGTTGAGGTGGTGGCAGACCATCAGCATGTCGAGGTGTTCGTCGATGGTGTTGACGGTGTGCGGCCGGGTCGGGTTGGTGGAGCTGGGCAGGACGTACGGCTCGGAGACGACCGTGATGATGTCCGGCGCGTGCCCGCCGCCCGCTCCCTCGGTGTGGTACGCGTGGATCGTACGCCCGGCGATGGCGGCGAGGGTGTCGCCGACGAACCCGGCCTCGTTCAGCGTGTCGGTGTGGATGGCGAGCTGAGCACCCGTCTCCTCGCACACGCCCAGGCAGGTGTCGATGACGGCGGGCGTCGCGCCCCAGTCCTCGTGGATCTTGAACCCGAGTGCGCCGCCGCGCAGCTGGGCGTGCATCGCCTCGCGGGACATCGTGTTGCCCTTGCCGAGCAGTCCGATGTTGACGGGGTAGTGCTCCAGCGCCTCGAACATCCGGGCCAGGTGCCACCCGCCGGGCGTGACCGTGGTCGCCTTGGTGCCCTCGGCGGGTCCGGTGCCGCCGCCGACGAGTGTGGTGATGCCGCAGGAGAGCGCCTGGTCGACGACGGTCGGCGAGATGAAGTGGACGTGCGCGTCGATGGTGCCGGCGGTGAGGATCTTGCCGTTGCCCGCGATGATCTCGGTCTCGGGGCCGATGACGAGGTCGGGGTGTACGCCGTCCATGGTGTCGGGGTTGCCGGCCTTGCCGATGCCGGTGATCCGCCCGTCCCGCAGGCCGATGTCGGCCTTGACGATGCCCCAGTGGTCGAGGATCACCGCGCCCGTGATGACGGTGTCGGGAGCCCCCTCGGCACGGGTCGTACGCGCCTGGCCCATGGACTCCCGGATGACCTTGCCGCCGCCGAACACCGCCTCGTCGCCGGCGCGTCCCGGGCCGCCGCAGCGGTCCTCCTCGATCTCGATGAGCAGGTCCGTGTCGGCGAGGCGGATGCGGTCGCCGGTGGTGGGGCCGAACAGGTCGGCGTACACGGGGCGCAGGAGCTCAGGCATCGAGGGCACCTCCGGTGGTCCCACGCAGACCGGCGACGATGCGCCGGCCGCCGATGGGGACGAGTTCGACGTCGACGGGGATGCCGGGCTCGAAGCGCACGGCGGTGCCCGCGGCGATGTTCAGCCGCAGGCCGCGGGCGGCGGCGCGGTCGAAGTCGAGGCCGGGGTTGGCCTCGGCGAAGTGGTAGTGGGAGCCGACCTGGACGGGCCGGTCGGCCGCGTTGAGGACGGTGAGGCGGGTGACGGGCAGGCCCTCGTTGAGGGGGACCGGCTCGTCGGCGTACAGGACTTCTCCGGGAATCATCGGCAGCCGTCTCCCCGTCAGGCGATCGGTTCGTGGACGGTGACGAGCTTGGTGCCGTCCGGGAAGGTCGCCTCGACCTGTACGTCGTGGATCATCTCGGGGATGCCCTCCATGACGTCGTCACGGGTGAGCACCTTGCGGCCCGACGACATGAGCTCGGCGACACTGCGGCCGTCGCGGGCGCCTTCGAGGATGTGGGAGGTGATGAGGGCGATCGATTCGGGGTGGTTGAGTCTCACGCCGCGCGCACGGCGCTTCTCCGCCACGTCGGCCGCCACATGGATGAGCAGTCTTTCCTGCTCGTGCGGGGTCAGTTGCACGCGTCCCACCTCACAGTCCTCGTACCGGACCGCCCGGTCCGGCTGCCACGGCTACCGCGACGGACATAGATGTATCACGCATCTAGCAGGTGGGATTCCGGCACCCCTCCTGCGACTCCCTGTCCGTTCCGGCGCCTGGTGCGGCAGGCTAGTTGCGCGGGGTTTCGGACGCGTTAACTGAGATTTCGCCGAGTTGACGGCGTCATCGAGGTCAGCGCGCGGCGTCCGTCCCCGGACAGCGCTTGCCGGTCCGCATGCCTCGACAGTCCCGCCCCGGCACCGCGCACGTTGCCGCGCCCGCCGCGCGATGCGGAGGACATGGAAGCTGTTACGGGCCAAAATCATCCGTTCGCCGTATACGGCGCCTGCGCCTCCCCGTCGGCTGACGGCAGCGCAAGGCCGGCCGTGCGTCCCGGCCGCAGCGGACGGGACGCACGGCCTTCGTACGCGCTTTTCAGATGCCGGGGTCAGCTGCCAGGGGCTTCGCCGCGGTGTTCGGCGGCGATGCCGAAGCGGCGGCGTTCGCCCGGAGCGGACGACGTCGAGCCGATCGTCGAGACGGAACTGATCACCGACTCCTCGGCCACCTCCTGCTCACCCTCAAGTCGTTCCAGGTCAGCGGCCGAAACCAGCGCGACCAGCGGCTTCCCGTGCCGGGTCACGACCACCCTTTCGCCGCCGTAGACGACGCGGTTGATCAGCTCGGCTAGCTCTGCCCGGGCTTGCGTCACCGGAATCTCGTAGGCCATGCTCCCCATAGTACGAGCTGTACGTCCTGTACATTTTTTACAGAGCCCGCGGAGGCACCGCATGTACCGACCGATCCCGCACAGCGCCCGCTACGTACTGCCCGAGTTCACGGAGCGCACCAGCACCGGGAGCCGCACCCTCGATCCGTACTCGAAGCTGCTGGAGGAGCGGATCGTCTTCCTCGGGACGGCCGTCGACGACACCGCGGCCAATGACGTGATGGCGCAGTTCATGCATCTCGAACACGCCGCCCCCGACCGGGACATCTCGCTCTACATCAACTCCCCCGGCGGCTCGCACACCGCCATGTCCGCGATCTACGACACGATCCAGTTCGTCGCATGCGACGTCGAGACGATCTGCCTGGGCCAGGCCGCTTCCTCGGCCGCGCTGCTGCTCGCGGCCGGCACACCCGGCAAGCGCCTCGCGCTGCCCGGCGCCCGGGTGCTGCTCAGTCAGCCCTCCATCGCCGAGCCCGTGCACGGCCAGCCCTCCGACCTGGAGGTCGAGGCACGGGAGTTGCAGCGCATGCGGGAAACGCTCACCCAACTCCTCGCGCGGCACACCGGGCAGAGCGTGGAGCGGGTCGACGACGACATCGAGCGCGACAAGGTGTTCACGGCCGAAGCGGCGGCGGCGTACGGCCTGGTGGACCATGTCGTGCCCAGCCGCAAGGCCACGCTCGTCTCGTCCGCGGCGAGGTGAATCCGCGCATGCTGCCGCCCGAACTGCCGCCGCTGCCCGCACTGACCCGCGCGGAATGCGATGTCGTCGACCGCTACCTCGAAGTGCTCGACCTGGTGGGGCGTATCAATCCCGCGCACGGCGCCGACACCTACAGCGCGCTGCGGGCGGCCCAGACGCTCGCCGGGAAGGCCGCCGGCCTGCGGGACGCGCTGGCCCTGATGCACGAGCGGGGTGAGACGCGCCTGCACGCCGCCACGCTCGCGCGGGCTTTGCGGGTGCTCGACGGAGAGCGGCGGGCGGGCCGTGTCACCCTCCCGCCCGCGTCCGCGAGTTGAGGCACGCGCGGCCGCCTACCCCATTGGCGTACGAGAAGGGCTCATCCAAACGGGGTAGGAAATACCTGAACAGCGGTACGGCCCAACTTGCGCAACACGCCTACGCGCGGGGCGGAATGATCCGTTCCAGTGCTGGTACAGCGGTCGCCAGGCCCCTGCGCCCGGATCCGGAAATGCCCCTGTCCACCCGAACGGGTCATCGGTGAGCAGCCTCACAAAACGCCGTTTCGGCTCGGAAATCCGGTGGTTCATGAGTCAAGATCCCTGGGACGACAAGCCCCCGCCACCGCGGCGGGGCGGTCCGGGCGGACGCTGAGTCCTGCCGCCGCTTCGGATGACTGGTCGACAGGAGTGCATCGGCAGGAGTGGAGGACCCAGGCAGTACGGGGTGACCGGAGACGGTCGTCCCTCGGGGTGAAGCCGCAGTACGCGGCCGGGCATCTTCGCCTGTCCGAACCCGACAGGTCATCCTTCACAGGCGGCTGACGAAGGGTTGCGCATGACCGCGCACAGGAATATTCCGACCGTACTGTCCCGGGCCGGAGCCGCTTCGGCTCTCACCCTCGCCGCGATCGGCGGCACGATGCTGGCGCCGGGGGCCGTCCCCGAGGCCCACGCCACATCGCTCTCCGCGAAGGCGCTGAACGTCGCCGCGTCGAAGAAGGGGGCCCCGTACAAGTACGGGGCGACGGGCCCGAGCCGGTTCGACTGCTCAGGGCTGACGCTCTATTCGTACAAGAAGGCCGGCAAGACCCTGCCGCGCACCGCCCAGTCCCAGTACAACAAGACCCGGCACATCTCCGCCTCCAGTCGGCAGCGCGGTGACCTGGTCTTCTTCCACTCCGGGGGCAGCGTGTACCACGTGGGTATCTACGCGGGCAGCGGCAAGATCTGGCACTCCCCCAAGTCGGGAGCCGTGGTGAGGCTGGAGAAGATCTGGTCCAAGAGCGTGCGGTACGGCCGGGTGCGCTGAATATTCCGAGGCGACTGTCGGTCCTGGGCGGTACGTTCGCCGCCATGACCTTCACAAATCCGGTACGTCACATCACCTTCGACGCCCACGCCCCGTACGCCGTCGCCGAGTTCTGGTCTCATCTGACCGGCTACAAGCTGCTGGACGAACCGGGCGACGACGAGGTTCTGATCGATCCGGAGCAACCCAATGTGCCCGGGCTTCTGTTCATCCGGGTCCCCGAAGGAAAAACCGTCAAGAACCGCGTCCACCTCGACATCCAGCCGCCGCACGGCACGCGGGATGCCGAGGTGGAGCGGCTCGCCGCGCTCGGTGCGCGGATCGTCAGCGACCGGCGCGTCGAGGACGGCCGCGGCTGGGTGGTCATGGCCGACCCCGAGGGCAACGAATTCTGCGTGGAGCGCGGCGCGGAGGAGATACGGCCCGCCTGAGTGCGGCCGCCCGCCTGAGTCACCTGGCCGCCACCAAGGGGCCTGCCAGGAGGAACACCCCGAGCACGGCGAGCGCGGCCCCGCTGACCCCTTCCACGGCACGGGCCGCGCCCGGCCGCCGCAGCCACCCGCCGAGCCCGTCCACCAGCAGCGCCACGGCGGGGAACCACAGCAGCGCGAGTACGACGACGATCGTGGCGAGCAGCAGCGTCCTGGGCAGCGGCTGCTGGTCCGCCGGCACGAACTGGGGCAGCAGGCTGAGGAAGAGCACCGGCGCCTTGGGGTTGAGCGCGTTGGTGAGGAAGCCCTCGCGCAGACTGCGGCCCGTGCCCCGGGCCGCGGCCGCCTCCGTCCCGTTCTCGTGCTGCGGCGCCGGGCGGCGCACCGCGGACCGCAGGGCCCGGCAGCCCAGGTAGAGGATGTAGGCGCCGCCGAGCAGTTGAATCGCGCGGAAGAGCGCCGGTACGGCGACGAGCAGCGCCGCGAGCCCGGCCACGGCGAGCGCCGTGTGGACCAGCAGCCCGCCCGCGACCCCTACCGCGCACGCGACCCCGTCCCGGCGTGACGCCAGTGCGTTGCGTACGACGACGGTGAAATCAGCGCCGGGCATGGCGACCATGCCCGCGGCGACGCCCGTGAAGGCGACCAGTTGTGCGTCCATGCCCGCAAGCCTGGCCGCTTCTGGCCTTTAGCATGTACTTGCGATCTTCTAGGTCTGCCTAAAGGAAAGCTTAAGGAGCCGCCCGATGTACGACCCGACACGGCTGGCGGCGCTCGTGGCGGTCGCCGAGGCCGGTTCGATCACCCGGGCCGCCGCGCGCCTCGGCTACACCGCGCCCGCTCTGTCCCAGCAGCTCGCCAAGCTGGAGCGTGAGGCGGGCGCCGCCCTGCTGGTACGCCACCACCGCGGGGCCCGTCTGACGGCCGCGGGTGAACTGCTGGCGGCGCGGGCCCGGCGCGTACTCGACGAGATGGACCAGGCGCGGCACGAACTCGCGCGGCTCGCGGGGCTGTCCGGCGGTCGTCTGCGCGTCGGTACGTTCACCACGGCCGGGATCCATCTGCTGCCGCCCGTGCTCAGTGCGTTCCGCCGCGCCCATCCCGATGTGGAGCTCGCGGTCGCCGACTACGAGCCGCCGGACGGCGTCTCGGCGGTGGCCTCGGGCGCGGTCGACCTGGCGCTGACCCATGCGTACGAACCGGCGTCACCGGTGCCCATGCCCTCCGGCGTGGCGGCGGAGCCACTGCTGGACGAGGAGCTCGTACTGGTGACGGCGCCCGGGCACGCGCTCTCCGGCGGGTCGGGGCGGCTGCCGGTGGGCGAGCTCGCGGGGCAGCCGCTGATCAGCAGTGCGCCGTCGCATCCTGCCCGGCAGGGCGTGGAGGCGGCGCTGGCCGCGGCGGGGGCGACTCCGGCGGTGGTGTGCGAGTCGCCGGGTTACGCCTTGGTGTGCGCGCTGGTCAGCGCGGGGCTCGGGGTGGCCGTGGTGCCCGAGATGGTCGCCGCGATGGCGATGACCCCCTTGGGCGTACGGGCGCTGGAGCCGGCCGGGCTGCGACGTACGATCTCGGTGGTGCACCGGCCCAGCGGGGCGAGCCCGGCGGCGGACACGCTGCGCGCGCTGCTGCGCGGCGCCTTCGGCCGGGCTTCCGCGGCGTGATCCGGGGCGGTCGTACCGCTGGGGACGCGGCCCTACTGCTGCACTGGCTGCTGGACCGGCTGCTGGATGGGGACGGGCTGCTGGACGGGGACGGTCCAGGGCAGCTCGATCCACACGGTCTTGCCGCCCTCCTCGGTGGGCCGGACGGAGACCCGCCCACCGCACTCGGCGGTCAGCCAGCGGATGATCACTATGCCGCGCCCGTTGTCCTGCTGGACGGCCGCGGGAAGCCGTTTCGGCCAGCGGGGGTGGCTGTCCGTGACGCCGATGCGAAGCTGCTCGTCCCGCTCCAGCCGCACGTCCACGGTGAACGTGGGCGACTGCCCGAAGGTGTGCTGAACGGCATTGGTGGCCAGTTCCGAAACGATCAGCCGTACGGTATCGGCGGCGTCGGATCCCGGGGGCATGCCCCACTCGCCGAGAATCTCCGCGACATATCTCCTCGCCGCGGAGACCGAGGCTGGCTCGCTCGGCAGAGTGACGGATACTTCCTGGTGGTCTGCCATGGCGACGCTGTCCCTTTCCCACCGGGGCCGGACTCCGACTCGTAGCGGATGAACTTCGAGGACGGCCTCGGATTGTGCTCGGCGCCAGAGTGCCACTCGTGGTGCCGCGATAGGGGGTGATCCCCCAAGATGTGCACATATCTGTCGCTCAAAGCGGTGAACTCTGCTACGCGAGACCGTATTCGGGCGCGTACCCGTGCATCCTCGCCCGTTGGAGGGAGGAGGAAATGCGGCACAGGCCCGGCGGTACGTCGGCGCAAGCTCGGCGAGGCTGCGGAGACTTCGCGACGGGGCGCAGCGGCGCCGTGAAGCCGTCCGACGTGACCCGGTTGCCCAACTCAGGGACCTGGTCGACGCGTTGACCGTACCGTCGCCCACAAGGGCGGCAACCACTGCGACGGACGCGCTCGGCGCGGGGAGTTGACGCGAGCGAGTGTCAGAACGCGGCGGTGGGTGCGGTCCGCACGACCGTGGCCACCGCTTCCTCGATCCGCTGGTCGGTCAGGTCAGCCCGCGCGGTCAGCCTGAGCCGGGAGATACCGTCCGGCACCGAAGGCGGACGGAAACAGCCCACCACCAGACCGGCCGCCCGGCAGTCGGCGGCCCACCGCACCGCCGCCTCCGGCGAGGGCGCCAGAACCGACACCACGGCGGCGTCCGGACGTACGGCGGACAGGCCCGCGTCCGTCAGGCCCCGGTGCAGCGACACCGCGACGGTACGGGCCCGCGCCGCCAGCCCCGGTTCGCGGCGCAGCAGCCGTACGCTCGCCAGCGCGGCGCCCGCGGCAGCCGGCGCCAGACCGGTGTCGAAGATGAACGTACGGGCCGTGTTGACCAGGTGGTCGATGACGCGGGCCGGGCCGAGGACCGCTCCGCCCTGGCTGCCCAGGGACTTGGAGAGCGTGAGGGTGGCGACCACGCCGTCCGTACCCGCCAGGCCCGCCGCGTTCAGCGCTCCCCTGCCTCCGCTGCCGAGGACTCCGAGCCCGTGCGCGTCGTCGACGAGGAGGGCGGCTCCGTACGCACGGCAGGCGGCCGCCAGTTCGTAGAGCGGCGCGGCGTCGCCGTCCACCGAGAAGACGGAGTCGGTGACCGCGAGGGCGCGGCCGTCGTGCGCTTCGAGGGTCTTGCGTACGGCCGCGGGGTCGGCGTGCGGCACGACCGCGGTGGTGGCGCGCGAGAGCCGGCAGCCGTCGACGATCGAGGCGTGGTTGAGGGCGTCGGAGACGATCAGCGAACCGTGGCCGCCGAGCGCGGTGAGGGCGGCAAGGTTGGCGGCGTAACCGGAGGAGAGAACGAGCGCCGCCTCAAACCCGCAGAAATCGGCCAATTCCCGCTCAAGTTCGGCGTGCAGCCGGGTGCTGCCGGTGACGAGCCGCGAGCCAGTGGCGCCGGCGCCCCAGCGGCGGGCGGCCTCGGCGGCGGCGGAGGTGACCTCCGGGCGGCGGGTGAGACCGAGGTAGTCGTTGCTCGCGAGGTCGAGCAGGGGGGACTCGGCGGGGCGCGGGCGCAGGGTCCTGACGAGTCCGGACCTGGCGCGCAGCGCCGCCTGTTCGTCGATCCAGCCGAACGGGTCGAACGGTCCCTGGGGCATGGCGGATTCCCTTGGTAGGCCCTTTTGCAGGCTCGCTTGCGGGCGCTTTTGTAGGCAGCCCACAGACACTAGCCGGGGGCACGCGAGGTCAGGGTGTGGCAATGCCCACACCTCGTGAGGCCGCTCTTGTGCGGTTCCTCCTTGGCCACAGGTGGTGCCGTAGTCCAGGATCGGCTCCATGGACCTGCTGAACACGCTGGTGGAGAAGGGGCTGCGGCGCGAGCTGCCGACCCGCGAAGAAGCGCTCGCCGTGCTGGCGACCTCCGACGACGAGCTGCTCGATGTGGTGGCCGCGGCCGGAAAGGTACGCCGCCAGTGGTTCGGACGGCGGGTGAAACTGAACTATCTCGTCAACCTCAAGTCGGGCCTGTGCCCTGAGGACTGTTCCTACTGCTCGCAGCGGCTCGGCTCGAAGGCCGAGATCCTGAAGTACACCTGGCTGAAGCCCGACGAGGCGTCGAAGGCGGCGGCCGCGGGCGTCGCGGGCGGCGCGAAGCGGGTGTGCCTGGTCGCGAGCGGGCGCGGACCGACGGACAAGGACGTCGACCGCGTCTCGAAGACGATCGAGGCGATCAAGGACCGACACGAGGACGTCGAGGTGTGCGCCTGCCTCGGGCTGTTGTCGGACGGACAGGCGGAGCGGCTGCGGGCGGCGGGTGCGGACGCGTACAACCACAACCTGAACACGTCCGAGGCGACGTACGGCGGCATCACCACCACCCACACCTACGCCGACCGCGTCGAGACGGTCCAGCAGGCGCAGGCCGCGGGCATGTCCGCCTGCTCGGGTCTGATCGCGGGCATGGGCGAGACGGACGCCGACCTGGTGGACGTCGTCTTCGCGCTGCGCGAGCTCGACCCGGACTCGGTGCCGGTGAACTTCCTCATCCCCTTCGAGGGAACGCCGCTGGCCAAGGAGTGGAACCTCACCCCGCAGCGGGCACTGCGCATTCTGGCGATGGTGCGGTTCGTCTGCCCGGACGTGGAGGTACGGCTGGCGGGCGGGCGCGAGGTGCACTTGCGCACCATGCAGCCGCTGGCCCTCCACCTGGTCAACTCCATCTTCCTCGGCGACTACCTCACGAGTGAGGGCCAGGCCGGGCAGGCCGACCTGGAGATGATCGCCGACGCCGGTTTCGAGGTGGAGGGGACAGACACGACGACGTTGCCGGAGCACCGGGGCGGTGGCGGCTGCGCGTCGGCGTGCGGTGAGCCGGCGGCATGCGGTGAGCCGGCGGCCGGAGAGGAGACCCCGGAGATTCCGGCCGCCCGTACGGACCTGGTGGCGGTACGCCGACGGGGCGCCGGGACGGACGTCGCGCCCAATGCCTGACCCGCTCTCCCCCGCCGACCTGCTCAAGCTCGACCGCGACCACGTCTGGCATCCGTACGGTCCGATGCCCGGCCGGGCGGAGCCGCTGCTGGTGGAGTCCGCGTCCGGCGTACGGCTGCGACTCGCTACGCCCGCGCACGGCCAGGACGAGTTGATCGACGGCATGTCGTCCTGGTGGTCGGCCGTCCACGGCTACAACCACCCCGTCCTCAACGAGGCGGCGCGCGGTCAGCTCGACCGGATGAGCCACGTGATGTTCGGCGGGCTCACCCATGAGCCGGCCGTTCGCCTGGCCGCGAAGCTGGTGGAGATCACGCCGGAGCCCCTGCGGCACGTGTTCCTGTCCGACTCCGGTTCGGTGTCGGTCGAGGTCGCGGTGAAGATGTGCCTCCAGTACTGGCGCTCGGTGGGCCGCCCCGGCAAGCAGCGGCTGCTGACCTGGCGCGGCGGCTACCACGGGGACACCTGGCAGCCGATGTCGGTGTGCGACCCCAAGGGCGGGATGCACGAGCTGTGGCAGGGGGCGCTGCCGCGCCAGATCTTCGCGGACGCGCCCCCGGCGTCGTACGACACGTTCGACGCGGCGTACGCCGAGCACCTGCGCGCACTGCTCGCCCGCCACGCGGACGAGCTGGCCGCGGTGATCGTGGAGCCGGTGGTGCAGGGCGCGGGCGGGATGCGCTTCCACTCCCCCGAGTACCTGCGGGTGCTGCGGGAGGCGTGCGACGAGCACGGCGTGCTGCTGGTCTTCGACGAGATCGCGACGGGGTTCGGCCGTACGGGAACACTTTTCGCTTCGGAGCACGCGTCGGTCTCGCCCGATGTGCTGTGTCTGGGCAAGGCGCTGACCGGTGGTTATCTGACGATGGCGGCGACGCTGTGTACGTCCGAGGTGGCCGACGGGATTTCGCGCGGCGAGGTTCCGGTGCTGGCCCACGGCCCGACGTTCATGGGCAACCCGCTGGCGGCCGCGGTGGCCTGCGCCTCGATCGACCTGCTGCTCGGCCAGGACTGGCAGGGCGAGGTCAAGCGCATCGAAACGGGCCTGCGCGAAGGCCTGGCGGAGGTGGCGGGGCTGCCGGGTGTGCGTGACGTACGGGTGCTGGGGGCGATCGGCGTCGTACAGCTGGATCGTGAAGTCGATATGTCGGCGGCGACGGGAGCGGTGGTGCGGGAGGGCGTCTGGCTGCGGCCGTTCCGTGACCTGATCTACACGATGCCGCCGTACGTCACGAACGACACGGACCTGTCCCGCATCTGCGGCGCGGTACGGGCGGCGGCCACGGCAGGCGCGTGAGCGGTTCTTTCCCCTGGCCGCCCCTCCCCGCCATGGGGCTCCGCCCCGGACCCCGACGCCCTCCGGGCGTGTCCTCAAACGCCGGACGGGCTGGATTTTGCTGAGCTGGACAGCTCGGCGAGCTCAGCGAGCCGACTCCGGCAGATTCAGCCCCTCCGGCGTTTGAGGAGCGGGGTCTGGGGCGGAGCCCCAGTTACGGGAAGGGGCGGGCAGGGGAAAAAGCCCGCCACTCACGCCAGCCACAAGAAACAACCACCAGGAGCACACCGCATGCCTGTCATCGTCGTCAGCGGCACCGGAACCGAGATCGGCAAGACCATCGTCACGGCCGCACTCGCAGCCGTAGCCCAAAGCCAGGGCCGCACCGTCGCCGTACTCAAGCCCGCCCAGACCGGACTCACCCCTGGAGAGCCGGGAGACGCCCATGAGGTGGCGCGGCTCGCGGGCGACGACGTCGCGGCGGTCGAACTCGCCCGATTCCCCGAGCCCCTGGCACCCGCGACCGCCGCCCGCCGCGCCGGCCTGCCCCCCGTACTGCCGCAGGACATCGCCACGGCGGCAGCGAAGCTCGCCGCCGAGTACGACCTCGTACTCGTCGAAGGCGCCGGCGGCCTCCTCGTCCGCTTCGACGACGAAGGCGCCACCCTCGCCGACGCCGCCCGCCTCCTCGGCGCCCCCGTCCTGGTCGTCACCCCGGCCGCCCTCGGCACGCTGAACTCGACCGCGCTGACCGCCGAGGCCCTGCGCGCCCGCGACATCGAGATGCTCGGAGTCGTCGTCGGCAGCTGGCCCAGCGCCCCCGGCCTCGCCGAACGCTGCAATCTGACCGACCTGCCCGAAGCAGCCGGTGGAGCCCCCCTGCTCGGCGCCGTCCCGGAGGGCGCGGGAGCCCTGGCCCCCGCCGAATTCCGTGCCCGCGCCACGACTTGGGTCGCGCCCGCGCTCGGCGGCACCTGGCGCCCGTAGCACCGGTAGCCCGTAAGGTCGTCCCCATGCGAGCACGTATCGACGAGATCGTCTTCGACTGCGCGGAGCCGACCGTACTGGTCCGCTTCTGGGCCGCCCTGCTGGGCGGCGAACCTGCACGAGGGCGAGCTGGACCTGGCCACGGCGAGCGCCGAGGCGGAGCGCCTCGGGGCGACCAGAACCGGCGGCATCGTCGCCGACGAGGAAGGTTCCTTCCAGGTGCTGCTGGATCCGGAAGGCAACGAGTTCTGCTTCGTAAGCGGCGTGAGCGGCACTACGGGGTAGGAATCGCGGTAACCGTACGCCCGCCGGAGGAGGTCCGCGATGCCGAAGCGCCGCAGCAAGGTTCCCCGGGACGCCGTCCACCACCCGCTTTTCGCCCGTTTCTACGCCCGCGTCAGCGTGCTCTGCGACCTGAGAAGCGGCGTGGCCGCGCACCGCACGGAGCTGCTGTCCGGTCTGTCGGGCCGGGTCATCGAGATCGGCGCGGGCAACGGGCTGAACTTCGCCCATTACCCGGCGGCCGTATCCGAGGTCGTGGCGATCGAACCGGAGCGCAGCCTGCGCCAGTTGGCCGTGAAAGCGGCCCTGGACGCCGGTGTCCCGGTGGACGTCGTACCGGGCGCGGCCGAGGCGCTGCCGGTCAAGAGCGAGGCGTTCGACGCGGCGGTGGTGTCGCTGGTGCTGTGCAGCGTACGGGACGTACCGCGCGCGCTCTCCGAGATCAAGCGCGTGCTGCGGCCCGGCGGGGAGCTGCGCTTCTTCGAGCACGGCCGGGGCGAGGGGCGGGCCATGGTGACGGCGCAGCGGGTGCTGGACCGCACGGTATGGCCGCTGCTTTTCGGCGGGTGTCACACGGCGCGCGACCCGCTGGCGGGCATTGCGGCGGCGGGGTTCGAGATCGGCACCTACCGGCGGCTGTTCGTACCGGAGAAGGGCCCGCGGCTGCCGTCGTCGCCGTGTGTGCTGGGCGTGGCACACCGGCCGCCGGAACCCACGGAGCCGACCGCGCCCGGAGAGGGCGTCGCCTACTAGGCCAGCGCCCTCACAGGCTCCACTGCCGCAGTTCTTCCGCGATCACGCGCACGTCCGCCTTGCCCTCCTTGACGAGCCTGGCCAAGTCCCTGACCTGTTCGGGGGAGGTCACGACCTTCAGTCCGCAGGCGACGAGATAGCCGTAGGCGACGGCCGAGGCGAACATCGCGTTCGAGCGCTCCAGCGCCGGCACCTGCAGCAGCAGCTGGAGGAGGGCGGCCGCGCGGGCGGCCGGATCGCTGTAGACGGGGATGCCGAATATCTCCGCCTCGTGGCGGGCCACAGCGGCGACGAGCGCGCCCCAGTCGACCACCTGCGGGTCACCCGGGGTCTTGTGTTCGGCGATCATGAGGAGCCAGGCGAGGTCGATCCTGAGGCTCAACGCTTGCCTTCGCGCTCCGGGCCGAACTCCTCCACGAAGACCGATTCGTACTGCTTCATGAAGTCCGACGCGGCCTCGACGAAGGTACGTCCCACCTCGCCCGCGTCCTGTCGGACCAGCTCCTCGATGTAGCGGTTCACGCTCATCCCGCGCTGGAGGGCGCGCTGCCGCGCGGCCTCGGCGGTGGTCTCGTCCACCCGTACGTTCAGCTGAGTCTTTGCCACACCATCAAGCTAGCGCGGCGGCGCTAGCACCGGCAAGAGACCGCGCCAAGGGGTGAGAAAAATCGTCGACGCCGCGACGCGCGGGATGGTGGGATGCCACCATGGACGATCTTCGTATACGAGCCGCGGCACCCGGCGACCTCGACGCCGTACTGGCCTTCTGGAAGGACGCCGCCGAGGGCACGAGCATCAGCGACGACCGCGCGGGCGTCGAACGGCTGGTCGCCCGCGACCCCGATGCACTGATCCTCGCGGAGCTCGGCGGCGAGCTCGTCGGCACCGTCATCGCGGGCTTCGACGGCTGGCGCTGTCACCTGTACCGGCTGGCCGTACACCCCGGCCGGCGGCGGCGCGGCATCGGATCGGCTCTGCTCGCGGCGGCGGAGGAACGTTTCGTGGAGCTGGGAGGACGACGCGGCGACGCGATGGTCCTGACGGAGAACGAGCGCGCGCACCATGCATGGCGTGCCGCGGGTTACGCCCCGCAGCCGCAGTGGCGGCGGTGGATCAAGCCGCTCACCGACTGACTCGGGCGGCGTGTGGCGCAATTTGCCCGTCCTTTACCATGGGCGGATCATTCACCCCCATTTGAAAGGTGTGAGCGTCCGCCCATGGGCGAGCCTCCCAGTAGCCGACATCGCGCACTCCTCCCAGCCCTGCCCGATCATGGGACGGAGGTGAACCGATGACCGAAGTGCTTCTGCTCGCCGTGGCCGTGCTGCTCTCGCTCGCCTGTGGGGCGTTTGTCGCGGCGGAATTCTCGCTGACCACGATCGAGCGCGGAGACCTCGAGCGCGCCGTGGAGCGGGGCGAGCGGGGCGCGGCAAGCGCCCTCAAGGCCGTACGCAGCCTTACGTTCCAGCTCTCCGGCGCCCAGCTCGGCATCACCGTGACCAACCTCCTCGTCGGCATGCTCGCCGAGCCTTCCCTCGGCAAGCTGATCCGCGGTCCGCTCGAAGACGTCGGCCTCTCCCGCTCGGCATCGTCATCGGTGGCTCTCGTCATTGGTACGGCGCTCTCTACCGTCGTCCTGATGGTCGTCGGCGAGCTGGTGCCCAAGAACTGGGCGATCTCCTCGCCGCTGGGCGTGGCCAAGGTGGTCGCGGCCCCGCAGCGGATGTTCAGCCTGGCCTTCCGCCCGCTCATCAGCCACCTCAACGGCTCGGCGAACCGCATTGTGCGGCGCTTCGGCATGGAGCCGGCCGAGGAACTGGCGTCCGCCCGCACCCCCCAGGAGCTCGTCGCTCTGGCACGGCACTCCGCGCGGGAGGGCGCTCTGGAGGCCGACACCGCCGAGCTCTTCGTACGTACCCTCAACCTGGCCGAGCTGACGGCGGAGAACGTGATGACCCCGCGCGTGCAGGTCACCGCACTCGACATTCAGGCCACCGCGGAGGACGTGGCGAACGCGACCCGCGCGACCGGCCTGTCCCGCTTCCCCGTCTACCGGGGCAGCCTCGACTCGGTCGTCGGCATCGCGCACATCAAGGACGTACTGACCGTGCCCGCCGAGCGCAGGCCGTCGTACCCCGTCGCCTCTCTGGTGCGCGAGCCCCTGCTCGTACCGGAGTCGCTGACCGTGGACCGGCTCCTGGACCGGCTGTCGGGCAAGCACACCATGGCCGTCGTCATCGACGAGTACGGCGGCACGGCGGGGGTCGTGACGCTGGAGGACATCGTCGAGGAGGTCGTCGGCGAGGTGCGCGACGAGCACGATCCGCACGAGACGCCGGACCTCGCCCCGGCGGGCGAGGACGCCGACGGGCGGGTGCTGTGGTCGGCGGACGGTGCGGCCAGGACGGACCAGCTGGAGCGGGTCGGACTGCGGGTGCACGAAGGCCCGTACGAGACGCTCGCCGGGCTGGTCGCCAACGAGCTGGGACGCATCCCGGCCGTGGGCGACCGCATTGAACTGGCCGGGTGGCAGCTGGACGTGGTGGACGCGGCCGGCCGTCGCGCGGCGCGCGTGCTGCTGCACGCGCCGCTGCCGGGCGAGTCCGCTGACGGCGCCACTTCCGCCGACTCATTCGGCTCCGGGGAAAAGGAGGCCGGGCGATGACCGCGGTCCAGCTGCTCATCGGCCTGCTCACGCTGGTTGTCAACGCCTTCTTCGTCGGCGCGGAGTTCGCGCTGATCTCCGTACGCCGCAGCCAGATCGAACCGCAGGCCGAACGCGGGAACCGGCGGGCGCACAGCGTCCTTTGGGGGCTCGAACACGTCTCGGCGCTGCTCGCCGCTGCCCAGCTGGGCATCACGCTGTCCACCCTGGTGCTCGGCGTGGTCGCCGAGCCGGCCATCGCGCATCTGCTGGAGCCGGTCTTCCATGCCGTCGGTGTGCCGGACGGGCTGACGCACCTGATCTCGTTCGTCATCGCGCTCGCCCTGGCGACGTACCTGCACATGCTGTTCGGGGAGATGGTGCCGAAGAACATCGCGCTGGCCGAGCCGGTCAGGACCGCGCTGCTGCTCGGGCCGCCACTGGTGGCGCTGGCGCGGGCGCTGCGGCCGGTGATCTTCGCGATCAACGCCTTCGCCAACGCGCTGCTAAAGGTGCTGCGGGTGGAGACCAGGAACGAGGTGTCCGCGACGTTCACGGACGACGAACTGGCGCGCCTTGTCACGGACGCGGGCCACGCCGGCCTGCTCGACGACCGCGCGGCCGAGCGGCTGCACGACGCCCTGGAGCTGGGCCGGCGCCCGGTGCAGGACGTGATCATGCCGGTGGAGCGCGTGGTGTTCGCCCAGATAGGGACGACGCCGGAGGACCTGGAGCGGCTGTCGGCCGAGTCGGGGTTCTCCCGCTTCCCGGTGCTGGAGGGCCTGCGGATCCTGGGTTATCTGCATGTGAAGGACGCGCTGGACGCCGCACCGCGCAACGTGCCGTTCCCGGTCTCCGCGCTCCGGCCGATCGCCCGGGTGCGGGCGGCCACGCCGCTCGACGACGTACTCACCGCGATGCGGCGCAGCCGGACGCACCTGGCGGCGGTGCTGGGCGACGACGGCAATCCGGCGGGGCTGGTCACGATGGAGGACGTGCTGCGCGAGCTGGTGGGCCGTCCGGGTCAGCGGCAGTCCTAGGGGGCGCGCGGGCCTTCAGGGTTCCGCGCGTTCGCGCGCCGGCCGGCCACGACGAGGCGTCGCCATGGCCGGGATAGCATCGCTCCCGCCATGGAACCGAATGCCACATACACCAGTCTTGTCGCGGTCGGCGACTCGTTCACCGAGGGCATGTCGGACGCCCTGCCCGACGGCACGTACCGGGGCTGGGCGGATCTGCTCGCCGCGCGGCTCGCGGCGCGCACGCCACCGGTTTCCAGTACGCGAATCTCGCCGTACGGGGAAAGCTGATCGGCCAGATCGTCGCCGAGCAGGTCGACGTCGCGGCCGCCATGCGGGCGGACGTGGTGACGCTGGTGGGCGGGCTCAACGACACGCTCCGGCCGAAGGTCGACATGGGCAGGGTGTGCGGGCTCCTCGAAGAGGCGGCCGGGAAGCTGGCGCCGTCCTGCGGGCAGCTGGTGCTGATGCGCAGCCCCGGCCGCAACGGTCCGGTGATGGAGCGCTTCCGGCCGCGCATGGAGGAGCTGTTCGACTTCGTCGACGGGCTGGCGGCGCGCCACGGCGCCCTGGTGGTCGATCTGTACGGCGCCCCCGTGCTCGCCGACCCGCGGCTGTGGCATGCGGACCGGCTGCATCTGACGGCGGAGGGGCACCGGCGGGTCGCGGAGGCGGTGTGGCAGACGCTGGGTCTCGCGGCCGAGGACGACTGGCGCGCGCCGCTGGCGCCCGGCGTACTGCCCGGCTGGGCGGCGCGGCGCGGCAGTGACCTGCAGTTCGCGCGCGAACACCTGGTGCCGTGGATCGGGCGACGCGTCACGGGGCGTTCCTCGGGAGACGGGCGTCCGGCCAAGCGCCCCGACCTCCTGCCGTACGCCCCTCCCTCTCCGTAGCGCGTCTGTCGTCACGCTGATCGTTGACGTCTCGTAGGTAGCCACAAACGGGACCGCGGCGCTGGCCTGCAGAAACCGCCAGTAGAATCTGGTCACGTGACTGCTGCTCCTGCGAAGCCTCGCATCCCCAATGTCCTGGCCGGCCGCTACGCCTCCACGCAACTCGCCGTCCTGTGGTCCCCCGAGGAGAAGGTGAAGCTGGAGCGCCGGCTGTGGCTCGCCGTGCTCCGTGCTCAGAAGGACCTCGGCATCGAGGTGCCCGACGAGGCCCTCTCCGACTACGAGCGTGTGCTCGACCAGGTCGACCTGGCGTCGATCGCCGAGCGCGAGAAGGTCACGCGCCACGACGTGAAGGCGCGGATCGAGGAGTTCAACGCGCTCGCGGGCCACGAGCAGATCCACAAGGGCATGACGTCCCGCGACCTCACCGAGAACGTCGAGCAGCTTCAGATCCGGCTCTCGCTGGAGCTGATGCGCGACCGTACGGTCGCCGTCCTCGCCCGCCTCGGCAAGCTGTCCGGTGAGTACGCGGAGCTCGTCATGGCGGGCCGCTCGCACAACGTCGCGGCCCAGGCCACGACGCTCGGCAAGCGCTTCGCGACGGCGGCCGACGAGCTGCTGGTGGCGTACGGGCGCCTTGAGGAGCTGCTCGGCCGCTACCCGCTGCGCGGGATCAAGGGCCCGGTCGGTACGGCGCAGGACATGCTGGACCTGCTGGGCGGGGACGCCGAGAAGCTGGCGGACCTGGAGCAGCGGATCGCCGTTCACCTCGGCTTCTCGCAGGCCTTCACCTCGGTGGGTCAGGTGTACCCGCGCTCGCTGGACTACGAGGTCGTCACCGCGCTGGTGCAGCTGGCGGGCGCTCCCTCCTCCGTTGCCAAGACCATCCGGCTGATGGCCGGGCACGAGCTGGTGACCGAGGGCTTCAAGCCCGGCCAGGTCGGCTCGTCCGCGATGCCGCACAAGATGAACACCCGCTCCTGCGAGCGTGTGAACGGCCTCATGGTGATCCTTCGCGGCTACGCCTCGATGACGGGTGAGCTGGCGGGCGACCAGTGGAACGAGGGCGACGTGTCGTGCTCGGTGGTACGCCGGGTCGCGCTGCCCGACGCGTTCTTCGCCTTCGACGGCCTGCTGGAGACCTTCCTGACGGTGCTCGACGAGTTCGGCGCCTTCCCTGCGGTTGTGGCGCGCGAGCTGGACCGCTACCTCCCCTTCCTCGCGACGACCAAGGTGCTCATGGCTTCGGTACGGGCCGGGGTCGGCCGCGAGGTCGCGCACGAGGCCATCAAGGAGAACGCCGTCGCCTCCGCCCTGGCGATGCGCGAGCAGGGCGCCGAGCGCAACGAGTTGCTGGACAAGCTCGCGGCCGACGAGCGGATCCCGCTGGACCGGGCCCAGCTGGATGAGCTGATGGCCGACAAGCTGTCCTTCACCGGGGCAGCGGCGCAGCAGGTCGGCGCCGTGGTTTCGCGTATCGAGGAGATCGTCAAGCAGCATCCCGAGGCCGCGGCGTACGCCCCCGGATCGATCCTCTGAGCCGCGCGGCATGACACCCGAAGAACTCCTGGCCGCGCGCGACCGCCTCGTCCCCGACGTGGTCGCGGGCGGCCTGCGGGTGCTTTTCTGCGGCATCAACCCCGGGTTGATGTCGGCCGCTACGGGCCACCACTTCGCCCGCCCCGGCAACCGCTTCTGGCCGGTACTGCATCTCTCGGGTTTCACCCCCCGGCAGTTGAAGCCGGCCGAGCAGGACGAGCTCCTTTCCCATGGCCTTGGCATCACCAATGTGGTGGCCAGGGCGAGCGCGCGGGCCGACGAGATAGGCGACGCGGAATTCCGCGAGGGCGGCCGGATCCTGACGGAGAAGGTCGAACTGCTCCGGCCGAAGTGGCTCGCGGTGGTCGGCATCACCGCTTACCGCACGGCCTTCGGTGAGCGGAAGGCGTCGGTCGGCCCGCAGGAGCGGATGATCGGCGAGACCCGCGTATGGGCCCTGCCGAATCCCAGCGGGCTCAACGCCCACTGGACCGTACAGACCATGGCCGAGGAGTACGCCCGGCTGAGGGCCGCGTCGCAGGCGAGCGGCTAGGGCGGGTCTATCTCGGTGACGACCGCCAGCAGCTCGTACGACGGCCCCTCGTTCTCCAGGGCCAGTCCCACCGCGACCCACCTGCCGTCGGCCCGCCAGATGTGCAAGAGTTCGAACCCGGCGCTCAACTCGTCCCAGGGCGCGGGTATCTCCTCTCCCAAGATGCTCCGTTCCAGCACACTCCACAGGCTGAACACCTGGGGCTCACCCCACCTGCCGCCGAACACGGCCAGCAGCGCCTCGTACTCCGCCACGCACTGCTCCCGCAACTCCAGACGCTGAGCGGCGTCCTCGTCCCCCAGCTCGTCCACCAGCTCGTCGGCCGCGCTCAGCTCCGCCGTGTGATAGCCGGGTCCGCTGAAGCCGGTGTCCGACCTGCGGCGCTTTGCCGGGAATTCCTGTGCGCGCAGCAGGTCTATGAGGGCGAGATACCGTGCGGTGCTCATGCCGTCAGTAAACCCGCCGCCACTGACAATTGGCCCGCCGTCAGGCGTCACGACGGCGCGCCTGCCCGGGCGGCGGGCGCAGTGCTCGGAGCCAGCGAGTACGATCCGGCAGAACAAGCGCGCGAGCTGGGAGGACACACCGTGGGGCGGTTGACCGGCGGGGACCCCTCCTTGCTGCGGCGGATCAATTCCGCTGTGGTGCTGCACGCCCTGCGGGGCGCCGGCTCGCCCACGCTCACCGACCTGACCCGCATCACGGGCCTCTCCCGGCCGACGGTCGAGGGTGTGGTCGAGGGGCTGATGGAGACCGGGCTCGTCGTCGAGGCCCCGCCCGAGGACGGCGAGGCGCGGCGGCAGGGACGGCCGGCGCGGAGGTTCCGGTTCCGCGCCGAGGCGGGGCACCTGATGGGCGTCGAGATCGGTCCGCACCGCATCGCTGCCCTGCTCTCGGGCCTCGACGGCCGTGTCATCGGCGCCGGCTCACGCACGGTGTCCGAGACCGCCTCCGCGGACGAGCGGCTGGAGCGGGTGCGCGCCATGGTCGCCGACGTACTGCGCCGAGCCGGTGTTCCCCGCAGCTCCCTGCGTGCCGTCGGGGTGGGAACCCCCGGCATTGTGGAGGCCGACGGGACCGTACGGCTGGGCACGGCACTCCCCGACTGGACCGGGCTGCCGCTCGGCGAGCGGCTCCGCCGGTCGTTCCGCTGCCCCGTACTGGTCGAGAACGACGCCAACGCGGCGGCGGTCGCCGAGCACTGGAAGGGCGCCGCCGTCGACTCCGACGACATCGTCTTCGTACTGGCCGGGCTGAGCCCGGGCGCGGGATCGCTGATCGGCGGGCGGCTGCACCGGGGCTTCGGCGGCGCGGCCGGCGAGATCGGAGCGCTGCATCTGCTGGGCCGCGAGGTCACGCCGGAGATGCTGCTGTCGACGACGGACGAGCCGGTGCTCCCCCTCGACGAACAGGCCGTGGCCACCGTCTTCCGGCGCGCCAGGCAGGGTGACTCCGCCGCGCAGGAGGCCGTCGAGCGGTTCATCCAGCGGCTGGTGCACGATGTGGCGGCGCTGGTCCTGGCGCTCGACCCCGAGCTGGTCGTGATCGGCGGGTGGGCGGCCGGCATCGACGGCGTACTGGAGCCGCTGCGCGGCGAGTTGGCGCGCTACTGCCTGCGTCCGCCCCGAGTCGCGCTGTCGGTGCTGGGTGAGGCGGCGGTGGCGACGGGGGCGCTGCGCCTGGCCCTCGACCATGTCGAGGAAGAACTCTTCGCCGTCGAGAAAACGGTGACGGCCCGCCGCTGAGTGCGACGGGCCGTACCGTACGACGGTCGGGCTCACTGCGAATTCAGGAGGCCCTGCGCTCCTGCGTGTGGTGACTGATCTCCACGTCGCCCGAGTCACCGAAGGTGAGCCGGCAGGTGTCCGCCCGGTAGGTGGCCACCGAGACGGCGGCGGTCCTGCCCTCGGCGAAGTATCGCGTGGTGACGACGAGGACGGGCGCGCCCGGCAGGCGGTCGAGCTCCTTGGCGTCGTCCGCGCGGGCCGAGCCGAGCTCGACGGCGCGGTCCTGGCCGTCCATTCCGAGGCGCTGCAGCTCCCGCAGCACGCTCCGCGCGCGGGCGGCGCCCGAGGGCGCTTCGATGGCCGCGAGGTCCGGCACGGAGGCTACCGGCACGTACAGCAGCTCGGCCGCGACCGGCTGGCCGTGCGATACGCGGATCCGGCGGACCGTGTGGACCTCGTCCTGGCAGCCGCCGCCGAGCATGCGGGCCACTGCCACCGGGGGTACGGCACTGGTGCAGTCGAGGGGCTGCCAGGAGTCGCCGGTCGCTTCCGGCCAGCCGTGCTGCGACGTACCGACGTCCACACCCACGCGCGGCGGGGCGACGGTCGTACCCACGCCGCGGCGGCGCTGCAAGCGGCCTTCCAGCTCCAGCTGTTCGAGCGCCTGGCGGAGCGTGGCCCGCGCGACGCCGAAGCGGGCGGCGAGTTCGCGCTCGTTGGGCAGGATCTCACCGACCGCGAAATCGGAGTCGAGCGCCTCGCTGAGCACGGTCTTGAGGTGCCAGTACTTCGGCTCCGGCACCGTATCGAGCTGCGTGGTCCCCACCCTGATCCTCCGCAATCGGCCTGGTCCCCGGGCGAGTTTCCGCGCCCTTGTTTATTAAAGGTTCCTGCACTAACTCTGCGACCATAAGTCCGGCGTCTGCCTTGGTCAAGACCAATCAGCGCAGGACGGGCGCTTCCCTTACACGGCGAGTGCGGTAAGTTTGTCCGGATTCCGCACGATGTAGATGCACTGGATGAGGCCGTCCACGACGTCGAGCTGGAAGACCGAGTCGGGCTTTCCGCCGGACAGGACGAGCAGCGCCGGACCGCCGTTGACTTCCAGGAAGCGGAACTCGCCCTCGGGGATGCCCTTCCTGGCCGCCCCGAAGAGGAACCGGCCCACCTTGTCGGCGCTCTCGATGACCCGCAGCGGTGCCTTGGCCTTGCCGCCGCTGTCGCCGACGAGCCTAACGTCCGGCGCGAGCAGAGCGAGCAGCGCGTCTAGGCCCGGACTTCGCGGGTCGCTGAAAAGGTTCGCCGCAGCGGCTCTTCGGCGTCCGAACCCGACCGGATCGGACCGGCATTGCGATCGCCGTTGCGGACCGGACTGAGCGGCGATCGGTCGTGACCAGTTGATCTTCACGATCGGGTGACCTGCGAAGTACGGGTCTAGGTCTCCTCCCGACGCGGCGGCGAGGAACCGTTCAGTGAGGTCGCGGCGTTCCGCGGGATCCACGTCGAAGCGGGGCCTGCGTTCCCCGACATGCCGCCGGGCGCGTCCCGCGAGCTGCCGTACGGCCGATTCCGAGCGTTCCAGGGTGGCTGCGATTTCGCCGTACGGGAAGCCGAAAGCCTCCCGCAGTACGAACACCGCGCGCTCCAGCGGGGAGAGCGACTCGAGAACGACGAGTACCGCGAGCGAGACGGAGTCGGCGAGAACCGCACGTTCCGCGGCGTCCTCGACGCTCGCACCGAAGTCCGTTTCGAGCGGCTCCGGGAGCCACGGTCCGACGTACGCCTCGCGCCGCGCCTGTACGTGCCGCAGCCGGTCGATGGCGAGGCGGGTGGTGATCCGCACCAGATAGGCACGTGGTTCCCGTACGTCGTCGCGCGCCTGGGCCGACCAGCGCAGCCACGCCTCCTGCACGACGTCCTCGGCGTCGGCGACGCGGCCGAGCATCCTGTAGGCCACCCCGGTCAGAACGGGGCGGTGCTGTTCGAAGACGTCGGTCACGGTGTCGGCAGTCACTCCTCCATCCCATCCGACCGTTCGCGCCGTGTCCAGGCAGCACGGGTGCGTCGCGGCCGGAACTGTCCGGCCTCTTGAACTCCAAGCTACTCGGCGGTAATTGTTGCTGACACGTTGTCTAGCCCCGACCCCACCCAGGGAGCAGCAGCATGGCCGCAAAGGTCTCCTTCAGCATCGAGTCCCCCACGGGCAGCCACACGCTCTCCGTCGCGTACGAACGGGCGGGCGCCGGCGAGCCGCTGCTGCTCCTCCACGGCATAGGCCATCACTGGCAGGCGTGGCAGCCGGTGCTCTCCGCGCTGGCCGCCGAACGCGACGTGATCGCCGTCGACCTGCCCGGTTTCGGCGGATCGACCGCGCTCCCCGACGGCCTGTCCTACGACCTGTCGACGGTCGTTCCCGTGCTCGGTTCGCTGTGCGAGGCGCTGGGCATAGAGCGCCCCCATGTGGCGGGAAACTCCCTCGGTGGCCTGCTCGCCCTGGAGTTGGGCCGCGAAAGGCTCGTGCGGTCGGTGACGGCGCTGTCCCCCGCCGGTTTCTGGACGGAGAGCGAGCGCCGCTACGCCTTCGGCACGCTGCGCGGGATGCGGTTCGGGGCTCAGAACCTCCCGCTGCCCGTCGTGGAGCGCATGGCGCGCACGGCCGTCGGCCGGGCCGCCCTCACCAGCACCATCTACGCGCGGCCCGGATGGCGTTCACCGGAGGCCGTCATCGCCGAGACCGTGGCGCTGCGCGACGCTTCCGGGTTCACCGAGACGCTCTCGGCGGGCCGCCGCGTCCTGTTCACCGACGACGTTCGCGGCATACCCGTCACCGTGGCCTGGGGCAGCCGCGACCGGCTGCTACCACGCCGCCAGGGCCTCAGGGCCAAGCACGCGATCCCCGGCGCCCGGCTTGTCAGGCTGCCCGGCTGCGGCCACGTTCCGATGAACGACGACCCCGCGCTGGTGGCCCGCGTCATCCTCGACACCAGCAGCTGACACGCCCTCGTCGCAGGACGGAAGCGTACGACTGGTGCTCGGGTACGGGTACGGCGCGGCTGTAGCGGGGCGTGTCGGACCGGTTCCCTGGAAGGGGGGCCAGTTGTTCACTTGTGGTTCGTGTGGCTGCCGTGGCCGGGCACTAGGCATGGCGTCGCATGCCCGGACCGAACCGTCACTGGAGGCGCATCGATGCCGTACCGCCGACCGCAGAGCCAGCCGCAGAGCCAGTCCCCCGACCGACGCACCGTCCTGCGCGGCTCGCTGGCCGCCTCGGCCGCGCTCGCCCTGCCCGCCGCCGCCGCGCCCGCCCAGGCCCTTTCCGGCCGTCCCCGCGCCGCGTGGGGCGTACAGACGGGCGATGTCACCTCCTCGTCGGGACTGGTGTGGGTACGGTCCGACCGCCCGGCCCGGATGGTCGTGGAGACATCCGCGACCGAGTCCTTCCGCCACTCCCGCAGATGGCACGGGCCGCTGCTCGGCCCCGGTACGGACTTCACCGGGACGACGTCGCTGCGCGGACTGCCGGCGGGCGAGCAGGTGCACTACCGGGTCACCCTCGCCGATCCCGACGATCCCCGGCGCACCGGGGAAGCGTTCCAGGGAACGTTTCGTACGGCGTCCGTCAAACGACGCGACGGTGTGCGCTTCCTGTGGTCGGGCGACATCGCGGGACAGGGGTGGGGCATCAACCCCGACATCGGCGGCTACCGCGTGTACGAGGAGATGCGCCGCCTCGATCCGGACTTCTTCCTGTGCAGCGGCGACACGGTCTACGCGGACGGTGTCATCCATCCGAGCGTGACACTGCCGGACGGCCGGGTGTGGCGGAACATCACCACCCGGGAGAAGGCGAAGGTCGCCGAAACGCTGGACGAGTTCCGCGGCAACTTCCGCTACAACCTGCTGGACGAGAACGTACGCCGTTTCAACGCGCAGGTGCCCTCCATCGTGCAGTGGGACGACCACGAGGTACGCAACAACTGGTACCCCGGTCAGATCCTCGACGACGCCCGCTACACGGAGAAGAACGTCGACGTACTCGCGGCGCGGTCGATGCGCGCGTTCAGCGAGTGCTTCCCCCTTTCCACCCTCCCCCCGCGCGGGGAGGGTGGAAAGGGGACCGGCGGCCGCGTCTACCGGGTGGTCAGGCAGGGCCCCCTGCTCGATGTCTTCGTGCTCGACATGCGGACGTACCGCAACGCCAACTCCCCCGGCCGGCAGCCCGACGACGCGACCGGAATCCTCGGCGCCGAGCAGCTCACCTGGCTGAAGCGGGAGTTGTCGCGCTCCCGCGCGGTGTGGAAGGTGATCGCCTCCGACATGCCGCTGGGGATCGTCGTCCCGGACGGGGCCGCCAACTTCGAGGCGGTCGCACAGGGCGATCCCGGTGCGCCGCTGGGCAGGGAGCTCCAGATCGCCGAACTCCTGCGCCACATCAAGCACGCCCGTATCACCGGGACCGTGTGGCTCACCGCCGATGTGCACTACACATCGGCTCAGCACTACGACCCGTCCCGCGCGGCCTTCAAAGACTTCGCGCCCTTCTGGGAGTTCGTGTCCGGGCCGCTGGCCGCGGGCGGCTTCCCCGCGACCCGGCTCGACGCCACCTTCGGCCCGGACCAGGTCTTCCTGAAGGCACCGACGCGCGCGAACGTCTCGCCCATGGAGTCCCCGCAGCATTTCGGCGAGGTCGAGATCGACGGCGGGAGTGGGGAGCTGACGGTGCGGCTGCGCGCCGAGGGAAACGTGGTGTTGTTCAGCAAGGTGCTTCAACCTGGCCGGGTCGGCCTCTGATTTGATTGAAAACGGTCACTAACTGCCCAGAAGCACACTTAACCCGCCAGTCACAAAGCGTTCGTGATCACGCAACACCGCTCGGTCACAGTGGTGCCATGACGAACATGACCGAAGTGACCAAGAGGGCCCGCCGCACGCACCACTGGCGGCGGGATCTCGTCGAGCTGGCTGCCCTGTTCACGGCGGTGGCCGTCGCCGATGCCGTCGCGAACACGATCGTGCACGGACCGGACGGGCCGTACCTCCTGGTGATCTCGGCCGTGGTGCTGACCGCCACGGCCGGGTTCCACACCTGGTGGGCACGACGGCACAGCCATGCTCCGCCGCCGGCCGGTGCTGGTACGAGCGCCGCGGGTACGAGCATCACCACCGGCACCCCCGACACCGCAGCCCCCGCCCCCGAAACCGCCCTGTGGCGGATGCGTACCACCGTCAGGGACGAGCCCGGCAGCCTCGCGCTGCTGTGCACCGCCCTGGCCCGGCACCGGGTGGACATCCTCACCCTCCAGACGCACCCGCTCGCCGAAGGCACGGTCGACGAACTGCTGCTGCGCGCCCCCGCGACCCTCCAGGCCAACCAGCTCACCCGTGAGATCGCGGCTGCCGGCGGCACCGACACCTGGCTGGAACGCGCCGACGCCCACGACCTGGTCGACGCCCCCACCCGGGTGCTCGGCCTCGCCACCCGCACCGCGCTCGATGCCGCGGAACTGCCGCTGGCCCTGCGTCAGTTGCTCGGCCGCTGCACCATCCATTCGCTGCCCGCGACCACCCTCACCGGCCGCCCCACCGGCGAGACGGCACCGGTCGAAGGTGTACTCGACGGTACGGTGATGAAACTGCGCGACCCGTCCGGTGGGGCCATCACCATCGAGCGCCACTACCTGCCCTTCACCCCGACCGAGTTCGCCCGCGCCCGCGCCCTCGTCGAGCTCGACGCCCGCCTCGGCCCGCGCATCCCCCGCAGCGAGGACGTCCTGACCCTCCCCGAAGGCAACGAGATCACCGTACGCAGGGCCGGACTCGACGACCTCGCAGCCGCCCGCGCCATGCACGACCGCTGCGGCGACCGCACCCTGAGCCTGCGCTACCACGGCCCGGTGGGCGACGCCGACCGCTACCTCGGCCACCTCCTCAGCCCCCGCTTCGGCCGCACCCTCGCCGTCCAGACCGCGTCCGGCCGTCTCGTCGCCCTCGGCCACCTGCTGTGGGACGGGGACGAGACCGAGGTGGCGCTGCTCGTCGAGGACGCGTGGCAGCGCCGCGGCATCGGCTCCGAGCTGCTGCGACGCCTGGTGGCGCTCGCCGTCGAGGCGGGCTGCGAGAGCGTGTACGCCGTCACCCAGTCGTCCAACACCGGCATGGTCGCGGCCATGCGCGGCCTCGGCCTGCCCCTCGACTACCAGATCGAGGAGGGCACGCTGGTGGTCACCGCGCGGCTGGCCGCGTCGTCGACGACGACGACCGTACGACCGCGTACCGCCCAGCAGCGCTGAGCGCCTCGCACAGCTCCCGCCACAGATCCTCAACGTCCTGCGGCCGGCCGCCGTGCCAGTTCGGCCGCCGTCGCCGGTGCCGCCCACGCGCCTGCGCCGCTCAGGGATGATTCTCGGCCATCCACTGCGCCTCGCCCCCGCCAAGCTCGGCCGCGGCCTCGGAGCCCTGCTGCTGGTTCAGGTGCACCCGCACCGGCGCGAGCTCAGGACTGCGGACCGCTGCTGCCACCGGCTGCGGGGGCGACGGGGTGGCCGGAACCAAGGCGCCGATGTCAGGCCATTGACCCTGGAACGGTAGTGACGCGGAGGCCTCGCCCGTACGAGGATGTCGGCATGTCAGTCACTTCGAGCAGCCCGCTCGCCCTCCCCCGTCAGGTCGCCGACGCCTACGTCGACGCACTCATCGCCCTCGACCCGATCACCGGCACGTACCTGGGAGTGAAGGAGAGCTCCCGCAGCCTGCCGGACTTCTCACCACAGGGGCAGAAGGCACTCGCCGAGCTGGCCCGCACCACTCTGGCCGAGCTGGACAAGGCACAGGACCTGCCGGGCGCGGACAGTGACGTCGAGCGGCGCTGCGGCCGGCTGCTGCGCGAGCGGCTGACCGCCGAACTCGCCGTACACGAGGCCGACGAGAGCCTGCGGGCCGTCAGCAACATCCACTCCCCCGCGCACAGCATCCGCGGTGTCTTCACCGTGACGCCGACCGAGACCGACGAGGACTGGGCGGCCGTCGCCGAGCGGCTGCGCGCGGTGCCGGACGCCCTTGAGGGCTACCGGGCATCGCTCGCGCTCGGTCTGGAGCGGGGGCTGCTGGGCGGTCCGCGCGCCACGGAGACGTTTACCGGCCAGCTGACCGAGTGGGCGGGAGACGGGCGCGGCTGGTTCGAGGAGTTCGCGGCGGCGGGACCCGATTCGCTGCGCGCCGAGCTGAACGGGGCCGCCCGCGGCGCCACCGGGGCGGTCGCCGCGCTGCGCGACTGGATGCGCGATGTATACGGTCCGGCCGTGAAGGGCGCGCCCGACACCGTGGGCCGCGAGCGGTACGCCCGCTGGTCGCGCTACTTCAACGGCACCGACCTCGATCTGGACGAGGCGTACGCGTACGGCTGGTCCGAATACCACCGCCTGCTCGGCGAGATGAAGACCGAGGCGGAGAAGATCCTGCCGGGCGCGGCCACGCCGTGGGAGGCTCTGGCCTGGCTCGACGAGCACGGTACGCACATCGAAGGCGTCGAGGAGACGCGGGTCTGGCTGCAGGGCCTGATGGACGAGGCGATCGAAGCGCTCGACGGTACGCACTTCGAACTGGCCGAGCGGGTACGGAAGGTGGAGTCCCGCATCGCGCCCCCCGGCAGCGCGGCCGCGCCGTACTACACCACCCCTTCCGAGGACTTCTCGCGTCCGGGCATCACCTGGCTGCCGACGATGGGCGAGACCAGCTTCCCGGTGTACGACCTGACGTCGACCTGGTACCACGAGGGCGTTCCGGGGCACCACTTGCAGCTCGCGCAGTGGGTTCACGTCGCGGACCGGCTGTCCCGCTACCAGGCGTCGGTCGGCATGGTCAGCGCCAACGCCGAGGGCTGGGCGCTCTACGCGGAGCGGCTGATGGACGAGCTGGGCTTCCTCGGTGACGCGGAGCGCAGGATCGGCTACCTGGACGCGCAGATGATGCGCTCGACGCGGATCATCGTGGACATCGGCATGCACCTGGAGCTGGAGATTCCGGCGGATTCCCCCTTCCACCCGGGCGAGCGCTGGACCCCGGAGCTCGCGCACGAGTTCTTCGGGATGCACAGCGGACGTCCCGCCGACTTCGTGGAGAGCGAGCTGACCCGCTATCTGTCCATGCCCGGCCAGGCGATCGGCTACAAGCTGGGCGAACGGGCGTGGCTGCTGGGCCGTGAGAACGCCCGCAAGGCGCACGGCGACGCCTTCGACGCGAAGTCGTGGCACATGGCGGCGCTGTCGCAGGGCTCTCTGGGCCTCGACGACCTGGTGGAAGAGCTGTCGAAGCTCTGACGGCCCGCCTGCGCGGATACGGCGGCCGGGGTCGGTTTTCATGAGCCCGGCCGTCCCCGCCGTGCAGGCCCGTACGCGCTCTACGACGCCCTCACCCGCGCCGGAAGCCACCCTCGGAATCAATGACCTGACCCGTCACCCACTCCGCCTCGTCCGTAGCCAGCCAAGCGATGAGCCGGGCCGGGTCGTCCGGCATGCCCCACCTCCCGGCGGGGAACATCGCGGCGATCGTGTCGTAGTCGTCGCCGGTCAGGTAGTCCGTGTCAACGGGCCCGGGATTGATGGTGTTGACAGTCACTCTCAGATCCGCGAGTGCCGTGGCGAGGGTACGAGTGGCGGAGGCGAGGGCGCCCTTGGCGAGGCCGTACGCGATCTCTTCGGGCATGCCGCCGCCGATGTCCTGGCCGGAGGTCATCATCATGATCCGCCCGCCTGGTGAGCGCGGCGGCAGTGTCGCGCGGAGTCGTGCGTACGCCTGGGCCAGCAGGATCACGGAGCGCGTGTCCACAGCCCAGTGCGCGTCGAGCATGGCCGCGTCGACGGTGTCCAGCGTGCCGTCGGAGCCGCTGAGAGCGTGGTTCGCGACGAGGATGTCGATACGTCCGCCGAGCGCCTCGGCGGCGGTGGCGATCAGCTGGGCGGGCGTCTCGGGATCCGCCAGGTCACCGGGCCCGTGCGCGACGGTGGCACTGGGGTCGGCGAGCGCTTCGCGTACCCCCGCCACGACGGCTTCCACGCCTTCGGGTTCCGCTCCCCAGGGCTGCGCCGCGTCGTGCGGTACGTGGTGGTGGAGGTAGACGCCCGCGCCGTAGGCGGCGAGCCGCCGGGCCACCGCATAGCCGATGCCACCGCGCCGGCTCGCGCCCGTGACGAGGGCGGTGCGGCCGCGCAGGGGCAGTGGGTCGCGGCGGAGTTCGGCCGGGGAAGGGCCTGGAATCTTGGGCATGGCCCACCATCCTGGTGGTTTCGGGGTACTGCTGTCACCCGGTTTCCGGGGGTGCGAAAACCGCTACCACCATGTCCACCGGATGCGGGAGCCTCACCCCATGCCCACTCCCCTACGCACCCTCGCCCTGTCCCCGCGCGTCACCGCGACCGGTAACGCGCTCGCGGCCGCCGGCCGCCGGCGCGGTCTGGGGTGCGAGACGCTGCGCGAGTGGCGCGCACCGGACCGGCCGCACGGCATCACCTCGCTGTACGCCGGGCCACTCTTCGCCGACGCCGTCTCCGGCGGTCTCGGGCTCGGTCTGCTGGAGCCGCCGGTGGACTGGCTCGCGAAGCTGCCGTACGAACTCACCCATCGGCAGATCGAGTTCACCACGGTCGCCAGGGCCCGCTCACTACGCCGCCCCGCCTTCGTCAAGCCACCGAACGACAAGAGCTTCCCCGCTCGCGTCTACCCGGACGGCAGCGGGCTGCCGGGCCCCGACGCGGTGGACGACGACACTCCGGTGCTGGTCAGCGACATCGTCGCGTTCAGCGCCGAGTACCGGCTGTTCGTACTGGACGGCGAGGTCGTGACCGGCAGCCGCTACGCGGTGCGGGGCGGCCTCGACGTCGTACCGCTGGAGGAGGACGCGCTCCACGCGCAGGTGCTGGACTTCGCGTCGCTGCTCCGCGCGCCCGGCGTTCCGCCGCTGCCGAGTGCGGTCGTCGTGGACGTCGGTACGGTCGACGGGCGGTGGGCCGTGGTGGAGGCCAACGCGGCCTGGGCGAGCGGGCATTACGCGTGCGACAGCGACGCCGCGCTGGATGTGGTGCTGCGGGCGGCGCGTCCGGTGGTCGAGGTCGGGCGGCAAGACGTGCGGTCCCTGCGGCCGCCTGTACACCGAGTCGTACGGTGAACCGGCCGGCCGTCAGCAGCCGCAGTTGTCCGAGTCGACGGGCGCGGTGAGCGGGTCGGCGTCGCGCCGCTCGCGGCCCTCCCAGGTCTCGACCTCGAAGCCCTCGCGGATCCAGTACTCGATGCCGCCGAGCATCTCCTTGACCTGGTAGCCGAGTTCGGCCAGGGCGAGGGCGGCGCGGGTGCCGCCGTTGCAACCGGGTCCCCAGCAGTACGTGACGACCGGCACGGACTTGTCCAGCAGCTTCTCCGCCTGCGTCGGGATCATCGCCGTGGGGAGGTGCAGGGCGCCGGGAATGTGGCCCTGGTCCCAGGACTCCGCGGAGCGCGAGTCGATCACGAGGAAGCCGGGGTCTTCGCCCGACGCGAGGACCGAGGCGACGTCGGACACGTCGGCGTGGAAGGCGAGGCTGGCAGCGAAGTACGCGGCGGCCGCGGCGGGGGCGGCCGGCGGGACGCGCAGAACGGCGTTGGCAGCGGGGGCCTGGGCCGCGGCGGGGGCGGCGGTCTGTGTCGTCGTCATGGCTAAAAATCTACGACGAGTGATCATCGAGCTGAAGTGAGATCCCCCGGCTCTTCTCTTGATCTGCCGGTGGATTCCCTGTTGTCTCGGGGACATGACCGGATATTCACCGGACGCCACCGACTGGCGCATCCTGGAAGCCCTGCAACGCGAAGGCCGGGCGACGTTCGCCGAGCTGGCGCGCACCGTGTCCATGTCACCGAGCGCCGTGACGGAGCGCGTGCGGCGGCTCGAAGAGGCAGGGGTGATCTCGGGCTATACGGCCGTCGTTGAGCAGGAGCAGCTGGGGATGCCCATTCTGGCGTTCGTACGGCTGCGCTATCCGCACGGCAACTACAAGCCGTTCCACGACCTGCTGGAAGTGACGACCGAGGTGCTCGAAGCCCATCACGTCACGGGCGACGACTGCTTCGTCATGAAGGTCGCCGCCCGTTCGATGAAGCACCTGGAGGAGGTCTCGGGCCGGTTCGGCACGCTCGGCTCGGTCACCACCAGCGTCGTCTACTCCTCGCCGCTGCCACGGCGCGCGCTCAGCCGCTGACCGAAGGCCGTACGGTGGCGGACCACTGAGCCGTGCCGGTCCTTGACGACCTCCAGCTGGGTGGTGACGCGGCGCCGCAGGTCGGCCACGTGGCTGACGATGCCGACGCTGCGGTCCCGTTCGCGCAGGGAGTCCAGTACGTCGAGGACCTCGTCCAGGGTCTGGTCGTCGAGGCTGCCGAAGCCCTCGTCGATGAAGAGCGTGTCGAGCCGTACGCCGCCGGCCTCGTCGGTGACCACGTCGGCGAGGCCCAGCGCGAGGGCGAGCGAGGCGAAGAACGTCTCGCCCCCGGAGAGGGTCGCCGTATCGCGCTCGATGCCCGTCCAGGCGTCGACGACGTGCAGGCCGAGTCCCGAACGGCCGCGGCCGCCGGCCCGTGCGTCGGAGTGGACGAGGGTGTAGCGGCCGGACGACATGAGCTGGAGGCGGGCGGTGGCGGCTGCCGCGACCTGCTCCAGGCGGGCCGCGAGGACGTACGACTCCAGCCGCATCTTGCGTTCGTTGTCGGCGGAGGTGCCGGCGGTGAGGGAGGCGAGGCGTGCCACCCGCTCGTACTCCTCGCGCAGAGGGCCGAGGAGTCGCGTCTCCTCGGCGGCCTGCTGCGAGAGTGCGGTGAGCGCGGCGCGGCACTCGCGGGCGGCGTCGAGTGCGGACGCTGCTTCGATCAGTCCGCGCTCGGCGGCGTCGAACTCCGCCTGGGCCTGCCGCGGCGCTGCCTGCGGCCGGTCGGCGGCCGCGGCGGTCTCGGGTTCCGCCAACCGGTCGGCGACGGCGGCCTGTTCACGCTGCCAGTCGTCGATGCGGTGCTGGAGGTCGCGCTGCTCCGCGTCCCCGAGCAGCGCCTGGGCGGCGGCGCCCGGAGTGTCGAACCCGGCCTTGAACGCGGCGTCGGCGAGCCGGTCGTCGGCCTCCTTGAGGCGCTGGGCGGTGGCTTCGACCGCTCGTACGGCTTCCGCGGCTTCACCGAGCGTCCGGACGCGGCGCTCCAGCAGGGCAGCATGCGCGGCGACGGTGCGTTCTTCACCGCGGCCGAGGGCCACTTCGGCTTCGCGGTCGGCCAGTTCGCGGTCGAGCGCTTCGCGCTGCGAGGTACGGGCGGCCGCCCGACGCTCGGCCTGCTGCCGCGCTTCGACGCGTCGCGCGTACTCGCGCTCGGCACGGTCCAGCGCCTCGCGGGCGGCGTGCAGGCCGGCGGCGGTGGCGTGCGCCTCGGCGTGCTGCCGCCGCAATTCCTCAACGAGGGCGGAGAGCTCGCTGACGCTCACGTCACGGGGGCGGCCCGCCGTACCTGCCGTGGCCCGGGCGGAGGCCGGAGAACCGTTGCCGGACTCGCCCGGAGGCGCCGGCTCGGCCGCCGATCGCGCGTACTGGGCCGGGATCCCGGCGCCGGCCTCCCCATCCCCGCCCGCTCCGCCTGCTCCCGCTTCCCCGTGGGCCGGGGATCCGGCGACCGCACCGGCGTCGCCTCCGGCCGCGCAGCCGGTGGCCTGGGCGGAGCGGGCCGCGGCGGTAACGCCGGTCCGCTCGCGGTCGGCCCGCGACGCGTCCGAGGACGCCGCTTCCAGCGGGCCGCCGCCCACGGCGGAGCCGCCCGCCTCGGCGCGGGCCGCCGCGTGGTCCTCCCGTACCGCTGCCAGCGCGCGCTCCGCCGTACCGCGCGCCGCCTCGGCGCTCGTGTAGGCCTCGTACGCCGCTTCTTCCGCCGTACGGTCCACCTGGTCCGCCGCCGCCCGCGCGGGCGACGGGTGCTCCCGCGAGCCGCAGACCGCGCACTCTTCACCGTCGCGCAGGCCAGCCGCCAGCTCCGCCGCGATGCCCAGCAGCCGGCGTTCCTTCAGGTCCAGCCACGTCTCGTGCGCCGCCACCGCGCTGTCGCGAGCCGTCCGCAGCCGGTCCTCGGCGGCCGTGACCCGCTCGGCGAGTACGTCGCGCCGGCGCGCGGCGTCGAGCCTGCGGCGGGCCGGTTCGAGGCGGCCCGCCAGGTGCTCCGCGCGGGTCACCGCGTCCTGCGCCGCTTCGATGCGTTCCTGGCAGCGACTGCGCGTCGCGTCCCAGCCGGCCAGCCAGTCGGCGGCGTCCCGCAGCAGCTCGTCGTCGGCGTGGGCCTCGCGCTCCAGCTCCGCCCGCTGCCGGACGATCTCCTCGCTGCGGTGCTCCGCCCTGCGTGCGGCTTCCAGGCTGCCGAGGTCCTGGCGGAGCCGGCGTTCCAGCGCGGCGAGCTGCTCGGCCCCGGTTTCGGCGAGGTCCGGGGGCAGTTGGGCTCGCGACCGCTCCCGGGCCTTGGCCGCCGCGCGGTGTTCCCGCTCGGCGTCGTCGCGCACCGACAGAGCGGGCGCTACGCGGTCGGCCCGGCGCGCGCGCTCGTGCCGCTCACGCAGCCGCTCGTACTCCGGGCGCCTCGCCTCCAGCGCGTCGGCGCGTCGGCGGGCGTCCTCGTAACGCTGCTGGAGAGCGGCCAGTTCACGCTCGGCCTCCAGCCCGCGCCGGGCCTCGGCCTGCCGGCTCCCGGCAGCGGCCACGGCCGACTCCGCGATGTCCAGCCGCTCCCGCGCACCGCTGCGCGCGATCGCGGCCCACTCCCGTACGCCCTCGGCAAGCCCTGGCTCGCCGGGCTTCGCGTCCGGCAGCGGCCAGGCCCGTGCGTCCGCGTTGTCGCCCGCCGCCTGCGCCATCCGCTGCGCGACGGCGAGCAGCCGCTCGTCGCCCGCGCGCACCTGCTGCTCCGCCGCACGGCGCAGTTCGGCGAGACGGTCCTCGACCGCGGCGAAGCGGCGCGTGTCGAAGAGCCGGCCGAGGAGCTTGCCGCGCGCCTCCGCGTCGGCGCGCAGGAAGCGCGCGAAGTCGCCCTGGGGCAGCAGCACGACCTGGCAGAACTGCTCCCGGCTCATGCCGACGAGCTGCGTGATCTCCTCGCCGATCTCCTGGTGGGAGCGGCTGAGCGCCTTCCACTCACCGGTTTCGGGTACGTACTCGCGCAGCCAGCTCTGTGCCTTCTCCGTCGTGAAGCCGGTGCCCTTCTTCTTGGGGCGCGGCTGTGCGGGCCGCCGGGTGATCTCAAGACGCCGCCCGCCCACCGTCAGTTCGAGGCGTACCTCGGTCGGCAGATCGTGCGGAGCGTGGTCGCTGCGCAGCGAGGCTCCGGGGCTCTGCCGCGCGCCGGGCACGGCGCCATACAGCGCGTAACAGACGGCGTCCAGGACCGAGGTCTTGCCCGCGCCGGTCGGCCCGTGCAGCAGGAAGATCCCGGCCGCGCTGAGCGCGTCGAAGTCGACTTCCTGGGTGGCTCCGAAGGGCCCGAAGGCCGTGATGTGCAGCGAGTGCAGTCTCACCGGGCGACCTCGCGCCCGGTGTCGTCGACGCGTACGTCGTCGAAGGCTCCGAAGAGCACTGTGCGCTCCCGCTCGTCCGGGCCGCTGCCGCCGCGCACATGGGCCACGAAGTCCTCCGCGATCTGCTGGTCGTCGCGCCCCTTGAGGCGCTGGGCGTACGACGCGAGGGGGTCCTCGGGGGCCCGCTCGGGTTCGAAGACGAGGCTGATGGTGTGCGGGAAGCGCGCGCAGAGCCGCGCCATGGGTTCCGTGGGGCGTACGGGATCGGTGAGTGTCGCCTCGATCCAGGAGTCCTCGTGGCGTTCCAGAGAAGGGTCCTCGATCAGCTCCTCCAGGCGCCCGCGGATCCGGGCGACCCGCCTCGGTACGGGGCAGTCGAGCCGCTCCTGTGCCTCGATCTCCCCGCCGGGGCCGAGGTCGATCAGCCACATCGTCTTTCGGTGGTCCGCTTCCGAGAAGGAGTACGCGAGCGGGGAGCCCGAGTACCGCACTCGTGCGGTGATGGCCTGGGAGCCGTGGAGGTGGCCGAGGGCGACGTAGTCGACGCCGTCGAAGACTCCGGCGGGTACGGAGGCCACGCCGCCGATCGTGATGTCGCGCTCGCTGTCGCTCGGTTCGCCGCCCGTGACGAAGGCGTGCGCGAGAACGACCGACCGAGTGTTCGCGGGGCGCGCCGCGAGGTCTGCTCGTACGCGCTCCATCGCCGCTCCGACGACCGCCTCGTGCCCCACCTTGGACACCTTGAATTCGTCGCGCACCAAGGCGGGCTCCAGATACGGAAGCCCGTAGAAGGCGACGTCCCCGTGCGCGTCGCGAAGTACGACGGGTGTCGCACAACCGGCAGGGTCGGTACGCAGGTGGATCCCGGCCCGGTCGATGAGCCCGGCGCCGACGCCCAGCCTGCGGGCCGAGTCGTGGTTGCCGGAGATCATGACCGTCGGCACGCCGGCGGCGGCGAGCTGGTGCAGGGCCCGGTCGAAGAGCTCGACGGCGGCCAGCGGTGGCACCGCTCTGTCGTACACGTCACCCGCGACCAGTACGGCTTCCACGTCGCGCTCGCGGACCGTGGTCACCAGGTGGTCGAGGAACGCGGCCTGGGCGTCGAGCAGGCTGACCCGGTGGAACGACCGCCCCAGATGCCAGTCCGACGTGTGCAGAATCCTCAAGAGACGGCCCCGACCTGCATTTTTACTTCCTCCGCCCCCTGAGCCCGCACCGAATCAGCGCGGACCTGACTGTCAGCACCGACCACGTTAGCGCCGCTCAGCACCTCGCCCACCACGGACCTCAGTTTTGGCCGAACCGGGGGCCCGGCGCCGGCTCAGGCGTCGCCGTACGCCTCGCCGCCGAGATCGAACCCGGCGGTGCCCGCCGTGGCGTCGGCGAGCCAGGCGCGGAAGGGCTCGATGTCCGCCTCCGGCAGCCCGACCTCGATCGCGACCGCCTCGGCGTACCGGACGTCGCGCACGGCCCGCCCGGTCGCCCGCAGGTCGTTCTCCAGCTTTCCGGCCCGCTGGTGGTCGACGGTGACGGTGGCGAGCCGGAAGCGCTGTCTGGTGATCGTGCCGACCGCGTCCAGGGCTTCGCCGACCACTCCCCCGTACGCCCTGATCAGCCCGCCCGCACCCAGTTTCACGCCGCCGTAGTAGCGGGTGACGACGGCGACGGTGTACCGGACCTCGCGGCGCAGCAGCATCTGAAGCATCGGTACGCCCGCCGTGCCGCCCGGCTCACCGTCGTCGCTCGCCTTCTGCACGGAGGCGTCGGCTCCGATGACGTACGCGAAGCAGTTGTGCGACGCCGTCGGGTGCTCCTTGCGGACGCGTGCGACGAACTCCTGCGCCTCGCGTTCGGTGGCGGCGGGCGCGAGCGCGCAGAGGAAGCGCGACCTGTTGATCTCGGCTTCGTGCACGCCCGCGCGGGCGACGGTCCGGTACTGCTCCTGCATTCGGCCCACCCTATGCGCAGGCCGCAGGGGTTACTTCCGGAGCAGCAGGATGACGGCCGCGACCACCAGGCCGACCACCACGGCGGCGACGCCGTAGGCGAGGCGGTGGGCGCGCAGGCCGGGCAGGAAGCGGTCGACGGCGTACCGGCCGGGACCGGTCAGGGTGAGCGCCACCGCGGCCGCCGTGAGGAGCACTTCGTACTCCACGCCCTCGGGGGCGAAGAAGCCGCCGCCCCACTTCACCGCGAGCACGTTGACCATGGTCCCCACTACGGCCGCGCCCGCCAGCGGGGTGAGCAGGCCGAACGCGAGCCCGAGGCCGCCGAAGGTCTCGGTGAGGCCGGCCACGGCTGCCATCGCCTCGCCGGCCGGGTAGCCGCTCGCGGTGAAGAACTGACCGGTTCCTTCGAGCCCGCCGCCGCCGAACCAGCCGAAGAGCTTCTGTGCACCGTGGACCGCCATGGTCAGGCCGAGGGCGAGACGGAGCACGAGGAGGCCCGCGTCGTAGCCGTGGAGGGAGGGGGTGCGCCTGTCGGCGGTGCTGTTGATGACGGGTACGCCGAGGGTGTTGGTGGGGGGAGTCATGTGAGGGGCTCTCTCCTTGGTTGTCGGTCGTGTGACTGCGCTGCGCTTGGGGGCGTGATACTTGAAACTTCAAGTCACACGTCGCGACGATACACATCAGTACAACCTTGAACAACAACGCACCCGTGAACAGCCGGCGCGCGTTCCGGGGAATGCCCGTACGCCGCCGTCCGTTAGTCGCATGCAGCGGTCACATGCGGTGACCTTTCGACGTCAGGAGGCAGGGCGTGCACGGCGACCCGGCAACGATCCGCAAGATCCTCACGCAGTCCGGCGACACGTGGGCGGTGGTGGGCCTGTCCAACAACCGGTCGCGAGCGGCGTACGGCGTCGCCGAGGTGCTCCAGCGCCACGGCAAGCGCGTCGTGCCGGTACACCCCAAGGCCGAGACGGTCCACGGCGAGCAGGGGTACGCGTCGCTGGCCGACATCCCGTTCCCCGTCGATGTCGTGGACGTTTTCGTCAACAGCGACCTTGCGGGCGGCGTCGCGGACGAGGCGGCGGCGATCGGCGCGAAGGCGGTGTGGTTCCAGCTCGGCGTGATCGACGAGGCGGCGTACGAGCGCACGCGCGCCGCAGGGCTGGACATGGTCATGGACCGCTGCCCGGCGATTGAACTCAGGTGAACCGGGGCCCGGACATCACAGTCCCCGGTAGTCCGTCTCAATACCCCATGGGTTCCAGCCGTCGCCGAAAGCCCTGGGATAGAGCGGATCTGCCGGGGGCCTGGCCAGAGCCAACAAGTGAGTCACGCGGGTCGGCGAACGTCTCCGCCGACGGTGCGGCTCACTCTGGTTTTCTGGTGTATTAAGAATTTTCCTCCCAATTCACCACAAGTCAAGGGCCCGGCATGTCCGGATTCACCGGATTCACCGGGTGGGTACGGCGGCTGCTCACGCCGGGTGACCCACGGGCTCACTCGGCGGTTTCGGTCTCCAGGTCGGCCAGTGCCAGCAGTTGCTCCGGGGTGACGCCCTCGGGGATCGGTACGGGCGCGGGCGTCCGCAGCGGCGGCTGCCAGCCCTTCGCCGCGTCCCAGCTACGCACGACCCGGGCGGGCGCGCCGGCCACCACCGCGCGGTCGGGCACCTCGCCCCGTACCACCGCGCCCGCCGCGACGACGACGTTACGGCCGAGACGGGCGCCCGGGAGGATCACGGCACCGGTGCCGATCCAGCAGCCGGGGCCGATCTCCACCGGGTCCATGCGGGGCCACTGCTTGCCCACGGGGACGTCCGGATCGTCGTAACTGTGGTTCGTGGACGTGACGTACACGAACGGGCCGAAGTAGCAGTCGTCCCCGATGGTCACCGTCGTATCGGCGATGACGTGACTGCCGCGGCCGAGGACCACACCGTTGCCGAGCCGCAGGATCGGGTCGGGGCCGAGGTCAAGGCCGGGCATCATGCCGGCGGTCAGCGTGACCTGTTCACCGATGATGCAGTGGTCGCCGAGATGGATCCACTCCTCGCCGAACACGGTGCCCTGCGGGAAGGCGAGCTTCGTTCCGGTGCCGATCGAACCGAAGCGCAGCCGCCCCGGACGCTCCGCGCTGACCGCTCCGGCCTGCTGCACCCAGCTCCATCCACCGTGCACGGCGGCGGTCACCAGGCGGCGACGCCAGGCGGACAAGGATGAGAACGTGTTTCTGTTCTTCGGCACCCGCACACGGTAGTCGTCGGAAGGGGGGCCTCTCTGAACGGCCTCCTGTGATGTTCGCCCCACCCGGCATCCTGGGGACGAAAGGCGTCGCTTACGGTTCCCCTGGCGCGACCGACCCGCAAGAAGCACCAAGGAGCACGCGATGGCAGAGCAGGCTTTGATCACCGGCGTGGGCGGCAAGGAGCCGAGGATCGACGCGTCGGCCTTCGCCGCGCCGACGTCCGTCGTGATCGGGGACGTCACGCTGGGCGCGGGCGCCAGCGTCTGGTACCACACCGTACTGCGCGCCGACTGCGGACCGATCGTCCTCGGCGCCGACAGCAACATCCAGGACAACTGCACCGTTCATGTGGACCCGGGCTTCCCCGTGACGGTCGGCGACCGCGTCTCCGTCGGGCACAACGCCGTACTGCACGGCTGCACGGTGGAGGACGACGTACTGGTCGGCATGGGCGCCACGGTGCTCAACGGCGCGCACATCGGCGCCGGCTCGCTGATCGCGGCGCAGGCGCTCGTGCCGCAGGGGATGCGCGTGCCCCCGGGCTCGCTGGTCGCGGGCGTACCCGCCAAGGTGAAGCGGGAGCTGACGGACGAGGAGCGCGAGGGCATCAAGCTGAACGCCGCGATGTACCTGGAGCTGGCCAAGGGCCACCGCGAGGCGCACGCGGACTAGCCCACTGGCGGACCGGCCGCGGCGGGCGGCGTCATTCGGCAGCCGCCGGGACCTTCTCCGGAGTGGCGGCCTCCGACCGCTCTGCGGCTGCGGACTGCTCTGCGGCTGCCGACTGCGCCGCTGCCTGAGCGGCGGCCTTCTTCGCGCGGTTCTTGAGCACGAGCATCGAAGTCAGGCCGAACAGCACGGCGACGACCAGTCCCAGCCAGGAGAAGCGCTTGAGCCACGCCTCGGCGACCACACCCACCGAGTAGATGACGGCCGTGGTGCCGCCCGCCCACAGGATTCCGCCGAAGACATTGGCGATGAGGAACTTCCAGTACGGCATCCGCAGTACGCCCGCGAGCGGCCCCGCGAAGATCCGCAGCAGTGCGACGAAGCGGCCGAAGAAGACCGCCCACATGCCCCACTTCTCGAACGAACGCTCCGCCATGGCGATGTTGGATTCGCTGAAGTGCTTGGGGAACTTGCGGCCCAGTTTCGCCAGCAGCGGCCTGCCGCCCCTGCGCCCGATCGCGTAACCGATCGAGTCACCGATGATGGCGCCCGCCGTGGCGCATGCGCCGAGGACGTACGGGTTGATGTCGCCGTGCTGCGAGGCGAGCAGGGCCGAGCTGACGAGGACGATCTCGCCCGGCAGCGGAATGCCCAGACTCTCCAGCCCGATGACGATCCCCACCAGGAGGTAAATGCTGACCGCCGGGATGGTCTCGAGCCACTCCGTGATGTGCAACGCCGGTTCCTGTCGTCGTGGAAGGTGCGGCTGACCGCCGTGCGCCCCCGTGGCACACGGCGGGCAGCCTACCCGTACCTCGCCATGCCGTGACGGCGTCCGGGAGGTCGCACCCGTCACACGGGGTGAAGGTCAGCTGTTGGGACGCAGCGTCCAGACAACCGTCATTTCGCCCGTCACGGCGCCGTCCTCGCGCTGGATGGAGATCTCGACCGGGAACTCGGGGCGCTGTCCGGCGTCGAGCTCCGCGACCACGTCCGCCACCGGGCGGCCGAGCGTCGCGGTCGCGGTGACCACGCCCATGGCGAGCTTCTTGTAGCCGATCTCCGCCCTGACGGCGAGCGGCACGGCCCGCGAAAGCTGGTCGCCGAAGGCGGCGATCACAATGGCGCCGCTCGCCGACTCGGCGAGGGTGAACATGGCGCCGGCGTGCGGACCGCCCACGTGGTTGTGGTAGTCGGCCCGGTCCGGCAGACGGACCACGGCGCGTTCCGCGGTGGTCTCCAGGAACTCCAGGTTGAGGGTACGGGCCATGGGAACCGTGGCGACGAGCATGTCGCCCACTGACATCTGATCTGCGCTCATGAGGCGCGAGGTTACCCGCGAGTAGGCAAGCTTGGCCATCCCCTCGGGGGCCGGACGTATCGACTGCTGTCGTTCACCTCTATCGTTACTGGCCATGTGGCCAGGACAGCAGCCGCCCGGGGGCGAGCAGAACCCGCAGGACGCGCACCAGAACCCGTACCAGCAGCCTGGTTACCAACAGTCGGGGTACCAGCAGGCCGGGTATCAGCCGAATCCTTACCAGCAGCCGGCCGCGCCGCAGTACGCGCCGCCGATGCCGCCGGGCGGCAACGGGAAGAAGACCACCGTCATCGCGATCGTCGCCGCCACCGCCGTCGTCGTGGCGGCCGTGATCACCGGGGTGGTGGTCCTGGGAAAGAACGATGAGGGCGGCTCCACGAAGGCAGGCGACAAAGAGACATCGTCGCCGCCCTCCGACACACCCGAGGAGCCCTCCGCCCCCGCCGAGAACCCGCGCGGCGGCTCGGTCGAGGGGGCCGAGCCGACGATTCCCGGCTGGAAGGTCGTGACCAACCCGAAGTACGCCACGCGCTTCGACGTACCGCCGGAGTGGGAGGTCAAGTCGCCCGGTCAGAGCATCAGCTTCACGGACGACAAGGACAAGCCCCTCATCTCGGTCTCGGCACCGGCGTACTTCAAGAGCGGATGGTGCGGCACGAACGCCGTGCTCGGGGCCGCCGGGACCCGCGGCGCGAACGGGGCGAGCACGACCGGCCCCGAGGCCGAGAACGTGGCCGGGGCATGGGTCTTCGCCGGTTACGACCAGGAGGAGACCGGCACGTTCAAGATCTCCAAGGCCACGCCCTTCACCTCCAGGTCCGGGCTCAAGGGCAGCGTTTCCGTAGCCACCGTCACGGGCGTCAAGAAGAAGACCAAGTGCGACACCGACGGCAAGTCGATCGCCTTCGCCTTCAAGAACGCCAACGGCGACTTCGCCGTCTGGAGCCTGTTCACCTCGAAGGGCGTCAAGGACGAGCTGCCGGACGCGACCATCAAGCAGATCCTCGGCACCGTCCGGCTGGCCGACTGACCGCGCACCCCCACTTCCCTCTGACCCAGGCCGAATCTGCCCTGTTCCCGCTCATAGGCGGCGCGATAGCCGACCGGCTGACGCGGCACCGCGTGATGGTCTCCGCCAACGCCCTCAACTGCGTCTCCCAGGAATGACGGCGCTTCACCAGGAGATGGTCCTCGTCACGGCCGCGGTGCTGTTCGTCCCCGACGTACGGAATCTGACGCGCCGTACGCATGAAGTGGAAGTGACGGAGACGGAGGCCGCCTTGGCCGTGTCAGCCGATGCTGAAGGCCCCGCCGGGCGGCTCGGGTGACTCCACCGCGTCCGCGTCCCGTACGGCCGTCGCGCCACCGGTGAAGCGCGCCAGCGCGGGGCCGCTCTCCACGCGCGCGGGGAACACGTCGGCCGCGGTCCTGCGGGCGAGGGCCGCCGTGGCGATGGGAGCGTGCGAGGCGATCAGCACCGCGTTGCCGAAGCGGCGCCCGCGCAGCACTCCCGGTTCGGCGATCAGGGCGACTTCTCCGAAGACGGCCGCGAAGGTGGCCACTTGGGAGCGGAGGAACGCGAAAGGCGCGCCGTCCGCGAGGTTGGCGGCGTAGATCCCGCCGGGGCGCAGGACGCGTTCGGCCAGGCGCGCGTACTCGACGGACGTGAGATGCGCGGGCACCCGGGAACCGCCGAAGACGTCGGCGACGATGACGTCGGCGGACGCGGCGGAGGCGTTTGTGAGCCACTCGCGCGCGTCGGCGCCATGCACCCGTACACCGGACCCCTCGGGCAGCGGCAGGTGCTCGGCGACCAGTGCCAGCAGGCCCCGGTCGGCCTCCACGACGTCCTGACGCGAGCCCGGCCTGGTGGCGGCCGTGTAGCGGGGCAGCGAGAGGCCGCCGCCGCCGAGATGCAGGACGCCGAGGGGTACGCCCTCCTCTGCGGCGCAGTCGACGACATGGGCCAGCCGTCGCGCGTACTCGAACTCCAAGTGGGCCGGGTCCTCCAGGTCGACGTACGACTGGGGCGCACCGTCGACCGTCAGCAGCCAGGCCCGCGGCCGGTCCACGTCGGGCATCAGCTTGGCGGTGCCCCAGTCCACGTCCCGGATCACGGGTATCGGCTCGTCCACCCCACCATTGTGCGCCGCGGGCCACCCCGCCCAGACCCCGGCCTTTGAGGACCGAGGCCTGGGCGGAGCGCCGGCGGGGAAGGACGCGCCTCAGGCAACCAGGCCCGTCACCGTGCCCGCGCCCACCGTGCGTCCGCCTTCCCGGATCGCGAAGCCGAGGCCCGTCTCCAGCGGCACCTCGCGGCCCAGCTCGACGGTCACCGTGACCGTCTCGCCGGGGCGTGCGACAGCCCTTTCGCCGAGGTCGATGTCGCCGACGACGTCCGCGGTACGGATGTAGAACTGCGGCCGGTAGCCACTCGTGACAGGCGTCGTACGCCCGCCCTCGCGCGCCGACAGGACGTACACCTGCGCGGTGAAGCGCCTGGTGGGCATGACGCTGCCGGGCGCGGCCACCACATGCCCGCGGCGCACCGCGTCGCGCGGCACACCGCGCAGCAGCAGCGCGACGTTGTCCCCCGCCTCGGCGGACTCCATCGGCTTCCCGAAGGTCTCCAGACCGGTCACGACCGTTTCGGCCTCCGCGCCCAGCACCTCCACCCGGTCACCGACGCTGATCGTGCCGCGCTCGACGGCGCCGGTGACGACCGTGCCGCGCCCGGTGATCGTCAGCACGTTCTCGACGGGCATGAGGAACGGCGCGTCCGTGTAGCGCTCCGGGATCGGCACGTACGTGTCCACCGCGTCCAGCAGCGCCTCGATCGCCGCCGTCCACCGCGGGTCGCCCTCCAGCGCCCTGAGCCCGGACACCCGTACGACGGGCACGGCGTCGCCGCCGTAGCCGTGCGCGGAGAGCAGGTCGCGCACCTCGAGCTCGACGAGGTCGGTCAGCACAGCGTCCTCGCCATCGGCGATGGCGTCGGCCTTGTTGAGGGCCACGACGATGTGGTCGACGCCGACCTGGCGGGCGAGCAGGACGTGCTCGGCGGTCTGCGGCATGATCCCGTCGAGCGCGGAGACGACGAGGATCGCCCCGTCGAGCTGCGCGGCTCCGGTGACCATGTTCTTCACGTAGTCGGCGTGGCCGGGCATGTCGACATGCGCGTAGTGCCGGGTGTCGGTCTCGTACTCGACGTGCGCGATGTTGATGGTGATGCCGCGCTGCGCCTCCTCGGGAGCCCGGTCGATCCGGTCGAACGAAACGTAAGAAGTGCTGCTGCCGGTCCCGCGCTCGCTCAGGACCTTGGTGATGGCGGCGGTCAGGGTGGTCTTGCCGTGGTCGACGTGGCCCATGGTGCCGATGTTCAGGTGCGGCTTGGTGCGTACGTATGCCGTCTTGGGCATGGTGATCTTCCCTCGGAAGGTCGAAGCGTGATGGGGACCCCTGGGCCTTGCCGACCCTCCCCCTGTGGGGTCCGCCGGACGATCCGGGAAGGGTCAGCGTCGGGCGCCGCCGAAGGGCGCTGCGGCAGCCTTCGGCGCGGCCGCGACTGCGGTCCGCGCTGCGAGGAAGGCGTGCCTGAACATGCGTTGATCCTCGCCGACGGACACCCCCGCGTCGAACGATTTACCCGCGACACGTCGACCGCGCGACCGCCTCGTGCGGTGCGCGTTACGGCGATCACATACGCTTGTCGGTTAGTCTCCCCGGATGCTCGACACCGCCGCCCCGCCCGCGCCCGCCGGGTTCACCGTCCGCTGCACCAGGACGCTGCTCTCCCCGTGGTCGCGGCTGTCGCTGCTGGTGTTGATGCTCGCGGCGGCGGTGACGACGGTGCTGGTCTTCGAGCCGCAGCGGCTGCTGAGCGCGGGCTGGCCGCCGCAGTTGAGCGGCGCGGCGGCCTTGGTGCTCTTCGGTGTCGCGTACGGACTGTGCACGGCGGCGTTCGTACCGCGCCCGATCCTCAACCTGGCCGCCGGCGCCCTCTTCGGCTCCCAGGCGGGGCTCGTGGCCGCCGTCGCGGGAACGGTCGTCGGCGCGGGAATCTCCTTCGGCCTCGGGCGGACGCTGGGCCAGGGCGCACTGCGTCCGCTGCTGCGGGGGCGGGCACTGCTCGCGGCGGACGGTCAGCTGAGCCGGCACGGTTTCCGCACGATGCTCGCCATCCGGCTGTTCCCGGGCGTGCCGTTCGCCGCCGCCAACTACTGCGCCGCTGTTTCCCGCATGGGGTGGCTTCCGTTCCTCCTGGCCACGGCGATCGGTTCGGTCCCCAATACGGCGGCGTACGTCATCGCGGGAAGCAGCGCCTCGTCCCCCACGTCGCCCGCTTTCCTGATCGCGATGGGCTTCATCGCGCTGTCGGGTCTCACCGCGGCGGTGGTCGCCTGGCGCAAGCGCCACCGCCTGCGCGGCGAGTAGGCGCTCTCCGCCTGATCGGGTACGCAGTCGGGGGTTCCCGCAGCGCCGACATCTTCGGGCGATACGCTGCGCACCAACTGACCTTGACTGCACCTGCACGCTGCACGCCGCTGCACAAATACATCCGGGACGGCATTAGCCCCATGAGTTGGTTCGAATCATTCATCCTCGGACTCGTCCAGGGGCTCACCGAGTTTCTGCCGATCTCGTCGAGCGCCCATCTGCGGCTCACGGCGGCCTTCGCCGGCTGGCACGACCCGGGAGCCGCCTTCACCGCGATCACCCAGATCGGCACCGAGGCGGCCGTCCTCATCTACTTCCGCAAGGACATCGCCCGGATCGTCTCCGCGTGGTGCAAGTCCCTCGTCGACAAGTCGATGCGCGGCGACCACGACGCCCAGATGGGCTGGCTGGTCATCGTCGGTTCCATCCCCATCGGCGTACTCGGCGTCACCTTCAAGGACCAGATCGAGGGCCCGTTCCGCGACCTGCGGCTGATCGCCACCACCCTGATCGTCATGGGCATCGTCCTCGGTATCGCCGACCGCCTCGCGGCCCGCGACGAGGCCGGCGGCAAGCACCGCGCGATCCGGGAGCGCAAGACGCTGAAGGAACTCGGCGTGCGGGACGGCCTGATCTTCGGAGTCTGCCAGGCCATGGCCCTGATCCCGGGCGTCTCGCGCTCCGGCGCGACGATCAGCGGCGGGCTGCTGATGGGCTACACCCGCGAGGCCGCGGCGCGCTATTCCTTCCTGCTCGCCATCCCCGCGGTGCTGGCGTCGGGCGTCTTCGAGCTCAAGGACGCGAGCGAGGGCGGCCATGTGTCGTGGGGGCCGACGATCTTTGCGACGATCATCGCCTTTATTGTCGGCTATGCCGTTATCGCGTGGTTCATGAAGTTCATTACGACCAAGAGCTTCATGCCGTTCGTGATCTACCGGATCATCCTCGGCATCGCACTGTTCATCCTGGTCGGTACGGACACGCTGAGCCCGCACGCGGGCGAGTCGGCGGGCTGATCACGGGGCTGGACGGGGCCGAACGGGGCTGAGAAAGCTCACCAGTGCGAAGGGCGCGTCAGCGCGGGCGGGAGCCTGGTGCCGGCGTCGCCCTTCGCCGCGTTCAGCTGCGACTGTGTGAGGAAGAAGCTCCCCGTGAGGTCGGCCCCCGAGAGATCGGCGTCGCGGAAGTCCGCCCCTATCAGGTCGGCAACCCTCAGGTCGGCGCCCCTGAGGTCGGCGCCGATGAGGTAGGCGCCTCTCAGATTGACGCCGTGGAGGTCAGCACCCTTGAGGTTGGCGCCGATGAGGTCGGCGCCCCTGCGGTCCTTCTTCTTGCCGCCCTTCTTGCCCTTGGCCCCCTTCGTGACACCGGCTCGCGCGAGTTCGCTCGTACGCAGAAGGAGCACGTTGACGTCCTGCCGGTGTGCTGCCACATCCAGGGCCAGGAGCTCGTCCGGACTGCCCTGCGCCAGGCGCTCGATCTCGGTCAGCGCGCCGCGCAGGTCACCGTGCAGGGCGTGGGCCGCTTCGAGCTCCAGCGCCTCGGTCAGGTACCAGAGCAGCTCATGGAGCTGCCGTACGACCGGGAGCAGCGCGAACATCTGCTGCGCGGTGTCGGGGGCCTGGCGCCAGTCCTGCCCGGCGTACGTGACCCGGGAGATCTGCTGCCCCGCGCCGAAGCAGTCGTACACCGTGCAGCCCTGGAAGCCCTGAGGCCTCAGGCGCTGGTGAATACCGCAGCGGAAGTCCGCCTGGAGGTTGGGGCAGGGCTGCCCGGCGTCCTTGTCCATCGCGAAGTCGGAGGAAGCCGTGAAAGCCAGTGCGACACAACACAGTCCGAAGCAGTTCGCACAGTCGCCTCGCAGGTCGAGGCTGCCTCGGCCGGGGTCGGATTCCGCATGAACGCGCTGCTCGGACAAGGTGTGTGATCTCCTGATGCGTGTCCGGGCACCGCCGCTCGGCGCCCGGTGATCAACCTTAATGCGAGGAAAGCCACTGCCGTTCTGGTGCTCACTGTCAGTGCCTGGACGTAGTCTTATCTCATGTACCGCTCTCCCCCGCCGGTTGGCTCCGTGCGGCCCCTGACCGAGGCGAATGAGGCAATTCGCGCTCTGGTCGAGTCGCGCGCGGACGAGGCATGGCCTGCGGACGAGTACGAAGTCCTGCTCCTGCGTTGGGCCGCGGCCGTGCGCGGCGAGGTAGCCGAAGCGGCCTAGCCACCCGCGGGCCTCTACTCGGCCGTCGTACCGCGCCCCGCCCGGAGCTCACGAGCACCGCCCTCACCAGCACCCTGAGGTCACACAGCGTGACCGCGCATGCTTGCACGACCAGACGCGCGAGCAGCTGAAGCTGCCGCACGTACGGAGCAGGCTCTTCGGCCTGGTGACCCCAGCCGCCGAAGGACCTCGCGAACGTCCCCCTCCTGACACCCCTCGCAACACCACCACGGAGTCTTCGCCCGACCTCGCCATCCCTCGTGGCGTGCGCGGCTCTTGGCTCAGGACGCTCGCTGCCGGAGACTGAGCCAATGACGCAGCGTGTAGAGCTCGCGACCGTGATGGACCGACTGGCCATCGACGCAGTGATCACCGGGTACGCGGTGGCCGTGGACGACGCCAACTGGCTCGAATACCGCGCCCTGTTCACCCCTGACGGCCGGGCCGACTACCGCACGGCGGGCGGCATCGAGGGACCGGCCGCCGAAGTCGCGGGGTGGCTGATGGAGACGATGCGGCTCTTTCCCGTACGCCAGCACCTCATCGTCAACCGGCGTCTGCGGCTGGAGGATCTCAACGGCGACACCGGGGACCGGGCGGAGCTCCAGGCCGATTACGTGAACCCCATGCGGCTGGAAACCGTGCCCGCCGGCAGCAAGGACGACGGCTCCGGGCCGTCGCCGGAGCCCAACTTCATGTCCGGCGGACGCTACGCGTTCAGCCTCCTGCGCACGGAGAGCGGCTGGCGGCTGCGTTCGGTGGTCGTACGGGAGAAGTGGCGGCGTACGACGGGAGCGCTCGACCCCCGCTGACGCGCGGGGCACACGGGGCGCGCGGGACGGGCTCCACTGTCCGCGATCGGCGCGCTCCCCCACACTGGGGGCAGGGACTGTTCCGGGACTCCTCACGGAGCTGAGCGGCAGGACGAGGAGGCGCCGCATGCGGATTCGGGCCCGCCGGTGGGAATGGCCGTCGTCGCCCTGGTGGCGCGGCGCCGTCGCGGTGGCGCTCTGCGCGCTGCCCGCGCTCGCCTTTCCCGCCCCCTCCCTCTGGTGGTTCGCGTACGTCGCCCTCGTGCCGTGGATGCTGCTCATCCGCTCCGCGCCGACGGGCCGGCGGGCGGCTCTGGACGGCTGGCTCGGCGGCACCGGGTTCATGATCGCCGCGCATCACTGGCTGATGCCGAGCCTGCATGTGTTCATCGTGGTGCTGGCCGCGCTGCTCGCGCTGCTGTGGCTTCCCTGGGGCTGGCTGGTCCGCTCGATGCTGGGCGGGACACCGTCGGCCCGTCGCGCGACGGCCGCGCTCGTCGTCGTCCCCTCCGGCTGGCTGATGGCCGAGCTGGTCAGATCCTGGGAGGGGCTGGGCGGCCCGTGGGGGCTGCTCGGTTCGAGCCAGTGGGAGGTCGCCCCCGCGCTGCGGCTGGCCTCGGTCGGCGGTGTGTGGCTGGTGAGCCTGCTGGTGGTGGCGGTCAACACCGCCGTGGTCGTGCTCCTGACCGTGCCCCCGGCCCGTACACCCGTGGTGGCCGCCCTGACGGCCTGCGCGGTCGCGGCCGGCGCCGTGTGGGCGTGGGCGCCGCGCCCCGAGCAGTCCGGCCGGGTGCGGGTCGCGGTCGTACAGCCCGGTGTGGTCAGCGGCACGGACCGTCCCGAACAGCGCTTCGCGCGCGGCGAGGCGCTGACCCGCGAACTGGCGGGACAGGACCTCGATCTGGTCGTCTGGGGCGAGAGCAGCGTCGGCGCGGACCTGACCGAACGACCCGACCTCGCGGCCAGACTCGCCGCCCTCTCCCGGCTGGTTGACGCCGAAGTGCTGGTCAATGTCGACGCGCGGCGCTCGGACCGCCCCGGCATCTTCAAGAGCTCGGTGCTGGTCGGCCCGCGGGGCGTCACCGGCGAGCGCTACGACAAGATGCGCCTGGTCCCCTTCGGCGAGTACGTCCCGGCGCGTTCCGTGCTCGGCTGGGCGACCTCGGTGGGCAAGGCCGCCACCGAGGACCGCAGGCGCGGCACGAACCCCGTGGTGATGACGCTGCCCGGCGGCGGCGCCACCGGTGGGCTGCGCGTCGGTCCTCTGGTGTGCTTCGAGTCGGCGTTCCCCGACATGAGCAGGGAACTGACCCGCGGCGACGCGCAGGTGATCGTCGCCCAGTCGGCCACGTCGACCTTCCAGAACAGCTGGGCCCCCGAGCAGCACGCCTCCCTCGCGGCGCTGCGGGCCGCCGAGACCGGACGCCCGGTGGTGCACGCGACGCTCACCGGCGTCAGCTCGGTGTTCGGCCCCGGCGGCGAGCGCGTCGGCCCACCGCTGGGGACGGACGAGAGCACGTCCGCGGTGTACGACATCCCGCTGGCCGAGGGCACGACGGCGTACGTCGGCGCAGGTGACTGGGCCGTCCACGGCGCGCTCGCCGTACTGGTTCTGCTGGGCGCGGCCGGGGGCGTACGGACTCTCAGACGGCCTGCTGCTCCTCGGCCGCCCGGACCACCCGCTCGCACAGCTCGTGCGTCAGCAGCGCGTCCTGGGCGCTGAGCAGCTTTCCGGCCCGTACGGCGTCGAGGAACGAATCCACGGCCTGCTCGATGCCGCGCTGGTGCGCCACCGGCACCCAGTCACCGCGACGGCGCACGGTCGGCTGCCCCTTGTGGTCGATGACCTCGGCGAGGTTGACGACCTGGCGCTTGGCGTTCTGGCCGGAGACTTCGAGGATCTCCTCGGTGGAGCCGTTCATCCGGTTCATGGTGCCGATCGCGGTGAACCCGTCGCCGGAGAGCTGGAGGACGACGTGGTGGATCAGGCCCCCGACGACCTTGGCCCGTACGTCGATGTGGTCGACGGTGCCGGGGACCAGGAAGCGCAGGGTGTCGACGACGTGGATGAAGTCGTCGAGGACGAGGCTGCGCGGGTCCTCGGGCAGGCCGACGCGGTTCTTCTGCATGATGATCAGGTCGCGCGGGTGCTCGGCGCACTGCGCGTACCCGGGGGCGAGACGGCGGTTGAAGCCGACGGCGAGGCTGACGCCGCGCTCGTCCGCGAGCCGCACGAGCCGCTCGGACTCGGCGAGTTCGTACGCGAGCGGCTTGTCGACGTACGTCGGTACGCCCGCTTCCAGCAGCCGGGTCACGATCTCCGGGTGCACGGCGGTGGGCGCGTGCACGAAGGCCGCGTCCAGGCCCTGGGCGAGCAGCGCGTCGAGGCTCGTGTGGCACTGCGCACCGGGGATGCGGTAGGTCGCGGCGACCCGCGCGAGGGTGGCGGGCGTGCGGGTCTGCAGGTGCGGTTCGATGCCCGGCCGGGTGGTCAGTACGGGCAGATATGCCTTCTGCGCGATGTCGCCGAGCCCGATGACGCCGACCTTCACAGGGGCCTCCCTAACGCTGTACCTGGTGATCCCGGACCTGGTGGTCCCGTGCCCCGGCAGCATACGTGCGCTGCGGGGGCAGCCAGTTCGCGATGCCGTCGAAGGCGCGCAGGGCCAGGCCGGGACCGAAGCCCGCGAGGACCATGAGGGTGTCGCGCAGGGCGACGGCCGGGGCGCTGCGGACCGACATCAGCTTGGTGATCTGCGCGGACTTGCGCACGATGCCGGTGGTGCGCGGCAGCCGGTCGGCGGAGTACGCCGCGAGACCCGTCCCGAGCTCGTTCGCGTCCGGGAGGTGGTGGGCCAGCACGATGCCGTCCTCGATGGCCTGGTTGCCGCCCTGGCCCATGGTGGGCGCCATGGCGTGCGCGGCGTCGCCGAGCAGTGCGGTCCTGCCGCGGTGGAAGGCGGGGAGCGGGGTGATCATGTGGTGGACGTCGTGCCGCAAAACCTTGTCGGGGTCGGCCGCGTCGAGGATCGCGGGTACGGGGTGGTGCCAGTCACCGAACCTGCGCAGGAGTTCGGCCTTCTCGCCGTCGGCCGAGCGGCCTCCGGCGGGGGCCACGGCGGCGGCGTACGCGTAGACCCGGCCGTCCTTCATCGGCTGGCTGCCCCAGAGGGCGCCGCGGCCCCAGGTCTCGTGGGGCTCGAAGGGGGCGACGGGGGCCGGCACGACAACGCGCCACGTGGTGATTCCGGCGTAGCGCGGGCCGGGGTGTCCGGGGAAGAGGGCGCGGCGCGTCGCGGAGTTGATGCCGTCGGCGCCGATGACGAGGTCGGCTTCGATGTCCCCGTCGGGGGTGCTGACGACGGCGAGCCTGCCGCCCGCTACGCCGGGATCGGTCAGTGTCGCTGGGCATCCGGTGCGTACCGCGCCGTCGGGCAGCCGGGCGGCGAGGCGGTCGATGAGGGTGGCGCGGTGGACGAGGACGAGGGGACCGCCGAAGCGCTCGGTGGCGGCGGAGCTGTTCGTACGGGCGAGCCAGCGGCCGCCGGGGGCGCGCACGCCGCCGTCGCCCTGCCAGGCGGCCAGCTCGCGGATCTCCTCGCCGAGGCCGATGACGTCGAGGGCGTGGTGCCCGTTGGGCGCGAGCGCGATCCCGGCGCCGACGGCTTCCACGGCTGCCGCGCGCTCCAGGACGGTGACCTGCCAGCCGCGCTGGTGGAGGGCGACGGCGGCGGTGAGCCCGCCGATTCCGCTTCCCACGACGACGGCGCGGTGCTGGGAACTGCTCGAACCGCTGATGGCCATGACGACTCCTCGGCAACTACACCTGTAGTGACTCGATGAGTGTACTACAGGTGTAGTTGGCGCGATAGGTTGTTCCCATGACCTCACGCACCGCCACGGGTCGCTCCCGCCCCGAGCTCATCACCGACGCCGCCCTGGCCCTGCTCGTGGAGCGCGGCATGCGGGGGCTCACCCACCGGGCGGTGGACGAACGTGCCGGGCTGCCGCAGGGCTCCACCTCCAACTACGCCCGCACCCGCCAGGCGCTGCTGGAGGCGACGGTGCGTCGGCTGGCCGAGCGCGAGGCCCGGGTGCTCGCCCTGGACGAGATCCCCGCCCCGTCGGACAGCCTCGACGGCATCATCCGTGCTCTCGCGCTCGTCCTCCACCGCCATCTGACGCACCACCGCGAACTGCTCGTGGCCCGCTACGAACTTGGCCTGGAGGCGACGCGCAGGCCCGAGCTTCGTGCGTTCTACGACGCGGCGGGCCGCCACCGGTTCCGCGAGCCGCTCAACGCGTTGATGGCGGCGGCCGGTTCGCGGGAGCCGGAACGGCACGCCCTGTCGCTGGTGGCCTGGTGCGAGGGGCTGATGTTCTCCTGCGCGGCCGGGGCGTACCACTCCGCGGTGCCCAGCGAAGAGGAACTGCGCAAGGGGTTCGGTGAGCTGCTGCGCGGGATGCTCGGCACTCCGGGCGTCGGCACATAAAGGCTGGCGGTGAGTGGAGGCGGTGAGTGACGACGACCGCCATGACCAATCCTGAGCGCATCGATCCCTCCACCACCGCCGGTGAACGCGAGATGCTGGAAAGCTGGCTTGAGTTCCACCGCGAGACGCTGGCACTCAAGTGCGCGGGCCTGAGCGAGGAGCAGTTGCGGGAGACGGCCGTTCCGCCCTCGGACATGTCGCTGCTCGGTCTCGTGCGGCACATGGCGGAGGTCGAGCGGGGCTGGTTCCACCGGGTGCTCTCCGACGAGGACGCCCCCCGGCTCTACTACAGCGACGAGAACCCGGACGGCGACTTCCATTTCACCGACCAGGACACCTGGGAGGAGGCGCACACCGCCTGGCGGGCCGCGATCGACAGGGCGCGCGAGCTTGCCGCGCCGCACTCGCTCGACCACATCGGCAAGGGCAAGCACCGCACCGGGAAGCCCTACAACCTCCGGTGGATCTACGTCCACATGATCGAGGAGTACGCCCGCCACAACGGCCACGCCGATTTCCTGCGTGAGCGCATCGACGGCACGACGGGCGACTAGCCCGCACCCGCATCACCCGGGGCTCCGTCCCAGACCCCGGACGGGGGCGGAGCCCCGGACCCCGGACCGGGGCCCGGATCACTCGTGTGGGCCAATCTCGCCCCGCGCACACCCGGAAACCGCCCCACGCCCACCAGAGTTGCCCAGGTGCACCGAACGAGAACCACAGCGAAGATCCTCATGGGAGTGGCGGTCTCGGCCGTCTCCGCCACCGTCACCGGATGCGTGGCCGTGGAGCCCGGCCCGCCCCCTGTCCCCGTACCGGCGGCGGACGCCGCGCCGCTTGCGCGGGACCAGAACGTACAGCCGCAGATCATCCAGGCCCCCGCCCGCGAGGCCCTGGACGCCGCGCTCCAGCCGTCACAGCGAACCGCACCGCGGACCGGGCCGCGAGACACCCCGGAGGTACGCCGCCCCGCGCCCCCCGCACCACCCCGCCACCCGGCCACAGTTCCCGCCCCGGCCCCCGCGCGCCCCGCGCCCGCCGCTCCCGCATACCCCGTGCCCGCCGTGCCGGCCGTAAAGGTTCCGCGTGTCCTCCCGTCCCTGCCTGCCCCCGCCGCGGGAGCGGGAGCCGACGTATGCGCGCTCGGCGAGAGATACGGCGGCTGGCAGCACGACAGCGCCCAGGCCCGCATCTGCCGCGAAACCTACGGGCGTTGACGCACGCGGGACGGCCGCACATTGATCAGCCCGCGTCCGCGATCCTTCGCTCGAGCCGGTCGATGGCCGCCCTCACCCCGTCCCCGTAACCGTCGTCCCCCAGCGCATCCGACGCCGCCCGCGCCCGCCCCAGATGGGTGCGCGCGGCGTCCGGACGGTGCAGCTTCAGATAGTCGGCGGCGAGGTTGAGATGGAGCGACGGATAGAACCCGCGCACCGCGACCGAGGAGTCGTGCCGGGCCACCCGCTCGTCCGTCAGCCCGTCGGCGGCGGCCAGCGCCCGCAGATCCCAGGCCAGTTCGTCCCCGGCGTCGTCCTGCGTGTCCGCCATGTAATGCGCGAGCGTGCAGCGGTGAAACGCGTCCCCGTCCTCGCCGATCTCCGTCCACAGCTCGCCGAGGCGGTTGCGCGCCTCCTCGCGGTCGCCCGCGTGGAGAAGCATGATCGCCTGCCCGATCCGTGTCATCGTGACGTCCTCGGACGTCTCCTGCTGCGCCATGACCATGTCTCCTGTCGCCCGCCGCACGGAAAGCCAATAATCCCGACGGTCTCGACGCTAGACCCCGCCACTGACAATCGGGCTCAGGCTCGGGCGCGCGGCCGCACCGTCCTGGTAGCGCTGAGCCAGGCCGGTGACCGTACGGGCAACCTCCGCGCGCAGTTCCGGCGGGCCGAGCACCTCTGCCTCCAGCCCCAGCCGCAGCAGATCCCCCAGCGCCACAGGCAGCGCCTCGACGCGCAGCACGGTCTCGACCCAGCCCTCCTCGTCCGGCGGCCCCGCCGCCCGTACCGCCTGCGACCCGGCCGCCCCGAACTGAACCGGCAGCAGCCTCAGGCCACGCGGTGACACCCGCAGCCGGGCCTCGCCCCGCAGTACCCCGGCCTCCATCCGGCGCGCGCTCTCCTGCCAGTACGCCGCCAGATCGAACCCGGCCGGCCGCTCGAAGCCCTCATCCAGTGCCTCCACCGCGAGCATCCGCGACACCCGGTACGTACGCACCGACTCCCCGGCGTCCGCCACGAGATACCAGTTGCCCCCCTTGAGCACGACGCCCAGCGGCCCCAGTTGGCGGTGTACGTCGCCGCGCCAGCTCCGGTAGTCGACCCGAAGCAGCCGCTGCCGCCAGACCGCCCCGGCGACGTCGGCGAGGTACGGCGCGGGGTCCGCGTCCCGGAACCAGGCGGGGGCGTCGAGGTGAAACCGCTCCTGGACGCGCCGGGTGCGTTCAGCGAGGCCCTCGGGCAGTGCGGCGCCCAACTTGAGCTGCGCCGCGGTGAGGTCGGCGGCGAGGCCCAGTTCGGCCGCCGCCGCGGGCATGCCGGCGAAGTGCAGCGATCCCGCCTCGTCACTCGTCAGGCCGGTCAGCCGGGTGCGGTAGCCGTCCATCAGGCGGTAGCCGCCGGCCGGGCCTCGGTCGGCGTACACCGGTACCCCGGACGCGCTGAGCGCCTCGACGTCCCGGTAGACGGTGCGGACGGAGACGTCCAGCTCGGCGGCCAGTTCCGGGGCGGTCATCCGGCCCCGGTTCTGCAGCAGCAGGAGCAGGGAGAGCAGTCGGTCGGCGCGCATGCGCCAAGTCTGCCCGCGTACCTGACAGAAGGTGTCAGGTACGGACGGGAAGCTGGTTCCCAGGAGCGCGAAAGTGTCGCGCCGACTGCTGAAAGGAACCTCCATGCCCACACAGGCCACCGGAATCTTCACCTTCGCCAACTGGGACGAGACCCCGGTCGCCGGGACGGACGAGACCTCCAAGCTGGCCCGCGCCTGCGTCACCAACACCTTCACCGGCGCCATCGAGGCAGCCGGGACCACGTGCGAGTACTCCATCGCGTACGTGACCGGGAAGACCGGCGTCTTCACCGGTCACCAACTGTTCAGCGGCTCCGTGGACGGCCGGGAGGGGACGTTCGCCGTCGAGGAGCGGGGCACCTTCGGCGAGGACGGCACGGTCCACTGCACCTTCGAGGTGGTACCGGGCTCGGGGACCGGCGCTCTGGCCGGGCTGAGTGGGACGGGCGGCTACACCGCGCGGCACGGCGAGCCGTCCGTCCCGTACACCTTCAGCCACCAACTGGGCTGATGGGCTGATCAGGCCGATCAAGCAGCCAGATCAGCGAGGTTGGGCACAGTCCAGTCGATGGGCTGGTGCCCCTGCGCCGCCACCGCTTCGTTGATCTGCGTGAACGGCCGGGACCCGAAGAACTTCTTCGCCGAGAGCGGCGAGGGGTGCGCGCCCTTCACCACCACGTGCCGCTCCTCGTCGATCAGCGGAAGCTTCTTCTGGGCGTAATTGCCCCAGAGCACGAAGACCGCCGGGTCGGGCCGCGAGGCCACGGCGCGGATCACCGCGTCCGTGAACGTCTCCCACCCCTTGCCCTTGTGGGAGTTGGCCTCGCCGCCCCGCACCGTCAGTACGGCGTTGAGCAGCAGGACACCCTGCTCGGCCCACGGCATCAGATAGCCGTTGTCCGGGATCGGGGTGCCCAGCTCCGCGTTCATCTCCTTGTAGATGTTCCGCAGGGACGGCGGCACTTTGACGCCCGGCCGCACCGAGAAGCACAGCCCGTGCCCCTGTCCTTCGCCGTGGTACGGGTCCTGGCCGAGGACCAGGACCTTCACCCGGTCGTACGGGGTGGCGTCCAGGGCGGCGAAGACCTCCTCGCGCGGCGGGTAGACCGGCCCGTTCGCCCGCTCCTTCTCGACGAATTCGGTGAGCTGCTGGAAATACGGCTTCTGCAGCTCGTCTCCGAGGACGCCGCGCCAGGACTCGGGCAGCATGTCGGTGTCGGTCACGTCAACAACCTCCGGTAAACGATCAGTTCTTCATCAAAGAACCTACCCGCGGCCACTGACAACGGCTCCTACCAGCTGGTCTTCTTGTGCAGCTGCCACACCTGCATGATCGTCTGCGGGTCCAGCGCCCGTTCGGCGCCCGCGATCTCGTCGGAGGCGGCGACGTACAGCTTGCCCTGCCACAGCGGCAGCAGACGGACGTCCTCGAGCAGGATCTCCTGGGCGCGCCCGAACTGGTCGCCCACCGCGGCCCGGTCGCTCTCCTGCCGCGTCTTCGGCAGCAGGCTGGCCGTGATCTCCGGGGTGTCGTACGGCGTACCGACGGCGTTGTTCTCGCCGACGAAGGGGGCGACGAAGTTGTCCGGGTCCGGGAAGTCGGGGGACCAGCCGCGGCCAAACACCGGGTACTCGCCCTTCTGGTACCCCTTGGCGAACTCCTTCCACGGGCGGTGCTTCAGCGTGATCTTGAACAGCCCGGACTCGTCCAGCTGCCGCTTCAGCTCGGCGAACTCCAGCGCGGTGGCAGATCCGTACCGGTCCGAGGTGTACCAGAAGGTCAGCGGGACCGGCTCGGTGATGCCCGCCTCGGCGAGAATGTTCCGCGCCTTCGGCACGCTGGGCTCACCGTAGGTGTCGAAGAAGCTGGTCGCGTGACCGGCGACGCCGCTCGGGATCATGGAGTACAGAGGCTCGGCGGTGCCCTTGTAGACCTTGTCGACGAGCGCCCCCCGGTCGACCACCTGGGCGATGGCCCGGCGGACGGCGGGCTTGCGCGCGGCCGGGTCCTTGGGGTTGAACACCAGGTACCGGATCTCGGCGCCGACCGCCTCGACGACCTGGAGTTCCTTCTCCTTGGGCTGGCCCTCCAGATCGATGACCTGCTCCGCGGTCAGACCACGGAACGTCGCGTCGATCTCCTTCTTCTTCAACGCCTCCACCATCACGGCGGAGTCTTTGTAGTAGTGGATGGTGACGGCGTCGTTCTTGAGATCGGCGAACCCCTCGTACTTCGGGTTCTTCACGAGCTCGGCCATCTTCTCCGGCTGGTACGACGCGAGGTTGTACGGGCCCGAACCGGTCAGCTGGTTGCCCGTGCGGAGCCTGTCCTTCGGGTAGTCCGCGGGGCTCACCATCGACATCGCGGGCGTCGCGAGCACGAACGGGAAGGTGGCGTCCGGCTTGTTCAGCCGGAAGGTGATCTTCCGGTTACCGCTCGTCTCGACCTTGTCCAGGCTGGAGAGAAGCCCGCTCGGGCCACCCTTCTCGCCGATCGCGACGATCCGGTCGATCGAGTGCTTCGCCGCCTTGGCGTCCAGCGCCGTTCCGTCGGAGAAAGTGAGGCCCTCTCGGAGCGTGCAGGTGTACACCTGGTTCGAGCTGTCCGTGAAGGAACACTTCTCGGCGGCGTCGGGCTCAGGCGTGGTGCTCCCTGTGGGGTAGCTCACCAGCGTCTGGAAGACATTTCTGTACAGCTCCCAGGAACCGTCCCATGCGCCGGCCGGGTCGAGTGTGCTGGGCGTGCTCGTGGTACCGACAGCGAGCTTCTGCTCGGTGTCGGACTGATCACTGGACAGCATCCCGCAGCCGGACGTCAGCAGGGATATGGACGCAAGGGCTGCAGCGGACTGCAGACATCTGGTCCGGTTGAACACGTGCACGCTCCTCGATCAGCCATGGGTCGGCAGACCATACCGCAGCGCCCCGCCGGCTCAACGGGCAGACCCGGCAGGGCGCTTGGGCGTAATCCAGCATATCCGGAGTAAAAACGGAGTAAAACGACTCAGTGGACGCCGGCGTTCAGGAAGATACCGCCGTCCACGACGAGTGTCTGCCCCGTGATCCAGTCCGACTGGTCCGAGGTGAGGAAAGCGGCCGCTCCCCCGATGTCCTCGGGAACGCCGAGCCGTCCCAGCGGGTACGCCGCGGCAGCCTCCGCCTCGCGGCCGTCGTAGAGCGCCTGGGCGAACTTGGTCTTCACCACGGCGGGCGCGATCGCGTTGACCCGTACGCCCGGCGCGAACTCGTGCGCCAGCTGGAGGGTCAGGTTGACCATCGCCGCCTTGCTCATGCCGTACGCGCCGATGAAGGGCGAGGCGGAGAGGCCGGCGACCGAGGCGATATTGACGATCGCCCCGCCGTTCTCCTTCTGCCACGCCTTCCAGGTCTGCTGCGCGAACCCGAGCGCGGAGATCACGTTGGTCTCGTACGTCTTGCGGGCGACAGCGAGGTCCAGCTCCGCGATCGGCCCGAAGACCGGGTTCGTGCCGGCGTTGTTGATCAGGAAGTCGACCCGCCCGAACGCCTCCATGGCGCGCTCGACGGCGATCGCCTGGTGCGCCTCGTCGTGGGCCTTGCCCGCGACGCCGATCACCCGGTCGGCGCCGAGCTTCTCCACGGCCTCCTTGAGCGCGTCCTCGTTGCGCCCGGTGATGCACACCCGGTCCCCGCGGGCGACGAGCGCCTGGGCGACGCCGTAACCGATTCCGCGGCTCGCGCCCGTGATGAGCGCGACCTTCCCGCTGTCCCGTACCTCTGCCTCAGCAGTCATGATCCTCAGTCCCTCGTCAGTTGAGCGGGCCGCCGGCGACGTACATGACCTGGCCGGAGACAAAACCGGCGTCCTCGCCCGTGAAGAAGGCGATGGCGTTGGCGATGTCGTCCGGCGTGCCGACGCGCTGCACCGGGATCTGGGTGGCGGCGGCGGCCTGGAACTCCTCGAAGCCCATGCCCACGCGGGCGGCGGTCTGCGCGGTCATCTCGGTGACGATGAAGCCGGGCGCGACGGCGTTGGCCGTAATGCCGAACTTGCCGAGCTCCTTGGCGAGGGTCTTGGTGAAGCCCTGCAGGCCGGCCTTGACGGCGGAGTAGTTCGCCTGGCCCCGGTTGCCGAGCGCCGAGCTGCTGGAGAGGCTGACGATACGGCCGAACTTGGCGTCCACCATGTGCTTCTGGCAGGCCTTGGCCATCAGGAACGCGCCCTTGAGGTGCACGTTCACCACGGTGTCCCAGTCGGACTCGCTCATCTTGAACAGCAGGTTGTCGCGCAGCACACCCGCGTTGTTCACGAGGATCGTCGGCGCACCGAGCTCCGCGGCGACGCGCGCGACGGCGGCTTCGACCTGGGCGCTGTCGGAGACGTCACAGCCGACGGCGAGGGCGGTGCCACCCGCCGCGGTGATCTTCTCGACGGTGTCCTTGCACGCGGCCTCGTCGAGGTCGAGTACGGCGACGGCGCGGCCCTCGGCCGCAAGACGGACCGCGGTGGCGGCGCCAATGCCGCGCGCCGCCCCGGTCACGATCGCGACACGCTGCTCGGTGGTGGACATGCTGGTTCTCCTCGCCCTTGGATGCGGCGCCCAAGTCGACCGAGAGTGAGTACCCGATCACTGAGCAACCGCTTAGTAGCTTCAGCAGACGTGACGCTAGAAGCCATGGCACGCGGTGTCAACGGCCCAAGGAACGACCCGGGGATTTGCGTAGCGCAGATCACCGCACCAGCAGGTCGAGCAGGCGCTCGACCTCCGCCTCCGGATCCGTCGTGAGGCCCGTGTGCACGGGGCCCGGCTGTACGACGGTGCTGCGCGGCGCGACGAGCCAGCGGAAGCGCCGGCCCGCGTCGTCGCCCGCCGCCTGCCCCGCCGCCTCCCCGCCGCAGCAGACGCCCTCCACGGCCCGCAGGGCGGCCCGTACGCCCGCTACGTCGGCGTCGGGGTCCAGCGCCTTCAGCTTGGCCTCGTCGAGGTGGGTCCTGGCGGCGACGAAGGACTTGGCGCGGCAGTAGACGAGCACGCCCGCGTTGAACATTTCGCCGCGCTCCACGCGTGGCACCACGCGCACCAGCGCGTACTCGAAGACATCCCGCTTGGCGCTCACTCGCGGCCGTCCTTCTTCTGCTGCTCGGTCGGGTGCGGCTGCGGCGTCAGGCGGTCCTTCAGCCAGCCGGGCGCCCGCGACGGCTTGTCCTTGGTCGGCGCGCTGAGGGTGATCCGGTCGGCGATCGTCGCGGCGCGGGGCAGCAGCGCGTCGACGTACGCGCGGCGCAGCGCGTCGGTCCTCTCGAAGCCGGGCTCGTCGACCAGCCACTCGACGGGGACCTCGGCGGCGACCTCGGTCAGCAGCTCCTCGGTGACCAGCGGCGCCAGCTCGGCGGCCGCGGCCGCGATGTCGGGGCCGAAGGGCGCGAGCACATGGTCCGAGGCGTTGTACGGCTTCGCTGACGCGCTCCGGGCGGTCGGCCAGTTGTGGTGCCAGATCATGGTGGCGCCGTGGTCGATGAGCCACAGATCGCCGTGCCAGACGAGCATGTTGGGGTTGCGCCAGGAGCGGTCGACGTTGTTGATCAGCGCGTCGAACCACACCACCCGGCCCGCCTCGGCCGGGTCCACCTCGTACGCGAGCGGGTCGAAGCCGATCGATCCGGGGAGGTAGTCCATCCCGAGGTTCAGTCCGCCGCTCGCCTTGAGCAGTTCCTGGACCTCCTGGTCCGGCTCGCCCAGGCCGATCACCGGGTCGAGCTGGATGGTGACGAGTTCGGGGACGCGCAGCCCGAGCCTGCGGGCCAGTTCTCCGCAGATGATTTCGGCGACCAGGGTCTTGCGGCCCTGTCCCGCGCCGGTGAATTTCATGACGTAGGTGCCCAGGTCGTCGGCCTCGACGATGCCGGGGAGCGAGCCGCCCTCACGCAAGGGCGTGACGTACCGGGTCGCGGTGACTTCTGTCAGCATTTTCCCAGGCTATCCGACTTCCTGATCTTGCAATCGATGCTTACCCCATCAGCGTAAAACGAGGGAATTGAACCACGATCACCCCTGGGGAGAATCTGGGGAGTTTCGGCTGACGTGCCGATCCCCCCGGCTCCCGAGCATTCCGTCAAGGGCGGTGCGTCCCTTGCTCCCAGCCTCCGGCATGAAGTGAGCATAGTAACCGAGCGTGATAGCCGGCGAGGAGTGTCCGAGCCACCGCGCCAGAGTCACCACGGACTCCCCCGCCTCCAGCATGATCGAGGCGTAGGTGTGTCGCAGCACATGGAAGCCGTCCTTCGGCGCCGCCTCCCACTGCCACGGCTTCGCCCCCTTCGGGCGCGGCGGGATGATGCCGGCCTTGGCCAGCGCGGGTTTCCAGGTGTAGGTGTTCCATGTGTTCACGGCCACGGCGTTTCCAAATCGCGTCGTTAGCAGCAGCGAGAACTTCCTCCGCGGCCTGTCCGGCCCCGGCTTCTCCCACGGAAGCTCTACCTCCACCGGCGGGAACGCTCCGACATAACGCTTCAACTCCTCGGCCACCGAGGACGGCATATCGACGCTACGCATCTTCCTCCCCTTCGGCAGGGCGAAGTACAACTTCCCGTTGACTGCCTGAACTTGGCGCCGGACATGAAGGACGCCTCTCGCATAATCGATGTCCTCTGGGCTCAACCCGAACACTTCGCCCTGTCGAAGCCCGCACCCCAGACCGAGCACCACGGTTATCCGGTTCCGTGGGCTGATCACGTCACGAACTCGGAGTACCGTCTCCAACGACCACGCCTCTCGTCGCTCCTGCGACGCCTTGGGCCACCGAACGGACTTCGCGCGCATCGGGTTCTGGGCAAGCCGCTTGTCATCGACGGCCGCCTCCAGAATGGAGGACAGCTCGCTCAAGATGCCGCGTCGGTAGTCGACCGAGGAGACCGTTGCCTCCAACTTCGCCGTGTACGCGCGAAGCTCTGCCGCCGTGATGTTCCTGAGCGGGAGTTCGCCCAGATGCGGAACGATGTGCAGCCGCGCCCTCCGCTCCTGGTTCTGCTGGGTCTTCGGAGCGCCCCCTCTACCGGGAGCCCAGTGCATCGCTATGTAGTCGGCCAGTGTGATGGATCCGTCACGCGGGTCCACGAACTCCCCGCGCTCCTCGTCCGTGGCGGACCGGCGAAGCCATGCCTTGGCGTCCTCCAAGGTCTCGAAGGAGCGATCCCGGATGCCGGGGATGCCGGCGACCTTGTATCGCTTTCCCTTCCCGTAGCGAGCGGTTCTCTCTCTCCTCCCGGTGGCCGGGTCCTTCTTCTTCTTGATCCAGCGGTCTTCTATGTACCCGGCCAGGGGACTCTCCTTGTGCGTGGTGTGGCGAACGGCGCCCTGCAGCGCCTGGCGTTTCAAACGTCGTAGATGCGTCCGGGCCGGTGCTGCGGGGCACCGGCCAGAGGGCTCAAGCTCGGGTTGGAGCGAGAGTCGGCCTGCTCCTGTTCGCGGACCCAGGCATCGAGTACTTCACGCCGGTACATGACGCGACCGCGAGTTCCCATACGGAAGCTGGGTGGCCCCTGCCGCCGGTGGCGCCAGACGTAGAGCGTATGAGGCGAAAGGCCGAGGTATTCGGCAGCGTCCTTGACTGACAGAAAGGCTGTGCGGACGACACGGTCCCTGGGCACATCGGCGGAAGGGGCACGCAGCGGTTGTGTAGGCATCACATGAATCGGTCTCTGTGAGTTGCGAGGGGCCAGGCAGATGCACAGACCAGGGCGCTCCGTGCCTCCCCTCGTCTTCGCAGCGCTGCCCTGCGTCCGCTACGGCTCCACCGCCAAGCACAGCCGAATGCGAACACCTCGATGGTCACGGCGATCGCCGGTTTGGCTAACCGGCGATCACGGGCTATGTTCCGCTCGCTCCCGGCCGGGCTCCGCCCTCAGTTGCCGCCCCCGCCAGTGCCCCCGCAGTTTGGAAGTGTTGCGCGCAGCTCATGCGCCATGGGCACCGAAAGCGAAGAGGGCATGGCCGGTCAGTCGGATAAATCGGAGCGCACGCATCGGCAGAAAAGACTCCTCATCGGGTTGCCCGGTGGGCCGCTTACCGACTCGGCGCTTCCGGGGTGTTGTACGTTGACATATCCCTGGAAGGGGTTCCAGCCTTTCCAGGCTCTTTCTCGTCTGCCGTGGGCGAATTCCGAAAAAGGACGACGAGGACTGATCGGGTGATGCGGATCTCGCATACCACGCCAGAGAGCGCCCGGGCGGTGCGGGGTTGCGGATCAGTCGCAACCCCGGGCCACACCGGAGTAGCTGCACCAGCTGACCTGGTGATTTCCGGGACGTTGTACGTTGACATGCTCCCGGCGGAGGTTTCCAGTCCTTGGAGTTCTTTCTCGTCTGCCGTGGGCGAATGCTGTCCTTTGTCAGCGAAGCCAATCGTTGTGTCATCCAACCCAGTCGACTCGCGGCCGGTCTCAGCTGGCAGTCATTGAGCCTTTTCCAACCTCAGGTTGAGGCGTGGTGAAGGACGAGGACGGCCTTCACGATGTCAGTGATGCGGTTGGTGCTGCAGCGGAGCTTTCGGAGCAGGCGCCAACCCTTGAGGGTGGCCATGGCCTGCTCGCCGAGGCAGCGGATCTTGGCATGGCTGCTGTTGTGACGCCGCTTCCATCGCTTGAGGCGACGGCCCCGGAACGGGACCCGAACAGTCCCGCCTGCTCCTTGATATGCCTTGTCCGCCCAGCACTTCAGCCCCGCGGCGGCGAGTGCGTCGACGATCCCGTGCTGTCGGGCAGCGGTGAGGTCATGGGTGGAGCCGGGCAGGGCGGGCGAGGCCCAGAGCAGGCGTCCGAACGGATCGGTGAGAACCTGGATGTTCATGCCGTGGCGTTTGTGCTTCCCCGAGTAGTACGGGGTGTCGGCGGCGATGCGGTCGATCGGCAGCAGGGTGCCGTCGAGGATGACGAACGCCTTCTTTCGGCTCGCCTTCATCGCCTCTGCCAGGGACGGGGCGCGAGCAGCCAGCACCTCGACGGCCTCGCGTATGTAGCGGTACACGGTCGCGATCCCGATGCCGAACCCGGCAGCGAGCTGGGCATAGGTGTCGCCACACCGCAGATGGGCCAGGGCCAGCAGGGCTTGGCGGCCGGCCGTCAGGCGCCGCCATCGCGTCCCGATCTCCCGCTGCCGGACAGCTAGTTGCCTGCCCAGATACCGCAGAGTGCGGCTGGACAGATCAATCGAGGAGGGGTAGACAAGCACGCGAAGCTCCTGACAGACACGGGTGATCTTGGTCGAGAACCCGTCTACCAGGAGCTTCGTCGTTGCGCAGGAGGGTTTAACTCGCGGTCAGTACCGTGAGGTTGGAAAGGGCTCACGGAATGAGGCCGAGTTCAGGGGTGGGAATGCGCTGATGCGCTGCCTGGGCCGCGGCGGCGTAGCGAGGGTCGGGGCGCAGGCCGTTCTCGCGTAGACACGCCTCGGTGAACTTGATGACGTGCTCGTCCTTGTGCTCCACGGAACGGGCCACCAGTTCGTTGAATGGCGGGACCTCGGTTTTCAGTGCGGTTTCGAACGCCGTGTCCTCACCACGGCGGCCGCCGGTAAAGGAGAGAAGAAGCGCCACATGGAGCTGCCAGACGGCGGCCACGGTCGGCAGATGCATTTCCGTCGGAAGGTGGGGCAGGACGATCCGGACGGCGGCCGGAAGTGTCACGCCGTGGAGCAGTGGTATGGGATAGATCTCGGTGTGGACGAGATAGAGACCGGCGAACTCGGCTGTCATTTCGCTGAGGAGCAGGTGCGGGTCCTTGGGGGCGACTGCCCGCAGCGCCTTGGTGTATCCGGGGAGTTCGGCGATCCGGTGAAGTCTCTGCCTCGAAGTCACTCTCGCCTTCGGTGGATGCAGGAAGTCTTCCAGCAGTTCGCGAGGAAGTTCCGCCACGGCCTGCGCGAGGCTGGTCGTTCCCCGGAAGTCCGCGTTCCCTGGAAGGCTGCGGTATCGGGCCGCCCAGTAGGCAAGCCCTCGCGCGAGCTCAGTGAGCTGCATCTGACTCGGTTGGGGGGTGGCGGCCAGGCTGCGCACGGCGTGCGCCGTTCGGATCGCGCCGTGCGTGATGCCGGCCAGGAGGCCGGAGATGAGTCGTGGCCACCATCGGACGAGCACGTCGCGCCAGGGAGTATCGGCCAGTTCCTGGACGAATAGCTGCTCCCAGTCCCCGGCCCGGCTGAAATCGCCCAACGCGGCACGCCAGGTGGCTTCGTCCGACGCGTTGAGCGGAAAGGAGGGTGCGGGCCTGTCGTGATGTGGTTTGGCCCGGTAGACCTCGACCCAGGTGCCGATCTGGTCGCCGTGGCCCAGGACGGCCAGTGTTTCGGCTGCCATCGGGCCGTGGTTGACCAGTTCACCACGTTCCCCGCGCTCGTACCCCATGTCGTCGAGGCGTTCCAGGGCTTCGTTGACGGCGTCGAAGTAGGTGACCAAGGGGTTCTCCTCTTGTCAGGTACCGGTGACGTACGGGTTCTGTCGGAGCTGGTTGGCGTGGGGGAACGCCGGAGGCCGGCTGTGACAGTCGCGGTCACCTCAGCGGCGGGGAGAGCGATTCATGGTTGTTCCTGCTGGCCCGGTTCAGTCGATGCCGCGGAAGATGTGACGGTCGGGGATGTCTTCTTCCTCGCCGGCCAGGAGCACGGGCCGCCCGGTTCCGGGCTCAACGGCAGGGCGTGCCAGTGCCTCACGCCGGCCGCCATGGGCCGCGATCCGGTTCTCATGCGTACGTGTGTGCTCGAGGGGCATCTGCATGTCGGTTGTCCGCTCCTTCACTGTCGGGTTGTGACTTCCTGCTCCACTGCCGGGTCCCGGGCGGTGCCGCGTCCTGCGCCAGGAGGCACTCCTCGAGGAACCCGAGAGCCCTGAGGTGGTAGGTACGGGCCGCCCAGCCGAGGCTGATGTTGTGCCCGGCGTCCGGTTGGAGGTCGACTGTCGTCTTCGCCCCCGACAGTGGATGCCGCAGAGCGGCTATGGCCTCCTCGTCGAACAGCCACCACTGCTCCTGCTCGGCGAAGGTGAAGCGCACCGGCACCCGCACCAGGGACGCGATGGGGGGGTACAGTTCCGGCCACAGCGGGCCCTGCAGTGCTTCGGCGGCCGGAACCGGGCAGACCAGTGCGCGGCCGAGCCGGAAGGCATCCGGCGGATAGAGCCGCAGGGCTCCCCAGTGCCGGCGCCAGTCTCCGTGCCTGCCACGGCCGGGCAACTGGTGCGGGTCCACGGCGAGGCGGTTGCCGAGTCCGGAGATGTCCAAGCCGATCAGGCCGCTACCGCGTTCGTCCGCGGCGGCGGCCAGCGCGAGCTTGCCGCCGTTGGAATGGGCCACGAGGAAGAAGCCCGCCCCGGTGTCATGGGTGGCGGCGAAGTCGGCCAGCGCGGCATGCAGGGTGACCGCCTGGTCGGTGACGGTCTGTCCCTCGGGCAGCTGCGCGAGGGACAGACCGTAGCCGGGGCGGTCGACGGCCAGTACGGTGTAGCCGAGTTCGGCCCCCAGAGCCAGCAGTGAGAGCCCGGGGCGAGAGCGGCTGTCGAAGTAGCCTGCCCGCATGCCGCCGCCGTGGATGGCGACCACCACGGCGCGCGGCGGCTGCGTGGCCGGTTCGGCGAGCAGCGCGGACATGGGGACGCCGTCGGCATCGAGGGTGATCTCGCGGATTTTTGGGGCACCGGAATTCGGTGGCTGCGCCATGTGATCAGAACTCCTCGTGCACGCTGGGATCGGAAGGTCTGAGGGAGGGCGGGCCGGGGAGGAGACAGCCGGTTTTGCTCGGCGGCCCCTGGTGGCGGCCGAAGCTCCACGCGATGCGGCGGCGTACGAGAGTGCGCAGGGGTGTCACGGTGTACGTCCCTGGGGCCCGGCCGGTGGGGGAAGGCGTCGTCGGGCCTGTCTGGAGTTTCGTCATCCGCTCTCTCCGGTGCCCGGCTCGGGGCGGCGCGCTGCGGTGCGCCAGCTGCGGGGTGCACGGTGGCCGTGGGCGCGGTCGGGGCTGCGCCAGTCGGCGGGCGCGGGAACCGGCTCCTCGGTGGCGCTCGGCGCGCCGGACAGCCGCATGAGGAGCACCACGGCGAGTGCGGCCGTCTCCTCTTCGGTGGGCACACCTCTTTCCACGCGGAAGAGGTGCTCGGTGTCGAGAGCGGGGGTGGGGGTGGTCATGTTTGTCACGTTCTGTGTCCTTTCCGGACTCCTGGTTCGGTTGCGTGAGAGCCGGGCCGTCGGACCGGCTGAGCGGGCCCCCGGACGGACGAGGCGCCGCCCGGCCGGTACGCAAAAGGCCGACGGCGCCGCATCAGGTCGCACCGGGGGAATCGCCCGGCGGTTGGGATCACGCCGACGCGCGCGCCCGGACGTCCTGGAGCAATCGCGCCTGACTGACCATCACCGGATCGGGGGCGGCTTGGGAGCGCACGGCCCGGGCGAACGCGGCCACCGTGCGCGCCACCTGGTCGTCGGCGGGCAGCAGCACTTCCTTGGCGCGGCCGCGCCGCTCGAGGCGGACCCGGGGGCGGTGGTCGGCGGGCGGGGTGAACGCCCGCTCGACGGTGATGCTGCCCTCGCTCCCCCACAGCTCGTACGCCGAGCGGTATCCGTGGTCGAGGCCGAAGGACAGCTGGACGCCGACCCCGTTCGGGGCGCGCAGCAGCACCGCGCCCGAGGTGTCCACCGAGTCGGCGGGGCCGTGCGAGAGGGTGGCGCCGACGACGCCGAGCCGCTCGCCCAGGAAGTGCAGGGCGGCCCGCAGCGGGTAGACCCCGGTGTCCCACAGGGCGCCGCCGCCGAGTTCGGGGCGGTAGCGGATGTCACCGACCGGCAGCCGGGGCACCGCGAACACCGCCTGGAAGGAGCGCAGTTCGCCGATCGCACCGTCGGCCAGGAGCTTTTCGACGGCCTTGTGCTGGGAGTGATGGACGAACATGACGTTCTCCATCAGGAACAGGCCCGACTTGGTCGCCAGGTCGAGCAGTCGCTGCGTGGCGGCGAGGTCGGTGGTGAGCGGCTTCTCGGCGAGGACGTGCTTGCCGGCGCGCAGCGCCGCCTCGGCCCACTGGGCGTGCAGGGCCGCGGGCAGCGGTATGTACACCGCGTCGATGTCGTCCCGGGCCAGCAGAGCGGCGTAGCCGTGCACCGGGCGGGCGTCGAAGTGTCCGGCGAGTTCGCGGGCCCGGCCGGTGTCGCGGCTCGCGACGGCCGCGACGTGCACGCCGGGCGTGGCCGCCATCGCCGGCAGCATGCGGCGGCGTGCGATGTCCGCACAGCCGAGGACACCGATCCGCAGGGCGGACATCAGGCACCGGCCCCGGTCGCGCGGAGGCAGGCGAGCAGGGTGCGGGCCTGGACGTTGACGTAGTGGCCGTGCCTGACCAGGGAGGTGAGCTGGCCGGGGGTGACCCAGCGGTACCCGGCGGGCGGGTCCAGCGGGGCGGTCGCCTCGTCCGCCTCGACCAGCAGGTAGCGGCTCTCCGCGTTGAGGAACCTGCCGCCCTCCTCCGAGTGCAGGGCCTCGTAGCGGATCCGGTCGGGCCCGGCTGCCAGTACCTCGTCGAGGTAGCCGGGGCGTTCGTCGCCGTGCAGGTGGGCGTAGTTGTCGGGGGTGTACTGGACGGTGGGGCCGAGTTCGATGGTGTCGAGGAAGCCGCCCTCGACGCGGGCGTGCACCAGGACGTGCAGCGCCCCGTCGATCCATCGGGTCAGGAAGGCGGCGACGCCGAGGCCGTACGGCTCGAACAGCGGCTGGGTCCATCCGGAGACCTCGCGGCTGCCCGCCTGGACGGACACCGCGACGACACGGAAGTACCGGCCGTCCTCGTGGTCGATGGCCTTCTCGCCTCGCTGCCAGCCGGGGAGCGCGTCCAGCGGTAGACGGCGGGTGCTCACGTTGTGCCGGGAGCGCTCGGCGGTGATCCACGACAGCAGTTCGGTGTCGGAGTGCAGCGCGCCGGTGGCCGTGTCCGGGAAGGGTGCGCAGGCCAGCACCGTGCGGGAGTCCATGTTGACGACGTTGTCGCGGTGCAGGAGCTCGCCGATCTGGCCGAGGGTCAGCCAGCAGAAGTCCTCGTCGAGCACAACGTCGCCGACGGCCTCGACGATCATGTTGCGGTTGCTCTTGTGCAGGAACCAGGAGCCGTGCTCGGACTGGAGTACGTCGGCCAGGACACGGCCCTCGCCGGGCCGGACGAAGTAGTCGATGTACTTCACGTCCGCGCCTTCGTGGACCTTGGTGTAGTTGCTGCGGGTGGCCTGCACGGTCGGCGAGAGCTGGAGCAGGTTTCGGTTGCCGGGCTCCATCTTGGCCTGCATGAGAAAGTGCAGGACCCCGTCGAACTCCTTGACCAGGATGCCCAGGATGCCGATCTCGGGCTGCTTGATGATCGGCTGGTGCCACTGGGGGAACGCCCCCTCCTCGTGGGTGACGTGCAGTCCCTCCACGGAGAAGAACCGGCCGCTGCGGTGCACCAGGTTCCCGGTGCCCTCCTCGAACGACCAGCCGTCGAGTGCGTCGAACGGGATCCTCTCGACCCGGAACCGGTGCGCCCTGCGGCGGCCTTCGAGCCAGTTGGGGAATGCCTCGGTGCTCAGCTGCGCGCCGGCCGTGCTCGCCGCCGACCGGGCTATCCGGTCGGCGGTCGCGGCGTTCTCGCGGGGCTGCAGGGCAGTCGGGCCGACTGCGGTCGTGACGAACGTAGCCGACATGGCGTACTCCTGAGGGTGGGGCAAAGGGATATGACGGGTGGTCAGGCGGGGTGCCGGGCGTCCGGGGCGCGGTACGGCATGAGCAGTCCGGCCTCTTCGGCCTGCCGCAGCGACATGGCGTTCGCGTCCTTCTCGGACATCAGGGGCGGCCGGGTCCAGCCCCAGGGGAGGGCCAGGTCGGGGTCGAGCGGGTTGATGTCGATCTGGGTGCCGGGCACGTACACGCTGGACAGGACGTAGGAGATGCACGAGTCGTCGGCGAGGGCGAGGAAGCCGTGGCCGACGCCCTCCGGAACGAAGACGGACCGGCCGGACTCGGGGTCCAGGACATTGCTCGCAAAAGCCCCGAAGGTGGGTGAGCCCGGCCGCAGGTCCACCACGAAGTCACGCAGCGCCCCCCGGACGCAGGTGACGAACTTTGCCTGGCCGGGGGGGCTGGTCACGCTGTGGATGCCGCGCAGGGTGTTGTTCTGCGACACCGAGTAATTGATCTGGCGCGGTACGAAGCTCCGCCCCATGACCCTTTCGAATTCGTCCTCCCGCATTCCTTCGAAGAAGGAACCGCGTTCGTCCTTTCGGAATTCCGGAGTGACGACGAACACCCCGGGTATATCCAGCTCTGCTATGTCCACTGCCGTTCCACATCCCTGTCGACGTCATTTCATCAAATGGCGCCGCACGGACGTCTGCCAGGAGATACGGCGCGCACGTGCCGTTACGCTCTACTTGCTCGATTCGACGAGGTGAACACCTCGCCGTGAGAGGTCCGCTCAGTTCCCGGTCGACGCGCAGCGGTGTTCAACGGACTTGCGCAGCGCGGCCGCGATGCTGTGCACCTGCGTGTCATCGAGTCCCTGGTGCAGGGGCAGCAGCAGCGTGCTGTCCGCGCATGCCTCGGTGCCGGGCAGCGCCAGGTGTTCGGCCTGGTACGCCGGGACCTTGTGCAGCGGCGGGTAGCGCAGGGTGGTGTAGATGTCCTGCTCCAGCAGATCGGCTGCGACCTGGTCGCGGATGGCCGGGTCCAGCTGCACCCAGTAGAAGTAGTACGAGGAGGCGTGCCCCTGCGGCAGGGCCGGAGGCAGCGTTACGCCCTGAACGCCGGCGAGCAGACGGTCGTAGTGCTCAGCGATCTCGCGGCGCCGCGCCACGAACTGCGGGAGCCTGCGGAGCTGGACGATGCCGATGGCCGCGGTGATGTCGTTGCCTATCACCCGGCGGCCGAAATTCTGCACGTCCAGCTCCCACCAGCGGGGGGAGACCTTGGCGGCGGCGAATCCGTTGGACTGCTGCAGACCGTGGTATGCCAGCTGGCGGGCCTTGCGGGCCAGTTCACGGTCCTTGACGTAGAGCATTCCGCCGTCACCGGTGACCAGGACCTTCATCGAGTCGAAGCTCCACATGGCGACATCACCGAAGGTCCCGCAGGCGGTGCCGTCCGCGCTGGAGGCCACCGCGCAGGCCGCGTCCTCGATGAGCGGGATGCCGCGTTCCTCGCACAGTGCGGCGATCGCGGCGATGTCGCCGGGATAGCCGCCGTAGTGGAGGACCAGGACTGCCTTGGTGCGGGGGGTCAGAGCCCGTTCGACATCGGCGGCGGTCGGGTTGAGGGTGCGTGCGTCGACATCGCAGAAGACCGGGCGGGCGCCGGTCGCGGCGACCGCGTTGCCCGCGGCGACGAAGCTGGCCGAGGGGAGTACCACATCGTCGCCGGGGCCGAGTTCCAGCAGCTCGGTCGCGAGGAAGAGCCCGGCCGTGGCGGAGTTGATGAAGAGCACCTGTTCGGGGTCGACGCCGAGGTGGCCGGCGAACTGTGCCTCGAAGTCCTTGGTGCGCGGCCCGTGGCCCAGCCAGTTGCTGGCGAACACCTCGGATACCGCCTGGAGTTCCTCATCGCCCAGGCTGGGCTGAAAGACGTTGATCACTTTTTCCTCCGGAAAGAACGGGGCGGTGAGGGAAGACGAACCACGAGGCAGGGGGGGCGGTGTGCCGGCGCTGGGACACCGCGGGCGCGACCGGATCAGCTCCGGTGTTGTGCGGTCAGCCGCTCGAGGAGCGGGACGATCTCCTGTGGAGCGGGTGTTGCCAGGGCGTCCGCATACAGCCCGGCCGCACCGTCCTTGAACGAGGGCTCCTCCAGGATGCGGACCAGCTGTTGTTTGAGTCCGGCCGCCGAGAACTGCTCACGGTCCATGGCCAGGCCGGCGCCGCGCTCGGTGACGTGCCGTGCGGTGCCGGTCGATTCGCCGCCTTCCTTCCAGGTGATGAGCTGCGGCACCCGGTGCGCGACCGCGGCCGCGTAGGTGCCGTACCCGCCGTGGTGGATGATCGCCGAGCAGCTCGGCAGGAGTTGGTTGAGGGGCAGGTAGTCGACCGTACGGACGTTGTCGGGGACGCTGTCCAGCGAGGCCATCTGGTCGGAGTTCAAGGTGGCGACGAGTTCGATGTCGAGTTCGGCCACCATGCCGAGCAGCTCGGAGATCGAGAACTGGCCGTCCTTGGAACGCTCGCGCTCGGTGATGCCGAGCGAGAGGCAGACCCGTGGCAGCTTCGGCGGCTCGTGCAGCCATTCGGGGACGGCGGACGAACCGTTGAACGGGACCCAGCGCACCGATACGGACCGGGTGTCCAGCGGCAGCCGCAGCGCTGCGGGCAAGGGGTCGACGGTCCACTGGCCGAGCAGCAGCTCCTCGTCGAACTCCATGCCGTAACGCTCCAGCAGAGGTGTAAGCAGGGCGAGTTGGGGATCCTCGACCGGGGCCGCGCCCGGCGGCTGCGGCCGCTTGAGGAACTTCTGCCGGGACCAGGCGAAGTAGTCCGGGCCCCACATCATCCGGGCGTGCGCCGCGCCGCTGAGGCGCGCGGCGATGGGCGCGGGGAGGAACGCGGGATCCCAGAGCACCAGGTCGGGCTGCCAGGTGCGGGTGAATTCGACGAGGTCGTCCAGCATGTCGCGGTGGCCGGTGGCCGCGGGCTCGGCGGGGAAGTACTTCGCGAGTGCGGGCAGCACCTGCCGGCTGAAGGTTTCCCACGGACGGGAATCGGAGGTCAGGGCCAGCGCGCGGGTGACCCGATCGAGTTGTGGACGGATGTCCGGCGCCGTGGCCCTGGGGTCCACCGTCTGTCCGAGGGGAACCGGTGTGAGACCCACGGTGCTGATGGGTCCGGCCATTTCCGGGTGGCTGACGACCCGCACCTCGTGGCCCGCGTTCTGCAATGCCCATGCCAGCGGCGTTATGGGATGCAGATGCGCTGTGGCCGGGAATACCGCGAACAAGACCCGCATGGGTGGCTCCAATTCACATGGGCGGGCAGGCGCGCCTGCCCCGAGAGATGACCCGGAAGCGGTCCGGGACAGTGGTCAGGGCGTCGTGCCGGCCGAGCGCAGTGCCTTCTCGTACGTCTTCTCCGGCTGCGCCCCGGTGAGCGTGGGCCCGTTGTTGAAGGAGATCCGGGGCACCGAGCGGATGCCGCCGGCGCGGATGCGGGAGAGTTCGGCGTGCAGTTCGGCGGCGGATGCGTCATTCGCCTCGACACCGGTCTCGGCGGCCAGCCGGTCCAGGACGGGGGCCTGGGCGATGTTCAGGCCGTCGGTGAAGTGGGCCCGGAACAGCCGCTCGACCATGGGCTCGGCCAGGCCGCGCGCCGCGGCGGACGCGATGAGGCGGTGTGCCTCGAAGGTGTCGGCGGCCAGCGCCCGCCCGTAGTCGAGCGTCACGCCGTCGTCCAGCGCGTCCGCGGCCGCCTGCTCGGTCTCCGCCACGACGTGCGCGCCGAACCTCTCTGCGAGTACCTCGAGGAGCGGCTCGCCGGTGAAGCCCGCGTCGGGGGCGAGCTGGAAGGGACGGAAGACGACCTCCACCTCGCCCCCATCGGCCCGCACTCGCTCGATCGCGCGCTCCAGTCGCACGTACGCGACGTACGAGGCCGCGCAGATGACATCGAGAACGAACTCGACCCTGGTGGTCCTGCTGTCCGAGCGCCCCATGGTGTGTGCCTCCAGCTGTTGTGGCCGGCGCGGCAGGGCGTTGGTTCGCCCCGCCGCGCCGATGGTCGTGCGGATGGTTGGCCTTCGGTGGCTCAGGCGTCGGCTGGGACCTCGCGCGCGCCCTGGGGGGCGGGCTGCGGTGTCACGGCGTTCGGGCCGGCGTCCCCGGCCTCCCCGTGGCCGGCGGCTCCCGGCTTGACCTCTCGCAGCAGAGCCGCTGCCAGGACCGCGAGGAGAACAGCCACCCCGGCACTGACCAGTGCCGTCACCTGCAGCCCGAGGACGAAGGCCTCGCGGGCGGCGGTGAGCAGCTCCGCGCCGGCCTGTGTGGAGAGTTTCCCGGCCGCCGCCACGGCGCCACCGAGCGACTCGCGCGCCGCCTCGTCGTGTACACCGGCCGGCATGGTGTCGCCGATCTCGCTGCGGTAGACACCGAAGCCGATGCTGCCGAGGACGGCGATTCCCAGCCCGGAACCCAGCTCGGTGGTGGTCTCTGAGATAGCCGACGCCGCACCGGCACGCTCGGGCGGAGCCGAGCCGACGATCAGGTCGGTGCCGAGGGCCGCCATCGGCCCGATGCCCGCACCCATCAGGGCCGATGCCGTCACCAGGAGTCCCAGGCCGGCGTCCGCGCTGACCAGGGTGAGCATCGCCAGGCCGACGGCCGCGACGACCAGGCCTCCCGCGATGACGAAGCCGGGACGGATCTTTGCCGCGAGAGCCGGTGCCGTCATGGCGCCGGCCATCAGCCCGGCCGCGTTGGGCAGCGACCAGAGGCCGGCCTGCAGCGGGGAGAGTCCGTGGACCAGCTGGAGGTATTGCAGCGTGAAGAGCTGTGAGCCGGCCATCACGAGAATGCCGACGGTGAGAAGGACGGCCGAGACGCTGAACGTGCGCTCGCGGAACAGTTCGAGGTCGACCAGCGGGTCGGCAAGTGTCTTTTGCCGGCGGATGAAGAGGACCCCGACGCTCAGGCCGAGCACCATGAACGCGACGCTCTGCCAGCCCACGCCGTGTTCGGCTACCAGCTTGAGGCTGTAGACAACCGTCAGCACGGCGACAAGGGACAGCAGGGCGCTGACGAGGTCCAGCCGGCCGGCGCCGCTGTCACGGTGCTCCGGCAGCAGCACCGGACCGAGTACCAGAAGGATCACCATGATCGGGACACCGATCAGGAACGCCGAGCCCCACCAGAAGTGGTCGAGCAGGAATCCGCCGAGCAGCGGGCCGAGGGCGCCGCCCACCGCGAAGCAGGTCATCCAGACACTGATGGCGACCGTGCGCTGTGCCGCGTCGTGGAACATGTTGCGGATCAGCGAAAGGGTGGAAGGCATCAGCGTCGCGCCGGCGACACCGAGCAGCGCCCGGGTCACTACGAGCATCTCGGCGCTGGTGGAAAACGCGGCGAGCACCGAGGCCACGCCGAAGGCGGCGGCACCGGCCAGCAGGAGCTTGCGCCGTCCGATCCGGTCGCCGAGTGTTCCCATCGTGATCAGCAGACCGGCGACGAGGAAGCCGTAGATGTCCAGGATCCACAGCATCTGCGAGGTGCTCGGCTGCAAGTCCGCTGTGATCGCGGGCACCGCCAGGTGCAGGACGGTCATGTCCATCGCGATCAGCAGTGTCGGCATCGCCAGCACTGCTAATCCGGTCCACTCTTTTCGGCTCGCGCGGGGCGCGGCTACGGAGGTCATGAGGTTCCCTGTCTCTGGGGCGGATAACTGGCCTGCTGCGCCATGGACGCTAAAATATGAACCGCACTTGAGGTCAACCCCTGCCTGCGTCCGAAGAGCGGCTTGGCGTCCGTACCCGCCAGAGCGAGGCCGGATGGAGGGAGTCACGGGAGGCCTTCGGGCGGGGCCTGGTACATGTCGGCCGAGGAAGCGTCCTGTATGGGTTGCGTGCGCGCGTGCGGCTCCGAGCCGAACCTCACCGACGGCGAGTTTTCGCGCCGGGCCAGGACAGCGGAGCCTGGCCACAAGCCTCTTCGCTCGGGAGGAACATCTCAAGGGCTGCCGCTTCAGACCTGTGTCAAGTTCCGTCAGATCACTGCGGGCCACACCGGGTCAGGGTGCTGCGGAGCGTCCGCACCGCGGCACGGTGGTCCCGGCGGCGTTCGCCGAGCCGTGCCCGTGCGTGGACACCCTCGCCGCGGTAGTGGACACGGTCATGCGCGGCCCCCCACGAACTCCTTCACCGAGGAGACGACATAGTCGAGCATCTCGTCGGTCAGTGCCGGGTAGACGCCGACCCAGAAGGTCTGCTCGGTGATGATGTCGCTGTTGGTCAGGTCCCCGACAACGCGGTGCGGCTGATCGATGTAGGCCGGGTGCCGGGTCAGGTTGCCGGCGAACAGCCGCCGGGTGCCGATCTTCCGGTCCTCCAGGAACTGCACCAGTTCCGCCCGCTTGAACGGCGCCTCGGGGTCCACTGTGAGCGCGAACCCGAACCAGCTCGGGTCGCTGCGTTCGGTGGCCCTGGGCAGGATCAGGTGCGGTACGCCCTCCAGGCCGTCGCGCAGCCGGCGCCAGTTGCGGCGGCGGGCGTCGACGAAGTCGTCCAGCTTGTCGAGCTGGGTCAGCCCGAGGGCGGCCTGGATATCGGTCGCCTTCAGGTTGTAACCGACGTGCGAGAAGATGTACTTGTGGTCGTAGCCCTCGGGCAGCGTGCCCATCTGGTACTTGAACCGCTTGAGGCACTTGTCGGTCTCGCCCGGCTCGCACCAGCAGTCCCGGCCCCAGTCGCGCAGGGACTCCACGATCCGCGCGAGGGCCAGGTTCGAGGTCAGTACGCAGCCGCCCTCCCCCATGGTCAGATGGTGGGCCGGATAGAAGCTGACGGTCGTGATGTCACCGAAGGTGCCGGTCAGCTGCCCGTCATACGTCGAGCCGACGGCGTCGCAGTTGTCCTCGATCAGGAACAGGTTGTGTTCCTGGGCGAGTTGGGCGATCTCGGCGACCTCGAAGGGGTTGCCGAGAGCATGGGCGATCATGATGGCCCGGGTGCGCGGGCCGATCGCCTCGGCGACGCGGGCCGCGGTGGCGTTGTACGTGCCGAGCTCGACGTCGACGAAGACGGGTACCAGAGCGTTCTGGATGATCGGGTTGACGGTGGTGGGGAAGCCCGCCGCGACGGTGATCACCTCGTCGCCCGGCCTCAGCCGGCGGTCCTCGAGCAGGTGCGAGGTGAACGCCGTCATGGCGAGGAGGTTGGCCGAGGAGCCCGAGTTGGTCAGGTGCGCCTTGCGGCGCTTGAGCTTGCGGGCGAACCGCGACTCGAACTTGCGCGCACTGGGTCCGGCGGCTATCCGCATCTCCAGGGCGGCCTCGACCAGGGCCGTGCGGTCGTTGTCGTCGAGGACCGCGCCCGCGGGCCAGATCTCGGTGGTGCCGGGGACGAAGGAGCCGCCGTCCTGGGTGTCCAGGTGGAACTTCCTGGTCTCGTCGAGAATGAGTCCCTTGTGGACGTTCATGATTTCCCTTCCAGGGCCTGCCGGCCGGTGTTCTCGCTGGCGTGCTTCACGGCTTTCCACCAGCTGGGGTTGTCGTGGTACCAGGCAACGGTGTCCGCGAGGCCCTGGTCGAAGGAGATGCGCGGGGCGTACCCGAGCTCTTGTCGTATCTTGGTCTCGTCGAGCGAGTAGCGCAGGTCGTGCCCCTTGCGGTCGGCGACGCGGCGGATCTTGGACCGGTCGCTTCCGGTGAGCTCCAGGAGCCGTTCGGTGATGGCCAGGTTGGTCTGCTCGTCGCCGCCGCCGACGTTGTAGATCTCGCCCGCCCGGCCCCTGTTGAGGACCAGATCGATGGCCCGGCAGTGGTCGTCGACGTGCAGCCACTCGCGGATGTTGCCGCCGTCGCCGTACAGCGGGACCTGCTCGCCCTCGATGAGGTTGGTGACGAACAGCGGGATGAGCTTCTCCGGGTGCTGGTAGGGCCCGTAGTTGTTGGAGCAGCGGGTGATCGAGAGGTTCAGCCCGTGGGTGCGCCAGTAGGAGCGGGCCAGCAGGTCGGAGGACGCCTTCGACGCGGAGTAGGGGGAGTTGGGCTCGAGCGGCCACTGCTCCGTCCACGAACCCTCGTCGATGGAGCCGTAGACCTCGTCGGTGGAGACGTGCACGACGCGGCGGATCCTGGCGGCGAGGGCCGCGTCGAGGAGCCGCTGGGTGCCGGTCACGTTGGTCCGGACGAACTCCTCGGCGGACTCCAGGGAGCGGTCCACGTGCGACTCGGCGGCGAAGTGGACCACCGCGTCGTGGCCGGGCAGCAGCCCGCGCAGCAGCTCGGTGTCGCAGATGTCGCCGTGCACGAAGGTCATCCGGGGGTGCGACGGGGGGAGGTTGTCGCGGTTGCCCGCGTAGGTCAGCTTGTCGAGGACCGTGACATGGGCGCCCGCCCAGTCCTCGTACCCGTCGTCCAGGAGGGTGCGGACGTAGTGCGAGCCGATGAAGCCCGCACCGCCGGTGACCAGGATCTTCTTCATGCCGCTACCTCGACTCGGGTGTGGTCGCCGACGACCAGCCGGTGATGGACGGTGTCGTGCTCGGCGGGCACCACGGCGGCGGAGCGGCCTATGAGGGAGCTGTGCAGACCGCGCACCTCGGAGACGGTCGCGCCGTCCAGGACGATGGACTGTTCGATGTGCGTGTCGCTGAGCACGCAGTCCTTGCCGATGGAGGTGTACGGGCCGATGTAGCTGTCGGTGACGACCGTGCCCGCGGCGATGATGGCCGGGCCGACGATGCGCGAGCGCACCACCCGGGCCCCCTCCTCGACGACGATCGGACCGACCAGGGTGCTGGCCTCGTCGACCTCGCCCACCGCGTGCGGCTTGAGATCGTCCAGGAGGGTGCGGTTGCACTCCAGTACGTCCTCGACGCGGCCGGTGTCCTTCCAGTAGCCGTCGTACTCGCTGGCCCGGACGTCGGCGCCGGCGGTCACCAGCCACTGGATGGCGTCGGTGATCTCCAGCTCGCCGCGTGGGCTGGGCTCGATGGCGTCGACCGCCGCGTGGATGGCGGGGGTGAAGAAGTAGACGCCGACCAGCGCGAGGTCGCTGCGCGGCTCCTTGGGCTTCTCGACCAGCCGCTCCACCCGGCCCTCGGTGTCGAGTTCGGCGACGCCGAAGGCGCGGGGGTCGGCAACCTTCTGGACGACGATCTGTGCGGCGGGACGGGCTGCGGCGAAGTCCTCGGCGATGCGCTGGACTCCCCCGGTGAGCATGTTGTCGCCGAGGTACATCACGAAGTCGTCGTCGCCGAGGAAGGGCCGGGCCAGGCTCACGCAGTGAGCGAGACCCAGCGGCTTGTCCTGCGGGATGTAGGTGATCTTCACGCCCAGAGCCGAACCGTCCCCGAGGACGGCACTGATCTGCGGCAGCCCCTCACCCACGATGATGCCGATCTCCGTGACGCCGAGATCGCGGATGTTCTCCAGGACGTGCTGGAGAACCGGCTTGTTGGCGATGGGTATGAGCTGCTTCGGCATGGAATAACTGAAAGGCCGCAGACGGGTCCCCGACCCGCCCGACAACACCAGGGCTTTCATCGCGGAATCTTCCTCTCGCCCCTGTTTCGGGGGCATGCTCTGAATTCTTCTTCGCTGGGCGCATACATGAAGGACCGCGGAAGCAGGGCCCGGGGTTATCCGCGCCCTCCCCCCGCGGTCCACCGCACGCTCACGTTCAGCTCCGCCATGCGCCAGCCCTCCTGGGTCCGCTCGGCCCGTACGTCGTAGTGGGCGCCGCCGGTGAAGAGCGGGGCGGATGTGTCGTGCGGGACGTGCACGGCGTGGACGTTGGCGCGTATCGAGGCGTGGTCGCCGTGCGCGTCGATGACGCAGTTGGTGGCGTAGTGCTGGGTGCCCGCCCACATCGCCTTGGGGGCGCTCATGAAGCCGGGCAGCCCGTCGATGCCCCGGTGGGTGCCGTTGGGGAGGTCCAGCCGGACATCCTCGGTGAGCAGCGAGCGGTACCAGTCCTCGGCCAGTGGGCCTGATGCGTCGAGTCCGTGAACGAACCGGTCCACCAGGGCGGCCAATTGGGCCCGGTCCTCCAGAGTGCGCAGCCTCTCCTGCAGATCGGCGGGGGCGGGAGCGAGAGGGGAAGGGAGCGAAGTCATACGGGTCTCCTTGTCGTGTCCGCACGTCACGGGCGTACGGAGAAAGCCGGGCGGGGCCGCCGCACGGTGAGGGGACGTCACAGAAGCCGATGAGGCCGGCGGGCCGGTGCCGGTGCTGGTGAGAGATGCGCGTTCATGGCGGTGCCAAGGGCCCGCGGGGCGCGGTTTCAGGCGAGGCCGTCGTCGACGACGCACCCGCCCGTAGACGCTGCACGGCCGGCGTCGGATCGACGCCGGCCGTGCAGCATGCGGGACTCTGGGGACAACCCTCTTCGGGCTGTTGCACAGAAGCAATCGAATTGCCGCGGAGCTGACAGCTCCTGTCCGACACATAACGTGGGGCTGCCAGGCGACGTGACCGGGAGTGCGGTCACGCGGCGAGGCTGCGGTAGAGGTGGTAGCGCTTGAAGCCGAGGGGACGGACTCCGGGCATCTCGTTGGCGATCTCCAGCGACCTGCGGCTCAGGTCGCCGCCGAGGAACTCGATGTGCGCCTCGTCGTCCGTCCACTCCGCGAAGTTGATCACGCGGCTGCCGTCGACGCTGAGGTGGAAGTGCGCGGCGATCAGGCCCGCCTGCTCGTCCGCCGGCGCACTCTGCACATTGCGCACGATCGCGTCCACAATGTTGCGTTGCCGCTGTGAGCCGTCCACGTCGAAGCTGGCGGCGACCATGGCGCCCGGGGCCTGGCCCGTCGGGTCGACCAGCACGTCGCGGTGCAGGCGGTACTCGATCGGATCTGTGCTCGCCGGGCCTGCGGGCAGGCTCAGGCCGCGCGTGAACGGCCGGTAGACGGCATCGTCCGTGCACTGCGCGTACGTCAGCACGACATCGTTGCCGGTGCTCAGGTAGCACGAGAACGTGAGGATGCCCTCGGGCCGGGGCGCGCTCTCCCAGACGGCCATGATCTCGTCGAGCACCGCGCGTCCCTGCTCTGCGCCGTCCACGAACCAGTAGCTCATGTAGACCGCGTGGGAATCGGGGCGTGAGATCTGCGGGTGGGCGGAGCGCTGGGCGGTGGAACTGGGCATGGTTGGTCTCTCCCCTGGTGTGGTCAGGTCTTCGGCTTTCACTCGGCGGGGCCGCCGAAGCAGCGGTGCACGGCCTTGTCGGGGGACTGCGTCAGAGCCGGTTCCAGGCGTCGGCGTCAGGTGCGAAGAACTCCCGCAGCTGCGGCATGAACGCCCCGGATCCGGCCGCTGTGGTGACCAGTTCGCGGACGTACCGGGCCAGTTTCTCGACACCCGCGTCGCCCAGGGCCGCGTACGGTGCCCGGTCCAGCCGGCCGGTCTCGTGCTCCATTTCGTCCCGCAGCGCGACCCCGCGGGCGGTCAGCGCCCCCGCACGGTCGACCAGGTCGCGCTCAACGAGCCTTTCCCGCGCGGCCGACCAGTCCTGCTCGGACCACCCTCGCTGGGGCATCACGACCTCCTTCGGCATGCCGCGCTCACTGGCGCAGTCGAGGACGAGTGCCTCGACCCCGATCAGCTGGAGATGGCCGAGGACCGTGGCATGCCCGTCGCCCCGGTGCTCCCGGAGCATGGTCGCGGCGTGCCACAGGGCGATGTGCGGCTCGTCGGGCTGCTCGAGGCCGGCGTTGGCCGCGTACAGCGGGCGCCCGGGGAAGGAACCTCCCGAAGCCGCAGCCGTGGCCAGTTTCGCCGCTTCGGCCATCTGCTGTGAGCGGATGACCTCGGAGCCGAGCAGCCGCTCGAGCGCCGTACCGATGGCCTTCTGGCGTGCGAGGACCGCTTGCTTCGGGGACACGAGGTCCCAGACCGCGGGCACGCGTTCCGCGACGAAAGCGGGGGCGAAGCCGTGGAAGACCGCGGTCACGACCGGGGCGTCCACCGCACCGAGCGGTGCCGAGCGGCACGCAAGGTAGACGCTCAAGGGGTCGGTGACACCGAACTGCTCGAGTTCCGTCCCCAGATCCGGGGTGAAATACGAGATCGAATGCAGCGCGTTGACCGCTTGCGCGCAACGCTGCTCATAGGGACGCTCACTACTTTGTGCTGCAGTCATGACACCCTTAAGACCTGGAGGAGAGAGGGGAATTCGGAGGCAGACGGAACTGAGCTTGTGCGGCAACCACGGCCCGGGGCCAGTGAGTTGACCAAGGGATGACGCGGGCTGACAGGTATCTTTCGGCTCACTGCGGCGGGTTGCCGTGTTTGCGCGAGGGCAGGTCGGCGTGCTTGGCCCGCAGCATGTCGAGCGAGCGGATCAGCACCGAACGGGTCTCGCGCGGATCGATGACGTCGTCGATCAGTCCGCGCTCGGCCGCGTAGTAGGGGTGCATGAGCTCGTCCTTGTACTCCGCGATGCGCTGCTCGCGTACGGCGTCGGGGTCCTCGGCCGCGTTGATCTCACGGCGGAAGACGACGTTGGCCGCGCCTTCGGCGCCCATCACCGCGATCTCGTTGGTGGGCCAGGCCAGCGCCAGGTCGGCGCCGATGGAGCGGGAGTCCATGACGATGTAGGCGCCGCCGTACGCCTTGCGCAGCACCAGCGAGATCCGCGGCACAGTGGCGTTGCAGTACGCGTACAGGAGCTTGGCGCCGCGCCGGATGATGCCGTTGTGCTCCTGGTCCACGCCGGGCAGGAAGCCGGGCACGTCGACCAGGGTGACCAGCGGGATGTTGAAGGCGTCGCAGAACTGCACGAAGCGCGCGGCCTTTTCGGAGGCCTCGATGTCCAGGACGCCGGCCATGGCGGCGGGCTGGTTGGCGACGATGGCGACGACATGGCCGTCGAGCCGGGTCAGGGCGCAGACGATGTTGGTCGCCCAGGCCGGATGCACCTCGAAGTACTCGCCGTCGTCGACGACTTCCTCGATGACCTTGCGGATGTCGTACGCCTGTCCGGGATCGGCCGGGACCAGGTCGAGCAGCGACTCGTTGAGACGGTCGGACGGATCGCCCGAGCGCTCGACGGGCGACAGCTCGCGGTTGTTGGCGGGCAGCAGCGACAGCAGGTAGCGCACGTCCTCGATGCAGTGCTCCTCGTCGTCGTACGCGAAGTGCGCGACGCCGGAGACGGCGGAGTGCACATCGGCGCCGCCGAGGCCGTTTTGGCTGATCTCCTCGCCGGTGACCGCCTTGACGACGTCGGGCCCGGTGATGAACATCTGCGAGGTGTGGCGGACCATGAAGACGAAGTCGGTCAGGGCCGGGGAGTAGGCCGCACCACCGGCGCACGGGCCGAGCATCACGCTGATCTGCGGGATGACGCCCGACGCCTTGGTGTTGCGCTGGAAGATGCCGCCGTAGCCGGCGAGCGCGGTCACGCCCTCCTGGATGCGGGCTCCCGCGCCGTCGTTGAGCGAGACCAGCGGTGCGCCGGCCGACTCGGCCAGGTCCTGGATCTTGTGGATCTTCTGTGCGTGTGCCTCGCCGAGGGCGCCGCCGAAGACCCGGAAGTCGTGGGCGTACACGAAGACCGTGCGGCCGTGCACGCTGCCCCAGCCGGTGATCACACCGTCGCTGTACGGCTTCTTGTGCTCCAGGCCGAAGCCGGTGGCCCGGTGCCGGCGCAAGGGCTCCACCTCGTTGAAGGAGCCCTTGTCCAGGAGCAGCGCGATCCGCTCGTGGGCGGTCAGCTTGCCTTTGGCGTGCTGGCGCTCGGTGGCGGCCGGGTCGGGGCCGTTTCGCGCCGTCTCCTTGAGGTCGGCCAGTTCGGTGATGCGGTCGTGGATCGTCTCATCTACTGGGGGCATGTGGTTCCACACTCTCCGTGGGTCGATGGTCAGACGGCGCTGTCTGCGGCGGCGAAGGCACCGGTGGTCAGGGTGAGTTGGCGGGCACTGCTGGTCGCGTGGACGCGTGCGTGCGGTGCGATGCGCCGGACCAGGCCGCCGAGTACCAGACCGGGCCCGGTCTCGATGAACCGGTCCACGCCCCTCGCGGCGAGCACCTCGATGGCTTCGGTCCAGCGCACCGGGCTGGTGAGCTGGCTGCGAAGGGCGGCGATCGCGTCGGCGGCGGTGGGTACCGGGGCTCCGGTGACGCTGGAGACCAGCGGGATGACCGGGTCCCGGAATTCGGTGGTGATCAGCGCCTCGGTGAACTCCGCCTCGATGCCGCGCAGCAGACTGGAGTGGAAGGGGGCGCCGGCGTTCAGCTGCGCCACCCGGGTGGCGCCGGCCGCGCGTGCCGCTCGCGTCAGCCGGGTCACGGCCTGGGCTTCGCCCGAAACCACCGTCTGGCCGGGGCCGTTGTCAGCGGTGATCTCGACGGTGCGACCGGTGGCCGCGGCGGCTTCGGCGCACAGGCGCGCCACTGCCGGGCCCTCGAGGCCGAGCACCGCGGCGGTGGCGCCCGGCACCTGGTCGTTGACCGTGGCGACCAGCTCACCACGCAGCCGTACCAGGCGCAGCGCGTCCGTCCATTCCAGTACGCCTGCGGCGACCAGCGCCGCGTACTCACCGAGGCTGTGTCCCGCGACCGCGTCGGGCTCGATACCCTGCCCGCGCAGCACGTCCAGGGTGAGCAGACTGGTGAGCAGGACGGCCGGCTGCGAGATGGCGGGGTCGTCCAGGTCCCGGCCGGGACCATGCCAGCACAGTCTCGACAGGGGTATGCCGAGGACGTCGTCGGCGGTGCGGTAGTAGCTCTCCACCAGATCGGGCCGCTGGGCGAGCAGGTGCCTGCCCATGCCCACTCGCTGTGAGCCCTGCCCGGGGAAGACGAATGCGGTGCGGTTCATCCTGTCACGTCCTTGTCATCGGTCAGCAGGGGTCGCGGAGCGGCCGGTACGCCTCAGCAGGCGAGTGCCGGCAGGGCCGGCCCGGGTACGTCCGCTGGGCCGCCGGTGGGGCGGGTGCACAGCCAGTCCCCGTTCAGCCAGCGGATGTTGACCGAGCGGGGAGCCGGCCCCCGGACCGCGGCCGCGGCGGAGTGTGTGGCGGTGCAGGGGATGTCGAGTACGGTCCAGCCGGGTGGGTGGAGCCGGTCGTCGGCGCCGAGGTAGTCCTGCGCGGGGGGACGGCTCAGCCCGGTGCCAATCCCTTTGAGGAAGGCCTCCTTGCGGGTCCAGATCTGGCCGAAGCGAGACTTCAGTTCCTGCGCCGGGGTGTCCGCCAGCTCGCGTTGTTCGCCCGGGTGCAGGGCCTTGCCGCAGATCTCGACGCTCTCCTGGCGCGGCAGTCTCTCCACATCTACCCCGACCGGGGTTGCCGCCACGCCCACCAGGGCGATGCCGCCGCTGTGCGAGAGGGAGAAGTGCAGGGGCGGCCGGGCCGGCGTGGGTGCCACCGCCGGCCGGCCGTGTGGCCCGCCGCAACCCGGGCAGGGCTCGCGGACGAACCGGATGTCCTGGGGCATGGTGTCGGTGTAGCGGCTGAGCAGCCTGCGCAGGGCGACATGGGCGGTGGCGTACAGCAGCCCGTCCGCCGGGCGGATGAACGATGCGGCCCGGCGCCGCTCCGCCTCGTCGAGCTGCGATGTGTCGAGCGCCGCTGCGTCTGTCGCGTCGAGGCGGTGCATCAGCCACAGGTCGACCCGGTCCATGGAGACGGTGAACTTCTCGCTTTGCGGAGCGGGTTGGTGTGAAGGCGGGCCGGGCACCAGTCTGTGCGCCCCCGTCATGCCATGACCCCGGAGCCGCTGCGGCGGGAGGTGCGGGCCTGTGCGAGCTGGCCTGCCAGGCAGTCGACGAGTTCGGCGGCGCTGTTGGCCAGCAGCAGCATCTGCAGGTTCAGTTCGACCTGAAGGGCGGCCTCCATCCGGTACTGGAGCTCTAGGCCGGCAATCGAGCCGATGCCCAGGCTGTTCATCGGCCGGCCCGTGGTGTCCACGCTCTGCGGTGCGATACCCAGGACCCGGCCGAGCTCCTGGCGTACGTAGGTGTCGAGCATGCTGCTGCGCTCGCTGTGATCGGCCGCGGCCAGCGCGGCGCGATCGGGCACGCTCACTTCGGCGGCGGACGGGCACGTCCGGGCGGCTTGTGGCGTCGCTGTCATGGTCTGTCCTGAGGTCGGTGACGTGAGTGAGGCGTGGCTCTGGCCGAGCGAGCGGGGTGAGCGGCTGTGTCCGCCACCCGCCGCGACCGCAGGCCGCGCAGTGCTATGGCCAGGCCGGCGAGTCCGACGGCCGTGATCAGGGCGAGTACCGGCCCGCGGCCCGCCGGGTACAGCGCGGCGCAGAGCACGGTCATGAGTGCCGCCGCCAGTTGGACGGCGCTCTGGTAGAGGCCGCCGGCCATCGCCTGCTGCGCGGCGGGAACCGATCCGGTGGCCTGCACATGGAAGGCGGTGAAGGCGAGGACGAACGCGGCGCCGACGAGCAGCAGGGTGGGCAGGACGTCGGTGGCGTAGTGGACGGGGTCGTCGTGGCGCGGGTAGAGCGCGTAGCCGAGGGGTGCGGCGGCGGCTCCTGCGGCGATCAGGCGGGCCGGCCCGAACCGGGTGACGATCCGCCCGGAGTGCAGTGCGGTCAGGGCCAGTGGTACGGCGGCCGGCAGGAAAGCGAGGCCGGTCTGCAGGGGGCTGAAGCCCGCCTGCTGCTGCAGGTCCAGGGTGCTCACCACAAGCAGTCCCAGATAGGAGCCGTTGAGGGCGCCGGCGCCGAGGGCGGAGCGTACCAGCGGCTCGTGGGTGAGCAGTGCCAGGTTCAGCAGGGGGTGTGCGGCGGTGAGTTCGACGCGTACGAAGACCACCGCCAGCAGCAGCGCGAGCGTGAAGGCGCCGATGGTGTGCGGGTGGTTCCAGCCGGCGGCCGGCCCGGAGGCGATCGCGTACACCAGGAGCAGCATCGCCCCGGTGAGGCTGAGGGCGCCTGCGGCGTCGTAGTGCCGCGGGGTCTTGGGGTCGGGCCTGTCGCGGGGGATCAGCCGCAGTCCGGCGGCGAAGAGGAGCAGTGCGACCGGCGTCGGGAAGGCGAAGGTCCAGCGCCAGCTCACCTCGGTGAGTGCCCCGGACAGGAGCAGTCCCAGCGAGAAGCCGCTGGCGCCGAAGAGCGAGTAGACGGAGAGGGCCCGGCTGCGCGCCGGGCCTTCGGGGAAGGTGGACGCGATGATGGCGAGCCCGGTGGGCGCGGTCAGTGCGGCGCAGAAGCCTTTCACGAAACGGGTGGCCACAAGCAGCGTCGCGCTGTCCGCGAGTGCGCTGACGAGGGACGCGGCGGCGAACACGAGCAGGGCGGTCAGATAGACCGGTCGGCGGCCCAGCAGTGCCACGACGCGGCCGCCGAAGAGGAGCAGGGCGCCGAAGCCGACGGCGAATCCGGAGACGACCCATTGCAGTTGGGCTGTGGGCAGGCCCAGGTCGTCGCCGATGGCGGGCAGTGCCACCAGGGCCACGGACACCTCGAGGGCGTCGATGAGCATGTTTCCGGCGAGTACGAACAGCAGGCCCCACAGGGCGGGGCTCCACCGTCCGTCGGCGTCGGCCGGCGCGGTGGCCCGGGGTGTCCTCGAACGTGTCATGGTCCCGTTCCGCCGTAGGGGTTGGGTGAGTGGCTTTGGTCAAAAGGGGTGGGCCGGCCGCGGAAGGGATCCGCGGCCGGCCCGGCCGGCGCGGCGGGGGATTTGCGCGCCGGCGGTCTGTGGGGCCGGGCGGGTCAGCCGAGCAGCGTGCCGCCCGTGGCGTCGACGAAGGAGCCGGTGATCCAGCGGGCTTCGTCGGTGGCGAGGAAGGCCACCACGTCGGCGATGTCCTCCGGCTCGCCGACGCGGTTGAAGGCGGACATCTGTGCCATCTGTTCCACGACTTCGGGGATGGTGAAGACGGGGTTGTCGTTGCGGGTGATGCCCGGTGCGACGGAGTTGATGGTGATGTTGCGGGGGCCGAGGTACTTCGCGAAGTGCAGGGCGAGCTGGTCGACGGCGCCCTTGGTCATCGCGTAGGCGATCTCGTCGGGGTTCGCGAAGCGGGTCAGGCCGGAGGTGATGTTGATGATGCGGCCGCCGTCGGGCATGTTCTTCAGGGCCCGCTGGATGAGGAAGAACGGCGCCTTGGCGTTGACGGCGAACAGCTCGTCGAACTTCTCCGGCGTGGTGTCCTCGGGTTTGACTCCGCCCATCACTCCGGCGTTGTTGACCAGGATGTTCAGGTCGGTGCCGCCGGTGCGCTCCCGCAGGCCGCTCTCCAGCCCGAGGAACAGTTCGTGTACGTCGCCGGGGACGCCGAGTTCGGCGCGGACGGTGAAGGCCCGGCCGCCGTCCTTCTCGATGGAGGCGACGACGTCGTCGGCCGCGTCCTTGCGCGAGGTGTAGTGGACGGCGACCAGCGCGCCCTCCTCTGCGAGGCGTACGGCGGCCGCGCGGCCCATGCCCCGGCTCGAGCCCGTGACGAGCGCGGTCTTGCCCGTGAGCCTGCCCATATCTGTTCTCCACTTCTTCGCCGTTGCTGTGTCCGGCGACTTGGTCGCTGCCGAAGTCGCCGGGGTCTTGTGGGACCCGGCGGATACCGGATCCCCGGGGGCCTGCCGGGACGTGGCCGGGCGTGCGGGTGCCGGTGCGCCGAACCAGCGGTTCAGTGCCTGTTCGAGGTCCGCTCCCCCGGTGCCGGCCCAGGCGATGTAGCCGTCGGGGCGCACCAGGAGGGCGTCGGCGCCCGCCACGGCGCCGGGTTGCGAGGTGGCGGTCACCGTGTGCACCGGGCCGGCCCAGCGGGCGGCGGCGGTGCGCATCTCTTGCTGCCTGGTGTGGTCGCCGGCAAGCAGGAGCAGGGCGCCGCGCCCGGAGCGCAGGATCTCGGTGCTGGTGAGCGGTCCGTCCTCGGTGGTGAGCCGCCAGTGCGGCATGCGCAGGCCGAGCAGGGGGTGGTCGCCCGCTGCCATGTCGTAGCGGATGTCCAGGCCGGAGATCTTCGCGGCCAGGTGGGCCCGTACGTTCTCGCTCTGTTCGGCCAGTTCGGCGAAGACCTGGCGCACCGCGTCGACCTTTTGTGATCCGAGGAGCAGCAGCGCCTGGGTCCTGATGTTGCTCAGGACCTCCTGGCCGACAGCGTGCCGTTCGCTGTGATAGGTGTCGAGCAGGCCGTCCGGGCCTTGCCCGGTCACCTGCGCGGCGAGCTTCCAGCCGAGGTTGGCGGCGTCCTGCAGGCCGAGGTTGAGGGCCTGGCCGCCGATCGGCATCTGCTGGTGTGCCGCGTCGCCTGCCAGAAAGAGCCGGTGGTCGCGGTAGGTGGCCGCCTGGCGGGAGGCGTCACCGAAGGAGTTCACCCACAGCGGTGTGCCGCCGCTGATGTCCTCGCCGGTGACGCGCTTGTAGGTGTCGGCGATGTCCGCGAACTGTGGCTGCGTACCGCGTGGCCCGGCACCGAACTCGTGCACCATCACCCGGGTCACTCCGTCGGGACGCCGGGCGGCGATGGCCAGCCCTTGGTCGAGCCGCTCGAAGCGGCGATTTTGGATGTCGATGCCCGCCACGTCGGCGCGCAGCAGTTCGCGTTGTGCGTCGGCGCCGGGGAAGTCGAAGCCTCCCAGGCGGCGCACGGCGCTGTTCTCGCCGTCGCAGCCGACGATGTACGTGGCCCGGAAGAACGCCGTTGTTCCCCCGGCCGTGCGCACTTGGGCTTCGGCGTGGTCCTCGCTCACGGTCAGGGCGGTCACTTCGTGACCGCGCCTGATGTCCGCGCCGAGGTCTTTCGCCCACTGTCCGAGCAGTTCCTCGATGCGGGTCTGCGGAACCTTCCACTGGCCCGGGTAGGGGGTGGGGAGGGTGAGGTCGAGCGGGATCCCCCCGAAGTGGCCCTTCGGGTCGTTGGGTATCTCACCGAGCGGTGCGAGCAGGCCGCGGCTGTCGAGGATCTCCATGGTGCGGGCGTGCAGGGTGGAGGCGCGCGACTCGGTGGTCGGCGCGGTGAGCTGCTCGAGGACCACCACGTCCGCGCCGGCGAGCCGCAGCTCGCCCGCGAGGAAGAGCCCGACCGGGCCCGCCCCGAACGATCACCTGGGTTTCGGTGCAGTCCCCGGCCATGGTCATGCCGCCTTGCGCTCGGCGTAGTCCTTGGCGTGGCCCAGGGTGGCGCGGCTGTTGGTGCTCAGCGCGCTCTGGACGTAGTTCCTGGCGTCGTCGACGCTCGCGTCCGCACCGAGGATCCTGGTGATGTTCTCGGTGTTGATGGTCACGGTGTGCTGGGACGAGGCGGCTACGCCCTGGTCGTTGGGGGCGAACGTCCAGTAGCCGGTGTGCAGGGTCATCAGCGCCGGCAGTGTCACCTGCTTGTAGGCGATCTTGTCGTGCGGGAAGGTCACCCGGTACGACTTGGTGGTGTGCACCGAGCCGTCCTTGGCGCGGGTGTCCATCTCGAGTTCCTGCAGGCCCGGGGACGGCTCCGTGAAGCGGACGGTGGCGACGTGCGGCAGCCGCTGGGGCCACTGGTCCGCCTCGTTGATGAAGTCGAAGACGTCCTTGGCGGAGCCGTTGATCTGGACGGTGTCCTCGAAGGAGAACGTCAGGTCCTCGGCCGCGTGGGCCGCCTCGACGTTGTTCTTCAGCGCGGCGAGCTCCGAGCGTGAGTTGCGGTCGACGGCCTCGTCGATCCACGCGAGGCTCTGGGGGTCGTCGTCGATGGCCCGGTAGTCGTGCAGGAGCCGGATGCGGGACTCGCTCGCGGAGAGGGCCTCGATGATCCAGGTGCCGCCCATCGAGGCGATCGGGGGCGCGGAGATCTCCTGGCGGAAGGTGATCCGCAAGCGCTCCGGGTCCAGGGTTCGGCGCGACGTCCAGTTCTTGGCCTCGCCGTTGGCGGTGGCCCAGATGCGGATGCGCTCCTCGCCCTCGCCCTGCTCCACGTGGTCGACGTGGATGGTCGGCGGGAAGATCCGGGGCCAGTTGTGCACCTCGGCGATCAGCCGGTAGACGGCGGCGGCCGGGGCCGAGACCGTGATCTCGTGCTCCACCTCGCGCAGGGCGGGCTGCGACATACTCATGCTCCTCGGTTCGGGATTCGGATACGCGTCGGGCGGTCGGCCCGATCGGGCGGTCGGCTCAGAAGTTGCCGAGGCCGCCACAGACGTTGAGCGCCTGCGAGGTGATGGAGGCGGCGGTGTCGGAGGCCAGATAGCCCACCAGGCCCGCGACTTCCTCGGGCGTCGAGTAGCGGCCCAGCGGGATCTTCGACTGGAACTTCTCCAGGATGGCCTCCTCGGTGGCGTCGTACGCGGCCGCGTAGCCCTGACGGACGCGCTGTGCCATGGGCGTCTCGACGTAGCCGGGGCAGACCGCGTTCACGGTGATGCCGGTCGGGGCCAGTTCGTTGCCGAGGGCCTTGGTGAAGCCGACGACGCCGTGCTTGGAGGCCGAGTAGGGGGCGCCGAGCACGACGCCCTGCTTTCCCGCGGTGGAGGCGATGTTGATGATGCGGCCGCGGTCCTTGTCGCGCATGCCGCCGGTGGTGAGCACCTCGCGGGTCAGGCGGAAAACGCTGTTGAGGTTGGTGTCGATGACGTCGTTCCACAGTTCGTCGTCGATGTCCGCGGTGACGCCGCCACCGCTGCGGCCGGCGTTGTTGACCAGCACGTCCACGGTGGCGAAACGGTCGACGGCGGCAGTTACGAAGGAACGGGCGTCAGCGGTGGAGCGGACGTCCAGGGTGGTGCCGTCGACGTCCAGGCCCTCGCTCTGCAGCTGCTTGACGGTCTCGGCGACGTTGTCGGCGTTGCGCGCGCCGATGAACACCCGGTGGTGGTGGGTGGCCAGGAGGCGGGCGACGGCGAGCCCGATTCCACTGGTGGCGCCGGTGACGAGGGCGACCCGCTTGTCCTGCTGCGACATGGCTTTTTTCTCCAAAGGAAAGGGGGGCTCGATGGCTTGGGCACCCGCCGCGCCGGGCTGCGGCGCGGCGGTGCCACAAAAAAAGGGGGGCACAGGGGCCCGGCCGGGCGCTACGCGGCGGACGCGAGCTCCCCGAGGTAGGCGTTGATCGCCACTACGAGGGTTCTGGGGGTGCGGTTGTCGGTGAATATCTCGTCGTCGAGGGAGATGCCGTACTCCCGCTCGATGAGGCCGCCGGTCTCCAGGAGCGCGAGGGACTCGTAGCCCAGCTCCTCGAAGTCGGCGTCGAGGATGTCGCCGTCGAGGTCGACGCCCTCCTCGGCGCCGGCGCCCTCCAGCAGAATGCGCTTGAGGTCCTCGATGGTGAATTCCTGCTTCGACATGGGGGTCCCTTCATACGTTGCCGCACCTGGTGCACGGGCTCGGGGTCGGGTAGAGCACCCACCGCCTCCGTGGGGGAAGGAGAGCGGGGGCGGTGAAGCACCCGCCGCCTCCGTGGGGGGAGGGCGGCGGGTACTGGCTGGGGGGCTAGTCGACGGCGCGGATGACCACGGCGGAGTTGAAGCCGCCGTAGCCCCGGGCGAGGACCAGCGTGGTACGCACCGAGGCGGTGCGCGGCTGGCCGGTCACCAGGTCGATGTCGTAGTCGGGCGAGAGCACCACGTTGGTGGTCGGCGGAATCAGGCCTTCGCGGATCGCCAGGACCGCGGAGACGACATCGACCGGAGCCGCGCCGGAGTAGAGGCGGCCGATCATCGTCTTGGGCGCGGTGACGGGGACCTTGGCGGGGCCGAACACCGCGGTGATGGCGTCGGCTTCCTCGCGGTCGAGCCGCGGGGTGCCGGCCGCGTCGGCGAAGACCACGTCGACCTGGCCCGCCTCGACGCCGGCGTCGGCGAGGGCCACCTCGATGGCGCGGCGCAGCCCCGGCTCACGGCCGCTGCCGGGCTTCGGGTCGAAGGTCGCCCCGTAGCCGGCGACCTCGCCGTAGACGTTTTCGGCGTCGCGCTCCAGGGCCGTCTGCTGGTTCTCGAGGATGAGCAACGCGCCGCCCTCGCCCGGCACATAGCCGTCGGCCGCCGCGTCGAAGGGCAGATAGGCGCGCTCCGGCTGGTCGCTGGTGGACAGCCGGCCGCCGGCGATCTGCGCGACCCAGCCCCACGGGCAGATCGACGCGTCGAAGCCGCCGGAGAAGATCAGTTTGCTGCCCTTGCGGATCTGGCGGCGCGCCTGGGCGATGGCGTCGAGACCGCCCGCGTGGTCACTGACGACGACTCCGCTGGGACCGCGCATGCCGTTGCGGATGGAGATCTGGCCGCTGTTGACGGCGTAGAACCAGGCGAAGGACTGGTAGGCGCTGACGTACCGGCTGCCCTGGCTCCACAGCTTCTGCAGTTCGTTCTGGCCGAATTCGAAGCCGCCTGACGTCGATGCGGTGACGACGCCCATGTCGAACTCGGGAATGTCGCCCGGTTTGACGCCCGCGTCCTCGAAGGCGCAGTCCGCGGCGACCAGGGCGAGCCGGGTCATCCGGTCGGTCTGCGGGATCAGCCTGCTGGGCAGGTGGTCCGCCGCCTCGAAGCCCCGTATCTCACCGGCCAGTTGCGAGGGGTAGGACGAGGCGTCGAAGCGGGTGATCTTGTCGATGGCGTTCTTGCCGACCCGGGTCGCGGCCCAGAAGTCGTCCACGCCGAGCCCGTTGGGGGTGGCGACGCCGATACCGGTGATGATTGTCTTGGTGTTCACGCCGGGCTCCTGTCGGGACGGGCCAGCACCATCGCGCTCTGGAAACCGCCGAAGCCGCTGCCGACCGTCAGGACCGCGTCGGTGCGGTGATCGCGCGCGGTGAGCGGGACGTAGTCGAGGTCGCACTCCGGGTCGGGGGTGTGCAGGTTCGCGGTGGGCGGCACCACGTGGTTCTCCATCGCCAGTACGGACGCGGCGATCTCGATCGAGCCGATCGCGCCGAGTGAGTGACCCACCATCGACTTGATGGAGCTCACCGGTGTGCGGTACGCGTGCTCGCCGAGGCTCAGCTTGAACGCGGCGGTCTCGTGCCGGTCGTTCTGCTTGGTGCCGGAGCCGTGGGCGTTGATGTAGTCGATCTGGTCCGGGTTCATGCGCGCCTCGGCGAGGGCCACGTCGATGGCCTCCGACATCTCCCGGCCGTCGGGACGCAGGCCCGTCATGTGGAAGGCGTTGCAGCGCGAGGCATAGCCGGCGATCTCGGCGTAGATGTGCGCTCCGCGCTTCTTGGCGCTTTCGAGTTCTTCGAGGACGAAGACGGCGCTGCCCTCGCCGAGGACGAAGCCGTTGCGGGTGCTGTCGAAGGGCCGCGAGGCGTGCTCGGGGTCGTCGTTGCGGGGCGTGGTGGCCTTGATCGCGTCGAAGCACGCCATCGTGATCGGTGAGATCGGGGCGTCCGTCGCGCCGGTGATCATGACGTCGGCGGTGCCCTCACGGATCAGCTCGACGGCGTGGCCGACCGAGTCGAGACCGGAGGTACAGCCGGTGGAGACCACGGTGGCCGGGCCCTCGGCGCCCACGGCCCAGGCCACTTCGGCGGCGAACGAGCTCGGCACGAAGTGGTTGTACAGGTGCTGCGGCGCATAGGTGTGGTCGACCAGGTCGAGCCGGCCGTCGTTGCTGACCACGCGGTACTCGTCGTCGAGCCCGGTGGTCGCGCCGACCGCGCTGCCGATGGTGACACCGGTGCGGTGCGGGTCGAACCCGGCGAGGTCGATCCCGGAGTCGGCGAGCGCCTCCCGTGCGGTGACCACGCCGAACTGGGCGGCGCGGTCCATGCGGCGGATGTCCTGCGGAGTCAGCCCGTGTGCGGCGGGGTCGAAGTCGGCCTCGGCCGCGACCCTGGAGCGGAAGGAGGAGGGGTCGAAGAAAGTGATCCCGCGGGTCGCTGTGCGTCCCTCGCTCAGCAGACTCCAGAAGTTCTTGGCGCCGATACCGCCCGGCGCGAGCACTCCCAGCCCTGTGATGACTACCCGGCGGCCCATCAGTGGTGGCCTCCTGTCGTGTTGGCGTCGAACGGCATCACTGAGCGGCCGTCCAGTTGTAGAAGCGGGTGGCCATGGCATCGGCCGGGGACCGCCAGGTCGCCGGGTCGTAGGCCTCGATGTACGGCTTGAGGTCCTGGCTGATCCGGACGAACCGCGGGTCGGTCTTGGCGTCCTCGATCAGCTCGCCGCCGTTGTCGCCGTCGAAGTCCTGCAGGTGGAAGTACAGGCCCTGGTACGAGAACAGCTGGCGGCGCCGGGTACCCATGCGGTGCGGCATCTCGCTCTGGTCGAACTCGCCGAAGAGCTTGGCGACCTCGACACTGGACTGCACGTCCATCCGGGCCACGATCAGGGTGCTGTGCATGTCTTCTCTCTTCCGTGGGTGGGCGGCTGTTCGTGGTTCAGCGGACGGATGCGGGGGCGAACAGGCGGACGAAGTCCGCCACCCCGTCGGCGATCAGCGCGTCGGTCTCGAAGTTGGCGAGCGGGAGCGCGCCGTGGAACGACCGCTGCACGATCTGGCCTGCGACCAGCTGGATGAAGCGTCCGGCGGCGTGGTCGGTGTCGGCGATGTCGAGGAGTCCTTCATCGGCGATACGCCCCAGCCGGCGGGCCAGTTCACGCTGGGCCTGGCGGGGTCCCGCGGTCTGCCACATCTCCAGCACTCCGGCCGGCAGCCGGGTGACCTCGCCGCCGAGGTGCCGCACGATGGCGAAGTGCTCGGGGAAGGCGGTCAGCGGCGTCAGCCAGGCGCGGCCCAGGGCGGTGAGGTCCTGCTCCAGGTCGGTGACCTGGCTCAGGTGGTTCTCGGCGACGACCGTCAGTGCGGCGGCGACGGAGGCGGCGCTGTCCAGCAGGACGGAGAGCAGCAGCTGCTCCTTGTCCTTGAAGTAGTGCTCGACCATGGCCTGTTCGACGCCGGCCTCGGCGGCGATGGCCTCGATGGTGGTGTGCGTCCAGCCTTCACGGGCGAAGACGGTGCGCGCCGCCCGTACGACGGCCCGGCGCTCCTGCGCCGGACCGGCCTGGACCCGTGCGATGGTTGCCTGCGGCGTAGCCATTGGGTGTTCCTCCCTTTGAGGTGCTGGTCTGATCGGATGCGCGGCGGTGCTCAGGCGGCCGGCGGTTTGCCGAACCAGCGCTCGATGGCCATCGGCAGGTCGTGGTGGCTGCCGGGGGCGGCCCAGGCGACGTAGCCGTCGGGGCGGATCAGCAGGGCCGTGGTGCCTTGGAGTTCGCCGGGCGCACAGCCTGCGCGCGGGGTGGCGGTGACGATGTCGATACGGTCGGACCAGGCCGCGGCACGTGCGCGAAGGCGGGGATTGTCGGCGAGGTCGAGCAGCACACCGCGAGCGGGGTGCAGCAGTTCGGTGCTGGAGGTCGTGCGCCCGGGGCCGGTCAGCTCCAGATGGGGCATGCGCTTGCCGAGCAGCGGGTGGCTGCCGGTGCCGACGTCGTAGGTGATCTCCAGGCCGCTGACCATGGCGGCGAGGTGTCTGGCGACGTCTTCGTACGTGATGAGCTCGCGCAGTACGTCGCGCAGCGGCTGCACTTCGGGTCCGCTGAGGAACAGCAGGCCCTGGGCCTGGGTGTTCATCAGGAGCCGTTTGCCGACCGCGTGCCGCTCGCTGTGGTAGGTGTCCAGGAGGTCCGGCGAGGCGGTGGCGTTGACCACGGCGCCGAGTTTCCAGCCGAGGTTGACCGCGTCCTGGATGCTGGTGTTCATGCCCTGCCCGCCGGCGGGCAGGTGGATGTGCGCGGAGTCGCCGGCCAGGATGACGCGGCCGCGACGGTATTCGGTGACCTGGCGGGTCGCGTCGCCGAAGGCACTGACCCAGACGGGCTCGGCGTGCGAAATGTCCTCTCCGGTCAGCCGCTTCCAGGCGTCGGCGACCTCGTCGAAGGGCGGCGGGCTCTCGCGCCGCTGCGGCGGGGTGCCGCGCTCGCAGACGATGATGCGGGTGATGCCGCCGGGCAGCGGGCCGACCATGACCATGCCGCCGGGCAGCGTCTCGCCGATCATGCGCGGCGCGAGCTCGATGCCCTTGATGTCGGCGAGGTACATCTCCATCGTGGCGGGGGTGCCGGGGAAGTCGAAGCCGGCGGCCTTGCGCACCATGCTGCGTCCGCCGTCGCAGCCCACCAGGTAGGCGGCGCGCAGCGTGTGTTCGCCCTGGGGGCCGCGGACCTCGACCGTGACACCGTCGCCGTCGTCTCTCAGCGAGAGCACCTCGTGGCCGCGCCGGATATCGGCGCCGAGGCTGGCGGCCCACTGCTCGAGGTGCGTCTCGGTGACGGACTGCGGGACGGTCTTGGCCGCCTGCAGGGCGCCTTCGAGAACGCCGAAGTCAATCGGCAGACCGCCGAAGTGCCCCTGGTTGCTGGTCTCGACCTCGCCGAATCGCGGCAGGATGCCCCGCTGGTCGAAGACCTCCATGGTGCGGGCGGTGAAGCCGAGCCCGCGGGACTCCCCGGTGCGCTTCTCGAGGCGCTCCAGGACGACGACATCGACTCCCGCGAGCCGCAGTTCGCCCGCCAGCATCATTCCGGCGGGGCCCGCGCCCACGACAATCACTGCTGCGTCCATGTACCTCTCCTTGGCCATCTCGGGGATTCCTTCAAGGGTTGGCGTATTCGCACTTCCCGGTCGTACGAATACGTGAGCACTCGCGGCTCAAGACAGAACAGCGGAAGCTAGTAATGAGCTTCTTCGCTCCGGAAAGGAATGACAAGGGCCTGCTGTTCAGGTCTCCGTGATGTTCCGTCACGCAGCTACATGACGGGAACCTGCTGGTCAGAGGAGTTACAGAGGCATGCAAACTCCGCCCGTCAAAGGCGGGGCGCGTCAGCTCTTTCGCGGCATGCGAGAGAACATTGAAATGCATGTCAGAGATTCCACAGAATACGCTCCGGTGCTTGTCCCGTACTGAATACAGGAATTACGTTGCCAGTGCTGCAGACAATGATGAGCGGGGGCTACGGTGATCCACAAAACGGTCCGTACGGCTAGAGGGACCATGGCGTGCGCGGGCGCGGGATGCCGGCGCCGTCAGTCCGCCGGGCAGGCCGGGCGTCTGGCCGTCACCGGAACGCGGCTGTGCCCGGTCTGCCGGGAGCGCCTGGTTCAGGAGCTCGGGAGGCTGCCGGCCCTGTACGAGGAGTGCGCGCGGCGCCTGGACGGCAGCTCGGACCGTGCGCGGGAGAAGACCTCCGGTGGTGCGCTGCCGGGCATGCCCCTGAACACCGCCGCGCTGGAGGTGCGTTCAGCGATGGTCTCGGTGCTCGCCTCCTGGTCCACCGTGGTCGCCGAACAGCGCCGCGTGCGTGGTCCGCGGCGCACGGTGGCGCTGCTCACCGAGTTCCTGCTGCGGCATGCCGACTGGCTCACCTGCCATGAGGCGGCGGGCGATCTGTCCCTGGAGGTCGCCCGGCTGGCGCGCGGCGCATGGCGGGTGATCGACCCGGGCCTGCAGCGCCGGGTGGCCATCGGCGAGTGCGTGGAGGACGACTGCTCCGGCGCCCTGACCGCCGTGGTCCGCCCGGACCGTCCGGCGGTGCCGGCCGAGATCACCTGTGACGCCTGCCCGGAGCACCACTGGTTCGGCCACCAGTGGCTGCAGTTGAGCCGCCGGCTCAGCGCTCGCAGGGCCTTGGCCGCGGGCGGCGAGGACGCGGGCGGGACACCGGCCGACGGGCACGAAACGGCCGAGCCCGAGGCGCAGCCGGTGACCTGGTTCGCCGCGGCCGATGTCGCCCGGCTGTGGAGCATTCCGTCGGGCACGGTCTACCGCCACGCCAGTCAGCAGAACTGGCGCCGCCGCAGCACGCGGGGCCGCACCTACTACCACCACGCCGACGTCCTGCAGACGCTCAGCGCCCTGCGCCGCCCGGCCTGACGCCGCCCCTGCCCCTGGTCACCAGCGAAACGAGCGGTGCTTCGTGCGACCGCTGATCGTCGTGTACGGCCTCGCGGCCGCGCCGGGAAGTGGCTGCAGCGCGAGGCTCCGCAGGCGGCAGGCGTCGACGCGCTGCGTCACGACCGGGTGGAGTCGGTGGCGGAGTGGGATGCAGCCGTCGCCCACACCGGGCTGCCCGCGGTCTGAAGATGGCAGGGATGCGCGGCTTGGTGAGCGGCTCGCGGATGGCGGTGTGCACCGGCGGGTCGCCGGCGGCCGTCATCGTGCCGGCCGCGAAGTCGGTGCCGCCGAGCACGGACAGCAGGTGCTGCGGTTCGGGGTGAAGCGGTGTGGTCGCGCAGGACGTCGTTGACGTCGTGGTACTTGGTGATGACCGGCCGCAAGGACCGGCCGTCGGGCAGCTCCTGGCGGTGGACGGGCGCGCGGGCGCGGCTCGTGCAGATGGGGTGCGGAGGGGGCCGGGCAGCCGGCGGCTGCGCCGGCTGCCGGCTTGTCCTCGGCCACTTGGGCCGGTTCGGCGATCGTGGGGTTGTGGTAGAAGGCCACGGGCCGGCACGGACACCTCGTAGGCGGTGGCCGGCCGGGCGGTGATCCCGGTGGCCGTCGGGAAGTGCCCGCCGGGCTCGAAGGAGTCGTCGTCGACACCCACTTCACCGAAGCCCGACGGGTCGGCCCACAGCTCGACGAGCGGGGTCTCGACGCCGGGTGGCGGGGCGCGGTGTTCGCTGCTCGCATCGTCAGCGATGCGGCCCGTGCCGCGTCTGCCGGCACGGCGGCGGCCGGGCTCGGTGCACCGCCCGCCGGGGGCCACGGTCGCGATCGTCGTACCGCCATACCGCCATACCGCCATACCGTCGTGCAGGGTGTGGCCGCCTCGGGTGCCCGGCCGGAAGTCCATGGGCGTGTCGAGCGGCGGCACAGCCGGCAGGGTGACGGCGGGAGGGCCCTGGAGGTGAGCGGCGGCCGTGCCCGCGAACGTCCCGACGCGCAGCCTGCGTTGGCGACGGCCTGCGGGCCGTTGTAGCGGCGGGTGTTGGTTCAGTCCTTGATCTCGCAGATCGCGGCGCCACAAGTGAGCGAGGCGCCCACGGCCGCGCTCAGGTCCTTGATGGTGCCGGCCTTGTGCGCGTTGAGGGGTTGTTCCATCTTCATTGCTTCGAGGACGACGACCTTGACGATGGTGCCCTGCATCGGGGAGGCGAGGGTGTCGCCGGAGGCGGCGGGGCCGGAGTTCTTGGCGGCCCGGCGCTTGGGCTTGGCGCCGGCGGCCATGGCGGTGCGGGCCGGTGTCATGCCCAGCGAGGAGGGCAGGCAGACCTCCAGGCGCTTGCCGCCGACCTCGACGACGATCGTCTCGCGGCCCGTCTCGTCCTTGGCGTCCGTGTCCGGCACGGTCGAGAAGGGCTTGATCTCGTTGACGAATTCCGTCTCGATCCAACGGGTGTGGACACGGAACGGGTCGGCGGTGAACGCCGGGTCGGTGACGACGGCCCGGTGGAAGGGGATGGCGGTGGCCATGCCCTGCACCGTGAACTCGCCCAGCGCACGCGCCGCGCGCTGCAGGGCCTGCTCACGGCTGGCGCCGGTGACGATCAGCTTGGCGAGCAGGGAGTCCCAGGCCGGGCCGATGACGCTGCCCGTCTCGACGCCCGCGTCCAGCCGGACACCGGGACCCGACGGCGGGGTGAAGAGCGTGACGGTGCCGGGCGCGGGCAGAAAGCCGCGGCCCGGGTCCTCGCCGTTGATACGGAACTCGAAGCTGTGGCCGCGCACTTGCGGATCGCCGTAGCCGAGTTCCTCGCCGTCGGCGATGCGGAACATCTCGCGGACCAGGTCGATGCCGGTGACCTCTTCGGTGACCGGGTGCTCCACCTGCAGTCGGGTGTTGACCTCCAGAAAGGAGATGGTGCCGTCGGTGGCGACCAGGAACTCCACCGTGCCGGCGCCGACATAGCCGGCTTCCTTCAAGATGGCCTTGGAGGCGGCGTACAGCTGGTGGTTCTGCTCCTCGGTCAGGAACGGCGCCGGGGCTTCCTCGACCAGCTTCTGGTGGCGGCGCTGCAGCGAGCAGTCCCGGGTGGAGACCACCACCACATTGCCGTGGCTGTCGGCCAGGCACTGGGTCTCGACGTGGCGGGGCTTGTCCAGGTAGCGCTCCACGAAGCACTCGCCCCGGCCGAACGCCGCGACGGCCTCACGGACGGCCGAGTCGTACAGCTGCGGCACCTCTTGCAGGGTGCGGGCCACCTTCAGGCCACGCCCGCCACCGCCGAAGGCGGCCTTGATCGCGATGGGCAGGCCGTGTTTTTCGGCAAACGCCACCACCTCGTGCGAACCGGTCACCGGATCCGGGGTGCCGGCGACCAGCGGGGCACCGGCGCGCTGTGCGATATGGCGGGCGGCGACCTTGTCCCCCAGATCACGGATGGCCTGCGGCGGCGGACCGATCCAGGTCAGCCCCGCGTCCAGCACCGCCTGGGCGAACTCGGCGTTCTCCGACAGGAAGCCGTACCCCGGGTGGATGGCATCCGCACCCGAATCCTTCGCCGCGGCCAGCACTTTGGAGATGTCCAGATAGGACGTCGCCGGTGTGTCACCGCCCAGGGCGAATGCCTCGTCCGCGGCACGCACATGCGAAGCGCCCCGGTCCGGGTCGGCGTAGACGGCTACGCTCGCGATCCCGGCATCCCGGCAGGCCCGGGCAACACGGACAGCGATTTCGCCTCGGTTGGCGATGAGCACCTTGCGCACGATTGGCTCCCTCCTGCGGACAGTTCCGGACAGTCCGGATACCTTCGCTCACCCTCACCGCAGCGCGCTTCAGGGATCAACGCCCTTGAGTACAGACCTTGGTCAACTCCCGTGCCGCGCCTGACCGGCGGGCCGGCCGGGCCGACGGGAGCGACGACGGCGAGGCGAGCCGGTCGCCTGGGAGCAGTCGAGGTTCGACGGCGAGCGGCACGACCGGCGCCCTGGCCGCCGGCGGCGAACGCTCAGGGATGGCCGAGCCGGAAGCCGACCCCTCGTACGGTGATGACCCAGCTGCTGGCCCCCAGCTTGCTGCGCAGGCTGCTGACATGCGTATCGATGGTGCGTCCCGGCCGCGACCAGGAGTCGTCCCAGACCTGGGTCATCAACTGCTTGCGGGAGACGACCGTTTCGGGCTGGGAGGCGAGCAGGTGCAGCAGGTCGAACTCCTTGCGCGTCACCTCGACGGACCGGCCGTCGAGGCGGATCTCACGTGTGCCGGCGTCGATCCTCAGCGGACCGCGCAGGATGATCTGCTCCAGGGGCTGCGGCGGCCTGACCCTGCGCATGATCGCTTCCATCCGGGCCATCAGTTCACGAAAGCCGTAGGGCTTGACCATGTAGTCATCCGCGCCGGCCTGCAGGCCCAGCACCCGGTCGAGTTCGGAGTCCCGTGCGGTGACGGCGATGACCGGGGTTTCGCAGGTGGCCCGGATACTGCGGCAGACCTCGAGACCGTCCAGGTCGGGCAGATCGAGGTCGAGCAGGATCAGGTCCGCGCTCCGGTGCACCTGCAGCGCCTTGGCGCCGGTCGCGGCACTTTCCGCCCGGTAACCGTGCCGGCGCAGGCCGAGCACCAGGGAGTCGGCGGCCCGGGTCTCGTTCTCCACCACGAGGATCCGCAGCGCCTCCCGACGGGGACGGGCGGCCGGTTCCGCCACCGGTACGTAAGAGACCTGCCCCACCAGGGACTCCGAGTCGCGGTGTCGTGGTATCCGCGGTGCCAGCAGGTCCGTCAGCTGCCCATCCATCGTGTCTCCCCCATGTCCGCGCACCCTGCGCATCCAAGCTAGACGTTCGATGCGAGATTACAAACCGCACTGGCGGTTTGTCAAAGACCTGTGCCTCACCTGGGGTTTTCCATGAACCTCACCCGGACCACGGTCTGGATTGAGCCAGTTGACCGCATCCCCCTGGGCGCCCGTGCGGCCCTCCATGCCAACATGGCCCTCGCCCGGCCGGCCCCGCGTTCTGCGAAGCGGAATAATCGATACTCGGCCATTCGGGAATACCGGACCCAACGCTGGAAATTAAACCGGCATGCTGGTTTGATGTATCCGCTGGTCAACACGTTCGCAACGGGAGCCAACTAGTGAGCAAACAGGAGCGGGCCGCCCGTACCCGCAACGCTCTGATCCACTCGGCAGCCGAGCTGTTCGAGCGGCACGGCTATGTCAAAGCCAGTCTGGACGAGATCAGTTCGGGCGCCGGGGTGAGCCGCGGCGCGCTGCACTTCCACTTCGCGAACAAGGCCGCCGTGGCCGACGCCGTCGAGACGGCCGCCGCCCGCTCTTTGCGCCGGGCGGCGGACGATGCCGGGCTGGCGCACGTGAACGCCTTGCAGGCGCTGGTGGACCTCTCGCACGCACTGGCACACCTGCTGCACCGGGAGGTGGTGGTGCGCGCCGGATTCCAGCTCAACTGCGACACAGGGCTGCACACCGACCTCAGCCTCCGCCGGCAGTGGCAGCGGTGCGTGCAGGGACTGGTGGCACAGGCCGCGCGCGAGAAGGCGCTCGCGAGGGGGGTGTCACAGGAGCGGTTCGTCGCCACTGTGGTGGCCGCGACCACCGGATTCGAAGTGCTGAACAGAGGCGACAGGAACTGGCTGTCCCACTATTCGCTCACCGGTTTCTGGCAGCTGCTGCTGCCGGCGGTGGCCGCCCAGCGGGCACTGGGCGAGCTCAATCCGAGGGGTACGGACCCGGCATACGACAGCCCGCCCGGTATGCCGGGTATTCCGGGGCAGTTCACGCCCACCACAGAGGCCCGGTCTCACTGACGCCCTTGGGCGCCAATCACGCGCGTCCGCGCAGACGCGCGCCCCGTGGGGGCTGAAGCTGCCGGCTGCCTGCCGCCAGTGCCACGGGAGTTCAAGCCCTCCCCCACGAGGCTCCGGCACACCCGGTCGCACGGTGTTCGCGGACCGGCCCGGTGAGTGCGGACCAGCACGTCGGCCTTGATCGCGACGGAGAGGACCACCGCGGCCGGCGACGAGGCTTCGATGCCGAAACCCGGCCAAATGGTTCAAGTCAAGGGTGACTTGTCCCCAGGCCGGCCGGCCTGCGAGGCGCGGATCCATAGAGCCGTGGGCCGTTGAAGCTCGGCAAACAGGCACACCGGTTTGGTACTTTCCGTACCCGCCCGCCTTCAGCCTCAGTCCGCGGAGACCTCCGTCGGCATACCCGAACGAGGTGCGCCGGGGATTTACGGCCGCTCTGCAGCGCTGGAGCGCCGTGGTCTCCCCGCCACAGCACGCGGACGAAGAGGAGTGGCCCCACGGTGTGCTGCCCCATGGGGCCGGTGCGATCCTTCGCCTCTTCGAGCACCGGCTGCACCCGGCACTGGAGTTCGACCGTGAACTGGAACTGGACACATTCGCGGTACGCACAGCGCTGGGCGCCTGCGCTCGCCGGATCCTCGATGACGGCGGGGTGAAGGCCGGCGGAGCAGCCGCCGAACCTGCGCCCCACGGCCCTGGCTTGCCGGCCCTGAGCCCGGAACTGACCTCTGCGACGGGCAGTCTGCTGATCGAGTGCGCGCTGCTCCACGTCCTGGCGGGCACGCGTCCACGCAGGCCGTTGCCCGCGCGATCGCGCTGATGCCGCTGCCGGGACCTGCTTGCGTTCAGCGCTTGGTCACGCGCGCGACCTGGTCACCGGCCTGCGCGAGGAGAGCGTGGTGCCACCGCTGCGGGAAGCGGTCGAATCCTTCACCGCGCAGGCGCGCCCGACTCGGTCCGAGTCACCTTCCGCGCCACCGGCGCCGAGCGTCTGGTGCCCGATTCCTCGCGGCGTCAGCTCTTGCCCGCCGTACGTGAATGCCTGCGCAACTGCTTCGAGCACGCGGCGGCCGGCCGGATCACGGTGACCAGCCGCGTCACACGCCGCTGGGCCCATGTCCGGGTGAAGGACAACGGCATCGGCTTGAACATGCATGAGGGCAACGGACTTCGCTGTGTGTCAGAGCGCATCGCGGAGATCGGCGGGCGCATCACGGTCGACAGCGTGCCCGGAGAGGGAAGCAGCATCGACGTCCATCTGCCGCTCCATGTACGGCCCAGGATGCGCGACGCCGGCCTTCTCCAGCGCCCGGGTAAAGCCTGTCGAGGCCGAAGCCGCACGGGGACGGCATGACGTAGTGGGCAGCCGGTGCGCCTGGTGCGCTCTGGCTACCCACTACTGGAACATCCCGGAACCGCACGTCACAGACGCAATCGCGGGTCTTTGAGGTGCGAGAGCGCAGGGTGCGTGACTCAGGCGGGCCGGAGCACGACCGGAAGGGTGTCGTAACTGTTGATCACAAAGGTCGGGCTCGGGCGGAGTTCCTCGGGAGAGCACGCCAGCGCCATGTCGGGGTAACGTTCGAACAGCGCCTCGAAGACGGCGGTCGCCTCCATCTGGGTCAGGCTGACTCCCAGGCAGCGGTGTACGCCGTGGCCGAATCCCAGAGTGTCCTGATCACGCCGCAGCACGTCGAAGGCTGCCGCGTTCGCGCCGTACCGCTTGGGGTCCAGACCGGCCGCCGCGAAGGACACGACGATGGGGTCGCCCTTCTTTATGAGGACGCCGTCCAGATCGATGTCCTCCACCGCGAAACGCATGGGCGCAAACGCCCCGGGCGAGTGGACGCGCATGGTCTCCGCGATCACATCGTCCCAGCCGGCCCGGCCGGCGCGCAGGTGCTCCAACTGCTCAGGGTCCGACAGGAGCGCACCCGCCGCGTTGACGATCAGCGCTGAAGTCGTGTCCTGGCCTGCCGCGATCATCAGGTACAGGGTGCCCAGGAGCTCCTGCTCGGTGAGTTGCTCGTCGTTGTCGCGTGCCGCGATCAGCGAGGAGGTCAGATCGTCCCCCGGCTCGGCCCGCTTTACGGCCACGTGGTGGGCAAGAAGCCCGAAGGCCTCCATACGCGCCCGCTCCATCTCCTCGGCCGGCACGGTGGTGTCGAACACCGTGTGCAGGGCGGCCGACAGCGCCTGCATGCTGCCGTCACGGGCGACGCCGAACAGTTCACAGATCACCCGGAAGGGCAGCTGGTCGGCGAAGGCCTTGCGCAGGTCCACCACCTGGCCGGGCGGCACCGAGTCGAGCGCATCGAGCTGCTCGGCGGCGATCTCGCCGATGCGCGGCCGCAGGGCTTCCAGGCGGCGGGGGGTGAATGCTCCCGCGACCAGCCTGCGCAGCCTCGAGTGGCTCTTGCCGTAGGAGAACATCATGTTCTCGTTGGCCACCCAGGGGTACAGCGGCCACGTTTCGGTTATCTCTCCGTCGATGAAACTCGGCCAGTGCAGCCTGGCGTCCCTGGAAACCCGCGGGTCGATCAGCAGGCGCTCCACGTATTCCTGACGGACGACCCCCCAGGCGATCACTCCGCCCGGCAACTCCACCTGGACCGCGTGGCCTTGCTCGCGCAGCAGGGCGCCCTCCGCGGCAAGGTCACGCCCGGTGATGTCTAGGGTGTACGGGCAGGCAGTAACACTTTTCATCAGTTGCGCTCCGTTTCGACTGTCCATGACACGTGCGCCCCGGGGGCGCACGTGTACACAGAAGGGGACGTGTGTCCCCTCCCCCTCAGCTGATGGATCGGTCGCCTCCTACGCGGGCACGAGCTCCTCCTGCTCGCGACGGCGTTCCATCACGGCCTGGTACACCCGCTGCGCCCTGTCCGCGGAGAAGTCGATCCGCACGAGCACGCCCGGAACCATGATGGAAGTCAGCAGGTAGCGCTGCATCTCCAGCACACGCTCAACGATGTCGGCGTGGTCCGTCATGATCTTCGAGAGCACTTGGGCGCCGGTGAACGATGCGACGAAGGCCTTGGAGGCCGCGCTCACCTCGACGTGCGGCAGGAGCTCTCCGGCCGCCTTCGCCCTCGCCAGGAGGTCGTCGTTGAAGTCGAGCCAGGACTGCATCGGAAGCCGGCGGTCCAGGCCGTTGCGCGGAGCTCCCTGCTCCACGGTGAGCCGTACGCTGCCTCGCACAAGCGGTTCTCGCCTGCTGAGCATGCACGCCAGCAGGAGCGCCCCGTCCAGCCCCTGCTGCATGATCAGCTCCTGCTCCGGGGCGGGAGGCATGGTCGTGAGCTGATTGCCCAGCACGTGCTGGGCCAGGTCTTCCTTGGACGTGAAGTGGAAATAGAGCGCCCCCTTGGTGACCTGGGCTCTCTTCAGGATCTCTGAGATGGTCGTGGCGTCGTAACCGAACTCATCGAATACCTCTGCAGCCGCGAGAAGGATCTTCTTCCGCGTCTGGATGGCCCGCTCCTGGCGTGCCATACGCAACCTCCCCAGCAAAGCAAACCGAAAGGTTCGTATGCTACCACTGTGACTCCAGGTCACCACATGACGGACCAGCCGGTGAAGCGTGCTACGCAGAGTTGAGTGCACCCTCCGGGCCCGCCAGAAACGACCGTAGCGGCAACAATAAAACCGGCTGCCCGGTTTTTCAAGGCTTCCGGGGTGCGGAGATCCGGCCACTTCCGGGCGCACGGTCCAGGCCATGAGTCCATGTCACCTCCCCCGCGCGCCGCCATCGGCCGGGATCGGAGGTCATCCGCTCCTGACGTCGGGTTCTCTCCATCGGGCGGCACGACTTCGCGAAGTGCCTTGAAAACAAAACCGGTTGGTACGTATCTTGTGGGCCTGAGCTTCCCGAGCTGCCGGGAAACTCACCTACGGGGGGAAGAATTCCATGACTGTGCTGACGTTTGTCGAGGAAAGACCTGCCGGCGACGCGACGGCTGCCCGCACCGCGACCTGCCACAGACAGGCGCCGCCTCAGGCTGGTGACCGGACCACCGGCGAACTCAGCTATCTGCTGTTCGACGGGCAGGAGCGGGACGAGATCCACACCGGCTGGCGCACGCTCATCGCCAGTGAGCCGTTCCGTCCCCGCCACGGCTTGACGCCGGACGAGCGCACGGTGCTGTCGTACGAGCGGCTGCGGCTGGTCAACGACACAGCCGCCGACCCGCTGGCGCTCGCGTACGACCCCCACCGGCTCGCGAGCCTGCACGAGTGGACCGGGGTGGTCGACAGCGGGCTGACGACACTGACCGGCATCCACTACAACTTGTTCCTCGGCAGCCTGCTCGACCATGACGGGTACCAGCGGGACCTGGCCGCCTTTACCTCGCTCAACCGCATCGGAACGTTCCTGTGCACGGAGCTGGAGCACGGCAACGACGCCGCCGCGCTGGAGACGACCGCCGAGTTCGACCGCGAGTCCGGCGGGTTCATCCTGCACACCCCCACTGCGGGGGCGGCGAAGTTCATGCCGAACACCAGCGTCACCGGTGGACCGAAGGCCGCTCTGGTGGCGGCACGGCTGGTGTCCGACGGCCAGGACCAGGGGGTGTTCCTCTTCCTGACCCCGCTCAGCGACGAGGTCGGCATCCTGCCCGGGATCACCGTGCGCGAACTGCCTCAGCGCATGGGCAGCCCGGTCGACCACTGTCTGACCACCTTCGACCGGGTGTGGCTGCCGCAGGCCGCCATGCTCCAGTCCGAGCACGGGAGACTGGACGACAAGGGCGCTCTGCGCAGCACCCTCGGCAACCGCCGCAAGCGGTTCCTGCGCTCCATCAGCAGGGTCACGGCAGGAAAGCTGTGCATGAGCGCCGCGGCCGTCGGTGTCTCACGCACCGCCCTGACACTGGCCGTGCGGCACGCCCACTTCCGGCACATCAGCGGACCTCGCACCGGCCAGTGGGCACCGCTGGTCGCCCACCGCAGCCACCACGGCCGGCTGCTGCAGGCGATGGCCACGGCCTACGCCATGACATTCCTGCACCGCACCGTCGTCTCCCGCTGGGCCGAGCACCAGGAGGCCGACCGGAGCGAAACCGAGCGTCTGGTGGCGATCGCCAAGAGCTGGAGCACCTGGCAGGCACGCGACATCATCATCGAATGCAGGGAACGGTGCGGGGCCCAGGGCCTGTTCACCCCCAACCGTCTGGCCGAACTCATGGCAGACATCGAGGGCACCATCACCGCCGAGGGCGACAACCTCGTGATCTGCCTGAAGGCCGCAGCCGAGATGATCTTCAACCATGAGGTGGACCTGCCCCCCACCGGCGCACTGCCCATGAGCGAACGCACCCTGAGCGATCCGGCGTTCCTGCAGGAACTGCTCGGCGAAGTCGAGGCGATCTGGCAGACCCGCGCCCGCCTCGCCCTGCGCCAGGGAAAGAAGGGCGATCCGACAGCACGGTGGAACGCGACCTCCGCCCCCGCCCTGGAAATAGTCTTCGCGCATGCCGAGCGGCAGGCCGCCCAGGCCCTGCTCACCGCCGCCGGCCTCGCCACCGACCCACTGGCCAGGTTCCTGCTCGACCGGCTGGGCCGTCTGTTCCTGCTCAAGCAGCTCAGCAAGCACACCGGGGACCTGCTCGCCGAGGAACGCATGACGGCCGACCATGTCCGCGCGCTGCCGCAGGCTGTCGAGACGGCCATCGCCGAACTCGCACCACACCTCATGACACTCGTCGAAGCCTTCGACATCCCGGAAGAAGCGCTCAGCGCCTACCCCCTCGCCCGCGGGGCGTACGTCGGCGACGACCTCACCACACCGGCGCACACCGCTGCCACCCGCACCGCCCGCCGTTTCGACACAGCGCCCCAAACTCCCGCGTAGGCCACGGCAAAAAGCCGCCCCCGCCCGCCCCGCCCGGCCTTGTGGCCCCGGTGTGCGGAGCTGGGGCGGCCGGCCGGCCGGGGCCACGGCCCGCCGCCAGCTGTCGCCCCGGCCCGGCCGCCGCCCACACGCACCTGCCGCCGCCTCACCCCTGGGCCGGCCCCCCGGCCCGGCCGCCCGGCTCGCGCACCTGCCGGCGGCGGCCGGTGCGCCCACGCCGTCGTACACGGCACACGCGGTCATACCGCCGCCCCGGCAGGGGCAGGGGCCCGGCAGGGGCAGGGGCCCGGCAGGGGCAGGGGCCCGGCAGGGGCAGGGGCCCGGCCTCAGGGCCGTGTCCCCCGCCCTTCGCTCACACCGCGGTCAGTCCCCGGGACCATGACACCCGAGCAGGTCAAGGACCGCGGCCAGCCCCCGTGGACGGTCCGGGCCCCGGTCGGCCGAAAGGATGTACGCGGGGATGCCCGCGGCTGTGGCCGCGCCGTCCCGTACCGCGTCATCGCCCACCATGAGGGCATCACCCGGCATCACCCCCAGCCGGTCGCAGGCAGCCCAGAAGATCGCCGCGTCCGGCTTCTGGACACCCACTTCGCAGGAAAGGACGAACTCCCCCACCAGAGGGGTCAGACCGGACCGGGTGAACGAGCCCCGAATGTCCCAGCCCGTGTTGCTCACCACAGCCGTCGCAATACCCGCCTCGTACAGCAGTCCTCCGGAGTGTGCAGTACCCAGACGTGCAGGGCGTCACGGGATTCGGACAGCGTCAACCAGGCGCCGTTCCCCAGTGCGGTCGGCTGGCAGGAGACCGGCGTTGGATAGGCGACCGGCACGAGCCCGTTCGTCCCCGAGGTGTCGAAGAGCCAGTGCCGGCTCTGTCCCCACTCCTCGTCGCACTCGACAGTCGAGACGAGCAGGGTCCCCTCATCGACGAAGCCACCCGCCCAGTCCCAATAGACAGGAACCTCGTCGTCATCGCCGGAAGGAGCGTCAGAGTGCCTGGGAATCACCGATTCGGCGTCCCACTCCAGCCCCTCCACGACGGCGCCACGGGAGTCGCGAACGGCGAGCGAGTCCTGGTCATGGGAAACGGTCATGAGCCTCTCGCCTGAGGGACTCACACTCAGCAGGCAGAGGTCGCCCTCCAGGTAGTCCACGTCCAATTTCTGCCCGTCCCACCGGCCCCAGCGCAGGGGCGCCCCGTCCTGCCCTTCGCCGATGCTCAGCCCCATCTGATGCGGATCGGTCGGGTGGGCAAGGTGGAAGCTGCCGGCCGCCGCGGCCTCGGCGTTGACCCGCGCGAGCACTCGACCGTTCTCGGCGTCGAGAACGAGCCACTCGTCGACCGTGTCCGGGTTCAGCTCGCCCTCGGGCAACGGGCCGCGTACGTGCGCCCAGACGAGTTTGCCGTCCAGTGAGAACCCGACTGAGCCGCCGTCCGGGTACCGATGGTCCTGGCGATCCGCATATTCGTCGTACGACTCGTGTATCTCCTGGCATGCGCCGTACCAGCATCCATGCCGCACCTCCCAGCGCGTCGCACCCGACGGCTCCACCGCCCGCACAGCATGGACCCCGGCGAAGACGGCCACACTTACGTCTGGCGCCACCTCCCACGTCCCACGGCGCCGCGGCCAGGGCGCGGGGAATCGGACGACGCTCGCCTCGGGGCGTGCGACGAAGGCGTCGTCCAGAGCCTGGACCACGATTTCCTCGTCGCTCCGCTGGACGAGGATCCTGCGCCCTGGCAGCCCGGCGATATCTGGCGGACCGGCCTGTGACGAGGACATGAGAGCGGGGATGGTGGCACAGAGCCGAGCACGAGCAGACACACGAATCTCCCAGGTGAGGCAAACTCCGGGAACCGTACGGCACACCTCGGACATCGTTCCGGGCGCCCAGTAGTCCGCATGTCAGCAGCACTCGATCACGCCCCCGGAGCACTCCGGACGACTCATCCGCCACCGTCGCCTTCGGCTAGGAAAGCGCCGTCCATGACGCCCCCACGAGGCAGCGAACTTCGCCGGCCGCGCAAAAGGTACGAGGCATTACTCAGCGTGCGCAGACCACAGAAGGTGAGCCAGAGCTCGAGTTGGATCGAGGCGGTTTCTGTCTGTAAGTGGCTGCTCGAGGTTCGAGGGAAGCAGGTCCCATACGTTTCTCCAGGCGCACTGGCTCCTTCTGCCAGGTCGGTGAATGGAGTACTTCGCTGACCCGTACCAACCTGCCGTGGGTGCCGGGTGGTTCGGTGCGGATCTCGATGCCGGGAAACGTCTTGTCGAATCCGGACGCCTTGATTCCGTGGGTGACGAGGTTGGCGAAGGCCCGCCGGATCACCGGCCGCTTCGCGAATCTCGGTTGACGGCGCCACGGCGATCCTCGGAGCATCGGAGTGCGGTCTTCGTGTGTGCCCGCACCGCCGCACGAGAGAAGAGTGGAACACCGATGAGGCCAGAGACCGTTGTGGCGTTGCTCGCCGAGCCCAGTCGGCCTGCGGGTCTTCTCCGCGGTCGTCCTCGGGACGTCCTCGCCCGCTGCCGTGGCCGGGGCGGCCGGGGTATCTGGCAAGCAGGCCGCCGTAGCGCTGCGGCGGCTGTGCGCCGGCGGACTGGTTTCGGAGACGGATGGGCGGCTCAGTGCGTACGCCGATCAGTTCAAGGGCATCGTGCGCGACAGCCTCACCACCGAGGCGCCCGAGCGCCACGGGTACGCCGACGAGGAGGTCGAGTCGCTGCTGCGCACGTTCGTACGCGATGGCCGGCTGGTACGGCTGCCCTCCCAGTGGGGGCGCCGTCGCATCGTGCTCCAGCACCTGACGCACCGTACGTTCGACACCGACACCACCTACGACGAGCGCACCGTCAACACGAAGCTGAAAGCCTGGTGCGAGGGGGCCGACACCGACCACGTGACGGTACGCCGCTACCTCGTCGACCTCTGCCTGCTCGGCCGCGAGGCCGGCCGCTACTGGTTGCGCACCGACATCCAGCCCGCGCTCTGACCCCGGCCGGCCGTCGGCCGGGGTCCGCCTTCGTGGGTCAGACGGAGGTCCCGTCGGCCAGGGCGTTCAGGGCCGCTGCCAGGGCCGGGCCGATCTCCGCCAAGGGGGCCGGGTCCATGAGGGCGTCGTGGTGGGCGGCCACCGGGATGTTCTTCACGCGGCCGGTCACGTGCGGGTGCCAGGCCTCGTGGGTGGCTCCGTTGGCCGGGGGGCTGTGGTCCGCCGTGAAGAAGAGCAGGTCTCCGTCGAAGCGGGCCGCCACCGGCTCGCGCAGCAGGTGCACGTGGCGGGTGTAGATGTCCGGCAGTGCCGCCAGGGCCTCGGGGCCGAAGCTCGACACCGCACTGTCCGCCGCCCGGAGCCGTTCGACGAACTGGGCGCGGCCCAGCGTGCCGTCACCGAAGGCGGCAGGTTCGAGGCCCAGGCTGGTCAGCAACTCGGCCAGCAGGTCCGGCTCGTCGAGGGAGTCCGCCAGTTCCTGCCACTCGGGCGGGTAGGAGTCCAGGAGTGCGAGCAGGGCCACCTCCTCGCCCTGCTCCCGCAGCCGGGTGGCAAGGGTGTGCGCCACGTTCCCGCCGAACGACCAGCCGAGCAGGTGGTACGGCCCGGCCGGCTGGACACGGCGGATGTGTTCCAGGTATTCGCCGGCCAGGTCCGTCATCGACCCGGCCGTCCGTCGCGCGGCCAGGCCGGGAGCCTGGAGTGCGTACAGCGGCTGGTCAGGAGGGAGATATCGGGTCAGGCCCGCGTACGACCAGGCGATGCCGGTGGCCGGGTGCACGCAGAACAGCGGGGGCCTGCTGCCCCGGGTGCGCAGCGGGAGCATGATGTCCGGCTGCTCCCGGCCCGGCACGGCGGCCAGGGCTTCACTGAGCAGCGCCACCGTGGGTGCCTTGACCAGGTCTCCTATCGAGAGGCCGGCGCCGAGTGCGTCGCGGATCGCGACGATGAGCCGCATACCGAGCAGGGAGTGGCCGCCCAGCTCGAAGAAGCCGTCGTCGATGCCGACCGACGGAAGCCCGAGCGCATCGGCGAACAGCGTGCAGAGCAGCTTCTCCTGCGGCGTACGCGGCAGGCGGCCCTGCTCCGGTGCGGTGAGGCCGGCAGGAGCGGGCAGCGCCTTCGTGTCGAGCTTCCCGTTGGCCGTCAGCGGGAGTGAATCCACCGGGACGAACGCGGTGGGCAGCATGTACGCCGGAAGCGTGGCAGCCATGTGGCGGCGCAGGGCGGCCGGGGAGATGGTCCGTCCGTGTCCGACCACGTATCCCACCAGGCAGCGGTCACCCGGGCGGTTCTCCCGTACGACGACGGCGGCCTGGGCCACACCGGGAGCGGAGCCGAGAACGGCCTCGACCTCTCCCAACTCAATGCGAAATCCCCGGATTTTGACCTGCTGGTCGGCCCGCGCGACGAATTCGAGCTCGTTTCGTTCGTTGTACCGCACCAGGTCTCCGGTGCGGTACATCCGCGAACCGGCGGGGCCGTGCGGATCGGCCACGAAGCGCTCCGCGGTCAGCCCCGGGCGCCCCAGGTAACCCCGGGCCAACCCGGCGCCCGCCACGTACAGTTCACCGGTCACACCCACCGGCACGGGTCGCAGCCGGTCGTCCAGGACATAGGCCCGGGTGTGGTCCAGCGGGGTGCCGATCGGGATGACGCCCCGGTAGTCGTGCGGGGTCCGCAGGCGGTGGCCGGTGGCGAACGTGGTGGTCTCGGTCGGGCCGTACCCATTGTTCACGACCGTATCGGGGCAGAACTCGGCGACCCGCCGCATCGCGACCGGAGAGGCCGCCTCGCCGCCTGTCCAGATCTCGCTGAGCCGGGCGAGGGTGGAGCTGTCCTCCTCCGCGACGAGGTTGAACAATGAGGTGGTGAGGAAGGCGGCGGTCACCCGGCCTTCAACGATCACCTTGCCCAGTACGCCGATGTCCAGGTCGCCCGGAGGCGCCACGACCACCTCTCCGCCCGAGAGCAGCGGCACCCACAGTTCGTACGTCGAACCGTCGAAGGCGAGCGAGGAGTGCAGCAGCACCCGGCGGTGGTCCCCGGCAGCGAAGGCCGAGTCGGTGGCCAGCTCGGCAACGTCGCGGTGGGTGACGGCAACGCCCTTGGGGGTGCCGGTGGAACCGGACGTGAACATGGCGTAGGCCAGCCCGTCCGGGTGGAGGGACGGCTGCGCCCCGGCCGGTGCGGCCGGCTCGTTCGCCGCCCCCGCCAGCAGATCGGCCAGCCGGATCACCTTGCTGACCTCGGGCAGGTTCAGGTGGTCGGTGGTGCGGTCGGTGATGACGAGGGGAGGCTCGCACGTCCGCAGGATGGTCTCGACCCGCGACTTCGGATACCGGGTGTCGAGCGGGACGTAGGCGCCCCCGGCCATCAGCACGCCGAGGACGGTGGCCACCAGGTCGACCGAGCGATCGAGGAAGAGGACCACCGGCGTCTCGGCCCGTACGCCCTCGGCCGTCAGCCGTCGCGCCAACCGAGTGGCCAGGGCGTCGAGTTCCGCGTAGCTGAGCGCCTCGTCGCCCATGCTCACGGCCGCCCGGCCGGGGGTACGGGCCGCCTGCTCGCGGAACAGTTCCGGGAGCGTACCGGCGGCCGGAGAGCGTTCCGCCCTGCGCCATCGGCGCTCGAACTCCTGCTCTTCCCTCTCGGTGAGCAGGGGCAGTTCACCGATCGCCGCGTCCGGCGTCGCGGTCGCGCGCTCCAGCAGCCGCACCAGGTGCGCCGCCATCCGCTCCACCGCGACCGCGTCGAACAGGTCACTGTCGTACTCGAAGTACGCCCGGACCGCGCCCGCCTCCTCGACGAAGCTGAGCATCACGTCGAATGCCGCCGTGGGGTTCGGCAGCGGGCGCCGGCGCACCGTGAGGCCGCCGGCGACGGTGCCGCTCTCCCCGTGCTCCCAGTGGTTGATCACCATCTGGAACACCGGGTGACGGTCGGCCACGCGCGGCGGATTCACCTCCTGGACCAGCCGTCCGAACGAGGCCCCCTGGTGCCGCAGCGCCTTGACGACCTTGGAACGGACCTGCTGGACCAGCCCGTTGAAGGAGGTGTCCGGCGTGATGCCCACCCGCACCGGCAGGGTGTTCACCAGCAGTCCGACCACCTCGTCGGTGCCCGGCATCATGCGGCTGGAGAGCGGCACACCAAGGGTGAGGTCGGTCTCCGAGGTGTAGCGGTGCAACAGGGTGAACGCGCCTGCGGCCAGGGTCATGAACAGGGTTGCGGAGTTCCCCGCGGCCACTTCACGCAGTCGTACGGCGAGTTCCGCCGGAATGTCCTGGCGGTGGCTTACCGCCCGACGGGTGCGGTCCGGCGGCGGTGTACGCATGAAGGGCAACTGCAGTGGCGGCGGAACGGTCCGCAGCTCCTCCAGCCAGTACGCCAGGGACCGCCCCGCGCGGGGCCCGTCGCACCTCTCCCGCTCCTGGAGCACGTACGCGGTGTAGCTCAGCCCGGGCGCGGGAACCGGCGCCCGGTCAGGACCTGCCGCGTAGAGGGCGGTGAGATCGCGGACCAGGATGTCGCAGGAGGCGCCGTCCGAGACGATGTGGTGCATGACGAAGAGCAGTACGTGGCGCTGCTGCGCCGAGCGGTAAAGCGTCGCACGGAACAGCGGTCCCTCGTCGAGCCGGAACGGCTGCTCCTGCTCCACCGCGATCAGCCGGTCAAGGACCGTTTCCGCTGCCGCGGGCACCTCGACCTCGGTGATCTTCAGTGGCGCGGTGGGCGAGACGATCTGGACGGGGGTTCCTGACTCCTGCACCAGGCGGGCGCGCAGCGCGGCATGCCGGCCGGTCAGCTCCCGCAGCGCCCACGTCAGACGGTCGCGGTCCAGGGGGCCGTCGAGGTGGAGGGCGAAAGAGACGTTGTGGGCGCTCGGCCCGGAACCCTCGATGAGCCACAGGCCCTCCTGCGCGGGCAGCAGCGGGAGTCGCTCCTGTGCCGAGGTGACCGGCGCGGTGTTCGCGCTGTTCGCGGTGGCGCTCATGCGAGTTCTCCCCAGAGACGGGCTGTGACGTCGTCGAGCACGGCGAACCGCTGGTTCAGGCGTTCCATGACGGCGCCGGAGCCGGTCGCCTCGTACCGCAGGGCGAGAACGCCCAGGGCTCGCCAGTGGCGGATCGCCTCCTCGCAGAGCTCCTTCGCCTCATCGGACGCCCCGGCCGCCTCCAGGGAGCGGCCCATCAGGGTCAGACTCGGCACGCAATAGAGGACCGTACTGTGGATGAAGAGGCGCCTGGCACCGAATTCGGTACTGCGGCCGGGGTCGTCGAAGCACTCCACACACAGCCGCTGGTAGTCCTTGATCGCATCACGGAAACGGTCCTCCGTGGCGAAACGGCGGGCCTGCTCGCGGAGGCTGCTCTCGAGTACGTCCGGTCCCTCGCGCTCGCCCGTCCCGGTGACGACGTAGAAGAACCCCATGCAGTCGTGCGCGTCACTCTGGATCCGGTCGCTGATGGCCTTCTCGAATTCGGCGAAGTCCAGCCGGGCCCGGCAGCTGAAACGCTCCGTGTCGACCACCATGCAGTCGAAGACGCGCAGGTCGGAGAGGTCTTCGGCTACCTCGTCGATCACGATGGAGTGAAGGTAGGAGCTGGTACGCCCGTAGACCTCGGCATAGCCCAGGTGGGAGGTGTTGACCCAGACGACCACCCCGCCGAACCGGTCGACCAGGTCCTTCAGCTGGGCTCCCACATCTCCGTACGCAATGGGTATGGCCTGGAGTCCGAACCCCATGCGGCGCATACCGAGGACGCCGGCCTCCTCGACCGGGAAGATGTATTCGGGGTAGCCCGATTCGTCGAGACCGGCCTGGAAGAGATACGCGTCGCCCTGCTCGAACAGGCTCTGTTCGGCGATGTCGCGGCCCAGCGTTCCGGCCAGGGCGCTGAAGCTGCCGGTGAAGCAGTTCACGGCGAATTCGGGGTACTGCTCGGTGATATGGCTGTTCATCAGGGCCCTCCTGGCCTGTCGTCGGGGTTCGGCGGTCCGTACGGCCGGCCCCCCGCACGGAGAAGAGTGAGCGGCTCCTGGGAGACCGCGGCGGCGACGGCACCCGAGTCCCGGGCGGTCCACCCGCGCACCTGCCACCGGGCGTCGTCGGCGCCGGATTCCGCGGTGCCGGATTCTGCTGTCGCGGGCCCGAAAAGGGACCCGTGTCCCACCTTCACCAGCGCTTCCTTGCGAACCCAGCGGCGGAGGAAGGCGAGTGCGGGATCGGCCGCCGTACGGACGGCAGCAGCCGCCTCGGCGCCGAGGACCCGCTCGGCGAGGCGTGGGTCGAAGACGAAGCCGGCCGTGGTCTCCACATCGATGCCCACGGGCGAACGACCGGCCGCCGCCGCCACCGTGCCCCTGGTGTGCGAAAGGCTCACCGACAGACCGGGATGGTCTCTGACGTACGGCCGCCCGTGGTCCGTGGCGCCGCATCCGGGACACCGCTGTTCGATCACAATCGACTGTGGCGGTACGTCGGCGAGCCGGGCCGCGCAGATCCGTACCAGAACGTGCGCCGCCACATAGTCGGGCCGGTCCGCACCGGTGAGGAGAGTGGCGCGGGCCTGCTCCTGGGGAGTCAGCAGCGTCTCGTACGAGCCGATTCCCCGGAGCACGCTGCGGCTGTCCTCGACCATCATGAGCGGACCGGCCACCGTCAGTGGCCCATGCCCATTCCGCCGTCGACCGGCAGGACCGCACCGGTGATGTACCCGGTCAGGTCACTGGTCAGGAACTCCGTCGCGGCGGCTACCTCTTCGGGCCGCGCCATCCGGCCGAGCGGAATCCGGCCGATCAGCTTCTGCTGGTGCTCCTCGGAGAGCACCGCCACCATGTCGGTGTCCGTGAGCCCCGGTGAGACGACGTTCACCGTGATGCCATGGCCGCCGAACTCCCGGGCCAGGGAGCGGGCCATTCCGATCAGCCCCGCTTTGGAGGCCGCGTAGTTGGCCTGCCCGGCCTCGCCGGACAGGGCCACGACGGAGGAGATGAAGACGATCCGGCCGAAACGGCTCCGGATCATGCCGCGTGCGGCGTGCTTGGCGGCGAGGAACGCCCCGGTGAGGTTGGTCCGCAGCGTCGCCTCGAACTCCTCCTCCGTCATGGCGTACAGCGGCTTGTCCCGGGTGATACCGGCGTTGACCACCAGGATCTCGACGGGTCCGTGCGCCTCCCCGGCCTCCTTGACGGCCCGCTTGACGTCCTCGGAGCTGGTCACGTCGCACCGTACGGCGAGCGCTCCGTCCGGGCAGTCGCCTGTGCGGTACGTCGCGGCGACCCGGTCGCCGCGCTCGACCAGGCGTTGCGCGATGGCACGGCCGATCCCTCGGTTTCCGCCGATCACCAGAGCGGATCGGGACACGGTTTCCTCATTTCACAGACGTGCGGGGAGGGGACGGCGGGGTGACGGGGGGATCAGACGGGTTGGACATCGCCTTCGGCGCTCCGCTCCGGTTCGCGCGCCGGCTTCACAAGCTGGTTCTCGCCCGATGCGGCGGCCCGGCGGATGCGCCAGAAGTAGAGCGCGCCCATAACGCCCTCGAACAGCGAGTACACGACCCAGATCAGCACCAGCACACCGGAACTGTCCCGGTTGGCCAGCGCGATGATCAGGATGGTCGGCACGCTCAGCACCCAGACCACCGCGATCCGGGTGAGGAAGACGAAACGGGTCAGCCCGAAGCTCTCCAGTACGGCGCCGCCGAACATGGAGAACATGAAGGCCACCGAGTACATCCAGAGCACCCGCGAGGTGTCGACGGCCGTACTCATCGTCGCCGGGTCCGCGCCGTCGAGGCCGAACGGGGAGAGCAGCAGGGTGGGCAGGAAGATCTGGAAGAAGGCGACGGTCAGGACGTACACCGAGGCCACCGCGAGCGTGGCCCGCAGGATGAGCGGCACGCGCTCGTGCTTGTTCTCGCCGACGGAGTTGCCCGACAGGATGCTGCACCCGATGCCCAGGCCGATCAGCGGGATGATCGCCACGTAGTTGAGCGAGAGAGCGACGTTGTTGGCGGCCAGCGCGACCGGGCCCAGGAGGCCGGCGATCCACACGAACGATGTGTGACCCATTTCCTCGAGACCGCTGGAGCCGCCCGACGGGGCCCCCTTGCCCAGCCGCGCCCCGATCAGCGCCGGGATCCTGCGGGCGCCGTTGCCGAGCAGCCGGGTGAACCCGGAGTAGAAGGTGCGGGGCAGACACACCACGTAACCGGCGAACATGACGGACACGGCGATGAACGTGGCGATGCCCGAGCCGCGCATGCCGAGTTCGGGCAGCCCGAACCTGCCGAAGATCAGGCCGACGCACATGACGACACCCACCACCTGGCCGACGACGCCCACCACCATCGGTACCCGTGTCTTACGGGTGCCGTTGAAGTACGACGCCAGCGCCATGTTGATGGTCATCACGGCGCCGAAGCGGGCCGACCACTCCAGGAACACCGACTCCAGCGCGACGCTGTCGGCCGGCCGGCTGCTGAGCTCCGGAATCCGGGTGATCAGCGGAGTGGCGAGCAGCAGCAGTACGGCCAGCCCCACGGCGAGCAGCACCCCGGCAGCGCCTTCGTCGGCGGCTGCGTCGCTGTCGCCGCGGCCGTGTGCCTGGGCGACGTACGACCGCGTGATGCCGGCGATCCCGGTGACGAACATGATGATCGTCATGCCGGTGAAGACGGCCGGGCCCGAGGCGATGAGGGTCGCCTCCGAATAGCGCGCCAGCGCGATGCGGTCGACCAGCATCATCACCAGGTTGCCGGCCATGCCGAACATCAGCGGCAGGGAGACCTGGACCACTTCCCGCGCTATGGACGGGTCGACCCAGGTACGGAGTGACTTCATGCCGCGGCTTCCCCGACCAGCTCGGTCACGCTCTTGACGAGGTTCTCGCGGGACGTCAGGTCGAAGGGGAAGACCTCGCCGACCTCGAGCATCGTGTCGAGGCGCTCCTCCACGGCGACCAGGAACCGCATCTGGTCGAGCGAGCTGACGATGATCTCGGCGGGCTGGGCGTCGGCCGGCACATCACGGGCCGCCGCGAGTTGCGCGAGCAGTTCGTCCACGATGGCTTCGATGTTCTGCATTGCTGAGAATTCCTATGGTCGGTGGTGGGTGGCGCACCCCTGCCGGTGCGCCACCCGGAGTCGGTCGGTCAGGGAAGCAGGCCGTACGCCTTGAGCGCGTAGGCGAGCCGGTCGAGCCCGATGCCCGCGCAGCAGGTCGCCTGGATCTTGCCGTCCTGGCTCAGCCCGAAGGAGTCGACGAACGCCGCGCCGTGCGAGTTGACGCTGGCCACGGAGAGTTCACCGTCCTCCATCGGGATCCGCACCTCGAACTTGCTGCCACTCATCAGCTGGGCGTTGCGCGTGAGCGTGGGGTCGTCGCCGAAGAAGGCGTCGGACGCACTCACGATACGGTGCGGAAGGCCGAGCGCCGCGAAGAGCTCGGTGTACGCCTCCAGGAGGTCCTGGAAGTACGTGGCGACCTCGTCCTGCGTGCCCATGCCGACGAGTTCGTACATGGTGAACTCGGCGAGCCGCGTCGCGGTGTGGTTGTGCGACTCATGGCGGAACACCGGGCCCTCGATGCCGAACATGCCGCCCGTGTGCCGCTCCATCAGCGCCTGCGCCTTGGCGTACACGTGGTAGCAGGTGACCGGGTTGAGCACCATGTCCGACGCGACGTAGAACGTCGCCAGCGCCTCGTCCTGACCGGGCCGGAGCTGGGACACCGAGACACCGTCCCAGTAGTCGGACCTGATCCGGGACACCGCGTTCACCAGGTTCGGGAACTTGCGGTAGTACCCCGCCTTGACCAGGACGTCACGCGAGATCAGAGCGGACCCGCGCAGTTGCGGTACGTCGAACCGGTCCGCCAGGTGCCCGCGCACCAGCGCGCGGGTGGTGTCCATCGCGTCGGCCCAGTCGGGTCCCTGGAGGTACGTTCCAGGGCCGACCTCCATCCGGTCGTCGTGCGGCAGACCGCACTGGGCACCCGGGCGGCCGGCGTTCTCGGCGACGACCTTGCTGGGCACCTCGCGCTGGCCACGCAGGAAGTGCCGTACGACGTCTCCCAGTTCCTTCTCGGAGAGGTCCGCGGGCACGCTGACCGTGAATCCTGGGTCGGCCTCGGTGACGGTCGCGTCGCCGTAGAAGAAGACGAGCGCCTTCTTCAGCTCCTGCAGTGCCGACTCGTCGGTCGAGCGCTTGTAGTGAAACGTCATCAGATGAGCTGCCGCATCGGAACGAAGTCCGTGAGCAGGATGGCGCGCTCGCCCGGGCCCTCGCCGGCGCCCTTCCTGATCGGGCCGACGTAGTGGCTGACCAGCTTGTCGGTGATGCCGTACGCCTCAAGTGGGCGGGTCAGCTCGAAGGAGGCCATGACCTCGCCCTCGGGCACCTGGTGGGGCTGCATGCCGCGGTACTTGGGCGGGGCGATGATGTTGTCGCCGCCCTCCGCGTTGCGCCGGTACATCAGGTGGGCGAAGACGAACGGCTCGCCGTCCTGGTGCAGTTCGTTCGGGGACGAGACGGCTTCGCCGCCGTCCTCGTCGATCGAGAGCTTGATGAAATGAACGCCGACGTGCAGCGGCCAGACCGAATCGACGTCGTTCCGGCGGGTCTGCTGGAAGTCGAAGTCGATGATGTCCAGCAGCAGTTGGTTGTTGCGGCCCCGCTCGCTGATGGCGGGAAGGTTGCGCACCACGCCCGGGTATTCGGGGTTGTGGTCGCCCTGGTAGTAGCCGTTCATCTCGTCGCGCGACTGGTCCTCCGTCGCGGGAATCCAGCTGAACTCCTTGGACCACGGCAGGTACATGCCGCGGGCGTATCGGCGGTAACGACCGGAGCCCGCGGCGTACGGGTCCTCCGGGAGGTCGTCGTACTCGCCGGCCAGCGCCCGGTAGTTACTGTCGCTCTCCGTGATGCCGAAAACGTCGGCGAGGTTCCACTTGTCGAAACCGTTTTTGGAGAGTTCCGAATCCAGTACGGACACTATTCAAATCCCCCTAAACGCAAACCACTTCAAGGATCCCAAGAAGATCACGGCCGCGGAACTTTGTAAACTCTCTGTGACCATGATCACTGGGGGTGGTTGGCCCCTCTGTGCGGCTGCTACGGTGACGCCGATCGGGCGTCCATGTAGTGCCCGATTCATGTACAGCCGGGGGGCATAGAGTGATTCAGGGCATCCTTCCCGCGCGGGTATTCGGTGAGGAGCTCTTCGTTGACCTGCCGTCAGCGGACCTCTATGCTGCCGAAGTCGACGCGCTGGGCGCGGTATCGTACGGACGGCGAATGGAGTTCGCCTCCGTCCGGCATTGCGCGAGACGGGCAATGACCGGGCTCGGTCTTCCAGCGGCGCCGGTCGTTCCGTCCCAAAGCGGCGCCCCGCAGTGGCCCGCCGGAGTCGTGGGCAGCATGACCCACTGCTCGGGCTACCGGGCTGCGGCACTTGCTCACAGGTCTGACCTGCACAGCATCGGCATCGACGCCGAACCGCACGGCCCGCTGCCCAGCGGAACCCTCGGTAAAGTGGCGCTGCCCTCGGAGCGTGCCCACTTGGCGGAGCTCTCCGGCGGCGAGCCCCGCGTGCACTGGGACAAGGTGCTCTTCACGGCGAAAGAATCGACGTACAAGGCTTGGTTTCCGCTGACCGGACGCCCGCTCGGATTCAAGGACGCGGAAATCACCCTGGACCCGGAACAGGGAACATTTGACGTCCGCCTCCGCACACAGGGGCCGCTCACCGATGGGCGCGAACTGAGCGGTTTCAGCGGGCGCTGGACCATTGGGCACGGCATTGTCGTGTCGGCTATCACGGTTTCTACTATTGAGGGGTTTCTCCATGTCGAACGCAATTGACTCCAGGATTTCCGATGTTCTGCGCAGCGTCGCCGAGCGTCCCGACTCATTCGAAATTACAGGTGAACAGCGCCTGAACGCCGACCTCGGAATCGACTCCCTGAAGTTCATCGACGTCATCGTCCACGTGGAGGCGGCGTTCGACATCGAGCTCGGCGACGACTTCTCACGCGACCTGGTGACGGTGGCGGACCTGGACACGTACATCGCGGGCATCGCCGCCAAGTAATCGCACCTGCTGCTGCTCCTGCCGTCCGGCATCAGCGGCTCTGCCATGGAGAGACACGTGTTTAAGTTCAGCCTTGACCGAGTCGCGATGTGTGCGGTGGATCCGGAACAATCACCGGGCGAGGCCCCCGCGGGCGCGCCGGAGGACTTCCACCTTGTCGTCGGAACCGCCGGCGACCAGTTCCGCGACTGGTTCACCCGGCTGTGTCTGTACCTCGTACTCCAGGACGAGTACGAGCGCGAGAGCGGCGAGACGGTGATCATCGGGACCGAGTACGGGAACTTCGGCGCCATGGCGGGGCTGCAGCGCACGGCGGCGGCCAAGGGCCGGCTGATGTCGGCCCAGTACTTCCCCAACGCCCTGACCAGTTCCGCGTCGGCCTTCGTCAACCTGGCGATCGGCGCCACCGGCCGGAACATGACCCTGAACGCCGCTCAGCTCACTCCGGTCGTCACCCTCTGGCAGGTGCTGGCCGCGCTCGGCAAGGGCAGTTCGTCGACGGGCCACCTCCTGATCGGCGATGTCTACTCCCCGGAGGCCCTGGGCGACGCGCGGCGCGAGGACGCGGACCTGCCCTGCGAATCCGGTGTCACGCACGCCCGGTTGAGCACGGGCGACGCATACTCGGCGCGCTTCGACTTCTGGCAGGAGGACGCGGCCTCGGCCGGGCCCTTCCCGGCAAGCGGCCGGGCATGGGTCGTAGCGCCGGGAGAAGGCGTCGTGCAGACCGCCGAGCCGAAGGAACACCTGGGCAGGAACGGGGCGTTTATCACCGCCGAGTTCCTCCGGATGCTTCAGGGGCTGGGCCCGGGCGGGAGTGCGGTCGTCGAATGCCGTGCCACGTCCGGCAAGCGCGCCAGTGTGACCGTAACGAAGAGGAGTTCGTGATGAGCCGAGGACCTGAATCCGTATTCGTCACCGGTCTCGGAGCGATCTCACCGGCCGGAGCGGGCAAGGAACGTCTCTGGGACGACCTGTGCACCACGACGGCCCGCTTCGAAGAACTGAAGCCCATCTACCCGGGCATGAAACCGGGCATCCTGAGCGGCCGCGTCCCCGGACCGGCCCGCGAGCGCGCCCAGGAACTCACCGGCCACCGCCCGGCGTACGGGACCGCTCGCTCGGCCTCGCTGTTCGCCGAGTACGCGGCGCTGGAGGCACTCGGCGACGCCGGGTTCACCCCCGGCCACCCGGCACTGCGTAACGCCGTGGTGTGCGTCGGCAGCAGCGACGGCCAGGCGGACGCCCTGGAGGACGTCGTCGCCGGCCGGTGCGACCCCGCCAGCTCGGGCGGCTACTCCAGCTACTCCATCTCGGACGACGTCGCCCGCGCCGTCGGCTCGGTCGGCCCCACCTTCACCGTGCACAACACCTGTGCCTCTGCCAACGTGGCGCTGTCGTGCGCGCTGGAGATGCTCCAGGCCGGGGTGGCCGACACGGCGGTCGTCGGCGGCGTCGACCCGTACTCCGAGAAGAACCTGATCGGTTTCAACACGCTGCAGGCGATCGGCCCGCACGCCTGCCGTCCGTTCGCCAAGGAACGGCGGTACGTGACGCCTTCCGAGGGCGCCGGCTTCCTCGTCCTGCAGACCGAGCGGTCCCTGACGGGCGCCCGCTCTCCGTACGCCGAGCTGCTGGCCTCCGCCGTGAACAACGACGCCAGCCACCCCACGGCCCCGGACCCCGGCGGTGTCGCGGCCTGCCACCGGATGGCGCTCGCACAGGCCGGCCTCGAAGAGTCGGACATCGACGTGATCTTCGCCCATGGGACAGGCAGTCGCGCCAACGACAGCATCGAAGGGGCGATCTTCCAGGAGCGCTATCCCCGGGCGGCGATCACCGCCATCAAGGGAACCGTCGGTCACCTGATGGGCGCCGCCGGAGCGGTCGGCGCCGTGGCTTCCTGCATGGCCCTGGAGCGCCGCCTGGTGCCGCCGACCAACATCGGCCGCGAGGACGTGGAGCTGGACATCAACCTCGTCACCGGCGCCCCCCGGTCCGTGCCAGGGCTGCGCCACGTACAGAACAACGCCTTCGGCTTCGGCGGCAACAACGCGATCAGCATCTTCCGGAGCGTCACGTGACGGACGAGCACCACGTGACGGACGCCCTGGGGTACGGGTCTCCGCTCCGGTTGACCATGGACGGCCCGCTGGCCGTCCTGACGATGGACAGTCCGCCGAAGAACCTCTTCGACGCCCCGATGTGGGAGGCCTGGAAGGCCGCGCTGAAGTGGCTCGCAGACCATCCACCGCGCGGGCTGCTGATCCGGGCCGAGGGCACGGTCGTCAGCGCGGGCGTCGACGTCGAGGTCTTCCGTCAGATGTCGCCGGACGACGCCGAGTCGTTCTGGGCCGGGCAACTGGCCACGACCCGGGCACTGGAGCAGCTGCCGTTTCCCACCGTGTTCGCGGCGCACTCCATGACGCTCACGGCCGCCTTCGAGCTCGCGCTCGCCTGCGACCTCATCGTGGCAACCGGCTCGGCGCGCTTCGGCCTCGTCGAGCGGGTGGTCGGGTTCACCCCCGCCATGGGCGGCACCCAGCGGCTCGCGGAGCGCGCGGGCCCGGGCCGGGCCCGCGAGGCGGTGATGACGGGCAAGCTCTACCGAGCAACCACCCTGGAGCGCTGGGGGGTCGTCAATGAGATCTTCGAGCTGGCCACGTTCCGGGAGGACGCTTATGCGTACGCCATGGAGCTGGCCACCGGGCCCACCGTCGCGCACGCGGCGACCAAGCAGGTCGTCGCGCACTTCCTGGCCGGTGGCACCGGGGCGGCGGACGCGGCTCTGCCGGGCATCGCCGCGGAGGTGTCGAGGAGCGAGGACCACCGTCGTTCGGTGGAGGCGTTCCTGACCGAAGGGCCGGGTCACCGGACCACCTGTCTCGGCCGCTGAGCCAGTGACGTGATCCGAGTGACCGAGACCCATGTGCCCGAGACCCATGTGACGGAGACCCATGTGACGGAGAGCCGCATGTCGGACAGAAGCAGGGGGCCTCGATGCCGGTGACCTCGGACCTGGTCGGGCGGAGCTACCCGACCACCGAGCCGTACGAGGTGTGCCGGGAGAAGATCCGGGAGTTCGCGGCCGCCATCGGCGACCCGCACCCGGCCTACCGGGACGTGGCCGCCGCCCGCGCGCTGGGCCACCCCGACGTGATCGCGCCACCCACGTTCGTCTTCGCCGTGGTCCACCGGGCCATGGCCGAGGTCCGCGGCGACCCCGCGATCGGCCTCGACATCGACCGGGTGGTCCACAGCGATCAGCGCCTGGAGTTCCACCGCCCGGTCCGGGCCGGGGACCGGCTCACCGTCACCCTGTACATCGACGCGGCCCGGAGCCTGGCGGGCAGCGGGATCCTGTCGACCCGGGGCGAAGTGGCCACGGAGAGCGGCGAACCCGTTGTGACGGCACACATGACGCTGATCTCCCGCGCACCACAGAACACAGACTGACCCACACCAGAGGAGCGAGTCTCGTGCCCATCGCCGATACGATCCATCCGGCACAGCACACCGTCCAGCCCGTCAACGCCCGCGTGGCAACCCCGCGCCGGCTGCTGATGTGCCGCCCCAGCCACTTCGACGTCACGTACTCGATCAACCCGTGGATGCACCCGGAGAAGCCCTGCGACGGCGGTCGCGCGGTGGCCCAGTGGGAGCAGCTGTACGAGCTCTACACGTCGCTCGGCCACTCGGTGGAGGTCATCGACCCGATCCCCGGGCTGCCCGACATGGTGTTCGCCGCCAACGGTGCGACGGTCGTCGACGGCAAGGTGCTCGGCGCCCGTTTCCGCCACGCGGAGCGGACCGCGGAGGGCCCTGCCTACCTGAACTGGTTCGAGAAGCAGGGCTTCCAGGAGACCCTCTGGCCGGAGTACATCAACGAGGGCGAGGGTGACTACCTCGTCGTCGGCCGGCGCATCCTGGCCGGAACCGGCTTCCGTACGGACCCCCGGTCGCACGCCGAGGCCCAGGAGTTCTTCGGTCTGCCGGTCACCGGCCTCACCCTGGTGAACCCGAACCACTACCACCTGGACACCGCGCTGTCGGTGCTCTCCGACACGGAGATCATGTATTACCCGGAGGCCTTCTCGAAGGGCAGCCAGTCGGTGCTGCGGGCGATGTTCCCGGACGCCATCCTGGCCCGCCACGAGGACGCCGCGGTGTTCGGCCTCAACGCCTTCAGCGACGGCTACAACGTCCTGTTGCCGCAGGCGGCCACCAACCTCATCGCGCGGCTCAAGAACAGGGGCTTCAACCCCATCGGCGTGGAGCTGTCCGAGCTGCTCAAGGCGGGCGGCAGCGTCAAGTGCTGCACTCTGGAGCTTCGATGAAGATACTCGTACTCGGCCGCGAGGAAGACTCCCTCGACTACCTGCGCTACTGCGAGAGCCACGGCATCGAGGCCACGTTCACCGAGCCGCCCTCGCTCGCCGGCATCGACCGGGACGCCTGGCAGGAGGCCCTGCCGGCGGTGGTGGCCGAGACCACGGACCTGGCCTCCTTCGACGAGATCGTCTCGTTCCGTGACGGCTACCAGGTGCATACGGACCTGCTGCGCCGCCACCGCGGCTGGCCGGCCCGTGACATCGACGCGGTGAACTGCCTCACCGACAAGACCGTGTTCAAGTCCCACCCCGCGGTACGGGACTTCGTCGCGCCGTACGTCGAGATCGCCCTGGCCGCCGATCCCCGCGAGGCACTGGACCGGGTCGAGGCGGAGCTGGGCTTCCCCGTCGTACTCAAGCCCTCGAACGGCTTCTACAGCGCGGGAGTCGTGCGCGTCGACCGGCCCGAGGACTTCCGTAAGGCCTTCGTCTCGGTGAAGCGCGTGTGCGGTCTGCTGCGCGACAGCCGGGGCCCGTCCCAGATCATCGCGGAGCGGTATCTGGACGGCGACGAGGTGATGGTCGACGGGTTCGTCGTCGACGGCAAGGTCACCTGCCTCCTGTTCCACATCAAGCTGCCCCGTCTGACCGGTCTGCCGTCCTTCCACGAGACGGGTTGCGTCACCCAGCCCTTCGACGGCGTGAAGGGCCCCGAGTTCCAGGAGATGCTGGAGCGCGTCATCTGGGGCACCGGCCTGGACAACTCGGCGTTCAACGCGGAATTCCGCTACGACGGCGACGGCCGCCTGTACATCCTGGAGTGCGCCCCGCGTATCTCCGGCGGGGGTGCCTCGGTCCACAACCTCCTGCGCATCTGCACCGGCCTCGACGCGTACGGAATCCAGCACCGCCTCGGCCGCGAGCCGGTCGGCCTCACCCCCACGCGGCGGAGCGCCGCGCTGGAGTACGACTTCTGCGCCGCCAAGAACGGCCACCTCGTACGCCTGGAGGACACGGTCGCCCTCCTGCGGGACCTCGACGCGGACACGATCCTGCAGTACCGCGAAAACGGTCAGTTCGTCTTCGCTCCCCCGCTCAACGTCGAGACCGTGCTCACCGCGTACTTCGCCTGCGAAACCGCGCAGGCCGCCGAGGAGCTGCTGGACGTGGTCCAGCACAAGTGCGTCATCGAAACCACCGAACAGCCCTGACCCACCGGTTTCACGAACCTCCCGAGCCCTGGCCGTTACGACGGCCAGGGCTAGGTCTCATTCAGCCGGTGCCGTCTGCGCCGCCAAGCCGTCCAAAGGCGCGCCGCATGGTCTCCGCGATGTTGACGCGGGCCTTGGCATTGGGCGGTGGGGAGAGGCCGGCCCGGCATTGGTGAGGATCCCCTGAGCAAGGGCACATGTGGTGGCCGAGCGCCTCTCCCACAAGGCGATGAAGGGCCGGCGTCGATGGTGCGGACAGGGACGACGAACCGCAGCCGTCGACCAAGGCCGGCAGTCCATCGCCGCGGCGATGGTGTCGGCGCGCATCCGGGCAGCCATACCCGGCGGCGGCGACCAGGTCACCCGTCGACCAAGAAGCCCTTCCCTTACGGTCGGGGTCAGCGGCGGACGCGGGCGATGAGCAGGGCGACGTCGTCGTGGTCGTCGGGATGGCGCAGCGCGGCCAGGAGGTGGTCGCAGGTGTATTCGAGGTCGCGGTGAGGGCCGCCGAGGAGAGTGGCGAGGGCGTCCAGGCGGGTGTCGATGTCCTGGTCCCGGGTCTCCACCAGGCCGTCGGTGTAGAGGACCAGCTGGTCGCCGGGGTCCAGGTCGATGGCGGTGGTGCGGAAGGGGACGCCGCCGACGCCCAGGGGCGCGCCGGTGGGCAGGTCGAGCAGTTCGGGGGCGTGGCCGGCCCGCATGCGGACGGGCGGCAGGTGGCCAGCGGTGGAGATGCGGCATTGCGCGCTGTGGGGGTCGTACAGCGCGTAGGTGCAGGTGGCGAAGTAGGGGTCCAGTCCGGCGGTGATCCGGTCCAGGTTGCGGAGCACCTCGGTCGGTTCAAGGTCGAGGCCGGCGAGGGTCTGGGTGGCGGTACGCAGTCGTCCCATGGTGGTGGCGGCCTTGACGCCGCTGCCCATGACGTCACCAACGACGAGGGCGGTCTTGTGGTCGGGCAGCGGGAGGATGTCGTACCAGTCGCCGCCGACCTCGCTGGCTGCGCTGGCGGGCTGGTAGCGGGAGGCAACATCCAGGCCGAAGAGCCGCGGTGGTGGGTCGGGCAGAAGGCTGCGCTGGAGGGTCAGGGCGGTGTCGCGCTGCTGCTGGTACCAGCGGGCGTTGTCGATACAGACAGCCGCGCGAGCGGCCAGCTCGCCGGCCAGGGTGGCGTCGTCCTCGGTGAACGGCTGCGGGTTCCGGGCGCGTACGAGATCCAGGGCGCCGATGACCTCACCGCGAGCGATCAGCGGCACAGCCAGGTAGGAGTGCACGCCGGCCCGGGCCAGCAGCGCGGCGGCCCGCGGGTCGCGGGCGATCAGGGACAGATCGGCCTCGCCCACGTGCGGCACCATGACGGGCCGGCTGGTGTTGACCGCCCGGGTGACCAGCCGGTCGGCGTCGTAACGGGCGACCTCGCCCGGAGGGTCGGTCGCCGCGGCGGCCTCGGTGGGATAGGCGACAGCGACAGCCAGGGCTCGGAACAGCGCCGGTCCGTCGGCGGGAACGATGGTGCGCTGGCCCGTCAGAGCGGAGTCGAGCACGTCCACGGCCGCCATGTCGGCCAACTCCGGCACGGCGACATCAGCCAGCTCACGGCAGGTCTCCTCCAGATCCAGCGTGGTACCGATGCACACGGAAGCGTCCGCGACCACGGCCAGCCGATGACGGGCCCGGTCCGCATCCAGAGCAGCGCGGTGCCGGTCGGTTACGTCCACCGACGAGGTGGCCACCCCCAGCACGTTGCCGGCAGAGCCTTCCAAACGGTAGTAGGACACCGACCAGGCATGTTCGGTGTCAGGGTCGGCCTGAGTGCTACCCACGGTGTACTGGTCCAGCAGCGGCACGCCGGTGGCGAGGACCTGCCGCATGGCAGATTCGACGCTCTTGGTGTCCAGGAACGGCAGCGCTTCTCGCACAGTTCGACCGAGGTGTTCTTCGGCGGGGAGGCCGTTGATCCGCTCCAGCGCCGGATTGACCATGACGTACCGCAGCTGGGGGTCCATGACGGCCAGCCCGATCGGTGACTGGTCGACCAGCCGCACCGACAGCGCCAAGTCCCGCTCCACCCGCCGCAGCGTCGCCTGGTCAGTGGCCAAGCCGAGGGCGTACAGATCACCGCGGTCGTCCAGCAGCCGCATGTTGCGAAACTCCAGCAACCGCATGCCACCATCTTTGTGCCGCACGGGGAAGACACCCGCCCAGCTCCCTTCACCCTCCATCACCTGGGCAAACAGCCGCAGCACAAGATCGACATGCTCGTCCGCCACCAGCAGCTGCGCCGCGAACCGACCGAGCGCCTCCGGGGCGCTGTAGCCCAGCAACGCCTGGGCCTGCGGGCTCCAGAACACGATCCGCCCGTCGGCGTCCAGAACGATCGCGGCCACACCCAGCACGTCGAGCAGCCCGCCCGGCGGCGACGGCCCCAGCTCCGCCCGCCCGGCATGGCCAAGATCAGCCTGGAACCCATTTGCATCCATGGCCGGCTGCTCCTTCCGCCCCGTCGACACGGTAGGTGATCGCACTGCTGGCAGCGGGCGACGTGGTCTCTTCCATCGTCGCCCCGCAACACCGGCCCGGCAGCCCGTTGGCCCAGCCTGGCTTCTGCCGTCACACGCAAGGGACACCTGTGGCTCTGTTCGCGAGCTGCGTTTCCGGGAGGCACCCGGCCCGGACCGGAGTCGGTGTTCACGAGAACGGGTTCTGGATCATTTGGGGCGGCCACTCTGCGCGACGATTGATTTTGATGACGGCTCCTGGGAGGTCGCCCGAAAACAGCCGTGGGCACTCCTGTCGTGGCTGACAGTTCTCGACTGTGAACGAGGTCTTGCTCCGCCTGGAGGAGTTGCTGTTCCTCTCGGCTCCAGAGGTTGGCGTGGTGTCGGTGAATGCTGTGGAGCTTGGTCGAGCCGGATGCACGGTTCCTATCTGCGGTTTCCTGCGGATTGCCGAGCACGGGGCGCCGTGTTGTCTGTGCCTGCACGTCCGTCGGTTCACCTGCGTGGATTCTTTGTGCGACCGGCGGACGTTCGCCGAACAGGTCCCGGGGCTGACGCGTCGGCACAGCCGGTGGACCGAATCGACGCGCTGCGCCACGAGCGGTACCGGTGGAGCCCAGTCGGTGCCGATGCGCGGCAGCTCGCGCTTCTCGGCGCCGGTCCCCTTGAACGCGAGGGAGCGCACCTCGGCCTTGCGCGGCTTCAGTCCGTCCTGCGCCGGGTCCGCGTCGGGATTGGCGATGGCGACGGTTACCGCCCCTGCACCACCGAGTACGACCGCGCCGACGGTCAGTCATGCTCGGCGTTTCATGCTCAGCGGTCTGTAGGCATGCGACTTGCGCGGGCTCAAATCCCTTACACCTCATGAGAGTTCACTTGCGGCGAACCTCTCACAGAGGCGGCCCTGCGGTACAACGGCCACACCCACGTCGAGACCCTGACCTCTAATACCGGTGACATTCACCGGCATTGACAAGCCGGATACGGCTGATCCGGAGAAGGAGGCCTACAACCCGTACCGCTTCAACGCCAAGCGGTGGGACTCGGCGTCCGGCACTTACGATATGGGTTTCCGCGAGTACGACCCAGGCCTGAACCGCTCACCACCCGGGACATGTACAACGGTGCCTTCGCCGACATGAACCTAGCTCAACGCGATGATCGAGCGGTGGGACGAGGCCGATGACGCCCGGCGGATCCGGTCCCGGCCCCGCACAATCGGCGAGTACTTAACAGCCGAGCAGCCACTGCTGGACCCGCTGCCGGACGAGCCGTTCGAGACGGGCCGGCTACAGGGTCAAGTACGTCCTGGCGACGAAGCTGGTCAACGAGCTCATCGAGACCGGCACCAATCCCCCGGCCAACTGCGCAGCAGGTTCACAACTCTACGAGCCACCAAGCTCTCCTGCGGTGTGCGGCTCCCGCCCATCCGGGTGCCGTTGGCAGGATGTCCAGGGGGTGAGCGCCGAGGCCGAGATGACCTCTCGGCCTGTGGGGTATCCCAGGTCGATCCGCGCGGCCTGGTCGAAGGAAAAGTCGACCTCGACAAGCCGCACGGCAGCAGCCGGTGCCGCAGGCAGCTCGGACACCAGAAGCGGCTGCGTTGGCACGCCGTATCCCGTGTAGCGATCGTCGTGCTCCTCGTCCCAGGTGAACAGATACGGCGCCCATGCCACCTCGACGATGCAGTGCTGAGGACAGTCATCCTCCACGCACCCCGCATCGAACCACTCCGGGTGCCGCGTCCTGGCCCAGGCCGTCGCCTCGTCCAGGGTCTGTTCATGGGCGTTTGCCGCCGAGGGCACCGGGCCGAACGCGGAGTAGAACAACCCGACTCGGCCGAACGGATCTACCGCCCACCAGTGGAACTGGAGTCCCCAACGGGGATGCGCAAAGGTGCTCGATACCGCCATGGGACAAACATATTGGAGGCGTCATGACTCCTTCTGTGCCACCGAGCCTGACCTACGGCGAAGCCTGGCGTTCATTCCGTTCCGATCCGGTCGTACCCAGTTGTCCAGCTGGGCACCGCAGACCCCGGTCTCGAACGATGACCGCCTGGCCGACTCGGGTGCTGCTATTTCTCAGCAACATCTGAGCCCGGCACAACAACGACTGATCCTCAAACCCACCGACAAGTGTTCTCGGGTTACACCTACGCAGCCACCATGACCGATCTGATGGCCCGCCGCCTCATCGGCGAGGAAACTCAAACGACTGGGTGCTCGCCATGCCCCAGGCCATGGCCGCTATGCCCCACCGCTTACGCGTCATGAGGCCGGCACGGCTCACCAGGCGCGGAGACAGGCGCTTACCTTGCGACAAAGACGTGCCGTAGCAGCAGGTACCAGCTGGCGTGCAGGCATACGGTGAGCGGTAGCCAGCGAATGGGGATCCGGCGCTGGTGGAGGACTTGGAGGCCGTCGGGTGCAGGGTCGGCGGGTGTCAGGTAGGGCTGTACCGCCCTGCGGATCCGCTTGGCGGTCCGGTATCCGGACCACCGGCCGCCGTTGGAGCGTGGCACTACGCGGCCGGCTACTGCACTGCCATCTTTCAGTTCGACGCGCAGACCGTCGTGCGTGGTCAGCCGCCGAATCAGCGCAAAGGGCACGACGGTCACTGTCAGATGGTTCTTGAGAAGCAGCGCTTCGGGCTCCAGACGGGCCTGGGTGCCAGCAAGTACGACGAATACTCCGGTGATCACGGTCGCTATCCCCCCGTTCACGAGCGATCGCTCGAGCAGCGGGATGGTTTCTAGCTTGCCCTGCTGCGCTGTGAACCAGAGCGAGGCCACGTTGATCCCGGCGATGAACAGACACCCGAGCCAAAACTCGTCGCTCCTGAACTTCCGCTGCGAGACGGGAGTTCCACGCACCTTGAGGCCTCCCGTGCCCGTATGTCATCGACAAGTCACTGCTCTTCCTTACCGAAGAGATCGCCCTCGCACCAGAGGGGGAGAGCGGTGGATTCGGTTTCGTGCGTGCGCATGATGCGGCGGTGGGGTGGCGTTACGGGCGCAGGCGTGCGGTTACTTCTTGCGCGCCACATAGACGGTGTTGGTTGCGATGCCACCCTGAAGCGGGTTGTCGAAGTCGACGACGAGGGCTTCGGCCGCCTCGAAGACGTCGGCGAGTGCGGCGGTGAACTGTTGGTCCGGTGGGTCGTTGGACCACAGGGCGAAGACACCGTCGGAGTGGAGGTGCTCGGTGAGGGCGCGAAGCCCTTGCGGACGGTAGAGAGCGGCGTGGCGGGGGTTGAGTACATGGCGCGGGGAATGGTCGATGTCCAGCAGGATCGCGTGGAAGCGGCGTCCCGGTGACCGCGGGTCCAGTCCGGCCGCGCTGCCGGCCGCCTCGAAGAAGTCGGCCCGCACCATGCGGCAGCGGGGATCGCCGGTCAGGCGTGCGCCGAGGGGTACCAGATGGCGCTCGTGCCAGTCGATGACCTCGCCGAGCGCTTCCACCACGATCAGGGAGCGCACCCGGGGGTCTTCCAGAGCAGCCCCGGCGGTGTACCCGAGGCCGAGCCCGCCCACCGCGACATCGAGCTCGGCACCGGACAGCGGAGCCAGCCCCAGGTCTGAAAGAGCGACCTCTCCGGCGGTGAAGAGGCTGGACATCAGGAACTCGTCCCCGAGCTTCACCTCGTACACATCGTCGTCCGACCCCGGATACCTGCGGCGCCGCAAGCTGATGTCTCCCAGCGGTGTCGGTCGCCAGTCGATTTCCTTGAAGCGCGCGCTCATCGGTGCTCCTCGTCTCTGTCCCGGCCGCCGGTCGGCAACTCTCGGGGGGCTCGGCCCGGCTCTGCCTCAGGCGTCGATGATGACGGGGATGATGAGCGGCTTGCGGCGGTACGTCCTGAACGCCCAGGCGGCCACGGCACGTGCGATCAGCTGCTCCAGCTGATGCGCGTCTCCGACGCCTTCCTCGGCCGCGGTGGCCAGTGTCTTCTCGATCACCGGGACGACCAGTTCGAAGGTCTTCTCGTCGTGGACGAACCCGCGGGCCAGGAAGTCCGGGGCCTCCGCCAGGGCGCCCGTGTCGGCGTCGACGATCGCGACGACGGTGAGCACGCCTTCCGCCGCGAGAGTGAGGCGGTCCTTGAGGGACGCCTCGGTGGCGCCGCCGACCTCCATGCCGTCCACGTAGACGTATCCCGCGGGCACCTTGCCGGTGATCTTCGCACGGCCGTCGACGAGGTCGACGACGACACCGTCCTCCGCGATGACGACGCACTCCGGTTCGACTCCGGTACGGATGGCCAAGTCGGCGTTGGCGCGCAGGTGCTTCCACTCGCCGTGCACCGGCATGACGTTGCGCGGCTTGACGATGTTGTAGCAGTAGACGAGCTCCCCGGCGCTGGCGTGGCCCGAGACGTGCACCTTGGCATTGCCCTTGTGGACCACGTTCGCGCCCCACCGGGTCAGTCCGTTGATCACCCGGTAGATGGCGCTCTCGTTGCCGGGGATGAGCGAGCTGGCCAGCAGGACGGTGTCGCCCTTGCCGATACGGATCTGGTGGTCGCGGTTGGCCATACGAGACAGGGCCGCCATCGGTTCGCCCTGGGAGCCAGTGCAGACCAGCGTGATCTGGTGGTCGGGGAGCTTCTCCAGCTCCTTAATGCCGACGACCAGACCGGACGGCACCCTCAGGTAGCCCAGCTCGCGAGCGATGCCCATGTTGCGGACCATCGAGCGGCCCACGAAGGCGACCTTGCGGCCGTGCTGGTGCGCGGCGTCCAGGACCTGCTGGATGCGGTGCACATGGCTGGCGAAGCTGGAGACGATGACCCGCTTCGGGGAGGTGCGCATGACCTGCTCAATCGCGGGGTTCAGCTCGCGCTCGGAGGTGGTGAAGCCGGGGACCTCGGCGTTGGTCGAGTCGACGAGGAAGAGGTCGACACCCTCCTCGCCGAGCCGGGCGAAGGCCCTCAGGTCGGTGATGCGGTCGTCCAGGGGGAACTGGTCCATCTTGAAGTCGCCGGTGTGCAGTACCAGGCCGGCGCCGGTACGGATCGCGACCGCGAGACTGTCGGGAATGGAGTGGTTGACCGCCACGAACTCGCACTCGAAGGGGCCAAAGCTTCGCCGGTCGCCCTCCCGTACGCGCACCGTACGCGGCTTGATGTTGTGCTCTTTGAGCTTGGCCTCCAGGAAGGCCAGCGTCAGCTTCGAGCCGACGACGGGAATGTCCCTGCGCTCGCGCAGCAGATACGGCACACCGCCGATGTGGTCCTCGTGCCCATGGGTGAGCACCACGGCCACGACGTCGTCCAGGCGGTCCCGGATCGAGGTGAAGTCCGGCAGGATCACATCTACGCCCGGCTGGGTCTCCTCGGGGAAGAGGACGCCGCAGTCGACGATCAGAAGCTTGCCGGCGTACTCGAAAACGGTCATATTGCGGCCGATCTCGCCCAGGCCGCCCAGAGCGACGACCCTCAGCCCCCCTTCGGGCAGCGGCGGGGCGGGCTTCAATTCTGGATGCGGATGACTCATGCCCTGACGTTATCGGAGAGTCCTCCCAGTGATCCATTGCATGTATCACCAATCGGTTTGACGCTGCGTGGCACAGACGCCCACGGAGCCGCCGGCGTTGTCGGAGGCGATGGCGAGAGAGCTGCCGCCTTCGGGGCGGCCTGGAAATCAACCACAGGGTGCCGCTCGCCCAATCGTGGGATTCCAAGTAGGCGGAGTTGCATCGGCCGCATCATTCCGCCTGCCGAGGTGACGGGCTCTGACCTGGTCGAGCGCCGCGGGCGGGTCCCCCATTCAGGTGACGGAAAGGGCTTTGTCCTCGGCCGACATCGATTCGACGCCACAAGGTTGCGTCTCATGCAACTGCGGGAGCGGCCGTGGATGGAGTCAATGCGCCGGGTGCGATGCGCCTGGTGGTGCCGGGGACTATCCGAGCGCTGGATCCACGCCGACGAGGAAGCAGATGGGTTTCCGGTGGAACCTGCGCCGGCTGATGATCACGAGAAACATGTTCCAGACCACCGATCTGGTGCCGAAGCTGGCCGAGTACGGCATGCACCTGTCGCGGGAGCAGGTGCGGGCTCAGTCCTGACCCGCCACCACCAAGTAGACGACGCGGCCGGCCGATGCCGGGCAAGCCAGGGCAGTTTGGGCAAGCCGCCCCGCGGGAGAGCTTGCCCGGCCACCGGTTGCGACAGCGGGCGGGAAAGCCCAGTCCTGTCGCAGTGAAAGCAGCGTGCTCTCCCCGGCTCCTGCGGGTGCCGTCGGCACCCGCAGGAGCCGGGTGAGACGCTGTCATGCCAAAGACCACCACCGCGCCGCTCGCCTCGCTCCCCGGCCTACCCCTGCGCGTGCCCCTCGCCCAGTGGACCGAGGCGGGACTGGAGCAAGTCTCGTCTGGTCGCCGAGCTGGTCGAATGGTCTCTCGAACTGGCCGGTCCGGCGATATCCGCATCGGCCAGTGGCGCAAGGCGTCACCTCGTTGGCATATCAGTGGTGGCCTGGAGGGACTGCCAGTTGGGCGAGCGTCGAGGTATGCATCTCGGTGGCGAAGACGCTGCGGGACGTTACCAACAGGCGGTGGGCCTTGGACAGCTGGGTGGGCAGCGCCACCGCCTCCTCGGAGATGATCCGCCGGTGTGAGCGGTCCAGTTCCACGCGCACGATGAGGTCCAGGACGCGATCGCTGATGATGGATGAGCCCAGAAGCCACAAGCCCGGGTGGCGGCCGGGCCGAGGAGGGTCGAAGGCGATGTGCAGCAGGCCGGCCGAGCGTGCCATGGGAGAGGACAGGCGGTACCAGCTGATCCGCCCGTGCTCGTCGATTCGGCCGAAGGTGCCCGTGCCTCCGCGCTCGGTGCCGAGCAGCGCCACCCACAGTGCGCCCAGACCGGCGATCACTCCGACCGGGGTGGAGCCGTGTTTCGCCGGGACGGCGATCTGCGTCGTGCGGCCGGACGGGGAGGGGATGCGCAGCAGGGAACTTGCCTTGTCCTGGCTGGCGTAGAACTCCCCGCTCACCGGATGCCGGCCGACGAAGACCGGCTGGGATCGGGCGTCGAAGAACCAGTGGCGTTCAGGGTGGCGGTGGTCGATGGCCAGCACCTGGTTGCTGCCCTTGAGGCTGACCCACAGCAGGTCCCCGTACTCCCCTACATAGTGGGGGCCCTTTCCCCCGTCGGGGATCGGGATACTGCGCAGCACCCGTGGCGCTGCCTTCAGCGAGTGGGCGGCCGGGTCCAGCAGCAGCAGATGGTGCCCTCCTTCCAGCGTGGCTCAGATCCGGCCGGGATAGCGGGTGGAGGCGGCCAGGCCGTGCGGCAGGTCCGTGTCTTCTCCCAGCGGGAACTGTGCCAGCCCGGTGACCTGTTCGGTGCGCGGGTCCAGTGCGAGCTTGAGCAGGCGGCTGGGATACCACTGGGTGACGAGCAGCAGCGGGGCGCCGGGGACTTTCAGCGGTTCGTGGGTTTGCTCGGCTTCGGGCAGTGCGTACTCGGTGAGCGACCGGTGCCGGAGCGACTCCCCCGTGGGGCGGTCGGGTGCGGGGCGCGTCGGCGTGGCCAACGCGGGGGCCGGGCCGAACGGGAGACCGGCTCCTGCTGCGGCGCCGAGCGCGATGAGCCCTCGCTGAAACGTACGACGGTCCATGGGTTCCTCCCCGGTTCGAGTCCTGTGCGACTGCCTACGCCATCTGCCGTGGGGGGCCAGCGCATGGAGGCCGCCCTGTGTCGAGTCGACGCAGGGTTGGGGCAGTCACGCGCATGTGGCCTGTCACGTCAGTAAGCGCGTGTGCCGTCCCGGCCGAAGGGTGGAACAGGCAACGCTCACCAGGCGCGTGACGCACATGATTCACGGCAGGAGCCGCTCGTTGCCCCAGTGACGGCGTTCGCCTCGCCGCGACCACTCTTTCGAGCGAGGCCGTACCGCGCCGTGCTGCGTGCCCTTCCGGTGGAAACGTCATGTCTCACAACAGAAACGTGAGGGCGGTGATGGAGCACAGGAGGAAGCGAGGACGGGCCAGTACAGCAGTTTGGGTGCCCGGTTGTCCCGCCACTGGTTCAGCGCGAGGTGCGTGATGCCGTGCCCCCTTGTAGCCGTGCTCCAGGGCTTGCGCTCGCACGACGAGCGCCTGGTCAAGCAGCTCGCTTCCCGCCCCCTGTCCCGTGGCCAGCACGAGCGGCGGGTGCACGTCCAGCGTGACGAGGACGGCCGGATCGTCGGCGCCGACGGCAAGGGTGAGGGCGAGGACCAGGAGCAGGACGACACGCAGGCCGCTGCCGAAGCAGCACTGCTGCACTTCTCCAGTCCGCGGGACGCGGCGATCATCACGGCGTTCCTGCGGAGCGGATGTACCGGCCAGAGTTGCTGGTGCGGGTGGAGAGCTACCAGGCCCTGCTCCGGGGGCGGGCGGAGAAGGAGATCACCGGCCTGCACGCCGAGCCCTACGACGTTGAGGTCGAAGTAGGGGTGACGAAGAACCTTCCGCTGGGCAGGTGGGTGCACCAACAGAAGAAGGCTTTGCGAGCTGGTGAGTTGGAGTACCGAACGGCAAGCAGCGGCATCACGCTTCGCGATGCTGTGACCAGGGCGACGCCATCGTCGATCTCCTCTGTCCGCCACGCGCACCGCTTGGCCTTGACAGAGGCTCACGGACGAGCGCCGGTCGGCCGATGACTGTCGCATGGAAACACGTTCTCCGGTCACCGCATGTCGTCTTGTGTCCCGCCGTCTGCACCTGGTGGCTGGCGGAGTGTTCGCTGCGCTGTGGGCGAGTGCGTCCGGATTCCTTGCTTCGTCAGCACGGCGCTTGGGGGCGGGGCGCGAGGGCGACCCGGTGGCGGGTGCGTCTGTGCGGCACCTACCGGCATGAGGGCCTGGAACTGGAGCGGGAGGACTGCCTCATCCGCTACGGCGTACCGCCCGATTCACCAGGGCGGGTCACGCGAGTGCGGCAGTACATCACCCCGCTGCCGTGCTCGATCCTGATGCCGCGGGGCCTCGCCAACGCGGGAGCCGCTACCCCGGACACGCGTCCGGCGAGCTCCTCGGCAGCATCACATGCTCGTGAGGCATTCCAGGTCCTGCTCGATCAAAGGAACCAGCCGAACCCTGCCAGGACCAGCCGTGCCGTTTCAGCAGCCGCCACACCGTCGCCACCGACACCCTCACACGCAGACGGCGGTGGACAGCATCTGGACCCGGGCCAGAGTCCATCGCTCATCCTCGTATCCGTGCGCTGTCGGGCCTTTGCCCAGTTCCTCCTCAAGCACGGCGAACTGGGCGTCGGTGACGGTCGGAGAGTTCGCCGGACCTGCCGAGCCTAAGGCATTCATTCCGCCCTCTCGCGTGCTGGCAGTGGTTCGCCGGCAAGATCGCCATAGACCTGGGGCAGGCGGGACAGGTCGCGGCAGTCGTGTCGGTGATCAGCCTGGGGCTACGGCTGTCGCCGGTGGCGCCGGGCCCCACCAGGCGCCCCAGGGCGGGGATTGCCTCGGGCAGGAGCAGGGCTGTGCAGCCGCTGGTGGTGAGGATCTACTGCCACTGGGCGTGCCTGCGGATGCTGGTGTAGGCGAAAGTGCGCAGTCCGGCCGCGAACGAACTCGGCCAGCCTGCGGCTGTCTTCGTGCATCGCCGCCATCGACACCTGGCAGATCACGATGTCCGCTTCCGCCCGTCCGCCCCGCGTGTACGCGACCGGCGGGAGTGTTCCGTCCACTTCCTCGTCCACGATGTGCGGCACGCTTCCCGCAGCCCGCAGGACTCCGGCGATGCGCAGCAGATCCAGGGGCGGCAGCAGGTTACGCGCACCGGGGTTGACCGTTCCGAGGCCGCCCGCGTATGTGCGCTACAGCTTGGGCCCGAACGATGTCTTGGGGCTGATGAGGAGCACCCTCTGGACGGCTTCAGGCTCTGCTTTTTTGTGCCCTCCATATCAATGCGGTCCCCTTCCGCTCCGCCAGAACGCGATTGAGTGCAGGGGTTGTTCTCGCTCGCCAGGGTCAATGCTTACCTGCCGGCAGACGCGCCGCAACGCACAGAATCCAGCCAGAGCGATCAAAAGCTCCGCCGGTGCCCGGCCTGATCTCGGCCTGGTCACCAACACGGTCACAGACAGCCTTCGCCAGCCCCCGTCGCGGGGAAGCCGTAAGCGTCCACGAGCAGGACGGGCCGCGCTGTGGGAGGCGTTTTCGGACGTGGGCTCTGGCTTGTCCGGTGGCGAGTGGCCCGCTGACCTATCTTCACGGTATGCATCGGCTGACTACGTCCCGCATTTGTCGCTGCCCGCCACGGAACCCCTGCGTCGGTGGCATAAAGAGGGCTACAAGGGCGACTTGGCCGGAGCTCCTCCTATCAGGACGATCCCGGCCACATCGACACGCGCGACGGAGGGGGAAGTCCTCAGTGGCATCGACGTGTTCGCTCCAGCGCTGCGCTGTATGCCCAGAGGCGGGAGGCCTCGCTCTCCCGGCTCGGTGACGAAGAGCGGCTCCAGCCTCAAGTGATCGGGGGATATATGACATCGACTTTCGGCAGTCAGAGCGCTGGGGCGTCACCACCTGGGGTGCGGGCAGCCGGGGCGGGCGTGCCTGTCTGCCGGGTGCTGGTGACCGATCTGGACGGCACGCTCTTGGGTGGGTCTGCGGCCGCGCGCGGCCGCCTGCAAGCTGTGTTGGCGGCGCACCCCGAGATCACTGTGGTGTTCGCCACCGGGCGGGGTCTGTCTTCCGTCCAGGACATCCTTCGGCGTGACCCGCTCGTCCCCCAGCCGAGATGGATCATCGGGGACGTCGGGGCAAGCATCGTCGACACGAGGGACATGAGTCACCTTGACGTGTTGGAGGAACGGCTGCGGGCGGGATGGCCCGGTACCAGCTCGGTGCGCGACGCTCTGAACCGCTTCCCTCAGCTGGTGTTTCAAAGCGGCGTACGGCAGGAAGGGCGCTGCTCGTACTACCTGCGGCCCGAGCAGCTCACCGAAGAGATCACCGACGCTGTCGCCCAGTTGGGCTGCCGGTGGACGTACTCCGCCGGCCGCTACTTCGACGTGCTGCCGCCGGGCGCGAGCAAAGGAAATGCGCTGGAGCTGCTGGCCGAGAACCTGCGGTGGCCCATGACCTCGGTGCTGGTCGCCGGCGACTCCCTCAACGACCTGTCCCTCTTCCTCCTCGGCGCACACGGCGTGATCGTGGGCAACGCCGAACCGGCCCTGCGTGCGCACGTCCCGGAGCTTCCTGCGGTGCGGCGTCCGGAGGAGGTGGGCGCGGCGGCGATCGCGGAGACGGTGTGTGATCTCGGCTGGGTGGAGCGGGCGCGTCCGGTCGTCATCGGCTATCACCGCCCGCCGGTGCGCTGGGCCGGTGGCAGTTGGAGGCAGCCCTCAAGCCCCAACGGGATCCTGCCGACCCTGCGAAGCGTCCTCGATCCCGCGGTCCCCGGCTCCCGAGCCGCTTTGGACGCGGTGTGGGCGACCGCGCTGGTGGGCGACACGAGCCCCGGCCCCGCCGGGCACGGAACCGGTCTCCCCCTGGCGTTCCTGCCCATCACGGCCCGCCGGTGGGCCGGCTACTTCCACCGCGCCTGCAAAGAAACCCTGTGGCCGGTGCTGATGTCTCAGCCCGACCGCATGCGATTCGACCCGTTGGCCTGGGCCGACTACGAGAAAGTCAACACGGCCTTCGCCGACCACATCAGCGCCCACGCCGATCAAGGGGCGACCGTGTGGCTGCACGACTACAACCTCTGGCTCGTCCCCGCCCGTCTGCACACGATGCGCCCGGACCTGCGTGTGGGGCTGTTCCACCACACCCCTTTCCCCGCTCCCGGCGTCTTCGCCCGACTCCCCGTCGCCCGGCAGATCCGTGCCTCCTTGGCCTGCCTCAACTGGGCCGGCTTCCACACGGATGCCTTCGCCAACAACTTCCACGACACCCTCGCCGGCGCCCCGCGAATTCCCGCCACCGGCGTCCATCCCCTCGGCATCGACCGGACAGCGGTCGAAACCCTCGCCCGTAACCACACCGCATTCACCTCGGGGCCCGAAACTGAGGGCGGGATCAGGGAGGGCAGCGACGAGATGTTGGTGCTCTGCGTCGAACGCCTCGACTACGCCAAGGCCCCCGTCCAAAAGATCCACGCATTGTGGCGACTGTTCGACCAGTACCCGCAGCTACGCGGCCGGTTACGCCTCCGCCTCATCTGCCCGCCTCCCGAGCCCGGCCTGCGCGCTTACGACACCACCCGCAGCCGGCTCGAAACCGCCATCACCGAACTCAACACCGCTCACGCCACACCCGGGTGGCAGCCGGTCCAGTACATCCCCCGATCTCTGCCCTTCGCCGACCTCGTCCACCACTACGTCGCCGCGGACGTGTTCTGGGTTACCTCCCTGGCCGACGGCATGAACCTCACGGCCAAGGAGTACATCGCCGCCCAGCACGCGACCGGCCGGCACGGCACCCTCGTGCTGTCCCGGTACGCCGGGGCCGCCACCCAGCTCGCCCCCGCAGCCGTCGTGACCGACCCCCACTCCCCCCACGACGACCTCGCCCGCGACCTCCACCAGGCCCTGACCATGCCCGCCACCGAACGCCGCGCCCGCATGGCCCACCTCGCCCGCCTCCTCGACGACCACAGCCCCGCGCAGTGGGCCCAGCAGATCCTCACCAGCATCCGGGTCGCCGGCGGGGCGCCGTCCTGAACGCCGGGAGGGTCACCTGTTACGTGGTTATGTGCCGTACCTGGGTTTCTTTCCGTATGTCCGCTCCCTGGTGGCGGGGGAAGCGCTCCCCCGCCAGCAGCGTCATGTCGAAGCCCTGCTGTGTCAGCAGCGTGGCCGCTGCGGTTCCCGCGAGCCGCCCCCGGTGATCAGTACCTGTGTCCGCTCGCTTACCTGCCGCTCCCCGTAGTCGAGAGAATGTCGTCTTTGCGTCCTGCCTCACGCTTACCGCCCGTGACAGCATGCTGACCATGACGAGTACAGGGCGTACGGATGCCGGTACACAAGGACTGCTCGCAGGCTACGGCCGAAGCCGCACCGTCGCGGCAGGCCGGTCCCGTTGACGGTGGGAGCGGAGGAGGAATTCCTGCTGGTCGCCCCTGTGTCGCGCGCAGTGAGCCCGGAGGCGGAAAAGGTGGTGGCCGAGGCCGCGGGTGAACTCGGCGATCGCGTCGGCATGGAGCTGACGCGCTACCAGGTCGAGGTACGTACCGACCCGCACACCAGCCTTGCCCAGTTCGCCGAGCAGGTCCGGTCCACGCGGGCGGCGGTCGTTCGGGCCGCCGCGCGTCAGGGTCTGCGCGTCATCTCCAGCGGCAGCCCGGTCCTTGGCCAGGCCTGCCCGCCGCCGCTGACCGCCGGCCCCCGCTACACGTTGAGTGCCGCAATGTTCCGTGCCCTGGACGATGAACAGTGTGCCTGCGCATGTCATATCCACGTCGGCGTTCCCGACCTCGCCACCGCGCTGCAGATCAGTAACCGCCTGCGCCCCTGGATCCCGGTCCTGATCGCTCTTACCGGCAACTCGCCCTTCTGGGCGGGGCGTGATACCGGATACGCCAGCTGGCGTACGACGACCTGGGGCCGGTGGCCGGTGGCCGGGCCTCCCCCGTACTTCGAGTCCCCTTCCCACTTCGAGGACCTCGTCGCCGGCTTCATCACCAACGGCAGTGTCATGGACCGCGGCGGCCTGTACTGGGACATCCGGCCCTCCCACCACGTGCCCACGCTGGAATTCCGCGTGGCCGACGCGACCGCCACCCCGGGTGAGACCGTGCTGCTCGCCGGTCTCATCAGGGCGATGACCGCTACCGCCCTGCAGGCCATCGCCGCCGGCGACCCGGTTTTCCGGCCCGGGCCGGAAATGCTGCGCGCCGCCTGCTGGCGCGCGGCCCGCGACGGCCTTGCCGGGCAAGGTATCGACCTGTCCACCGGCGGCCTGTCCCCCGCCATCGGCCAGGTAGACCAACTCCTGTCCTGGCTGCAACCCGCGCTGGAGAACCACGGCGACACGGAAATGGTCAACACGCTCTGGTCACGCCTGCGCGCTGCCGGCAGCGGCGCCGACCGGCAACGCGCCGCCTACCAACGCCGAGCCAGTCTCACCGACGTCATCGACCACCTCATCTCCGCGACAAATTCGTCGGGTTGATGACGTGCACCCGACTCCGGCTCGACGGCTCAGGAGCCGACCGGTGCAGGGGTGGTCAGAGACGGATAAGGGTGATGCCGGCGCTGAAGCCGCTGGCGAATCCGACCAGGGCCACCAGATCGCCCGGGCCTGCGTGGCCGGTCTGCTGGGCAAGGGTCAGTTGGAGGGGCAGGGAGGCCGAGGCCGCGTTGCCGTGTTCGGCGACGGTGAGCAGGCAGCGTTCTTCGGGCAGGCCCAGTGCGGCGATTGTCTGGTGGAACTGGGCCACGGTGATCTGGTGGATGGCAATGAACTTGCTGGTTCTTACGAGTTCGAGTTCGTGCTGGTATGCGGCTAGCGCGCGGGAAGCGTGCTGCTGCCCGGTGGTGGACAGGTTGCCTTGGAGCCGTACGTAGGTCGGCTCGTCGTCGGTGGGGCGCCAGTTCATCGACCCACCGGCCTGGACGGTACAGATTTCCCATGCCGTGGAATCGGCGCTGAAGACCGTGGTGAGGACGCCGGGGTCCTGTTCCCCGGCGGGCCCGGGCTTCAACAGGAGGGCGGCGCCGGCGTCGCTGACGGTGTAACCCGCCGCTGCCGCGTGGAGGGCCTTCACGTCCGGGAGGTGCCAGCGGGTGCCGAGGGTGGGTGTTTCTCCGCAGGTGATGAGGATGGTGTGGTGCTGGCTCGACTCGATGAGGGCTCGGGCGATCTGAAGGGCATTGAGGACGCTGTTGCAGGCGTTCTTCACGTCGAACACGGGGCATGAGGCGCCGAGTTTCGCGGCCACGATATGGGCCGTGGCGGGTTCGAGAAGGTCCTGGCAGGAGGAGGCGAACAGCAGCAGGTCGACATCTTCGATCGCGGTTCCCGCGGCGGCGAGGGCCTTGGCGGCGGCCTGGACCGCCAGGTCCGATGCCTGCTGGCCGTCGTCTCTGACGTGAGCCTCCAGGAGCCGCCGCTGCACATCCGACACCAGGTGCTGGAGTCTTCCCGGCCGCACACCCTCCCGCGCCATCCACTCGTCAAGGCGCGGACACAGATGCCGCACCATGCCCACTCCGTGGCGACGAAGCACTGAACGGCTGATCGAGATCTCTTCCTGAAACTCTCTCCGGAGATCATCGGTCCAGCCCTGTTCGCGGTCTTCTTGTTCCAAAGGAGCCTTGAGAGTGGCGACGGCCTCATCGAGAACCGCGAGCAAGTCCATGACTCCTCCGAAAGATCGCCACGCGCGCCCCAGCGCAGGAGCCAACCCGACCCAGAAACCGTAGCGGGTGCTCGCCAACTATCGCTCAAACCCGCCGCCCTACCGGTCAAGTCGCAGATGTCACGGAAAGCACCCCGTCCCCCGTCCGATGCCCGGACTCTGTCCACAGGTCCGGGCCCGCACCGTAGGGCGACGGGTCGAGCGCAGCAGGAGCCCGGCCCGCGAACAGCAAGGAGCCGTCATGGATACGACGTCGCCGCAGGTGCCGAACCCCCGGTGTGCTGCCGGGCGGCGGAGACGTGCTCAAACGCTTCCCAGCGGCACCAGGTGGCGGTGGACGGGTTGGTGAATTAATCCGCATGTTGAATGCTGGCCTTCGTTCCTCCACCCTCACTGAATGACTTTCAGCATCCAGTGACGCGGCCTCCTGACCACGGATCTCCAAATTCACTCAGGCGTCGGCTCGCGCCGGTTTCCTTGTCCAGCTGGGGGTGGCGCCGTTGCGGGCCAGGCGCCGGGTCATGAGGGTGATGGCGGCCCAGGTGATCAGGGTTTCGGAGTGCTGGACGAGCCGTTCGTAGTCCCGGGCATGGCGGCGTGCGTGCATCATCCACGCAAGACTGCGTTCGATGACCCACCGGCGGGGCAGCACGACGAAGCCGGAGGCGTCCTTGGGGCGGCTGACCGGCTTGTTGGTGAATGGCCGCCCAGCCCCAGGGCCAAGGGACACGGCGCGTCCCCCGGGGAAGTCGAATGTGAGCGACCTCAGCACCGCCTTCCCGCGGCGGTAGCCGAAAGCGCACTTACAACAGTCGACTGTGGGGTGGTCCGCGGCTGCCGAATGTGCTGCCGTTGATCTCCACGATGGCGAAACGGGCCGGTTCAGGACAGGCGCTCGTAACGGAAGAGGCGGGAGCGGGCGTCGGGTTCCGTCATGCCGAGCCCCTCGGCGATGCGGGACCAGGGGAGCTCATCTCCACGCAGGGCGAACGAAGCGGCCGTTGGGCCGATCCACGCGGTGATCGTCTCCAGTTCGTTCACCACCTTCAACGCGGCCAGCGGGCTGTCGTCGACCAGACGCTCCACGTACGCGCGAAGCTCCCGCAGCAACTCGGTGACGGCCTCGGGCAACGGCACGGTGAGGGCTTCGACCTCGTCGAGATGGGTCGCCCAGTCATTGCTTGGGCCGGAGGTGTCGTATGCGTAGGGATCCTCGCGGCACACCTCCTCCCAGTCGATGTGGTAGGTGTTCTCTCCGCGCCATCCGCAGGAGCACTTCCCGCGCATCCGGGTCGCGGTAGAGGCCCGCAGGGTACCGTCGTACACGAACCAGGCCGTGGATTCGTGGACGTAGCTGCCGCTTCCCGTGTCGAAGTAGGCGGGCCCCGGTTCACTGCCGTCAGCGAGCAGTACCCCGACCGCCCCTTTGTGCGAAGCGAACCCGTCGCGCTCCCAGTCCATGGACACCTCCCACGTTCCCATGCCAACAGCATGCGCCGAGCGCGATGCATCGACTGCTCCACCATGCAGGAGCCCGACATCGCCGCGCAGCCGAACCAGCTCAACCGGCAGACTGGTTGGAGGGCGAGAGAGGTCCGCGCGCCTCCCTGCCGGTCAGGCCCACCCCATGGGGCTATCGACGCCCTTCGGGCCTGATCGGGACATGCCGTTCGTAGTGGAAGAGGCGCCGGGTCCCCGGCGGAGAGCTTCACTCCGGCGGGACTGAGCCCGGTGAGGTCCATGCGGGCCCGCGCGGGCTACCGTCCGCGTGCGGCGGCGCGCGGGGTGCGCGGCCGGACGTACACGATTGGTGTGCTGTTGGACAACGTCCGCAACGCGTTCTTCGCGGACGTCCTCGACGGCATCAGCGAAGAGCTCCGCCAGAGCGAGTACACCGTGCTGATCGGCGCGGCCGGATTCGGGCCGGAGGAGCAGGCCAGGACCATCCGCGCCATGGTGGACCGTCAGGTGGACGGCCTGATCCTCATCGCGCCGGGAACTCCGCGCGCCGAGGTGCTGGCCACGGCCGCGTCGACGCCGAAGACTTCGGCGCCGACTTGGTGGTGGATCACCTGGTCTCGCTCGGACGCCGTGACATCGCCCTCGTCTCGCCCGCGGGTACCAAGGCCGGCCAGTGGAAGCGCATGCCGGAGATCGTGCTGACCGACGGCTACCTCAAGGCCATGGAACGGCACGGCCTCGCGGAGGACGCGGGGGTCCACCACGCCGCGTACTCCGACGAAGGCGGCTTCAAGGCGGGCATGACCCGGCTGACGGCCGAGCACCCGCCGACCGCGGTCATGACTGGCGCCGACGTCGCCGCCCTGGGCATCTACCGCGCGGCCCACGAACTTGGACTGCGCATCCCTGACGACCTCTCGCTCGTCGGCTACAACAACACGGCCCTCGCCGCCTTGGCCCCCGTACAGCTCACCAGCGTCGACCAGTCGGGCCACACCATGGGCTGCGCCGCCGCCAGGATTCTCATCGAACGGGGTGGAGGGCCGACGGGACAGGGCCATGCAGACCACGGTGACGCCCCGCCTGGTGGTGCGCTCCAACACCGCGGCGCCCAGAGGCCGCTAGGCCGTGGACCGACCGCGGGGCAGCTCCACGGGGGTTCGGCGGGTGAGGGGCAGGAGCACTGCCGAGACCAGCGCGGTGACCAGGCCGAGCAGTCCGACGGCCGCGGCGAGACCGCCGAGCGCGCCCTTGCCACCGAGGAGTACCAGCGGGCAGACGAACTGGCCGAGGAAGAACGCCGACGTCCACAGACCGGTGCCGCGCCCCCGGTCGGCGAAGTCGAGCCGGGACATCGCCAGCGTCAGCAGTGACGGCAGAAGCAGCCCCGTACCGACGCAGTTCACCACGGCCCCCACGATCAGCAGGGGCAGGCTGTCGGCCGTCCCCATGACGAGGAAGCCGACGGCACACAGCAGGAAGACGGCCGGCAGACGGCGTCGCGGGCGGTCGGTGAGCCGGGTGAAGGCGACGGAGCCGAGGACGGTGGCGACACTCGCGACCGCTGTGACAGCTCCGATCACGCCGGTGGAAGCCACGCCCAGGTCGTCGAGGAGGTACGCCATCTCCACCGGCACGGTGTAGAACACGACGGCGCCGAAGACGGTCAGCAGGCAGATACCCGCCATGCGCCGCAGGGGAAACGGCCGCGGCTCCCTCTCGGTCTCCGCTCCGGTGGGGCCGGCCGGGCCGGACGCCGGCAGGGCCCGGGCCATCAGCGGGGCGAGCAGCAGGCCGACCGCGTACAGCCAGAAGGGCGCACGCCAGCCGACCGCGCCCAGGGCGCCTCCCAGCACGAAGAAGACCGTGGCGGACGACGAGGCGCACATCGTCTGCAGTGCGAGGTACCGGTCGCGGACCCGTCCGGTGTAGTAGTCGCCGATCACCGTGGTGCAGGCGGTCATGATGGCCGCCTCGGCGATGCCCACCAGAGCCCGGCTGAGCACAATGGCGTACAGCGAGTCCAGCCACAGCGGGGCGGTGCCGAACAGCGTGTACAGGACGGTGGCCGTGACCAGCAGGCGTTTGCGGCCGAGCCGGTCGACGACGACGCCCGCGAACGGGGCGAGCAGAGCCAGCGACAGGGCCGGGACCGTCAGCACGAGAGGCACCAGGGCCGCGTTGCCGGCCACCCCTTCGAAGGCGTCCTGCATGCGGGGCAGTACCGGGGCGAGCAGAACCGCCCCGAGGACGGGCAGGCAGCTGCCGGCCATCAGCAGGACGGCGGGCAGCCTGCCGCGCACAGCCGGAGAGGGACCGTGGTCACGGGCGGGCAGGGCAGCGGGTGCGGGCATGGCGGCACTCCAGGGCGCGAGGCGGGAGGGTGGCGCCGCACGGCGGACGGGTCCGGTGGCGAGTAGGCGTCGGCGTACGGGCGTGTGATGTGCCACGACTATGCGTTCCGGGCGCTGACCTGCCCACCCCTGACGCGATCCAAGTTTGCGATGCCCCTGATCCAGCGCGTGGATACCCCCGTTGGATCCAGGGCGGGAACACAGGATGCACGCGGGGCGTGCCCGTCACGGTGCGCGCCTCACACCCGTGGCGTGTCCGCCAGTCGCCTGCCGACCCGTGCGGCCGTTTCGCGCAGCCAGATGTGGGCCGCGTCGTGCGTGTGCACCGGGTGCCACCACAACGCCTCGCGCAGGGGTACGGCCTCGTACGGCGGCTCCAGCACGCGAACGGCGGCGAGCGGCGCGAAGAGCCGGGCGAGACGTGCCTGTACCAGGGCGATGCGCCGGGTGCCCGCCACCAGCAGCGGCAGCAGCTGGAAGCTGTCGACGGAGACCTCCACGCGCGGTTCGATGCCGAGCATGCCGAGCTGACGTACGGCCGGGGCGTCGTAGGTCCGCTGATAGGTGACCCACGGCAGCCGGGCCAGGTCCTGCCGGGTGAGCCGGTCGTCGACGCTCGGGTGGTCGTCCGCGACGACGAAGACCCAGCGGTCCTCGTAGAGCTCGGTGGCGGGGAAGTCACTGATCACGCCGTGCGGCATGAGCAGGCCGTCGGTGGCGCTCAGCAGGGCGGCGGTGTCGTCGACCACGGTGGGCGGTGTCTGCGTGAAGCGCAGGCGGATGCCGGGGGCCTCCTCATGCACGACGCGGGCCAGTTCGATGCCGAAGACGGCGACGGCGTAGTCGGACGCCACGAGCCTGAACTCGCGGCTCTCGTTGGCCGGGTCGAAGTCGGCCTGGCTGGCGAAGAGGCGCTCCAGCACGTCGTAGGCGGTGGAGGTGCGGTCGAGGAGGACCTGCCCGAGAGCGGTGAGCTCGTAGTGACCGCCGACCCGGGCGAGCAGATCATCGTCGAAGTGGCGGCGCAGGCGGGACAGGGCGGCGCTCATCGCGGGCTGGCTGAGCCCGACACGCTGCCCGGCGCGGGTGACGTTGCGTTCCTCCAGGAGCGCGCGCAGGGCGACGACGAGGTTGAGGTCGAGGCGGGCCAGGTTCACGGGACTTCCCCTTGCGGTACGGCGCCGAACAGGGACGTATAAACGCCATGGATGTCAGTCATCCACAGAATCGATTTCCCTGATCGTAGGTGGCGGGTCCAGATTAGTCACACCGCAATCAGGAGGACATGTTCGTGAAACCCGATTCCGAATCCGCGTCCGCGCTCTTCGCCGGTCCCTTCGCCCTTGGCACCCTCTCGGCCCCGGACGGGCCGGCCTTCCCCGCCCTCGTCACCCCCGATGCCCAGGTGCTCGATCTGGAAGTCGCCTTCGAGGAGGAGAGGTTGACGGTCCGAAACCTGCTGGACCGCTGGGAGACGGCTCTGCCACGGCTGCGGACGCTGGCCGGTGAGAGCGGCCTCGAACGGCAACCGCTGGCGGACTTCCGGGTGCACGCGCCCGTCGAGCCGCGCCAGGTGTTCCAGTCGGGGGCGAACTACCGGCAGCACGTGATCGACCTGCACGTCGCGCACCGGGCCCCGGACGACGACCGCTCCGAGGCGGAGCGGCGCGCCGAGGCGGCGGAGATCATGGACCGGCGGGCGGCCGAGGACCTGCCGTACGTGTTCATCGGCCTGCCGAGCGCGATCACGGGTCCGTACGACGACGTCGTGCTGCCCGCCCGGGCCGGGAAGCCGGACTGGGAGCTGGAGTTGACGGCCGTGATCGGCCGGCCCGCGCACCAGGTGAGCGTCGAGGAAGCTCTGCGGTACGTCGCCGGATACACCATCGCCAACGACCTCACGGACCGCGCCACCGTCTTCCGCCGGGACATGCCCCAGATCGGCACCGACTGGCTGCGCAGCAAGAATGCGCCCGGCTTCACCCCGCTCGGGCCCTGGATCGTACCCGCCGAGTCGATAGGCGACCCCGACGACCTGCGGCTGACACTGAAGCTGAACGGCGAGACCATGCAGGACGAGTCCACCAAGGACATGATCTTCAACGTGGCGCGCATGGTGGCGTACGCCTCGCAGTCGGCCCGTCTCCTGCCCGGCGACCTGGTGCTGACCGGCTCCCCGGCCGGCAACGGCATGCACTGGGGCCGGCTGCTGCGGGACGGCGACGTCATGGACGGTTCGATCACCGGGCTCGGCGCCCAGCGCACCCGCTGTGTGGCGGAGGCTGCCTCGTGATCGACCGTACGGATCCAGAGGGTGCGATAGCCAAGTCGGCCCGGGAGTGCTCGAACTGGGGGCGCTGGGGCGCCGACGACCGGCTGGGGACGCTCAACTTCCTGGACGAGGCCAAGCGCCGGGAGGGCGCCGCGCTGGTCCGGCGCGGTGTGAGCTTCTCGTTGTCGCAGCGGTTCGACATGAACGGCCCCCAGAAGGGCTGGCGGCGGCGGACCAACCCGGTCCACACCATGCTGGACACGGGCACCGACGCGGCCCTCGGCAACCAGGGGTTCCCGCACGGCATCGGCGGCGCCGACGACGTGATCGCCATGCCGTTGCAGTGCTCCACCCAGTGGGACGGCCTGGGCCACATCTTCGACCACGGCAAGGCGTGGAACGGCCGTCCCGCCGAGAAGGTCGTCACCTCCGAGGGCGACCTCGTGACGGGAATCGAGCACATGGCTCCGTACGTCGCCGGACGCGGCGTACTGCTCGACGTCGGCCGTGCCGTGGGTGAGGACGGCGAACTGCCCGACGGCTTCCCCATCACCGAGGAACACCTGGAGCGCACCGCCGCCGCCCACGGTGTGACGGTCGGCCGCGGCGACATCGTCGTCGTACGCACCGGACAGCTCACCCGGACCCGCCGGGAGGGCTGGGGGGACTACGCCGGCGGCCCGGCGCCCGGCCTTTCGTTCACCACGGCCGGCTGGCTGCACGGCGCGGAGGTCGCCGCGATCGCCACCGACACCTGGGGCTTCGAGGTGCGGCCCAACGAGTTCGAGAACGCCTTCCAGCCGCTGCACCAGGTTGCCATCCCCAACATCGGCCTGCTCATCGGCGAGATGTGGGACCTCGACGCGCTCGCCGAGGACTGCGCCGGCGACGGCGTGTACGCGTTCTGGCTCACCGCCGCGCCCCTGCCCATCACCGGCGCCGTCGGGTCCCCGGTCAATCCGATCGCCGTCAAGTAACCAGCGGAACAAGGGAGTTCCCCATGAGCACACCGAGCACACCGAGCACACCCCGTACGGCCCTTGTGATCGGCGGCGGCGCGGCCGGCAACGCCGTGACGGTCCTGCTGCGCCGCGCCGGCATCACCGTGGAACTGATCGAGGCCAAGGACGACTGGAACGCCACCGCCGGCTCCGGCATCACCCTCCAGGGCAACGCCCTGCGCGTACTGCGCGAGCTCGGTGTGTGGGACCGGGTCAAGGAATCCGGCTTCAGCTTCGGGTCGGTGGGCATCAAGGCCCCCGACGGCACCGTCCTGCACGAGCAGCGCGACATCCGCGCCGGCGGCGACGACCTGCCCGCCACCGTCGGCATGCAGCGCCCCCAGCTTCAGCGGATCCTCATCGACGCCGTCCGCGCCAGCGGTGCCACGGTGCGTCTGGGCACCAGAGCCGAGTTCCTGGAGCAGGACGCCGACGGCGTGAACGTGCGGTTCAGCGACAGCACCGAAGGCCGCTACGACCTGGTGATCGCCGCCGACGGTCTGGGCTCCGCCACCCGCGCGGCCATCGGCATCACGGCCAGACCCGAGCCCACCGGCATGGCCATCTGGCGCATCGCCGCCCCGCGCCCGGCCGGCGTGGTGCGCACCGACCTCGCGTACGGCGGCCCGGCCTACATCGCCGGGTACTGCCCCACCAGCGACACCACCCTGTACGCGTACGTCGTCGAGGCCGGCCGCGACCGCGCCTCCATCCCGCCGGAGTCGTACGCCGACGAGATGCGGCGCCTGGCCTCCGCGTACGGCGGGTTCTGGCCGGAGATCACCGCGCACATCACCGACCCGGCGAAGGTCAACTACACCTGGTTCGACCGGATGCTGGTCGAGGGCTCCTGGCACCGCGGCCGGGTGGTCCTCGTCGGCGACGCCGCCCACTGCTGCCCGCCCACCCTCGCCCAGGGCGCCGCCCTGTCGCTGGAGGACGCGTGGGTGCTCGCCCAGATGCTGTCCGGCGCCGAGCAGTGGGACGACGCGCTGTTCCAGGCGTACTACGAGCGGCGGATCGCGCGCGTCCGTCCGGTCGTGGAGGCGTCCGTGCAGATCGGGCGGTGGCAGCTCGACGGCGCCCGGAACGCCGACGTGCCCGGCCTGATGGCCCGCACCATGACGATGCTCCGGGAGCTGCCGTGACCGCCGCCGCTCCGTGGCCGACCGTCGACGTACACGCTCACGTCCTGCTGCCCGAGGTCGAGGCGCTGGTCGCGGACCTGCCGGGGCTCGCCGGGGCGAAGGTGCTGGACGCCCGCCGCAACGGCCCCGCCGCCCTCGCCGTCAGCGGCCCCATGGTGCGCGAACGCATCCCCCGGCTGACCGACACCGTCGTACGCCTGGCCGCGATGGACGCCCAGGGCGTGGACGTCCAGCTGGTCAGCCCCTCCCCCTCGCACTACCACTACTGGGCCGACGAGGAGACGGCCGAGAAGGTGTACCGGCTGGCCAACGAGGCGACGGCCACGCACTGTTCGGCCGCCCCCGACCGGCTGCGCGGACTCGGACTCGTACCGCTCCAGCATCCGGAGCACGTGGTGCGCGCACTCGACCACGCCCTGGCGCAGGGGCTGTCCGGAGTGGAGATCTCCAGCCACGCACCGGGGCGGGAACTCTCCGACCCGGCCTACGCGCCCTTCTGGGCGCGGGCCGAGGAGACGGGCGCGATCGTCTTCCTGCACCCGTTCGGGTGCACACTCGACGAGCGCCTCGACCAGTGGTACCTGTCCAACACCGTCGGCCAGCCCACCGAGAACGCCGTCGCCCTCTCGCACCTCATCTTCTCCGGCGTGCTGGACCGCCACCCCGGCCTGAAGCTGATCGCGGCACACGGCGGCGGCTACCTGCCCACCCACATCGGCCGCTCCGACCACGCGTGGTCGGCCCGCTCCGACGCGGGCGCCGCCTGCGCGCAGCCGCCGAGCAGCTATCTGAAGCGGTTGTACTTCGACTCCCTGGTCCACGATCCGCATGTCCTGCGGGAGTTGGTCCGGGCCGCCGGTCCCGACCGGGTGCTGCTGGGTTCGGACTTCCCCTTCGACATGGGCACCGAGGACCCGGTGGCCGCCCTGCGCGCCGCGCGTCTTCCCGAGCCCGAATTCGACGCCGTACGCGGCGCCAACGCTTCCGCCCTGCTCAACCTCGCCCTCGCCTGAGGAGGAACCGTCATGAGCACACGTCTGCTCACCCATCTGCGGCACGTCGACCTCGCCGTGCCCGACTACGACAAGCAGCTCGACTTCTACGCGGGCGTCTGGGGCCTGACCAAGGTCGCCGAGGACTCCGGCATCTCCTTCCTGGCCGCCGAGGGCAGCCCGGAGCAGTACGTCGTACGGCTGCGCCAGGCCGAGGAGAAGCGCCTCGACCTCGTCTCGTACGGCGCCGCGAACCCCACGGACGTCGACACCCTCGCCGAACGCCTGCTCGCCGGCGGCGGCCGGCTGATCTCGCAGCCGGGCAGTGTCGACACCCCCGGCGGTGGCTACGGCTTCCGCTTCTTCGACGTCGACGGCCGAACCATCGAGGTCTCCGCCGACGTCGAGGTGCGGCAGCACCGCAAGATCGAGGAGAAGGAGGCCATCCCGGTCAAGCTGTCGCACGTAGTGCTCAACTCCCCCGACCTGAACCGCACCCGTGAGTGGTACGAGCGCCACCTCGGCTTCGCGCTGTCCGACACGCTCAGTTCGCCGCACATGGGCGAGGTCATGCACTTCATGCGGATCAGCAACCAGCACCACTCCATGGCCATCGCCCAGGGCCCGCACACCGCCCTGCACCACGTCTCCTTCGAGATGCGCGGCATCGACGAGTACATGCGGGGCTCCGGCCGCGTGTTGCGCGCCGGGTTCCGCAAGGTCTGGGGCCCGGGACGGCACATGGCGGGCGACAACACCTTCACGTACTTCCTCGACCCGCACGGCAACACCGTCGAGTACACGACGGAGCTGGAGGAACTCGACGAGGACACCTGGCACCCGCACGTCTACGACTTCTCCCAGCCCGAGGTCACCGACCAGTGGGGCACCGCCAACCCCATGAACGAACTCATCGCCAAGGAATCCTTCAACGACGTCGACCGCGGCGTGTTCGTCGCCCCGCCCGTCTGATTCCCCCGCCCCAGGGGGTCCGCTCACCCGCCTCACGGCTCCGTACCGGCTCCGCATCAACGACGATCGAAGGAACCGTCTCGTGACCGGACCCACGCCCCGCCGCTCCCGTCGCCTCTCCCGTCGCAGCCTCCTGGCCGGCAGCGCGGCCGCGACCGCAACCGCGCTCTCTGCCGCCCCGCAGGCCGCCGCGGCGCCGCGCCCGAAGCAGGATCGCAACGAGGCAACGAAGGACCGTACCGTCGTGCATCTGCTGGGCACGGCGGGCGGCCCTCCGCCGTACGGAGAGCGGATGGGCATCGCGTCCGCCGTGACCGTCGGCGGCGACACCTACCTGGTGGACTGCGGCCGGGGCGCCGTGACCCAGTACCTGCGGGCGGGGCTGTCCATGCCGTCGCTCAAGGGGATCTTCCTGACCCACCTGCACGCCGACCACATCGTCGACTATTTCGATTTCCCGCTGCTGTGCGCGGGGGTCATGCCGCCCCAGCCCGGGCTCGGGGGAACCGTGCGGGTATGGGGGCCGGGGCCGAGCGACACCGTCGCCTCGGGCCCCGTCTCCCCCGAGCGTCCCGCGCCGGGCATCGCCGAGACCACCCGCCGGGCGAACGCCACCTTCGCCGCCTCCACCAACGCCTTCATCGCCGAGGGGTTCGGCGTCGATCCCGTGTCCATGCTCGACGTGACCGAGCTCTCGGCGCGGCCCGGTTCGGTGGTGACCGTCCTGGACACGCCCGCGCTGAAGGTGACGGCGACCAGAGTCCCGCACGGCAACATGTCGCCCTCGTACGCCTACCGGTTCGACACCGCGGACGGCTCCGTCGTCTTCTCCGGCGACACCAGCCGCAGCGACGACCTCATCGCCCTGGCCCGGGACTGCGACCTCCTGGTCCACGAGGCCGCCGACACCGCGTGGTTCGAGCAGCAGGGACTGCCCGCCCGCCTCGTCGAGCACATGCGCGAGGTGCACACCGACATCAGCGAGGTGGGCGCGATAGCGACCGCGGCGGGTGCGCGCCATGTGGTCGTCAGCCACCTGGCTCCGGCCGACCCGACCCAGTTCCCGCAGCGCGAGTGGGCCTCGGCCGCCCACGCGTCCGCGCGGGCGGCGGGCTACCGCGGGCGCGTCACCGTGGGCCACGACCTCATGCGCATCCCCCTTCACTGACCTCCCCCCTCCCCTCTCCCCCTCCCCCCAACAGGAGTCCACCATGCGTTTCGCCGCCTACGAGCACCGGCACCGCCACCGAGTGGCCGTCGTGGAAGAGGACGGCACCCTCTTCCCCCTGCCTGGCGTCACCTCACTCACCGCTCTGCTCACGGAAGCCGAGGGCCTGCCGGGACTGCTCGACGCCGGAGCGGCGGCGCTCGACGTGCCGCCCGGCCCCCATGTCTCACAGGTACGGCTGCTTCCTCCCCTCCGGCCTTCCTCCATAAGGGACTTCGTCACCTTCGAGGAGCACGTCGAGGGCGTACGACGGGCCGTGGAGGGCACCGGCGGTGTCCCCGAACAGTGGTACGCGGCCCCGACCTTCTACTTCACCAACCCGCACGCCGTCTTCGGCCCGCACGACGACATTCCCGTGCCGCCCGGCTCCACCGCCCTGGACTTCGAGCTGGAGGTCGGTGCGGTGATCGGCCGCGAGGGCCGCGACCTCACCCCCGAGCAGGCCCGCGAGCACATCGTCGGCTACACCGTCTTCAACGACTGGTCCGCGCGCGACCTGCAATCGGCGGAGATGAAGGTCGGCCTGGGCCCCTGCAAGGGCAAGGACACCGCCACAACGCTCGGCCCGTACCTCGTCACCGCCGACGAGCTGGAGCCGTACCGGGACGCCGACGGCTTCCTGCGCCTCGCCCTGAACGCCGAGGTCAACGGTGAGACGGTCGGCAAGGACCTGCTGTCCAACATGAGCTGGACCTTCGAGGAGATGACCGCCTACGCCTCCCGCGGCACCCGCGTCGTGCCGGGCGACGTCCTCGGCTCCGGCACCTGCGGCAACGGCGGCTGCCTCGCCGAACTGTGGGGCCTGCGCGGCGAGCGGACACCGCCGCCGCTGAAACCGGGCGACACCGTCACCCTGACCGTCGAGGGCATCGGCACCGTCTCCAACACCGTCGTCCCGGGTGCCGAGCCCGTGTCCCTGCCGGCCGGCCGGCGCCGCAGCCGGGAGCGGCCGTGACCGGCCAACTCGCGTACGCACAGGGCGCTGGCGGCTGGAGGTCGTCTCCAACAACTGCGGCGTGGACGGCCGGGGCCTGGGCGTCCTGCCGGCCTCGGGCCGCATCGTCCGGGTGACCGGGTCGTACGTCGGCGAGAACAAGGAGTTCGCCCGCCAGTACCTGTCGGGCGAACTGGAGGTGGAACTCGTTACATCGGGGGCCGGGATCTCATTCCGGCTACTGGGGCGGTCCGTGGGACCGGCTCCAGTACGCCAGCGCCCTCCTTGACACCGGCGCACCGCGCAGCCGCAGCCGCACTCCTACGACCACGACAAGTACCGGCGCCTACGTAGTCGTGCCGAAAGGGTGCCCCGCATGTGTGCGTTCGCACGAGCGCGGGGCACCCCTGTCGATCCGGTGGGAGAGTCAGTTCCCCTCGGTTTCGAAGGTGCGCAGCAAATCGGCAGCGACGCTCACGGCGATTGTCGCGGGTTCCTTGCCGGTGATGTCGGCCAGCCCGATCGGGGTCTTGATCCGATCGATGGTGGGCTCGTCGTGACCGCCCTCGGTGGCGAGGCGTTTGCGGAACCGTACCCACTTGGCCGCCGACCCGATCAGCCCGATGGAGCCGAGATGGGTGGTGCGCAAGGCGGCGTCGCACAGAGCGGCGTCCTCGGCGTGATCGTGGGTCATGATCAGGATGTGGGTGCCGCGCGGCAACTCCGCCAGCACCTCCTCGGGCAGCAGCGGCGTGTGATGCACGTGCACTTGCGCCACCGCGTCCGCCAGCACGTCGAGCCGCTCCTTGGTGAGCATGTCGGCGCGGTTGTCGATCAGATGGAGGTCGAGGTCCTGACGGGCCAGGATGCGTGCCAGTTCCAGCCCGACGTGCCCGACGCCGAAGATCGCCACCGCCCGTACCACCGGCAGCGGTTCGAGCAGCACCGAGACCGTGCCGCCGCAGCACTGCACGCCATGCTGGTTGGTCACTTTGTCGTTCAGGGCGAAATCGATCAGCTCCGGCTCCGGCTTGGACGCGGCGATCATCTCCCGGGCACGATCGATCGAGACGGCCTCGACGTTGCCGCCACCGATCGAGCCCCACGTCTCGGTCTGCCCCACGACGAGCTTCGCACCGGCGTCGCGCGGGGCATGGCCGCGCACGGTCGCGACGGTCACCAGCACGCCGGACTCCCGGCGTGCCCGCAACCGTGCGACCGCGGCGACCCACGTCATGTCAGGCACCGCTCAGCGCTTCGGCGTCGGTACGGATCGTGCCGTCGGCGAGCCCGTTTCCGGCGTGGCCGTCGGTGGCCAACCCGTCGCCGGCGCCACCGCCCCGGCAGGCATCGCCCTGGCGAGCCGCCTGGACCGCCCAGTACACCGCTTCCGGCGTCGCGGGCGAGGCCAGCTCGACGCCGACACCGCTCGGCCCGAACGCGGCGGCGGCCTGCCGCAACGCTTCTCGCACCGAGAACGCCAGCATCAGCGGAGGCTCACCCACCGCCTTGGACCCGTACACCGCTCCCTCTTCGGTGGCGTTCTCGAGCAGCGTGACGTTGAACTCCTCGGGCATCTCCGAGAAGCTCGGCAGCTTGTAGGTGCTCGCCGCCTGGGTCAGCAGCCGGCCGCGGTTCGGGCCCTCGCTGGTGTCCCAGCGCAGGTCCTCGAGTGTCAGCCAGCCCGCGCCCTGCACGAAACCGCCCTCCACCTGGCCGATGTCGATCATCGGGGACAGGCTGTCGCCGACATCGTGCACGATGTCCACACGCCGGATGCGGTACGCACCGGTGAAGCCGTCCACCTCCACCTCGGTCGCCGCGGCGCCGTGGGCGAAGTACTTGAACGGCGTGCCCCGGAACGCCTTCGCGTCCCAGTGCAGCCCCTCGGTCCGGTAGAAACCGGATGCCGACAGCTGGACTCGCTGGAAGTACGCGGTGCGCACCAGGTCGTCCCAGGCCAGCTCCTTGTCGCTGCCCAGGGAGCGCGCGACGCCCTCGACGATGCGCACGTCCGAGGCGTTCGAACCCAGCTGGGAGGCGGCCACCTGCAGCAGCCGCTCGCGCAGCTGCTCACAGGCGTTCTTGATGGCCCCACCGTTGAGGTCCGCCCCGGCGCTGGCGGCGGTGGCGGAAGTGTTGGGCACCTTGTCGGTACGCGTCGGGGCGAGGCGGACCTTGTGCAGCGGGATGCCCAGCGTGGTCGCAGCCACCTGCATCATCTTGGTGTGCAGGCCCTGACCCATCTCGGTGCCGCCGTGGTTGATCAGGACGGAGCCGTCCTTGTAGATCAGCACCAGCGCGCCGCCCTGGTTGAAGGCGGTGAGGTTGAACGAGATGCCGAACTTGATGCCGGTGATCGCGAGGGCCCGCTTGGTGTGCGGGTGCGCGGCGTTGAAGGCGGCGATCTCGCGCTTGCGGTCGGCGATGCCGCCGTTCTCCTTGACCTTCTGCCAGACGGCGGAGATCCGCTCGGCCTGGGTGACCGGCTGTCCGTACGGCGTCGTCTGACCCTGACCCGGCTGGTAGAAGTTGCGCTCCCGCAGCTCCATGGGATCCAGGCCGAGCTGCGGCGCGCAGCGGCCCAGGATGTCCTCGATCACCAGCATGCCCTGCGGTCCGCCGAAGCCGCGGAAGGCGGTGTTGGAGACCGTGTTGGTCCTGGCGATGCGACCGGCGACGCGCGCGTTGGGGATCCAGTAGGTGTTGTCGATGTGGCACAGCGCGCGGGCGAGGACCGGCTCGGACAGGTCCAGGCTCCAACCGCCGTCCGCGACCAGGGTGGCGTCGAGGGCCTGGATGCGGCCGTCGACGTCGAAGCCGATCTTCCACTTGGCGTGGAACCCGTGCCGCTTACCGGACATGGTCAGGTCCTGGGTCCGGTTGAGCCGGAACCGGACCGGCCGACCGGTCAGCTTGGCGCCGAGCGCGGCGACGGCCGCGAACCCGTGCGGCTGCATCTCCTTGCCGCCGAAGCCGCCGCCCATCCGCAGGCACTGCACGGTCACCTCGTGGGCGGGCACACCGAGCACGTGAGAGACGATCTCCTGCGTCTCCGAGGGGTGCTGGGTGCTGCTCTGGATGAACAGCTGCTCGTTCTCGTCGACCAGGGCCAGCGCCGCGTGCGTCTCGAGGTAGAAGTGCTCCTGACCGGCGAACTGGAACTCGCCGGTGATCACATGCGCGGAGTCGGCGAAGCCCGCCTCGATGTCGCCGTGGACCATCAGCGGCTGGGCGCCGTGATAGCTGCCCGCCGCGATCGCGTCCTGCAGCGTGATGATGGAGGGCAGCTCCTCGAGTTCCACCTCGACGGCCGCCGCACCGAGCCGGGCCGCCTCCAGGGTCTCGCCGAGCACCCAGGCGACCGCGTGGCCGTGGAACATGACCTCGTCGGGGAACAACGGTTCGTCGTGCTTCATACCGGCGTCGTTGACGCCGGGCACGTCGGCACCGGTCAGCACGCGGACCACACCGGGCACGGCGAGCGCGGGCTCGGTGCGCAGTGCGGTGATCCTGCCGCGGGCCTTCATGACCTGGACCGGGTACGCGTGCAGCACGTCCTTGGTGCGCTGGACCAGGTCGTCGGTGTAGAGCGCGGTGCCGGTGACGTGCTGGAAGGCACTCTCGTGCGGCATCGAGACGCCGACGACGGGCTTTTCGGGACGCTCTGACAGATGACTCATGACGACACCGCCTCGGGGGTCTGTGCGTGCAGCTTCAGCAGGCTCTGGCCGAGCATCGCGGAACGGTAGAGGGAGCTGGCGCGATGATCGTCCATCGGCGTGCCCTCACCCCGCAGCACCCGGGCCGCGGCCTCGACGGTCTCCGCCGCCCACGGTTTGCCCTCCAGTGCCAGCTCGGTGGCGAGAGCGCGTATCGGAGTGGCGGCAACGCCGCCCAGGCCGATGCGTGCCTTGCGGACGATCCCGTCCTCGATGTCGAGCGCGAAGGCGACCGCCACGCTGGAGATGTCGTCGAAGCGCCGCTTGGCGATCTTGTGGAAGGCCACGACCGGCGACAGCGGCAGCGGGATGCGCACCGAGCGGATCAGCTCGCCGGGACGGCGCACGCTCTCCCGGTAACCGGTGAAGTACTCCGCCAGCGGGACCTCGCGCTCACCGTCGGCGTCGGCGAGCACCAGCGACGCCTCAAGGGCGAGCAGCACCGGCGGGCTGTCACCGATGGGCGAGCCGGTACCCAGGTTGCCGCCGAGGGTCGCCCCGTTGCGGATGAGCCGGGAGGCGAACTGCGGGAACAGCTCGGCAAGGAGCGGGACGTCGCCGTCGAGACGGCGTTCGATCTCGGTGAGCGTCAGCGCCGCACCGACCTCGATGAAGCCGGACTCGACGCGCAGCTCCCGCAGTTCGGGAAGCCGGTCGATGGCAACCACGCAATCCGCCCGGCGGGAGCGGATGTTCACCTCGACGCCATAGTCGGTGGAGCCGGCAACGACCACCGCGTCGGGCCGCTCGCGCAGCAACTGCAGCGTTTCGGCAAGGGTGCTCTTCCGCAGGAACGAGCTGTCGTCCTGGGTGTATTCGGTGGAAGCCGGTGCGGGCGGGGACTGCTCGCGACGCTGCGCCAGCGGGTCCTCATCGGTGGGCGTACCGACGGCGAACGCGGCATCGCGAATCGGGCGATAACCGGTGCAGCGGCACAGGTTTCCGCTCAGCGCGTGCAGATCGAAACCGTTCGGACCGTGCTCGGCGTCGGCGCTGTCGGCGCTGTCGGCCGCGTCCGCCTGCGCGCAGCGGCCGGGTCGGTAGTACTCGGCAGCCATGCTGCAGATGAACCCCGGCGTGCAGTAACCGCATTGGGAGCCGCCGCGGACAGCCATCTCCTCCTGCACCGGGTGCAGGGTGGGCGGCCTGCCGGGTTCGCCGGCGGTGGCGAGACCTTCGGACGTAATGATCTCCTGACCGTCGAGCGACGCGACCGGGACCAGGCAGGCGTTGACCGCCACCCAGTCGGTGGGCTTGTTCACCCCGGGACGGGCCACCAGTGCCGAACAGGCGCCGCATTCACCCTCGGCGCAGCCCTCCTTGGTACCGGTGAGGCCACGCTCGCGCAGAAAATCCAGCACTGTGGTGTGGGGCGCAGCCGGTGAAATCGGTGCTTCTTTCCCGTTGACCGTGATCCGCGCCGCTACCACGACAGGCCTTCGTTTCGGTGCGCGACGGGTCGATTCATCATGTTCGCCAATTTCAGGCAGCTTTCTGTGTTCAGACGCGCCACGTCAGAGGAGCGGACGCAAAATGGCACGCGACAGCGACGTGCGGGGAAGTGGAGACGGGAAACCCGGAATGTGCCACGGAAGGGCACATCAGAACGGCGTGCTCAGCAGCCGTGCGCGATCCGACCCGGAACCCAGACCGTGCACTGGGCGAGGCGACCAAGATCAGAGCTGGTGTACATCCGCTGGTCGCCTCCTTCCGGGAGTCATGGGTCGGCGTCTAGCGAAAAGTAGTGGCTGGGGTCACCGAGGTCAAGAGGCTGACCTCGGTGTCTCGAGAACTGATCGGATTCGAGGCTGCGGCGCCACCGTTGGGTGGCCGGGTGGATCCATAGGAACTCCCGGGATCCACGCCGTACGCATCCGGTGCGGGCCGCCCGCCTGTCGAGCCGCGCAAGCCAGGTGCATCGCGCCCGCTTACAGCCCGTACGTCTTGCCGATGATGTCGCGCTGGATCTCGCTCGTCCCGCCGTACACCGTGGAGACTACGGTCGAGCGCAGCAGGGCCTCCATGCCGTACTCCGTGGCGTACCCGTAGCCGCCCATCATCTGCATCCCCTCCAGCGCCACGTGCTTGGCGAGCTCGGTGCACTTGAGCTTGGCCATGGACGCCTCGCGGGCGAAGACGCGCCCGGGCTCGGCGTCGATCGCGGCCGCGACGTCGTCCACCAGGAGCCTGGCGCACTCAAGTTCGGTGGCCATGTCCGCGATCCGGTGCTTGAGCGCCTGGAACGAGCCGACCGGCCGGCCGAACTGCTCGCGTTGCCGCACGTACGCGACGGTGTCGTCGAAGGCGCGCCGTGCGGTGCCCAGCATCAGCGCGGCGAGGATCATCCGCTCCAGGTTCAGCCCGGCCATCAGCTGTGGCCAGGCCCGGCCCGGCGTGCCGACGACCGCCGAGTCCGGGACGAAGCAGTCGGTGAAGTACAGGTCGTTGACCTCCCGCCCGCCCATCGTGTCGATGCCCCGGATCCGCAGGCCCGCGGCGTCGGCGGGCACCATGAACTGGGTGAGCCCCTGGTGCTTGGACTCCCCCTGCGACGTACGGGCGATGAGAAGGATGTGGTCGGCGAAGTGCGCGTTGGAACACCAGGTCTTCTGACCGTTGATCAGGTAGCCGCCGTCGGTGCGTTCCGCGCGGCAGGTCAGCGCGCCCACATCCGATCCGGCGCCCGGCTCGGACATCGAGATGGCCTCGACCCGGCCCTTGGCGACGCCTTCGAGTACGACGCGCTTCTGGCTTTCGGTGCCGAACTTCTCGTAGGCCGCCGCGGCGATGACCGTCGTCCCGAAGCCACTGATCGGTGCGAGCCCGTAGGCGGTCTCCTCCAGGAAGAGGCACAGGTCCGTCATGCCCCGGCCCGCGCCGCCGTACTGCTCAGGGACGACGATGTCGAGCCAGCCCAGGCCGGCCATCTTCTCGTACAGCTTCTGATTGTGCGGTTCCTGGCCGCCCGCGGTCAGCTTGTCCCGCTGTTCCTTTGTGCCGCACTCGCGGCGGCAGAAGGTTCCTATCGCCTTGACCAGGTCGCGGCGCTCGTCCGTCAGCACTCGGGGCATGGCGTGCGTTCCTCCGTGAAGTGGTGCGAAGCGGTGTGAGTCGTGCTGTGCTAGTCGTCCCGTACGGCGGGGAAGACGGTGTGGAGCAGCTGGAGCACGGTGCGGGTGAGGATCACGTGCAGGTCGCTGCGACTGAGCGTGCCGCGTACCAGCCATTCGCGGGAGGCGGCCTTGAGCATGGCGCTGTGGGCGCGGATCACCGCCCGGAGCTTGGTCCGCCCCTCGGTGACGTCGGTCATCATCGCGGCCTCAAGAATGCGGTCGGTCGCGATCTCGTCCGCCTCGAGCATGATCCGGTCGATGTCCGGGTCGTTGCCGAGGGCTTCCAGGCCGATCGCGGACAGCCACATCTCCCGGTTCCGCTCGACGACTTCGAGCCATCGGTCGACGCAGATGGACAGGCGCTCCTCGGCGGTCGTCGGGGGCAGCCGCTGGGATACGGAGGCTGGTACGACCATCATTTGCCGCACCACCTCCAGGTAGAGCTCGCGCTTGCCGCCGAAGTAGTGGTTGATCAGCGCGCGGGCCACGCCGGCCTCGGCGGCGATGTCCGAGACCGACACCGTGGTGTAGCCGTTCCCCCCGAAGAGCCTGCGTGCGACGGTGAGGATCTCGGCGCGTCTCGCGTCCGGCGCCATCCTGCGTCGCTGCGTCTGGCGCTGACCTGTCATACCGTCGGCCCTTCTCGTTGCCCTGTGGTTCACGACGGACCTATGTGTACATCGACTCGATCGTCGCGGCGTACCGGGAGTGGATGCCCTTCCGCCGCAGACTCAGCTTCGGTGTCAGCTCCCCGGACTGCGGGGTCCAGGGCCCGGCCAGCACCTGGTACTTCTTCACCTGCTCCGCGCGGGAGAGAACGGCGTTCGCCTCCGCGACCGCCTGGTCGAGGGCCGCGAGCACCTCGGGGTGGCGCGAGAGTTCTCCCAGGTCGACGGTGGCGATCCCGTTCGCCCGTGCCCACAGGGGGGACGCCTCCTCGTCGAGTACGAGCAGCGCGGTGACGTACGGGCGCCGGTCGCCGATCGCGACGGCCTGGCCGACAAGGGGGTGCGCACGCAGCAGGGACTCGATCCTCGTCGGGGCGATGTTCTTGCCCCCGCTGGTGATGATGATCTCCTTCTTGCGGTCCGTGATGTGTACGAGGCCCCGCTCGTCGACCGTGCCGACGTCGCCGGTGGGCAGCCAGCCGCTCCCGTCGGTCGCCGGCTCGATGCCGCCGTCGGCCGTGAGGTAGCCGGGGAAGACCACGGGGCCGCGTACGAACAGCTCCCCGTCGTCGGCGGCCTTGACCTCGATGCCCGGTCCGGGGCGTCCTACCGCTCCGAGTGCGAATACCTCGGGTGTGCTGACCGTTGCCGCCCCGGTGGTCTCGCTCAGGCCCCACACCTCGTACACGGGGAGCCCCAGGCCGGCCATGAACTCCAGGACGGCAGTGGGGATCGGGGCCGCTCCGCTGAAGGCCCGGTGGCAGTCGTCCAATCCGAGGGCGGCCCGCATCGGCCGCAGCACCTGCGCGTCGAGCCGCTCCGCCTGCGCCGTCAATCCGGGCGGGACCTCCTTGCCGGCGGACCGCAGTCGGAACACGTCGACATTGACCCGCTGCGCCTGCGTGATCCGCGCGGACTGGTCTTCGGGGAGCGCGGCGAGTTTCGCCCGCAGTCCGGCGGCGAGCTTCTCCCACACGCGCGGGACGCCGAAGAAGCCGTGCGGCCGCACCGCGCGCAGCGTCGGCACGAGTTGGGCCGGGTCCGGGCAGATGGTGACGTGGCCGGCGTTGCAGATCGGCATGTAGATCCCGAGCACCCGCTCGGCGATGTGCGCCATCGGCAGGTACGCCACCGTCTTCGGGTGCGGCGGGACAGGGACGAGCTGATCCTGCATCAGGGACTCGTGGATGGCGTTGCGGTGGGAGAGCACCACGCCCTTGGGCTCGCCGGTGGTGCCCGAGGTGTAGACCACGGTCAGCGGTTGGCCGGCGGTGGCCGCGTCCGTGAGGATCTCGAACGCGGCGTCGTCAGCTGACGTTCGGTCGCGCAGGTCCGCGTAGGGGGTGAGCGCCAGGTCGCCGGGCGGGGCGACGTACGGGGCGGGGGCGGCGTACGGGTCGATGATGACGACGGCCCTCAGGTCCGGCAGGTCCTTGAGGACCGGCTGCCAGCGGTGCAGCTGTTCCCCGCCTTCCAGGACGAGGACGGTGGCCGCGCTGTGGCGGGCCACGAAGCGGATCTGCTCGGTGCTCAGCGTGTCGTACACGCTGCAGGGCAGGGCCCCGAGGTGTACGGCGGCCAGGTCGGCGATCCAGTGTTCCGGTCGCTTGGACATCGCGATGAGCATCCGGTCGCCACGGCTGAGGCCGAGCGCGGCCAGGCCCCGGGTGACGGCGGCGACCTCGCCGCGCAGCCGTGACCAGGACAGCGTCGTCGTGTCCGGACCGATCCCCGAGGTGAGCGCGGGCAGGTCGGCGAAGTGCTGAGCGTTTCGGCGGAGCAGACGGGTGATCGTCAGCTCATCGACGGACTGGCGCAGCGGCTCTGCTGTGGCCACGGCGGGCTCCCTCCCTCACAAACCGCGGGCGGACTCGTTGAGCGGCCCTCACGATGGAGGCACTGTTGGCTCAGTGTCAATAGGTCGCGCGGAAGGAGCGCGAAGACACTCTCGCGATGCAACAACGCTCTTGCTGCGCACCACAGTTGAGCGCGGTTTGGTGTTGAGCACTATTGCCATAACGCCAATAGGCGCCTTACTCCCCGCAAGGAGCGCTACGAGTGAGCGGGGCGCGGTGGCTCCAGCATCGGGACGAGGAACCGCCGGGCCACCGCGCGCAACTGCTCCTCGTCGTCGATGTCGATGACCTGACTGGGGATGACCAGGAAGGACGCGGAAACCCGGACCATCATCTCGGCCACGACGTCCACGTCCACGTCGCGGGCGACGTTCCCCGCCTGCTGCTCCAGGCGCAGTCGGCCCGCGACGAAGTGCCGTACGACCTCCAGGGTGCGGCCCTCGTCGCCGGCCATGGACGGCACGACCGCGTCCGGTTCAGCGGCGAGCAGGCCACCGATGAGGGGGTTGCGGCGGATGGTCCGCAGGGAGCTCACGAAACCGAGGACCACGCGGTCGGCGACGGTCTCGGCGTCCTGGACGTCGACGCTGAACTGGTCGAAGTACCGCCGGAATTCGCGCCGGACGACCTGCTCGATCAGCGCGTCCTTGGACGCGAACCGGCGGTAGACCGTGATCCGGGAGACCCCTGCCCGGCGGGCGACGTCCTCCATGGTGGAGCGCCGCATGCCCATGCGGCGGAACTGCTCGGAAGCGGCGTCGAGCACGCGCGTAGTGATCTCGTCATTGTCGTCGACGCGCTCGGCAGCCTCGGCGAACGCACGCTCAAGCACGGAATCCGAGTCGTGCGGCGTGACAGCGAAGGAAAACACAGGTTCCACGGTCGCCTTTCTTGGCACACATTACCGGCGGTTACAAAGAAGTTGACGCTCAAGTCTTGCGCTCGGATTCGGATTACGTTTCGCTGGAGATACGCAGATACAAGATCTGTATCAGGGTATCAGGCAGGGCCGGCTTCGGCGACTCGAGGAGGCGTTCAAGCATGGACGAACTGAGCAGGCGCAAGATGCTGCTCGCGGGCGGGACTCTGGGAGCACTCGGGCTGCTCGGCGTAGCCTCCCCGGCCCGCGCCAACACGGCCTGGACGTGGGGGGCCGACCGCTCATTAGCCGGCGCGGGGACGGGCAGCGACCCGAACTGGGTGTGGGACGAGGAGGCCGACCGGCTCCTCTCCGCCGTGATCGAACGGGGCGACGTACCCAAGGTCAACGAGCTGCTGCGGACCTGGACCCGCAACGACCAGCCACTTCCCGGCGAACTGCCCCAGTACCTGCGGGAGTTCATAGACAAGGCGCGCCGACTGCCCCCCTGGGCCGACCGGAACAAGCTCGACAGAGCCGCCCAGTTCAACGAGACCAGGGGCCTGTACCTCAACGTGCTCAACGGTATCGGTGGCGGCATGCTGAGCACCGCCATCCCGCGGGAGGCCCGAGCCGTCTACTACTCCAAGGGCGGCGCCGACATGGAGGACCGCGTCGCCAAAACGAGCAAGCTGGGCTTCGCTGTCGGGGACCTCAACGCGTTTCAGCCGGACGGCAGCGTCGTCGTGGAAGCGGTGAAGACCCGTCTCGTACACGCGGCCGTACGGCACCTACTGCCGAAATCGCCGGGCTGGTCCGGGACCAACGGCGGCCAGAAGATCCCGATCAGCCAGGCGGACATGCTGGTCACCTGGCACACCCTGCCCACCTTCGCGATGCGCAAGATGCTCGAATGGGACGTCCCGATCAGCTCCGCCGACTCCGAGGCGTATCTGCATCTGTGGCAGGTGACCGCGCACCTGCTCGGCATCCGCGACGAGTACATCCCAGCGACCTGGGATGCGGCCGACACCCAGTCCAAGCAGCTCCTCGACCCGGTCCTGGGCCCCACGCCCGAAGGGGTCAAGCTGACCGACATCCTGCTGCGCCAGCTCGCAGAGCAGACCAGTCCCGGCGGCCTCGACCGCCCTCTGGTCAACGCGTTCGCCCGCTACCTGGTGGGCGACCAGGTGGCCGACTGGGACGGCATTCCCCGAGCGCCGTTCTGGGAGACGGCGGTCAAGGCCGCCTGGCCGAAGCTCGTGGCGTACCGCGAGGGCCTGATCAAGCTGCCGCTGGTCCCGCAGATCGCCTGGACGATCGACGAAGCCGCCCGCCAGTACATCTTGTTCTACCTCTCCAAGGGGCGCGAGGTTCACATCGAGATCCCCGACACCAACCGTCCGGCCTGATCCCGGCCACGCGGAATACGTCGGTAATTCTTTCGCAATCTGCACTTCGTTTTCCATCGGCAGAACTCAAGGAGGGTTCAGGCATGGACGAACTCAGCAGGCGCAAGATGCTGCTCGCGGGCGGAACTCTGGGAACACTGGGGATGCTCGGCATCGCCTCCCCGGCCGCCGCCCAGACGGCCTGGACATGGGCGTCCGGCGGCTCGGTGGCCGGCGCGGGGACGGGCAGCGACCCCAACTGGGTGTGGGACGACGAGGCCGACCGGGTACTCGCCGCCGTGATCGAGCGGGGCGACGTTCCCAGAGTCAACGAGCTGCTGCGGACCTGGGCCCGCAACGACCAGCCGCTCCCCGGCGGACTGCCCGACGACCTGCGGGAGTTCATGGAGAAGGCGCGCCGACTGCCCCCCTGGGCCGACCAGAACAAGCTGGACAGAGCCGCCCAGTTCAACAAGACCAAGGGGATCTACGTCGGCGCCCTGTACGGCCTCGGCAGCGGTCTGATGAGCACCGCCATCCCCCGGGAGGCGCGAGCCGTCTACTACTCCAAGGGCGGTGCGGACATGAAGGACCGTATCGCCAAGACCGCGAAGCTCGGGTACGACGTCGGGGATCTGGACGCGTATCAGCCCCAGGGCTCAATGATCGTGACCGCGGTGAAGACCCGCCTCGTGCACGCGGCCGTACGCCACCTGCTGCCGAAGTCGCCGGGCTGGTCCGGGACCAGCGGCGGCCAGAAGATCCCGATCAGCCAGGCGGACATCCTGGTCACCTGGCACAGCCTGCCCACCTTCGTCATGCGCAAGATGCTCGAATGGAAGGTACGGATCTCGTCCGCCGAGTCGGCGGCGTATCTGCATGTGTGGCAGGTGACCGCGCACATGCTCGGCGTCCGCGACGAGTACGTCCCCGCGACCTGGGATGCGGCGAACGCCCAGTCCAGGCAACTCCTCGACCCGGCCCTGGGCCGCACCACCGAAGGCGTCAAGCTGACCGAGATGCTCCTCGACATCGTCGCCGAGATCGACGGCGGTCTAAGCCGCCCCCTGGTCAGTGCGTTCTCCCGGTACACGCTCGGTGACCGGGTCGGCGACCTGATCGGACTGTCCGAGGAGCCGTTCTGGGAGCCCGTGATCAGCAACGCCTGGCCGCTCCTTGTAGCCTTCCGCGAGGGCCTGATTCCGCTGCCGCTGGTCCCGGAAGCCGCCTGGACCATGGAGGAAGCCATCCGCAGGTTCGTCCTGCTCTTCCTCTCCGAGGGCAAACCGATCAACATTGAGATCCCCGACGCGAACCGTCCCGCCTGATCCCCGGCCGCGCCGGGGAAGAGCCCGGGTCACGCGCGCTACGACAGCGAGCCGCAGGAGAACGGATGAAGACGAGATGGTGCCGTGTGGAGCGATGGGTGAAGGGCGTCGTCGATGACCAGATATGACCGTCCGGCTCGGCCACCTGCTCGTACGACTCGGTCCGAGTCCGCTGCACCCGGCATCGGTCGGCGCCGGTTTCTCGGCTACGTGCTGGCCGCTCCAACGCTGGCGACCGCCGCCGAAATCGGCCGGGCGCCACAGGCCACAGCCCGGACCGCCGCGGCCGGGATCCCGTCGGCGGACATCACCGAACTGGTCGACCTCAACGACGTGATGACCGCGGCGGCCCTGCCGACCTCGAACCTGATCAAGGTCGTGGTCCACACGGACGGCACCGTGTCGCTCGCGTTGCCACGGGCCGAGGTCGGGCAGGGCATCACCACCTCGACGGCCATGCTGATCGCCGAGGAGATGGACGTCCCGCTCGACAAGGTGCGGGTCACGTCGGCCGACGCGCGGCCCGAGCTGGTGTTCAATCAGCTCACCGGTGCTTCGAACACAACGATCTCGACCTTCACCCCGGTCCGGGTCGCCGCCGCCGTCGCCCGGGGCCGCCTCCTCGATGCGGCGGCGATCGAGCTCGGCGCGGCGGTCACCGACCTCACCTTGAAGGCCGGCGTCATAACCGACCTCGTGGGCGGGAGCATCGGCATCGGTGCTCTCGCCGAGAAGGCCGCGAGTATCGAGCCGCGGCACGTGTCCGTGGAGCTCAAGGAGCGCCGGGACTTCGCTGTCATCGGCACGCCACAGAACCGTATCGACGCGCTCGACGCCGTCACCGGGCGCAAGAAGTTCGCTATGGACCTCAATGTCCCGGACGCCAGGCCCACCATGGTCTGCCGTCCGCCGACCATCAACGGCAAGGTCGGCTCCGTCACCAACCTCGCCCAGGTCAGCACCATGCCCGGCGTCACAGATGTCGCGGTGATCTCCACCGGCGTCGCGGTGCGCGCTCGGACATTCGGCCAGTGCATCGACGCCGTGCGCGCCCTGCAGGTGTCCTGGAAGCCCGGCAGCGCGGAGGGGAAGTCCGACGAGTCCGTACGGAAACAGTTGCGCGACGCCGAACTGCCTCTCGGACTTCCCCCGTTGACTCCGTCGGTGGAAGCCTCCTTCACCTTTCACTTCCGCAGCAACAGCGCCCTGGAGACCAACTGCGCCATCGCCGACGTGCGGTCCGACCGCGCGGAGATATGGTCGGGCCTCAAGGCACCGATCGTCGCCCAACAGGCCATCGCCGCCAAGCTCGGGCTGCCGCTCCACGCGGTCACCGTGCATGTCACCGAAGGCGGCGGCTCCTTCGGGCGCAAGCTGTTCTACGACGCCGCACTGGAAGCCGCCGAGATATCCAGGAAAATCGGCAAACCCGTGAAACTCATGTGGCACCGGGCCGACGACTCCCGCCAAGGGCGCACCCACCCCATGGCCATCTCCCGCGTGCGCGCCGCCTACCTCGGCAATTCAGTGCTCAGCTATGGGCAACGGCACACCAGTGTGGCCACCGACCTCGGCCATGGGCTCGGCGAGGTCTTCACCGCCCTGGCGGCGAGACTTCCGGTGGGTGACATCGGTTTCTCCGAGACGTTCTTCCAGCTCTCCCAGTCGATGCCCTACAACTTCGGCGTCCACAGCCGGCTGCTCGCCGAAACCGACAAGAGCTTCAACACCGGCAGTCTGCGGGGCGTCTACTCCCCCGACGTCACCTGTGCACGGGAGCTGATCGTCGACCGGCTCGCGGCGAAGATGGGCAAGGACCCCTACCGATTCCGGCGCGACTTCCTCCGCGACGACCGCTCCCGGGCGGTACTGAACAAGGTCGCCGAGGCCGGGAACTGGGGCCGCGCCATGCCGGACGGCACCGCGCAGGGAATCGCCTTCCACTCCGAGTACCACGCGCTCAGCGCGGTGCTGGTGGAGATCGACTGCCGGCCCGAGACCGTCAACCGCCCCATCCGCGACGGCGTGGCCGGGCCGCGTGTCACCAAGGCCGTCTTCGCCGTGGATGTCGGCCTGACCGTAAATCCCCGCGGCTTGGAGGCCCAGATGATGGGCTGCCTCATGGACGGGATCGCCCAGACGCTGACCTCCGGACTGCACCTGCGCGACGGGCACTTCCTTGAGGCCAGCTGGGACAACTACTTCTACACCCGGCAGTGGAACACACCACCTGAGCTGGAGATCATCGTCATGCCGACGACCACCGGGAAACCCGGCGGCGCGGGAGAACTCGGCGTCGCCGCGTCGATGGCCGCGGTCGCCTGCGCCTACGGCCGGGCCACTGGCACCATGCCGACAAGCTTCCCCATCAACCACAGCACCCTCTCCTTCACACCCAAACCCACCGTTCCTCCGATCCCCGCGTCCCCCACCGACGGCCTGGAACACGTCCGTTGAAGACAGGAGCCCCCCGTGCCTGAACACACCTTCCGCGTCAACGGCGAACAGGTCACCGTCGATGCCGCCGATGACGAGCGACTGCTGTGGGTGCTGCGCGACATCCTCGGCATCACCGGACCGAAGTACGGCTGCGGCATCAACGTCTGCAAAGCGTGCACCAGCCACCTCAACGGCAAGGCCGCCAATCCCTGCGCGATACCCGTCAAGGACCTGCGGCCGACCGACGAAGTCACCACGATAGAAGGACTTGCGGCCACCGTCGGCGCCGAACTGCACCCCATGCAGGAGGCTTGGCTCGACCATGACGTGGCCCAGTGCGGCTACTGCCAGCCCGGCCAGATCATGGCCGCCGTCGCCCTGGTCCGCCGCGTCAAGGAGGAAGGCCGCCGGATCACCGACGACGACCTGGACGGCATCCGCAACATCTGCCGCTGCGGCACCTACGTCCGCATCCGTGCAGCGATCAAGGCCGGCGCCGAGCACATGTGAGGGCTGCGCCCGCGCGTACGACAGCCCGTTCCCGTGGCCTGAGCTGTGACGGCGCACACTCAGGCCGAGCGGTCCAGCCCCCGTCTGCGCACCGGGTCGGCGAACGGCAGGCCCTGGCCGTAGCGTTCCAGCTCGTCGAGCGCCGTGTGCGCCATCCGGCCCAGTTCGTTGCCGAGCGAGCCCGCCACGTGCGGGGTCAGCAGCACATTGGGCAGGTCGTACAGCGGCGAGGAGGCGGGCAGCACCTCGGGTTCGGTGACGTCCAGGACGGCGTTGAGGCGGCCCGAGGTCAGCTCCTCGGTGAGTGCGTCGGTGTCGACGAGCGAGCCCCGCGCCGTGTTGATCAGCGTGGCCCCGTCGGGCAGCAGCGCCAGCCGCGCCCGGTCGAACAGGTGCCTGGTCTCGGGGAGTTCGGGTGCGTGGATCGTCACCACGTCGCTCGACGACGCCAGGGTGTCCAGCCCCACCGTCCGTACGCCGAGGGCCTCGGCCTCCGCCCCGGTGACGTACGGGTCGTACAGCAGCACGCGCAGGTCGTACGGGCGCAGCAGCTCGATCACCCGGCGCCCGATCCGCGACGCGCCCACCACGCCGACCGTGCGGCGGAAGTTGCCGCCGTCGGCGATCACATCGATCGGGCTGACCCGGGTGCGCTGCTCCCCGTACGCACGGGCCGCGCCCAGCACCCCCTTGCCCGCGAAGAGGATCGCCGCGACGGTGTACTCGGCCACCGGCAGCGCGTTGGCCCCGGCCGCCGAGGCGACCGCGATGCCCCGCTCCCAGCAGGCGTCGGTGATGTGGTGCTTCACGGAGCCCGCCGCGTGGACGACCGCACGCAGCCGGGGCATGCGGGCCAGCGCGTCGTGGGTCAGCGGCGGGCAGCCCCAGCCGGTGAGCAGGACCTCCGCCTGCTCCAGTGCCGCCGTGTGCACCGGATCGGCGAAGTCGCGTACCACGGCCGTGGGGTCGGTGTCGGCCACGGCGGCGAGGCGGTCCAGGGCATCGGCATCGAACAGCGCCTCGAACACCGGCGGGTCCATCGCGAGGACGGTACGGGGGCGGCGGGACGGAAGCGGGGACTGGGGCGGGGGCGTCACTTGACGGCTCCTGCGGTCAGGCCCGAGCGCCAGTAGCGCTGGAGCGACAGGAAGGCGATGGCAAGCGGGAGGACGGACACCAGCGCGCCGGTGACCACGAAGGCGTAGTAGTGCGGCTCCTGCGGGAGGATCGCGTTCCAGTTGAACAGGCCGAGACCCACCGGGTAGAGCGTGGCGTCGTTGAGCATGACCAGCGGCAGGAAGAAGCTGTTCCAGCTCGCGGTGAAGGAGAACAGGAAGATCGTCACGAAGGCCGGGGACAGCATCGGCAGCGCCACCGACCGGAAGATCCGCATCTCGCCCGCCCCGTCGAGGCGCGCTGCCTCCAGGGTCTCGGCGGGGACGTACCCCTCAGAGAAGACCCGGGCCAGGTAGACGCCGAAGGGGTTGACGAGGCCGGGGATCAGTACCGCCCAGTAGGTGTTGACCAGGCCGATGTCGGAGGCCATCAGGTACATGGGCAGCGAGATGACGGTGTGCGGGACGAGGATGCCCAGCAGCACCAGCCCGTAGAGCTTCTCCTTGCCGGGGAAGGAGTACTTGTCGAAGGCGTAGCCCGCGAGCAGTGACAGCAGGGTGGAGCCGATCGAGCCGACGACCGAGTAGAGCATGCTGTTCGCGAGCCAGCGGCCGAAGAGGCCGTCCTGGTGCGTGAACAGGTCGGCGAGGTTCGTGAAGAAGCTGAAGTCGCCGAACGCGAAGCCGGGCCGGCCGAACAGGTCGGCGTTGTTCTTGGTGGCGTTGACGACCAGCCAGGTCAGCGGCATCAGGGTGTAGACGGCGACCAGGGCGAGCAGGGTGTTGACGGTGACGCGCGAGGAGAGGGCCGACCGGGCGTTCGGCCCCCGGCGCGGCCGTGTGGGACGCGGCGGGCCGGCGGGCGCGGCGGCATGGGCCGGTGCGGTGTCGAGAGCCATGGTCACGCGTCCTTCCAACGGTTGCCGAACTTGGTGATCACGAAGGACAGCGCGGCGCCGAGGACCGCGAGCAGCAGCGAGGCGGCGGCCGCCAGGCCGTAGTCGTTGCGGCTGAACGCCGCCTGGTAGATGAACATGACCGGGCTCCACTCGGTGGAAATCGCGCTGGATCTGCTGCGCAGCACCTCCGGCTCATTGAACAGCTGGATCGCGCCCACCGCGGTGAAGAGCATCGTCAACACCACCGAGGAGCGGATCATCGGCAGCTTCACGGACCAAGCGGCGCGCAGGTGGCCGGCGCCGTCCACCACGGCCGCCTCCAGGGTCTCGCGGGGCACGGCCTGCAGCGCGGCGTAGAAGATCACCATGTTGTAGCCGATCCACTGCCAGGCCGCCGCGTTGGCCAGCGAGAACACGACCGCGTCCGGCCCCAGCAGGTCGGCGTCCGCGCCGAAGGCCGACAGGAAGTCGATGACCGGGCTGAGGCCGGGGGTGTAGAGGAAGCCCCAGATGATGGCGGCGATCAGGCCCGGCACGGCGTGCGGCAGGAAGTAGGCCAGCTGGAAGAACTTCTTGGCGCGGGCGAGGGCGGAGTCCACCAGCAGGGCGAGCGCCAGCGCGCCGCCCACCATCACCGGGATGTAGACCAGGCAGTACAGCGCGACGTGCAGGAAGCTGCGGCGGAACGCGGGTGAGCCCAGTGCCCGCAGGTAGTTGTCGGCGCCGACGAAGAGCGTCTGCGTACCCCCGAAGCCCAGGCCGGACGTGGACTGTTCGCGGAACAGGCTCATCCAGAGGGCGTAACAGATGGGGGCGACGAGCGTGGCGAGGAAGAGGACGAGGAACGGGGCGATGAAGAGGGCCGGTGTGCTGCGCTGTCCGCGGGCGAGCCGGGATGCCATCGGCGGTAGCTCCTTGGGGAACCGGCCGCCGGGGAGGGGCCCAGGACGAGGGGCCAGGACGCCTCCCCGGCGGCGTGTACGGGGCGGAGGACGGGGGACGGGGCCCGGAGGGGCCCGCGTTCACCGGGTCACTTGGCGAGCTTGAGGCCCCGGTCGGTGATCCCCTTCTCGGCCGCGGTCTGCGCCGCCTGGAAGGCGGGCCAGAACTCGCCGGTCTTCTGAGCCTTGCCCAGCTCGTTCTGGAGGGTCAGCGTGGTGGAGTTGTGCACCGGGCTCCACGTCCAGCCCTTGGCGATGGTGGGGACCTGCTCGGAGGCCACCGCGTAGATGTCCTGGCCGCCGTAGAACTTCGTGTCGAAGCTGGCCTTGGCGGTGGCGCGCAGCGTCTCGTTGGCGGGCAGGGCGCTGGACGTGCCGCTGGCGAGGCGGGCCTTCACCGCGGCGGGGTCGGTGGTCGCCCAGAGGGCGAACTCGGCCGCGGCCTTCACCTTCTTCGTGTCCTTGCTGAGGGCGAAGGAGCTGCCGCCGACCGCGCCGGTGGCGGGGGTGCCCCAGTGCGGCAGCGGGGCCTCGGCCCACTTGCCCTCCTGCTTGGGGTACGTCGTCTTGATGGAGCCCGCGCTCCAGGAGGCGCCGAGCAGGGCGATCGCCGTCGAGTCGGTGACGGCCTTGGTGGCCTCCGGGCTCCAGGCCTTGTGGTTGAGGACGAGGTCGTTCTTGACCAGGTCCTTCCAGTAGCCGGCGACCTTCTTGGTGGGCGCGTCGGTGATGGTCACCTTCCAGGCGTCGGCCTCGCTGCCGTACCAGTGGGCGCCGGCCTGCTGGGCGAGACCGGCCCAGGTGGCGGTGTCGTCGCCCCAGAAGTCGAGGATGCGGGCCTTGCCCTTGGAGGCGGTCTTGACCTTTTCGGCGGCGGCCTTGAACTCGTCCCAGGTCGTGGGGACCTCGATGCCGTACTTCTTGAAGAGGTCGGCGCGGTAGTACAGGGTCTGCGGGCCGACGTCGAAGGGCGCGGCCCACGTCTTGCCGCCGAGCGTGACCAGGCTCCGCACCGCCTCGGGGCTGCCTGCCACGGACTCGCCGAGCTCGTTGGTGGAGTCGCGCAGCAGGCCCTGGGTGACCAGGTCGGGGACGGCCTGGTACTCGACGTTGACGACGTCGGGCGCGTTGCCGGCCTTGACCGCCTTGGCGAGCTTGTCGTAACCGCCGTTGAGGCCGGCCGGGATCTCCGAGTGGACGACCTTGACGTTCTTGTGGGTCCGGTTGAACTCCTCGGCCATCTCCTTGGTGCCCGGCTGCCAGGACCAGTAGGCGATCTCGACGGGCTTGTCGGCGGTGCCGGAGCCCGGGTCGGCCGCGCCGGTGTCGGAGCCTCCACAGGCGGTGGCGAGGACGGCCAGGGAGGCCACTGCGGCCGCGAGGGCTATGGAGGACTTACGGGAGGTTGGCTGCATTGCGCTACTCCTACGGGAGGCCTACGGAAGGCGACGAGTTGACGCACATCTTTCGGCCACGAACGATCAGAGTCAATAGGAAGTGAACAAACGATCAATCAGAAGGGATATCGATCTAAAGAACGGTCGTTTGATCGCCTCTACTGGGCGCGGGTGTGCGTACCGTCCTCCCAGGTCAGACGCTGGAGGCCCGGACGTGCAGTTCCGGCAGGATCGCCAGCCGGTGCCGGGCTCGCCCCGGGTCGGCGAGCCGGCGTACGAGCAGCTCCACCGCGGCCGCGCCGACGGCCTGCTTCGGCGGGGCGATGGCGCTGAGCGGAATGTCGGCGAGCGAGGCCACCTCGTCGTCGTACGCGACGATCGCGAGATCACCCGGTACGTCGATGCCGCGGGAACGCAGCCGCTGGAGCAGCATGATCGCGTCGTGATCGTTGTGGATGAGTGCCGCGTCGAGCCGCCCCGCACCCACCGCGTCGGTGAACGCGCCCAGCAGCCGCTCCCGTTCGGCCGCGTCCCCGGCCGGCGGTGGCAGCCGGAAGAGGGAGGGATCGGGTGCGTCGAGGCCGGCCGAGGCGAGGCCGCTCCGGTACCCCTCCAGCACCAGCGCGCCGTGCGGGCTGTCGTCGCGCAGCATCAGCCCGATCTGCCGGTGCCCGGTGTCCGCCAGGTGCCGTACGGCGAGCCGCGCGCCGTACACGTGGTCCGTGACCACCCGTTCCGCTCCGGAGATGTCGTCGCCGGGGCGCCGCTCCACCAGCACGTGCGGCATGGCCAGTTCGGCCAGCCACGGCCCGGCGTCCGCCGAACTGCACGGCGTGATGAGCAGGCCGTGGATGCCGTCGGCGAGCATCTGGCGGACCTGGTCCCGCTCCTGCTCGGGGCTGTACTGCGAGATGCCGAGGACCAGCCGTACGCCGTGCTCGGCGGCGGCCTCCCGGGCGCCCTTGATCACTTCCGGGTAGTAGTAGTCGGCCGCCGGTACGATCAGGCCGAAGACCTGCGCCTCCCCGGGCACCGACGAGCCGCGCGTCTCGGCCCGGACCGCGCCCCCGTGGACGCGCGTCAGCAACCCGCGTTCGGCCAGCGCCTCCACGTCCCGGCGGATGGTGACGGGGGAAACGCGCAGCTCGTGGGCGAAGTCGGTCACCCGCAGCGAGCCCCGCTCATGCAGCGTGTCGAGTATGGCCTGATGCCTGTCTTCGGCCTGCATGTGCTCCGGTACCCCTTTTCGGTGGTTTCGATCGTCTAGGCCCAGTCTAGCCGTCACCTGATCGATCCATGAACGTTTTTGCTCGAACAATCAATTCGGTGGCGGAACGTGCGATTCATTGCCGGTCTGTTGTCTCCGTGCTAGAAACCGCTCACCCCAAGTGTGGTTCTGGGTTCAACGACGCACCGCTCCCCCGGAGGTTTCACCGATGCCCTCCCGCCGCGCCCTCCTGCGTACCGCCACCGCTCTCGCCGCGGCCGCCGTCGCCTCCCCTCTCGGTGCGTGGTCCGCCCACGCCGCCGACGCCTATGACGCCCTGCGCCTCACCTGGCGCGAACTGACCCTCGGCGCCGGTTTCGATCCCACCGCCGAACCGTACGCCGGCAAGCTCGCCGCCCTCGGCTCGACCGCCTCCGCTCTGCGCGCCGCCATGAACCCGCAGGCCGGCTCGCTCTGGCCGGACCTTCCCTACGCCGACCCCGAACCCGACACGGACGCCGAGTCGTACACGTACTCCGGCAACCTCGGCACCAGCTACAACCGGCTGCGCACCATGGCCGAGGCGTACGCCCAGCCCGGCACCGGCCTCACCGGCGACGCCACCCTCCGCGCCGAGATCCTCACCGGCCTCGACCACCTCCACGACCAGGCGTACAACGCCACCCAGGCCCGCTACGGCAACTGGTACAACTGGCAGATAGGCATCCCGCAGGCCCTCCTCGACATCGACGTCCTGCTGTACGACCACCTCGGCGCCGCCCGCATCGCCGAACACTGCGCCGCCGTCGACCACTTCGTCCCCGACAGCGCGGTCGCCACCTATAGCGGCACCTCCACCGGCGCCAACCGCGTCGACCTGTGCCGCGTCCTCGCCCTGCGGGGCGTCATCGGCAAGAGCTCCGCCAAGCTCGCCCTCGCCCGCGACGCGCTTTCGCCGGTCTTCCCGTACGTGACGAGCGGCGACGGCCTCTACGCCGACGGCAGCTTCATCCAGCACACGTACGTGCCGTACGCCGGGTCGTACGGCGCCGTGATGCTGGGCGGGCTGTCGATGCTCTTCGCGCTGCTCAGGGGGTCGGCCTGGGAGGTCACCGACCCGGGCCGGCAGATCGTCCTGGACTCCGTCGAGAAGGCGTACGCGCCCTTCCTCTTCAACGGCCTGGCCATGGACGGCGTCTCCGGGCGCGCGCCCAGCCGGGGCGTACAGAAGACGGACACCCGGCAGATCCGCCAGGACGACCACCTGCGCGGACACTCGATCATCGCGTGCACAGCGCTGCTCGCGCGCAGCGCCTCGGCGGCCGAGAAAGCGCGCTGGGACGGGATGGTGAAGGGCTGGATCGCCCGTGACTACTTCAGCCCGCTCCTGACCAGCCCCGTGCTCGGCGTCGCCCAGCTCTCCCGCCTCAAGGCGGTGAACGACGGCCCGGCGGCAGTGAGCTCCGAACCGGTCGGCCACCGCCTCTTCCCCGGCATGGACCGGGCGGTCCACCGCCGCCCCGGCTGGGCCGCCGCCCTCTCCATGGCGTCGAACCGGATCACGTACTACGAGAACGGCAACGGCGAGAACCTGCGCGCCTGGCACAGCGGCTCCGGAATGCTCTACTGGTGGGGCGACACGTACGCCAACGGCCAGTACAGCGACGACTTCTGGCCCACCGTCGACCCGTACCGGTTGCCCGGCACCACCGCCTCCCGCAAGGCGCTCGCCGACGGGGAAGGCGGGGTCTGGGGCGCGGCCCGGCCCGACGTGCGCTGGGTGGGCGGGGCGACGGACGGGACGTACGCGGCCGTCGGCCAGTACCTCAAGGGCCTCTCCTCCACGCTGCTCGCCAAGAAGTCCTGGTTCTTCCTGGACGACTCCGTCGTCTGCCTCGGCGCCGGCATCCACGGCCGGGACGGCACAGGCGTCGAGTCGGTCGTCGAGAACCGCAACCTGGGCGCGAACGGCGCGCACGCCCTCACCGTCGACGGTACGGTCCAGCCCGCCACCCTCGGCTGGAGCACCACCCTCACCGGCGCGCGCTGGGCGCACGTCGCCGGACACGGCGGGTACGTCTTCCCCGGCGGCGCCACCGTCAAGGCGCTCCGTGAGGCGCGCACCGGCGCCTGGTCGGACATCAACAAGGGCGCGGTGACCGACCCCGTCACCCGCCGCTATCTGACGCTGTGGTTCGACCACGGCACGGACCCGACGTGGGCGACGTACGCGTACGTCCTGCTGCCGGGCGCGACGGCCGCCGAGACCGCCGCCCGCGCCGCCGACACGGGCCGGGTCACCGTGCTGGCCAACACCAACGACCAGCAGGGTGTCGCCGTCCCCGCGCTCGGGTTCACCGGCGTCAACTTCTGGTTCGCCGGGACGGCCGGCCCCGTCACCGCGTCCGCGCCCGCGAGCGTCGTGATCCGCGAGAGCGGCGACACGGCCACCGTCCGCGTCTGCGGGCCGCTGCGCGACGGCGCCACGATCGACCTGACGTGGAACCGGGCCGTCGCCTCGGTGACCTCCAAGGACGCTGCCGTTCAGGTGCTGTCGACCGGCTCCGCACTGCGACTACGCATCACACCGGGCACCCTCGGGGCGGTGCACCGGGCAGAGTTGCGGCTTGCCTAGACCCGTACTTCGCGG
>NZ_JAGGPA010000012.1 GCF_018614035.1 Streptomyces sp. ISL-96
CCGCGAAGTACGGGTCTAGGCTTCCGCGCATGCTGAAAGTGGGCCTGACCGGCGGAATCGGCGCCGGCAAGAGCGAAGTGTCGCGGCTGCTCGAGTCGTACGGCGCCGTGCTGATCGACGCCGACAAGATCGCGAGGGAGGTCGTCGAGCCCGGAACGCCGGGGCTCGCGGCCGTCGTCGAGGCCTTCGGGGAGGACGTACTCGCCGCCGACGGCACCCTGGACCGTCCGAAACTCGGCGCGATCGTCTTCGCGGACGCCGCCCGTCTGGCGACGCTGAACGCGATCGTCCACCCGCTGGTGGGTGCCCGGTCGGCCGAGCTGGAGCGCGCGGCGGGAGCGGACGCCGTGGTCATCCACGACGTGCCGCTGCTGACCGAGAACGGTCTCGCGCCCCTGTACGACCTCGTGGTCGTCGTGGACGCGTCCCCGCAGACCCAGCTGGACCGGCTCGTGCGGCTGCGCGGCATGACCGAGGACGAGGCGCGCGCCAGGATGGCCGCCCAGGCGAGCCGGGAGCAGCGGCTGGCCATCGCGGATGTGGTGATCGACAACGACGGACCGCTGGCAGCGCTTGAGCCGCAGGTGCGCAAAGTCTGGGCGGAACTGAACGAGAGGGCTGCGGCGTCGTCGTCCTGAAAGCGCCTCCTGAAGGCCGCTCGGGCGGCCGGCATCTTGGTGGAATACGGCATGCTGCCGGGGCCGTTGGAAAGAATGAGGCGAGCGGAAGGATGCCAGCGTGCCCGAAAGCAGCCCGGAGACCCACATCATCGACTACCGCGCGGCGGAGCACCTGCTGGCCGCGCGCGATCCGCGCGGAGCCGTGAAGCTCCTGGACTCGGTCATCGCGGCCCATCCGGAGAACACGGCGGCCCGGCTGCTGCGGGCCCGCGCCTTCTTCGCGTCCGCCCAATTGCGCTCGGCAGAGCTCGAATTCCAGCTCGTGCTGGAACGCGAGCCCGACAACGCCTTCGCCCATTTCGCCCTTGCGCGTACGTACGAGCGTGCCCTGCGCGCAGACCAGGCGAAACGGCACTTCCGGCTGGCCGCGGCGCTCGATCCGAAGCCGGAGTACCTGGCGGCGGCGAAGTTCGACGCGGACGACTGACCGCGAGCGTGCCTGCGAGCGTGGCTGAGCGCCTTCAGGGGCGCGGCCGACCGTACGGCGGCTCGTGGGGTGGATCGTACGGTGGGACGTCGCGGCCGGGCTGGTAGTGCGGGCCCTGACGGATGTGGCGTACGACCATCACCAGGTCGGCGGTGACGACGACCGCGAGGCAGCCGCAAGCGACGGCCCAGCCGGTGCGGCCGGCGGCGGCGAACGCGATCGCCCCGCCGACGGCCCAGAGCAGGCCCCACAGGCTCAGCCAGAGCCGGAGCCGGAGGGCACTGCGTGCGGTTTTCGGTTCACTCCCAGTACGCATGATCATGACGAATCGCCTCTCCCAGGGGACATGTACCCGGCTCGGGCACTCGTAGCCTGCCCAGCGCGTTGGGGCATGGCTGACGTATGGCCGTGCACCGGCGGCGGGGCCCCGTCCTGAGCCTTCACATACCCGACTACCGGGGAACGACGACGCCGAGTGCCTGCGATGCGGGGACCATCTGCGGGCGGGCGGCCGCTCGTACGGCGGAAATGGCTGGCTAACCCTGCGAGTTGGAGGTGATGTGGCGATGAGTTCTGCGGCGAGGCGCGGTCTGCCTCTGTGAAAGCACAAGGCGCACCGCTTCCCAGGGAGACCACGATGTCCGACGCAACGACCACCACCGTCGTCACCGCTACCGCCACCATCACACCCGTCACTGAGACCTCTCGGGCGGTACGGATCACGGTGCGCGTCCTGCGGATCCTGCTGGCCGTGTTCTTCGCCGTACCCAGTGCGTCGCCCAAGCTGATCGGCCACTCATCGGCGGCGGAAGGCTTCGACAAGATCGGCTTCGGCGACTGGTTCATGTACCTCGTCGGCGGTCTGGAGCTGGCGGGCGCGATCGCGCTGCTGATCCCGGTTCTGTCCGGGGTGGCGGCGCTCGCTCTCGGTGCGCTGATGGTCGGAGCGTTCGTCACCCAGCTCATGGTCTTCGACGGTCAGAACGCCGCGACGCCGCTGATCCTGCTGGTGCCGCTCATGGTGATCGCCTGGAACCGCCGCCACCACATCACGTCCGCCCTACGCCTGAAGGCACGTCCGCAGGACCGTCCGGCGTCCTAGCCCTCGCCGTCTGCTCAGGACCAGTGTCAGACCCCGCCCGTAGACTCGCACGTGGACAGGGACACAAGCGCCACGAGCGCACGAGCGCACGTGCGTGACCAGCACGCGACCAGCGGGAACGGGGGTGAAGCCATGACGACTACGGGACGTCGTGCCGCGGTCTTCCTTCCCGCAGAGCTGCCACGCGAAGGCAGGATCGCCCTCTGGGACCCAGAGGGCGGCGCACTCCCAGACGGCTCCGGCACCTCCGGCACCTCCGGCACCTCCGGCACCTCCGCGGAGATCACGGTCGTACGCCGTCACGGCGCCAGTGGCACCTCCGTACGCCGCCACACCGTGCCCGCCGTCCTCCTCCCCCTCTCGGAGGCCCTGCCCCTGCTGGCCCGGGCACGCCACGATCCCGCCGCCCACCCCGCCACCCACTGCTGGGGCGCGGCGGCGCTGCATGCCTTGCACCTGGCCGCGCGGGGCAGGCTGCTGCCCGGGCTGACCGCCGGGGACCACGACGCCTGGCGGGCCGGGCCGCTCGACGCCGACGACATCGCGCAGGTACGGGCCATCGCCGCGGCCATGCCCCCCGAGGCGCACGCCGTGCCGCTTCCTGGACGTACGCCTCTCGAGGTGCCCGCCCCGGAGGCGCTGGTGAAGGCGTTCCTGGACGCGGTCGTGGACAACCTGCCCCGGACGCCCTCAGCGGCGTACGCGGTGGGCGCGCCCTTCGCGGCACGCGCCGCGCAGCACCTTCCGGGCCTGCGGGAGTGGGCTGCGGAGATCGCGGCCGGGATGGACGCGGGGGTGCGCGTGTCGCTGCGCCTCGATCTGTCCCAGTTCGAACTCTTCGACAGCGCGGCGAACGAGCCGCGGGACGAGGAGACACCCGAGAGCGGGGACGGCCGAGCAGAGGACCGACCGGAGGACCGAGCGGAGCGGCGGGCCGGCACAGCCCTGGTCCAGGTACACAGCCTGGCCGACCCCACGCACGTCATCGACGCGGGCGCCCTGTGGTCCGGCGGCGGCAGCGAAGGCTTCGGCCCGCGCGCCCGCATCGACGCGGTGCTGGCGCTGCGCCGCGCGGCGCGCGTCTGGCCGCCGCTCGGCCGTCTCCTCGAGCGCCCGGTTCCCGACGTACTGCCGCTGTCGGAGGACGAGTTGTACGAGCTGCTCGGCCCGGCGGCGGCCAGGCTCGGCGCGGCGGGCGTCATGGTCCACTGGCCCAGGGAGCTGGCCCGTACGCTCACGGCGACCGCGGTCGTCCGCTCCGCGCCCGGGTCGGCGACCGACGGCACGCCCTTCTTCGACGCCCAGGAGCTCTTCGCCTTCAGCTGGCAGCTCGCGGTCGGCGGTGAGCCGCTCAGCGAGGCGGACATGGACGCACTCGCCGAGGCGCACCGCCCGATCGTCCGGCTCCGGGACCAGTGGGTGGTGGTGGACCCGGAGCTCGTACGCAAGGCACGCAAGCGTGAACTGGGCCTGCTGCAGCCGGTGGACGCGCTGGCGGCGGCGCTCACGGGCAGCGCGGAGGTCGACGGCGAGCAGGTCGAAGCAGTGCCGGTGGGTGCCTTGGCCGCACTCCGGGACCGCCTCACGGCCGGCACCGGCACGGGCACGGGCACGGGCGCGCTCATCGCCCAGCCGCCCGGCCTCGATGCCACCCTGCGCGACTACCAACTGCGCGGACTCGCCTGGCTGGACCAGATGACCTCCCTCGGCCTCGGCGGCTGCCTCGCCGACGACATGGGGCTCGGCAAGACGATCACGGTCATCGCCCTCCACCTGCGCCGGGGGCGCAGCGCCCCCACGCTCGTCGTCTGCCCGGCGTCCCTCCTCGGCAACTGGCAGCGGGAGATCACCCGCTTCGCACCCGGCGTCCCCGTCCGCCGCTTCCACGGCGCGGCCCGCACTCTGGACGACGCCGGCGAACCCGACGGCGGGTTCGTCCTCACGACGTACGGCACCATGCGCACCAGCGCCCCCGAACTGGCCGCCCACACCTGGGGGATGGTCGTCGCCGACGAGGCGCAGCACGTCAAGAACCCGTACTCCTCCACGGCGAAGGCGCTGCGCACCATCCCGGCCCCCGCGCGCATCGCCCTGACCGGCACGCCCGTGGAGAACAACCTCTCCGAGCTGTGGGCCCTCCTCGACTGGACGACACCGGGCCTGCTCGGCCCGCTCAAGTCCTTCCGCGCCCGCCACGCACGCCTGGTCGAGAGCGGCGAGGACGAAGAGGCGTCCGAGCGCCTGGCCCGCCTGGTCCGCCCCTTCCTCCTGCGCCGTAAGAAGTCGGACCCGGGCATCGTGCCGGAGCTGCCACCCAAGACGGAGACCGACCACCCCGTCTCGCTCACCCGCGAACAGGCCTCCCTCTACGAAGCGTCCGTACGGGAATCGATGGCGGCCATCGAGACGTCGGAGGGCATCGCGCGCCGGGGCCTCGTCATGAAGCTCCTCTCCTCCCTCAAGCAGATCTGCAACCACCCGGCGCAGTATCTGAAGGAGGACACGCGGCGCCTCACCGGCCGTTCCGGCAAGCTCGAACTCCTCGACGAGCTGCTCGACACGATCCTGTCGGAGGGCGGTTCGGTCCTGATCTTCACCCAGTACGTGACGATGGCCCGGCTGCTCGCCGACCACCTGAAGGCCCGCGCGGTCCCGTCGCAGCTCCTGCACGGCGGAACGCCCATCGCCCGGCGTGAGGAGATGGTGGACCGTTTCCAGTCCGCCGAGGTCCCCGTCTTCCTGCTTTCCCTCAAGGCGGCCGGCACCGGCCTGAACCTGACCCGGGCCGCCCACGTCATCCACTACGACCGCTGGTGGAATCCGGCGGTCGAGGACCAGGCGACCGATCGCGCGTACCGCATCGGACAGACCCAGCCCGTGCAGGTGCACCGTCTGATGGCGGAGGGCACGGTGGAGGACCGTATCGCCGAACTGATCGCGTCCAAGCGGGCGTTGGCGGACGCGATTCTCGGCGGCGGAGAGGCAGCCCTGACCGAGCTCACCGACCGCGAACTCGCCGACCTGGTCTCCCTGCGGAGGCCGGCATGAGCGCGAACAGCAGCGGTGGGAGCCGTGGCAGCAGCTGGTGGGGCAACGCGTGGGTCGAGGCCCTGGAAGCACTCTCACTCGACCCGGCCCGCCTGGCCCGTGGCCATACGTACGCCGGCGAGGGCAACGTCGGCGCGATCAGTGTGACGCCGGGCCGGATCATCACGTACGTACGAGGCAGCCGCCCCCGCCCGTACCGTACGGAGATCCGCCTGCGCACGCTCTCCGACGACGACTGGGACCGTTTCCTGGCCGTGGCGGCGGCCGACCCGTCCCACATGGCGGCCCTGCTCGACAAGGACATGCCGCACTCCCTGGTGGACTCGGCGGCCGAGGTGGGCGTGGACCTGCTGCCGGCGCCCGGCGACCTGGTCCCGTCCTGCTCGTGCCCGGACCGAGGCCATCCCTGCAAGCATGCGGCGGCCCTCTGCTACGAAACGGCCCGCCTGCTCGACGCGGACCCCTTTGTCCTGCTCCTGATGCGCGGCAGGGCCGAGCGCGACCTCCTCGACGACCTCGCCCGCCGCAACGCCGCCCACTCCGCCCGCGAGAAGCCCGCGCCGCCGCCCTTCCCCGGCGTACCGGCCACCACAGCCCTGACCCCGCGTACGCTCCCACCGCTCCCGGGCCCGCTGCCCGTACCCCCGCACCCCGGCCACGCCTCGGGCGCGTACCCGGGCACACGCGGCGCGCCCGACCCCCTGTCCCTGGACCTCCTCGTCACGGACGCGGCGGCCCGAGCCCACACGCTCCTCACCACCGGCACGGACCCCATCGCGACGCTCACCCCCTGGCAGGACGCGGTACGCCTGGCCGCCGCCCAGCCGGGCTCCGGCCTGACCGCCGCGACCCGCAAGCTGTACGCCACCCTGGCCTCGGCGCACGACCGAAGCCCCACCGACCTCGCCCGCGCGGTGGCCGCCTGGCAACAGGGCGGCCTGACCGGCCTCTCCGTGCTCGAAACCCCCTGGGACCCCCCGGCAGGCCCCTTCGACCGGGCCCGCCCCGCCCTGGCCGCCGCCGACCTCCCCCGCCTGCGCCCCCACCGCAACCGCCTCACCGACGCGGAACGAGGCATCCAGCTCCGCCTGGGCCACGACGACCGCTGGTACCCCTACGAATCAGACCCGGGCACAGACGACTGGTGGCCAACGGGCCCCCCGGACGAAGACCCGGTCGGCGCACTGACGTCACTCCTGGACGCCTGACGGCGGACGGCAGCCACTTGGCATCACGAGCCGCAGCCGCGAGCGGAGAAAGCGCTCGACAACAACAGGTGGCGCGGGCCAGGCTGCGCACATGCGAACCAAGCGATACGGCCGTTTCACCGCTGCCGACTTCTAGCACGGCCACGCCGGAACGCCCGGCGGCCCGTCGCCAGAGGCCCCCATGTCCCGTACTGCCCACCACACTCCACTGAAGCACCGAGACACGAGCTGGTGGTCCACCGGATCCGCCCCCTCCACCTCGTGGACGGCCCACGCGCTCACGGACCTCCGCTACTCCAACGCGGAACTCCGCGCCGCCCACCGGGCAGGCCGCCGCCCCACCCCGGACCGCCTGATCCACACCCTTGCGTCCTACACCTTCCCCCGCGCCTCGGGCACCCCGATCAGCGGCCGCTCCGAACAAGAGGCCCAAGCCCGCGCCGCCCTCCAGCAGTTCGCTACCCGAGCCCGCAAACAACTCCGGCTCGCCCCCACCACCGCGGAGGACCTCGACCACCCGCCGACCCGCCACCGTCATGCCTGCATCTGGCACGGGTGATCGAGCCATCCCCGCTGCCCGTCGGCTCAGGCCAGGGCGACCTGCGGCGACCGGCGATCGCCCCGCGGTTCCAAGTGCAGGATCACACTTGTGTAGAAGCGGTCCACCGCGTCGTCGACGCTGCGGATGAACCCGGACTCGGCGTTGCCACGGGTGTTGCCCACACTCTTGGAGAGAGACAACCGGAAACCGGAAATCTGTCCGGCATTCCGGGGGACGAGATCTCCGGGTTCGGGCCGGAGCTTCTCCAGTGTGCCGCGCGGGCCTGCTCCCTCACCGTCAAGAAGGGTCTGGACGTGCAGGTCGGCAGGCGCTTCCCCGAGCTGTTTCAGCAGCCGTTTGACCCGGCTGAGCGGATACACCTGATCGGGAGCCACGACGTCGATGGAAGTACGCAGCTTGCCCAGCCGGAGGTCGGCGGTGACAGCCAGAACTCCGGCCGCCCCGTCGATCCGGATTTCGGCGTGCAGCCGCCCGTCCTCACAGAAACGTTCCGCGAGGGCGGTGCGCCGGGACTGCGGGTCGGTGCCGCGCTTGGCGCGCTGGACCGGCATGACCTTCTCGCCGAGTTCACCGCCGAGCCTCAGGCACACCTGCCGGATGAGCCGTTCCCAGCTCTCGACGACGAGCACGGCGCGCTGGTCGCCCGGGCAAAGGGTTTCCTGGTCGATGCCGTTGCGTACCGGCACCCAGGCAGGTCCCATGTTCTGGAAGCCGTGGCAACCGGAGTTCTCGTGCTGGAGGTACTGGAGGAGTTCCTGAAGCATCCAGGCGCGGATCTCGTTCCGTACCCCTTCGTGGCGGATCAACATCTGGGCCTGGTGGGTGACTTCGGCCCAGGAGAGATGCCACAGGGCGACTTTGTGTTTCCGGCGGCCGTCGATTTTGACATCGACGAGGGGACTGCCTTCGAGCGCCACATCGTTGGAAAGCGTGATCACGGCTTCGTACCCGCGTCGGGCAGCGATGTCCATGTAGTCCTGGACCTGCTGGGCTTTGAGCGGATTGCCGTTGGTTTTGGTCTCCACCAGTGCTGTCCAGAGCTTGCCCGCGCGCTCGATACGGATGACGCCGTCCGGACGTCTCGGGCTGTCCCCGTTCGGCAGCGTGACTTCCGTGAACGTCTCGATGTGGCCGGACGGCGCGCCGAAGCCGGCAGTGAGCCTGCGGCCGAACTCCGGTACGTGGGCCATCACGGACAGCAGGATCGAGGTCGCCCGGACCTCGCGTTCCCTGTCGCTCTTGAGAGACGAAGCGGGGAACAGCCGGGCAGCTCGCCAGGAGTCGTTCTCCGCCAGCGACTTCCTGGGGACCTTGGGGAGCGTGACCTTCTTCCTGGCGGTACGCAGCCGGCGCGCGGGAGGAGCGGGAGCAGGAGCCACCTGAGCCGGGACGACCACCGGAACCTCGACCACCGGAACGTCCACGACGGGCACGGCCGGCCTCGGCGCCGGAACAACCGCCGAGGCCGGTACCGAGCCGGAGACATCCTCCGCCTCCTCTTGCGCGGCCCCAGCGGCCTCTGCGTCCTGCTCATCGCCATCGTCATTGCCATCGTCATCGTCGATCTCGATGCCGTAGTCAGTCGCCAGCCCGGCCAGCCCGGTCTCGTAACCTTGCCCGACCGCCCGGAACTTCCACTCGTCGTTGCGCCGGTACATCTCGCCGAACACGAAGGCGCTCTCCACACTCGCCCCGGAGATCGAGAAGCCGAGGAGCCGCTCACCGCCCGCGTCGGTCAGCGTGATCCGGAGGTTCTCCAACTGCCCGAATGCGGCACGTTGATGACGGCTGGCTGCGACCACGGCCCGCTCGACGTCGGAGGGTAAGGCGGTGAGGTCCAGCTGGATGCGGTCCTCATTGCCGTTGCTGGTCGGCGTCTGGCCGAGGAGCTGCACGCTGCCGTTGGCCGCGGCCGGGTTGTTGTAGAAGAAGAAGTCGGCGTTACTGCGCACCTTCCCGTCCGAACCCAGCAGCAGTACGGAAACGTCGGCGTCCCCGTCGCCGTCGGGGCTGCTCCATCCCAGGCTGACGGTGACGGATCCGGTGTTCTCGCTGAGCGCTGCCAGACCGACATTGGCGCCCTTGATCATCTCGTGCACGTGAAGCCCCCCAGGCGGTGCAAGGGCTGCACGGCGGAGCCTGGACAGCCCTCACTGAACGCTTCCGGGGATGCCCACGGAAGCGGAATGAGAGCGTATCGGCCAACCGTGTTCCTATGGCATATGTCTGCACGAACTGTCTCGACCCGGTATGAGGGGTGAACACACTCCGGAGCGTCAGCCTTCCTGGTCTAGACGGGAAGCGCCGCTGAGTCCCGGGGCTGTACGAGCGCCCGCAGCTTGGCCCGGGTCTCGGCGTCGGTGGAGTAGATCACGGTTCCCACCATCCCGCGGGTCAGCAACACCTTGTACGTGTTGCGGATCAGCCGGTCGACGTCCGCGTCCGGCGTGGACTTCTTGAAGACCGGGTCCTTCGACTTCGTACGATCCGTCACCCACCGGTCGCCGCGCCAGACCAGATCCGGGCCGAGGATCACACCGCTCCAGTCGTACTCGAATCCCTGCGCGGTGTAGACGCAGCCGACCTGGCCGAAGCCCGCCGGGTCGGTGGCCCAGAGGGCAGCCGGCGGAGCACCCATCACCGCTCGCGTGCCGTAGACGTTCCAGGGCCGGGACCAGTCGCCGATCACCACGTCCGTGGGGAGCGGCTGTCCCGGAGCCACCTTTGTCGTCCACTTCCAGCAGTAACCGGCAGACATACGCGCTCCGTACCCCTCCGCCCGGCGCGACTCCAGGAACGCCTCCAGCTCCTGCGGAGAGTCGACCACTGTGAGCTGCATCTTGTCGTCCGGCTCCCACTCCACCGGGCCGCCGCCCTCCAGCCCGAGCAGTCGGACGACCCACCGCAGATACGCATCGCTGCCGCCGCACCGGAACTGGCTGTCGAGCGGCACCACCCGAGTCTGCAGTCCCTTGGCAGCCGCAGCGTCCCTGATTTCCGCCACAGTGCCCATCTCGCCGGGACGTACTACTTGATGCTCGTCCAGCAGGAAAACCGGCACCTTCGCGGCATCGATCAATTCCTCGACCTGCGGTTTGCCGGTCCGGTGATCTGCGCGCGTATAGCGGTTGGCGGAGGTCTCACGCATGCGGTGTGCCTCGTCGCAGATGATCACGTCGAGACTGTTCTTCTCGGCGGTCATGAAGCTGTTGAAGTACTTGAACAGCTGCTGCACTTCGGGCTTCCGGGCACCCGCGACCTTCCGCATGGTCGTCGTGAAGGAGCTCGACCCGGTCGCATGCAGCGCGGTGTGCCCGCTACGGTACAACTCGCCCAGCAGTGAGAGCGCGATGACGCTCTTGCCCGTACCTGGGCCGCCAGTCACCACGACCACTTCCTTGTGGTCGGACTGGCGTGCACGCCGTACGGCCCGCAAGACCAGCTCGTACGCCACACGCTGCTCGTCCAGCAGCACGAACTGCTCCCGGTCGCGGACCTCCTCGGCGGCAACCGCCATCAGCTGCTTCGACGGCCCGATCTTCGCGCCCTGCAGTTCATCGGCGGCTGCGGCACCGGAGGCGGGGGAGAGCCGCGACTTCAGGAACTCCAGGAACTGCCCCCGCCGTTCCCCCGTGAACAGCCGACCGTACTCGTCCTGCTCAGCCTCATACAGCCCGCTCACTCCGAACTCGGTGGCGTTGTGCAGAAGGGCAGCACCCGCGATCCGCTCGGGATGGGCAGCCACAACCCCGTTGAACGACGCAAGGTAGCGGCAGTACCCCCGCACCTGCTCGATGGGATTGAGTACCGGCTGCGCGTACGCGTCCACCCTGCACAGCAGCGGCTCCCCGTCTTCCGGCGTTGCGCTGCTCCACTGCTTCAGCTCGATGACGACGTACGACGGCGCACCCGTCTTCGGATGAACCCCCGCCAGAACCACGTCGGCGCGCTTGCTGTTCAACGGCAGGCTGTACTCGATCAGCACCTCCACCTGCCCCAACCCAGCGTCCAGTAGTGCGTTCATGACCACAGGCAGGCTGCGCTCCCAGGAACGCACCTCGGAGGCGCCTGGCTTGTATCCGTGCACGTGGACGAACTGCTCAGTCAGTCGGAGGAACAGGGCGCTCGAGTGGATCTCGGCAGCGACCGCGGCGGCGGAGTCGCGGAACAGCAAGGAATGCCCCCAGGCAGCACGAAGTGACTCGTGCGGGTGGGGGCATGTCCTTTGAGACTCCACCGGAGTAGAGCGGAAGCCCGGCGGGCCGCATTTTCGATTGGTCTGATGTTACCGAAGCGCCCACGGAGCCCACCGGCGGGAAAGTGTCAGGTTTTGATGATCTTGCGCATGGGCTTGGGGAGTGGGTGATTTACCGTCTTGATCACATGCCCGCGGAGAGCGTCACGGGTGTCTTCGTCCGTCGCGTAGACCACGACACCGACCATGCCTCGGGTGAGCAGCACGTGGTACGCATTGCGCACGCACCGGTCGATGTCGGTGTCATCCACGGCCCGGGGGCGGAGCTCCGGGTCATAGGTTGCCGTTCTGTCCACCGAGAAGCGGTCGCCCTTCCACGTCAAGTCGGGACCAATGATGACGCCCACCCACTCGAACTCGAACGTCTGCGCCGTGTAGGCGCAGCCGATCTGTGCCGCTCCTCTGGGGTCCGTTGCCCAGAAGTCGGCGTCCGGTGCGCCGTCGACGGCATAGCCGGCCTTGACGTTCCAAGGGCGCTGCCAGGTGCCGATCGTGACGTCATCGACCAGCTCACCGTTGTCGTCAGGCGCACTCCAGGGCCAGCAGAAGCCGGCCACGATGCGGGTGCTGAATCCTTCCAGCTTGCGTTCCGCGAGGAAGTTCTCCATCTCCTCCGGTGAGTCCGCAAGTTGCACCTGCATGCGCCCATCAGGAACCCAGGGCTGCGGTGTATGTGCGCCCACCCCCAGGAGTCTGAGCACCCAGTCGCGGTAATACGCGCTCCCCTGCGCGCGGAACATTCCGCCGAGGTCGATCAGTGTGTGCTTGTGCCCGAGTTCTTCGGCGCGCTCCACCAGGTATTCGGCTGTGCCTACTTCCCCAGGCCGAAGCGACTGCCAGTCATCAAGCAGAAAGACGGGGACCCGGGCGGCAGCGATGATCTCGTCTGCCTGGGGAAGCGGGTTCTCCCGTTCTTCCTTCGGGGTGTAGCGGTCGATGGAGTGGCGGCGGATGCGGTGTGCCTCGTCGCAGATCACGACGTCGCAACTGTCCGGTCCCATCTTCTTCAGCTGATTGAAATACGTGAACAGCCGGGTGGCTTCCTTCTTGAGTTTGCCCTTCGTGCCACGCGGTGCGTCGCGAGTGTAGGACTCACGCAATGTCAAGGTCAGTGCCTTGGCGCCGGAAGCGTGGACCACGTCCCAGCCGGCCAGGGCGAGGGTGTGGCGCAGTTCCAACGCGATGGCACTCTTGCCGCTGCCGGGGCCGCCACGGACGATGATCACTTCCTTGGTGCCGCCCGCGCGCACACGTTGCACAGCCTCATGTACGTCCTGGTGTGCCATCTCCTGGTCGTCGAGCAGTTGGAACTGCTCCGGCTTCCCCATGCGTGCTGCGAGGTTCACATCAGTGATCTTGGGCGGCTCGTACTCCGCAGAGTCGATCAGCGCTTGCGCTGCCTCACCACCGGGCCTCGCGGCCAAGCGAGCCCCGAGCATCTTCCTGAACGGCTCGAGGCGGTCCATCGTGTAGAGCCGCCCGTGGTCGCTCGCCGGAAGCTTGAACAGCTCTGCCACCTCGGCATCATGGGCGTTGTGCATCAGCACCGCTCCGGCAACACGCTCCGGCTTCGCCCGCAGCACGGCTTTGTACTGCATCAGGTACTGGCAGTACTGCTGCACCTGCCGGACAGGATGAAGCTTCCACTCGTCGTAGCCCAGATCCACAGCCACCGACCGTTGCGGGTGTACGGAGGCTGTGCGCTGCTGCTTCAGTTCGACAAGCACGTAGGAGAGGTCCCCGCTGCCGGGGTGTACTCCTGCCAGGAGAACGTCCACATCAGCGTTCGTATGCGGCAGTCCGAACTCGATGAGTACCTCGACCTGGCCGAGTCCTCGCCCGTCAAGTGCGTTGATGACGACGGGCAGACTGTTCTCCCAGGCGTCGACCCAGGAGCCGGCAGGGTCCTTCCCCTGCCTGTGATCGCGCTTGTACGCCTCGATCAGGCGCTCGGTCAGATGGCGGCGAGCCATTCCCGGTTGCCGTTTGATCTCTTCGACAAGCGCGGAGGCAGGCTCCCGGAGCAGGTACGACGACAAGAAATTCCCCCACGGCACGCGAAATCTCGTGCGGGTGGAGGCATGTCCGTAAAGGGGAAGCCTGTCGGGCCGCGATGACGCCTCGAACGCTAGCGTGATCTCGCACCACAGCAACCGGATTGAGCCAAGGCGACTACAGGCTTTCCAAGACGCGGTGCGATGCCTGCAAGGTAAGGTCACCAGGGATTTTGTACGTGCAGAGCGGCGATGGACACTGCGGAGGCGCACCGTGACGGCAGCAGGACGGCCCTCGGCGCCCAAGCCCGGTCCGCCGCCCCGGCCCGAGCATCAGTGGAATCAGGAGCGCCCCTCCCCGTACGCATGGGAGCAGGACGCACTCGACCACGTACGCCGTCTGATGCCGACAGCCGAGCCGTACCGTGCCTGGGCGACCTTCTCCTTCACCGCACAGTCCGGCCGTATCAACGAGTGCGACCTCCTGATCGCCGTTCCCGCCGGGCTCTATCTCGTCGAGATCAAGAGCCACCCGGGCCGACTGGAGAATTCCGGGTCGACCTGGAACTTCCACGGACCCGACCGCACCCGGACCATCCGAAACCCTCTCCACTTCAACGACGCCAAGTCGAAGGACCTCAAAAGCCAACTGCAGTGGGCGGCCCGCAAGCTGGGGATCAACGACCGCACACTTCCCCGCATTGAACCGGCGGTCTTCCTCTCGGGCACCGACCTGGAGAGTCAGCTCGACGAGCACCAGCGCATCCGGGTCTTCGGCCGGGACGACGGCGCCAGTGGCCTGTCACGCATCTGGCAGGACTTCCTGGGCCTGCCCCCGGACCGGCCCGAGCGTCGCATCACCCCCGAGTTCTCACGCCACCAGCTGCCGAAGCTGCTCAAGGCCATCGGCATCCGGCAGTCGACCGCTCACCTCAAGTTCGGTGACGCCTGGCGAATGCAGCCGCACCCGCTGGACGCAGGAACGTCGTGGGAGGACCGGCTGGCCAAGCGCGTCGACGGGCTGGTGCACGAGGAGGGCCGGGTACGCATCTATCTGGTCGGCCAGCAGGCCACCGACGCAGCGAAGAAGGCAACCGGACGCGCCGCGCAGCGCGAGTACCAGGTACTGCAGGGCATCACCCACCGCGGCATCGCCGCCGCCGTCGAGATCCGCGAACACGAAGCCGGTCCGGCGATCCTCTTCCGCCACCGTGAAACCGATCTGCGGCTCGACCAGTACCTCGCCACCCATGGCGGACGCCTCACCCCGGAGATGCGCCTCGACCTGGTGCGTCAACTGGCGGAGGCGGTCCGATACGCACACAACCGCTCGCTCTTCCACCGCGCCCTCGCCGCCCGCTCCGTCTACGTCTCCGCCCGCCCGGACGGCTCCCGCCCCGAGTTGCGCATCACCGACTGGCAGACCGCGGCCCGCGACTTCGATACGAACGCGACCTTGCTGCGCTCCCTCGGCAACGCCACGCTCGACACCGGCCTCATCGAGGACGCCGCCCAGGTCTACCTGGCCCCCGAGACCGAGCAGCCATACGCAGACCCCGTCGACCTCGATGTCTTCGGCCTCGGGGCGGTCTCGTATCTCATCCTCACGGGCCAGCCGCCGGCCACCCAGCGCAGCGCGCTGCGCGAGCGCCTGCGTACCGACTCGGGCCTGCGCCTCTTCGCGGTCGTGGACGGGGCTTCGGAGGAACTCGACCAGCTGATCTACCAGGCCACCCGTCCGGAGCCCGACGACCGCCTCGGTACAGTCGACCGGTTCATCGACCTCCTGGACGAGGCCGAGGAGGAGAACGCGGCGCCCGAGCCGGCGCCCGTCACCGAGCTCGACCCGTTGTCCGCCCTCCCCGGTCAGTCCCTGGACGGCGAATGGTCCGTACGACGGGTCCTCGGCACCGGGGCCACCGCCCGTGCCCTGCTGGTCGAGCGCATCGTCGAGGACGAGGACGGTGAGTCGCACACCGAGGAGCGGGTCTTCAAGGTCGCACTCGACCAGGAGAAGGCGGAGCGGCTGCGCGCCGAGGCCCGCGCCCTGAAACAGGTGGGCGGCGGCACCGTCGTCCAGCTGAGGGGCGGCCCGCGCGAGGTGGCCGGACGTACCTTGCTGGAGCTGGAGTACGCGGGCGAGCGTACCCTCGGCGCCCGACTGCGCGGCGAGGGCAAGCTCTCGTACCACGAGCTGGAGCGGTACGGCAGCGACCTGTTCAACGCGCTCGACCAGCTCGCGGCCAAGGGCGTGCGCCACCGCGACCTCAAGCCGGACAACCTCGGCCTGTACAAGCGCAGCGACCGCATCTGGCAGTTGATGCTCTTCGACTTCTCGCTCGCCGACGCGTCCGACCGTGACATCAAGGCGGGCACCCGCGGGTACCTGGACCCCTTCCTGGGCTCGGTTCGCCGCGCGCACTACGACGACCACGCCGAGCGCTATGCCGCCGCCGTCACCCTGCATGAGATGGCCAGCGGTGAGCGCCCCCTGTGGGGAGGCGGGCAGTCCGACCCGGTTGCCAGCGACAACGCCGAACTGTCCATCGCTACCGAGCTGTTCGAGCCCGCACTGAGCGAGGGCCTGGAAGCCTTCTTCAAGCGTGCCCTGCACAGTGACACGGAGCGCCGGTTCGACACCCTGCGCCAGATGCGTGACGCCTGGTACGAGATCTTCCGGGCAGCCGACGCCGGTAAGCCCGCGACCACACCCGCCACGGTCGACACCATCTCCGATTCGGTGGACGACACTCGCGACGCGGCCGCCGAAGTCGCCGATCTCGAGACCTCCTTGGACGCGGCCGGTCTCTCCCCGCGTGCCGTCTCGGTCGCCAATGGTCTCGGCGCGACCACAGTCGGCGGACTGCTCGACATCCAGCCGTACATCATCTCCAAGGCGCGAGGCGCGGGCGCGCTCGTACGCAAGGAACTCAACCGGCGCCGCAAGCAGTGGGCAGCGGAGCTGAAGCGGCCCGCCGCACCGGCCGTCCAGCCCGCGCGGCCCGAGTCCGAGGCGCCCGCAGGGGACTCGGACGCGATCCTCTCGATCGACGACATGGCCGCCCTGCTGACTCCCGCCCCCGGGCGCAAGGGCTCGCACCGCGCCGAGGTCGTCCGTCTGACTCTCGGTGTGCCGCCGGAGGGCGCCGGACTCTCCCCGCTCGGCCCGTGGCCCGTACAGAAGCGCGTCGCCGACCGGATCGGCATCCAGCAGCCGCCCGTCTCCCGTCACCACCGCGCGGCCATCAAGGAGTGGCACGAGACGGACTGGCTCACGGACGTACGGAGCACGCTCGTCGACATCGTCGACGCTGCGGGCCGCGTCATGACCGCCCAGGAACTCGCGGTCGAGCTGCGGATACGGCACGGCGCGGGCAACGACGCCGAGGAGCGCGTCCTCGCCAAGGCGCTCGCCGTCGTACGGGCCGCGGTCGAGGCGGAGACCTGGGAAAGCGAAGCCGAGGGGGAGGAACAGCACGAACCGCGCCTCGCCTGGCACCGCCGGGAGCATGCCATTCTGATCGCCTCGGAGTCGCTGCCCGGCACCAACGACCCCAGCCCGAGTGAACTGGCGGACTACGCCGCGGAGTTGGGGAAGAAGGCGGAGCGGCTGGCCCAGGAAGAGCCTCTGCCGGGGAGGGCCGCCGTGGTACGCGAGCTGCGCACCGTCCCGGCCCCGGAGGGTCTCGCGCCGCCGGCCGACACGCGTCTGGTCGCGCTGGCAGCGGTGGTTGCGCCGACGGCCGAGGCAAGTCCGCGACTGGAGCTGTATCCGCGTGACCTGCCCCTGGACCGGGCACTGCGTATCTCGCAGGCCGGGGCCGGAGTCCGCCGCGAGCACGGCATCACACCACAGGAACTCAACAACCGCCTCCGCGCACGTTTCCCCGACCTCGCTCTGCTGACGGGAGGTTCGGAGCCCACGCATGTGGAGCAGGAAGAGGCCCTGCGAGAAGCCCGCTTCACCCTCGAATTCGACGAGAAGCAGGGCAAGTTCTTCCCGCCGGCGATAGAAGCAGCGGCCTCCTGGACCTCGACCGGCGCAACCAGCATGATGGCCCCGCCCGTGGGCACACGCACGACCGCCCAGGACCCGCACTCCACGATCAAGGCGAAGCTCGACGCCTCCGTCCGGCGCGGGGGCTTTCTCGCCCTCACCGTCAGGGGCACGCGCCTGCCGGGCGTGGCGGAGACGGTTGCGGCGGCGTACCCCGTCGCCCGCGTGGACCTGAACAGTGAATTCCTCACTGAGTTCCGGGCGTTGGCCGAAGAGAAGAACCAAGCGTGGGACAAGGTGCTCGGCGTCGACGCACGCTTCTCTGCCGGCGGTCACATCTCCAAGGGCCTGGCCGCGTACGTACGAACGGTCTGGTCCCGCGTCGAATCCCGCCTCCTCGCCCATGCCGCGGCCCCGCGCTCCGTCCTGTTCCTCCACGACGCGGGCCTGCTCGCCCGCTACTGGGACGAGGGCGGCCGCGACCTGCTCATCAGGCTCCAGGCCGCCGCCCGTCGCCCGGCGGAGGCTCCGTACGGCCTGTGGATGCTGAGCCCGGTCGAGACCCGCAGTCAACTCCCGCACCTGGACGGTCGGACGATCGAGTGCATCGGTGGCGACGGCGAGCGCACCCACTTGGACACCGCCTTCCTGGACGCGCTGCGTGGCGGCCCGGCTGGACCAACGCAGTAGCCAAGAGGGTGCACTGGGCAAGCTGTACGCGGGAAAGCGCGGAGGAGCTGCACTGCGTCGAGGGCTGACGCACGGATGAAGGTACGAGGACGCAGTCAGAGGCGATTGATGAGCTCGGCCTTCTTGGCGTCGAACTCTTGCGAGGTCAGCACGCCCGCGTCGCGCAGTTCACCGAGCTTGCGCAGCTGCTCGTACATATCGTGCTGGGTGGCAGCCACGGGCTGCGGGGCCGGGGGTGGGGGCGCGCTCCTGGCGTGGGTCATGCTGTCGCGCACCGTTTCCACGAACTGGGCGAAGGCCGACAGGTCGGCGATCCACTTGAGCTGTACGTCGTTGCCGGAGGCAGCGAAGCGGATGAAGCGGCCCATCATGTTCTTGCCGGACTCGAAGGAGGAGATGTTGGCGTAGGGAAACGATTCGAAGTCATACCCGGCGAGACGCTTGGCGTAGAACGCCAGGCGCTGATTGGTGGCGAGGAGGATACCGGCCCGGGTGATCTTCTCGCCCATGAGGCGGCCTTCGTACGTACCCTGAACTGCGGCGATGACCTGCTCGCCCGGGGCCATGTGCTCCTGTGCCTGCGTGAGGAGCTTGTCGATCTTCGCCATGACGGGCCTCCAGGTGATCTTGCGCGATACCTGACTACTGGCGTGGTGCGGCGGATGCGGGGTGCCGGACTGTGCGAGGGCGCGACCACAAGCCTATGCCCGGCGTGAACAACAAGGTAAGGGCCCGTTTGCCACCTTCGGGGTAGGACGCCGGTTGCTCAGTGGCTCTGTGGTGCGTTCCGTGCGGGCGGCGGAGTGCGGAGAGTGGGGTCGGGTCCACCGCTGGGCTGGCAGGATTGGACGTCGATGCCGCCGGGGTTTGCGGTGGATGGCGTTGCGGTCGAGGGGATACGAAGAGTGACGACAGTCGCGGGTGCGGGCGTGGACCGGGTTGGACTGCTCAAAGACCTGAAGAAGCAGGTCACAGCCCTGGAGGACGACCTGCGGGAGCGTAGTGCTTCCGTCGAGGAGTTCCGTACGCGGCTGGAGGCGGAGTACGCACGGGCTCGCGAAAGCAAGCGGACGGCGGCGACGTACGGGGCGTGGCGTGACGAGCGGGTGACGCAGGCTGCGGCGGCGTGGGTGCTGGGGTGTGTGTTCGTACGGTTCTCTGAGGACAACGGGCTCATCGAGTGGCCGTTCCTCGCGGGCCCGGGGGAGAGGCTGAGGGATGCGGAGGAACGGCACGAGGCCTTCTTCCGCGAGAAGCCACACCTTAATAACCGGGACTGGCTCGTCGAGGCGTTCCAGCACCTGGCCGACGCGAACGAGACAGCGGCGGGACTCTTCGACCGCCGGCACAACCCGCTGTGGGAGCTGACGCCGAGCTATGAGGCGGCGAGTGAGCTGCTGGCGTTCTGGCGGCGGCGGGGCGCGGACGGCGAGATCCTGTACGACTTCACGGACGGGGAGTGGGACACCCGGTTCCTGGGCGACCTGTACCAGGACCTGAGCGAGCACGCGCGCAAGACGTACGCGCTGCTGCAGACGCCGGAGTTCGTGGAGGAGTTCATCCTCGACCTGACGCTGGAGCCGGCGATCGAGGAGTTCGGACTGAACCCGGAGGGCGGCCTGCGGACGATCGACCCGGCGTGCGGGTCGGGCCACTTCCTGCTGGGGATCTTCGCGCGGCTGGTGGAGAAGTGGCGGGCGGCGGAGCCGGGCACCGATGAGTGGGTGATCGTCCGGCGGGCGTTGGAGTCGGTGCACGGGTGCGACAAGAACCCGTTCGCTGCGAGCATCGCGCGGTTCCGGCTGCTGGTTGCGGCGATGCGGGCTGCGGGGGCGGGGAGTTTGGCGGGGGCGCCGACTTTCCCGATCAATGTGGCGGTGGGGGACTCGTTGCTGCATGGGCGGGGGGCGGCGGGGATTCAGACGGATCTGGCCACGCTGTTCGCGGAGGAGGGGGACGGGGCGGCGTTCCAGTACGCGACGGAGGATGTGGGGGAGTTCGCGGCGCGGGTTGATTTGCTGGGGCGGGGGTCGTACCACGTGGTGGCGGGAAATCCGCCGTATATCACGGTTAAGGACAAGCAGGAGAACGAGAACTACCGCGCGGCGTACGATGCTTGCGCTGGGAAGTACGCGCTGTCCGTGCCTTTTGCGCAGAGGTTGTTTGAATTGGCGCTGCGGGGGGCTGGCGGGGTCGAGAGTGGGGGTGGGTTCGTCGGGCAGATCACGGCGAATTCATTCATGAAAAGGGAATTCGGTAAGAAGCTGATCGAGGAATTCTTCGCGCAGAAGGTTGACCTATCGCATGTGATCGACACTTCAGGGGCGTACATTCCGGGGCATGGGACGCCGACGGTGATTCTGGTGGGGCGGAATCGAACATTCAGGCAAGCGGATCCGATTCGGGCGGTGCTCGGTGTGCGCGGTGAGCCTTCGCAGCCAGAAGATGCCGCGCGGGGCTATGTATGGCAAGCTATCGTTGGCCAGGTGGTGGCTCCCGGTAGTGAATCCGAGTGGGTTTCGGTCGGCGATGTGCCGCGAAAGTATTTTGCTGGACACCCCTGGTCATTGAGTGGTGGAGGAGCGGATGGTCTCTTCGGTCTCATTGAGTCAGGCGGGAACCGAAAGCTAGATTTGGTAGCGGATTCGGTAGGCATCATGTCAGTTACCGGTGCTGACGAGGTTTTCTTGCTTCCTGCCAATGGGGCGGCGCGACGCCTAGCGGTTGAGAAAACGCAGGTAATGGTAACTGGCGATGCGGTTCGAGACTTCGCTATCCGGCCTGATCTGGAGGCAGTTTGGGTATATGACGAAGTGAATGAACCGGTTGATCTAGATGGCACTGGTGCGAAGGGGTTGCTTTGGAGATATCGAACCGCAATTTCTCAACGTAGACGCTTCGGGGTGCCGATGGTCGAGCGAGGAATGGCGTGGCATGAATGGCAAGAGCTCTATGTTAGTAAGATGCGAACACCCCTAACGGTTACTTTTGCTTCCGTATCTACGCACGCTCACTTTGCATTCGATCGTGGCGAGAGAGTATTTAATCGACACGCGCCCGTGATCAAGCTGCCGGAGGCGGCGGGAGAGAGTGAGCATCTGGAGCTGCTTGGGGTGCTCAACTCGTCGACGGCCTGCTTCTGGTTGAAGCAGGTGAGCCACAACAAGGGCAATGAGGGTTACCAGTCAGGCATCAAGACCGAGATGTGGGAGCGCTTCTACGAGTTTACGGGGACCAAGCTGCAGGAGTTTCCGCTTCCCGAGCACTTGCCGCTGGCCCTCGGGTGCGCGCTCGACGCCTTGGCTCAGCAGCTCGGCGACCATCAGCCGTCAGCCGTTGCGGAGGGCGGTGCACCCAGCCGTGCCGCCCTCGACGCCGCTCGCGCCGAGCATACCCGCACGCGCCAGCGCCTGATCGCCCTCCAGGAGGAGCTGGACTGGCAGATCTATGGCTCGTACGGACTCCTGGCCGAGACCTCACGTGTCACCGATCCGTCGCTAGCGCCGACGACCATCCCTGAGGTGGCGCTCGGGGAGCGGGCGTTCGAAATTGTGCTCGCGCGGAAGATGGCGAGAGGCGAGGCGGAGACCGCGTGGTTTGAACGGCACGGGTCGACGCCGATCACCGTGGTCCCGGCACGCTGGCCCGACTGGTACCGGGAGATCGTGCAGACTCGGATCGACATCATTGAGAGTCGCAAGGACATCGCGCTCATCGAGCGGCCAGACTGTAAGCGTCGTTGGGCCTCCGAGCCGTGGGAGAAGAAGGAGAAGGCGGCGCTCCGTAACTGGCTGCTGGATCGAACCGAGGGCGCCGAGCTCTGGTATGGCCTCCGCGATGGGATGAAGCAGCCGCGGGCGCTGACCATCAGCCAGCTGGCCGATGTGCTACGGGATGACGCCGACTTCAACTCCGTCGCGCTGCTCTACGCCGCCGATCACATGGGGAAGCCGGATCTGCCGCTCGCCGACGTGTTGGCTGAGATCGCCGACGACGAGCACGTCCCGTACCTAGCAGCCATGCGATACAAGGACTCCGGCCTGCGCAATCGCGAACAGTGGGAGCAGGTATGGGAGTTGCAGCGTGAGGAGGATCGTACCGGGGAGCGGCTCGACATCCCCCTACCGCCGAAGTACAAGGGGGCGGACTTTCAGAAGCATTCGTACTGGTCGCATCGCGGGAAGCTTGATGTGCCCAAGGAGCGGTTCATCTCCTATCCGGAGGCGAGTCCCGACGCGGACTCGACGGTCCTCCTCGGCTGGGCCGGATGGGATCACAAGGACCAGGCGCAGGCGCTGTTCAACCTGGTTGACGACCGTACGAACCAAGCTGGCTGGGGAACGGATCGGATCACGCCGTTGCTTGCTGGCCTGTTGGAAGTCATGCCGTGGGTGCGGCAGTGGCACGGTGAGTACGACGAGGAGTGGGAAGGCGTGCCGGCCGACGAGTACCAGGCGTACTTTGAGGAGCTGTGTGCCAAGCACCAGGTGAGCGAGGCTGACTTGCGGGCTTGGCGGCCGGAGAAGAAGGTGCGGGGTGGCCGGAAGAAGGCCGCTTCGAAGAAGGCGGTCGAGCAGACGTTGCTAGACGCAGAGTGACAGCAGTGGTGGCGGCCTCGAATGGCGGGGCCGCCACTCTCGCTCAGGCGCGGTCGGCTGCGTACGAGATGAACGACGACCAATCGGCCGGACTGAAAGCCAGCTGTGGGCCCTCGACGTTCTTTGAGTCGCGTACGTGGACTGCGCCTATGGAAGCTGCGACTTCGACGCACTCAGGGCCTTCGTTGCTGCTGTAGCTGCTCTTGAACCACGCCAGTCCGGTGGCGCTGTCGGCGGAGGGCTTGATGGTCATGTCTCTCCCAGGACTTTTTCGATGAACGCCAGTGACTCCCGTGGTGTGAGAGCCTGCGCCCGGATGATCCCATACCGAGCTTCGAGCGTCCGGACCGCTGTCCGGTCGGTGGTCACGCGACTGAATTGCTGGACTTCGGTGTGGGCCACCTTCGGGCCGTTCTTCGGCTCCAGCAGCAGGAGTTGGCCACCCATCCCCGCGTGGTCCTCGCGATCCGTCGGCATCACCTGGATCTCCACGTTGCGCAACCCGCCGACCTCCAGAATTCGTTCCAGCTGGCCGCGTAGCACCATCCTGCCACCGATCGGGCGGCGCAGCGTAACCTCTTCTTGGACAAAGCTCAGGATGGGAGCAGGCCAACGACTGAAGATCTCTTGCCGGTCCATCCGTGCGCTGACCTGCCGCTCGATCGTCTCCTCGTCCAGCAGCGGCCTACGCATGCCGAACAGTGCACGGGCGTAGCCCTCGGTCTGTAGCAGGCCCTGGATGTTGTGGTTGCTGTACGCGCCCAACTCGACCGCGTCCGCCTCCAGCTTCGCAAGATCCCGCACCTTCTTCGGGTACCGCGCCCGCTCCACGTCCTCGTTGAACGCGGCCAGGATCCCGCCCGCCCCCAGGACCTCATCCGCCGCGTCCAGGAACTCCGGTTTCGGAGCCCGCCGACCCCGCTCGACCGAGGACACCTGCTCCTCCCCGTACCCGATCGCCTGGCCCAACTCCACCTGTTTCAGACCGGCGCGCTCCCGCCACAGCTTGACCTGTTTGCCGACCGTCTTGAGGAAATCTGTAGCGCCCTCGTCCCAGTCCTGCTCTTCCGTCCCGCTTCCCGACTGCCCTGCCCCGGTCGTCATGCCCAGCCACCTCCGACGCGTTTGCCCGTACGAAACGACGTCTGTGCACTCCGCGTCACGCCCGGCCGCCCGGACAAGCAGTCACCATGCCCGGACAAGTCACGCTCCGTACCGACGTCGCCCCTGGTCAGAGTAGAGTCACTCGACCACGCTCTGTTACATGAACGCCGAAACCGCCGCTCTCGTACGTGAGTTCGTCCAGCGCCTCTCCGCCACCCGCCGTGGCGCGCGGCTCGCCCGTTACCTCGCTGTCCATCAACTCGATGCCTGGGGAATCCCGTACGGCAGCGATCTCTCCGACTCCGTCGCCACAGTCGTTGGCGAACTCGCCGCCAACGCCGTCACCCACGGCCGCGTGCCCGGCCGGGACTTCGAGCTGCGGATCGCGCTCGGCGCGCAGGCGATCCGGATCGAAGTATCCGACACCCGGACCGAAAGCCGCCCGCCCGCTCCGGGGCATGCCACACCCCCGCCCGCCGACGCTGAAGCGGGTCGCGGACTGCTGCTCGTGCAGGCGCTGTCGCTCGCCTGGGGCGTGGAGCAACGGCAGGTAGGCAAGACCGTGTGGGCGGCCGTTCCCCATACAACAACCTTGCCGAAGCCCCTCCTTGAGGGCTGAGGTCTGGAGCGATCGACGGGGCATTGTCAGACCGTTCCTAAAGACTGAGCGGGAGTGAGTCCTGTTGCCAGGACGCATGCTCAGCCGTGTGCCCCGAACGGTGTTGGGCACGCTGGTCTCCCACGTTCGCTCCGCGTCCGGGCGGCACGGATCGTGTCCGTGGTCCGGGAATGCGGGGGCGGGTTTCCTCACACCCAAGAGCATCCGATGGGGCCTGGACGGTCCGATGCCCCTGCACATCGCTCTGGTGTGCAGGGGGCGGTGCCGTCCGTCGCCGGATCGGGTGCCCTTGGGCGCGCCTTCCGATCGCCACGGCGGCAGCGTCGTGGCGAGTGGTCTGACGAGTCTTGCTGGTGAGGGGTTTCTGCCAGTGCTGCGCGCCCCACTTCGAGGTGTAGGCCGGATCCACGGCGATGATGGCGATTGCGGTGGCGTCGGCCATGGAGGTGAGGCGGGCGCGGAGTTTGCCGGTCGGCATTCCGGAGATCAGCTGCCGGAAGTGTTTCCTGCGGCCGTGCTTCTCCCGGGTCTTCTCCGCCGTGAAGTCCAGGTCCTCGACCGCGATCGCGGCCACTTGGCAGGATTTCGCCCAGTTCAGCAGTCGGGACAGGGCGTGGCGGACCTGCGCGTCACGGTGCTGGGCGGTGCCGGACAGGTCGTAGAAGAAGCGGCGCGGGTTGCCGATGGGGTTGCCGTGGACGTCGAGGCGCCAGGCGGAGAGGTGGTCGGCGTTGGTATCGACACCGATCACCCCGTGCGTGAGCGCCGCCTCCAGCGGGACTGTCCTGGTCGGCGGGATCTGCCAGGACGCTGTCAGATACCAGCGTCCGCGCTGGGTGTCGTAGTGGATGCGGTAGGCGACCGCCCGGTTCGCCTCGACACGATCGGCCCACTCGGTGCCCCGGTGGGCGAACCGCACCCGTGCGGCGAGCACGTACTGGCCGTGCGGGGCGTTCGCCAGCCCGGCCAGCGGCACGGGCAGCTTGATCGACAGCCGGCCGTCGGGGCTGACACGGATGGTCTCGTTGCCGTACCGCTTCCCGGATTCCCCGTCCGCTGACAGGAACCAGCGCTCCGCCTCCCAGCGCTCCCGCCACTGCGTCTCGGTGAGCTGGGCGTCGGCGAGGTGGTGGCGGGTGTTCAAAAGACGCTTGCCACCCCGGACCACCTGCACACGTCCAGCACGCCAGTCCAGCACAGCGGCAGTGTGCCGGGCCTCCAGCGCGGCCAGGCGCCGGGACTTGGCATGCCATTCCCGCCGCGACCGGTAACCACCCGGCGCCCTCTTCGAGCCGCGCTCACCGACCGGCAGCGACAGACGGTGCCGAAGCATCCTGATTCCCGCCTCAAGCCCCTGAATGTGCGCGGCCTGGCAGCGCCGGGCCAACGCCCACTGGTCATGTGACGCCTTCGTCACCGCACCCGCCCACCGCGACGACGACACGGACGTCAGCGCTCGCTTGCGCACCGCCCACGACTCGGCACAGTGATCCGATGCGTCCGCGCAGCGCACCGCGAGGTCCCGCGAAGCCAGCGTGCCCAGGTGCGCGCCCACCAGCCGCAGAACCTTCTCATCCTCGCCGGTGAGGTCCTTGAGCCGGTCGCGCACGGCGACACCGGTGGAGCCGGACGCGACGAACGGCCGGGCCGCAACCCGCAGACCCGAAGCCGACCGCTCCCCACTGCCACGCACCGCAACCACCCCCGCCCGAAATCCGCAGCCCCTCATTCCCCACTGGACAACGAACCACACCGGAAAAGGTCACCCGTTCCCACCCCGAACACCCAACCACCCCAGTCACCAAAACCGACCAGACCACACGCACCTACACACGCGAGTGCAGTAATCCGTAGAAAACATCCGGCTGTTGAATACCCCGGTGCCACGATTGGCGGAAGAGCAACCGAGATCACGACAAGGAGGAGACATGCTCACGCTCATCAAAGACCTCCGCGACCTCGGCCCCGTCGACAAGCTCTACCGGATTGTGGCGTCCCTCGCCGGTTGTGCGGCAATAGCAGGGCTGTTCTCGCTGCACAGTGGCGCGAACCTTCCGCTGGAGGTTGCTGACTTCGTCAGTAGGAGCCTGGGGTTCCGATCCAGCTGGGCTTCGGTTACGGCGCATTGGCTCGATGAGCGGCACCAGGTGTTCCAGCCGCTCGCTCTCGTCGCCGTCTGCCTCGGCACCGCCACGTGCGCCCGTAGTGACGACGGTGTCGAGGAGGGGCGTGGAGCGGCCACCGCTGTTTGGGTTTGGCACTGGCCATACAGGTAGGGGTTGGCGGCTGGGCGGTGGTCTACCTGGTCGGTACCGCTCTCGTTGGGCTGGCCGCCCATCGGGACGACTGGAGGTACAACCTCCAGGTTGGCTCCATGGCGTTCTTCCTCGCGGTTCTCTCCGTTCCGCTGGTGCTCCTCCTCTGGCCGACCGGCCGGCCTCCGCGTCAGCGGCCTGCCGAGGCGGCTGCGCCCGCCGGCCCGACCGGGCTCGTGAACAATCCGGTCGCGCCATGATTCACGCGACCGCCGTCTCGTCCGGCGGTGTCGAGTCCACCCACGCGCGAAGTTCTTCGCGGCCCCGCATGATGACGCGCAAGTACTCCTCCGGGCGGCGGTCCGGAGGCAGCGGCAGGTCGGGAGGCCGCCGAGACGATGTGTCGGCAGGGTCCTGCCACTCGGGCCCGTACGCCTTCTCCTTCTCCAGCAGGCCGCTGGGACCTGCCTATGCCGACGCCCCCGTCGATCCGGCAACTGTCTGTGTCATTGCAGCAGTGCGCGGCGGACGCAGACAGGGCGAGACTCAGCCACGCGTAACCGACGGTCACGGAACGTGATGAAAAGTGGTGGTAGTGGTGCGCACCGTGGTCACGCGGTTGCAGAGAATGGTCTCTTCGCAGGTCAGTACCTGCTCAGAGCTGGCAGGATTGGACATTGCGCACGCGGCCGCGCGCAGCCCATCTGCAGCCGAATGAGGGAACGAGAGCCCCGATGCCCACCAGCGAGCTCTTCCTGCGGGATGTCATCGACATCAAGGAAGACGTCCATGCCGGCGATTTCAAGGTGGAGCTCTCCGGGGGCTTCACCGAGACCGATGCCCGGGTGGGCGAGTATGTCGTCACGGACCAACTCCAGGAAGCCTTCAAACGGTCGCTGGGGCTCGTCGGGGCCGCCGTACGCACCGGCAGCTCGCACGCCGCGTATCTGCATGGCTCCTTCGGCGCCGGTAAGAGCCACTTCCTGACCGTTCTGCACGCCATCCTCAACAATCACCCCGCTGCTCGCCGCAAGCCGCGTCTGCAGGAAGTCATCGCCCAGCACGACGACTGGCTGCGGCAGAAGAAGTTCCTGATGGTGCCGTACCACCTCGTCGGTGCGGCAGACCTGGACTCGGCGCTGCTCGGCGGGTACGTCGCCACCGTTCACAAGCTGCATCCGGACCAGCCGACTCCCGCCGTGTACCGGTCGGACGCCGCTCTCACGGATGCGCGCAAGCAGCGCGAATTCCTGGCGGACGACCGGAAGTTCGTCCAGTGGCTGGCGGCCGGCGGTGTAGCCGTCGCGCCGGACGGGGCCGTGGTCACGGCCGAGGACGCGGATGACGACCTGGACACCAGCGGACTCGACGACGCGGCGATCACACCCGCTCCCGGCGCCTGGACCCCCGCCGATCTCGACCGCGCCTTTGCTGCGCCCGCAGGCGACCCGCACCGCGACGCGCTCGTCTCCGCTCTGCTCTCCGGGCCCATGGCCTCGTACGCGACAGGCGCGCGCGGCGACAAGGATGCCTTCGTACCTCTGGAGAACGGGCTCGCCGTCGTTTCCCGCCATGCCCAGAGCCTCGGTTACGACGGCATCGTGCTCTTCCTCGACGAGCTGATCCTGTGGCTTCAGGCGCACATGGGTGAGCAGGACTTCGTACGCGATCAGGTGCAGAAGCTGGTCAAGCTGATCGAGTCCGGGGACAGCGACCGGCCGGTGCCGATCATCTCGTTCATCTCCCGGCAGCGCGACCTGTCCCAGCTGATCGGCTCCGACGTGGCCGGTGCCGAGGTGCAGAACCTTGAGCAGCAGGTCGAATACCTCGCGGGCCGGATCGATGTCGTCGATCTGGAGGACAGCAACCTCATTGAGATCATCAAGCACCGGGTCCTCGCGCCGAAGCCGGGAATGGAAGCCGCCCGGGAGTCGGCGTTCGAGGCCGTCGAGTCGTCCAAGGACGAGGTACGCCAGGTGCTGCTCGACGCCCATGGACGTACCGAGGCCAGCTGGGACGACTTCCGTGACGTCTATCCGCTCTCGCCGGCCTTCCTGAATGTGCTGGTGGAGCTGTCGGGCGCGCTGCAGCGTGAGCGCACCGGGCTCAAGCTGGTGCAGGAAACGCTGCGGCGGCGCCGGGACGATCTGAAGCTCGGCGAACTGATCCCGCTCGGTGATCTGTGGGACGTCGTCCTGGACGGCACGGGTGAGGCGTTCACAGCCAGGCTGCGCAAGGAGGCGGAGACCGCCAAACGCTTCCACGACCGGGTCGTGGCCCACCTCATCGAGAAGTACGGGTCCGCGGACAGTCCGCTCTTCAAGGGCGACGAGCGGCTGATCAAGACGCTGCTGCTCGCCGCGCTGGCGCCGAACGTGCCCGCCCTGGCCCGGCTCACCGGCGAGCGGCTGGCAGCCCTGAACCACGGGTCGATCAAGGTGCGGCTGGGGTCGGCCGGATCGGTCGCGGTCAAACGGCTGAAGGAACTGCAGGGCGAGTTCGGTGAGCTGCGCAGCGAAGGCAGCGCGGACCCCGTCTTCCATCTGCATCTGTCCGACCTCGACATCGAGCCGCTGCTCGACGAGGTGAGCAGCGAGGACAACCTGGGCAAGCGTCGGCAGTGGGTCAAGGACCAGCTGTGGTCGGCGCTCGGGATCCCCGATGCGCAGGCGTTCGTCAGCGAGCGGGACATCGTATGGCGGGGGACGAAGCGCACCGCGGAATTCGTCTTCGGAAACGTCTGCGATCCGCACCTGCCGGATGAGCAGTTCAAGCCGCAGACGGAGGGGAATGTCAGGTTCGTCCTCGACTATCCCTTTGATGAGAAGCATTTTCCGAGCGATGACGTACGTCGCATCGAGCGCATGAAGCAGGAGGGGAAGTACGCCCCCACCATCGTCTGGCTGCCGGACTTCTTCTCCGAGCAGAAGGCCAACCAGCTCGGACGGCTGCTGAAGATCAGCTACCTGCTGGAGCGCGACCGGCTCGACGACCACACCGCCACCAAGTCCGCGGACGAGCGGGTGCAGATCAGGCATCAGCTCAAGGCGCAGCGTGAGAACCTCACCTCACAACTGGCCGCTGTTCTGCAGCAGTTGTACGGAATCAGCAAGCCCGACCCGGGAAGTGTCGGCGCGGAGGTTCCGGACAACCAGCATGTGTGGTCGATGGAACCGTCGTACTCCCGGCCCAGGCCCCAGGCGGGGCTGAGCTTCGAGCAGAATCTGTACGCCCTCGCGGACGGAATGTTCGCCGCCCTCTATCCCAAGCACCCCGACTTCGACCCCACCCTGACACGGAAGGCCGTCACCGTACGGGAGTTGAAGACGGCACTGGAGTGGATCGGGAAGGCGATGGCGGACGGGTCACGGCGGGTCGTGGTCGACCGGCATCATCTGGCGGTCGTCAAGAAGATCGTGCATCCGCTCGGGCTCGGTGAGGTGCACGACGGGCCGCTCAACCTCCTCAGTGACTGGCGTCTGAAGATCAACCAGAAGGCTGCTGACGCCAAGGCCGGCACTGAGCTCTCTGTCGAGGACATCCGGCGCTGGATCGCCGAACTGGGCTTCACCGGGCTGGAGAAGAACATCACCAGCCTGATCATCGCCACCTACGCGTTGCTGGACGACCGGACGTGGGTCTACCAGACCACCCCCGTGGCCGCCCCTGAACTGGAGAAGATCGGCAGCGGATACGGGCTGCGGGCAGTGGAGCTGCCCACCGAGGAGGAGTTCGCGGCCGCCCGTGCGCGAGCCGGGGCAGCCTTCGGGGTTTCCGCGCAGCCGGTGCTCTTCGCGCGGAATGTCGCGGCGCTGGAGTCCGCTGTGCGCGACATCGTGAACGCGCATCAGCAGGCCGTGGGCGGAGTGCGGCGCTCACTGGAGAAGCACGCCGATGACCTGGGGCTCGCCGGAGCTGACGCCAACCGGATGCGGTCGATGCGGGCCGCGGCGGATCTGCTGGCCAGGCTCTCCCGTACCAAGGACGCGACCTCGCTGGTGAAGGAGCTGGCGGCTGTCTCGTACGACGTGACGGACCAGGAGCTCGGGGCGGCGGTCAAGCAGGCTCCCGAGGTGCTCGAGGCACTCGACGACACCAACTGGTCGCTCCTGAAGAGCCTGCGCGGCTTCGCCGAACGCAACGACGGCGTGGGCGACAAGGCCGAGCGGATTCTCAACTCGCTGCGCGAGACCGTCAACGATCACGAGCAGGCCAGTTCGCTGGTGCCGGTGCTCAGCCGCTTGCAGGATCAGTCCGTAGCCCTGGTCACGGAGGCGGCCCGGCTCGCGAACGTGGCACAGCCGGCGCCGGAGCCCACACAGCCCGGGCCGGACGACGTCAGCCTGACCCAGCACGGCGATCCTGTCGTGCGGTCCAAGGTTCCGCCGCAGCTGGACTTCGATCAGGACGATTCGGCCCAGCGCCCGGAAAAGCCGGTGGCGGGACCGACCGCCCCCCACGTACTCGAAACGCAGCAGCTCAGCCGCGTGGAATCCGCCCTGGCGTCGGCCATCGCAGATGTCCAGGACGAGATCCGTTCGTACGTCTCCGAACATCCAGGCGTACGGATCGAGATCGCCTGGCGTCCGGTACCGGTGGACGGCCGGGCCGCGACGGGCGAGGGAGCCGACCGCTCATGACCACCGCTCCGCCGCCGGTCAACCGGCTCACCATCGAGGCGCTGCTCGACACTTACGCCTTGGGCCTGCGCGACCGGCGGCTGATGCTGGTGCACGGCCGGTATCCGGCCACCGCTGCCGGGGTGTTCACCGCGAAGATCGGCGGCGAGTCGCGGCGCGTGCACGTCAGTGACCAGACGTCCGTACTCGGCATCGTGGACGCCTGGCACCAGCACAGGGCGGACGAGGAGCGGGCCGGTGATGTGCTGGTCGTGACCACCGGCATTGGCGACGAGCAGCTCGGCTGGGATGTGCGGGGGCATGCGGTCAAACGGCGCATGCTCACGGTCGAGAACGCCGAGATCGTGAAACAGCGCTTCGGCGCGAAGGAACTCGATCCGCGGATGTACCGCGAGACCTGGCTCCTCGAAGCACTCCTGGACGCCGAGCCGCACGACGGCTGGCAGCGCACAGGTTCCGTACTCACCCGGGACGCGGCCGTGCGCGCTTTGCTCGTCGCGCGGCTGGGTCTCGCACGTACGGGGACGGGTGAGGCCGCGACGGACGTCGCCATCGACGCCGACGCACTGCTCGCCTGGTCCCGCACGCCGGCCGGCGCCACCCGCTTCAACGAGCTGGACTCCCGTGAACGCGACGAACTGAAGCACTGGCTCGGCGAAACGGCGGGTGCGGCCGTGCCCGTACTGATGTCGCTCGTCGAGGCGGGGCGCGGAAACGACGCCATGGCGCGCGGGCTGCTCGGTTCGGCGATGGCGGACCCGGCGACCGGCCCGGACACGGTGCTCGCCGTCGGCGGACTCTTCGGCCAGGTGCGCCGAGCCGATGTGCTGGCCTTCAGCGACGCTGTGGCCGGCACGCTCACGCGCTGGATCGGTGAGGCGAAGCACAATGACACCGCCAAGCAGCGGGTGTTCTCCGTCATCGACCAGGCCGACCGGCTCGCCACAGAGGCGGGGCTGACGGACGCACTGCGAGCGAGCCGCTTTCTGTTGTCCAGCTTTACGGCCCAGCTGCGCGCTGTCGCCGTGGAATTGGCGCGCTCACCGGTCCTCGCCGAGGCGGCCCTGGCCGACCTGCGCGGCCATGCTCTGGCAACTTTGCACGGTGACCGGATCGCCGTCGCCGAGATGGCCGTAAGGCTGGCCCGCTGGTTGGCCACGCCCGAGCCTCGGGTGGATTCGGTGGCGTCCGGGGTGTGTGCGCACCTGGGCGAGTGGGGCTGGGTGGATCGGGCACTGAACGTGCTGTGGTCGGGCGACCCGGTCGGTGACGCGGTGGCCGATCAGGCATACCGGGCCCTGCATGACGCCGCGCGGGCGCGCAGGGACATCCTCGACGAGCAGTTCGCGGTACGGCTGGCTGGCTGGACCCGTACGGCAGCCGCACAGAACCCGGGCGGCTGCCTGCTGGTGGAGAACGTACTGACCGAGGCCGCATTGCCGCTGTACGGCGGGACGGCAGCCCCACTGGTGCTGTTGCTCGACGGCATGAGCAGTGCGGCGGCCGTACAGATCGGCGAAGAGACCGAGCGCGAAGGGTGGATCGAAGCCGTACCGAATCCGCCGGCCGGGCAGGCACCGCGGCGGCTCGCCGCCGTATCGATGCTGCCCTCGGTGACGAGGATCAGCCGTGCCTCGTTGCTGACGGGCAGCGCGGTCATGGGCGGTCAGTCCACCGAGACGGCGGGGTTCGCCGCCTACTGGAGGCAGCACCGAAGTGAGGGAGTGCTATTCCACAAGGCGTCGATAGGAGGGCCGTCCGGACACCGTCTCGCCGAGGAACTGGCCACGGCCCTCGCCTCGGATGCCGTGGTCGGTGTGGTGCTCAACACGATCGACGACGCGCTCGACCACGGGCAGCAGGGTGAGCGGACCCAGTGGCGGATCAACGACATCACTTTCCTGCGCGAACTCCTGGCCGCGGCCAAGGGGTACGGGCGTCCGGTGCTGCTGGTCGCCGATCACGGGCATGTCCTGGAGCGCGGCGCAAATGCCGGACCGGCCCGGATGTCCGGGGCTGAGTCCTCCCGCTGGCGCACAGGCACCGCCGGGGACGGGGAGATCGAGCTGTCCGGGCCGCGCGTGCTCGAAGGCGGCGGCACGATCATCACGCCGTGGCGGGAAGACATCCGCTACACACCGCGCAAGGCCGGGTACCACGGCGGTGCGTCGCTCGCCGAAGTGACGGTGCCCCTGCTGGTGTTGTTGCCTGCTCTGGAGGCGCTGCCCAATAGGTGGCAGGTCCTGCCGAGGGAACTCGCGACGCCGCAGTGGTGGATCGAGGGCCGGGCCGCCCTGGGAGCAGCGGCAATCGAGACGGCGGTGGCGGAGCCTGCCGCCGTCAAGCCCAAGACTTCCGGGAAGCGGCCTCAGCCCACCGGTGAAGGTCTCTTCGCCGAGACCGATATCGCGCGGGAGCCTGTGACGCTGGGCGCCAAGGTGGTCGCCAGCAATGTGTACGCCGCGCAGAAAGTGTACGTACGCAGAGCACAGGACGAGGTGGTCGCAGCCGTCATCGACAAGCTCGCTGACGCGGGCGAGACCATGTCGCCCGCAGCCCTTGCCGCTGCCATTTCCGCGACGGGCCGGGTCAAACGCAACATCGACGGCTTCATCGCCACGCTGCAGCGGCTGCTGAACGTCGAGGGCTATCCCGTGCTCAGCTTCATCGACTCCGGGCACACGGTCAGACTCGACGTACAACTGCTGCGCACACAGTTCCAGCTGGAAGGAAACCGACCGTGACGGCTGCCCCGTCCCTCGTGAGCGCGGCGCGCCGCCGCGAGGTCGTCGATGCGCTACGGCGCGGAACCGTGCCCCAGGCCGGGCTCGACCTCTTCGCGGTCGGTCTCGACCGCTTCCAGTCGTCCCTCGACGACGATATCTCCACAGTGTCGCGGGGCGGTGCCGCCTTCCACGCCATCCGTGGGGAGTACGGCTCCGGCAAGACCTTCTTCGCACGCTGGCTCGCGGAGCGGGCCAAGCGCGCAGGTCTTGCCACCGCCGAGGTGCAGATCACGGAGACCGAGACCCCACTGCACAAGCTGGAAACTGTCTACCGCCGTCTCACCGAACGACTGACTACCGCCACCCACCAGCCGAGTGCCCTGCGCGCCGTCATCGACTCGTGGTTCTACACGCTGGAGGAAGAAGTCCTCGACACCGGGGAGGCGGACGAGGACGACGGCGAGGCGCTGACGAAGGCAGTGGACGAGCTGATGGAACGTCGGCTCGCGGACGTGGCACGTACGACACCGGCCTTCGCAGCCGCTCTGCGCGGCTACCGACAGGCCGTCGCGACCGGCGACGGAGCCACCGCCGAGGCGCTCATCGCCTGGCTCGGCGGCCAGAAATCCGTGGCAGCCTCGGCGCGCAAGGCCGCCGGTGTACGTGGGGAACTGGACCACTTCGCGGCGCTCGGCTTCCTGCAGGGCCTGCTGACCGTACTGCGCGACTGTGGCTACCCGGGGCTGCTCCTCGTCCTCGACGAGATCGAGACCCTGCAGCGGGTTCGTGGTGACGTACGGGAAAAGGGCCTCAACGCACTGCGACAGCTGCTTGACGAAATCGACGCCGGCCGTTTTCCGGGCCTGTTCCTGGTCATCACCGGGACACCGGCCTTTTACGACGGGCAGCAGGGCGCGCAACGGCTCCCACCCCTGGCGCAGCGGCTGGCCACAGACTTCACCACCGACCCGCGCTTCGACTCCCCCCGGGCGGTGCAGTTGCGTTTGGCCGGTTTCGACCTGGCCAAGCTGGGCGAACTCGGTCGTGGTGTACGTGACTTGTACGCGGTAGCGGCTCGGCACCCGGAGCGGATCGCAGCGCGGGTGGACGATGCGTACATCGGCGAACTGGCCACGGCCGTGACAGGCGGGCTCGGCGGGAAGGTCGGCGTCGCACCGCGGCTCTATCTGCGCAAGCTGGTCGCCGATGTGCTGGACCGTGTGGACGAGTTCGAGGACTTCGACCCCAGGCAGCACTACGCGCTCACCGTCACCAGCGCGGAGCTGAACGAAGTGGAACGCAACGCCGCGGCGGCCGACGCGGACGACATCGCACTGGATCTCCCGTGAGTGGTGTTGACGATCTCGACCCAGTCCTGGTCCACCACATCGTCAACACCCTCGGATGGCCGGGGCTGAGGCCCCTCCAGGAGGAGTCGATCGCGCCGCTGATGGCTGGACACGACGCGGTGCTGCTGGCGCCGACGGCCGGCGGAAAGACCGAGGCGGCGTCTTTTCCGCTGTTGTCACGGATGACGGCTGAGCGGTGGTCCGGCACTTCGGTGCTGTACGTCTGCCCTTTGAAGGCGCTGCTGAACAATCTGCTGCCACGGCTTGAGACGTACACGGCGTGGCTGGGGCGCAGTGCGGCGCTCTGGCACGGGGATGTCGGGGCCGGTCAGCGGAAGAGGATTCTGGCGCAGCGCCCGGACGTACTGCTCACGACGCCTGAATCGCTCGAGGCGATGCTGGTCAGTGCAAATGTCGATCACGCGTCCTTCTTCGCCGGGCTGCGGACGATCGTGGTCGACGAAGTCCATGCCTTCGCCGGGGACGACCGGGGGTGGCATCTGCTCGCTGTGCTGGAGCGGCTGCAGCGCGTCGTGGGACGGCCTGTTCAACGGGTCGGTCTGTCGGCGACCGTAGGGAACCCGGACGAACTGCTGGGTTGGCTGCAGGGATCAGGGGCGGGGAAGCGGCCGGCACGGGTGGTCGCACCTCACCTGTCCGAGACGCAGTCACCGTCGAGCGCACCCCCGCCCGGTGATATTCAGCTCGACTACGTAGGCTCGGTCGACAATGCGGCAACCGTCATCGCGTCGTTGCACCAGGGCGAGAAGCGACTGGTCTTCTGCGAATCGCGGCGGCTTGTCGAGGAGTTGGGCGAGAAGCTCCGTTTCAAAGGCGTGACGACCTTCTTGTCCCACGCCTCCCTTTCTGTGGACGAACGGCGGCGCGCAGAGCAGGCGTTTGCCGAAGCGCGGGACTGCGTCATCGTCTCGACCAGCACGCTGGAACTCGGGATCGACGTCGGAGACCTGGACCGCGTCATCCAGCTCGACGCGCCCACCACAGTCGCCTCCTTTCTGCAGCGTCTCGGTCGCACAGGACGCAGGCAGGGCACCCCCCGCAACTGCCTTTTCCTCGCGCTGGACGAGAATGGGCTGCTCGGAGCGGCCGGCCTGCTGCTGCAGTGGTCGCGAGGCTGGGTGGAACCCGTCGTGGCGCCGCCGGAGCCGAGGCACATCGTCGCTCAGCAGGTGCTTGCCCTCTGTCTCCAGGAGCACCGGGTCGGAGACCGGCTGTGGTCCGAGTGGTGGAACGGCCTCGGTCCCTTCGGGCAGCCGGCAGAGCCGATTGTCCGGCACCTCGTCGATGAGGGATATCTGGACCGGGACGGCGGCATGCTGTTCATCGGGCCGGAGGCGGAACGGCGCTTCGGTCACCGGCATTTCATGAATCTCACCGCCGTATTCACCGCGCCACCCCAGTTCACGGTGTTGCAGGGCCGCAGGGAGATCGGCAGGACCGACCCTGATCTGCTCACCGAGCAGATCGAAGGGCCTCGGAAGCTTCTGCTCGCCGGACGCAGCTGGCTGGTGACCTACATCGACTGGCAGCGCAAACGCTGCTTCGTCGAACCGGTGGACGGTGGCGGCCGGGCGAAATGGAGCAGTGTCGGCTTCGCGCTCGGCTCGTCCTTCGAACTGGCCAGGGCGGTGCGTGAAGTGCTGCTCGGCGCCGATCCGCCCGTCGCGCTGACCAAGCGCGCCGTCGTGAGTCTCGCCGAAGCCCGGGAGCACTTCCTGGAGGAGGTGCATCCGGGCGGCACACTCATTGCCCGAGGCTCGGGCGGATACGTGAAGTGGTGGACCTGGGCCGGCCACCGCACGAACGCCACGCTGGCCGCGACCCTGGGCACGGTCGTCACCCCGGCCCAACGTGTGAACGACTGCTGGATCCGGCTGCGCGAGGACCTCACACAGCAGGCCTGGAAGCAGGCGGTCGCTGAGGCCCCGGAACAACTCTGCCTGCCGGATGTAGACGAACGGGCAGTAAGAGGACTGAAGTTCGCGGACGCACTTCCGCCGCGGCTGGCTCAGGCCACGCTCGCCGCGCGCCTTGCCGACTTTGACGGGGCAAGGGCGGTGCTCGAAGAACCGGTCAGGTTCGTGACCGACCTCAGATGACTGGCTGCTGTTCACCTTCGGATGCCAGCGGCTCGGGGAAAGCGGCGGCCGGAGCAAGATCGAGCGCGGCCGCAGGAGCGGGGATACGCACGGGTGTGGACGGCTGCGTCGGCCCGGCGTAGTCGAACAACTTGCTTCCCGGCAATTGCCGACGATGGTCGGCGACCACCACGCCGCCGGTCCACTTCTCGGGCCGGACCTCATACCGGTGCTGCAACTCGCCCAGTCGTGGGCAGTGTTCACGAGCGGCGCCATGACCAGGGTGGCAGTGGATGTTCCACGTCAGATCGTCCGCGTACGTTGTACATGCGGCGGGGAAGAGGATGGCGGACACAACAAGGTCGGCGATCTGCAAACCGACATGGGTGTCGCTGTGGCCGAAAACAGGGGACTCCGCGAGGTGCGGAAGGCGATCGGCTCCGTTACGGAACTTCTCCGTCGTCACGCAATCCACGTTCTTGAGGTTCTTCACATAGCTGCGGCTGTCGAGAACGACGACGCCGCTCCCGTCACGCTCCGCCAGGAAGTGCTCAAAGTTCTCGCACATGGAACGCACTGACGACAGGTACATGGTCTCGGTGTCGTTGACGACGTTCTCTTTCAACGCCCAGATTCGAGCCAGTACTTTGCAATCGTGCTGCTCCAGAAGCGACAGCAAATCGGCCAGAATGCGATGGGCCGTACGGAGCTGGTTTCGGCCACCGTGCCGCATTTTGCGGCGGATGGTGTCGCCCTTCAACTCGTGCCGGATGACATCGATCGGGTGTACCCCGTCCTTGGCCAGCGACGGCTCGTACTTCTTCTTCAGGGCAATGAAATTCCAGACCAACGACTTGAGACGATGCTCCGGGACAGTGAAGCCGCCGATCACCATGACTGGTTGCGAATCCGGCTTCTCCGGCTTGACGACTTGGCCGTTGCCGGCCTCATCGACGTAGCACAGATACAACGTGCCCCCTGGGAATGAACCAACTATGGCCGACCCCAGATCCCTGGGGGACGGCCATAGGATGCGCCACGCCGTACGTGCCGGTCGCAGCTGGGTGTTCGTACTGTTACGAGCGTATGCGTGTCTGGCGCACCGGACAAGTGACTGCCGCGAGGCCCGCGCATGGCTGCTGCGCCGGGGTGCGCGCCCTGGTGTGCTTCATGTGCCCCCTGCGGAGTGGCGGGCTGGCTGAAAGCAGGGCTGCGCCGAAGCCTCTGAACAGGTATTTCTTGGGGTTCGTCGTGGGAGGGGGACGGTCATGCTGCTGGTTGTGGGACTGCTCGTGATCGGTGGGCTGGCGGTCGTCTCGCGGTGTGGCGGGCCTACGTATCGGCAGCGTCCGTGTCGGCGGAGGCGCAAGGGGCTGTTTCATCGGTGCCATCAGCATCCGTTCGCGCCGGTGACGGTTACCGACCTGGCGGGGCTCGGTCTCTTTGTGACCGCGTACGGCCTGTGGGCGCTCGCGGGATGAGGACGAGGGGTACGGGTGGGTGGGTGGCCCTGCCTTGGTGGGTATGGGGGCTGTTCGCGATGGCGGCGATCGTCGCGGCGGGGAGAGGGATGGCCACCCTGTGGGCGCATCCCGCGGGGCCCTGGGTGATGACGGGGCTGGGCGTCGGCGGGCTCGGGATGCTGTACGTGGGGCCGGGGCGGCGGGCGTTGGCCAGGAGACCGGTTCCGGGAGCGGCGTTGAGGTACTCGCTCACGCACCTGGATGCCCTGGGCGACCGGGACTTCGAGCTCGCGGTGCACCGGCTGCTCAGGCGTGACGGGTTCGCGGCGACTCATGTCGGCAAGGCCGGGGACAAGGGCGCCGACGTCATCGCGGTCGATCGATGGGGGCGGACTTTCGTCGTGCAGTGCAAGCGGCTACGCCGGGACAGGAAGGTGGGCGACCAGGATGTGCAGCGGGTCAATGGCACCTACCGACACGACCACGGCGCCGCGTTCGCGGTGATCGTAACGACTGGCGGCTTCACCCTGCCGGCGCTCGCGAGTGGGCCCGGCTACGGGATCCACATGGTTGACCGGGGCGGTCTGGAGCAATGGGCGGATCTGGGGATGCCTCTCTACGGTCTGCTCGGGATCGCCGCTCCGCCGCACCAACGCCGGTGGCAATTGTCCCGCTAGGGATCAAGGAGCACGTGAGATCGCTAGGGTGGCGATCAGTGCTGATGTGCTGAACACGGTGTACGAAAAGGCAAGTTGGAGGAACGGCATGGCCGATATCGGCGGTTCGCTGAGGGTGCGGGTGTTCGGGGCGGATCCGGCGCATGCCGAGCGTGAGGCCCGGCAGCTTCGCGAAGTGCTGGGCAAGATCGATGGCGTGCGGGCCACCTTCGAGAAGGGCGAGAGGGTCGCCGAGCAGCAGGACGGCGCGAAGGGAGCGATCCTGACTCCCGAAGTGGTCCTGCTTGTCGGTGGCGGGACGTTCACCCTGATCAGGGCGGCGATCAAGGCCTGGGTCGAGGTCCGCAAGAGCCGTTACGCGCGAGTCGAGTTCAGCGATGGCACGGTGAGCGAACTGCGTGGCAGCGTCTCCGGGCGGGAGCTCAAAGAGATCCATGAGCAGCGGCAGAACCGCCCCGAGGTGGGGCCGTGAGCCGCAACTACGCACTGCTCATCGGTACAGCCACTTACCAGGACCCCGGTGTTCGCGCCACTTCCGGCCGTCCGCGCCGATGTGCACCTCCTGAGCCAGGTCCTGGAGATGCCGTCGATCGGACGTTTTGAGGACTGCTTACGGGTGGAGGACTCGTCCAAGGCCGCCATCACGCAGTCCGTCGAGAGCTTCTTGAACGACCGGGAACCGGACGAGCTGGTTGTGCTCTACCTCAGCGGACATGGCGAGTACGAAAGGGAAGACGGACAGCTGTACTACATCGCCTCGGACACGCGCAGTGGCGACGTGGAGAAGACCGGGGTGAAGGCTTCCTTCATCACCGAGCAACTGGAGAGCTGCGCCGCACAGCGCAAGATCCTCCTCCTCGACTGCTGCTTCAGCGGGGCAGCCGTACAGGGATTCCGGAGCAAGGGCGGAGCGCAGGCGCAGCCTGTGCCGAGGGTCGAGGCGAGTGGCGTCTACGTGATCACTGCGTCGCACCACTGGGAGAGGTCGTTCACTTCCACGCCGGGAGAACCTTCACAATTCACCGGCGCGATGGTGAAGGGCCTGCATACGGGGCGGGCGGACCTCGACGGTGACGGCCGAGTGTCTGCCGACGACCTGTTCCGGCACATCAGCCGGGAGCTGAAGAACGCCCCGGCCGACAAGCAGCAGACGCCCACGAAGTCCAGCTTGTCGGTGACCGGGGACATCTTCCTCGCGAAGTCGGCGGTCGGCCGGCCGGTTCCCTCCCTGAAACCCCTGCCCGCCTCGGCCGTGACAGCAGATCCCGCCGGTGGCCCGGCGACGCTCGTACCGGTCAAGTCGGCCCCGGTGGTCCACGACGACAAGGCATTCACCGAGGCGGACTGGTCCAAACTGTTCGACTACTACCTCCAGTGCCTGCGCGAGGAGAGCTCCGGCGACGCGCTGCTGTCAGTCAACGGCAGAACCCCGCCACGCGCCGTCTGGCCGGCCGGACAGGAATCCCTGCTGTCCGGGACCAGCGCGTCCGTACCGGTCTCCGCAGAGATCGTGAGCCTTGCGGAAAAGGCGGGCAAGGACGGGGCAGACCTCTGGTACGGCTATCCCGCTGTAGTGCTGTTCGACGGCAAGCAGCAGGTCTGCGCACCGCTGGTCATGCAGCAGATCGAGGTCGTCACGGATGCCCAGGGACACAGTGTCGCCGTACCTGCCGGGCCTGCGATTCCGCATCCGAAGCTGGTCCTGGACCGGCTGGGGAAGGACGAAGGGCTGGAATTGCTCGCGTCCTACCAGCCGAGCTGGCGGCCGGGGTTCCGCGACGAGATGGTACGAGACCTCCGCAGCCTCCTCGACCAGCTGGCGCTCACCGACACCGAGCACCTCGACCCGGGCGCTCTCGGGGACGGCAGCACGCTCCGGGCCGCCCACGAGGGTGCACGCAATGTTGCCCTCGTCTACGCCGCGAAGAGCGACTCGGCGATGACGGCGAAGCTGGTCAAGGACTACAAGACGCTGCAGAAGTCCGTCGGGCTGATCGCGGACACCGCCCTCGGCGCACTGGCCAGTCCGGCTGAGCCGGAGGCAGTGGCACGGAGCGGCGCGGTGCGAGTCGTGGCCCCACTGGAGCTCAACGAAGCTCAGGAAGCGGTGATCCGGTCGGCCATGTCGAGTCGACTCACTGTGGCCACGGGGCCGCCCGGCACCGGAAAGAGTCAGCTCATCGTCAATGCGGTGGCCACAGCAAGGGCGGCGGGCGAATCGGTCCTTGTCGCGTCCACCAACAACAAGGCAGTGGACGAGGTCTGGGACCGGTGCGAGAAACTGACGCCCGGACTGATCATCCGTACAGGTAGCAAAGGGGGAGAGCGCGACAACGTCGAGACTGAGCTGCTCGCTCTGGAAGAGCTCACGCGCGTCGCGCGACCCGCTCGCTCGGCCGACGCGTGCCGGGGTGACGTGCGCAACGCTGTACGCGACCAGGAATCCGTGCGGCAGCGGATGGCTGAAGTGGCCGAGCGTGAAAGGCTGCTGGCCGAGCTGGGGCGGCGCCGCAGCGAATATGCCGACGCCGGCGCGTGCGACCCCAATGCGGTGGGCTCCGCGTTCGGCGACGATCATGCGCTCTCCCGCTGGCTGGTGACGGCGCGCAGAGCGAGCCGGGCGTGGCTGTTCGGCAGGCGCCGGCGTAGCCGTGCGGTGCGCCGGTTGTCAGCACTGCCCGTGCGGATCCGGAGTCGTGAGGATTTCGCCGCTCTGGTGTCTTTCGCGCAGGATGAGTCCGCATGGCGGGCCGAGTCTGCGGCGGCGGATCAGGGGCCGGGCGACGCAGCGCTGCTGGCCGACCTGGGTGCAACAGACAGGGAGGCGCGGCGCACGGCTGAAGTCCTGCTGCGGGCACTCGTACAGGAACAGGCGGCGCCGGCCCGACAGGCGCTGTTCGACCGCATCGAGGCGGTACGGGCGGGTTCGTCGCGTGAGTGGGCGGCTCTGGACAAGCTGCTGCCGAACGTCTCGGGCTGGGCTGTCACGGCACGGTCCGCGCGCAGATTCCGCGACCGGCCGGGCCTGTTCGACCTGGTGATTATTGACGAAGCGAGCCAGTGCTCCACGCTGGACATCTTGCCTCTGCTGTTCCGTGCCAAGCGGGCACTGGTTATCGGCGATCCCATGCAACTGCCGCACATCACCACGATCCAGCCGCGCCAGGAGGCTGCGTCAAGAAGCGCGGCGACGCTGCGGGGAAGCTGGCTGGAAGAACACCGGCTGGGGTATCGCCGCTACTCCTCCTTTCACGCCACCGCACGTGCCGCGGGCAGCACTTTGCTGCTGGACGAGCACTTTCGCTGTCACCCGGACATCGTCTCGATCTCCAACCGTTACTGCTACGCCGACCGGCTCACCATCCTGACCGATCCACGCTCACTGAGGCGCCTCGACGGAGTGAACGCGGTGCAGTGGCTCGACATCGAAGGGAAGGCCAGGCAGGGGCGTAACGGATCATGGATTAATGAGGAAGAGGCCGAGCGTGTTCATATCGCTGTTGAGCGGCTCTTGGCACGACTGCCGGACGGGGCATCCGTCGGAGTAGTCACACCCTTCCGGGCCCAGAAAGAGCTGATCGCACCTCGTTGGGCTCACGAGCCACGGGTCAGGGTCGGTACCGTGCACACCTTTCAGGGCGGGCAGCAGGATGTGATGCTGCTGTCACTTGTCGCCGGGCCGGCCATGCGGCCGAGCGCGATCAACTGGCTGTGCCGCGAGGTCAACCTGTGGAACGTCGCCATCACCAGAGCTCGTTCACATCTCATTGTCCTCGGCGATCGCGACTTCTGGTCTGCCCGCACCGGAATGCCCCGAGCCCTGTTGGACGCGGCGGCGGGGCATGAGCCTCGGGCTGCTCGGGACGCGGAACCGAACGAGCGGTCACTGGCGGTGGCAGACCAGTTCCAGAAGCTCCTCTCCGATGCGGCTCCGGGCGCAGTGGTGGACCGGAACACTGTGATTGACGGATACCCATGCGATTTCGAAGTGCGCTCCGACAGCGGGGTGGTTCCGGTGCTTCTGGATCTGTCCGCTCCGGCGGAGGTGAAGCCCGCGCGACATCTGCGGCTTGCGCTGGCCAGGTCCGTACTACTGCCCGGTGGCGTTCGTGTGCCGCTGTGGCACGCATGGGCAGAGCGACTGGACCGGGCGCTTGGAGATCAGCGGCCGATGTAGAGGAAACGCAGGTAGCGGCCGAATGAGAGCGCCCGGCGGTGCAGGCCGGCTGCGGCGAGGGATGCGTTGATCGAGTCGAACTCGGCGCGTGCGTCCCGCAGTTGAACGGAACGGTGGCTCAGCGCCTGGCGCTGCTGCTGGGCTCGGCCGTCGGCCAGGACCTCCTGGGCCGCGAGGTGCGCGCGACCGTCCTTCAAACGCTGCTGTGCATGCGTGCGCCGAGTATTCGCCTCCGACTCGGACTTGCGCCGCTGACTGCGCAACTGGTCGCGGCGTAGCTGGGACTGGGAGGTAAGGGCCCGTACTCGTGTCGGCGTCAGCTGAGTGGGCCGGCGAGGTCTGATGTTCGCCAGCTGCTGGTTGCGCCAGGCATCCAGAGTCTGGGCTCGCGCTTCCCCGATGTTCTTGACGTCGACACTTCGGCCGCCGGGGAGAGTGAGGCGTGCGCCCATGGTGTTGTATTGAGCGTTGCGCACGGGCCTGTATCCCGTGAAGTCGGCGGCTGTACGGATGCCATGGGCGGCCAGCTCTTGGGTGATCTTCGGGCCGATGTTGCGCAGTTTCGCGCTTGAGATGCGGCACTTCCGCAGCTGTTCCTGGGTGAACGCATACTGCTCGTCGTCCAGAGCCTTGCGTAGAGCAGCCTGCAGATCGCTGTCCAGGGAAGTCAGCTGCCGGTCGATCGCTGCCCATTCTTTGATCTTGTCCCGCTCGGTCGCCGCCAGCTCACGCTGATGCTGCTCGGTGAGGTGTTGCTGATCCCGTGCGAGTCCGGCCTTGCGCGCGGTCTCGGAAGTATCGAGCCTCTTACGGTCGCGCTCCAGTTCCTTGGCCGCCTTGTCCGGGTCGCCGACCTGCTGGCGACGCAGCCTGAGTTCCTTGACGTACGCGTGCAGCGCGCGGCTTTCGGGGCGCGTGCGCCCCCTGAGAAGTGTCACGAAGGCTGCCATGGCGAAGGGAGCCGCTGAGATTGGGGGCCCCAGAATCGCGGCCATCGGCAGGAGGACGAGCGAGACGAGCGCCACGGGCAGAAGCAGGGCTGCGAGGACGTCCAGGAATGTGCGTCCGGTGAAGCGAGTGGGCAGAGGGACCGGTGGCGCGGTAGTGGTCGCGGTCGTGGTCTGCGGGGGAGGTGGAGTCGGCAGGTGACCGTTCATCCAGCTGGGCAGAGGGCCGGAGCCGGACTGTATCGGAACCACAGGGGTTGGTCCGGGCGTCGCCGCGAAGGATGCAGCTGCAGCGGTGGGCAGGGCGTGCGACAGCGGAGGAAGGGCTTCGAGGGGCTGGTAGGAAAGCGCGCGGACTTGGTCGGCCAGTCCGCTGACCGTCCTGTCCCGGTGGGAGAGAAGGACAGGAAAGCGTGGGGAAGTAGAAGGGCTCTTGAAGTCGCCCTCGGTCAGGAGGAGGAACTCACCGTCTGCTTCATGGAGCTGGCTCCACAGTCCGGGATCGGCTGCGACCGCTTTGAGCGCGAGATAGATGACCCATGCGGAGAAGCGGTCCACTTCCGCGCCGAAGTCGTCATTACCGCGTGCTGGGGACTGGTAGTTGCGGTGCCCGCGTTCCGTACCCCCGTGACCGGACAGGGCGGGTACGTACATGCCGTCGTAGTCCACCAGCCGGAAGGTGCCGTCTGCCGCGACCAGAAGGTTGCCATGCTGCAGATCTCCGTGGGCGATTCCGTGTGAGTCGAGATCGGCGGTCAGGTCTGCGAAGCGGTCAGCCAGCAGATTCACCGCGGTGCTGTTCTGATGGTGGCCGTCCAGCCAGGAGGACAGTGTGACTGCCTCCACCCAGTCCATTTTAAGTACGGGGAAGTGCTCGGCGCCGACCCGGATGGCGTTCGGAAGATACTCGAAACCCATCTTCCACTGTTGTGACAGGGTGCCGGGAGCGAGTCCGGCAAGCTGCGTACTGATCGCCTCGTAGCGGAGTTCCTGGTCGGGCACGTGACGGGTGAAGCACTTGACGGCGTAACGCCGACCCGACGAGGGCGAGGTGAGGCAGAAGACACTGGCAAAAGCACCCGAGATGGCTTTGGGCAGGCGGAGTGCCTTGATGATGTCGGGCTTGGCGCCCTTGAGCTCAGGGTGCTGAAAGCACAGATGGGTGTGTTGGAGCGCTTCCGCGTACTCGCCGCCCGTAGGGAACTTTCTGTGCGGACTGGTGGGCGTGGCCACGGGTCACCGCCCCTCGATATCGATCCGGATGACGGCGACATCGTCATTGCGAAGAACGTGGCTCTCCCGGAGCCCGCCCAGCCACCCGGCGAAAGCCGCGGCGTCGTGGGGGCCGCCGAACTCCAGAAGCTGGTGAAATGCGCGGACCGGGTCGGAGGCCGAGAGGAACCAGGCAGCCAGCGCGTCCGTCATCAGCAGCAACCGGTCCCCAGGCTCGCAGCGGCCCTCGGCGAACTGGGTACGGGCGGCCAGCAGCCCTGTGTCGTGATTGCGACTGCCGAACAGGTCGGGGACTGTGTCGAAGTCCTCAGGTCGTTCCACCGGAAACGACCGCAGGGGCTTGTCGTCGCGGATATGGAAAAGGCAGCTGTCGCCCAGGGCCGCGGCCTGCCAGCGCCAGCCGGCACTTGGCCGCACCGGGTCGGGAACGAGGCGCGCCACCAGCATGGTGGCGTGCGCACCGGCCGTCAGTTTGGTCTGCTCGTACCACTTCAGCGGCCGGCCCTCCTCGTCCCGGGCACGGGTGTAGTTCTTCAGCCACGGCTCCCATTGGCCGACCGCCGCAGCGGCGAACTCTTCGAAGTCCGTGCCTCTGCCGAAGAATTCGGTCCGCTCCAGGGCCCACTGAGTCGAGGCCTCGGCGAGCAGCCGGGCCCAGTCCTTGGACAGCACGCTCTCTGTGGCACCGTCGCACAGGCTCGCCGCCATCGGGCCGTCGATCAACTCGTCGAAGGGATGGTGGCGGGGCAGTACGTGGACGGCATCTTCGCACTCCGCTTCCGTACTGCCGTGCTTCGGGGCGACGAGGTGCGTGACGTACAGGCCCGGAGAGGTCACCGCAGTTCGGTTGCTCGGGTGCCGATGTCCAGGAACTGGACCACTGTGGTGATGTCCGCGTTGTAGACGAAGCCGCGGGTGGCCTCGCTGACGCGCTGCCCTTGAGATGCGGCGTAGGACCGCATGTGGCTCGGCAGCGGGCTGGACATGTTGAACAGTGTGCGGGCGTACGAGTCGGGGAGGTCGGCGTCGGAGTCCGGGAAGGCGGTGGGCGACCCGCCGGAGGCCGAGACGTGCAGGTTGAACAGCAGGGCCCCGCCATCGGCCGTGGCGTGCTGAGTGATGGTGGCGGCTGCTGCCGACGGGTCGCCGTCGGTCGATTCGCCGTCCGTCAGATTGATGACAATGGGCGGGAAACTGGCCGGGTAACGCTCGGTCCAGCCGGCTACGAGCGTCTCGGCGTACTGCAGAGCGCGGTTCATGGGCGTACCGCCATGGGCTACCGGGTCCATCCACAGCGGGAAGCTGACGGAGGTCTCGACGAGGCCGCCCGCGCCGTCCGGGACCTTCTTCGTACGCGAGTCGATACGGGCCGGATGGTCGGCGACTTCGCTCAGCGGGACGAGGTCGCGGCCGGACAGCTCGCCGCCGAATGCCGAGCCGACGGTGGCGCCGTAACCGATGACCGCGATGTGGAAGTAGTCGCGTACGCCCTCTTCCTTGGCGCACTTGACAGAGAGCTCCGTGAGTAGCCGATTGATGGCGTCGGCCACTACGTCGGCCTTCTGCTGGGCATCCTCGCCCCCGATGGGATCAGTCATCGAGGTGGACTGATCGACGAGAAAGATAATGCTCGTCGGGTTGGTGCGGCTGATCTCGGCCGTGTACGGCATGGGCGAGCTCCTGGTGATTTGCGCGACGCGGGCCGGGAGGGGGGAGTCGCAGGCATGCCATGACCATCGCCTGGTCGGACCCCCAAGTCCGGTGCATTTTACGAGAGATTGATGCACGGCGATGGGGAATTGATCAGTTCTCCGCATCCACCCGCCAGGCAGTGAGGACCGCCTCTATCGCAGGCGCCACCCTCGCGCGCGCCTTCCACCGCGGTACCCCGCTCATCAGCAGGGTGTCGTACGGCGTGTCCTCGTGGCGTATCGCGGCTCGGACCGCTGCCGTTATCGCTGCCTCGTCCAGGGCTCGGGCCGCCGCGCTGCGGCCCACCCGGCCGCTGCCGCGTTGTGAGGTGTGGGTGGCGATGGCCTGGGCTCGGTGGGGCGGGCAGGAGGGGAAGAGGCGGAGGATTTTTGTGGTCAGGGTGGCCGTGAAGCGTACGTCCTCGGCCGCGCGGCGGGTTGCGTCTCGGGTGCGGCGGCGGGCGCGGGCGTCCGCGTCCGCCAGGCAGGACGACTCGGCGTGGGCGAGGGCGGTTTCTTCGACCAGGATGCCCTGGCGCTCGTAGTGTTTGCGGCGTTTGTTGTGGCGGATGACTACCGCCCAGAGCGAGCTCGCCTCGCGGGAGCGGCGTGTCAGGGCCGCGTTGCCTCGTGGGAGGTAGACCAGGTGGGCCAGGTCCGCGCAGTCGAGGCAGATGACGGCATTGAACTCGGGGATGTGGAAGCGGAGAGGGCCTTGTCGGCACTCCGCGCAGTGCCTCCGCTTGTGTGGTTCTGGTTCGATCACCACCAGGTCCATGCAGGGAGCGTACCCAAGCATGGCGGCGACCAGGTGTCAGCGCACGCTCGACGCCGCCGCCTCGTGCATGCAATGCACGAAATCGAAGGCGGACTTGGCGAGTTTCGCGATCTGCCCTCCGCGCAGACCAGCTGGACCCGGATCAGGGCCTGCCTCGCGGCTGAGCGTTGTGCGTACGAGTCCAGGCGCGAGTTTCTGGCGTCGGCACTGGCCGGCGGCTCGGCCCTGCGGTGCCACCGGTCGTTCTGGGCGCGGCGGTAGTCCACCAGGGCGCCGGCGAAGGCGCTGTACGTCGAGATCCGCTCCTGGCGGAGATGTTCGGCGCGGGTGAGGGCGGCGGCGCGTTCTGCCGTCTGGCGTTGGAAGAAGTGGGTGGCTACCGAGCCGAGCAGGGAGCCGATTACAGCTATGAGGGCTGTGCCTTGAATAATCGTTCGAGTGTGGGCGGTTGATGTTGTTAACGTCTTGGACGTGGCGAAACTCAATCAGATCATCGCAGTCGAGAAGGGCGTCAAGTCCAAGGCGCAGCAGGACCTGACGGTGGCTCAGCACGCCCTGCAGAAACCTGCCCTGCTCGCGGGCATCTCGCGTACGTACCAGGCCAAGGACGAGGAGGGTGAGCAGCTTCCGCCCGAGTCCACGCGCGTGCAGGTCAAGGCCGAGGACGTACTGCGCGACACCGCGAAGACGCTGACCCGGCTGTTCGACGTGACCGCCACCAAGGACTGGGCCAACTGCACCGCCCGCGCCGACGTGACCGTCGACGGACGAGTGGTGGTGAGTGAGGCGCCTGTGTCCTATCTCCTCTTCCTGGAGAAGCAGTTGGCGGACATCAATGCCTTTGTACGGAAGCTGCCGGTGCTCGACGCCTCTGAGGCGTGGACGCTGGACCCGTCGACCGACGACTGGAAGACGGAAGCGGTACGGACGCTCCGTACGAAGAAAGTGCCGCGCAACCATGTGAAGGCGGAGGCGACCGACAAGCACCCGGCCCAGGTCGAGGTGTACTACGAGGACATTCCGGTCGGGTACTGGACGACCGTGAAGTTCTCCGGCGCGCTGACGGCCCGCCGCGTGAACGAGCTGCTCGAGCGGGTGGAAAAGCTCCAGCAGGCCGTGAAGTTCGCGCGGGAAGAGGCGAACGGCGCCGAGGTCACGGACCAGCGGGTGGGAGACGCCGTCTTCGGCTACCTGTTCGGGTAGCCTCCCCAAAAGACTCCCCGGGCGCCATCGTGCGGTCGGGGTGCGCGAAGAGCGCAAGCTGAAACTGAAGTTCGTCGTGACTGCCGCGGTACCGGATACGGACCGCGATCAATCTCAGACTCTTGCTCCAGACTCAGCATTCGCCGCCGATCGCCGTTTCCAACCGGGCCCAGGCCCATGCACGTCGAGATGCCGGTTCAATTCCGGCCCGCGGAGCTCGGTCTGCGGTGGTCTAAAGGCATGACGCGGCGACATAACGACTGACCTGGTCCCATTACTGGACGGCGTGCCACATGGGCGGCATTGAACAGGGCTCGGGGGCCGGCTACGCCCCCGGGCCCGCTTCCATTTCGTTTCTCCCGGGACGTGATCAGGACCAAGTGGCCGCCCTTGCCCGGCGCCTCGCGGTACGGGTTGCGGATCTCGTAGTGGACCGATGCCATGACGGTCCCGCCCTGGTCCAGGAGTTCGAGGATTTCGAACGTGGTGAGGTGGCGGTGGACCGTCGTGGGGAGGACATGTGCCTCTTCGGCGTACGTCGCCGGCGGGGCGTAGATCAGCCGCGGATCGTTCCATGCGCGTCCTGGGCGTCCTGGGTGTACGCCCCGTACTTCAGCGCACCGTACTCCTCCACCGTCGCCGCGCCCGAGGGCTCCCACGCCGGATCTGTCGCCGGATCCCGGCCGCCGTACACGATCTGTTCGATCAGGTCCCGGGGGGTGCGAACTGGGTGTGGGTGGGGACGTGGCAGGGGGAGCAGATGGCTGTTGCTGGGCTGGTCACTGGCGGTATCCACTCCGGAAGCGGCCGATACGGCCGATCGCCGCATCCAGATCATCAGCGTACGGGCGGGGGGTTTGAAACCCGTTTTCGATCTCCCGGAGAACCGTCGTGCGCAACCCCTGGGGCACGGAGTTGATCTCCGATACGGTGAGGCGATTTCGGCGATTGAGGCGGCGGGGACTCCGATCGAATCCCCGGTCAGCGCCCGGGAGTTGGAGGGTTCCAATGGGGTTCACAGGGTTTACGGGGTTTACGGGGTTCACGGGCTTCACAGGTTTCATGGGCTTGTTGGGTTTCGTGCGCAAGGGCAATCAGGGGTGGCGCCGCAAGGGAATGGTTCTCGGCGGGTGCGTGGCGGCGCTCGGCATGGTGCCGTCCGCCGCGCTCGCGACGCCCGGCAGCGGAGTGAGCGGCACGGTGCTCGCCACCGGAACCTCCGCCGGCACCATGAAGGTGAAGGCCAAGGGCATCACTGATGTGGTCGTACGCACCATCACCATCGCCCCGGGCGGATCGACCGGCTGGCACCATCACCCCGGGCAGCTCATAGCCGTCGTACAGAAGGGAACCCTGTCCCGGACGCTCGACGACTGCACCGTCGAAACGACGACCGCGGGCCAGTCCTTCATCGAGCCCTCCGGAGCCAAGCACCGCCACATCGGGCGCAACCTCGGGAGTGAGCCGGTCGTGCTGTACGTGACCTACATGCTGCCCGCCGGCAGCCCGCTCTCGATCGACGCCGACGCGCCCGCGTGCGCGGCGGGGGAGTAGGAAGAAACGGAGTACGAGGGAGAGTTGGCGGCGGTCGCGTCGTGGGATGGCGGGCCGCCGCCCGTCGCCCGTGCCGGCTCGCCGATACGCAGTGACCTCACCGGCCGCACCACCCCCGCCACGAACGACGCTCTTCGGGCGGCCGATCCGGCCGATGTACAGACGTTTACGATCACGCCGCCCGCCGAAAGCTTCCAGCGCGGGCAGTGAGGCCTGCGCCTCCAGAGCGGGGCGACGAGGTTCGTCGCGAGCTGCGCGCGTGCGCGCGCCGAGCCGCCCGCCCTCCTGGACGGCCGTACGCACGATCCCCTCGGCGGCGGCGTCGGCCGTGACGCGGGTGTGCCTCAGCGGTCTCGGCGAGCGGCGCCGGCCTGCGGCTCACTGCGACGACGTGGGCACCTGCGGTGGCGAACATCCGAGGTCAAGCGGAAGGTCAAACGCAAGGCCAGGCGGACCGTTGAGCGGGTGCGGCTAGGGTCGGTGCCATGACTTCGGATCTCTGGGACGCACTGCCCGCCGCCGTACGCGACAAAGTGGACGAACTGGTCGTCCAGGGGCGGTCGGTCCAGGCCGTCTTCGCCATCCGCTCCTCAGGCGTCACACCAAGGCCCGGACTGCGCGCCTGCCAGGACCTGATCGCCGAGCGCGGTGTCGCACTCGCCGACCGGATGGAGCCCCCGCCGCCGCACGATGTCTAGACGCTCGCCGAACATCCTCCATGACGTGCCCCGCATGATGTGGGGGTGCAGTGCGAAGCGATCACCTGGGAACGGCTCACCGACGCCCTCGCCGACCATCTCGGTGGCCTGAATCCGGCCGACGGCGGACCGTGGCTCAAAGCCGCCGTCGACGGTGCGCCCGCCGCCCGTACCGGCGAGGTCGCGGGGCGCCTCGCCGATGCGCTGAGACTGCGCGGCCGTAAGGTCGTGGTTGTCGGTACGGAGGGTTTTCTGCGGCCGGCCTCGCTGCGGTACGAGTTCGGCAAGGAGGACCCCGACTCGTACTACGACGGCTGGTTCGACATCCGCGCCCTGTGGCGCGAGGTCTTCGGACCACTGGAGCCCGGCGGCACCGGGCGCGTTCTGCCCGACCTGTGGAACCCGGCCACCGACCGGGCGACGCGCAGTCCCTACGTACAGCTTCCTGCTGGTGGTGTGCTGCTGATGCACGGGCCGATGCTTCTGCGGCACTGGTTTCCGTTCGACCTGACGGTGCATGTGCGGCTGTCCGCCGGGGCGTTGGAGCGCGGGACGGCCGCGGGGGCGAAGTGGACGCTGCCTGCCTTCGCCCGGTACGAGCGGGAGGCGCGGCCGGGGGAGGCCGCGGATGTGGTCGTACGGGCCGATGATCCGCGGCATCCGGCGTGGACGGGGCTCCCGGGGCAGTGACATCAGGGCGCGAACCGTCACCCCAGCGGTGGTCGCCCGCCCACCAGCGTCACGGCCCGCGCCCCCGCCCCGCACCCCTGCGCCGCGGCCCGCGCGGCATCCGCACCGGCGAGGCGTGCCGCGAGGAACGCGCCCGCGAAGGCGTCACCAGCGCCTGTCGAGTCCACCGCCTTCGCCGGGGCGGCCGGAACACGGTCCCGCACGCTGCCGGCCTCGGCGACCAGTGCTCCCCCGGCGCCCAGGGTGGCGGCGACCAGCGGAAAGTGGCGGCTCAACTTGGCCGCGGCGTCCGCCGTTTCCGGCAATCCGGTGAGCAGCCGGGCCTCATCCGCGTTGGGCAGCAGTACATCCGCCCCCGCCACGGCCTCCAGAAACCGGTCCACGCCCAGCCCGGCGATGAAGCCCGCCGACGCCGGATCCACGCTCACCGTCACCCCCCGCTCCCGGGCCGCCCGCAGCGCCAAGCGGGCCGTCTCCCGGCTCGTATCGGCGAAGAAGAGGTATCCGGAGAGATGGAGATGGGCGACGCCGTTCAGGAGGGACGCGGACCAGTCGGCGGGGGAGAGCCGCAGGGCGGCGCCGCTGTCGGTCAGGAACGTGCGCTCGGCGGTCGCGTCGACGAGGGAGATCACGGTGGCGGTTGCCGCTTCCCCGTCGAGCACCACCTGCGGACGCACACCCGCACGCCGCAGCCGCTCCTCGTGCCACGCACCCGCGTCCGTACCGACCCGCGCCAGAAGCCGAACGTCTGCCAGCCCCGAGTACGCCGCCCAGCAGGCCACGTTGGCTCCCGCCCCGCCCGGCAGCGTCCTGATCTGCGCCGCGGTGTCCGTCGCCGGTGCCAGCGGTGTGCGATGGCGGGCCACGACATCGGTGACCACATCGCCGACCACCAGCAACGCACCGCCGACGCCGCCCGAGTCGTCGCTCTCATCCTCACCGTCGCCCCCTGCCCCACCCTTTCGCGGGTTCTCCCTCATGCCTGCGTCCACGCGGTCGCGATCTGCGCCGCCAGCCGTACGTTGCCGCGCACCGCCGCCAGGTTGGCCTCCAGTGAAGCGCCTTCCGTGCCCCGCGCCAGGTAGTCCAGCAGGAACGGCGTGACGCCCTGGCCGGAGATCCCGCGCGTCCGGCACTCCTCCAGGGCCTCCGCCAGCACCCGGTCGTGCAGCGCCGGGTCCAGCTGCTCGGCCTCCGGTACGGGATTGGCGACGAGCAACGCCGCTTCCGGGCCGCCGAGCACGTCCTGGGCGCGCATCACCGCCGCCACCGCACCGGGCGTCCGCACCGTCCAGTCGACCGGCTCGCCCGAACTGCTCAGGTAGAACCCCGGAAAGTGCCCGGTGCCGTACCCGAGGACCCCGATCCCTAGCGTCTCCAGCCGCTGCAACGTCGCCGGAACGTCGAGGATCGACTTGACCCCCGCGCACACCACCGTGATCCGCGTCCGCGCCAGCAGCCCCAAGTCCGCCGACTCGTCCTGCGTCTCGGTCCACTCGCGGTGTACGCCGCCGAGCCCACCGGTGGCGAAGACGCGCAGGCCGGCCCGGGCGGCCAGGAACGCCGTCGCCGACACGGTCGTCGCCCCGCTCGCGCCCGCCGCCAGCGCCGGCGCGAGATCGCGATGACCCAGCTTGCGCACCGAGTCGTCGTTCGCGACCCGCTCCAACTGTGCCTTGTCCAGGCCGATATGGGCCCTGCCGTCCAGGACGGCGATGGTGGCGGGAACGGCTCCGACGGTACGTACCACCTCCTCAAGCTCCTGGGCGACCCGCAGATTGCGCGGACGCGGCAGACCGTGCGCGATGATCGTCGACTCGAGGGCTACGACGGGACGGCGCCGCTCCAGCGCCTCCCGCACCTCCCCGGACATCAGCAGTGCGGTGTCAGGCATGCCCCATTCCTGGCGCGTCGGCCGGGTCCTCAAACGTCGCGCGGCGCGCCCCTTGTGCCCGGCGACGATCACACCGCAGCCTGGGAGGATGACAGAGCGGATGACAGAAGCGCATCTCGATCACGTTGTCCTGTGGGTGAGCGACCCGCTGGTCTCGGTGGAGTTCTACGAGAAGACCGTCGGTCTGACCGGTGTACGTGCCGCCGAGTTCGCCGAGGGCAAAGCGCCCTTCCCTTCCGTGCGCGTCTCCGCCGGATCGCTGCTCGACCTGGCCCCCCTCACGATGGCCGGGGCCATGAATGCCATTCCCGGCGCCGAGGGCACGGCCGGTCACCCGGTCAACCATGTCTGTCTCGCCATGGGCAAGCAGGCCTTCGAAGCCCTGCACGGCCGGCTGGAAGACAGCGGCGTCGCCGTCTCGCCGTACTCGCACAACAGCTTCGGGGCCCGCGGCGCCGCTCCTCGCTCCTTCTACTTCCGCGATCCCGACGGGAACATCATCGAGGCCCGCCACTACGACGAGTGACCTCCACCTGACCGGCTCTTCGGGCGCCCCGCTAAGGTGACGCGCCATGACGACAATTGATCAAGTTCCAGCCTCCTTCTCCGTGCACATCCCGGACGCCGATCTTGAGCCGGAGCCGCTCGACCCGGACCAGATCGTGTCCGGAGAGCCGGTGGTGACGGGCAAGGTGCTGTGGGAGTCCCCCGACGGCAAGCAGCTGCGTGGAATCTGGCAGATCACGCCCGGCGTGGTCACCGACACCGAGGCCAACGAACTGTTCGTGGTGGTCAGTGGCCGCGCCACGGTCGAGGGTGGAGGGCGGCGACACCCTGGAGATCGGTCCCGGTGACGCATGTGTGCTGCGCGAGGGGGACCGTACGACCTGGACCGTGCACGAGACGCTGCGCAAGGCGTACCACATCAGCCTTTAGCGGCCGGTTCCGACCGGTTCCGGCGGGTCGCCAGGGCGGCTGCGGGTGGCCAGCAGTGCGAGCGCGGCCATCGGCAGCAGCAGGCAGGCGCCGATGGCGTTGAGCCAGCCGTAGCCCGCCTGCGCGACGATCAGGCCGGCCGCCGCGCCGCCGATCCCCGCCGCCGAGTTCATGGTCAGGTCCGACAGGCCCTGGACCGCGGCGCGGGCCGGCTGCGGCACCGAGTCGGTGAGCAGCGCGGAGCCCGAGACGAGGCCCGCGGACCAGCCGAGGCCCAGCACGAAGAGTCCGGCGGCCGTCTGGGCGTGGCTGGGACCGGCCGTCCCGGCCAGCAGGGCGGCGAGGCAGAGCAGACCGGCCGCCAGGCCGATGACCGCGAGACGGCCGACCCGGTCGGACAGCCAGCCCATGACCGGTGAGAACGCGTACATGCCCGCGATGTGACCGCTGATGACAAGACCGACGAGTTCCAGATCGGCGCCGTGGTGGCCCAGGTCGACGGGGGTCATCACCATGATCGAGACCATGACGGTGTGGCAGACGGCCACCGTTACGAGGGCGAGCCTGGCCCGCGACGAGGCCGCCACCGCCGCGACTCCGGCCCGCAGCGAGCGGCTCTGCGCGGACTGCGATTCCGCCGGGGCCATGGCCCGGGCGGTCAGGAGCGGATCGGGGCGCAGCAGTACGGCGACGATCAGACCCGTGACGAGAAAGATCCCGGCGGCCCACAGGAACGGGCCCGCCGTCTCCGGTATGGAGGTGCCGGTGAAGGCGCGGCCCGCCGGGGCCGCGATGTTGGGGCCGAACACCGCGCCGATGGTCGTGGCCCAGACGACCGTCGAGATCGCCCGGGCGCGCCGGTCCGGCTCGGCCAGGTCGGCCGCGGCGAATCGCGCCTGGAGGTTGGCGGAGGACGCGGCGCCGAATCCGGCCATGCCGAGCAGCAGCAGCGGGAAGTTCTCGAAGACGGCGGCGACCACCACGAGCGCCGCGCCCAGCGCGCCGATGAGATAGGCGAGGACGAGTCCCGGACGCCGGCCGCGCGAGGTCATCAGGGAGGCCAGCGGGATCGACAGCAGGGCCGTGCCCGCGACGGACGCCGTCGGCGCCAGTCCCGACAGCGCCTCGGTGCCGCTGACTTCCACCGCGAGGACGGGTGCGAGGGCGATACCGATGGGCACGCCGAGCCCGCCGAGGATCTGGCTCACGACGAGTACGACGGAGGTACGCCGCTGGAGGGCGCGCAGCGCGTCGGGCCCGGGTATCGCCGCCGTAGCGGTTGACTTGTCGGCCGGTATACCTGCCGGTTCACGAGCCGGCTTACCGGCCGTCTTGTCGGTCGTAGTCACCGCCGCAGTGTGCCAGTCCTTACCGATGTAAGGAACTGAGTTCAGAACAATGGCTGGGGCAGCACCCCTTCGAGCGCCAGCAGCGCCCGCTTGGTCTCCAGGCCGCCGCCGAACCCGCCGAGCCCGCCGTCGCTCTCCACCACCCGGTGGCAGGGCACCACCACCGGCAGCGGATTCGAGCCCATGGCGGCGCCCACGGCCTGGGCCGCGCCGGGCTGCCCGACGCGCCCCGCCAGATCGCCGTACCCGACGACCGCGCCGTACGGAACTCCGGTCGCCAGCTCGCGCAGCACCTGCCGGTTGAACCCGGAGGTGAGGGACCAGTCCAGCGGCAGGGCGAAGTCGCGCAGTTCACCCGCGAAGTACGCCCGGAGCTGCCGTATGGGCTCGGCCAGCCGCGCGGAGCCGGGGGCCTCCGTCAGCTCGGCGCCCAGCCGCGTCCGCAGTTGGGCGAGGGCCTTCTCCCGTACCGCGGGACCGGCGTGGAAGGCCACGTAGACCAGACCGGCCTCGGTGGCGGCCACCAGCAGCGGCCCGATGCCGCCGTCGCCACTGCCGCTGCCGCCGCTGTCGATGGTCGCCCACTCCACGAACTGCCCGTCGCTGTCCATGCGCACCACGGTACGACCGGCCACTGACAACGGTCCGGCCGTTACCCGCTGACGGCTACTCGCTGACGGCGTCCCGGACGATGTCGGGGTTGTTGGTGATGATCCCGTCCACGCCGAAGTCGTTCACCCGAGTCGCGGCCGCCGCCGTGTTCACCGTCCAGGTGTTGACCCGGAGCTGCTTGCCGTGCGCGCCCTTCAGCCGGTGGACCGCCGCGACGTAGTCGGCCGTCAGCGACGTGTGCGTCGGATTGATCTGATCGGTGAACCGGGCGTACTTCGGCAGGTCGGCCACCGGGGGCGTCCCGAGGAAGCCGGTCGTGAGGTCGGGCCGCTGCTCGTGCACGGCCTTCACACTGTCCGCGCCGAAGCTCTGGATGACGAGCTTGTGCTTGACGTGGTGGCGGTTCAGCCAGCCCTCCTCGCGCAGCACGCGCAGGGTGTCCTTCTCGATGCCCGGGTAGAGCTCGGGCTTCTTGATCTCCAGGAGCAGCTTCTGGTGGTTGCGGTCGACCCGGTTCACGTACTGCTTGAGCGTGGGCACGCGCGCGCCCGTGAACTCTGGTCCGAACCAGCTGCCGGCGTCCAGCGTGGCGATCTCGGCCGCGGTGAAGTCCCTGATCTTCCACGGTGACCGGCCGGGGAAGACCTGCTCCACGTTCGTGGTCCTGGCGAGGCTGTCGTCGTGGACGACCACCAGTTCGCCGTCCTTGGTGCGCTGTACGTCGTTCTCCACCCAGGCGAAGCCCATCCGGTCGGCCAGGTCGATCGCCGCCAGTGTGCTCTCGGGTGCGTATGCGGACGCGCCCCTGTGGGCGATGACGGCGGGTTCGTCGTCGGTGCCGCCGGGACCGGCCGCGTGGGTGGCCGTAGCGGGCAGCAGCAGTGCGGTGGCGGCCAGTAGCGCTGCGGCCGTGGCCGGGACGGTGCGTGCGTACACAAGGACTCCTCGCATGGAGTGATCACAGACGGTCCGAGAGTGACAGCGAAGAGTCAACGATGGACAGGCGAAGGATGGCCACGAAGTGAACGAAACCGCTCGGGGCGCGTCACGTGTCACTGCCGCTGCCGATGAATTGCCGAGAAAACGTGTGCGGATCACCCAGCTCGGCCTACTGTCGCCCGAAACGGGCCTCCGTACCACGAGTGGGCTCTCGTCACCCGGCGATGGAAGCTGAAGGGCTCAAAGGGAATGCAGGGCACTGTCGACGGATTCAGCTACGGCTTCGTCACCCCGGTCGCGGCGTACCTCATGGCGTGCCTCGGCGGCGCGCTGGGGTTGCGCTGCATCGCGAGGTCGCTCAGGAACGAGCACGGCTGGAAGACCGGCTGGCTCGCGCTCGGTGCGACCGCCATCGCCTCGGGAATCTGGACCATGCACTTCATCGCGATGATGGGTTTCACGGTGAAGGAGACGCCCATCAGTTACGACGCGACCCTGACGTACGCCAGTCTCGGCGTCGCCGTCGTCATGGTCGGCATCGGCGTCTTCATCGTCGGATACCGCGGAGTCACGCCGATGGCCCTGGTCACGGGCGGCACGATAACCGGCCTGGGTGTTGCCTCCATGCACTACCTCGGTATGGCCGGAATGCGACTGCGCGGCCAGCTCCAGTACGACACCCTCACCGTCGCTCTTTCCGTGGTGATCGCGGTGGTCGCCGCGACCGCCGCGCTCTGGGCGGCCGTGTCGATACGTGGAATCCTGCCGACCCTGGGCGCCGGCCTCGTCATGGGCGTCGCGGTGAGCGGCATGCACTACACCGGCATGGCGGCGCTCAGCGTCCACCTCCACGGGCCCGCGACCGCCGGCGCCGGCGAGACGTCCACCCTGCTGCTCGCCCCGATGCTGATCGGCCCGGTGATCTTCCTGTTCCTGGCGGGCGTGGTCGTGATGTCCGATCCGATGCTCGTCACGGGCCGCACCGGCCGGCAGCGGCCGGCCGGGCCCGGTGTCCCGCGCCCGGCCCCGGAAACCTCGCGGCGCCGGTGACCCGGCGCGATCACCGCGTGAGTGTCAGTGCCGGGTCGTACGGTTGATGCATGCGGCCCGTTTCAAGCATCGAACGTACGGTGGCGCCCTTCGAGGTCGTCAGTTCCTACCAGCCCAGCGGTGACCAGCCGGCGGCCATCGCCGAGCTGGAGCGGCGCATTCGCGCAGGTGAGAAGGATGTCGTCCTGCTCGGCGCGACCGGCACCGGCAAGTCGGCGACCACCGCCTGGATGATCGAGAAGCTCCAGCGCCCCACGCTCGTCATGGCGCCGAACAAAACCCTCGCCGCCCAGCTGGCGAACGAGTTCCGCGAGCTCCTGCCCAACAACGCCGTCGAGTACTTCGTCTCGTACTACGACTACTACCAGCCCGAGGCATACGTCCCGCAGTCGGACACGTACATCGAAAAGGACTCCTCGATCAACGAGGAGGTCGAGCGGCTGCGCCACTCCGCGACGAACTCTCTGCTCACCCGCCGCGACGTCGTCGTGGTCGCCTCCGTCTCCTGCATCTACGGCCTCGGTACGCCGCAGGAGTACGTGGACCGCATGGTGCCGCTGAAGGTCGGCGAGGAGATCGACCGCGACCAGCTGCTGCGCCGCTTCGTCGACATCCAGTACACGCGCAACGACGTGGCCTTCTCGCGCGGCACCTTCCGCGTCCGCGGCGACACCATCGAGATCTTCCCGGTCTACGAGGAGCTGGCCGTACGCATCGAGATGTTCGGCGACGAGATCGAGGCGCTGTCGACCCTCCACCCGCTCACCGGCGAGATCATCAGCGAGGACGACCAGCTGTACGTCTTCCCCGCCAGCCACTACGTCGCCGGACCCGAGCGCATGGAAAAGGCGATCAGGGGCATCGAGAAGGAGCTGGAGGACCGGCTCGCCGAGATGGAGAAGCAGGGCAAGATGCTGGAGGCCCAGCGTCTGCGCATGCGCACCACCTACGACCTCGAAATGATGCGTCAGATCGGCAGCTGCTCCGGCATCGAGAACTACTCGATGCACATGGACGACCGCGCCCCCGGCACCGCGCCGCACACTCTCCTCGACTACTTCCCTGAGGACTTCCTGCTGGTCATCGACGAGTCGCACGTCACCGTGCCGCAGATCGGCGCGATGTACGAGGGCGACGCGTCCCGCAAACGGACTCTCGTCGACCACGGCTTCCGGCTTCTTTCCGCCCTGGACAACCGCCCGCTGAAGTGGGAGGAGTTCCAGCAGCGCGTGGGCCAGACGGTCTATCTGTCCGCAACCCCCGGTGCGTACGAACTCTCGCGGTCCGACGGCTTCGTGGAGCAGATCATCCGCCCCACCGGCCTCATCGACCCCGAGGTCGTCGTCAAGCCCACCGAGGGCCAGATCGACGACCTGGTGCACGAGATCAGGTTGCGCACGGAGCGGGACGAGCGCGTCCTCGTCACCACCCTCACCAAGAAGATGTCCGAGGACCTCACCGAGTACTTCCTCGAACTGGGCATCCAGGTCCGCTATCTGCACAGCGACGTCGACACGCTGCGCCGCGTGGAGCTGCTGCGCGAGCTGCGGTCCGGTGAGTACGACGTCCTGGTCGGCATCAACCTGCTGCGAGAGGGCCTCGACCTCCCCGAGGTGTCGCTCGTAGCAATCCTCGACGCCGACAAGCAGGGCTTCCTGCGCTCGGGCACCTCCCTGATCCAGACCATCGGCCGAGCGGCGCGCAATGTCTCCGGCCAGGTCCACATGTACGCCGACAAGATCACCCCGGCGATGGAGAAGGCCATCGACGAGACCAACCGGCGCCGGGAGAAGCAGATCGCGTACAACACGGCGCACGGAGTCGATCCGCAGCCGCTGCGCAAGAAGATCAACGACATCGTCGCCTCCATCGCGCGCGAGCAGGTCGACACCGAACAGCTCCTCGGCTCCGGCTTCCGGCAGGCGAAGGAAGGCAAGGCCGCCAAGGCCCCAGTGCCCGTGCTCGGCGGCAAGGCGGGCAAGGCTGCCAGGGCGGGCAAGAAGGGCGATGTGCTCACCGACCGCCCCGCCGCCGAACTGGCAGCTCTCATCGAGGAGATGACGGAGCAGATGCGCGGCGCGGCCGCCGAGCTGCAGTTCGAAGTGGCCGCGCGGCTGCGCGACGAGGTGGGCGAGCTGAAGAAGGAACTGAGGCAGATGAGGGAGGCGGGGCAGGCCTGACGGCCCGGCACCCCGCCCGGCACCTGGTGTGTTGCAACACCGACACAAAGTGGGACGCGACTGTGGCGGCCCGGGCGTGACTGCGTAGGGTTCTCGGCAGCCGCACGCACACGGGCGGGCGCGAGGTATGCAATGAGAGGGGACAGCGCGTGGTGGATGTATCCAAGGGCAGCGCGCCCGGGGGACCTGGCGTCAATCTGACCAAGGGTCAGGCCATCAGCCTGGAGAAGAAGGGCGGCGGCACGCTGACCGCCGTCCGGATGGGGCTGGGCTGGCAGGCGGCGCCGCGTCGTGGTCTCTTCGGCTCCCGCACCCGGGAGGTCGACCTCGACGCCTCGGCGGTCCTGTTCGCGGACAAGCAGCCGGTCGATGTCGTCTTCTTCCGTCACCTCGTCAGCGACGACGGCTCCGTGAAGCACACCGGTGACAACCTGGTCGGCGGCGCCGGGCAGGGCGGGGACGACGAGGCGATCCTCGTCGACCTCCAGCGCGTGCCGGTGCACATCGACCAGATCGTCTTCACGGTGAACTCCTTCACCGGCCAGACGTTCCAGGAAGTGCAGAACGCGTTCTGCCGCATCGTCGACGAGACCAACGGCCAGGAGATGGCCCGCTACACGCTCGACGGCGGTGGCCAGTACACCGCGCAGATCATGGCCAAGGTGCACCGCGACGGCGCCGGCTGGAAGATGACGGCCATCGGCACTTCTGCCAACGGCCGCACCTTCCAGGATCTGATGCCGTCGATCCTGCCGCACCTGTAGCAGACGACCGACGAAGTACGCGCAGCTCCCGGAGGCATCGTGCCGCCGGGAGCTGTACCACATCCACGAATGCGACGCGGGGGAGACAGGCGATGACGGCCGAGCTGGTCCGGGGGCAGAACCACCCCTTGCCCCAGGCCCGTTTGGAGATCCGGGTGTCGGCCGGCAAGCCGGTCGTGGCCGGTGCCACCCTCGGCGACGAGCAGGGCACCGTGCGCGGTACGGAGTGGGTCGCCCACCCCGGCTCGCCGAACCTCCCCGGCCTCGAAGTGTCCAAGCAGGCCGCCGCCGACCACCGGCTCGCCGTGGACCTCGAAGCGCTGCCCGAGACGGTGCACCGGGTGAACGTCCTGCTCGCTCTCCCGCTCGGCGTGGGCGGCCCGTCCCGCTTCGGCGCCGTCGCGGCCCCCTTCGTCTGCGTCACCGGGCTCGACGGATCCGAGGTCGCCAACTACACGGTGACCGGGCTGGACAGCGAGTCCGCCGTAGTAGCCCTTGAGCTCTACCGCCGGCAGGGGATCTGGAAGGTGCGCGCCGTCGGCCAGGGTTACGCCGGTGGCCTCGCCGAGATGCTCGGCGACCAGGGCCTTCCGCAGGCCCGTGAACTCGCCGCCGCCATCCAGGACGCGGTCAGCAGCGGCATGGCCCGCTCCGTCGCGGCGCCCCCGCCCCGCAGCGAGGAGGGCGACCGGTCGCGGCGTACGGCGTCCCACGCGACGAACGGCGGACGCGACGGTCAGACCGACGCCGTGGCGCCCACGGCAACACCGCCAGCAGCACCCGCAGCAGCGGGTCCGGACAGTGGCGCTCGACAGGCCGCCCCGGGCGGCCCCATCGACTACGCGCACCCGCGCCGCCAGAGCGCCGCGCCCCCGTCCCCGCCGCCCACGGCGCCGCCCGCCCCGCCCGGACAGTACCCACAGCCCGTCGCCGGGGACGCGACCGGCTGGTCCATGGAGGAGCGGCTGTACAACCAGGTGTGGGGCATGTTCGAAGACCTGGCCCGCACCGTCGCGGCGTACCGCAGCGCGGTCGACTTCGCCGAGTCCCGGATGGAGCAGGAGCTCGACAAGGTCCTCTCCGACCCGCGCAGCCGCATTGGCACGGCGGGCGACACCGCCCGCGCGAACGCCCGGGCCAAGCACGACCAGCTCGTCGGCCAGGCCCGCGACGTACTGGAGCGTGACCTGGCGCAGCTCGTCGCCGAGACCGACGTCGTCGAGCCGGCCCTGCCCCCCGCCTTCGCCTCCTGGGACAACCCGGCCTGGCACGGTTACCGGGTTCCCATGGAGATCCCGATGGCCCTGCGCGTCGGCGACCTGCACCTGCCCGAGCGCCCGGACCTGCGCATCCCCATGCTGGTGCGCCTGCCGCTGGAGCGCGGCCTGTGGATCGACAGCGGCCGTTCCGGCTCCGAGGCCGCGCTGATGATGGAGTCCGACCAGTTGCGCAGGGCGGCCATGGAAACCGCCGCGGCGCACGCCGCCCGCCTGCTCGCTGTCTACCCCGCCGGTGAGTTCACCGTCCACGTCATCGACCCGGCGGGCACGGGCGCCCCCGCGCTCGCCCCGCTGACCGAGTCCGGCGTGCTCGACGCGCCGCCCGCTGCCGGCGCTCAGGGCGTGACGGCGGTACTGGCCAAGCTCACCCAGCGCGTGGAGCTGGTGCAGATGGCGGTCCGTGGCGGGGTCGTCGACTCGCTCCCGCCGGAGCTGGACACGGCCGAGCAGCTCCTGATCGTCAACGACTTCCCGCACGGCTTCGACGACCGCGCCGTCACCCAGCTCCGCTACCTCGCGGACGAGGGTCCGTCGGTCGGCGTGCACCTGATGATGGTCGCGGACCGCGAGGACGCGAGTGCGTACGGTCCGGTGCTCGACCCACTGTGGAGGTCGCTGCTGCGCGTCACTCCTGTGCCCGACGACCACCTCATCGACCCGTGGGTCGGTCATACCTGGACGTACGAGCCGCTGCTGCCGCCACCGGGCAGCCAGGTCTTGCGGCAGGTTCTCGCGCAGGTGGCGGCAGCGAGGCGGCAACTGCCCCGCTGACCAGCGCTTTTGGGGCAGCTTTACCCATCCCTTTACCTTTTCTTGGGTGTTCCTGTACCCTTCGTGGAGCGGAGGGGAGTACTCCCGGCTGCGACGTACCCGTCAATACGGACCGCCATCGGTCCCGGGGCGTCGGCCCGAGGCGCGCGGACACGCGCCCGGGTGGAAGAGACCTCCGGCAGCGACGACGCTGAGTGAGTTGCCGTAGCTATCTGCCGGAGGCGCAGTGGACGTTTCAATGACCCTTTGGGCGCTGACCATTCTTGGTCTGATCGCCCTGATCGCTGTCGACTTCCTCATCGGGCGCAAGCCGCATGACGTGTCGATCAAGGAAGCCGGGACCTGGACGGTCGTCTGGATCGTCCTGGCCGTGCTGTTCGGCCTGGGACTGCTGATCTTCGGCACCGCGCAGGCATCGGGCGAGTTCTTCGCCGGTTTCATCACCGAGAAGTCGCTCAGCGTGGACAACCTCTTCGTCTTCGTCCTGATCATGGCGAAGTTCTCGGTGCCGTCCCACCTCCAGCAGCGTGTGCTGCTCATCGGTGTGCTGATAGCGCTGGTGCTGCGTGCGATCTTCATCGCGGCCGGCGCCGCGGTCATCGCCAACTTCTCGTGGGTCTTCTACATCTTCGGCGCGTTCCTGATCTACACCGCCTGGAAGCTCATCCAGGAGGCGCGGGCCGAGGAGGAGGAAGAGGCGTTCGAGGAGAACCGTCTCCTCAAGTCGATCGAGAGCCGCTTCGGCGTCGCGGACCGGTACCACGGCACCAAGCTCTTCATCCAGAACAACGGCAAGCGCGTCCTGACGCCTCTGATGGTCGTCATGCTCGCCATCGGCACCACCGATGTGCTGTTCGCGCTGGACTCGATCCCGGCGATCTTCGGCCTCACCCAGGACCCGTACATCGTCTTCACCGCCAACGCCTTCGCCCTCATGGGTCTGCGGCAGCTGTACTTCCTCATCGGCGGACTGCTCAAGAAGCTGGTTCACCTGAGTTACGGCCTGTCGGTCATCCTGGGCTTCATCGGCGTCAAGCTGGTGCTCCACGCTCTGCACGAGTCCGGGGTGCACGTCCCCGAGATCTCCATCCCCTTCTCGCTGACCGTCATCTGCGGCGTGCTGGTCGTCACCACGATCACCAGCCTCATCGCCAACAAGAAGACGGAACAGCGTGCGGCGGCCGAGGCGGCCGAGGTCGCCGAGGCCGGCGACAAGGAGAGCGTCGAATCCTGACCGCGTGACGGATTCACCGGCCGGTGCGAGCGGAGCAATACCGCTCGCACCGGCCGGTTCTCGTTCTGTACGGGCCTGGATCAGGCAGCGGCGGCCTCCGCCACGGGGCGGGGCGCCGGCCTCGTTTCCGGCAGCAGTGCGAAGCACCCCAGGCTCAGCAGCGCGATGGCGGTGAGGTACACGGCGACACCCCACGGCGGCCCGTCGCCGTGCGCCACCGCCGTCGCGACGATCGGGGTCAGCGCACCTCCGACGACCCCGCCGAGGTTGTAGCCGACGGCCGCGCCCGTGCAGCGCACCCTCGGCTCGTACAGCTCCGGGAGATACGCGGCGATCACAGCGAACATGGTGATGAACGACAGCAGCGCTCCCACGAAGCCGAGGAACATCAGCAGGGGCTCGGCGGTCTGCAACAGCGCGACCATCGGGAACATCCACAGCGCTGCCGCCGCGCAGCCGAGCAGACACAGCGGCCTGCGCCCGTAGTGGTCACCGAGCATCGCGGCGAACGGGGTGACCACGCCCGAGATCGCCACGGCCCCCATGATGCAGGCCAGCATCACCGTACGGCCGACGCCCAGTTGTTCCGTGGCGTACGAGAGGGACCAGGTCGTCACGGCGTAGAAGACGGCGTACCCGACGGCGAGCGCGCCGGCCGTCAGCAGGACGAGCCGCCAGTGGTCGCGTACGACCTCGGCGAGGGGGACGGTCGCCCGCTTGTCCGTCTCGGCCAGCTGCTTGAACTGCGGGGTCTCCGCCAGGGACGTGCGCAGCAGCAGTCCTGCCGCGGCCAGCACGCCCGCCACCCAGAACGGCACGCGCCACCCCCACGCGGCGAACTGTGCGTCGGTCAGCGAGGCGGAGAGGGCGAGCACGACGCCGTTGGCCAGGAGGAAGCCGACCGGGGGGCCGATCTGCGGGAAACTCGTCCACAGTCCGCGCCGGTTCGCGGGAGCGTGTTCGGCGGTCAGCAGAACGGCACCGCCCCACTCGCCGCCGAGCCCGAGTCCCTGCAAGAAGCGCAGCATCAGAAGGAGTACGGGCGCCGCTACCCCGATTGACCCGTAGGTCGGTACGCAGCCGACCGCGACGGTCGCGATTCCCGTGAGCAACAGTGAGGCGAACAGGACAGGACGGCGTCCGTAACGGTCGCCGATGTGCCCGAAGATGACAGAACCGAGCGGTCGTGAAATGAAACCGACCGCGAAGGTGCCGAACGCTGCGAGCGTTCCCGCGAGCGGGGAAAAGGTCGGGAAGAAGAGCGGCCCGAGAACGAGCGCGGCGGCTGTTCCGTAGACAAAGAAGTCGTAGAACTCGATGGCTGTTCCGGCGAGCGACGCGGCAGCGAGGCGGGCCATGGAGGGAGGTCGTTCTTGGTGCATGCGGCCACAACTACCCCACCCGTACCCCCGTTACGGGGCGCACGGAAGCAGTCGCACCGGCTCGCGAGGTGGATATGCCCGCCTGATCTACCAGCCGCGCTCGCGCCACTCGGGCAGGTGCGGGCGCTCCTTGCCGAGCGTGGTGTCGTTGCCGTGGCCGGGATAGACCCAGGTTTCGTCCGGAAGCTGTCCGAAGAGCTTCTCCTCGACGTCACGGATGAGGCTCGCGAAGGCCTCCGGGTCCTTCCACGTGTTGCCCACGCCGCCGGGGAATAGGCAGTCCCCGGTGAAGACGTGCGGGTGCCCGTGCGGGTCGTCGTAAATCAGGGCGATGGACCCCGGAGTGTGGCCGGCCAGGTGGCGGGCGGTGAGTTCGACCCGCCCCACCTTGACGGTGTCGCCGTCGTCCAGCAGGACGTCGGTCGGAACGGGGATGCCCTCCGCGTCGTAGCGGCCCGCGTACGTACGCGCCCCGGTCGCCGCCACGACCTCGGCCAGGGCCTGCCAGTGATCGCCGTGGCGGTGGGTGGTGACGACGGACGCGATGCCGTCGTCACCGATCAGCCTCAGAAGCGTGTGCGGCTCGGCGGCCGCGTCGATCAGCAGCTGTTCTCCGGTGTCCCGGCAGCGCAGCAGATACGCGTTGTTGTTCATGGCGCCGACCGCGACCTTGGAGATCATCAGGTCGGTGAGCTCGTGAACGTTCGCAGGACCGCCGACTCTGACCGCTCCGCTGTACGTCATGGAGTCAGCCTATAGCGGCGGCAGCGCGGGCAGCGGGGCCCCGGCGGTGTCGAGGGCGGCGCCGTCGCGGCGGCCCGCGAGCCAGCCCAGGAGGTCGGGAGCGGTGCCGGTGACGTTCACGGGATCGCCTTCGGTGCTTCCCGTGTGCCACTGCCGTCCGTCGGTGGCCGTCAGCACGATCGCGGGAACGCCGGGGTTCCCCGCGAAGCGGTCCGCGAGGAACTCGATCTCGCGTCCCGTGAACTCCTCCGGCAGGTCCTCCAGCTCATAGCCGATGCCCAGGTCGACGTGGTGCAGCTCGACCTCGACGAGGCGGCGGAAGGGGATGCGGGAGGCCGAGTCCGTGACGCCGTTGCGCAGGGTGACCGTACGGGACCACTCGGCGGGAGCGGCGGCCGTTTCGACGAAGCGGACCGCGCTGTCGCGCAGGTCCTCCAGCTGCACGGCGAGCGGGCGCGGGGCGTCGCGCTCGATGTCGGCGTCGCGTACTTCGGCGCTGGCGTACATGGGACGGCCGGCGAGGACGTTCACGACAGCGTCCGCGTTACGGGCCAGGTGGGCCAGCACGTGGCCGCGGGTCCATCCCGGCAGCCGTGACGGTTGCGTCACAGCGCCGTTGTCCAGCTTGTCGGTCGCGGCGAGGAGCCGGTCGGTCGCTTCGCGTACAGAGGCCAGGTCGCGCACGTGATCGTTCATGGCGTCGACGATAGTCCGGTCACACGATCGGGTGAAGCCGTTCAGGCTAGGCCGGAATTCGAATGCACGTGCTATACGCTCGTCAGAGGCATCAGGAATCCCTACAACATCGCTCTGGTTACCCCCATAGTCTGAGAACCGGGGGGCTCAGTCCCTTCTGCCTCTCTCAAGAAAGGTGCGGACCGGCGTGGCCGACCGTCTCATCGTTCGTGGCGCTCGCGAGCACAACCTCAAGAACGTCTCGCTCGACCTCCCGCGTGACTCCCTCATCGTGTTCACCGGGCTCTCGGGGTCGGGCAAGTCCTCCCTCGCGTTCGACACGATCTTCGCCGAGGGGCAGCGCCGGTACGTCGAGTCGCTCTCCTCCTACGCCCGGCAGTTCCTGGGCCAGATGGACAAGCCCGACGTGGACTTCATCGAGGGCCTGTCGCCCGCGGTGTCCATCGACCAGAAGTCGACCTCGCGCAACCCGCGCTCGACGGTCGGCACCATCACCGAGGTCTACGACTACCTCCGTCTGCTCTTCGCCCGTATCGGCAAGCCGCACTGTCCCGAGTGCGGCCGGCCGATCGCCCGCCAGTCGCCGCAGGCCATCGTCGACAAGGTGCTGGAGCTGCCCGAGGGCAGCCGCTTCCAGGTCCTCTCTCCGCTGGTGCGCGAGCGCAAGGGCGAGTTCGTCGACCTCTTCGCCGACCTCCAGACCAAGGGCTACAGCCGCGCCCGGGTCGACGGCGAGACGATCCAGCTGAGCGAGCCGCCCAAGCTCAAGAAGCAGGAGAAGCACACCATCGAGGTGGTCATCGACCGCCTGACGGTGAAGGACAGCGCCAAGCGCCGGCTCACCGACTCGGTCGAGACCGCCCTCGGGCTGTCCGGCGGCATGGTCATCCTCGACTTCGTCGACCTCCCCGCCGACGACCCCGACCGCGAGCGGATGTACTCCGAGCACCTCTACTGCACATACGACGACCTGTCGTTCGAGGAACTGGAGCCCCGGTCCTTCTCCTTCAACTCGCCCTTCGGCGCCTGCCCCGACTGCACGGGCATCGGTACGCGCATGGAGGTCGACCCGGAGCTGATCGTCCCGGACGAGGACAAGTCCCTCGACGAGGGCGCGATCAACCCCTGGTCCCACGGCCACACCAAGGACTACTTCGCACGCCTCGTCGGCGCGCTCGCCGACGCACTCGGGTTCCGTACGGACATCCCCTGGGCGGGGCTGCCGCAGCGGGCCAAGAAGGCACTGCTGAACGGCCACAAGACCCAGATCGAGGTCCGCTACCGCAACAGGTACGGCCGCGAGCGGGCGTACACCACCTCCTTCGAGGGCGCGGTTCCGTTCGTCAAGCGGCGGCACTCCGAGGCGGAGAGCGACTCCAGCAGGGAGCGCTTCGAGGGCTACATGCGCGAGGTGCACTGCCCGACCTGTAACGGCACCCGCCTCAAGCCCCTCGTCCTCGCGGTCACGGTCATGGAGAAGTCCATCGCCGAGGTCGCCGCGATGTCGATCAGCGACTGCGCGGACTTCCTCGGCCGGCTGACGCTGAACGCCCGCGACAAGAAGATCGCCGAGCGCGTGCTCAAGGAGGTCAACGAGCGGCTGAGGTTCCTGGTCGACGTAGGCCTCGACTATCTGTCGCTCAACCGCGCGGCCGGCACGCTGTCCGGCGGTGAGGCGCAGCGCATCCGGCTCGCCACCCAGATCGGCTCCGGTCTCGTCGGTGTGCTGTACGTCCTGGACGAGCCGTCCATCGGCCTGCACCAGCGCGACAACCACCGCCTCATCGAGACGCTGGTGCGGCTGCGCGACATGGGCAACACCCTGATCGTCGTCGAGCACGACGAGGACACCATCAAGGTGGCCGACTGGATCGTCGACATCGGCCCCGGCGCGGGCGAGCACGGCGGCAAGGTCGTCCACAGCGGCTCCCTCAAGGACCTGCTGGCCAACAAGGCGTCCGTCACCGGTCAGTACCTGGCCGGCAAGCGGTCCATCGCCATGCCGGACATCCGCCGCCCCGCGGACCCCACGCGGCAGCTCACCGTCCACGGCGCCCGTGAGAACAACCTGCGCGACATCGACGTGTCGTTCCCGCTCGGCGTGCTGACGGCCGTCACCGGCGTCTCCGGGTCCGGAAAGTCGACGCTGGTCAACGACATCCTCTACACGCACCTGGCGCGGGAACTGAACAACGCCCGCACGGTGCCGGGGCGCCACACGCGCGTGGAGGGCGACGACCTCGTCGACAAGGTGGTCCACGTCGACCAGTCGCCGATCGGCCGGACACCCCGGTCCAACCCGGCCACGTACACCGGTGTCTTCGACAACGTGCGCAAGCTGTTCGCGGAGACCATGGAGGCGAAGGTGCGCGGCTATCTGCCGGGCCGCTTCTCCTTCAACGTCAAGGGCGGGCGCTGCGAGAACTGTTCCGGCGACGGCACCATCAAGATCGAGATGAACTTCCTGCCGGACGTGTACGTCCCGTGCGAGGTCTGCCACGGGGCGCGCTACAACCGGGAGACCCTGGAGGTCCACTACAAGGGCAAGTCCATCGCCGAGGTGCTGGACATGCCGATCGAGGAGGCCCTGGAGTTCTTCGAGGCCGTCCCGACGATCGCGCGTCACCTGAGGACGCTTACGGAGGTCGGACTCGGGTACGTCCGCCTCGGTCAGTCGGCACCGACCCTTTCCGGTGGTGAGGCGCAGCGCGTGAAGCTCGCTTCGGAGCTCCAGAAGCGTTCCACGGGGCGCACGGTGTACGTCCTGGACGAGCCGACCACGGGTCTGCACTTCGAGGACATCTCGAAGCTCATCACGGTCCTGTCGGGCCTGGTCGACAAGGGCAACTCGGTGATCGTCATCGAGCACAACATGGACGTCATCAAGACAGCTGACTGGGTGATCGACATGGGTCCCGAGGGTGGCAGCGGCGGTGGCCTCGTCATCGCCGAGGGTACGCCCGAGCAGGTGGCCGCGGTGACGACCAGCCACACCGGCAAGTTCCTGCGGGACATCCTGGGCGACCGGGTGAGCGATGCGACGCCGGTGAAGAAGCCGGTCAAGAACGCCCCCGTGAAGAAGGCGGTGGCGGCGGCGAAGTCGGCCCCGGCCAGGAAGACGGCGACGGCCAGGACGGCCACCGCGAAGAAGGCCCCGGGCACGGCCGCTCCGGCAAAGGCGGCGCGCTCCCGCAAGGCGTGACGTCCGCGTTCCAGTGCGGCCCCTTGCCCCACCCCGGGGCGGGGGCCGTTCGCGCGGGGCGGAGCTTCTTGTTCCCCCACCCGCGCCCTCCCGAACCGGGGCGCCCCCCCAGGACAGCCCGCGCGAGAGCCGCCGGACTCCGCCGGTATCGTCGGGGCTGTCGTACGTCCCTCACACCCCTTGATCAGTGGAGTTCGCATGCCCGGCCAGTCAGCCCCCCGCCGTACCGTGCTGAAGGGCGCCGTCCTCGCCGGGGCTGCCGGACTGGGTGTGGCGGCCTGCTCCACCGAGTCGAAGCTCGGGCACGCCAAGCCGCTGCCGTCCACGCCCGTGAGCCTCGGGTCGGCGGACGAGGTCCCTGTCGGCGGCGCGAAGCTCTATCGCGAGCAGCGGATCATCGTCAGCTGCCCGGCCAAGGGCGAATTCAAGGCGTTCAGCGCGCAGTGCACGCACGCGGGCTGTGTCCTGGACAAGATCGAGAAGGACGAGGGCAACTGTCCGTGCCACGGCAGCCGTTTCGACGTCACCACGGGTGAGGTGCTCCAGGGCCCGGCGACCGTGCCGCTGCCCGCCATCCCGGTCAAGGTTGAGGGCGGCAAGCTCGTAGCGGGAGCGGGAGCGGGAGCGGACGCGGGTGCGACGGCGGGAGCGGACGCGGGTGCGACGGCCGGGCCGGGTGCCTGACCCCGCACCGCCGCGCGGCACCCGCACTGTCACTGCCCGCAAGTAGGGTGTCTGACATGGCCGACCCCTCCAGTTACCGCCCCAAGCCGGGGCAGATCCCCGACTCGCCGGGGGTCTACAAATTCCGCGACGAGCACCGCCGGGTGATCTACGTCGGGAAGGCGAAGAGCCTGCGCCCGCGCCTGTCCTCGTACTTCCAGGACCTGGCCAATCTCCACCCGCGCACCCGCACCATGGTCACCACGGCGGCGTCCGTCGAGTGGACGGTCGTCTCCACCGAGGTCGAGGCTCTTCAGCTGGAGTACTCCTGGATCAAGGAGTTCGACCCCCGCTTCAACGTCAAGTACCGCGACGACAAGAGCTACCCGTCCCTCGCGGTGACCCTCAATGAGGAGTTCCCGAGGGTCCAGGTCATGCGCGGCCCCAAGAAGAAGGGCGTGCGCTACTTCGGTCCGTACGGGCACGCCTGGGCCATCCGCGAGACCGTCGACCTGATGCTCCGCGTCTTTCCCGTACGCACCTGCTCGGCCGGTGTCTTCAAGAACGCCGCCAGGACCGGCCGCCCCTGCCTCCTCGGCTACATCGGCAAGTGCTCCGCGCCCTGTGTGGGCCGCGTCACCCCCGAGGAGCACCGCGAACTGGCCGAGGAGTTCTGCGACTTCATGGCCGGCCGCACCGGCCAGTACCTCAAGCGCATCGAGCAGCAGATGCACGAGGCCGCCGAGGACATGGAGTACGAGAAGGCCGCCCGCCTGCGCGACGACATAGGGGCGCTGCGCCGCGCCCTGGAGAAGAACACGGTGGTGTTCAACGACGCCACCGACGCCGACCTGATCGCCGTCGCAGAGGACGAACTGGAAGCCGCCGTCCAGATCTTCCACGTACGCGGCGGACGCGTGCGCGGCCAGCGCGGCTGGGTCACCGACAAGGTCGAGGCCGTCGACACGGCCGGCCTCGTCGAGCACGCCCTCCAGCAGCTGTACGGCGAGGAGCAGGGCGACGCGGTGCCCAAGGAGGTCCTCGTACCGGCCATGCCCGAGGACGCCCCCGCGGTCGCCCAGTGGCTCGCCGAGCGGCGCGGCTCCAACGTGTCGCTGCGCATCCCCCAGCGCGGCGACAAGAAGGACCTCATGGCGACGGTCCAGCGCAACGCCCAGCAGGCCCTCGTCCTGCACAAGACCAAGCGCGCTTCCGACCTGACCACCCGCTCCCGTGCCCTGGAGGAGATCTCCCGGGCGCTCGGCCTGGACTCCGCCCCGCTGCGCATCGAGTGCTTCGACATCTCCCACCTCCAGGGCGAGGACGTGGTGGCCTCCATGGTCGTCTTCGAGGACGGCCTGCCGCGCAAGAGCGAGTACCGCCGCTTCCAGATCAAGACCTTCGAGGGCCAGGACGACGTCCGGTCCATGCACGAGGTGCTCACCCGCCGCTTCAGGCGCTATCTCCAGGAGAAGGAGAAGACGGGGGAGTGGATCGAGGCCAACGGGGCCACGGAGGTACCCGCCGAGCCGGAGCCCGACGTGGAGGAAGACGGCAGGCCCAAGCGGTTCGCGTACCCGCCGCAGCTCGTCGTCGTCGACGGCGGCCAGCCCCAGGTGGCGGCTGCCCAGCGCGCCCTCGACGAGCTCGGCATCGACGACGTCGCCGTCTGCGGCCTGGCCAAGCGCCTCGAAGAGGTCTGGGTGCCGGGCGAGGACGACCCGGTCGTCCTGCCCCGCAGCAGCGAGGGCCTCTACCTCCTCCAGCGGGTCCGTGACACGGCGCACGACTTCGCCATCCGCTACCAGCGCACCAAGCGCGCCAAGCGCTTCAAGGCGGGCCCGCTCGACGAGGTTCCCGGCCTCGGCGAGACGCGCAAGCACGCCCTGGTCAAGCACTTCGGTTCGGTGAAGAAGCTCCGGTCCGCCACAATCGACCAGATCTGCGAGGTCCCGGGGATAGGCCGCAAGACGGCCGAGACCGTCGCCGCGTTCCTCGCGCAGGCGGCACCGGCCGCACCCGCCGTGAACACGGCGACAGGAGAGATCATTGAGTACGACGAGGACACTGAGGAAGCCGCGGACAGTGTGGAAGCACCGCCCGCAGCCTCCCCGTCGGATCGGGGGCAGCAGGAATGACTGAGCACGACGGAGACGGAGCACACGTGAGTACGGGCGCGGCCGGAGAGACCGGCGAGACCGGTCAGAACGGTCAGAACGGCCACAACGGTGAGGCGGCCGAGCAGGCCATCCCCGAACTGGTGATCATCTCGGGCATGTCGGGAGCGGGCCGCAGCACCGCCGCGAAGTGTCTCGAAGACCTCGGCTGGTTCGTCGTCGACAACCTGCCGCCCGCGCTGATCCCCACCATGGTGGAGCTCGGCGCCCGCTCGCAGGGCAATGTCGCCCGTATCGCCGTCGTCGTGGACGTCCGCGGCCGGCGCTTCTTCGACAACCTCCGGGAGTCCCTTGCCGACCTGGACGCCAAGGAGGTCACCCGGCGGATCGTCTTCCTGGAGTCCTCCGACGACGCCCTGGTACGCCGTTTCGAGTCCGTACGCCGTCCCCACCCGCTCCAGGGCGACGGCCGGATCACCGACGGCATCGCGGCCGAGCGCGACCTGCTGCGCGAGCTGCGCGGCGACGCCGATCTGGTCATCGACACCTCCAGCCTCAACGTCCACGAGCTGCGCGCCAAGATGGACGCCCAGTTCGCGGGCGACGACGAGCCGCAGCTGCGCGCCACGGTCATGTCGTTCGGCTACAAGTACGGCCTGCCGGTCGACGCCGACCTCGTCGTCGACTGCCGCTTCCTGCCCAACCCGCACTGGGTCCCGGAGCTGCGCCCCTTCACCGGCCTCAACGAAGAGGTCTCCGGCTACGTCTTCAACCAGCCGGGCGCCAAGGAGTTCCTCGACCAGTACACCGAGCTGCTCCAGCTCATCGCGGCCGGCTACCGCCGCGAGGGCAAGCGCTACGTGACCATCGCCGTCGGCTGTACGGGCGGCAAGCACCGCAGCGTAGCCATGTCGGAGAAGCTGGCCGCCCGGCTGTCCTCCGAAGGCGTGGAGACCGTCCTCGTCCACCGGGACATGGGGCGCGAGTGACCGGACGGAACCTCCGCCTGCGGCGGCTGCGCGGCAATGACGCCGCGCGGCCGCAGCGCAAGCGCGGCGCCCAGCCCAAGGTCGTCGCCCTCGGCGGCGGCATGGGACTGTCCGCGTCGCTCACGGCGCTGCGGCGCATCACCGGTGACCTGACCGCCGTGGTCACCGTCGCCGACGACGGCGGCTCCAGCGGCCGGCTGCGCGACGAGCTCGGCGTACTGCCGCCCGGTGACCTGCGCAAGGCGCTCGCCGCGCTGTGCGGGGACGACGACTGGGGCCAGACCTGGTCGCGCGTCATCCAGCACCGCTTCTCCAGCCGAGGCGACCTGCACGACCACGCCGTCGGCAATCTGCTGATCGTCGCCCTGTGGGAGCAGCTCGGCGACCACGTCCAGGCCCTCGACCTGGTCGGCAAGCTGCTCGGCGCGCACGGCCGGGTGCTGCCCATGTCCGCCGTGCCGCTGGAACTACAGGCGCTTGTACGGGGGCACGATCCCCGGCGGCCGGACGACGTGGACACGGTGCGCGGCCAGGCCACTGTGGCGCTCACCCCCGGCGAGGTGCAGTCCGTACACCTCGTGCCGCAGGGACCCCCGGCCGTTCCCGAGGCCGTCGCCGCCGTGCTCGACGCGGACTGGGTGGTGCTCGGTCCCGGCTCCTGGTTCTCGTCCGTGATTCCGCACCTTCTGGTGCCCGGGCTGCTCGACGCGCTCGTCGAGACGAAGGCGCGCCGGGTCCTGTCGCTCAACCTCGCGCCGCAACCCGGTGAAACAGATGGGTTCTCTCCGCAGCGTCATTTGGAGGTTTTGGGACGACACGCCCCTAAACTCGCCCTGGACGTGGTGTTGGCCGACGAGGCTGCCGTGCCCGACCGCGAGTCTCTCGCCGATGCCGCCATGCGGTTCGGCGCGGCGGTCGAGCTGGCGCCGGTCGCCGCGCCCAACGGCTCACCGAAGCACGACCCGGAGCTGTTGGCCGCCGCGTACGACCGTATTTTTCGGATGCATGGAAGGATCGGCCCATGGCGATGACGGCAGCGGTGAAGGACGAAATCTCCCGGCTCCCCGTCACCCGGACCTGCTGCAGGAAGGCGGAGGTCTCGGCGATTCTTCGGTTCGCGGGCGGGCTGCACCTGGTGAGCGGCCGGATCGTGATCGAGGCGGAACTGGACGTGAGCTTCGCGGCCCGCAGGCTCAAGAAGGACATCCTGGAGATTTTCGGTCACCACTCCGAGCTGGTGGTGATGGCGCCGAGCGGGCTGCGACGCGGCTCCCGTTACCTCGTACGGGTGGTGGCGGGCGGCGACCAGCTGGCGCGCCAGACCGGGCTGGTCGACGGCCGGGGCCGGCCCATCCGCGGCCTGCCCCCGCAGGTCGTCTCCGGCGCCACGTGTGACGCCGAGGCCGCCTGGCGCGGCGCGTTCCTCGCCCACGGTTCGCTCACCGAGCCGGGCCGCTCGTCCTCGCTGGAGGTCACCTGCCCGGGCCCCGAGGCCGCCCTCGCCCTCGTCGGCGCCGCCCGCCGGCTCTCCATCGGCGCCAAGGCGCGCGAGGTGCGCGGCGTGGACCGGGTCGTCGTACGGGACGGAGACGCGATCGGCGCCCTGCTGACCCGCCTCGGCGCGCACGAGTCCGTGCTGGCCTGGGAGGAGCGGCGGATGCGCCGCGAGGTCCGCGCCACCGCCAACCGCCTGGCCAACTTCGACGACGCCAACCTGCGCCGCTCGGCGCGGGCCGCCGTCGCCGCGGGGGCCCGGGTGGGGCGTGCGCTGGAGATCCTCGGTGAGGAGGTGCCCGAGCACCTCGCCGCCGCCGGCCGGCTGCGCATGGACCACAAGCAGGCCTCCCTGGAGGAGCTCGGCGCGCTGGCCGACCCGCCGCTGACGAAGGACGCGGTCGCCGGCCGTATCCGCCGTCTGCTGGCCATGGCGGACAAGCGGGCCCAGGACCTGGGCATCCCGGGTACGGAGTCCACGATCACCGAGGAAATGGCCGATGGTCTGGTTGGCTGACGCCATCTCCTCGGCACGGCTCGCCGCCGCCGGTGTCCCCCTCGGGGGCGCCGGCGGCGGTTTGCGTACACCGCAGGCGCTATTGACATGACCATGAACTGTCATGAGCCTGACGTCAGTTCGCTTATGTGGCAGACAACAGCAAGGGGGGCTCATGAGACGCAGAGCGAGATCGATCCTCGCAGCGTGCACATTGCTGCTCGGCGGCGTGGCGGTGGCACCGGTGGCCCAGGCCGAAGGGGCGGGCGCCAGTGGCGCGGCCGACGCGGGCGCCGACGCCGTCAAGGTGTTCAACGCGGACGTCACCAAGGAGCAGGTGCCCCTGCTCCTGGCGGCCGGCCAGGACGCGCACGAGATGGGCGAGCGCGCACCGGAGAAGGGCACGGCGCGCGTCGAGCTCTTCCTCACCGACGCCCAGGCCGAGGACCTGGCCGCCAAGGGCGTCAGGAACCTCACGGAGCGCAAGGTCTCGGCGAAGACCGAGTCCCGCCTCGCCGCCGCCGGGGACGGCGTCTACCGCCCGTACAGCGGCAAGGGCAATCTCCAGGAGGAGATCGTCAAGACGGGCCAGGCGCACCCGGACCTCACCAAGGTCGTCTCCATCGGCAAGACCGTCCAGGGCAAGGACATCCTCGCCCTCAAGCTCACCAAGGGCGCGAAGAAGACCAAGGACGGTGCCAGGCCCTCGGTGCTGTACCTGTCCAACCAGCACGCCCGTGAGTGGATCACCCCGGAGATGACCCGGCGGCTGATGCACCACTACCTGGACCGGTACGGCAAGGACCGCCGCATCACGAAGATCGTGGACTCCACCGAGCTGTGGTTCGTGCTCTCCGCCAACCCCGACGGCTACGACTGGACCCACGACCCGGCGGGCAACCGCCTCTGGCGCAAGAACATGCGTGACATCGACGCCGACGGCAAGTACACCGCGAGCGACGGCGTCGACCTCAACCGTAACTTCGGCTACAAGTGGGGCTACGACAACGAGGGTTCCTCGCCGAACCCCGCCAGCTCCACCTACCGTGGCGCGTCACCCATGTCCGAGCCCGAGACCCAGGCGCTCGACCGCTTCCAGAAGCGCATCGGCTTTGAGTACGGCATCAACTACCACTCCGCCGCCGAACTGATCCTCTACGGGGTCGGCTGGCAGGTCGCCACTCCGACGCCCGACGACGTGCTCTACAAAGCGCTCGCCGGAACGCCCGAAAAGCCCGCCGTCCCCGGTTACTACCCGCAGGTCTCCTCCGAGCTCTACACCACCAACGGTGAGGCCGACGGACACGCGGCCAACGTCAACGGCATCATGATGTTCACCCCGGAGATGACCACCTGCCAGACGGCGTCGAACATCGACCCGGGCGACCGGTGGAAGCCCGAGGACTGCCAGTCCGGATTCAACTTCCCCGACGACGAGAAGCTGATCCAGGCGGAGTTCGCCAAGAACATCCCCTTCGCGCTCTCCGTCGCGGAGACCGCCGCGCACCCCGACCGGCCGTCCTCGTCCGTCGGCATGGAGGCCCCCGACTTCACCGTCGACCCCTTCACCACGTCGTACGCGCGGTGGGCCGACCAGGAAATCTCCGTAACCGCCCGTAAGTCGGTGCGCGACAAGGAGCTCAGGTACCGCGTCAACGGCGGCCGCGTCCACGACCAGGAGCTGCGCCCCTGGAAGGGCGGCGAGACCTTCGGCGGCGAGGACAACCTGCACTTCGACGAGTACCGCGCCAAGGTCCAGGACGGCGACGTCGGCGACAAGGTCGAGGTCTGGTTCACCGGGCGCACCAAGTCCGGCAAACGCGTCTCCAGCGAGCACTTCACGTACACCCTCGCCGACCGCCCCGCGGCGGACGTCCTGGTGACCGCCGAGGAAGGAGCCCCCGCGCAGCACCTCCGGACGTACACCGACACGCTCGCGACCACCGGACACAAGGCCGCCGTGTGGGACGTCGCCACCCAGGGAGCACCGCACGCGCTCGGCGTGCTGTCCCACTTCCGTACGGTCGTGCACTACACCGGCGCCAAGGCACCCACCGGTCCCACCCAGCTCGCCCTGCGTGCCTTCCTCAACGAGGGCGGCAAGCTCCTGGAGGCCGGTGAACTCACGGGCGGCAACGCGGTGGTGGGCCGCGCCTCGACGAACGACTTCAGTCAGTACTACCTCGGTGCCTACGGACGGAGCAGCGCGCCGGGAGCCACCGCGTTCAGCGGTCTCGGCCCGATGGCCGGTACGGACAGCCCGCTGGCCGGCGCGCCCGGCAACGCGCTGGACGCCCCGGGAGCGTACATCTCCACGTCCTCGGTGCTGCCGGCCGCGCAGTTCCCCCAGTTCGCCAGTGAGCAGGCGGGCCGCTACACCGGCGCCGTCAATCCGTACGCCCCGTACGCGGGCCGGGGCATGGCCGCCGCGACCCATGAGGACAACGACTGGAAGCGGCTCACCAGGACCTTCGACCTCACCGCGGTGAGCGCAGCCGACAAGCCGGAGCTGCGCCTCGCCCTGAACTGGAACACCGAGGCCGGTTACGACCACGCCGTCCTGGAGGCCCGCACCGCCGGCGGCGAGGACTGGACGACGCTGCCCGAGGGAGGCGGCGCCACCTCCGCCACCGTCCCGGCGGAGTGCGAGCAGGGCTACCTGCTCAACGGTCACCCGTTCCTGAGGCACTACCTGACCCAGGAGTCCGACGCCTGCGAGGCCGCCGGCACCTCCGGCGCCTGGAACAGCTTCACCGGGTCCTCCGGCGGCTGGAAGCAGGTCTCCTTCGACCTGAGCGCCTACGCGGGCAGGACGGTCGAGCTCTCGCTCAGCAGCATCACCGACCCGGGTTCCGGCGGCCGCGGGGTCTTCGCGGACGACGCACGGCTCGTCGTGGGCGGCGCGGAAAAGGAGACGGAGGGCTTCGAGACGTCGCTCGGCACCTGGACGGCGACCGGCGCACCGGCGGGCAGCCCCGCCGTGGCGGGCGACTGGACCCGCACGGGCGAGCTCTTCGTCCCGTACGGCGCGATCACGACCGGCGACACGGTGCTCCTCGGCTTCGGCCTGGAGCAGGTCCCCGACGCGGTAGAGCGGGCGGAGCTGCTCGGCAGGGTGCTCGGCGTACTGCACGACTGACGTGCCCGGCGGTCCGTATTCCCTACTGGGGAGTAGGGGCCGCCGGTCCGTGTCCGGCCCCGCTCGATGTCACCCGCGGGGCCACGTAGAGGTAGGGTCGGAAGCGGTCGGGGACATCCCATACATCTCGCCGGCGTCGAAACCCGGCGTACCAACGAGGAGATCGGTTTCGTGACGATCCGCGTAGGCATCAACGGCTTCGGCCGCATCGGGCGCAACTACTTCCGGGCGCTGCTGGAGCAGGGTGCGGACATCGAGATCGTGGCTGTCAACGACCTGGGTGACACTGCGACCACGGCACACCTTCTGAAGTACGACACCATTCTCGGCCGCCTCAAGGCCGAGGTGTCGCACACGGCGAACACCATCACCGTCGACGACCACACCATCAAGGTGCTGTCCGAGCGCAACCCGGCGGACATTCCGTGGGGCGAGCTCGGCGTCGACATCGTGATCGAGTCCACCGGCATCTTCACCAAGAAGGCGGATGCCGAGAAGCACATCGCAGGTGGTGCGAAGAAGGTCCTCATCTCGGCTCCGGCCAAGAACGAGGACATCACCATCGTGATGGGCGTCAACCAGGACAAGTACGACGCGGCCAACCACCACGTCATCTCCAACGCGTCCTGCACCACCAACTGTGTGGCGCCGATGGCCAAGGTTCTCGACGAGAACTTCGGCATCGTCAAGGGCCTGATGACGACGGTGCACGCGTACACCAACGATCAGCGCATCCTGGACTTCCCGCACTCCGACCTGCGTCGCGCTCGCGCCGCCGCTGAGAACATCATTCCGACCACCACGGGTGCCGCCAAGGCCACCGCGCTGGTCCTGCCGCAGCTCAAGGGCAAGCTCGACGGCATCGCGATGCGCGTCCCGGTCCCGACCGGTTCGGTCACCGACCTGGTCATCACGCTGGAGCGCGACGTCACGAAGGACGAGATCAACGCGGCCTTCCAGAAGGCCGCCGAGGGCGAGCTCAAGGGCATCGTCGAGTACACGGCCGACCCGATCGTGTCCTCCGACATCGTCAACGAGCCGGCGTCCTGCACCTTCGACTCGTCGCTGACCATGGCCGAGGGCAACCAGGTCAAGGTCATCGGCTGGTACGACAACGAGTGGGGCTACTCCAACCGCCTCGTCGACCTCACGGTCTTCGTCGGCAGCCAGCTCTGATCCGTCCGGCAGGCACCTCGATGTGAGCACAGGGCTCGGGCAGCGCAACGCGGCGCTGCCCGGGCCTTGTCACGTGTTTTGTCTCCAAGGAGTCCAGTAAAAAGATGAAGACGATCGACGAACTTCTCGCCGACGGGGTCGCGGGCAAGCGGGTATTCGTCCGCGCCGACCTCAACGTGCCGCTCGAAGGCACCACCATCACCGACGACGGCCGCATCCGCGCCGTCCAGCCGACGATCGAGAAGCTCGCCGCCGCGGGCGCCCGGGTCGTCGTCGCCTCGCACCTGGGCCGCCCCAAGGGCGCCCCGGACCCGGCCTTCTCGCTGGCGCCCGCCGCCGGGCGCCTCGGTGAACTCCTCAAGACCGAGGTCGCCTTCGCGAGCGACACGGTCGGCGAGTCCGCCAAGGCCGTCGTCGCGGGCCTGGCCGACGGCGACGTCGCCGTCATCGAGAACCTCCGCTTCAACGCCGGCGAGACGTCGAAGGACGACGCCGAGCGCGGCGCCTTCGCGGACCAGCTGGCGGAGCTCGCCGATGTGTACGTGGGTGACGGCTTCGGCGCCGTACACCGCAAGCACGCTTCGGTCTTCGACCTCCCGGCCCGCCTGCCGCACGTGGCCGGCGGCCTCATCGCCACCGAGGTCGGCGTCCTGAAGAAGCTCACCGAGGAAGTCGAGCGGCCGTACGTCGTGGTCCTCGGCGGCGCCAAGGTCTCCGACAAGCTCGGCGTGATCGACCACCTGCTGGAGAAGGCCGACCGCATCCTGGTCGGCGGCGGCATGGCGTACACCTTCCTCAAGGCCCAGGGCCACGAGGTCGGCATCTCGCTGCTCCAGGAGGACCAGATCCCGACGGTCCTGGAGTACCTGGAGCGCGCCAAGAAGAAGGGCGTGGAGTTCGTGCTCCCCGTCGACGTACTGGTCTCGCCGGAGTTCCCGGACCTCAAGACGAAGGCTCCGGCCAACCCGACGACGGTCGCCGCGGACGCCATTCCGGCAGACCAGGAGGGTCTGGACATCGGTCCCGAGACCCGCAAGCTGTACGCATCGAAGCTCGCCGACGCGGCCACCGTCTTCTGGAACGGTCCGATGGGCGTCTTCGAGCACCCCGACTACGCCCAGGGCACCAAGGCGGTCGCCCAGGCCCTCGTCGACAGCCCCGCCTTCACGGTGGTCGGTGGTGGCGACTCCGCCGCCGCCGTCCGCATCCTGGGCTTCGACGAGAACGCATTCGGCCACATCTCGACCGGTGGCGGCGCGAGCCTCGAATACCTCGAAGGCAAGACGCTTCCCGGCCTCGCCGCACTGGAGGACTGACCCTTAATGACTGCTCCCACCCAAGGCCGCACCCCGCTGATGGCGGGCAACTGGAAGATGAACCTCAACCACCTCGAGGCCATCGCCCACACCCAGAAGCTCGCCTTCGCGCTGACCGACAAGGACTACGACGCCGTCGAGGTCGCGGTCCTGCCGCCCTTCACCGACCTGCGATCCGTACAGACCCTGGTCGACAGCGACAAGCTCAAGATCAAGTACGGCGCCCAGGACCTCTCGGCGCACGACTCCGGGGCGTACACCGGTGAGATCTCGGGCGCGATGCTCGCCAAGCTCAAGTGCACGTACGTCGCCGTCGGGCACTCCGAGCGCCGGCAGTACCACAACGAGAACGACGAGCTCTGCAACGCCAAGGTGAAGGCCGCGTACAGGCACGGCCTGACCCCGATCCTGTGCGTCGGTGAGGGCCTCGAGATCCGCAAGGCCGGCAACCAGGTCGAGTACACGCTCGCCCAGCTCGACGGCGGCCTGAAGGACATCCCGGCCGAGCAGGCCGAGTCCATCGTGATCGCGTACGAGCCCGTGTGGGCCATCGGCACCGGCGAGGTCGCCACCCCCGAGGACGCGCAGGAGGTCTGCGGAGCGATCCGCGGCCGTCTCGCCGAGCTGTACTCGCAGGAGCTGGCCGACAAGGTCCGCATCCAGTACGGCGGCTCGGTCAAGTCCGGGAACGTCGCCGCGATCATGGCGCAGCCCGATGTCGACGGCGCCCTGGTGGGCGGCGCGGCGCTGGACTACGACGAGTTCGTCAAGATCGTCCGGTTCCGCGACCAGTGAGTAGGCCGTAGGGCCGATCCGTCGTACCCTGGCGGGGGCCGTGGTGGCTGTTCAGCAGCCGTACGGCCCCCGTTGTCCGTCTCCGAAGTCCGAAGTCCGAGGAAGTTGGTCCAGCCGTGGTTATGGGGTTCTCGATCGCCCTGATCGTCTTCAGCCTGCTGCTGATGCTGCTGGTTCTGATGCACAAGGGGAAGGGCGGCGGTCTCTCCGACATGTTCGGTGGCGGCATGCAGTCGTCCGTCGGCGGGTCCTCGGTGGCCGAGCGGAACCTTGACCGCATCACAGTGGTGGTCGGTCTGATCTGGTTTGCCTGCATTATCGTGCTCGGTCTGCTGATGAAGCTGGACAGCTGACCCGTCGCCCGGTATGGAGGCGGGTGCGCGGCCTATCATGGGGCCCGCGGCTCGCGTTCGCGGGGCGGGGTGGTAACTCCGGCCACTGGACGCGCGTTGGGCCCTACGTAAACTGGGCCGCTCGCAGCTGAGCTGCTTGACGACTCCGCGGCGGTAGCCGCTGATTGATGCAGTGCAGCACCATCACGCAGGGAGTTACGACCGTGGCAAGTGGCAACGCGATCCGGGGAAGCCGGGTCGGAGCGGGGCCGATGGGTGAGGCTGAGCGCGGCGAGTCCGCGCCCCGTCTCCGCATCTCCTTCTGGTGCTCGAACGGGCACGAGACGCAGCCGAGCTTCGCCAGTGACGCGCAGGTCCCGGACAACTGGGACTGCCCGCGCTGCGGGTTCCCGGCCGGACAGGACCGGGACAATCCGCCGGCCCCGCCGCGCACCGAGCCGTACAAAACGCATCTCGCGTACGTACGAGAACGGCGCAGCGACGCGGACGGCGAGGCGATTCTCGCCGAGGCGCTCGCGAAACTACGGGGCGAAATCTAGGAATTGTGGTCCGGCCGGACACCTTCGGGTGCCCGGCCGGACCGCTTTCCGGCGTCTCCCGGGCCGATTGTCAGTGGCACCCTCTACGGTTCTTGAAGGTTCTTGAAACACGGGACCGGAAGGGGGAGTTGTGACGACGAGCGAGGCCGCGGCCGCGAATACAGCCGCGACGGATGTCCGGGCTCCGGCCTGGCGCGGGGGGTTCGGCCGGCTGTGGACGGCGGCTGTCGTCTCGCGGTTCGGCGACTCGCTGCGCACGGCCGCGATGCCGCTGCTGGCGGCCTCGCTGACGTCCGACCCGGTGCTGGTGGCGCTGGTGACGGCGTGCGGCTATCTGCCGTGGCTGCTGTTCGGGCTGCTGGGCGGCGCGGTGGCCGACCGGGTGGACCAGCGGCGGGCGATGTGGGCCGTGGACCTGGTGCGTGCCGCGCTGATGGCCGCCTTCGCGGTGGCCGTCGCCCTCGGCCACGCCTCGATCGCGCTGCTCATCGCGCTCGCCTTCGCCCTCACCACGCTCCAGACCCTCTTCGACAACGCGGCCACGGCCCTGCTGCCGTCGCTGGTGCCGAAGGCCGCGCTCGGCAGCGCCAACGCCCGGCTGCTGACCGGGCAGCAGATCGCGGGCGGCTTCCTGGCCGCCCCGCTGGTGCCGGTCCTGCTGCTGGCCGGCGCGGCCGTGCCGTACGCCGCGGACGCCGCGACGTACGTCCTGGGAGCGGTCCTGATCGCCTCGCTGCGGGTGACGGCGCCGGAGCGGCCGCCGAGACCCGCGGGCAGCACGCTGCGCGGGGACATCGCGCAGGGGCTGCGGGCGCTGTGGGCGGACCGGGTGCTGCGCGGGATCTGCGTCGCCACCACGCTGTGCAACGTCGGCATGGGCGCGCTCATCGCGACCCTCGTCCTCCACGTCACCGGCTGGCTCGACGGCGGGCACGGCGGCTACGCGGCGGTCATCACGGCGTACGGCGTGGGCAGTGTGGCGGGCGGGCTGCTGGCCGGCCGGCTCGCCACGCGGATAGGGCGAGTACGCAGTGTGTTCGCCGCCGGGGCCGTGCAGATCGGCTGCCTGGCGGCGATGGGTCTGGTCCGTGAGCTGTGGGTAACGATCGCAGCGATGGCCCTGTTCGGACTCATGGGGCTGGTGTGGAACACGAACCAGGTGACGCTGGTGCAGGAGCGCAGCCCGGAAGCCATGCTGGGCAGGATCAGTTCGGCCTTCCGCACGCTCGCGATCGCCGGCGCACCGCTCGGCGCCCTGGTGGGCGGCGCGGCGGCTGCCACGTGGGGACTGAACACACCCGCGCTGCTGGCGGCGGCGCTCTTCGCGGCCGCCATAGCATCGCTGGCCGCTCTGATCAATTAGGTTGGAGCTGCCAGGGGGCATGCACGCACGTACGAGAAGAAGTGGGCTGATGTCCGGATGAACGCAGAAAGCCGTACCAGGCTCAACCAGATGCCCGAGTGGGCCGCTCTCGTGAAGCACCGTGAGCAGCTGGGCCAGACGCATCTGCGCGAGCTGTTCGCCGCTGATCCCGAGCGAGGTGCCGGGTACACGCTCAAGGTCGGCGACCTCTATCTCGACTATTCGAAGCATCTGGTGACGGACGAGACGCTGGGGCTGCTGCGCGAACTGGCAGGCGCGGCCGGGGTCGCGGAGCTGCGGGACGCGATGTTCCGCGGCGAGAAGATCAACACCACCGAGGACCGCGCGGTGCTGCACACCGCACTGCGCGCGCCGCGCGACGCGGTGATCGAGGTCGAGGGGGAGAACGTCGTCCCCGGCGTGCATGCCGTTCTCAACAGGATGGGCGACTTCGCGGACCGGATCAGGTCGGGGGAGTGGACCGGGCACACGGGAAAGCGCATCAAGAACATCGTCAACGTCGGAATCGGCGGCTCCGACCTCGGGCCCGCCATGGCGTACGAGGCGCTGCGCTCGTTCACCGACCGGGACCTCACGGTCCGCTTCGTGTCGAACGTCGACGGGGCCGATCTGCACGAGGCCGTGCGCGACTTGGACGCGGCCGAGACGCTGTTCATCATCGCGTCCAAGACGTTCACCACGATCGAGACCATCACCAACGCCACGTCCGCGCGCGACTGGCTGCTGACGAACCTGCGGGCGGACAGCGGCGCCGTCGCCAAGCATTTCGTGGCGCTGTCCACCAATGCCGAGAAGGTCGCGGACTTCGGCATCGACACGGCCAACATGTTCGAGTTCTGGGACTGGGTCGGCGGGCGCTACTCGTTCGACTCGGCCATCGGCCTGTCGCTGATGATCGCCGTGGGTCCCGGCCGCTTCCGCGAGATGCTCGACGGCTTCCACCTGGTCGACGAGCACTTCCGCACCGCGCCCGCCGCCGAGAACGCGCCGCTGCTGCTCGGGCTGCTGGGCGTCTGGTACGGGGGATTCTTCGACGCGCAGGCGCACGCGGTCCTTCCGTACAGCCACTACCTGTCGAAGTTCACGGCGTACCTCCAGCAGCTGGACATGGAGTCCAACGGCAAGTCCGTGGACCGCGACGGCAACCCGGTCGACTGGCAGACGGGTCCCGTGGTGTGGGGCACGCCGGGCACCAACGGGCAGCACGCGTACTACCAGTTGCTGCACCAGGGAACGAAGATGATCCCGGCGGACTTCATCGGCTTCGCCAGGCCGGTCGCCGACCTGATGCCCGGTCTCGCGGCCCAGCACGACCTGCTGATGGCGAACTTCTTCGCCCAGACGCAGGCGCTGGCCTTCGGCAAGACGCCCGACGAGGTGCGGGCGGAGGGCGTGGCCGAGGAGCTGGTGCCGCACAAGACGTTCCGCGGCAACCACCCGACGACGACGATCCTCGCGGACGAGCTCACGCCCTCCGTGCTGGGTCAGCTGATCGCGCTGTACGAGCACAAGGTGTTCGTACAGGGCGCCATCTGGAACATCGACTCCTTCGACCAGTGGGGTGTCGAGCTCGGCAAGGTCCTCGCCAAGAAGATCGAGCCGGTACTGACGGAAGGCGCCGGGGGCGAGCTGCTGGACAGCTCGACCGCGACACTCGCCGCCAAGTACCGCACGTTGCACGGGCGTTGACGCCATGGCGGCCACGGTGCGGCTCAGGCCGCCGAACAACACGCTCGACCGGCGGGTGATCGGCTGGTGGCGGACGCAGTGGCTGCTGCTGACCTCGGTGCCAGTGGCCGTACTGGCCGTGCTGGGCGCGTTGGTCGCGCCCGCGCGGCCGTGGCTGCTGCTGTCCGCCGGAGTGGTCGCGGTGCTGGGTGTTGTCGTCGCGGTGTTCCTGCCGCTGTGGTGGTTCCGGGTGCACCGCTGGGAGGTCACGGACGACGCGGTGTACGTGCGTACGGGCTTCTTCTGGCAGGAGTGGCGGATCGCACCGATGTCGCGGATCCAGACCGTGGACACCGTGCGCGGACCGCTGGAGCAGGCGTTCAGGCTCGCCACGGTCATCGTCACCACCGCGTCCTCCAAGGGCGCGGTGAAGATCGAGGGGCTCGACCACGAGCTCGCCGCGGAGCTCGCGGAGCGGCTGACCCTGATCACGCGGGCCACTCCGGGGGACGCGACGTGAGTGGACCGGGGGGTGGACGCGGGCCGGAGAGCGGTGACGGCTGGCTGCGGCTCGCCCCGCGTACCGTCCTGGTCGCCGCGCTCGTCATGGCGGGCATCGCGGCGGGCGCGGGCGTGCCGGCGTTCATCGGGCTCGCGGGCGGCAGGCCGGTGTGGCAGGCGCTCGCCTGGGTGCTGAGCGGCGCCGTCCTGCTGATCGCGGGCGGCTCCGCACTCGACTACGTACGGTGGCGCAGGACGCGCTACCGCATCGGCGCCGAGCGCGCCGAACTCCACACGGGCCTGCTGCTGGTCAAGCGCCGGTCGCTGGCGCGTGAGCGCATCCGCAGCGTCGACCTGACGGCGAATGTGCTGCTCAGGGTCCTTGGGCTGGTGAAGGTCCGTATCGGTACGGGAGAGAACACCGGAGGCGGCGAATCCACCCTCGAACTCGACCCCGTCACGCGGGAGGAGGGCGAACGGCTTCGCAGCGAACTGCTGAACCGGGGGACGCCCACCGCTGAGCCGGGGCCCCACCGTGAGGGCGAACTGGCGGTCCTCGACCCCGCGTGGATCCGGTACGCGCCGGTGTCCTTCGTCGCCCCGGCGCTGGGCGGCGCCGCGGGTGGCGGGCTGATGCAGGTCAGCGAATGGTTCGGTGCGCAGGGGGAGTTGATCGGCTGGGTGCGCGACCGGTTCCAGGACACACCGGTCGTCTGGACGATCGCGGTGCTGGTCGCCGGGGCGTGCGCGGCGGGCGTCGTGGGCGCGCTCGGACTGTGGGTCGAGATGTGGTGGAACTACCGGCTGGAGCGGGAACCGGGGGGCACGTTGCGGGTCCGCCGCGGTCTGTTCACCACGCGGTCGATCTCCATCGAGGAGCGCCGGCTGCGCGGTGTGGAGCTTGTCGAGCCGCTCGGCGTACGGACGTTGGGGGCGGCGCGGGTGGACGCGGTCGCCACGGGGCTGGCGACGGACGAGGAAAGCAGCCACGCCGATCACAAGACGCTGCTGCCGGCCGCGCCGCGGGCCACGGCGGAGGATGTGGCGGCGTACGTCCTGCGCGAGGCCGTCTCGCCGACGAGTGCGGCCCGCCTTACGCGGCATCCGCCGGCCGCCCGCACGCGGCGGTTGCGGTGGGCGGTGGGCGCGGTGCTGGTGCCGGTGCTCGTCCTCGTCGTGCTCGGTGTGCTGGTGAGTGATGTCCTGTTGTACGTCGCAGGGGTGTGCGCGGTGGTGCTGCTGCCGGTGGCGGTGCTTCTGGCGCTGGACGCGTATCGGGGGCTGGGGCACGCCCTCAGTGGGGATTACCTGGTGGCGCGGTCGGGGACGGTGCGGCGTACGACGGTCGCGTTGCAGCGGGGCGGGGTGATCGGGTGGACCGTGAAGCAGTCGTACTTCCAGCGCCGGGCGGGGCTCCTCACGCTGACGGCGACCACTGCGGCTGGAGCGGGGGCGTACTCCGTCTACGACGCGCAGGAATCGGAGGCGCTGGTGTTCGGGGACGCGGCGGTGCAGGGGCTGCTGGCGCCGTTCCTGGAGCGGGGGGAGTAGTTCCGGCCCCCGGGCCCTCACGCCCCTCGGGCGCGTCCTCAATCGCCGGACGGGCTTGATTCGGCTGAGGTGGATCTGCCACGGCCCGGCTCGCCGTGCGGGCGAACCGGGCCGTGGCTGTGCCGGAGCAGCCGGGTCAGGGCGAAGCCGGGGGGTACAGGGCGCGCGGGAGCTGGGAGGCTGCCGCGTCGTCCAGGAGCCACAGCGTGCGGCGGCGGCCGTACGCGCCCGCCGCCGGGGCCTGGATCTCCCCGGCGCCCGACAGGGCTATGGCCGCGGCCTTCGCCTTGTCCTCGCCCGCCGCCAGCAGCCACACCTCACGTGCCGCGCGGATCGCGGGCAGAGTGAGGGTGATGCGGGTGGGCGGGGGCTTCGGGGCGCCGTGAACGCCCACCACCATGCGCTCCGTTTCGCGGACCGCCGGCAGCTCCGGAAACAGTGACGCGACGTGGGTGTCGGGGCCCACGCCCAGCATCAGGACGTCGAACGTCGGGACGGGACCGTGGTCCTCGGACCCCGAGGCCAACGCCAGTTCCTCGGCGTACGCAGCGGCCGCCGCGTCCGCGTCGTTGCCGAACCGGCCGTCCGAAGCCGGCATCGCGTGGACCCGGGCCGGGTCGAGCGGCACCGAGTCCAGCAGCGCCTCGCACGCCTGCGTGTAGTTGCGCTCGGGGTCACCCGCCGGGAGGAAACGCTCGTCGCCCCACCACAGGTCCAGCCGCGACCAGTCGACCGCGTCGCGGGCCGGAGACGAAGCCAGCGCGGCCAGCAGGCCGTTGCCGTTGCGGCCGCCCGTCAGCACGACCGACGCCGAGCCGCGCGTGGCCTGCGCGTCCACGAGCTTCGTGATCAGCCGGGCCGCGGCCGCCTGCGCCATCAGCTCCTTGTCGTGGTGGACGACAAGCTGAGGTGCTCTCACTTCGACGCCGCCTTCTTCGCAGCCGGAGCCGACTTCTTCGCGGCCGCGGGCTTGTCCGCCTCAGGCTGTACGTCCGACGGCGCAGTCCCCTTGCCGGTCTGCTCACCCAGCCGCTCGACACCGAACTTCAGCGCCGACGCGTACGTGTCGTCCGGGTCGAGCCTGCGCAGTTCCTCGGCGATCAGCTCGGCGGTCTCCCGCCGCTTCAGCGCCACCGCGCGGTCCGGCTGCCCCTGAATGGACAGGGACGCCAGCGAGCCGTCCGCGCGGCCGAGCTTGATCGGCCCGCAGTTGGTCTCCATCTTCACGCCCGTCAGACCGGGACCGGGCGACACGGAACGCTTCACCGGTACGCCCAGCCGGTCCGCGAGCCACATGCCCAGCAGCTCGACGCTCGGGTTGAGCTCCTCGCCCTCCACCTCCACCGAGGTGACCTCGCACTCGACCTGGTCCAGCGCGGCCGCGAGCATCGAGCGCCACGGCGTGATGCGCGTCCAGGAGAGGTCCGTGTCGCCGGGGGTGTACGCCTCGGCGCGCGCCGTCAGCTCCTGGACCGGGTGCTCGGCGGCGTACGTGTCCGTGACCCGGCGCTGCGCGAGTGCGCCGAGCGGGTCGTTCGCCGGATCGAGCGGCGCGTTGGCCGCCCACCACACCACGACGGGCGCGTCGGGCAGCAGCAGCGGCAGCACCACCGACTGGGCGTGGTTGATGGCCTCGCCGTACAGCCGCAGGATGACCGTCTCACCAGTGCCCGCGGCCGTGCCCACCCGCACTTCGGCGTCGAGGCGTGCCTTGGCACGGTCGCGCGGCGAGCGGGAGACCCGCTTGATGACGACGAGGGTGCGCGAGGGGTGCTCGTGGGAGGCCTCGTTGGCCGCCTTGAGCGCGTCGTACGCGTTCTCCTCGTCGGTGACGATGACCAGCGTCAGCACCATGCCCACGGCAGGGGTGCCGATCGCACGGCGGCCCTGCACCAGAGCCTTGTTGATCTTGCTGGACGTGGTGTCCGTCAGGTCGATTTTCATGGCCGACGCCAGCTCCGTCCGTCTCGTGCGAGCATTTCGTCCGCCTCGACCGGGCCCCACGTACCGGCCGGGTACTGCGCGGGCTTGCCGTGGTTGTCCCAGTACTCCTCGATCGGGTCGAGGATGCGCCAGGACTGCTCGACCTCTTCCAGGCGCGGGAAGAGGTTGGCGTCGCCGAGCAGGACGTCCAGGATCAGGCGCTCGTACGCCTCGGGGCTGGACTCGGTGAAGGACTCGCCGTACGCGAAGTCCATCGAAACGTCCCGCACCTCCATCGAGGTGCCCGGCACCTTGGAGCCGAAACGGACCGTCACACCCTCGTCCGGCTGGACGCGGATGACCAGGGCGTTCTGCCCCAGCTCTTCCGTGGCCGTGCGGTCGAAGGGGGAGTGCGGGGCGCGCTGGAAGACGACCGCGATCTCCGTGACGCGGCGGCCGAGGCGCTTGCCCGTACGCAGATAGAACGGGACGCCCGCCCAGCGGCGGTTGTCGATCCCCAGCTTGATCGCGGCGTAGGTGTCGGTCTTCGACTTCGGGTCGATGCCCTCTTCCTGGAGGTAGCCGACGGCCTTCGCGCCGCCCTGCCAGCCCGCCGCGTACTGCGCGCGTACGGTCTCCAGGCCCAGGTCCTTGGGGAGCCTGACGGCGCCCAGCACCTTGGTCTTCTCGGCGACCAGCGCGTCGGCCTCGAAGGAGGCGGGCTCCTCCATGGCGGTCAGCGCGAGCAGCTGAAGCAGGTGGTTCTGGATGACGTCGCGCGCGGCGCCGATGCCGTCGTAGTAGCCGGCGCGGCCGCCGATGCCGATGTCCTCGGCCATCGTGATCTGCACATGGTCCACGTACGACCGGTTCCAGAGCGGCTCGAACATCTGGTTGGCGAAACGCAGCGCCATGATGTTCTGGACCGTCTCCTTCCCCAGGTAGTGGTCGATGCGGAAGACCTCGTGCGCCGGGAAGACCTCGTGGACGATCCGGTTGAGCTCCTGCGCGGAGGCCAGGTCGTGCCCGAAGGGCTTCTCGATGACAGCGCGCCGCCAGGAACCTTCCTTCTGATCGGCGAGCCCGTGCTTCTTGAGCTGCTGGACGACCGCGGGGAAGAACTTCGGCGGTACGGAGAGGTAGAAGGCGAAGTTGCCGCCCGTGCCCTGCGCCTTGTCGAGCTCCGCGATCGTCGACTTCAGCGTCTCGAACGCGTTGTCGTCGTCGAAGTCGCCCTGGACAAAACGCATGCCCTGGATGAGCTGCTGCCAGACTTCCTCACGGAACGGCGTACGGGCGTGTTCCTTGACGGCGTCGTATACGACCTGCGCGAAGTCCTCGTGCTCCCAGTCGCGGCGGGCGAAGCCGATGAGCGAGAAGCCCGGCGGCAGCAGGCCGCGATTGGCCAGGTCGTAGACGGCAGGCATCAACTTTTTACGTGACAAATCGCCCGTGACGCCAAAGATGACCAGGCCCGACGGCCCCGCGATACGCGGGAGCCGTCGATCCTGTGCGTCACGCAGCGGATTGCTGCTGGACAATTTTTAGGCCTCCGAAGGGGCGAGGCGCTTGAGCTCCGCCTCGGTCGACTTGAGCAGGTCGTTCCAGGACGCCTCGAACTTGTCGACGCCCTCGTCCTCAAGGAGCTGCACCACGTCGTTGTACGAGATCCCGAGCTTCTCGATGGCGTCGAGCTCGGCGCGTGCCTGCTCGTACGTACCGGCGATCGTGTTGCCCGTGATGTTGCCGTGGTCGGCGGTCGCTTCGAGGGTCGCCTCGGGCATGGTGTTCACCGTGCCGGGGGCGACGAGGTCCTCGACGTACAGCGTGTCCTTGTACGACGGGTCCTTGACGCCGGTCGAGGCCCACAGCGGACGCTGCTTGTTGGCCTGCGCCTTGTCGAGGGCGGTCCAGCGGTCCGAGGAGAAGACCTCTTCGTACGCCTGGTACGCCAGGCGGGCGTTGGCCAGTGCGGCCTTGCCCTTGAGCGCCTTGGCCTCGTCCGTGCCCAGGGCGTTCAGACGCTTGTCGATCTCGCTGTCCACACGGGACACGAAGAACGACGCCACCGAGTGGATCTTGGACAGGTCCAGGCCCGCGGCCTTCGCCTTCTCCAGACCGGCCAGGTAGGCGTCCATGACCTCGCGGTAGCGCTCCAGCGAGAAGATCAGCGTCACGTTGACGCTGATGCCGAGACCGATGGTCTCGGTGATCGCCGGGAGACCCGCCTTGGTGGCCGGGATCTTGATCAGGGTGTTCGGACGGTCCACCAGCCAGGCGAGCTGGCGGGCCTCGGCGGTCGTCGCCCTGGTGTTGTGCGCCAGGCGCGGGTCGACCTCGATCGACACGCGGCCGTCCTTGCCGCCGGTCACGTCGTACACCGGCCGCAGGATGTCGGCGGCGTCCCTCACGTCAGCCGTCGTGATCATGCGGATGGCTTCTTCGACGGTGACCTCACGGGAGGCCAGGTCGGCGAGCTGCTGGTCGTAACCGTGGCCCTCCGAGATCGCCTTCTGGAAGATCGACGGGTTGGTGGTGACGCCCACGACGTGCTGCTGGTCGATCAGCTCGGCGAGGTTGCCGGACGTGATCCGCTGGCGCGAAAGGTCGTCAAGCCAGATCGCGACGCCTTCGTCGGAGAGGCGCTTGAGTGCGTCTGTCATGAGAGTTGCATCTCCTACTTGTCGTATATACCGGTGTCAGCGCGCGGCGGCAGCCAGGGATTCCCGGGCCGCTGCGGTGACCGCGTCGGCGGTGAAACCGAACTCCCGGAAGAGGACCTTGGCGTCCGCGGAAGCGCCGAAGTGCTCCAGCGAGACGATGCGGCCGGCCTCGCCGACGTACCGGTACCAGGTCAGGGCAATGCCCGCCTCGACCGCGACACGGGCCTTGACGGACGGCGGCAGCACGCTGTCGCGGTACCCCTGGTCCTGCTCCTCGAACCACTCGATCGAGGGCATTGACACCACACGCGTCGGAATACCCGCCGCCTGGAGCTGCTCGCGCGCCTCGACGGCGAGCTGCACCTCGGAGCCGGTGCCGATCAGCACGACCTGCGGCTGGCCGCCCTCGGCCTCGAACATGACGTAACCGCCGCGCGCGGCGTCCTCGTTGACCTCGTACGTCGGCACACCCTGGCGGGTCAGCGCCAGACCGTGCGGAGCGTCGTGGCGGCGCAGGATCTCGCGCCAGACGATCGCCGTCTCGTTGGCGTCGGCCGGGCGGACCATGTTCAGGCCGGGAATGGCGCGCAGCGCGGCCATGTGCTCGACCGGCTGGTGCGTCGGGCCGTCCTCGCCCAGACCGATGGAGTCGTGCGTCCAGACGTACGTCACGGGCAGCTTCATCAGCGCCGCGAGGCGGACGGCGGGGCGCATGTAGTCGGAGAACACCAGGAAGGTGCCGCCGTAGATGCGGGTGTTGCCGTGCAGCGCGATGCCGTTCATCGTCGAGCCCATGGCGTGCTCGCGGATGCCGAAGTGGATCGTACGGCCGTACGGGTTCGCCTCGGGCAGCGGGTTGTCGGCCGGCAGGAACGACGACGTCTTGTCGATCGTCGTGTTGTTCGAACCGGCGAGGTCGGCGGAGCCGCCCCACAGCTCGGGGATGACCGCGCCGAGCGCCTGGAGGACCTTGCCGGAAGCGGCGCGGGTCGCGACGGCCTTGCCGGCCTCGAAGACGGGAAGCGACTTCTCCCAGCCCTCGGGCAGCTGACCCGCGGCGATGCGGTCGAACGTGGCGGCGCGCTCGGCGTTGGCGTCGCGCCACTCCTGGAACTTCTTGTCCCAGGCGGCGTGCTCCTCACGGCCGCGGTCGGCCGCCTTGCGCACGTGCGCGAAGACGCCGTCGTCGACCTGGAAGTGCTGCTCGGGGTCGAAGCCCAGCACGCGCTTGGTGGCCGCGATCTCGTCCTCGCCGAGTGCCGAGCCGTGCGAGGCCTCGGTGCCCTGGGCGTTCGGGGCCGGCCAGGCGATGATCGTGCGCGCCGCGATGATCGACGGGCGCTCGGTCTCGTCCTGCGCGGCCTTGAGCGCGGCGTACAGCGCCTTGACGTCGAAGTCGCCGTTGGGGTCCTGCTCGATGCGCTGGACGTGCCAGCCGTACGCCTCGTACCGCTTCAGCACGTCCTCGGAGAAGGCGGTCTCGGTGTCGCCCTCGATCGAGATGTGGTTGTCGTCGTACAGAGCGACGATGCTGCCGAGCTTCTGGTGGCCCGCGAGCGAGGACGCCTCGGCCGAGATGCCCTCCTCCAGGTCGCCGTCGGAGACGATGGACCAGATGGTGTGGTCGAACGGGGAGGTGCCCGGCGCGGCCTCCGGGTCGAACAGACCTCGCTCGTAGCGCGCGGCCATCGCCATGCCCACGGCGTTGGCGATGCCCTGGCCCAGCGGGCCGGTGGTCGTCTCCACACCGGTGGTGTGCCCGAACTCGGGGTGACCGGGCGTCAGGCTGCCCCAGGTGCGGAACGCCTTCAGGTCGTCCAGCTCCAGGCCGTAGCCGGCCATGTAGAGCTGGATGTAGAGCGTCAGGCTGGAGTGACCGGGAGAGAGGACGAAACGGTCACGACCGGTCCAGTTGGCGTCACTGGGGTCGTGCCGCATCAGCTTCTGGAACAGTACATACGCGGCCGGGGCGAGGCTCATGGCCGTACCAGGGTGGCCGTTGCCGACCTTCTGTACGGAATCCATGGCCAGGACGCGGACGGTATCGACAGCCCGCTGGTCCAATTCGGTCCACTCGAGATCTGTGGTGGTCGGCTTGGTGCTCACCCTGAGTCAGGGCTCCTCTCCACATGTCGAATCCCGGCGACTGGTAGCGCACCGGGCGTAGCCGAGCCTACCCCCGCGAGAACACGCTTCTTTTCGAGTCCAGCGCTTGGACGGCCCTGGATAAAAGCGGACACAGCCCAGCGTGCGGGCGGGTGAAGGACTTCGCCTCCTGGCGTTCACCTTCGTATGTACGGACGCCGTCCCGGTGGTGCTCAACACGACCCGACCCCGGCGGAGATCGGCATCTGGGCAACGTCTAGAGTGGCGTGGTACGCGCAAGTCTTTACCGGGCCTTCACGTCCGGAGCTTGCTGGATTTCTCTGTCAGGGGTGTGCGTGACGGCCGTCGAGTCCCGACCCGCAGGGGTCGCCTTGACTCCCAGCCCGGGGGGCCACCGGCCATTCGGAGCCCGAGTCAAAGCGTTCGTGGCACTGACCAAGCCTCGGATCATCGAACTGCTGCTGATCACCACGGTCCCGGTGATGTTCCTGGCCGAGCAGGGCGTGCCCGATTTGTGGCTGGTCCTGGTGACCTGCCTCGGCGGATACCTGTCCGCCGGCGGCGCCAACGCGCTGAACATGTACATCGACCGTGACATCGACGCGCTGATGGACCGTACGTCGCAGCGTCCACTGGTCACCGGCATGGTGAGCCCGGCCGAATGCCTCGTCTTCGGCATCAGCCTGGCCGTGATCTCGACGCTCTGGTTCGGGCTGCTCGTCAATTGGCTGTCCGCCGCACTCTCGCTCGGGGCGCTCCTCTTCTACGTCGTCGTCTACACGATGATCCTCAAGCGGCGCACCGCGCAGAACATCGTCTGGGGCGGCATCGCGGGCTGCCTGCCGGTCCTCATCGGCTGGTCCGCGGTCACCAACTCGATGTCCTGGGCCGCCGTCATCCTCTTCCTGGTCATCTTCTTCTGGACGCCGCCGCACTACTGGCCGCTGTCGATGAAGGTGAAGGAGGACTACGCGCGGGTGGGCGTCCCGATGCTTCCCGTCATCGCCACCAACACGGTCGTGGCCCGCCAGATCGTCGCGTACAGCTGGGTGATGGTCGCCGTCTCGTTGCTGCTGACTCCGCTGGGTTACACCGGCTGGTTCTACACGACGGTCGCCGTCGTGGCCGGCGGCTGGTGGCTCAAGGAGGCGCACGGGCTCCAGTCCCGGGCGAAGTCCGGTGTGACCGGCGCCAAGCTCAAGGAGATGCGGCTGTTCCACTGGTCCATCACCTATGTCTCGCTGCTCTTCGTCGCGGTCGCGGTGGACCCCTTCCTGCGCTAGTCCGCCTCGCAGCGACTGCTATGGACCGCCGTTCTACTGGTGGGTAGCATCGTTGCCATGGCAGACACGAAGCAGGCAGAGCGCAAGGCGGCGAAGCTCGCCAAGCAGATAACCGCCTTCGCCAAGCAGCACGGCGGCGCCGAGGGGCAGCTCGCCCACCTCGGCCAGATGGGTACGCGCATCGTGCTCGTCGGTGAGGACGGCGGCTGGGGCGACCTCGTTGCCCCCACGCACGCCGTCGCGCAGAGCGCCGCCGAGAAGGCCGGGATCACGCTCCACGAGTCCTTCGACGGTGACTTCGCGGCCAAGGTGCGCACTGGACCGTACGAGTGGAGCCGGATGGCCGGCATCCAGATCGGCGGCCCGTCGAACGGCTAGCGGCACTTGAGCAACACCTGACGCGGGGGTCACCCGTTAGAGCCTGTGGAAGTACGTCCACCACAGGAGCCCCGGATGATCGAAACGCCTTCCCTGGTGGACCAGTACTGCCATGGAGTCCTCCGCACGGAGCTGGGCCTCGGCACCTTCGAGGCCTACCTCGGCAGGACCCCCGCGTCCCCCGCGCCTGGCACCACGTTCTTCGACACCCAGACGGGCTTCGCCGTACGCCGCTGGTGCCCGCCCCTCCTCGGCCTCGAACCGCACTGCCCGCCTGCCCGCTATCTCGCGCGCCGCAGGGAACTGGGCGTACCGGAGACCGGTCGGCGGCTGCTCAGGGGAAGCGGGATTTCCACCTATCTGGTGGACACCGGACTGCCGGGCGACCTCACCGGGCCGTGTGAGATCGCGGCGGCCGGAGCGGCCCAGGCGCGGGAGATCGTACGGCTGGAACTGCTCGCCGAGCAGGTCGCCGACACCTCGGGCACCGTCGACAGCTTCCTCGCCAATCTCGCCGAGGCCGTGCACAGCGCGGCGGGATCCGCCGTGGCCTTCACCTCCGTGGCAGGCGTACGGCAGGGGCTCGCCCTCGCGCCGCATCCGCCGGGCCCCGGCGAGGTGCGCGGAGCGGTGGGGCGCTGGCTGGGAGGACGCCGGGCCGGCGGCAAGCTCACCGACCCCGTGGTCCTGCGGCACCTGCTGTGGATCGCCGTCGCCTCCGGGCTGCCCCTGCAACTCCAGGCCGGGACGGCCGGGCCCGGACTGCGCATCGACCGTACGGATCCGATGCTGCTCACCGACTTCGCCGCCGCGACGGCCGGGCTCGGCACGGATCTGGTGCTGCTGCACGGGTATCCGTACCACCGTCACGCCGCACATCTGGCGAGCGTCTTCCCGCATGTGTACGCCGACCTGGGCCCCGCACTCGCGCACACCGGGGCGCGGGCGGCGGCCGTACTCGCGGAGATCCTGGAGCTCGCGCCCTTCGGCAAACTGCTCTTCTCCAGCGGCGCGCGCGGCCTGCCGGAACTGCATGTGGTGGGCGCGAGGCTGTTCCGCGAGGCGCTGAGCAGGGTGCTCGGCGGCTGGGTCGGCGACGGCGCGTGGTCGCGGGTGGACGCCGAGCGGGTCGCCGGCATGATCGCGGCGGGCAATGCCCGCCGCGTCTACGGACTGACGGACTGACGGGCCCGACGGCCCTCAGACGGTGGCGGACACCGCTGCTGAGCCGGGCTGGGCGGGAAGCGAAGCCGGGGTTTCGAGCGGGCGCTCGCGCAGGCTCAGCGCCAGGCGCAGTACCGCGATCCACATCAGGGAGGAGCCGAGCATGTGGACGCCGACCAGGATCTCGGGGACCCCGGCGAAGAACTGGACGTAACCGATGCCGCCCTGCGCGAGCAGGACGATCAGCAGGTCGCGGGCGCGCGCCCGGGTGTCGTCCGGGGCGTCCACCACGCGCAGGACGAACCACATGGCGATGGCCAGCGCGCAGACGACCCAGGCGGCCGCCGCGTGCACGTGGGCGGCGTCGATCCAGTCCCACGGCATGCGCGGTACGTCGCTGCTGTCACCGGCGTGCTTGCCCGAGCCGGTCACCGTCGTACCCAGGGCGATCAGGAGCCCCGAGGTGATGACGATCGCCCAGGACAGCTTGCGGACGGGGCGCGGGACGCGCGGCCGGGGTGCGGTGTCGCCCTCGCGGGTGCGCTGCCAGGTGATCACGGCGACGGTGAGCAGAGCGTTGGCGAGGAGGAAGTGACCGGCGACGGTCCAGGGGTTGAGGCCTGCCCAGACGGTGATGCCGCCGAGGACGGCGTTGCCCATCACGATCCAGAACTGGCTCCAGGCGAGGCGGGTGAGCCCGCGCCGCCACGGCTTCGTGGACCGGGCCGCGATGATCGCCCAGCCGACCGCGGCCGACAGGACGTAGGTCAGCATGCGGTTGCCGAACTCGATCGCGCCGTGGATGCCCTGCTCGGGCGTCGCGAAGAGGCTGTCGTCGGTGCACTTCGGCCAGGTGTCGCAGCCGAGGCCGGAGCTGGTCAGCCGTACCGCACCGCCCGTGACGATGATGAAGACGGTCATCACGACGGCGGAGAGCGCGGCGCGCTGGAGCGTACGGGGGGTGGGCGTCCAGCGCCGCGCGATGAGGGCGAGGGGGGTCAGCACGGGAACCATCGTAGGACGGGGCTTGTGCAGCTTTTCACGAGGGGGTATGGGGGAGTCGTCTCCCCGGGGAAAAAGCAGTACGAGGGGGTACGGAACGGACGTTCCTTACTCCCAGCGGAAGAAACGGGCGGCCGCGCCCAGCCCCAGGACCGCCCACACCGCCAGGATCCCGAGATTGCTCCAGGGGATGGCCGCGCCGTGCTGGAGTACGTCGCGCAGGCCGTCCGACAGGGCCGAGATCGGCAGCAGGCCGAGGACGGACTGCACAGCCTCCGGGAACTTGTCGAGCGGCACGATCACGCCGCCGCCCACCAGCAGCAGCAGGAAGACCAGGTTGGCGGCCGCCAGCGTCGCCTCCGCCTTGAGCGTGCCGGCCATCAGCAGGCCGAGGCCGGAGAAGGCCGCCGTACCGAGAACGAGGAGCAGGAAGACCGCGAAAGGGTTGCCGTGCGGGGACCAGCCGAGGCCGAACGCGATCACCGTGAGAAGGACGACCTGAAGAACCTCGGTGACGAGCACCGACAGCGTCTTCGCCGTCATCAGCGCCCAGCGGGGCAGCGGAGAGGTGCCCAGCAGCTTCAGCACGCCGTACCGGCGCTCGAAGCCGGTCGCGATGGCCTGCCCGGTGAAGGCGGTGGACATGACGGCCAGCGCCAGGATGCCGGGGGCCAGGAAGTCGACCGACTCGCCGGCTCCCGTGTCGATGATGTCGACCGCCGAGAACAGCACCAGCAGCAGCGCCGGGATGATCACTGTCAGCAGCAGCTGCTCGCCGTTGCGCAGCAGCATCTTCGTTTCGAAGGCCGTCTGTGCCGCGATCATCCGGGGGAGCGGGGCCGCTCCGGGCCGGGGTGTGTAAGTACCGGTGCTCATGAACGGAGGTCCTTACCGGTCAGCTCGAGAAAGACGTCCTCCAGGGAGTGCCGCTCGACAGAAATGCCGTCCGGCATCACGCCGTGCTGCGCGCACCAGGAGGTGACGGTGGCCAGCAGCTGCGGATCGACATTGCCGGTGATCCGGTACGTCCCCGGCGTCAGCTCGACCGCCAGGGTGTCCATGGGGAGCGCCTTGAGCAGCGACGCGACGTCGAGTCCGGGGCGCCCGGTGAAACGCAACGTGTTCTCGGCGCCGCCGCGGCACAGCTCTTCCGGGCTGCCCTGGGCGATGACCCGGCCCCCGTCGATGATCGCGACGTCGTCGGCGAGCTGTTCGGCCTCGTCCATGAAGTGGGTGGTGAGGACGACGGTGACGCCGTCCTTTCGGAGCTCGCCGACGAGGTCCCAGGTGGAACGGCGGGCCTGCGGGTCGAGGCCGGCGGTCGGTTCGTCCAGGAAGACGAGCTCGGGGCGGCCGACGACGGCCATCGCCAGCGCGAGCCGCTGCTGCTGTCCGCCCGAGAGCCGCCGGTACGTCGTACGTCCGCAGCTGCCGAGGCCCAGGCGTTCTATGAGCGCGTCGACGTCCAGGGGGTGGGCGTGCAGTTTCGCCACGTGGCGCAGCATCTCGTCGGCCCTGGCCCCCGAGTACACGCCGCCGGACTGGAGCATCACCCCGATCCGGGGGCGCAGCTCGGTCGCGTCGGCGACCGGGTCGAGGCCGAGGACGCGTACGGTCCCGGCGTCCGGCCTGCGGTAGCCCTCGCAGGTCTCGATGGTCGTGGTCTTTCCGGCGCCGTTGGGGCCGAGGACGGCGGTGACCGCGCCCGGACGGACCTCCAGGTCGAGGCCGTCGACCGCGGTCTTGTTTCCGTACCGCTTGACCAGTCCTGAGACCTGGACGGCGACCTGGGCGGTCTCGCTTCTCATGCGAGGAAGTCTAGAGAGGGCGCCGGTGCCGGTAGGCCGGGGGTTCCCGTCAGGGACGGAAACCCCCTGGTCAAGAACGTCAAGTCGGTCGGAGTGACCGAAAGGTCCGTTCTGTGCCCGCGCCGTCCGGCGGCGGTGAAGGCGCGCTCGCGTCCGTCGGTTTGATCATTTCCGCAGGTCAGGTTAGGTGTGCCTAAGTGATGCAGCCCACCGGGGCTTGATCGAGACGCGGGTTGTCACGCTCTGAGGAATTACGCAACAATGGTGTTGTGAAATACGGTGTGAGTTCGACTGAGCCTCCCCAGGAGGAGCTCGCGACCGGTGAGCGCTCGACGCGCAACCGGATCGCGCGGTCAGTCCTGGACCACGGCCCGTCCACCGCCGCCGATCTCGCGAAACGCCTCGGCCTCACCCAGGCCGCCGTCCGCCGCCACCTCGACTCGCTCGTCGCCGAGAACGTCGTCGAGCCCCGTGAGCAGCGCGTGTACGGCACCAGGACCCGGGGCAGGCCGGCCAAGGTTTTCGCGCTCACCGACTGCGGCAGGGACGCCTTCGACCAGTCCTACGACAAGCTCGCGGCCGAGGCCCTGCACTGGATCTCCCAAGCGGCCGGCGGCGGCGAAAAGGGCGAGGCGGCAGTCGCCGCGTTTGCCCGCGCGCGGTTCGCCGCCCAGGCTGGGGCGTACCGGAAAGTGGTAGAGGCGGCCGCCCCCGAGGAGCGGACCGAGGCGCTTGCCAAGGCCTTGTCGGCCGACGGGTACGCTGCTACGGCGCGTAACGCACCGGTCGGAGAGCAGCTCTGCCAGCACCACTGCCCGGTCGCCCATGTCGCCGAGCAGTATCCGCAGCTGTGCGAGGCGGAGACGGAGTTCTTCTCCGAACTGCTCGGGACGCATGTGCAGCGTCTGGCCACCATCGCCCACGGCGACGGGGTGTGCACGACGTTCATTCCGCGCAGCAGCAGCACAGCACAGAGCACACAAACCGCAAATTCAGCATCTTCTGCAAGTACGGCCGGGAGGAACCCCGCATGACTCTCCCCACGGAGACTGCCCACCCCGAACTCGAGGGCCTGGGTACGTACGAATTCGGCTGGGCCGACTCCGACACGGCAGGCGCGACGGCCAAGCGCGGCCTCTCCGAGGAGGTCGTCCGCGACATCTCGGCGAAGAAGAACGAGCCCGAGTGGATGCTGAAGCTGCGGCTGAAGGGCCTCAAGCTGTTCGGCAAGAAGCCCATGCCGAGCTGGGGCGCCGACCTGTCGGGCATCGACTTCGACAACATCAAGTACTTCGTGCGCTCCACGGAGAAGCAGGCGGAGTCCTGGGAGGACCTGCCCGAGGACATCAAGAACACGTACGACAAGCTCGGCATCCCCGAGGCGGAGAAGCAGCGCCTCGTCGCCGGTGTCGCGGCCCAGTACGAGTCCGAGGTCGTCTACCACCAGATCCGTGAGGACCTGGAGGAGCAGGGCGTCATCTTCCTCGACACGGACACCGCGCTGAAGACGCACCCGGAGCTCTTCCAGGAATACTTCGGCACGGTCATCCCGGTCGGTGACAACAAGTTCGCGTCGCTGAACTCGGCCGTGTGGTCCGGCGGCTCGTTCATCTACGTCCCCAAGGGCGTGCAGGTCGACATCCCGCTCCAGGCCTACTTCCGTATCAACACGGAGAACATGGGCCAGTTCGAGCGGACGCTGATCATCGTCGACGAGGACGCCTACGTTCACTACGTCGAGGGCTGCACCGCCCCGATCTACTCCTCCGACTCGCTGCACAGCGCCGTCGTGGAGATCATCGTGAAGAAGGGCGGCCGCTGCCGCTACACGACCATCCAGAACTGGTCGAACAACGTCTACAACCTGGTCACCAAGCGCGCCGTGGCGTACGAGGGCGCGACCATGGAGTGGGTCGACGGCAACATCGGCTCCAAGGTGACGATGAAGTACCCGGCCGTCTACCTGATGGGCGAGCACGCCAAGGGCGAGACGCTGTCGATCGCCTTCGCGGGCGAGGGCCAGCACCAGGACGCCGGCTCCAAGATGGTCCACATGGCGCCGAACACCTCCTCGAACATCGTCTCCAAGTCGGTGGCGCGAGGCGGCGGCCGGACCTCCTACCGCGGTCTCGTCGAGATCGGCGAGGGCGCCGCGGGCTCGAAGTCCAACGTGCTCTGCGACGCGCTGCTCGTCGACACGATCTCCCGCTCCGACACGTACCCGTACGTCGACGTGCGCGAGGACGACGTGTCCATGGGCCACGAGGCGACCGTCTCCAAGGTCTCCGACGACCAGCTCTTCTACCTGATGAGCCGCGGCATGACCGAGTTCGAGGCCATGGCGATGATCGTCCGCGGCTTCGTCGAGCCGATCGCCAAGGAGCTGCCGATGGAGTACGCCCTGGAGCTCAACCGGCTGATCGAGCTGCAGATGGAAGGTTCGGTCGGTTAGTACCGCCCCACCGCAGCGACAGATTCTTTGACCCAGAGAGAGAGCACTACGACAGCCATGGCTGAGGCTCAGAACATTCCGGTGGGCTCCACGACCGCCGGGTCCATCGCGGTGGCCGCCGAGTCCACCGTCGCCACGCGCATGAGCGCCCCGCCGTCCTTCGACGTCGCGGACTTCCCGGTCCCGCACGGCCGCGAGGAGGAGTGGCGCTTCACGCCGCTGGAGCGCCTGCGCGGGCTGCACGACGGCACCGCCGAGGCCGGCGGCGTACTCACCGTCGAGGTGACCGCCCCCGAGGGCGTCACCGTCGAGACGGTGGACCGCTCCGACGCGCGGCTCGGCAAGGCCGGCACCCCGGTGGACCGCGTGGCCGCTCAGGCGTACAGCTCCTTCGAGAAGGCCTCGGTCGTCTCGGTGCCCAAGGAAGCCGTACTGACCGAGCCCATCCGGATCGCCGTGCACGGCGAGGGCGGCACCGCCTACGGCCACCAGGTCGTCGAGCTGGGCGCCTTCGCCGAGGCTGTCGTCGTCATCGACCACACCGGTGACGCCGTGCTCGCCGCCAACGTCGACTTCGTCGTCGGCGACGGCGCGAAGCTGACCGTCGTGTCCGTCCAGGACTGGGACGACACGGCCGTGCACGTCGCCCAGCACAATGCGCTGATCGGCCGCGATGCCTCGTTCAAGTCGGTCGTGGTGACCTTCGGCGGCGATCTCGTACGCCTCAACCCCCAGGTGCAGTACGCCGGCACCGGCGGCGAGGCCGAGCTCTTCGGCCTGTACTTCACCGACGCGGGCCAGCACCAGGAGCACCGCCTCCTGGTCGACCACAACACCCCGCACTGTAAGTCGAACGTCGCCTACAAGGGCGCGCTCCAGGGTGATGGCGCGCACGCCGTATGGATCGGCGACGTGCTGATCCAGGCCGCCGCCGAGGGTACGGACACGTACGAGCTGAACCGCAACCTCGTCCTCACGGACGGCGCGCGCGTCGACTCGGTCCCGAACCTGGAGATCGAGACCGGCGAGATCGTCGGCGCCGGCCACGCCTCGGCGACCGGCCGCTTCGACGACGAGCAGCTCTTCTACCTCATGTCGCGCGGCATCAGGGCCGACGAGGCCCGCCGCCTCGTCGTCCGCGGCTTCTTCGCGGAGCTCGTCCAGCAGATCGGTCTGCCCGACGTCGAGGAACGCCTCCTCGCCAAGATCGACGCGGAGCTGGAGGCGTCCGTCTGATGGCCTTCGTCAAAGCCTGTGCGCTGAGTGAGCTGGAGGACGACACCCCGAAACGGGTGGAGCTCGACGGCACCCCGGTGTCCATCGTCCGCACCGAGGGCGAGGTGTACGCGATCAACGACATCTGCTCGCACGCGAACGTCTCCCTCTCGGAGGGCGAGGTGGAGGACTGCATGATCGAGTGCTGGCTGCACGGCTCGAGCTTCGACCTCCGCACCGGCAAGCCCTCCGGCCTTCCCGCGACGCGCCCCGTCCCCGTTTACCCCGTAAAGATCCAAGGGGACGATGTGCTCGTCTCCGTCACCCAGGAGTCTTGAGACACCCATGGCAACGCTTGAAATCCGCGACCTGCATGTTTCCGTCGAGGCCGACAACGCCACGAAGGAGATCCTCAAGGGCGTCGACCTGACCGTGAAGCAGGGCGAGACCCACGCCATCATGGGCCCCAACGGCTCCGGCAAGTCCACCCTCGCGTACTCGATCGCGGGTCACCCCAAGTACACGATCACCAGCGGCACCGTCACCCTCGACGGCGAGGACGTGCTGGAGATGACCGTCGACGAGCGTGCCCGCGCCGGCATGTTCCTCGCCATGCAGTACCCGGTCGAGGTCCCCGGCGTCTCGGTCTCCAACTTCCTGCGTACGTCGGCGACGGCGATGCGCGGCGAGGCCCCCAAGCTGCGCACTTGGGTGAAGGAGGTCAAGACCGCCATGGAGACCCTCCAGATGGACCCGGCCTTCGCCGAGCGCAACGTCAACGAGGGCTTCTCCGGCGGTGAGAAGAAGCGCCACGAGATCCTTCAGCTGGAGCTCCTCAAGCCGAAGATCGCGATCCTCGACGAGACCGACTCCGGCCTCGACGTCGACGCGCTGCGCCAGGTCTCCGAGGGCGTCAACCGCGTCCACTCGACCGGCGAGGTCGGCACGCTGCTGATCACGCACTACACGCGCATCCTGCGCTACATCAAGCCGGACTTCGTCCACGTCTTCGCCAACGGCAGGATCGTGGCGTCCGGTGGCCCCGAGCTGGCCGACGAGCTCGAGGCCGAGGGCTACGAGAAGTACACGAAGGGTGGCGTAACCGCGTGACACAGCTGCCGGGCCTTCTCGACACCGAGGCGATCCGCAAGGACTTCCCCATCCTGGATCGTGTGGTCCACGACGGGAAGAAGATCGTTTACCTGGACAACGCGGCGACTTCGCAAAAGCCGCGCCAGGTCCTCGACGCGCTGAACGCGTACTACGAGCGGAGCAACGCCAACGTCCACCGCGGCGTCCACGTGCTCGCCGAGGAGGCCACGGCGCTGTACGAGGGCGCCCGCGACAAGGTCGCCGCCTTCATCAACGCGCCGAGCCGCAACGAGGTCATCTTCACCAAGAACGCCTCCGAGTCGCTCAACCTCGTGGCGAACATGCTGGGCTGGGCCGACGAGCCCTACCGCGTGGACGCCGAGACCGAGATCGTCATCACGGAGATGGAGCACCACTCCAACATCGTGCCGTGGCAGCTGCTCTCGCAGCGCACCGGCGCGAAGCTGAAGTGGTTCGGCATCACCGACGACGGCCGCCTCGACCTGTCCAACATCGACGAGATCATCACCGAGAAGACGAAGATCGTCTCCTTCACGCTGGTCTCGAACATCATGGGCACGATCAACCCGGTCGACGCGATCATCCGCCGCGCCCAGGAGGTCGGCGCGCTGGTGTGCATCGACGCCTCGCAGGCGGCGCCGCACATGGCGCTCGACGTACAGGCGCTCCAGGCCGACTTCGTGGCCTTCACCGGACATAAGATGGTCGGCCCGACCGGCATCGGTGTCCTCTGGGGCCGCCAGGAGCTGCTGGAGGACCTTCCGCCGTTCCTCGGTGGCGGCGAGATGATCGAGACCGTGTCGATGAGCTCGTCGACGTACGCTCCGGCTCCGCACAAGTTCGAGGCGGGTACGCCCCCGATCGCCCAGGCCGTCGGCCTCGGCGCGGCCGTGGACTACCTGACCGCGATCGGCATGGACAAGATCGCCGCGCACGAGCACGCGATCACCGAGTACGCCGTCAAGCGGCTCAGCGAGGTCGAGGGCCTGCGGATCATCGGCCCGACGACCGCCGAGGACCGCGGGGCGACGATTTCGTTCGTACTCGGCGACATCCACCCGCACGACGTGGGTCAAGTACTCGACGAGCTGGGCATCGCGGTCCGGGTCGGCCACCACTGCGCGCGGCCTGTCTGCCTGCGGTACGGAATTCCTGCGACCACGCGAGCGTCGTTCTATCTGTACTCCACGCCGGCCGAGGTCGATGCCCTGGTCGACGGTCTGGAGCACGTCCGGAACTTCTTCGGTTAAGGGCTGGGGATCGTGAAGCTTGATTCGATGTACCAGGAAGTCATCCTGGACCACTACAAGCACCCGCACGGGCGGGGCTTGCGGGACGGCGACGCAGAGGTGCACCACGTCAACCCGACGTGCGGCGACGAGATCACGCTGCGCGTGAAGTACGACGGTGCCACCATCGCCGACGTCTCGTACGAGGGCCAGGGCTGTTCCATCAGCCAGGCCAGCGCCTCCGTGCTGAACGATCTGCTGGTCGGCAAGGAGCTGGCCGAGGCGCAGAAGATCCAGGCGGCCTTCCTGGAACTGATGCAGTCCAAGGGCCAGATCGAGCCGGACGACGCGATGGAGGAGGTACTGGAGGACGCGGTCGCGTTCGCCGGTGTCTCGAAGTATCCGGCGCGTGTGAAATGTGCTCTGCTGAGCTGGATGGCATGGAAGGACGCGACGGCCCAGGCACTGGGCGAGAGCGCCGAGAGGAAGACCGCATGAGCGAGAACGCGACACCCACCGCTGCGACATCCACCGAGGGCGAGACCGAGGTCGTGACGACCAAGCCGGCCACCGAGGAGGAGGTCCGCGAGGCTCTGTACGACGTGGTCGACCCCGAGCTGGGCATCGACGTCGTCAATCTCGGCCTGATCTACGGCGTCCACATCGACGACTCGAACATCGCCACGCTCGACATGACGCTGACGTCCGCGGCCTGCCCGCTGACCGACGTCATCGAGGACCAGGCGAAGTCGGCGACCGAGGGGATCGTCAACGAGCTGAAGATCAACTGGGTCTGGATGCCGCCGTGGGGTCCGGACAAGATCACGGACGACGGCCGCGAGCAGCTTCGCGCGCTCGGCTTCAACGTCTGAGTTCAGTAGTACGGCAGTGAAGAGGCCCCCGGCATCCCTTGAGTTCTAGTAGTCGTCGCAACACCCCAGCTCAAGGGGTGCGATGGACTTCGAGGTACGCAAGGACCGGGGGCCGCAGGGCAGGAAGAAGCTGGTCCGAGAGCGGGCGGCATACTTCCAGCTCATGCAGCAGGGCTACAGCAGTAGGGAAGCCTGCCGGATCGTTGGTATCGACGCCCGGACCGGCAAGAAGTGGCGCAACGGAAGCCACGCATACGCGGGCAGGCCGAAGGCGGCTCCACCAGCACAGGTGGAGCCGCCGGTCTCGTCCCGCTACCTGTGCGAGGCCGACCGCATCCACATAGCCGACCGGCTGCGGGAGAGGGCTTCCGTCCGCACCATCGCAGCGGAACTCGGACGAAGCCCGTCCACAATCAGCCGGGAGATACGCCGCAACGGCATTCTCCTGCGCAAGGACAGCTTCTCGCTGGGCCTACCGGCCCCATGCCGCCCAGGACCGGGCAAACGCGCGCCGGCCCCGGCCCAAGCCCGGCAAGATCGGCACGAACCTGGAGTTGCGGGACTTCATCCAGGAACACCTGACCCTGCGGTGGAGCCCGGAGCAGATCTGTCACGCTCTGCGCAGACGGTTCCCCGGCCGGCCGGAGATGCACGTGACCCACGAGACGATCTACCAGGCCCTCTACGTCCAAGGCCGCGGCGAACTCCGCCGCGAACTCACCAAAGCCCTGCGGACCGGATGCGCCCGGCGCCGCCCGCATCGTATGTCCCACAAGCGATCGCCGCGCTCTTCGTTCCCGATGGTGCTGATCAGCGACCGGCCGGCAGAAGTCACCGACCGGGCCGTCCCAGGCCACTGGGAGGGCGACCTCATCATCGGGGCGAACTCCCGCTCAGCCATCGGCACACTCGTCGAACGCACCACCCGCTACGTGATGCTCGTCCACCTGCCGACGGGCCACGGAGCGGCCGCCACGAGGGACGCATTGATCGAGACCGTGCAAAACCTCCCGCCCCATCTGCGGCGGTCCCTGACCTGGGACCAGGGAGGCGAGATGGCTGCCCACCGGGCGTTCACCGTCGCCACGGACATCCCGGTCTACTTCTGCAACCCCGCCAGCCCCTGGCAGCGCGGATCGAACGAGAACACCAACGGCCTCCTGCGGCAGTACTTCCGCAAGGGAACAGACCTCAACCTCCACACCCGAGAGCACCTGGACACCGTCGCCGCCGAACTCAACAGCCGCCCACGCAAAACGCTCGGCTGGGAAACCCCAGCCGAGCGCCTGTCTAAACTGCTCGCGGCCTGATCAACCGACCACGTGTTGCAACGACCCCTCGAATTCGCCCAGGCGTGGGGGCCTCTTCACTGTGCGCGTGGCCGGTCAGTGCGGGACCGCCGCTGCCTCGGCGAGGGCAGGGGCCAGGTCCTCCCTGCGGATGCGCTGGTCGACGTACAGCAGACTGTTCACGAGCTGCGGCAGGACGGCGGCGATGATCTGGGTGATGAAGGTGCCGACGAGGATGAACGCCATGTAGGAGCCCATCGCGGCGAAGGTTTCCGTGGCACTGGGATCCGGCCCCATGCTCGACATACCGGGCATGCTGGTTATCATGCCGATGATCGTGAGCGGGAACTGGATGATGTACCCCGCGACTGTGGCGACGAGGTAACCCAGCAGGCTGATGCCGAAGATCCGCCACCAGGAGCCCTTCACCAGCAGGGCCGAGCGCCGCAGCGCGGCGACGGGGCCCCGGGACTCGAAGACCACGGCGGCCGGCGCCAGGCTGAACAGCACCCACAGCCAGATGCCCACAGGCATGATCGCGAGCGTCAGCACGAAGCCGAGCACGGCCCACCCCGGGCTCGCGTCGGACGACACGACCGCCACGATCAAAAAGATGTAACTGGCCATGAAGAGGGCCATCACGAGCGCCGCGGCGAGCCAGGGCAGCAGCATCGTGCCGATCACGGCAGGGACCCTGGGCCAGGCGCGGCGCCACACCGCGCCGAAGGTCGTACGGCGACCGAGGACCGCGTCCTGGAGTACCGCGGGGCAGGCGGCGTAGATGGTCGCTGTGGCGACGATCATGGCCAGCAACGCCACGATCCAGACGACGCCGAAGGAGATGCCCAGCGACCACGCGTCACCGGAGTCGAAGTGGTCGTCGTACGAGCCGGAGTCGAACGCCCTGTCCAGGATGTCGCTCGTGGCGGAGTACGCGACCGCCAGGGCCGCGCCCAGCACCACGAGCGCACCGCCGTACGCCAGCACGGCTATGCCGAACAGTTGCGTCCAGTGCCGGCCCATCGTGGACATGGTGCCGCCGAGGATGTCCCCCGCGTTCAGCGGGGCGAGCGGTATCACGCCCGGCTTGGGCCGGGGCGGCGGCGGCATCCACCCGCCGCCCCAGCCGGGCGGTGGGGGTGGCGGGGGTCCTGCGTGCGGTCCGCCGCCGTGGGGGCCGTTCCATCCCGAATCGTGCGCCACATTCACTCCGTTACGTTTTCTTCAGGCCCTGACCGGGCGGTACACCGTATCGGGTGCCTGTCGCCCGGCGGAACGGAGTTCGAGCCCACGGGATGCGTACGGTCGTACACATTGATGTGTACAGTCGTACGCATGCCCTTGCCCTACGTACTGCTGGCCGCGGCCATCGCGGCGGAGGTGGCTGGGACCACGGCCATGAAGTACAGCGACGGATTCACCAAGTTGTGGCCCTCGCTGGGCACGGCCGCCGGCTACCTGCTCGCTTTCACGCTGCTCGCGCAGACCCTCAAGTCCATGTCCGTCGGCACCGCCTACGCGATCTGGGCGGGCGTCGGCACGGCGGCCGTCGCCGCCATCGGCATGTTCTTCCTCGGGGAGTCGGCGAACGCGGTCAAGCTGGCTGGGATCGGCCTGGTCATCGTCGGGGTCGTCCTGCTCAACCTGGGCGGTGCGCACTGATGGGCTGTCACTGATGGCTCGCCGTTACGATCCCGAGCGCCGCCAGCGCATCATCGACGCCGCGATACGGGTCGTCGGGAGCAAGGGCATCGCGGGGCTGAGCCACCGGTCCGCCGCGGCCGAGGCCGAGGTGCCGCTCGGCTCGACGACGTACCACTTCAAGACCCTCGACGAGCTGATGGTCGCCGCGCTGCGGCAGGCCAGCGAAGGCTTCGCGAAGGCGGTGAGCGCGCGCGGCGCGCTGGAGGATCCGCGCTCCGATCTCGCCGAAGAACTCGCCCAGTTGCTGGGGGAGTGGATGGCCGGGGACCGTACCGGAGTGGAGCTGGAGTACGAGCTCTACCTGGCCGCGCTGCGCCGGCCGGCCCTGCGTCCCGTCGCCGCCGAGTGGTGCGCGGGCCTCGCCGACCAGCTGGCGCGGCGCACCGATCCGGTCACGGCGCGGGCGCTGGTGGCGCTGATGGACGGGATCTGCCTTCAGGTGCTGCTGACGGGTGCGGAGTACGACGCGGCGTACGCGCGGGAGATGCTGGCGCGCGTCATCGGCTGAGCCGGTGGATTGTGTTCAGCGCCGCCTCGACGCTCGCTGGAACTCGCGGATCGTGACCCCGGCCACGGCATGGACGGCGGGGGGCGCGGTGATCGCGGCGGGGCGGCTGGGCGGCCGTACGTCGGGGCGGTAGCCGGGGCTCGCCCCCGGACCCGGTCGGCCAGCGCCGGACCAGCTGATTTCCGCCCCGGGGGGCGGGTCGGCGCCCGGCATCCGGGACCGGTTCGCCTCTGTGTGCCAGTCCCGGTTAGCGTTCAGGCATGACCGATACGACTGCTACTGCTACTCGCACCACCGGCGCTGTCGCCGCCGGCCTCGCCACCATCGCCGCGGACGGCACTGTCCTCGACACCTGGTTCCCCTCCCCCGAGCTTGTCGCGGAGCCCGGCCCCGCCGGCACCGAGCGCCTCACCGCCGAGCGGGCCGCCGAGCTGCTCGGCGCCTCCGCGCCGAAGGCCGTCGGCCCCGACGCCCGCCGCGGCGTCGAGGTCGTCGCCGTCCGTACGGTCATCGCCTCGCTCGACGACAAGCTGCTGGACGCCCACGACGCGTACCTGCGCCTCCACCTCCTCTCGCACCGCCTGGTCCAGCCGCACGGCCAGAACCTGGACGGCGTCTTCGGCCTCCTCGCCAACGTCGCCTGGACCTCGCTCGGCCCGGTCGCCGTCGACCAGCTGGAGACGGTGCGGCTGAACGCCCGCGCCGAGGGCCTGCACCTCCAGGTGACCTCGGTGGACAAGTTCCCGCGCATGACGGATTACGTCGCCCCGTCGGGCGTCCGTATCGCCGACGCGGACCGCGTCCGCCTCGGCGCGCACCTCGCCTCCGGAACCACCGTCATGCACGAGGGCTTCGTCAACTTCAACGCCGGCACGCTCGGTACCTCCATGGTCGAGGGCCGCATCTCCGCGGGCGTCGTCATCGGAGACGGCACCGACATCGGCGGCGGCGCGTCCACCATGGGCACCCTCTCCGGCGGCGGCAACGTACGCATCACCATCGGCGAGCGCTGCCTGGTCGGCGCCGAGGCGGGCGTCGGCATCGCGCTCGGCGACGAGTGCGTGGTCGAGGCGGGCCTGTACGTGACGGCGGGCACCCGCGTCACGATGCCCGACGGCCAGATCGTCAAGGCCCGCGAACTGTCCGGCGCCAGCAACATCCTCTTCCGCCGCAACTCGGTAACCGGCACCGTCGAGGCCCGCCCGAACAACGCGGTCTGGGGCGGCCTGAACGAAATCCTCCACACCCACAACTGATCAAGCGCACCATTGAGCGCCCTCCCCGGCCGTAGACGGCACCGGGAGGGCGCTCAACCTGTATGCCTTCGGGAGGGCAGGGGGCGCCGACACTGACCCGCTCGATTGGCGGAACTGGCAGCGGGCGGGCCTACTGCCTGATGAGGTCGGAGAGCGGGACCCCGAGCGCGAGCGATACGGAGTACCTGCTCGCAGCTGGGTACGTGCGTTGCGAACTCGACGCGAGGACCGGGTGGGCTCCGGCACGGTTTACTGGCCGTATCCGGCCGCCAGTCCTGGCCACGGTGAGCAAGGAGTGACGCGGGTGATCAGCGAAGACCAGTTCAGGCAAGCGAAGCTGATCTGGGACTACCACCACATGGGGCACCGGCTGCGGAAGGTCGATGTCGCTGTCGGTCTGGGCAGCAACGATCTTGGGGTGGCCTCCTTCTGCGCCGAGCTGTATCACGCCGGGCTGTTCCCCACCCTTGTGTTCACCGGCGGCAGCGGTCGTCCCAGCGCAGCGCTCTTCCCGCGTGGTGAGGCCGTGCACTTCCGCGAGCGCGTGCTTGAGCTCGGTGTTCCCGACTCGGCGATCGTGCTGGAGCCGAACGCGGCGAACACCGGGCAGAACATCGCCTTCTCCCGGCAGGTTCTGGCCGATGCCGGGATCACGCCCTCCACGGTGTTGCTGGTCTCCAGGCCCGGCATGGAGCGGCGGTCCTTTGCCACCGCCCGCAGGGTGTGGCCGGAGGTGGAGGTTGTCTGTGCTTCGGAGCCAGTGAGTTTTGACGGCTACCTCAAGAGAATCGGTGACGAAAAGCTCGTCCTCGACATGCTTGTCGGGGGCCTCCAGCGGGTGATTGAGTATCCGAAGCTCGGATTCGCCATCGAGCAGGATGTGCCGGAGGACGTGCGTAGCGCGTACGAATCTCTCGTTGCCGCAGGCTTCGACAGCCGTCTTCTCAGCACCTGACACGCAGGGGGAGACAGGTGGCGTTTCTGGATCAGATGCCGGCGCTGATCGGTGTGGTGGTGGGCTCGGCCGGCTCGTACACCGCGGCGGCTCTCATAGAGCGGAATCGATGGCGTCGCGGCCGGGCGGAGCGCTGGGACGAGAAGCGGTTCGAGATTTACACGGGCTATGCCAACACCCTCAAGACTCAGATACGCATCGCACAGCGCCTCGGAGCCGCACGCGGCTTCCAGACCGTGCTCGACCCGATCGATGTGGACGAGGGGATGCGGTTGCTCGCGGACGCCGAGTCGAAGCGGTCGGCGGAGTGGGAAGCCGTACTGCTGATCGGTGATGCCGACACGGTCAAAGCCGCACGCGCGTGGCACGAGTCGGTCTGGATCTATGAGCTGTACGCCCGAGGCCAGCGCACCGACTTCGAAGGCTGGGCCCAGGCCGAGAGCCAGGTGAGCGCGGCGCGTGATGAGTTCTATGCGTGTGCACGCCGCGACCTGAGCGTTCCGGGCCCGCCGCCACCGTCCGGCAACTGGCCACGGCAGTGGGAGGGCGGGTCCTCCTAGCGGCGAGCCGCCGTGTGTGCGCCGTACTGGTGGCCGTACACCGCACTCTCACGGAGGACCTTGCGTGACCTCTGGGCCGTTCGGGTGGATAAGCAGGTCGACACATCGGACGAAGAATCAGACGCACGGCGAGGGAACCGCATGACGACACAGCACGCGCGAGCACTTGCCCGATGGATCACCGGATGCGGCGTGGTTCTCATGGCGGTGGGGCTGCCGGCCGGGGCGGTGCACGCCGACGAGACGCACAACAACTCGCACAACGCGCCTCGCGTGATGCTGTTGTCCGTGGGCCAGATCGACGACCCGATGGAGGACGTCCTGGAGCACGCCACCATCCTCGGCAAGACCTACATGTCGGGCTGAGTCTGCCGCCGGTTCAGACTTTCGTACGCCTTGAGCAGCCCGTCGACCGTCGCCCGGTCGGCGGGCCGCAGTGGTTCCCTGACCGGTCCCGCCGGCAGGCCGAGCGCGCGCCGAGCAGGCCCTTCGTGGTGACGGTGCCGGGCAGGCCCGATGCCATCGTGAGCGTGATGAGGGGCAGAGTGGCCTGGTGGGCGCGGGTGGCGCCCGCCGTGTCTCCGGCGTCGTACGCGTCGAGGACCGCCCGCATCGCGCGGGGCGCGGAGTTGGCGACCGTACTGACATAGCCCGCGCCGCCCAACGCGTAGAGCGGCAGGTTGAGTTCTTCGCTGCCCGAGTAGTAGGCGAGAGCGGTTCGGGCGTGGCGCTGCCCAGCAGGTCGTACGCGCAGTCCTTCACCGCGGTGATACGCGGGTGCCCGGCGAGGCGCAGCATGGTCTCGACCTCGATGCGGGTGCCGGTACGGCCGGGGATGTCGTACAGCATCAGCGGGACGCCGACCGCGTCCGCGACCCGCCGGAAGTGCGCTTCCACGGCGTCCTGCGGCGGTCGGCTGTAGTACGGCGTGACCACCAACAGGCCGTCAGCTCCCGCCTGTTCGGCCGCCTGTGCCAGCTCGACCGTGTGGCGCGTGTCGGCGCTGCCTACGCCCGCGAGGACCGACGCCCGGTCACCGACCGCCTCGGACACGGCCCGTACGAGCGCGCTCTTCTCGGCGTCGGTGGTGGTCGGGGACTCGCCGGTGGTGCCGTTCAGGACCAGGCCCTCGCAGCCGCCTGCGGAGACCAGGCGGTCGGCGAGCGACTGGGCGCCGTCAAGGTCCAGTGCTCCTGCTGAGGTGAAGGGCGTGATCATTGCGCACAGGGCGCGCCCGAAAGGGCCTGATGCGGTCATACGGGCAGTCTCGGCCCGCCGGACGGTGAAGGTCCACTTAGATCTGCTTGGGGTGAACAGCAAGCAGTGCTGAACAATCTGGCATGATCGCTGGGGCGCGGCAGGCCGTATCAAGGGGAGGTACTGCTCGATGAGCGAAGAGCGTGTGGCACTCGTGACGGGTTCGTCGTCGGGGATCGGCGCGGCCGTCGCCCGCCGGCTCGCCGCCGCGGGAGTCCGGGTGATCGTCAACTCCGCCCACTCGGCCGAGGCGGGGCAGGCACTCGCCGGTGAACTGCCCGGCGCCCGTTACGTCCAGGCCAATGTGGCCGTGGAGGACGACGCGAAGCGGCTCGTGGCGGAGGCGGTCGCGGCGTACGGACGCCTCGACATCCTGGTCAACAGCGCGGGTACGACGCGTTTCATCCCGCACCACGATCTCGAAGCCGCTGGTCCTGACGTCTGGCGGGACATCTTCGACGTCAACGTCATCGGCGTCTGGCAGACGATCACGGCCGCGGCCACGCACTTGCGGGCGGCACCGGGCGGCGCGGGATGCGTGGTCAACGTGTCCTCGCAGGCGGGCGTACGGCCGGGCGGCAGCTCCATCCCGTACGCCGTCAGCAAGGCGGCCGTGAACCACATGACGAAGCTGCTGGCCAAGACCCTGGGTCCGGAGGTACGGGTCAACGCGGTCGCCCCCGGCCTGATCGACACCCCGTGGTTCGACGGGGTGGAGGGCGCGGACAAGGCGATGGCGGAGGTGGCGGGGGCGGTGCCGCTGCGCCGGGTCGGCAAACCGGAGGACATCGCGGAGGCGGTGTACGACCTCACTCGCGCCGCGTACATCACCGGGGAAGTGCTGCTCGTCGACGGTGGCGGGCACTTGTTGTGACACCGAGGTGGGGGAGTGGGAGCGTGGGCGTACGCCGAAGCGGTGGGGCGGTGGCCTGGATGGTCGCGGGGGTGATCGCACTGTCGGGGTGCGATTTCCTCGTACCGGACGGTGAGGGGGAGCCGGGGCCCACGCCGAGGCCGGTTCCGACACGGAGCGCCACTGCTGCGCCTGCCCCTGCCCCGCCGGCCTCCGGGTCTCCCTCGGCGGGGCCCCGGCCGGCCGGCTGCTCGTCCGGGCAGCCCGAAGTAGCCATGGGCGAGGTGCAGGCGGCCCTCGGCCACCGGGCCGTCGGACTCACCCTGACCAACTGCGGCAAGGACCCCTACCAGGTCTTCGGCTACCCCAGCGTCCAGGCATTGGGAACCGACGGCAAGGTACTCGACGTGTGGGTGAAGCGCGGTTCCTCGTACATGGGCGCTGACAAAGGCCCCACTTCGGTGATCCTCGCCCCCGGCGAGAGCGTGCGGTCGCTCCTCTCCTGGACGAGCAACCCCAAGACCGGACGACTGCAGCAGGCGTCCGCCCTTGCGATCGCCCCGGCCGCCGGCGAGAAGGCGCGGACGTTTCCGCTGGAGGGCAGCGATGTCCGTACGGTGGACGAACTCACCCTGACCGCCTGGCACGCGGCAGCCACCGGCTGACCTTGGCCCGCCCGCCCCGCCTCAGAGGGCGAGCTTGAACCCGTCGTGGCTGCGCTCGAATCCGAGCGACGCGTAGAAGCGGTGTGCCTCCGTGCGACGTTTGTTGCTCGTCAGCTGGACCAGTGCGCAGCCACGCTCGCGGGCGCGTTCAACGGCGTGCTTGATCAGCTCGCGCCCCAGCCCGCCGCCGCGCCGGTCCGCCCTGACCCGTACCGCCTCGATGAGGGCCCGCTCGGCCCCGTGCTTGCCGAGGCCCGGGATGTACGTCGCCTGGAGGCAGCCCAGCACGGTCGTGCCGGTCTCGTCGGCCAGCGCCAGCGCCAGCACCAGCATTTCGTTGCGGCTGTCGCTGTCGATCGCCTCGAAGGCCCGCTCGTACGCCGCGTCTACGACGACGGACGCGGGGTCGACGACCTGCTCCTCCTCGGCGAGGAGGGCGAGTATGGCCGGCAGGTCCTGGCGGGTCGCGGTACGGAAGATCACGACCAGGATTCTGACACGGCCTACCGCTACCGCTGCCGTTGCCGCTACCGCTCGCCGAGAAAGCGCAGGATGTCCGCCTGCTCGGCCGCGAGGCCCGTGCGCACCGGCGCCGGCAGCTCCTCGAAGGGGGTGACCGAGACCGGTCGCCCGACGCGCCGGCTCCAGGTCGCGCAGGCCAGACCGTCCACGATGACGGTGGCGCGCAGCTGTCCGCCGCCGGGGTGCACCAGCCGCTCGAAGGCGGGCGGTACGGACAGGGCACGGGTGCGGTAGCCCACCAGGTAGTTGTCGTACGCCGGCAACAGCCGTACGTCGCCCACCGCCTCGGCAGGTTCCACTTCCACTTCCACTTCGGCTTCGGCCTCGGCCTCGGCCTCGTACGGCCCCGAGCTCCACGCCCGCCGCGCCACCGTCACCGAAAGCCCCGACCAGGCGGCGAAATCCTCCGGGGCGGCCGGTCCGTGCGCGGCGCGATAGCGGCGTACCAGCTCGACCGCCGCATCCTCCGCCGCGACTTCCGCCGTGACGGCGGGCGCCCCGGCGCTCCCCATCCACTCGTCGAGCAGCACGAAGGATGGCTCCCCTTCGACCGTCGGACCGTGGCAGATCAGGCCCGACAAGGCGCACCGGCGCAGCAGATGAACCGCCACCTGTCCGCCCCCGTTGCCAAACCCGGCCGCCGCCAGCCGCCCGCTCAACTCCGCCCGCGACACGGGACCTTCGCCCAGCGCCGACGTGATCACCCGCTCGGCCCGGAGCAGGTCCCGGTCGTCGAGCCCGAGCTCGCGATACCGCCGCTCGCTCAGCCGCAGGAACACCGGCCCGAGAAGCGACGTCAGCCACCGCACATCGGCCGCCGGCACCAGGTGCAGCGTGCCGCGCATGAACCAGTTCCGTACGACGCTGCGCTCGACGTCCGTCGCCCGGACCACGTCCGCCGCGGTGAGCTCCGACGAGCGCGCCCGGATCCCGAGCGCCGCCGCCGCCGCGTCCTGCGCCTGCACGGCGAAGGCCCGCCCCAGCACCTCGGCCACGGACCGCCCGCGCCAGCCGCTCCCGACCCCCTGGGCGCGGGCGCGCAGCAGCCGGGTCGCGGGCGGTGTCGGCTGGGCAGTGGTCATCTGGCCAGCCTAGGCTGCTCTCCCGAGGAAACCGCACGCCGAAGGAGCAGGATGTTCGCGATACCGCTGGGTGACGACGGCGCCGAACTGCGCCCCCTGGAGCCGTGGAACGCCGAGGAGTTCCTGGCCCACATGGACCGCGGCCGCGAGCACATCGGCCGCTTCGTCGAGCTCCCCGACCACGTCACCGACCTGGCGTCCGCCACCTCGTTCCTGCAGCGGTACGCCGACAAGGCCGCCGCCGACTCCGGGCGCCTCTACGGCATCTGGACCGACGGCACGCTCGTCGGCGGCGTCATGTTCCGGATCTTCGACACCGCGACCGGAAACTGCGAGGTCGGCTGCTGGCTGGAGGAGGCGGTGGTCGGGCGCGGCCTGATCACCCGCGCGATCCGGGTCCTCGTCGACTGGGCGGTCGAGGAGCGCGGCATGTACCGGGTGGAGTGGATCGCCGGCTCCGACAACACGCCCAGCCTCAAAGTCGCCAAGCGCCTCGGCATGGTCCGCGAAGGGGCGCTGCGCGAGAGCTACCTCTACCGGGGCGTACGCCATGACGAGGAGGTCTGGGCGGTCCTGGCCCCGGAGTGGCGCAAGCAGCGGGAGCGGGAGACCCCGGCCGCCCCGGCCGCCGGCAACCGGGCCTGACCTCAACCCGTCCGGCCGACGCACCTGTGTCTGCGCGGACCAATTCCCTTCCGGGCCCGTCCCGTTCGTCGGTACGCCCGCGCTGAGCTTCAGCTCGTTCAGCGCGGGCGTGCAGCGGCCGCTACGGGCGGAAGCGCAGCACCTGCGGGTCGTGGTCGCTGTTCTGCTCGGCGAACTCCGCGTTGATGTGCACGCTGTCGTACGAGAAGTCGTCGATCGACGGGCTGGTCAGGATCTGGTCCAGGACCTGGCTGTTGCCCTGGAAGACGTACGAGTAACGCTCCGAGCGCGGCAGGGACTTGACGGCCGGGTAGAGCGCGCCGCCGGACGTCAGGGCCTTCGTCGTCGCCGAGAACTCGAAGTCGTTGATGTCACCCAGGACCAGCACGTCCGCGTTGCGCTGCGCCTTGAGGATGTCCTTGACGAAGGCGTTGACCGCCTGCGCCTGCTCCAGCCGCTTGACCTCCGACTTGCGTACCGGCGGCTGGCGGTGCGACGCCAGACCCTCGTCGCCGCCCTTCGAGCCGAAGTGGTTGGCGATCACGAAGACCGTACGGCCGCGGAAGGTGAACTCGCCGGCCAGCGGCTTGCGGCTGTTCTCCCAGGCCGCGTTCGCCGGGTCGATCCGGCCGGGGGACAGGGTCAGGGCCGCGTGGCCCTTCTCCCGCACGACACCGGTCGCGGTGGTGGCGTCGCCGGCGCCGCGGTCGGTGAAGGAGACCCGCTCGGGGTTGAAGAGGAAGACCTGGCGGATGTTGCCGCCGGGCTCGCCACCGTCCTTGTTGTTGACCGGGTCGACCGTGCGCCAGGCGTACGAGGGGCCGCCGGCCGCCGCGATCGCCGCCGTGAACTTCTTCAGCGTCTCCTCGGCGGAGACCGTGCCGTCGTTCTTCGCGCCGTTGTTGTCCTGTATCTCCTCCAGGGCGAGGATGTCGGGCGAGGCGAGGTTGTCGACGACCGCCGCGGCCAGCGCGTCGAACTTCGCCTGTGGGTCGCTCGGGTCGAGGTTCTCGACGTTGTACGTCGCCACCGCCAGCTCGCCGCGGCGCTGCGGGCGGGTCGACTCGCGCTCCAGGCCGCGGTCGGTGACCGTACCGAGGGTGCGGGCCGTGAGGGTGTAGCCGCCGAACTGGTTGAAGTCCAGGGGGCCTTCGGTCGTACCCGACAGCACATCCCCGACGTTCGCCTTGGGGAAGGGCTGCTGCGAGATCGGCGCGAGCTGCTGGATCTGAAGGCGGCCGGTGTTCTGCGAGGTGTACGAGCCGTAGACCGCACCGCCGCGCCGGTTGTCGTTCTCCTCCGGCTTCACCGTGACCCACAGCGCCGAGTACGGGTCGGTCGCGCCGACCACGCGCGACGAGCCGATGCGGATGTTGGTGCCCTCCAGCGACTCGTAGTAGTCGAGGGCGTACGCCGACGGGTCCAGCGGCAGCGCGTTGATGCTGCCGCCCGCCGCCGGGTCGCCTTCGGGGGCGTACACGGACGGAACGGACTTCGCCGAGACGGTGACCGGCGCGGGCAGGGCGTTGCCCGAGGAGACCACGGTCACGGTCGGCTTGGAGATCTGGGTGAGCGACTGGTTGCCGGACGACGTACCGCCGGGGATGTACTCGCCCACCGTGCCCGACACCTTGACGGCGTCACCGACGGCGACGGTCGGCGCGGAGCCGGTGAAGACGAAGATGCCCTCGCTGGTGGCGGCGTTGGCGTCGGACTGCGGGTCCTGGAACCAGAAGCCCTTCGAGCCGTACGTCCGCACGCCCGTGACGATGCCGGAGACGTCGGCGACCTGCTGACCGGCGAGCGGGGATATTCGGGTGGTGCCCTGGATGTCGTGGATCCGGGTCTCCGCGGACGCGGACGCGGACACTGACGCTGACGCTGACGCTGACGCGGACGAGCTTGCCAGCAGTCCGCAGGCCAGTGCGGCGGCCACTACGGCCGCTACGGCGGCGGATCTGGGGAGGGACGAGGAGGAACGGGCAGTCATCACGTGGCTCCGAGTGCGATGGATGAGGGGTGGAGAGGGGTGCGAAACGTGGCTCAAAACGTAGTTCTACGCGCGTCAATCTCTTGTGTGCGCCTGGGGGTTGTCAAGGGTTGCCGGATGTACGAATCCTGACGGGTACATGAACCCGGTGGCATAGGGTCAAATACGTCTACGCTGAGGGCCGCCCGACCCGCATGCGCCAAGGAGAACCCCCAGATGTCCGGTGACCGCCCGACCCTGCCGCCGGTGCGGCTCCACTCCGACGCCGAGCTGGCGCGAGAGGCGCTCACCTCGCCGCTGCTCGCACGCGCCGCGCGGCTCGCCCGGTGGGCGGGGCCCGCCACGCGGGTCGGCGCGGGCGGCGAACTCGTCGACGAGCAACTGCCCGAGGCCGCCGAGCACCTCGGTCTGGCCGCCGACGAGGACGGCGCGGCGGAGGCGAGTGAGGCCTGGCGTCTCGCCGTCGACGCGGGCCTTGTCGAGGTCACCGATCCCGACGAGGGCGAAGAGGAAGCGTTCGGCACCGCCACGGCCGGCGAGAACCTGGCACTGCTCACCTCCGGGAGCCCGCAGGACGTACTCGCCATCTGGCTCGACGCCTTCGACGCCGTCTTCGCCGACGCGACCGCGCCCGTCCTGGACGATCTCGCGGGCGCCATCGACGACGACGGTCAGATCGACTTCGAGGCGCTGGAGTGGGACCCGGAGGCGGAGGTCGATTTCCTGGAGGGCGTGCTGGGCAATCTCTATCTGCTGACCGTTTCCGAGGGCGCGGCCGAAGGCCCGGTGCCGCTGCCCGCGCTCGCCGCCTCGATGATCGTGCCCGACGACATGGGCGAGCCCACCGACGACGTACTGGAGCAGGTGTCGGACGCGATGATGCGGCTCGACGACCAGTTCAGGGTGCTGGAGCCGATCGGGCTTGTCGCCTACCAGCCGGTCGACGAGGCGCTGATGGCGGAGGAGGGCGCGGAGCCCGAGCCGCCCGTGGACGACGAGGACGTGACGCGGTACGGAATGGTGGGGCTGACGCCGCTCGGTCTGTACGGGGTCAGGGCCCGCATGCTCGAAGCGGGGGTCGACGCGCCCGCGGTCGGCGACCTCGCGGACAAGGGCGCCGAGGCGCTGCTCGACGGCATCGCGTACTTCCCCGAGTCGTCCGCCGGGGCCGAGACGCAGATGTGGCTCGCCCGGCGCGAACCGGCTGCCGCCGCACGCGAGTTGCTCGCCGCCGCGCGGGGCACCGACCGCGGCGCGCCGCTGCGCAGGCTGCGCAGCCAGCAGGCGCTGTCGCTCGTCGGTCCGGAGGCGGAGGACGCGGTGCGCGAGGTGCTCGACGACGCGGAACTGGGCGGCCTGGCCCGGGTCTGGCTCGCCGAGCACGGCGCTTCGGATGTTCCGCCGCCGCCCGAGTCGATGATCTTCTGGCTGGCCATCGACACGATTGCCGCGCAGCTCGACGCGGACGGTGAACCGGACGAGTTCCAGGGGCTGGTGGCGGGGCTGACCGGCCGTCACAGTGGCTTCTTCGACGCGGCGTGGCGAGTGGATCATCCGGCTACGGCGGATGTCCTGGAGGCGATGGGGCGGCTGCACCCGGACAAGAAGGCGGCGAAGGAGGCGCGGAAGGCGGCGTTCAAGGCGAGGTCGCGCAGGGCGGGTTGAGGGGCGAACGGGCGGGCGTGGGTGGGGCGGGTGCGGGTGGCCCTGCGGGGCTTTCCCCTACCCGCCCCTTCCCGAACTGGGGCGGTGCCCCAGGCCCCGGTCCTCAAACGCCGGACGGGCTGAAGTCACCGGGGGTGGCTGGGGCTCCGCCCCAGACCCCGCTCCTCAAACGCCGGAGGGGCTGAGAGTTGCCGCGAGCGGCAGTCCAGCCGCGCGCGGCGAATTCCAGCGCGGGGGCCCTCAAGTCCGCGCGTGCACCGCCGCCTTCGTCGCTCCGTACGCCGGGTGGTCCGGCTCCCCGCGGAACGCGCCGCGCGAGCCGATGTTGATGATCCGGCCGGCCGTACCCTGGTCGATCATGCGCCGCGCCGCGAGATGGCTCAGGTTGGCCGTCGCCAGCAGGTTGACGGACACATGGCGCTGCCATACGTCCGCCCACGCGTCGTACGGCGTCTCCGCCAGCGGGTGACGCTCGTTGACGGCGGCGTTGTTCACCAGTACGTCGATGCCGCCGAGCCTCTCCGCCGCCACCTCCGCCACCGCGGCCGCGCCCGCCGCATCGGACAGGTCGCCGCCGGCCAGCACATGGCCCGTACCGGGGAGACCGTCGAGGGTCCGCAGAGCGTCCTCGCGCCGCGAACCGTAGTGGACCGCGACACGGTCGCCGCCCGCCGCGAAGGCGTGGGCGACCGCGCGGCCCAGACCGCGCGACGCTCCACTGACGAGGACGCCGCGGCCAGTGGCAGGCAGGGGCGGAGGGAGGGGCGGCGGCAGGTGCATGACGGTGGCCTCTCGTACGACGGGCTCTGTTCAACCCCCGTTTATACGCGCGCGAGCCTGGGCCCGACTGCCGGCATCCAGGACCCGGGGATCATGGTCGCGATCACCGGTCCGTGGCGGCGCCGTCGCCTTCGCTGACCGCGAGCAGCTCGGCCAGGGCGTCCTCGTGCTCGCGGACGAGGCCGGTCAGTGGCTCCTGCTCCCACCACGGCACGGGGGCGGCGCGCTCCGCGCACCAGGCGAGGGCTTCGGGCATGCTCGGCCGGTCGGCCGGGGCGGTGGCCAGGCAGGCGGCGAGGAAGCCGGGCCACTCGGCGCCCGGTACGCCGACGAGGTCGGGGGTGTCGTGCAGGGTCCGGTGGGTCACCTGCGCGGCGCTGCCCGACCCGAACGGATTGCGTCCCGTGCTGGACAGCGCGAGGAGGGCACCCAGCGCGAACACATCGGCCGGTGTGTCCGCCCGGCTGCCCGGCGTCAGTTCCTCGGGGGCGATGAAGCCGCTGAAGCCCGATCCTGCGGGGTCCAGCCCCGCCGAGCGTCCGACCGTGCCGAAGTCGATGATCTTGGGACCCCGGTGGGTGATCAGGACGTGGGCCGGCTTGAGGTCGAGGAGCGCGGGCCCCGCGCCGTGGATCGCGGACAGGGCCACGGCGAGCGCCGAACCGAATGTGCCCAGGTCCGCGGGCCCGAGCGGGCCCGCCGTGGTGATCGCCTCCACGAGCGGCGGCCCCACGCAGAACTCGGACACCAGCCAGGGCTGCTGGTCCTCCGTACCGGCGTCGAGGACCGTGGCGGTGAAGGGCCCGCCGACGCGGAGCGCGGCGGCGGCCTCGCGGCGGAACCGCTCGCGGAAGCGCGGCGCGGCGGTCAGATGCTCGTGGACGGTCTTGAGGGCGACCAGCCGGCCGGCGGGCGTCCACGCCAGCTGGACACGGCCCGTACCGCCCTCACCGATCAGCGAGACGATGCGGTACTCCGCGCGCTCGGCCATGCCGTGGTCCCTTCCGGTCGTACGGTCGTACGGTCGCCGGTGATCCGGTCCGTCCAGTGATCTTGAGGCGATCTTGATCCTGATCGCGATCCAGTGTCCCGGACGTCATCTGCGACGCTCACGGCGGCCGGACGGTTGCGCCCCCTGGCGCTCTCTCGTGTTTCCGGTGAAAAAGTCGTGGCGGCCGGATGATTACGGCTCTTGAGCCTTGCCGCCGTTGATGCCCGGAGGCGCTGCAATGGGGTAACCGGGGCCCGGACAACGGTTACCTCTTCCGAACACAGTCAAGTCGCGGATTCGAATCCGCCCACCGGCTGCGGGGCAGTACAACTCGGCGGTCAGAGCGGTCGTTCGGCGCGTCAGCGGCCTCTCGGAACGACCTCGGACACCCCGTTTCTGCCCCGTTTCTGCCGCGCTTCCCTCATGAGTTCGGGGAAATTCACCTGTCCCCGCGAAGGGGTCCCAGGGGCCGCGGGCATCATTCCGATGCGCGGTCCGGGCTTTATTTGCTCGATGTTCGCCAATTTCATTCCGCAGGAGACCTTTTACGAGCGCGGGGAGGCCCCGCGTGGTCATCGTCACGCGGGTCGGCCGCGCCCGGCGCCCGGCGCGGTCCGACCAGGCCGTGTGCCGCGATTTTTCCGTTCCGCCCCTGAAATCTCGCCGGGTGGCGGCCCGGTCACCCTCTGTCCGGAACGCCTGGTCGCCAACCTCCGGAGGCCTTACGGGAGCGGCCTTCCGCGGGGTGCCGATGCCGGCGGCCGGGAGGGCCGCCGACCGGCTTCGGGGGAAGTGATCATGGGCGGGCATGGCGTGGCGGCCTCGCGGGGCGCATACTCTCAACTAATGACAAAGTCAGCCGGAGCCCGGCGCTACCTGCCGTCCAGTCCCTTCAACGTCCCCGCCGCGGACGCCCCCCCGATCGAGGTTTTCGAGGTGGGCGACCGGGTCTCGCATGATCAGTTCGGCCTCGGGAGGGTCATCGCAGTCGAAGGCGAAGCCGCCGTTCTCATCGACTTCGCAGGACGGCAAGGCCGCATCCTGAGCCCCTTCACCAAGCTGACCAAGCTCTAGCTTCCCTGCGGCGCGCGAGCGCTACAGGGCCTGGGCTGCCGGCTTGACCATGCCGCGAACGGTGCGACTCTTCACGAAGTCGCCCATCGCGGTCATTTCCCATTCTCCAGAGAACTGCTTGATCAGCTTGGCCATCATTACCCCCGTCTGCGGCTCGGCGCCCGTCAGGTCGAAGCGGACCAGTTCCTCACCGGTCGCCGCGTCCAGCAGACGGCAGTAGGCCTTCGCCACCTCGGTGAACTTCTGTCCCGTGAAGGAGTTCACCGTGAACACCAGGCCCGTCGCCTCCGCGGGGATGCGGCCGAGGTCGACGGTGATCACCTCGTCGTCGCCCGCCCCCTCGCCGGTGAGGTTGTCACCGGAGTGCTTGACGGCACCGTTCAGGATCGACAGCTTGCCGAAGTAGCAGCTGTCCAGGTGCTTGCGATTCCCGTCGTACGCGATGACGGACGCGTCGAGGTCGATGTCCTTGCCCCGGAACGCCGGCTCCCAGCCGAGGCCCATCTTGACCTGGGAGAGCAGCGGGCGGCCGCCCTTGACCAGGGAGACCGTCTGGTTCTTCTGGAGGCTGACCCGGCCCTTGTCGAGGTTGATCTTCCCGCTCGGGGCGGGGGCCGCGGGCGGGGCGGCGGGAGCCGCAGGAGCCGCAGGGGCGGCCGCGATCCTCGGGTCGGCCGCCGCAGGCGCGGGCGGCGCCACGGGAGCCTGAGCGGGCGCGGGAGCGGCCGGGGCGGCGGGCTCCTCCACCGAGACGCCGAAGTCCGTGGCGATGCCGGCCAGCCCGTTGGCGTAACCCTGACCGACCGCGCGCACCTTCCACGCGCCGTTGCGGAGGTAGATCTCCACGATCACCAGCGCCGTCTCGGACCCGAGCTGCGGCGGGGTGAACGTGGTGATCGGGACGCCGTCGTCGGCGCCGCGCACCGTGGCGGTGGGCTCGATGCCCTGGAAGGTCTGGCCGGGGGCGTCGGGGCTCGCCGTGACCACGATCTTCTCGATGCCCGGCGGGACCGCCGAGGTGTCCACCACGATCGCGTCGGGGGCGGTGCCGCCGCCGGAGCGGTAGGTGACACCGGGGCCGGAGGGCTGGTTGTAGAAGATGAAGTCGTCGTCCGAGCGCACCTTGCCGTCGGCGGTGAGCAGCAGGCCCGATACGTCGAGCCGCACCGGGGCGGCAACGTCCACGGCCACGCGGGCGGTGGAGAGCGGGATATTCGAGCCGGGGGTCATTGCGGTCATGCCAAAGCTAACGACCGACGCCCCTTTGCCGTTCCCTCACCCGTCACCCGTTGCGCGGGTGATTCTTCGCAGCCTGCGGGGTCGCGCGATTATCAGTACGGCCACAGGGGCGGGTTGGTGCAGAAGTGGCCGCCCAGGTTCGCGTGGTCGGGGTTGGCCGGGTCGAGTTCCCCCTGGTCCGCGATGAGTTTCTCGGCGTACTGCTCGGAGTCGTCCTGCGGTTCGTACCCGATGGCCCGCGCGGACGTCAGGTCCCACCACAGGCGGGTGTTGGCGGAGGAGCCGTAGACGACGGTGTGGCCCACGTTCTCGGCGGTGAGCGCTGCGTGCAGGAGGCGGGCGCCGTCCCCCGGGCTCAGCCAGACCGACAGCATCCGCACCGAACTGGGCTCCATGAAGCAGGAGCCGATCCGCACCGAGACGGTCTCGACGCCGTGCAGATCCCAGTAGAGCTGCGCCAGGTCCTCGCCGAAGGCCTTGGAGAGGCCGTAGAAGGTGTCAGGGCGGTGCGGAGTGCCGACGGGGACGACGGGGGCGCCCTCGGCGGGGACGGGGGTGAAGCCGACCGCGTGGTTGGACGAGGCGAAAACGATCCGGCCGACGCCCTCCTCGCGGGCCGCCTCGTAGAGGTTGTACGTCCCCTCGATGTTGGAGCGCAGGATCTTCTCGAAGGACGCCTCCAGTGAGATGCCCGCGAGATGGATGACCGCGTCCACGCCGCGCACGGCCTCGCGCAGCGCCTCCTTGTCCGCCAGATCGGCGGTGATCGCGTCCGGCTCGCCCTCTATGGGGGTGGCGTCGAAGAGCCGCAGTTCGTAGCCGTACGCCGGAAGGAGGCCGCGCATCAAGGTGCCCATGCCTCCGGCGGCGCCGGTCAGCAGGACGGTGCGGGGTGCGGGCATCGGCGGATCTCCTCGGTGAGAGTGGTGGCCCAGTGGACGTGTGGGTGGACAGGATTCACATGCATGGACACGCTAGGGAGTGGCGCCGAATCCCGTCAAGTGTCGCGCGGAGGCGCTGAATCCGCCTCTGTATTGGCGTTTCCCGTCTTGACCGCCCCCAGAGGGCTGCCTTAGCGTGACGGCGTTCAGGGATATAGACGTGGATCATAATTGTGCACGCACAGGGAGCGCCCGTGACCTCAGCCCCGCTCGCCGGCCGACTCGACGGCCTGCTCTTCTTCCCCGTCACCGCGTACGGGCCGGACGGCGGCCTCGACGTCGACGCCTTCCGCTCCCATGTACGCGGCGGCATCGAGGCCGGCGCCGCCGCGGTCTTCGCCTGCTGCGGCACCGGCGAGTTCCACGCCCTGACGCCGGAGGAGTTCCGCACCTGCGTGGCCGCCGCCGTGGAAGAGGCGGCCGGCCGGGTCCCCGTCGTCGCCGGAACCGGCTACGGCACCGCGCTCGCCGTCCAGTACGCGAAGGCTGCCGAGGAAGCGGGCGCCGACGGGCTGCTCGCCATGCCGCCGTACCTCGTCGTCGCCGACCAGGAGGGGCTGCTGCGCCACTACACCGAACTGGCCGCCGCCACCGCCCTCGACGTCATCGTCTATCAGCGTGACAACGCCGTCTTCACCCCCGAAACCGTCGTCGGACTCGCGCGCGTGCCCGGCATCATCGGGCTCAAGGACGGTTACGGCGACCTCGACCTGATGCAGCGCATCGTCGGCGCCGTACGCCGCGACCTGCCGCCCGGCCACCCCTTCCTGTTCTTCAACGGCCTGCCCACCGCCGAACTCACCGGCCTCGCCTACCGGGGCATCGGCGTCACCCTCTACTCCTCCGCCGTCTTCTGTTTCGCGCCCGACATCGCGCTCGCCTTCCACCGGGCGCTGAACACGGGCGACGACGACACCGTCAACCGCCTGCTCGACGGCTTCTACGCACCGCTCGTCGAGCTGCGCAACCTCGGCCGCGGGTACGCCGTCTCGCTCGTCAAGGCGGGCGTACGTCTCGCCGGCCTGGAGGTCGGCGAAGTACGGCCGCCGCTCAGCGAACCGGACCCCGTACACGTCAAGATGCTGGCCGAGCTCATCGAGCGCGGCCGTGCCCTGATCGGCGTCGGTGCGGGCGGTGCGGGCGGTGAGCGCGCGTGAAGGCCGCCGCTTTCCTCTACCCCTGGGACGTCGTCGGCGACCCGGATGCCGCCGCCCGCATCGCGGACCTCGGCGTCCAGCAGGTCACCCTCGCCTCCGCCTACCACTCGACCCGCGCCCTCACCCCGCGCCACCCCGCCCACCGCATCGTGACCGCCGCACACGCCGCCGTGCTCTACCCCGTCGACGAGGACCGCTGGGCGGGGCGGAGCCTGCGGCCGTACGCCGCCGGGGACTGGGCGCCGACCGCCGATCCGTACGGTGAGGCGGCCGAAGCGCTCGCGGCCGCCGGGCTCGACGTCCACTCCTGGGTCGTCCTCGCGCACAACTCGCGCCTCGGCGCCGACCATCCGGACACCTCCGTCGTCAACGCGTACGGCGACCGCTACCCCTGGGCGCCGTGCATCGCCCAGCCCGCCGTACGCGCCTACCTGACAGCGCTGGCGGCGGAAGCGGCCGTACGCCCCGGAGCGCGCGGCACCGAGCTGGAGTCCTGCGGCTGGTACGGCCTGGCGCATCTGCACGCGCACGACAAGATCGCGGGGGTGGGGCTCGGCGACGCGGCGCAGTACCTCATGTCGCTCTGCTTCTGCCGGGCCTGCCGGACCGGTTACGCGGAACTCGCCGTCGAGGCCGATGAGTTGCGGCAAGCCGTACGCCGCGCCCTCGATCCCGCCTGGGCCGCCGGGTCCTCGTCCGAGACCGGGTGGCCGGCCGTCGAGAAGCTCCTCGGCCCCGGACTCGCCGCCGCGAGCCTCGCCTGGCGTACCCGAGTCGCCCGTACGCTCCAGGAATCGGCCGTCGCGGCGGTACGGGCAGCCGCGCCCCCCGGCTTCCAGGTGCTGCTGCACGCCGATCCGTCGGCGTACCACTGCGGGGCGAACGCGGGTGTCGATCCCCGGCACATCCTCGGGGTCGCGGACGGCGTGGTGGTGCCGTGCGCCGGTGGCCCGGAGCTGCTCGCGCCCTTCGTGGAGCACCGCCGCCCGGGCGCCGCGAGCGTCGTCGCGGCGAATCTCGGTGTCGTCTCCGGCATGGGCGGCAGCCCCGCCACGCTCGCCGGGGACGCGGCTCGCGCGGCGGAGCTAGGGGCGAGCGAGCTGCGCCTCTACCACGCGGGTCTGGCGTCCGACGCCGACCTCGGGCTCGTACGGGCGGCCTTGCGGCAGCCATGAGCGCGCAGCCGGTCCAGCCGGCAACTGGGGCGCACCGATGAGTTCTGGTGGGGGCGGCGGTCACCACTGCGCAGGCATCGTCCGCTCCACCGGAGGCAGCGTCATGACACTCAATGCGCCCACGCTCGACACGCCCGGCATGCTCGACTTCGAACCGGCCGCCCGGCAGCTCGCCCGACTGCTCGACGGGGTCACGGACGACCGGCTCGCCGCGCCCACCCCCTGCGAGAAGTACGCGGTACACCATCTCCTGGCCCACCTGGTCGGCCTCACCGCCGCCTTCCGCGACGCGGCGAAGAAGGAGCTGGGCCCCACGACCGGCACCGACCCCGGAGCCGCCCTCCCTGTACTCGAAGACGACTGGCGCACCCGCCTCCCGAAGCAGCTCGACGAGCTCGTCGCCGCCTGGCGCAGCCCCGACGCCTGGCAGGGCATGACCCAAGCGGGCGGCGTCACGCTGCCCGGTGCGGTCGCGGGGCGGGTCGCCCTCAACGAGATCGTGGTGCACGGCTGGGACCTGGCCCGCGCCATCGGCCGGCCGTACGCGCCCGACGCCGCGAGCCTTCAGTCGTCGTACGAGCTGCTGGAGCCGACGGGCGACAGCCCGGGCGCTGACGGGATCTTCGGAACTCCCGTCGAGGTGCCGCAGGACGCACCGCTCCTCGACCGGGTCGTCGGGCGCGCGGGCCGCAGCCCGTCCTGGACGTCGTCGAACAAGTAAGAGGAAGTAAGAGCAAGTAATGGACCGTGCGTTCCAAAACGTGTTAGCGTCCATGCCATGGCCCGGCCGAGGAAGTTCGACGAGGAGCGGGCGGTCGACGCCGCGATGGAGGCGTTCTGGACCGCCGGCTACGAGGCGACGTCCACCCAGGACCTGTGCGACGCCACCGGCCTGGGCCGCAGCAGCATCTACAACACCTTCAAGAGCAAGCGCGACCTCTTCGACCGCGCCCTGGCCCGCTACATGGACTACAAGAACGCCGAACTGGCCGCCCTGATGGAGAGCGACCTGCCGGTCCGGCAGAAGATCCGTACGCAGTTTCAGCGGGTGATCGACGAGGAGTTCGAGCGTGACCCGGAAGGCCGGGGCTGTCTCGTCGTCAATACGGCCGTCGAGGTGGCCGCCCGCGAACCGGAGGTCGCGGACGACCTGGCCCGCGACTACCGGCTGCGCCTCGCGGTGATCCGTGCGGCGATCGAGTCGGGGCAACGCGACGGCGACATCGCCCGCGACAAGGACCCCGCCGCGCTCGCGCACTTCGTCATCGCGACCATCGCAGGCCTGAAGGTCTCGGCGCGCGTCACCCCGCAGCGGTCCGTGCTGGAAAGCGTCGCGGACGCCGCCCTCGCGGCCCTCTGAAGTCGATGGCAGGCCATCACCCCCGTTTTTCACGGGCTCGTTTTGAAACGCCCAGTACAAAACCATGGAGTATCGACTCATGCCAATCGCCGTCTACATACTCGGCCTGGGCATTTTCGCCCAGGGAACCTCGGAGTTCATGCTCTCCGGCCTGCTGCCCACCATGGCCGACGACCTGGGCGTCTCCATCCCCGACGCCGGGCTGCTCATCTCCGCCTTCGCCATCGGCATGGTCGTCGGCGCGCCGATGATGAGCGTGCTCACCCTGCGCGTCCCGCGTCGCAGCGCGCTCGTCGCGTTCCAGGCCGTCTTCATCGCCGGGCACGTGGTCGCGGCCCTTGTCCCGGAGTACGCCGTGGTGTTCGCGAGCCGGGTCGTGACGGCGGTCGCGTACGCCGGGTTCTGGAGCGTGGCCGCCGCGGCCGCCGTGAGTCTGGTGCCGGCGACGGCCAAGGGCCGGGCGCTCTCCGTCGTCGCCACCGGTCTGACCCTGGCCACGATCGTGGGCGTACCCGCCGGGACGCTGATGAGCCACCACGTGGGCTGGCGCGCGGCGTTCTGGGGGGTGGCGGCCCTCACCGCCGTGAGCCTGGCCGCGATCCTGGCCGTGCTGCCGGGCGGTCACGCCGCCGGGCGGGAAGTTCCCTCCGTACGACGCGAGTTGAAGGGGCTGGCGCGGCCCGAGCTGTGGGTCTCGTTCGCCGTGACCGTACTGGCCTTCGGCGCCGCCATCGTCACCTTCAGCTACCTGGCGCCGCTGCTGACCGACGTGAGCGGCCTGCCGGAGAGCTGGGTGCCGGCCGTTCTGTCGCTGTACGGAGTCGGCGGACTGGTCGGCATGACGATCGGCGGGCGCGTCGCCGACCGCGCCCCGATCCGCACGCTCTACGTCGGCATCGGCGCCCTCACTGTCGCCTCGGCGGCGGTGGCGCTCGCCGCGCCGAACCTGACCCTCACCGTCGTGCTGGTCCTCGTGCTGGGCGTGGCTGGTTACGTCATCAACCCGGCACTCCAGTCACGGGTGTTCACCATCGCGCCCGACGCACCGACTCTCGTTCCCGCAGTCAGTACCTCTGCCTTCAACGTCGGCATCACACTCACGCCCATGCTGGGCGGCATGGCCATCGACGCGGGCTTCGGCTACGCATCGGTCGCCTGGGTCGGGGCCGGTGTCGGCGCGCTGGCCGTCGCGGCGACGGCCTGGGCGGCTTCGCTCGCGCGGCGCGGCGCGTGTCAAGTGCCGATGGACGCCGCTCTGTTGACTGTCAGCCCGCCCAGCGTCCCGACAGGAAAGTGATGGTGAGGATTGTCGACAGGGGCGCGACGACGCACAGGTACGCGCTCTTCACCGCACCCACATGGCCACCGGGATCTGGCGAGGAAGTGTCGGGTTCTCGGCCAGGCTAGGAATTAATGTGCGTGGACTGGCGCGTGGACTCCACGCCAAGAGCGTGCATGACGCGGGATGGTCCCAGTTCCTGGGCATGTTGGAGTACAAGGCGGCACGGTACGGGCGCACCTTCACCAAGGTCGACCGGACCTTCCCCTCCTCCCAGCTCTGCTCGGCCTGTGGCTTCCGTGAGGGGCCCAAACCGCTGCACATCAGGCAGTGGACCTGCCCCAATTGCGGCACACTGCATGACCGGGACTGGAACGCGGGGAAGAACGTCCGCTACGAAGGCCGCCGAATCCTGGCGGACGGGCAAACAGAACCACCCACCCCCGGACCGGGGGCCCGAGCGCGGCAACGCGCGAGGTAAACGCCTGTGGAGCGCCAGAAGTCCCGCTGGTCGGCAATCAGGGGGCACGCGCACAACCCCGCCGCCATCGGCGGGAGGAACCAGGAAACACCGCGGACCGCCCACACACGTGCAGGCGATCGGACGGAGATCCTCGTCATTCATGGCGAGGAAGCGAGGTCAACAGTCCCACTGGCTCCACAGAGACAGCAGCGCGGGGGCCGGGCTGCCGGCGTCGCCCGCGCCTCGCGCCCAGGGCTCCCGCGCGACGTCCTCGGCCTACAGCTGCCCGAGGAGGCGCGCGCATGTGCGCAGAACTCGTCCCTGAACTTCACCTCGCGAAGGTGCCGCCTTGGTCAGGTGGGCCGACCTGCTTGTCCGGCCGGGGGTCCGGGGGTTGACCCCCGGGAAAACACAGCAAACTCCTCGACGGTCAACAACCACTCCTGGATCTCTTCGGTCTCACCAGGCATACGTCCGGGAGTCCGCATCCGGTTGACACGGAAAGCAAAGCTTCGGAGTGAGGCCGGTCACAGCAGGAGAGCGCATACCATGCGGCGCGTTGTATCCATCGCAGCATCACCTCCGACCGAGGGGACTTCAGCGTGCGCACCAAGGTCCTGCCTTCTCTGCTCTGTGCCGGTCTCATAACGGCAACCGGTCTGCTGGCCGCTTCACCCGCCGTCGCCGCCGTCGCTGCCGAACCGGCGGCCCGCGCCTCCTCCGACGCCTCGGCCGCGGCAGCCGGCATCCGCGAAAAGCTGGAGCGCTTCCCCGGGCTGACGGTTGTTTCGGTGGCCGACAAGGGCGGATTCCCCTTCTTCACCCTGACGCTGGACCAGCCCGTCGACCACCGCGACCCCGGCAGCGGCACCTTCCAGCAGAGATTCACCCTCTGGCACAAGACCGAGACGGCGCCGGTCGTGCACTACACCGGCGGATACGGGCTCTCGTCGGGCACCCGCGAGATCACCACGCTGCTCGGCGCCAACCAGGTCAGCGTGGAGCACCGCTACTTCAACACCTCGCGCCCCGCCGCCGACATCGACTGGGACGACCTGAACGTCTGGCAGCAGGCGAGCGACGAGCACGCGATCGTCCAGGCGCTCAAGAGCATCTACCGGGCCAAGTGGCTCGGAACCGGCGCGAGCAAGGGCGGGATGACGCAGGTCTACCACGAGCGCTTCTACCCCGAGGACCTGGACGCGGTCGTCGCGTACGTCGCCCCGAACGACGCGAACAACCGCGACGACAGCGTCTACGAGAGGTTCTTCAAGACGGTCGGCACTGCCGAATGCCGGACCGCCCTGGACGCCGTACAGCGCGAAATGCTCGTACGGCGCGGCGCCATGCTGCCGCGCTTCGAGGCCACGTCCAAGGAGCAGGGTCTCACCTTCAAGTACCTCGGCTCGGCCGACCGCGCCTTCGAGTTCTCGGTGCTCGACCAGGTGTGGAACTTCTGGCAGAGCGGTACGTACACCGACTGCCCGGCGGTCCCCGACGTGAGCAGGGCGAGTGACGACGAGCTGTACAAGTGGTCGCTCGACCACGGCCTCAGCATCTACTCGGACCAGGGCAACGGGGCCGAGGGCAGCGGCCCGTACTACCGGCAGGCCGCCTCCCAGCTGGGCTGGGCGGACCTGAAGTTCAAGCACCTGCGCGACGTCCGCAACTACCCGGACATCTACCAGCCCAACTCGGTGCTGCCCGCCGACATGCGGACGTCCTACGACGGCCGCGTCATCAAGGACGTCGACCGGTGGGTGGCCACGCGGGGCGAGCGGATGATGTTCGTGTACGGGCAGAACGACCCGTGGAGCGCCGAGCAGTTCAAGCCCAGCAAGCACGACTCGCACCTGTACGTCGCGCCGAACACCAACCACGGCGCGCTCATCTCCAAGCTGACGCCCGCCGAGCGGGCCCGGGCCGAGGCCACAGTCAAGCGCTGGGCCGGCCAGTAACCCCCAGCCCCGTAACCCCTACCGGCTGAGCGCCGCCCTCATCGTCTTCTCGGCGATGGGGGCCGCCAGGCCGTTGCCGCTGACCTCCGAGCGCGCCGCGCCCGAGTCCTCGACGACGACCGCGACCGCCACCTCCTTGCCGCTGGTCCTGTCCTTCGCGTACGACGTGAACCAGGCGTACGGCGTCTTGCTGTTGTCGACGCCGTGCTGTGCGGTGCCCGTCTTGCCGCCCACCTCGGCGCCGCCGATCCGCGCGTTCGTCCCCGTGCCGTCCTCGACGACCGTGACCATCGCGTTCCGCAGCTGCTCGGCGGTGGAGGACGAGACGACCCGCTCACTGCCCGCGTTCCCGAGGTCTTCCAGCGTGTCGCCGTCCCCGTCCGTCACCTTGGAGACCATGTGCGGCGACGCGAGCTCACCGCCGTTGGCGAGGGCCGCCGACACCATGGCCATCTGGAGCGGGGTGGCCGTCACATCGAACTGGCCGATGCCCGTCAGCGCCGTCTGCGCCCTGTCCATGCCGGACGGGTACACGCTCTCCGAAGCCCGGACCGGCACATCGAGCGTCTTGGTGTTGAAGCCGAACTTCTCGGCCATCGCCTTCACCTTGTCCTGGCCGAGGTCGACGGCCAGCTTCGCGAAGACGTTGTTGCAGGAGTACTTCAGCGCGGTGCGCAGCGTGGCGTTCTCGCAGGGCGCGGACTTGTTCTCGTTCTCAAGAACGGTCCGCGTGCCGGGCAGCGTGTACGGGTTCGGGCTGTCCGTCGGCTCGTCGACCGACCTGTGGCGCCCGTCCTCCAGCGCCGCCGCGGCGACCACCAGCTTGAACGTCGAGCCCGGCGGCAGCGGCTGCCGCAGCGCCCGGTTGACCATCGGCTTGTCCTTGTCGCCGGTCAGCGACTGCCAGGCGTCACCGTCCGTCGTACCGCTGATCTCCGACGGATCGTACGACGGGGTCGAGACCATGCCGAGAATCCGCCCGGTCTGCGGGTCGATCGCGACGGCCGCGCCCTTCTTGTCACCCAGCGCCTCGTACGCGGCCTTCTGTACGCCCGCGTCGATGGTCGTCACGACGTCACCGGGGTCGCTCTGCTTGCCCATGATGATGTCGGCCGGGTTCTTCAGCCGCGTGTCGGTCCCGTCGAGGACGTCGCTGTAGATGCCTTCGAGCTGGGTGGCTCCGTACGCCTGTGAGCTGTAACCGGTGACGGCCGAGTAGAGCTCGCCGTCCTTGTACGTCCGCTTGTACTCAAGATCGCCTCCCTCCGTCTTCTTCGACCCGGTGACCGGCGAACCGGCCACGATGATGTTCCCGAGCGGCTGCGCGTACTGCGCGATCACGTTCCGCCGGTTGTGCTTGTCGTCCGCGAGGGCCTTGCCGTCGTACGCCTGCACCCAGGTGACCCGCACCAGCAGGGCGAGCACCATCAGCAGGCAGAAGACCGAAGCGCGCCTGATCGTTTTGTTCATCCCGTACGGGAGACGAACGGGGCGGCCGGTGGCGTTCCCCTATGTCGCGTTTCTCACTGAATCCTCATCCGGAGCGGCGGCACGCTCAGCGTGGCGTGATGAAGCCCGACTCGTACGCCGCGATCACCGCCTGGGTACGGTCGCGCGCGCCCGTTTTCGCCAGCACGGCCGCCACATGGCTCTTCGCCGTCGCCGCGCCGACCCGTAGCCGGTCCGCTATCTCCGCGTTTGTCAGGCCCGTCGCCATCAGCCGCAGCACCTCCGCCTCACGCTCGGTCAGCCGCGCCGCCCACGGCGGCGGCGGGGCGGGCTGTCGCTTGGCGTGTTCGGCGGCCAGAGCGCGCACGGCCGACGGGAAGAGCAGGGAGTCGCTGCGCGCGACCATCCGGACCGCCTGGACCAGGTCCTCGGCGGCGGCGCGCTTGAGCAGGAACCCGGCGGCGCCGGCGCGCAGCGCGTCGTACACATAGGAGTCGTTCTCGAAGGTGGTGACGACGACGATGCGCGGGGGTGCCTCCATGCCGCCGAGGATCTGCTCGGTGGCGCGGATGCCGTCGATCTCCGGCATGCGCACGTCCATCAGCACCACGTCGGGCCGCAGCTCACGGACCACCGAAACGGCCTGTGCCCCGGTCGCCGCCTCGCCGACGACCCCCAGGTCGGGCTCGGCGTCCAGGATGACGCGCAGCGCCGTGCGGACCATGCGCTCGTCGTCGGCGAGCACGACCCTGACCGGTGACGTCGGCGTGCTCATCGCGCGTCGCCCCCGCCGCTGACCGGCAGGCGGGCCGTGAGCCGCCACACGTCGCCGTACGGGCCCGCCTCGGCGTGGCCGCCGAGCAAGGTGGCCCGTTCCGCGATGCCGGGCAGCCCCCGGCCGCCTCCTGGGCGTACCACCGGGGCCCTGTCGGGCAGCGGGTTCTCCATCACGATCTCCAACTCCTCGCCGTTCAGGGCGATCCGTAGCGACACCGGTGCGGCGGCGCCGTGCCGAAGGGCGTTGCTCAGCCCTTCCTGGACGATGCGGTACGCCTCGCGGGACACCGGTCCGGGGGCCCGGACGGCCGGATCGCCGTCCTGCGCGTACGCGACCTTCACGCCGCTGCGGGCCAGCAGGTCGTCCAGTACGTCCAGCGTGGGCCCTGGCAGCTCACCGGCACTGTCCTCGCCGTGCCGCAACAGGCCGAGCACGGCGTCCAGTTCGCCCACCGTGCGGCGCGTCGTCTCCTCGATCGCGGTCAGCGCCTCCCGTACGAACTCCACATCGCTGTCCAGCACCCTGCGCGCCGCGCCCGCCTGGAGCGTGACCGCGCTCAGCGCGTGCCCCACCGAGTCGTGCAGCTCGCGGGCCAGCCGGTTGCGCACGGCCAGGTCCGCGGCCCGCCGCTCGGCAGCCGCCAGCCGGTCGGCCGGTGTCGGCCCGAGCAGCACCGGCGCCCAGCGGGCCAGCAGCGCCCCGGCCAGCGCCGCGCACGCCGCCAGCGCCACCAGGATCGCCACGCCGGCGACCGGGGCGAGGGCCAGGGCCCAGGTGTGGTCGAAGACTTCGGGCAGCGCGAGCGGTGTGTCACGCAGCCGGGTCAGCAGCGGCAGGACGATCAGCGCGCCCGCGAACGGCGGCACCGCGAGCGTCATGCCGCTGATGATGCCGCCGAGCCCGAGATGCAGCGTGAACCAGATCGCGGTCCGCACCCGCGCCGGCCCGGACCGGGCGGGCCCGTCGGCCAGCCCCTCGCGAGGCACTCCGCACAACGCCCGTACCGCGCCCACCGACAGGGGACTGACGAGCGGGAAGAACGCGGTGAGGGTGGCCATCGGCAGCGCGACGCCGAAAGCGGCGAACTGCAGGGAGGTCGAGGTGAGGATGTTCTGGTTGCCCATGAACGGGCCGACGAAGACGCTTCCGAGGAGGACGTACGGCATCGACAGGGCGCCGCCGAGGATCAGATGGATCCAGCGCAGCCGGGCCCGCGCCCCGAACAGCCGCTTCACGCCGCGCGTCCCCGTATCTGTCCTTCTCCCCGTCCCTCGACCCCTGAGTCCCCTGAGCCCCGTACGCGCCGCCGCAGGAAGGAGGTGCCCGCGGCGAGGGCGACGAGACCGGCGATCATCTGGCCAGCGTAGGCCACCAGCATCAACGCGGTGGCCTGATCGGCCGCGTCGGCCGCGGGCATCGCCGAGGCGACGAGCAGCCAGCCGCCCCAGCAGCCGAGCGCCCCCGATCCCAGCCAGGCGAGCGCCAGCGGTGTCTTCAGAGCCAGGCCGCGCCCACGCCGCAGGGCGAGCGTCAGGACTCCCACCACGGTGAGGGCCGCGAACAGGACATAGGTCCCTTCGAGGAGCTGGAAGTCCGCCGAACGCTGGTCGATCCGGCTCTGGTTGAGCCCCGTGGTCGAACCGGCGGCCCACATCACATGCGGAACAGCGGAGAGCGCCGCGAGTACGGACGCGGCCACTGCGACCGTCTTCAGCCCAGGCCCGACGGCGGAGTCGGGCAACTCCGAGACCGCGCCCCGCCACAGGTGGCCCCAGCGCTCGCGGGCGTACAGCGCGAAGAGGGTGCCCAGGGCCAGGCCCTGCACGATGAAGCCGGTGTAGACGACGCTGAAGACCCAGTCGTCGAGGAAGGGTCTGTCGCCGCTCGGTGCGCTGCGCTCACCGTTGAACACCTTCACCAGCAGCTGGAGCGGAAACCCGGTCATGATCGGCGTCAGCAGCCCCGTCGCCGCCCACATGGGCAGGGCGAGCAGCCAGGCCGGGACGCGACGGCCCCAGTCCTGCGTGAGCAGCAGGGCCAGGACGACGACGGTCGCGTCCATCAGGATCGTGACGCTGTTGGCGACGGCCATCAGCCCCGGGTGGTCGAGGACCACGCTGCCGTCCGGGATGCCGGCGCGGCTGCCGGCGATCCAGGCGATCTTCAGTCCGACGTAGGGGACGCACGAGATGACGGCGGCGGCACGCAGCACCCTGCGCAACCGGTTGGCAGGGGCCCGGTGGAGGCCATGGGGCGTGGGGACGAGCGCGGTCTCTGTCATGAAACCTACGCTCCGGCACGCGCCGCCGCCGCACCTCCCGCTCAAAGGTGAACCGTCTCCCCCGGACGGGGGAGAGCGCTCAGCCGGTGAGGGCGAGGACCAGCTCGTCGATCTCCGTCCCCCGGGCGTTCGCGAACCCCCGGTCGTGCCCCGTGACCGTGAACCCGCACTTCTCCAGGACCCGCAGCGACCCGGTGTTGTCCGCGGCGGCGCGGGCGAACAGCGGCCGCCCCGGGACGAGTTCGAGCAACGCCCGCAGTGCGCCGGTGGCCACCCCGCGGCCCCAGTACGCGCGGTCGATGAAGTACGTGACCTCACGCTCCTGCGGCGGCCCGTACACGGCGGCGTGGCCCGCGATGTCGCCGTCGGCCAGGACGGTCCGTATGACGGCGTCCGAGGCGCGGATCCGCGCCCAGTGCGCGTCGAATGCGGCGCGGTCGGTGGGGTCCTTGGAGGTGAAGGCGGCGATCCGGTTGGACTCCGGGTCGCTCATGTGCCGGAAGATGACGGGCAGATCGCTGTCGGCCACCTCCCGCAGTGTCACGGTGAGGGCCATGTCAGCGCTCATGTCGGCGGTCATGTCAGAGCCTCCGGGTGGCGAGCGTCAGCCGGTCACGTGCGTCGAACAGCGCGTCCTTGACCATCTGTTCGTGCGCCGGGGTGAGCCGGGCGACGGGCACCGAGCAGCTGATGGCGTCGCGGGCCGGGGTCCGGTAGGGGATCGCGACACCGAAGCAGCGCAGGCCCAGCGTGTTCTCCTCGCGGTCCACGGCGTACCCCTGCTCGCGGACGACGTGCAGCTCCTGGATGAGCTTCTCGCGGTCGGTGATCGTGTGCTCGGTCAGCGCCGGCAGCGTCTCCGGCAGCAGCTTGCGCACCTGCTCGTCGGTGTGCGTCGCGAGCAGCGCCTTGCCGAGGGACGTCGAGTGCGCGGGCAGCCGGCGGCCGACGCGGGTGAAGGGGCGCAGGTAGTGCTGGGACTGGCGGGTCGCGAGGTACACGACGTTCGTACCGTCGAGGCGGGCCAGGTGGATCGTCTCCGTCGTGTCGTCGGAGAGCCGGTCCAGGGTGGGGCGGGCGGAGGCCACGACCTCGTCCCCGTCGATGTACGACGTACCGACGAGCAGGGCCCGTACGCCGATGCCGTACCGCGTGCCCGTCGCGTCCGTCTCCACCCAGCCGAGCTCGACGAGCGTGCGCAGCAGCATGTAGAGACTGGATTTGGGGTACCCGACGGCCTCTTGGACGGCGGCCAGGGAATGCATGCCCGGGCGGCCTGCGAAGAATTCGAGCAACTCCACGGTCCGCACCGCCGATTTGACCTGCGAACCGCCCATATCGGCAGTAGACATTGAGCCTCGCCCCTTCTTGGCCACTCTTGACCGCTCAGATCGTCCGTTAATAGAGTCCCCAGCATATTCAGTATCAGGAACTGTGTTCAGAATATCGAACAGCTTGAACGGCTGGAAGGACCCCACGGTGGCAGCATCACCAGTCTGGAGTGTCGACCCCCGAACGGGGAAGCCGCGTGAGCAGGTCGCGGTCGAGGCCACGGCGGAGGAGGTCGACCGCGCGGTACGGGCCGCGCACGACGTTCGCGCCGCGCTCGCCGACCGTACGGTGCGGGCCGCCCTGCTCCGTACCGCCGCCGAACTCCTCGACGAGGCGGTGCGGCACGTCGTCGAGGCGGCCGACGCGGAGACCGCGCTGGGTCCGACGCGGCTGACCGGCGAACTCGCGCGCACCACGGCCCAGCTCAGGGCGTTCGCGGACGTAGTCGACGAGGGCTCCTTCCTCGACATCAGGATCGACCACGAGGACGGTACGAAGACCCCGCCCTGGCCGGACCTGCGCCGCTACAAGATCCCGCTGGGCGTCGTCGCCGTCTACGCCGCCAGCAACTTCCCGCTCGCCTTCTCGGTGCCCGGTGGCGACACCGCGAGCGCGCTCGCGGCGGGCTGCCCGGTCGTCGTCAAGGCACACCCCGACCATCCGGCGACGTCCGAGCTGTGCGCGTCCGTGCTGCGCAGGGCGGCGGCCCAAGTGGGCCTGCCGGAGGACGTGGTGATCCTGGTCCACGGCTTCGACGCGGGCGTCGAGCTGGTACGGCACCCGCTGGTCGCGGCCGCGGGCTTCACGGGCTCGGTGCGCGGCGGACGGGCGCTCTTCGACGCGGCGGCGGCCCGCCCCGCCCCCATTCCCTTCTACGGCGAACTCGGCTCCCTCAACCCGGTCGTGATCACCGCGGCGGCGGCGGAGGAGCGGGCCGAGCAGATCGGGGCGGGGCTGGCGGGCTCCTTGACGCTGGGCACGGGGCAGTTCTGCACCAAGCCGGGCTTCGTCCTCGCCCCGGCCGGCGCGGCCGGCGACCGGGTGGTGAAGTCCCTCACGGAGGCCGTCAGCGAAACCGACCCGGGCGTCATGCTCGACCACCGGATGCGGGACGCGTTCGTGGAAGGTGTACGGGAACGGGCCGGCCTCCCGGACACCGAAGCCCCAGTGACCCCCGGCGCGGGCGGCGAGCACACCGTGAGCGCGGGGTTCCTGACCGTACCGGCGCAGGTGCTGACCTCAGAGGGGCCGCACGACCTGCTCCTGGAGGAGTGCTTCGGGCCGGTCACGGTCGTGGCGCGCTACGAGGACCCGGCGGAGATCGGCGCGGTGCTCTCCCGGCTGCCGGGCAACCTCACCGCCACCCTGCAGCTCTCCACGGAGGAGCTGGCGGGGAACGGGGGCACGGGGGCGGATCTGCTGGCGGAACTGACGCCGCTGGCGGGGCGTGTGCTGGTCAATGGGTGGCCCACGGGGGTGGCAGTGGCGCCGGCCCAGCACCATGGTGGTCCCTACCCGGCGACGACTTCTACGTCCACGTCGGTGGGGGCGACGGCGGTCGAGCGGTGGTTGCGGCCGGTCACTTATCAGTCGACGCCGGAGGCGTTGCTGCCGGTGGAATTGCGGGATGCGAATCCGCAGGGGCTGCCTCGGCGGGTGGACGACCGGCGGGAGTAGGGGTGCGGGGTGGGGCCCTGCGGGCTTCCCCCTACCCGCTCCTGCCCGCTGTGACACAGCCGCTCACCGGGAATGAGCCGAGCCCGGAACGTGTTGTGGCCGGAGCGGAGGGCCCCTCCGTACACCCCACAGGTTATCGAGGGGGCGTTGACCTGCGGGGATGAACGCACGAAAGCCCCGCCCACGCGGCTCGGGGGAGACCCAACTTCGCCGAGGAGCGGTCCGTCTTCGACCCGCGCGTGCTGCTGGATCTGGCGGTGGAGGCCGGACTCGACGCCGACGAGGCGCGAGCGGTACTGGCCGACGAGAGCGCGTACGCCGCCGAGGTGCGTGGCGACGAGCGCGAGGCGGCCGAGCTGGGGGCGAACAGCGTGCCGTTCTTCGTCTTCGACAGGCGTTACGGGATCTCCGGCGGCCAGCCCGCCGAGGTCTTCACCCAGGCGCTGGAACAGGCGTGGGCCAGCCACGTCGCCGACCGCAGCACGAGCAACGCATAAGCATTGCTTGGAGGTGCGCGCCAAATATACGCAATGGACGGGGAGTTGAGGAGGTAGCAGAGTAGGGGCATGAAGCCCCTTACTCTCACCGAAGCCGTGAGCGCGGAGTTCGCGCCGGAGACCACGTACCTCAACACCTCCACCTGCGGGCTGCTGCCCCGGCGTGGCGTCGAGGCCGTCAAGGCCGCGGCCGAGCTCAACGCGACCGGCACCCCCGGCGGCGGGGACAGTTATGACGCCGTGGTCGCCGCCCGCGCCTCCTACGGGCGGCTCGTCGGCGTCTCCCCGGAGCGGGTCGCCGTCGGAAGCTCGGTGGCCGTCCACGTCGGGATGATCGCGGCCTCACTGCCCACGGGAGGGGAAGTCCTGTGCCCCGAGGGTGATTTCGCCTCGGTGGTCAACCCATTCGTCGTCCGCGGGGACCTCAAGGTGCGGTACGTGCCGCTGGAGGACCTGGCCGAGTCCGTGCGCCCGGAGACCGAGATGGTCGCCTTCTCCGCGGTGCAGTCCGCCGACGGCCGGGTCGCGGACCTGTCCGCCGTACGGGCCGCTGCCGCCGCCCACGGCGCCCGTACGCTCGTCGACTCGACCCAGGCGGTGGGCTGGCTGCCCTTCGACGCGGGCAGCTTCGACTACACCGTCGCCGGTGGTTACAAGTACCTGATGGCGCCGCGCGGCGTGTCGTTCCTCACCGTCGCCGAGGACGCGCAGGAAGCCCTCACGCCGCTCCACGCGGGGTGGATGTCCGGCGAGGACATCTGGGCCAGCACCTACGGTCCCGTGCGGCAACTCGCCCGCAGCGCACGCCGGTTCGACGAGCCGCCGCCCTTCCTGCCGTACGTCGGCGTCGAGCAGTCCCTCGCGTTCCTGCTGGAGGTCGGCATAGAGAACGTTCGGGACCACAACCTCGCGCTCGCCGCACGCTACCGCGAAGGACTCGCGTCCCTCGGCCACACCCCGGTGCCCGCCGACTCCGTGGTCGTCGCCACCGCGGGCCTCGCGCACCGGCTCGACGCGCTGACGGCGGCGGACATCGTGGCCTCGGTCCGGGCGGGCAACCTGCGGGCGTCGTTCCACCTCTACAACACAGGCGCCGACGTGGACCGGGTGCTGGACGTGCTCGCCGGCTGAGCGCCGTCGCCGGACGGGCGGGCGGGTACTTTCACGCTCGTCCGGCGATTGAGTACGCCCCGCGCCCCCCGGCCTACACCTCGGCGTCGCACGCCCCGTCCGTCGCCGCCGCCTCGCGCGCCTGCGGGCAGAGGTTGCCTTCCACATGGCCCAGCAGCCTCAGCAGCTCCTTGCGCTCGGGCTCGTCGAGTCCGGCCAGTGTGATCTCCTCCAGCCGCTGCCACGCCTGCTCCACCTGCGCCTTCAGGCCGCAGCTCGCCCCGGTCGCCTCGACGAGCGCGGCCCGCCGGTCGGCGGGGTCGGGGCAGCGGCGTACATGGCCGGACTGCTCCAGGCGCTGGAGCATCTTCGTCACCGTCGACGGGTCGAGCCCGACCGCCTTGATCAGCTCCGACTGGCGCACCGGGCCCGCGTCCCACAGGTGCATCATCACGAACTCCTGGCCGGGGTAGAGGCCGAGGTCGCGCAGGAGCCTGCCCGCGGCAATGCGGTGGAGCCGCGCCGTCTGAGAGATGGCGTGGCTGACCGGGCCGCCGCTCGCGGTGCTCGGCGGCTCGGGACAGGCGGGGTCGGCCTTCATGAGAACTCCTTGTGGGAACTGTCTGGAGCAACTTTACCTTGGTCGGCCAAGTAATGCGCTACAGTGGCTCACGCCGGATTACTTGGCCGACCACATATCTCCTTTGGGGGCTGCTGCCATGACCACCGCTTTCGAGTCGTTCGACCTGTCGGGTACCCCGCTTGCCAACCGCATCGTGATGGCCCCGATGACGCGCAGCCGCGCCGGGGAGGGCGGCGTACCCACCGAGCTCACCGTCGAGTACTACACCCAGCGGGCCTCCGCGGGGCTGATCGTCACCGAAGGCGTCCAGCCCTCCGTCGTCGGCCAGGGCTACCCGTTCACCCCCGGCCTGCACAGTGCGGAGCAGACCGCGGGCTGGCGCAAGGTCACCGACGCCGTGCACGCCGCGGGCGGCCGGATCTACGCGCAGCTCATGCACTCCGGCCGCATCGGCCACCCCGTCCTCCTCCCCGACGGGCTCGTCCCGGTCGCCCCGTCCGCCGTCGCCCCCGCCGGACAGCTCTACACCGCCGAGGGCATGAAGGACTTCGTTACGCCGCGCGAGCTGACCGGCGCCGAGATCCGCGAGACCATCGCCGACTTCGCGGCGGCCGCCCGCAACGCCATCGACGCCGGCTTCGACGGCGTCGAGCTGCACGGCGCCAACGGCTACCTGATCCACCAGTTCCTCTCCACCAACACCAACCTGCGCACCGACGAGTGGGGTGGCTCCGTCGAGAACCGTGTCCGCTTCGCCGTCGAGGTCGCCAAGGCGGTCGCCGAGGCGATCGGCGCCGACCGGACCGGCCTGCGGATCTCCCCGGCCAACCCGTACAACGACATCGCCGAGGCCGACACCGACACCGTGTACCCGGCGCTCGTCGAGGCCATCGCGCCGCTCGGCCTCGCGTACCTGCACGCCGTCGAGGTCGCTCCCCAGCAGCGCGAGCTGCTGCTGGAGCTGCGCGCGAAGTTCGCCGGCGCCTTCATCCTCAACCCGGCGACCGAGGGCCCCACGGACCACGGTTCGCTCGCCCTCGTCGAGGACGGCGTCGCCGACCTCGTCGCGTACGGAGCACTCTTCCTCGCCAACCCGGACCTGCCGGCCCGGCTGCGGACCGAGGGCCCGTACAACACCCCGGACCCGGCCTCCTTCTTCGGCGGCGACCACAAGGGCTACACCGACTATCCGGCGCTTGCTGCCTGAACCGCCTGAACCGCGTGAAACGCAACGCGGGCGGGACCGGTTCCACCGAACCGGTCCCGCCCGCCTTGCCGTGGCCGTCGTACGGCCGAGCCTCACCTCACCGGCGTGAAGTCCCTCGCCCCGATGAATTCCGGCCGCCGTACGGGCGCCGCGAACGGCTCGACCGCCGCGTTCTCCACGCTGTTGAAGACGATGAAGACGTTGCTGCGCGCGTACGGCGTGATGTTGTCACCCGAGCCGTGCATCGCGTTGCAGTCGAACCACGTCGCCGAACCGGCCTTGCCCGTGAAGAGCCTGATGCCGTGCCGGTCCGCCATGCGCGTCAGCGCCGCGTCCGACGGGATGCCCGCGTCCTGCATCTGCAGAGAGCTCTTGTAGTTGTCCTTGGGCGTTCTGCCCGCGCAGCCCAGGAACTCCTTGTGCGAGCCGGGCAGGATCATCAGGCCGCCGTTGGTGTCGTAGTTCTCGGTCAGCGCGATCGAGACGGACACGGTCCGCATGTTCGGCAGACCGTCCTCGGCGTGCCACGTCTCGAAGTCCGAGTGCCAGTAGAAGCCCGAAGCCCCGAAGCCGGGCTTGACGTTGATCCGCGACTGGTGGACGTACACGTCCGAACCGAGGATCTGCCTGGCCCTGCCGACCACCCGCGGGTCCCGGACCAGCTGCGCGAAGACCTCACTGATGCGGTGAACCTCGAAGACCGAACGTACGTCCTGGGACTTGGGCTCAATGATCGAGCGTTCGTCCGCCCGCACCCCCGGGTCGCTGACCAGCCGGTCCAGCTCGGCCCGGTAGAGCGACACCTCGTCCGGGGCGATGAGCTGGTCGATGGCGAGGAAACCGTCCCGCTCGAAGCCCATGAGGTCGTCGGCCTCGATGGGGCCCGGCGCGCCCGGCGCGGACCAGACGACCGGGTCCTGGCGGGGGGTGGTCACCTCGGCGGCGCCGCGCGTCGGGTAGAGGTCGGCGCGTGGGGTCTCGGTGCGTGGGGTGAGTACGTCGGTCATGGTTCAGACCTCCTCGGTCAGCAGCGGGTAGACACCGTTCTCGTCGTGGTCCTCCCGTCCGGTGACGGGAGGGTTGAAGACGCATACGCAGCGGAAGTCGGTCTTGGGGCGCATGGTGTGGCGCTCGTGGCCGTCCAGCAAGTACATCGTGCCCGGCGAAATCCAGTGCTTCTCGCCGGTCTCGTCATTGGTGAGCTCGGCCTCGCCCTCCGTGCACAGGACGGCCTCGATGTGGTTCGCGTACCACATCGACGTCTCCGTACCCGCGTACAGCACGGTTTCGTGGAGCGAGAAGCCGACCTTCTCCTTGGCGAGCACGATGCGCTTGCTCTCCCAGGTCCCGGAGGCGGCCTTCACATGGCGGTCGGTGCCCTCAATGTCCTTGAACGATCGGACGATCACGTTGAGTCGAGCCCTTCTGTGTTACTGCGGTACTGCGTTGAGCAGTCGTGGGTCAGGCGGTCTCGCGGACGGAGCGGGCCAGGATGCGCAGCCCCTCGTCCAGTTCCTCGGGGGAGATGGTGAGCGCCGGCAGGAGCTTCACGACCTCGCTCTGCGGACCCGAGGTCTCCAGCAGCATGCCCAGTTCGAAGGCGCGGCGGCAGACCGCCGTGGCGCGCGCCTTGTCGGCGAACTCCATGCCCCAGACCAGACCGCGGCCCCGGAAACTGACACCGGCGCCGTCGTTCTCGTCGGCGATGGCCAGCAGCGCCCGCTCGACCTGCTCGCCGCGCGCCAGCGTCTGCTTCTCCATCTGGCCGTCGGCCCAGTAGGTGTTGAGCGTGGCGGTGGCGGTGACGAACGCGGGGTTGTTGCCGCGGAAGGTGCCGTTGTGCTCGCCCGGCTCCCAGACGTCGAGTTCGGGCTTGAACAGGCACAGCGACATGGGCATGCCGTAACCGCTGATGGACTTCGACAGGGTGACGATGTCCGGCGTGATGCCGGCCTCCTCGAAGGAGAAGAAGCCGCCCGTACGGCCGCAGCCCATTTGGATGTCGTCGACGATCAGCAGCATGTCCTGGCGGTGGCACAGGTCCTGGAGCGCGCGCAGCCACTCGGCGCGTGCGACGTTGATGCCGCCCTCGCCCTGCACCGTCTCGACGATCACAGCGGCGGGCTTGTTGAGGCCGGAGCCCTGGTCGTCGAGCAGCCGCTCGAACCACAGGAAGTCCTCGACCGTGCCGTCGAAGTAGTTGTCGAACGGCATCGGCGTGCCGTGTACGAGCGGTATGCCGGCGCCGGCCCGCTTGAAGGCGTTGCCGGTGACGGCGAGCGAGCCCAGCGACATGCCGTGGAAGGCGTTGGTGAAGGACACGACCGACTCGCGGCCCTTGACCTTACGGGCCAGCTTCAGGGCCGCCTCGACGGCGTTGGTGCCGGTCGGGCCCGGGAACATCACCTTGTACGGCAGGTCGCGCGGCCGCAGGATCACGTTCTCGAACGTTTCCAGGAAGGCGCGCTTGGCGGTTGTTGCCATGTCCAGGCCGTGGGTGATGCCGTCGCGCTCGATGTAGTCGATCAGCGCGCGTTTCAGCACCGGGTTGTTGTGGCCGTAGTTCAGTGACCCGGCGCCGGCGAAGAAGTCGAGGTAGGTGTGGCCGTCCTCGTCGTGGAGGTGGCTGCCCTGCGCGCGGTCGAACACGGCCGGCCAGCTGCGGCAGTAGCTGCGTACCTCGGATTCAAGGGTCTCGAAGACGCTCAGGGCGGGAGGAGTGATGGTCACAGCGGTCTCCTGGGAGAGGGGGAAGAAGTCAGGGGGGAGCGGGAGGGCAGGGGGCGCGTCAGGAAGCGATCGGGCCGATGCGGTACAGCACCTCGGGCAGGTGTGTTCCCTCGGGGAAGAGCTCTCCGTCGAAGAGGACTTCGCGCTCCAGGGGTACTCCCCGGCGCTCGGCGTACGAGGTGAACAGCCGGTCGGAGGCGGTGTTGTCCGGCGTCACGGTCGTCTCGATCGTCGTCACTCCCTGCCGGGCGGTGACCTTCTCGGTCAGTGCCTCCAGGAGCGTGCCGGCCAGCCCGCGGCCGCGGTGGCCGTGGTCGACGGCGACCTGCCAGACGACGAGCGTGTCGGGGCGCTCGGGACGTACATAGCCCGTGATGAACGCGATCGGCTCACCCCCTGGGCTGTCTCTTGCCACGACGGAGGTCGCTGCGAAGTCGCGGCACCACAGCAGATAGCTGTACGAGGAGTTGAGGTCCAGGGCCTTGGAGTCGCGGGCAATGCGCCAGATCGCGGCTCCGTCCTCCACTCGCGGAGCTTCGATCTGCAGGAATTCGCTTCGGGCACGTGCAAGGTCTGCTTGTGCGGCGGTCATGCCGATGAAATTTACCGAGCAAATTCAAAAAGTGCATCGTCGGAAGGGGTTGGGTCAGAGCCCTTCTTGTGTTATCGCGCGGGGGCGCGCTTCGCGCGAGCAGACTGCAAATACGGGTGATTTGACCGTAAATATACGGGCAAATCGCACTCATTGTGGGGTCCGTCACATGATCGAAACCGCCTGGATCTCTCGTTGAAATCTTGGCGTTTAGGGTCGGAGAAACCGGGCAGAAGAAAACGGGAAGCTGCGCTGATAAAGCAGCTTCCCGTTTTCCGTTAATTCTCTGAATTCATGGAATCTATTCGCTGGGCCAGGTTTCCGCCACGGCCTTTCGGGCAGCTTCGGTGTCGACCCCCCGCACACCCGATCCGCTCAGTGCCGCACCCAGTGCGGCGAGTGACGACTGGACCACACCCCGCCTGGCATCGACACCGTAGTGACTGACCCGGATCATCTCCTTGGCCAAGCGCCCCGCCGCCCGCGATCAGCGGCAGCGACGGGTCGGAAGCCAGTGCCTTCGCGACGATCTCCGACGCGTCCACCCCGGCGGGGGTCCGCAGCGTCGTGGCGACCGGCGCGGCGTCCCGCGCCGCGTGCACGTACGGCTCCAGGTCCCCGCCCAGCGCGACCGCGCCCGCGCGGGTGGCCGAGGCGGCGGCCAGGTGCCTGGCCTGCACCGCGGCGAGCCCTTCCGCCTCGATACGCTCCAGACACGCCTCCAGCGCCAGCACCTCCAGCTGCGCGGGCGCGTGCGGCAGCGCCTTGCGGCCGCCGTCGATCCACCGCTCCTTCCAGTCCAGGAGGGAGAGGTACGAGCGGCGCGGGGCGGCGGGGTTCGCGGCGATCCGCTCCCAGGCACGGGTACTGACCGACACCGCGGAGGCCCCGGCCGGCCCGCCCATCGCCTTCTGAGCCCCGATCACGCACAGGTCGACGCCCCACGCGTCGGGCAGCAGCGGCTCGGCGCCCACCGAAGCGACCGCGTCGAGCATGAAGAGGGCGCCGTGGGCCCGTACGACCTCACCGATCTCGGCCACCGGGTTCGTGTTTCCGGTCGCCGCCTCGGCGTGCACCAGCGAGACGAAGTCGATCTCCGGGTGCTCGTCCAGCGCCTGCCCGATCTGCTCGGCGGAGACCGCCGTGTGAAAGGGGACGGTGAGGTCGAAGACGGCCGCGCCGCAGTCGCGCAGCCAGTTGCCGAAGGTCTGCCCGTACGGCCCGGTCACCACGTTCAGCGCGGCCGAGCCGGGTCGGGCCCCGCCGCGGATGCAGCCTTCGAGGGGAAGCAGCGCCTCGCCCTGCATGATGACCACGTCCTGCTCGGTGGAGAGCAGCGCGGCGACCCGCCGTTCGACGGCCGCGAAGTGCGCGGCGGTCAGCGGGGCCAGGTCCAGAAGCGGGTGTGTCACGGCGGAGCTCTCTTCGGATCTTCGGATCTTCGAAACGGTGGATCAGCGGTGCTGCCTCACGCGGATGAGCGTAGTCGCCCCCTCGTAGAGTGCTCTGTATGAGTGAGCGCATGGTGCTGCGGGTGAAGGGGCGGGTGCTCGCGGGGCCCGACGACGTACGGGACGAGCTGTGGGCCGTGGACGGCAGGATCACGTACGAACGGCCCGCGGGCGTACGCGACGAGCAGGTCGTCCACGGCTGGGCGCTGCCCGGCCTGGTCGACGCGCACTGCCATGTCGGACTCGACCGGCACGGCCCCGTCGACGAGGCCACCAGCGAGAAGCAGGCGCTGACCGACCGGGAGGCGGGCACGCTGCTGATCCGCGACGCCGGGTCGCCGTCCGACACCCGCTGGATCGACGACCGCGACGACCTCCCGAAGATCATCAGGGCGGGGCGGCACATCGCCAGGACGCGCCGCTACATCCGTAATTACGCCCACGAGATCGAGCCGGGCGACCTGGTCGCGTACGTCGCCCGCGAGGCGCGGCGCGGCGACGGCTGGGTCAAGCTCGTCGGCGACTGGCTCGACCGGGAGACCGGCGACCTGGGCGCGTGCTGGCCGCGCGGCGAGGTGGAGGCGGCCATCGCGGAGGCGCACCGGCTCGGCGCCCGCGTCACCGCACACTGCTTCGCCGAGGACTCGCTGCGTGACCTCGTCGAAGCCGGCATCGACTGCATCGAGCACGCCACCGGCCTGACCGATGACACGATCCCGCTCTTCGCCGAGCGCGGCGTCGCGATCGTCCCGACCCTGGTCAACATCGCGACGTTCCCGCACCTCGCGGACGGCGGCGAGGCGAAGTTCCCGCGCTGGTCGGCGCACATGCGGGAGCTGCACGCGCGCCGGTACGACACGGTCCGCGCGGCGTACGACGCGGGCATCCCGGTCTTCGTCGGCACGGACGCGGGCGGCTCGCTGGCCCACGGACTGGTGGCGGACGAGGTCGCGGAGCTGGTGAAGGCGGGCATCCCGGCGATCGAGGCCCTGTCGGCGACGGCATGGGGAGCGCGGAAGTGGCTCGGGCGGCCGCTGCTGGAGGAGGGCGCGCCCGCCGACCTCGTGGTGTACGACGAGGATCCGCGCGCGGATGTGCGCGTACTGGCGGCCCCGCAGCGGATCATCCTGAACGGCCGGATCGTCGGCTGACGGCGAGAGATTCGAATACGGGATCGGAAACCCCCCTTTGGGGTGAACTCACGTCACGTCGCTGACCGTTCACTCCAAGTGCGTAAGTATTCCTGTGTCTCAGCCGCCCCGGCGCCCACGTGTCCCCGTGGAGTGCGCCGGGCGGCGCCGTGTCACTTGTGGGGGTTCCACCGCTTTGAACAGCACCTTCTTCAGCATGCCCGCACGCCGGTCCGCAGCCGCCGCGGCTGCCTTCGCCCTGACCGCGGGCCCCGCTGCCGCACTGCTCGCCGCCGCTCCGGCGGCGTACGCCACCGGGGGTGGCGGCGAGGGCCGGGCGAGCGCCGTCGTACTCCGTACCGGTCTTGACATCTCGCTGCTCAACAAGTCCGTCAATGTGCCGCTCAGGGCCGCGCTCAACGAGGTGAACGCCCCGGCGAGCGCCGAAAAGACCGCGCTGACGGTCCAGTTGGACGGCGTGGAGCAGGGCAGGCCGGTCAGCGTGCTGCGCGCCGACGTGGCCACGGCGAAGGCGACGGCCGACGCGCACAAGTCCGAGGGACACGTCAGCCTCGCGCGCGCCAGGGTCCATGTGCCCGGGCTGCCGCTGCTCTCGCTCATCGAGGTCGAGAAGGTCACGTCGAAGGCGCTGTGCGCGGCGGGAAAGCAGCCGGTGGCCGAGTCGAACGTGCTGGGTGCGGTGACCGTGCTCGGCAGGAAGGTCACCCTGTCGGCGGGCGGGCCGACGCGGGTTGATGTGCCCGCGGTGGGCGTGGTGACGCTGGATCTGTCGAAGACGCATACGACGTCGCGTACGGCGGCTGCCACGGCCCTCGAACTGAAGGTGTCGGTGAACCCGCTCAAGCTGAACGTCGCCGAGGTCGAGGGCACGGTGACGCTCGCGGGGGCGACGTGCGAGTCGCCGAAGCCGCCGGTGGTGAAGGAGGAGCCGAAGGACCCCTTGGCGCCCGCGCCGGAGCCTGACGTAAAGCCCCAGACGGCGCCGGCGACGGAGGCGAACCTGGCCGAAACGGGCGGCAGTTCGACGACTCCGTACCTCGCGGGCGGCGCGGCGCTGTTCCTGGCGGCGGGCGGCGGCGCGCTGGCGGTAGCGCGGAGCCGGCGGACGCGTAACGGGGCCTGACACGGAGGCGGGGCCGGGGGTGCCCTGCGGGGCTTCCCTACCCGCCCCTTCCCGAACCTGGGGCGCTGCCCCAGCCCCCGGTCCTCAAACGCCGGACGGGCTGAAGTGGAGGGGGCAAATCCAGCCCGTCCGGCGTTTGAGGACACGCCCGTAGGGCGTCGGGGGCCGGGGGCCTGCCCCCGGTGTCGGGAAGGGGCAGGCAGGGGAGACGGGGCCTCAGCGCCCCACCAGCGTCAGTGCCTGGTCCAGGGCCTGGAGGAAGCGGCCTGTCGTGACCCGGTCGCGTACGGCCAGGCGGAGCCACTGGGGGCCGAGGCCCGGGAACGTGTCACCCCGCCGCACCGCGAAGCCCAGGCCCCGCAGGCGTTCCCGTACCTCGTCGGCCCGTTCCATCCGCAGGAGTACGAAAGGACCCTCGGCCGCCTCCACCGCCCGCACCTCGTCGAACTCCGCCAGCCCGGCCAGCAGATGCGCCCGGTCGGCGGCCACCCGCCGCGCGGCCCGCGCCGCCTCCGCGAGCGCCGCCGGACCGACGCACGCCTCCGCGGCCGTCAGCGCCGGCGCCGACACCGGCCACAGCGGCTGCGCCCGCTCCAGCGCGGAGATCGTCTCCGGGCCGGCCAGGACGTAACCGATGCGCAGGCCCGCCAGACCCCAGGTCTTCGTCAGGCTGCGGAGCACGACCAGGCCGGGTACGTCCGTACGCCCCGCCAGCGCCTGCGGCTCGCCCGGCACCGCGTCCATGAACGCCTCGTCGACCACCAGCGTCCGCCCCGGCCGCGCCAGCCCGGCAATGGCGGACGCCGGGTGCAGCACGGACGTGGGATTGGTCGGGTTGCCGATCACCACCAGGTCCGCGTCCTCGGGGACGTCCGCCGGAGCGAGCCGGAAGCCGTCCTCCTCACGCAGCAGGACCCGGCCGACCTCGTGGCCCGCGTCCCGCAGCGCCGCCTCCGGCTCCGTGAACTGCGGGTGTACGACGACGGGCCGGCGCACCGCGAGAGCCCGCGCGAGCAGCACGAACGCCTCCGCCGCGCCCGCCGTCAGCAGTACCCGATCCACCGGCAGCCCGTGCCGCTCCGCGACCGCCGCGCGCGCGGCCCGCCCGTCCGGGTAGGCCGCGAGCGTGTCGAGGGAGGCGGCGATACGGGCCTTCAGCCAGGCCGGGGGAGTGTCCGCCCGTACATTGACCGCGAGATCGGTGAGATCGCCCTCCCGTACCTCGGCGTCCCCGTGGTGCCGCAGATCGTGAGCGGCGGCGTCAGTGGGCGTGTGCATGGCTGCCTGGGTGCGGGTGGTGATGGTGGTGGTGGCCGTCGTCGTCCGGGTGGAAGTGCGGCTGCTGCGGCGCCCCCACCTTGTCCTCGAAGCCGGGCAGGGCGATGCGGTAGACGCAGGAGTCGCAGTTCATGCGCAGGTCACCCTTCACCGCTTCCCGGTAGCGCTCCATCACGAGGTCCATCAACTCCTCGGTGGGGCCGATCACATCGGCCGAGGTCACCCCGGTCGCGGGGTGCGCCTCGGCCCAGTCCCGAGTCTGCTGCCGCACCCGGTCCGGCAGGATCCCGGTGAAGAGGAAGTACGGCAGGACCACGATGTGCTTGGCCCCGAGCTTCGTGCAGCGGTCGAGTCCGCCAGGCACGTCAGGTGCGGCGAGCGAGACGAACGCGGTTTCCACACCCGCATACCCACGTCCCTCCCAGAACAGTCGTGCCGCCTTGTACACCTCGGCGTTGGCGTCCGGATCGGTCGAGCCCCGGCCCACCAGCAGCACGGTCACCTCGGACCGGTCCAGGTCGTCCCCCAGCACCTCGTCCACCCGGCGCTCCAGCACCGCCAGCAGCCCCGGGTGCGGGCCGAGCGGGCGGCCGTAGGTGTACGAGATGCCCGGGTGGCGCTCCTTCTCGCGCGTGAGCGCCGCCGGTATGTCGCCCTTGGCGTGACCGGCGGAGACCAGCATCAGGGGAACGGCCGCGAAGCGCGTGACCCCCCGCTCGACCAGGCCGGTGACCGCGTCACCGAGCGGCGGCGGGGACAGCTCGATGAAGCCTCCCGCGACGGGCAGTTCGGGGTGACGCCTGCCCAGCTCCTCGACGAAGTCGCGGAACGCGCCGGCTCCGGCTTCGTCACGGGTGCCGTGTCCGGCGATGAGCAGTGCGGGGGGCGCGGTGGTCACGCGTTCTCCTTGGTGAGGGGGGTGGAGGTGGTGCTGGTGAGAGGGGTGTAGAGGAGGGCGTTCAGCGCCGCCGCCGCGACCGCCGAACCACCCTTCTCCGAGACGTTGCTGACAGCCGGCAGCCCGCTTTCGCGCAGCGCCGCCTTGGACTCGGCCGCTCCGACGAAGCCGACCGGCAGGCCGATGACGAGCGCGGGTTCGGCGTTCAGGACCAGCAGCTCCTCCAGCGCGGTGGGCGCGCAGCCGATCACCCACACGGCGCCGGGCCCCACCTGCTCGTACGCCAGCCTGATCGCATGGGCGCTGCGGGTCAGTTCCGGCCCGGCCACGGCCTCCTTCAGCCGGCACACGGTCTCGCGCCGGGTGATGCCCGCCGCGACCATCTCCACGTCCACGACGACCGGCGCACCGGCGTGCAGTGCGCGGTGCGCGGCTTCGAGCGTGCGCTCGTCGCAGACCAGGTCGGTGGCGTACTCCAGATCCGCAGCCGAGTGGATGACCCGCTCCACGACGGCCCGCGTCAGCGGCGCGAAGTGCGACGTGTCGAGGCGGGAGCGCAGGCGCCGGAAGGACTCCTGCTCGATGGGATGCACAACCCTGTCGGTGGTCATCACGAACCCTCCGTCTGCTGCCAGCGGTAGCCGCGCGGCGTCACCATGCGGCCGGCGATCTCGCGGGCGGCGGTGTTGCCGACGACCACGACGGTCATCATGTCGACGGTCGCCGGGTCGAGCGCGGCGATCGTGGTGAGGCGGCTTGTTCCGTCCGGTCGGGAGGCGTTGCGTACGACACCGACGGGAGTGGTCGGCTCGCGGTGCTCCGCGAGGATCGACAGCGCCTTGGGGAGCTGCCAGTCGCGGCCCCGGCTGCGCGGGTTGTAGAACGTCACGACGATGTCGGCCTCGGCGGCGGCCCGTACGCGCCGCTCGATGACCTCCCACGGCGTGTGCAGGTCGGAGAGGCTGATCGAGACGTGGTCGTGGCCGAGCGGTGCGCCCAGGATCGCGGCGGCGGCGAGCGCAGCCGTCACCCCCGGAACGCCGACGACGTCGATGTCGTCGCTCGCCTCGGCGAGCGCGGGCGACGCCATGGCGTACACGCCCGCGTCACCCGACCCGATCAGCGCGACCGCGTGCCCGGCGCGGGCCTCGGCGACGGCGGTACGGGCCCGCTCCTCCTCGGCGCCGAGCCCCGACTCCAGGACGCGTGTCCCCGGCCGCAGCAGGTCCCGGATCTGGTCGACGTACTGGTCGAGCCCGACGAGCACCGACGCACGCCGGATCTCCTCCCGCGCGCGCGGGGTCAGCAGATCGCGCGCACCGGGCCCGAGCCCGACGACGGCAAGCCGCCCGCGCGGCTCCTTGCGTACGACGGCACAGGTGGCCATCGCCGCACGCCCCTCGGGCGTGGACTTCCGCTTGGGCACGAGGAGTTCACCCCCGCCGACGAGCGCGGCGGCCTCCGCCACGGACGGCGTACCGACGGCGGCAAGCGGAGCCCCCGAGGGATTCGGTACGTCGATACGGGCCAACTCCCCGGCGGCGTACGTCCGCAGAGGCACACCCAGCCGAGCCGCCGCTTCCACGATCCCGGCCTCGTCGGCCTTGGCGTCGACGGTCGCGAGCGCGGCGACGGACCGCACGGAAAGCCCGGCGGAGGCCAGCGTCTCCGCCACGAGCCCGAACACCTCATCGCCGGAAACGCCCTTGCTCGCCCCCACCCCCACCACCAGCGACGGCGGCCGCAGCACGACTTCCCGCTCCCCGATGTCGAGCAGCCGGTCGCTGACGCGGACCACGGCGGGCGCGCTGTGCGCCCCGTCGTCCACGGCGGCCACCGAGGCCGCCGAGGCCGCCTCGGCGAGGACACCGGCGGAGACGGTCGCAGCCATGGCCGCGGGCAACCCGCCCACAGGCACAGCAGCAGCCGCAAGGGCGTCGGCCATGCCGGCGGCCGTCCCCGCGTCACCACTCCCCTCACGAGCCTGCTCGTCGCCCGCAGCCGGCGCCGCCACATTCGACGGCAGCGGCGGAAGCGGCCACACCGTGTCCGCCTCCAGCGTGACCGGGCCGCCGTCCAGGATCGCCCGCGTCACGGCGGCCGTCGCACCCTCGACGGGCCAGCCCAGGGCGTCCAGGCCGGGGATGTCCGTGGCGTCCGTCGCCGTCGTGATCACCGGGGCGCAGCCCAGGACGCCCGACACCGCGAGCGCCAGCTCGTTCGCGCCGCCGCCGTGGCCGCCGATGAGCGACACCGCGTGGCGCTGCGCCTCGTCGACGCACACCACACCGGGGTCGGACGCCTTGTCCGCGAGGAGCGGGGCCACCAGCCGTACGACCGCACCCGTCGCGAGGAAGCACACCAACTGCTCGCATTCCGCGAAGGCGCGCCCGACGGCCTCCCGCACCGGGCCGTCGTACACCTGCGTACGCCCGGGCCAGGCCGCGGCCAGCCGGTCGCGGGCCGCGGCGCCTGCCGCCGTGGCGGAGATGAGGCCGATCACTGAACTGCTCCTTCACTTGCCGGTTCCGCGGGGCGGTGGCCCCACAGCAGAAAGACAGGGTTGGTGGCCGCGAGCCGGGTCACGTCCCCCGGCAGCGGCGCGAGCCGCGACGACTGCAGCAGTACGCCCTCGGGTTCGAACCCGGCGGACGCAAGGGCCGCCCGTACGGCGGGCACCCGGTCCAGCGCCGCCAGCGCCACCACGACCGTGCGCCGCGCACTGCGCGCGCACGCCGCGACGATGGCGGGCAGTTCGCGCCCGCCCCCGCCGACGAACACCGCGTCGGGCTCCGGCAGTTGGGACAGGACCGTCGGCGCCGCGCCGTGCACGGTCTGTACGTCGACCCCGTGCGCTGCGGCATTGGCCCGGATACGTTCCACGCCGTCGCAGGTCTTCTCCACCGCGATCGCCGCCGCCCCCAGGCGCACGCACTCCACGGCCATGGACCCCGACCCCGCCCCGATGTCCCACACCAGGTCACCCAGGCGCGGGCCGAGCCTGGCGAGCGCCAGCGCCCGTACCTCGAACTTCGTGATCATCGAGTCGCGGTGCTCGAACGCGGCCTCGGGCAGCGCCCATTGAGCCGGGCCGGTGCCCCGCCCCGCGACCGTCCGCTGCACCGGCGCGAGCGCCCGCGACTCGTCCAGGCACACGACGACGCTGACCGCCGCCGGCCAGTCGCGGGCCGCCGCCTCGGCGGGGGAGAGGCGCTCGACGCTCTCACCGCCCGCCGGATCGCCGAGCGCGGACGCCACGACGAGGGTGCGTGCGATGCCGGTACGGGACAGTGCGGCGCCCAGTTCGGCGGGCCCGGCGCCGGGCCCGGTCAGGACGGCCGTCTTCGGGTGCGCCCGGCACACGTTCACGGCGGTCCGCAGCGCCCGCCCGTGCGCACTGACCACGACCGCGTCGTCCCAGGGCAGCCCGAGCCGCGCGAAGGCGACCGCGACGGAGGGCGCCCCTGGACGTACATCCAGGGCATCCGCACCGAACCGCTCCGCCAGCGCCCGTACGATCCCGAAGAACCCGGGGTCCCCGGAGGCCAGCACAACAACCCCGGCATCCGCCTGGTCCGCCCGCTTGGCCAGGTGCTCCGCGACGGCGTCCAGCGCGGGCGCGAGCGGCCCGAGCACCACCCGGGCCACGCCGTCCGGCAGCCCGGCGGCGTCGAGATGCCGCCGCCCGCCGACGACGAGCCCGGCGGCGTCGAGCGCCGTACGGGCGTCGGGGGAGAGCGGGGCGCCCGTTCCCGTACCCACAACAGTGATCACGACCCCGACTTCTCCGACTTCTCCGCCCGCAGCGCGGCCCGCGCGGCGCGGTCGGCCCGCCGGAACCCGTGGAAGTGACCGGGGTGGTAGAGGTGCGAGCGCGTACCGGAGGCGGAGAGCGCGGGCCCGACCAGGAAGAGGGTGTGCTTCCAGAGCTTGTGCTCCTTCACCGTCTCCTCCAGCGTCGCGATGGTGCAGGGCAGCACCAACTCCTCGGGCCAGGTGACCTGGTACGCGATGACGACCGGCGTGTCCGTCGGGTAGCCGCCCTCCAGCAGCTCCGCCGTGAGCTGCCCGGAGCGGGCCGCCGACAGGAAGACGGCCATCGTCGTACCGTGCCGCGCGAACTCCCGCACTTCCTCACCGGGCGGCATCGGCGTCTTGCCGCCACCGAGCCGCGTCAGGATCACGGACTGCGCGACCTCGGGGATCGTCAGCTCGCGCTGCGCGATGGCGGCAACGGCCGAGAACGACGAGACCCCCGGCACGATCTCGACGTCCAGACCCAGCTCGTCGCACCGGTCGACCTGCTCCTGCGTGCCGCCCCACAGGGCGGGGTCGCCGGAGTGCACGCGGGCCACCTTCAACCCGTCCCGCACTGCCCGCTCGTACACCGCGACCACGTCCTCCAGGGACATCGCGGCGGAGTCGAGGATCTCGGCGCCCTCGCGCGCGTGCTCCAGGATCTCGGCCTGTACGAGGCTCGCCGCCCAGATGACGACATCGGCGTCGGCGATCGCGCGCGCGGCACGGAAGGTCAGCAGGTCCGCGGCGCCGGGGCCGGCGCCCACGAAGGTCACCTTGCCGGTGGGGGCATCGGCCATGAGTGGGGTTTCCTCTCGGGAATCAACGGTGAATCGACTTGAAGCTGATCTTGGATGTGCGCAGCAGGGGGTCAATCGACTAGCAAGAGCACATGGCGGTGTTCGTCGCGCTCGGCGCGTTCCTCATGACGCTTTTCGGTGGCTGGGTGGCGCTGCGCGTCACCGACCGCCGCCACCTGGTGCTGGGCCTGGCCGGCGGACTGATGCTGGGCGTCGTCGGACTGGACCTGCTGCCGGAGGCGCTGGAGGCCGCGGGCGGCGAATTGTTCGGCGTACCGCAGGCCCTTCTGCTCTTCGTCGGCGGGTTCCTGGTGGCTCACCTGGTGGAGCGCCTGCTCGCCGGACGCCAGGCGGCGCACGGCGCTGCGAGCGCGGAACGCGTCCCTCAGGTGGGGCTGACGGCGGCCGGCGCCATGGTCGGCCACAGCCTGATGGACGGCATCGCGATCGGCGCGGCCTTCCAGGTCGGCGAGGGCATGGGCACGACCGTCGCGCTCGCCGTCATCACCCACGACTTCGCCGACGGATTCAACACGTACACGCTCACGAGCGTGTACGGGAACGCGCGCCGGAAGGCCGTGGCGATGCTGGTCGCGGACGCGCTGGCCCCTGTGGCGGGCGCGGCGTCCACTCTCCTCTTCACCCTTCCGGAGGAACTTCTCGGCAGCTATCTGGGCTTCTTCGGCGGCGCCCTGCTCTACCTCGCGGCCGCCGAAATCCTGCCCGAGGCCCACCACGAACACCCCGCCCGCTCCACGCTGCTGTGCACGGTCGCGGGAGTGGCCTTCATCTGGCTGGTGGTGGGCATCGCGCACTGAACGGCGCACTGAGCAGCTCACAACTTGCCCCCGCGACCGCCGTCGCGCCGCGCGGGCGCGATGAGGGTGGAGAGGTACGGCAGCGACACGCCCTCCTCCTCAAGCTCAGCAGCGGGCCGAATCGATTCCTCGGCCAGCCCGAGCGCCGACCCCCACACCGCGTCCTCGGTACGCCCCGTCTCGCGCAGCGCGGTCGCGACCTCGCCCGCCAGCCGCCCGAACTTGTACGCCACGACCGTCCCAGGACCCTCCAGGGCCTGCTTGAGCACAGCGGCCCCGGCGGTCACGGGCACGAGTGTGAGCGGCTCGGTCCCTTCCGTCAGTACGGCCCCGCTGCGGGCGGCGAGATCCTGCATGGCGGTGATACCGGGCACGGTCACGACGTCGGTCCCCGGCACCAGCTCCGTGATCGTCTGCGCGAGGTAGGTGAACGTCGAGTAGACGTTGGGGTCACCGATCGTCGCGAAAGCCACCGAGCCGCGCTCCCGCAGCAGTTCGGCGACCCGCGCCCCGGCCGCGTCCCAGGCGGCTTCGCGGCGCGCCCGGTCCTCACGCTCGTTGAGCGCGAAGACGACCCTGACCACCTTTGTGGCATCGACGTAGTGCAGGACGGTCGCCTCGGCCCGCCCGCGCTCGCCACTGTCCATCACGGGAACGACGACAACGGCGGCGTCCCGCAGGGCATTGACGCCCTTGACGGTCACCAGCTCGGGATCCCCGGGCCCGACGCCGACACCGGTCAGTTTTGTGATCATCTCGGTCGTCCCGCTCATCCCGCACACCTCTCGACAAATCTCATGGCCATGCCTGGCTCGGCAGCCCAGTGGGTATGCAGGTAACTCGCATGCACACCCTGTTGTACGAACCCTTCGACCCGCCGCTCCGGCAGATGCATCCCCCACGCGGGAGCCGCACCCGCCCCGGGCTCGATCACCGTCCGGTGAAACTCGTGCCCGCGCAGCCGGGTCCCGACGGTGGCCAGCGAACTCATCGACACGGCGACGGCTTCGCGATACCCGAGCGTCAGCCGCTCCGACATCCGCGCCTCGGCGTCGAGCACCCCGCACATGGGCTGCCCGTCGAGTGACCGCGAGAGATAGAGCAGCCCGGCACACTCGGCGGCAACGGGCGCCCCGGACAACGCAAGCTCGGCAACGGCCTTGCGCAACGGCTCATTACCGGAAAGCTCCGGGGCGTACACCTCAGGAAACCCGCCCCCGATGACGAGCCCACGGGTCCCCTCGGGCAGCTCTTCGTCCCGGAGCGGATCGAACGGCACGACGTCGGCGCCGGCGGCGGCGAGCAGCTCGGAGTGCTCGGCGTAGGAGAACGTAAACGCGGCACCGGAAGCGACGGCAACCACAGGCTTACTCAGCCGGTCCGGCGTTTGAGGACCGGTGGCGGGGTGGGGAAGAAGCCCGCCGCAGGCGACCGCCCGCACCGGATCCCACGCCCCCACACCAAGCTCCGGCGCACTCCGAGCAAGAGCAAGGACCGCCTCCAGGTCACACCCCACCCGCACCTGCTCCGCCAGCGCGGCAACCGCCTCAACCGCCTCGCCCCGCCGCTCGGCAACCGGCACCAGCCCAAGGTGCCGAGAAGGCGTCCGCACCTGCCGCTCACGCCGCAACGCCCCCAACACCGGCACCCCGGACGCGTCCAGCGCCTCCCGCAGCAACTCCTCGTGCCGCGCGGACCCCACCTTGTTCAGAATCACGCCCCCGATCCGCACCTCCGGATCCCAGGACGCGAACCCGTGCACCAGCGCCGCCACCGACCGCGACTGCGAGGACGCGTCGACCACCAGCAAAACCGGCGCCCGCAGCAGCTTCGCGACCTGCGCGGTAGAGGCCAGCTCCCCCTGCCCGGAAGCCCCGTCGTACATCCCCATCACGCCCTCGACGACGGCGAGGTCACACCCGGCCGCCCCGTGCGCGAACAGCGGCGCGATCAACTCCGGACCGCACAAATACGCATCCAGATTCCGCCCAGCCCGCCCCGTGGCCAACGAGTGATACCCAGGATCGATGTAATCCGGCCCCACCTTGTGCGGCGAAACAGCGAGCCCGGCCCCCGCGAAGGCAGCCATCAGCCCCGTCGCGACAGTGGTCTTCCCACTCCCCGACGACGGCGCCGCAATGACGAGACGTGCTACCACTCGATGCCCCGTTGCCCCTTCTGGCCCGCGTCCATCGGGTGCTTTATCTTGGACATATCGGTCACCAGATCAGCGGCCTCAACCAACTTCGCCGGAGCGTTTCGCCCAGTGATCACCACATGCTGCGTTCCCGGCCGGTCCCGCAGCACCTGCACGACCTCGTCGACATCCACCCACCCCCAGTGCATGGGGTAAGCAAACTCGTCCAGCACATAAAGCTTGTACGTCTCGGCGGCCAGGTCCCGCTTGACCTGCTCCCACCCCTCGCGCGCCGCCGCCTCGTTGTCGAGCTGCGCGTCGCGCTGCACCCAGGACCAGCCCTCGCCCATCTTGTGCCAGGCGACGGACCCGCCCTCGCCGCTCGCGCCCAGCACCTTCAGCGCGTTCTCCTCGCCGACCTTCCACTTCGCCGACTTGACGAACTGGAACACCCCGATCGGCCACCCCTGATTCCAGGCCCGCAGCGCGAGCCCGAAGGCCGCGGTCGACTTGCCCTTCCCGATCCCCGTATGCACCACGACAAGCGGCCGATTGCGGCGCTGGCGCGTGGTGAGACCGTCTTCCGGTACGACGCTCGGCTGTCCCTGCGGCATTAGGCTGCCCTCCTGTTGTTGATTCCCTGTACGTCCTTGACGAGCCCGGCGATGCTGTCGGCCCGCAGCTCGTCGAGCGAGACGGCCGTACCGCCCAGCTCCCGGGCCAGATCCCCAGCCAGTCCGAGCCGCACAGGACCGGACTCGCAGTCCACGACCACCGAGGCGACACCCTCCACCGCGTGCAGCCGGGCCGCACGCGCCGCGAGCGCCAGCGGCTCCGGCCCACCGGTAGCCCGCCCATCGGTAACGACCACCACCAACGGACGCCGCGACGGATCCCGCATCTTCTCCACCCGCAGCACGTCATGCGCCTTCAGCAGCCCGGCGGACAGCGGTGTACGCCCACCCGTAGGCAGCGTCTCCAACCGAACCGCCGCCGCGTCCACGGACGACGTGGGCGGAAGCACAAGCTCCGCGTCCTTGCCCCGAAAGGTCACCAGCCCGACCTTGTCCCGCCGCTGATACGCGTCGAGCAGCAGCGACAGCACAGCGCCCTTCACCGCGCTCATCCGCTGCCGCGCGGCCATCGACCCGGACGCGTCCACGACGAACAGCACGAGGTTCCCCTCGCGCCCCTCCCGTGTCGCCTGCCGCAGATCGTCCCGCCGCACCACCAGCCCACGCCCACTGCGCCCCCGCGCCCGCTGATGAGGCGCGGCGGCCTGCACGGTCGCCGCGAGGTGCAACTTGGTGAGCGCCCCCTGCGGCCGACGGGCCCCGGTCGTACGACCGTGCTCGGTACGCGCACGGGACCGACGGCCGGCCGCCCCCTCCCCAAGCCCGGGCACACTCAGCATCTTCGTACGGAACGGCTCACCGGACCTGGCCGCCGCCTGCTCACCACCGGACCCGGCGGGAGCCTGCTGCCCCTCACCGGCCTCGGGCTCGGCGTCACCGGGCTGGTCCGGCGAGTCGGACGACCCGTCGCCGTCGCCATCGCCCTGCGGCGGCTGCCCACCCCCACCAGGCCCGTCCGGATCAGGATCGGGATCCTCATCCTCCGCCCCGCTGTTCTGCTCCAGCGTGTCGTCGAGCTTGTCCTCGTCCAGCCCCGGCGCGTCGAACGGATTGCGCCGGCGCCGGTGCGGAAGCGCGAGCAGCGCGGCCTGCCGTACGTCTTCGGCGAGTACGTCGCTGCGCCCGGCCCAGGCGGCCAGCGCGGTAGCAGTCCGGGCCATCACGATGTCGGCCCGCATCCCGTCGACCTCGAAGGCCGCACAGGTGGCGGCGATCTGCCGCAACGCACCGTCCCCGAGCCGTACTTCGGGCAGCAGCGCCCGCGCGGTGACGATCCGCGCGCGCAGTGCGGCCTCTTCACCGGCCCACTTCGCGGCGAACGCGGCAGGGTCGTCGTCGTACGCGAGCCTGCGCCGTACGACCTCGACCCGCTGATCGGTCTCCCGGGAGGCGGCCACCTCCACGGTCAGCCCGAACCGGTCGAGCAACTGCGGCCGCAGCTCGCCCTCTTCGGGGTTCATGGTCCCGACGAGCAGGAACCGCGCGGCGTGCCGCACGGAGACGCCTTCGCGCTCGACGTACGACGCACCCATGGCGGCCGCGTCCAGCAGCAGGTCGACCAAGTGGTCATGCAGCAAATTCACTTCATCGACGTACAGAATCCCGCGATGAGCGTCGGCCAGCAGCCCCGGCTCGAATGCCTTCACACCCTCGGCCAGCGCCCGCTCGATGTCGAGCGCACCGACAAGCCGGTCCTCGGACGCGCCGACCGGCAGCTCAACCATCCGCGCGGCCCGCGACACTCCCGCCCGTCGCCCGCCACCACCCTTGTCCGAGGCGCTTTGCGCCGCCCCTATTTCTGCGACCTCGTGCGGCCCGTCGGGACACGCGGGGTCGGGGGAGCCCGGGTCACAGGAGAACCGGCACCCGGCGACTACCGCCACCTCGGGCAACAGCGCCGAAAGCGCACGCACGGCGGTGCTCTTAGCGGTCCCCTTCTCACCACGAACGAGCACACCGCCGACGGCGGGCGAGACGGCGTTCAGCAGCAGCCCGAGCCGCAGGTCGTCCATTCCGACGATGGCGGTGAAGGGGTAGGGGGTACTCACGAGGAAGCCTCCACATCAAGCGGCGTGCAACTCAGCCTGTACGGGCGAAAATCCAGCCCGTCCGGCGTTTGAGGACCGGGGTCTGGGGCGGAGCCCCAGGGTCGGGAAGGGGCGGGGTGGGGAAAGAAGCCCGCCGCAGGCGCCGCCCTCACGCGTCCCCCTCCAGATCGCCCTCAAGCTCCAGATACGTAGCCCGAAGCCGCTCCAGCGTCTCCGCCTCCGGCTCCGCCCAAAGCCCTCGCTCAGCCGCCTCAAGCAGCCGCTCCGTAATACCCCGCAGCGCCCAGGGGTTGGACTTCTTCATGAAGTCCCGGTTCTCCTGATCAAAGACGTACTCGGAGCTGAGCTTCTCGTACATCCAGTCGTCGACGACCCCGGCAGTCGCGTCGTACCCAAAGAGGTAATCCACCGTGGCCGCCATCTCGAACGCACCCTTGTACCCGTGCCTCCGCATCGCCGCCATCCACCGCGGATTGACCACCCGAGCCCGGAAAACGCGATGCGTCTCCTCGCCCAGCGTCCGGGTCTTCACCTGGTCAGGCGTCGCACTGTCACCCACATACGCCTCAGGCGACGCACCCGTCAGATGCCGCACCATGGCGACCATGCCACCGTGGTACTGGAAGTAGTCATCCGCATCGACGAGATCGTGTTCCCGCGTATCGACATTCTTCGCGGCCACAGCGATCCGCCGGAACGCCGTCTCCATGTCCCCGCGCGCGGCCTTCCCCTCCAGCCCCCGCCCATACGCGTAACCGCCCCACACCGCGTACACCTCCGCCAGGTCCGCGTCGCTGCGCCAGTTCCGCGCATCGATCAGCGGCAGCAGCCCCGCCCCATAAGCCCCGGGCTTCGAGCCGAAGATACGAGCCGTGGCCCGCCGCCGGTCCCCGTGCTCGGCGGTGTCCGCGTCCGCGTGCGCCCGCACGAAATTCCTGTCACCCGGCTCGTCCAGCTCCGCGACCGCCCGCACCGCGTCATCAATGAGCCCCACCACATGCGGGAACGCATCCCGGAAGAACCCGGAGATCCGTACCGTCACGTCAATACGCGGCCGCCCCAGCTCATCCAGCGGCACGATCTCGAACCCCGTGACCCGCCGCGACGCGTCGTCCCACACCGGCCGGCAGCCCAGCAACGCCAGGATCTCCGCGATGTCGTCGCCCTGGGTGCGCATCGCGGACGTACCCCAGACCGTGAGTCCCACGGACTTCGGATAGTCGCCCGTATCCGTCAGATACCGCGCCACCAGCGAGTCCGCGAGCGCCTGGCCGACCTCCCACGAAAGCCGCGACGGAATCGCCTTCGGGTCCACCGAGTAGAAGTTGCGCCCGGTCGGCAGCACATTCACCAGGCCACGTGTCGGCGACCCCGACGGCCCCGCCGGCACATAGCCACCGTCCAGCGCGTGCAGGATGTTGGAGATCTCATCCGTGGTACGCGCGAGCCTCGGCACGACTTCCTCGCACGCGAACCGCAGCACAGCCACAGCGTCCGGAACCTCGACGCCGACCACTTCACCCACCAGCCCGGCCGCTTCCCTGGCGTCCCAGCGCCGCTCCTCCATGCCCTCTGCGAGCCGCCGGCACAGCTGCTCCAGCAGGTCCACCGCGTCAGCGCCCGTACGCGCCGGACCCTCCACCAGCGCCGTAAGCCCGTCCGCGACCTTCACCGGCGCACCGGGCTCGCCCAGCAGCTCCTTCTCGACCAGCCCGAAGTGCTCCGCGAGGCACGCCCGCAGCCCCGGCAGGGCGTTGGCCTTTCCGCCCCACACCTGTGAGGCCCGCAGCACGGCCAGCACCAGATTGACCCGGGCCTCGGCCTCCGGACCGCCGCCCAGCACATGCAGGCCGTCCCGGATCTGAACGTCCTTGATCTCGCACAGGTAGCCGTCGATGTGCATGACGAATTCATCGAAGTCGTCATCGGTCGGCTGCTCGTCGAGGTGCAGATCGTGGTGCAGCTGCGCCGCCGTCACCAGCGTCCAGATCTGCGCCCGCACCGCAGGCGCCTTTGCCGGGTCGAGGTCGCTCACCAGGGCGTACTCGTCCAGCAGCTGCTCAAGCTTCGCCAGGTCCCCGTACGTGTCCGCACGCGCCATCGGCGGCACCAGGTGATCGACCACCGTCGCGTGCCCGCGCCGCTTGGCCTGCGTGCCCTCGCCCGGGTCGTTCACGATGAACGGGTAGATCAGCGGCAGCTCACCCAGCACGGCATCGGGCCCACACCCGGCCGAGAGACCGAGCCCCTTCCCCGGCAGCCACTCCATCGTCCCGTGCTTGCCCATGTGCACGATCGCGTCGGCACCAAACGAATTCTCCAGCCACCGGTACGCCGCCATGTAGTGGTGCGACGGCGGCATATCAGGATCGTGGTAGATCGCGATCGGGTTCTCGCCGAAGCCGCGCGGCGGCTGGATCATCACGACGACGTTCCCGAACTGCAGCGACGCCAGCACGATCTCGTCGCCGTCGACGTACAGCTGCCCGGGCGCCTCACCCCAGTGCTCCAGCATCCCGTCCCTGAGTCCGGGCTCCAGCTTGTCGAACCACGCCTGGTAGTCGGCGAGCGGCACCCGAGCAGGGGCAGCCGCGAGCTGCTCCTCGGTCAGCCACTCCACATCATGACCACCGGCGTTGATGAGCCGGTGGATCAGCTCGTCGCCGTTGTCGGGGTGGCCCTCCACCGCGTACCCCGCGTCGCGCAGGGCATCAAGCACCCGGATCGCGGAAGCAGGCGTATCGAGACCCACCGCGTTGCCCACCCGCGAATGCTTCGTCGGGTACGCCGTGAAGACGAGCGCGAGGCGCTTGTCCTTGTTCGGCTTGTGGGCCAGCCTGGCATGCCGTACGGCGATACCGGCGACCCGCGCGGCACGCTCGGGATCGGCGACGTACACGGGAACGTCACCTTCACCCTGCTCCTTGAAGGAGAAGGGAACGGTGATGAGCCGCCCGTCGAACTCGGGAATGGCCACCTGCATCGCCGCGTCCATCGGCGAAAGCGCCGCATCGGACGCGTCCCAGGCAGCGCGCGACGACGTAAGACACAGCCCCTGCAGCACGGGTACGTCGAGGTCCGCGAGCGCACCGATGTCCCACGCCTCGTCGTCACCGCCCGCTGACGCGTCACTGGCGCGCGTGCCGCCCGCCGCGAGGACCGTCGCGATCAGCGCGTCGGCCTTGCCGAGCTCCTGGTAGAGCTCCGCCTCGGCGCTGCGCAGCGAACCGCAGAAGACCGGAAGGGCGTTGGCGCCCTGCGCCTCGATCTGGTCGCACAGGACGTCGACGAAGGACGTGTTCCCGGACAGCTCGTGCGCCCGGTAGAACAGCACGCCGACCGTAGGACGACGATCGTCGTACTGACGCGACCCGTGCACGCCCCACTCGGGCATCTTCTGCGGCTCGGCGAAACCGACACCCGTCAGCAGCACGGTGTCGGACAGGAAGCGCGCCAGCTCGACGAGGTTCCCGGGGCCGCCCTCGACGAGATAGCGCAGCGCCTCCGCGACCACACCCGCCGGCACCGAGGACTCGGCCATCAGCTCCGCGTCGGGCACGGTCTCGCCGCCCAGCAGGACGGTCGGTATTCCCGAGGCCTTCAGGACAGCGAGCCCGTCCTCCCAGGCGCGCTTGCCGCCGAGCAGCCGCACGACGGCGACCGACGCGCCCTCGATCAGCGCGGGCAGTTCCGCGGCCGCGTCGATACGGGTCGGGTTGCCGATCCGGTACGGGCCGCCGGAGGCGCGGGCCGCCAGCAGATCCGTATCGGCGGTGGACAACAACAGCACGGTGTTCTCAGTGCTCATGCGGGCGCTCCAGGTGCGATGAAGGGAAGTCCTGACGGCGCGCCCGACTCAATGAGCCGCAGCAGCGCATCCGTATCCGCGTGTTCTTCGATGAGGTCACCGAGGCGGTCGAGCTGCTCCTCGCGCAGCGCCTCGAAGGAGGTGTCCGGTGCCGGTACGAAGCGGCGCCCCGCCGCAGCCGCGACCTCGCGCAAAAAGGCCCGCCGGAACGCGTCGCTCTCCAGCGACCCGTGCCAGTGAGTCCCCCAGACCGGCCCCACCCGGCACCCGTCCAAGAACGCCTCGCCCCCCAGCACCTCGGCGACCCCGTGGTGGATCTCGTACCCCTCGACGGGCTCGCCCAGCGCGCTGCCGACCGGCCGCGCCAGAGTCTTCTCGACGGCGAACCGGACCCGCACCGGCAGCAGCCCGAGCCCTTCCACCGCCCCCGCCCTCGACTCGACGTCGTCCTCGATGCGCTCGCCCAGCAACTGGAAGCCGCCGCAGATGCCCAGCACGGGACGGCCTTCCGCCGCCCGCCGCGCCAGCGCGTCCGCCAGCCCGCGCTCGCGCAGCCACTCCAGGGCCTTCACGGTCCCGCGTGTCCCCGGCACGATGACGAGATCGGCGTCGACCAGCTCCTCGGCCCGGTCCACGAACCGGACAACGACCCCCGGTTCGGCGGCGAGCGCGTCCACATCCGTGAAGTTCGACATGAGCGGCACGGCGCACACGGCCACCCGCAGCACGTCGTCCCCGACGGGCGGCGCGACCACGGACTCCCGTACGGCGCCCCGCAGCGAGACCCGCAGCCCGTCCTCCTCGTCGATGCCGAGACCGTGCGCGAAGGGCAGCACGCCGTACGTACGCCGCCCCGTCAGTCCCTCCAGCATGTCGAGTCCGGGCTCAAGGAGCGACACATCACCCCGGAATTTGTTGACCAGATAGCCGGCCACCAACTCCTGGTCCTCCCGGCTCAGCAGCGCCGTCGTACCGAAGAACGAAGCGAAGACCCCACCCCGGTCGATGTCGCCGACGACGATCACCGGGAACCGGGCCGCTCGCGCGATCCCCATGTTCACGATGTCGGTACGCCGCAGATTGATCTCGGCCGGACTGCCCGCCCCCTCACAGATCACGGCGTCATACGTGCCCCGCAACTCCCGCAGACAGTCCGTCACCGTCCCGAGCAACGCTTCCTGCCGCCCCCCGTGGTAGCCGCGCGCACTCATCTCGCCCACCGGCTTCCCCATCAGCACCACTTGGCTGCTGCGGTCACTGCCCGGCTTGAGCAGCACGGGATTCATGAGCGCCGTCGGTTCGACCCGCGCGGCCTGCGCCTGCATGGCCTGCGCCCGCCCGATTTCCGCGCCTTCGCGCGTAACGAACGAATTGAGCGACATGTTCTGCGCCTTGAACGGCGCGACCTTCACACCCTTGCGTACGAGCCACCGGCAGATCCCGGCCGTCACGACGCTCTTGCCCGCGTCGGACGTGGTCCCCGCGACGAGCAGACCGCCCCCCAATGAACCGCTCACGCGCGCCCCTTCCCAGTACGTATGTCACTACGTGCGGCGCGCCGCACCGCCGCGCCGAAAGCCAGCCGCCCCGCCACAGCGGTCGCCAGGGCCAGCACCCCGACGCGCCGCGACAGCCGTGCCGCCCGCTCGATGTCCGGTACGCCGACGGGCCGCCCGGCGGCGTTGAGCACGGGCCGGTGCTCGACCCGGCCCGCGTAGGAGAGCGTCCCGCCGAGCCGTACGCCGAGCGCGCCCGCGAAGGAGGCTTCCACGGGGCCCGCGTTGGGGCTCGGGTGCTTGTCCGCATCCGTACGCCAGGCCCGCACCGCACCTTGGGGGTCTCCGCCGGCGACGACCGCCAGGGCAGCCGTCAGCCGCGCCCCGGGCCAGCCGGCCACGTCGTCGAGGCGTGCCGAAGCCCAGCCGTAGCGGCGGTATTTGGCTGATTTGTGCCCCACCATGGCGTCAAGTGTGTTGATGGCGCGGAAGGCCACGAGCCCCGGCACACCACCCAAAGCGCCCCACACCAGCGCGCCGACCACCGCGTCCGAGGTGTTCTCGGCGACGGACTCGACGACGGCGCGGGCGATCTGCTGGGCGTCCAGCGCCTGCGGGTCGCGCCCGCACAGGTGGGGGAGGCGTTCGCGGGCGACCTCGATGTCCCCGGCCTCCAGGGCGCCGCCCACGGCCCGGGCCTCGCGGCCCAGCGACGTACCTCCGACCACGGCCCAGGTAGCGGCGGCGGTCAGGGCGAGCGCGGCGGCGGGGGAGCGGCGTACGGCACGGGAAGCGAGCGCGGCGGCTCCGGCGGCGCCTCCGGCGCACACCAGGGTGTGCGCCGCGCCCCACCCGCGGTGGTCACGCCACAGCAGGGACTCGACGGCGCCCGCGGCCCGCCCGAACGCGGCGACCGGATGCCCACGGCGAGGATCACCGAGAACGAGGTCGCCGATCAGGCCGGCGGTGGCGCCGTACGCGAAGATGCGATCGGCACGCATGGCTCAGCAGACCGATGCGCCTCGAAGCGAACGCGTCGTACACATAGGGATGTCAGGGCTGACAGGACTGACTGAACGGCAGCCGGGCATGGCGGTATGTCCTCACTCAGGGTCCGCGCCCTGGTTCGACGTGACCGGCGGTGAGAGTTCCTGGCTCCCGGGGACCTCTTCGTCTTCCCCGGTCACAGTGGCGGGACCGCGCCGGATTCGCACCGGACTTCCTCTCGTGCCGCCGTATTCGGCTCCGGCAGTCCACCACGCTCCGCGAACGCCGTCAACTTGCCGTTGACCTGCGACGGGAGAGTGTGCTGAGGCACACAGAGACCGCCCCGCCACCGGCTGTCGAGGGCCGGTGGCGGAGCGGTCTCTGTGACGGTTTGCCCGGAGTGAGGGCGGCGCGTCAGACGACGATCAGATAGATCCCGTACGTCACGGCCGCCGCGCACAGCGCGAAGCAGGCGTACGCGCCGGTGCGGGCCAGGACGGCGGAGCCGCCGCCCTGCGCGGCGGCGCTCTCCTGCTTGGAGAGGCCGAGGATGCCCAGGGTGAACAGGCCAACCAGTGCGACGGTGACCACGAGGCTCACGCCGAATACGGAGCCGAGAGCTGCCCAGTCGATCTTCATACTGCTGTGTCCCTGTCCTTACACCGCGGCCGGGCTGACCGGCTCGGCGGAGCTGCCGGCCGGGGCCGGGATGGTGGCTTTGAATTCTTCGGCGGCGATGGCACCGGCCGTGGGCGGCACGCTGACGGCGGCCATGGCGGTGGTCACGACACCCGCGGGCTCGGCATCCACGTCCACGTCGTTGACGTTGGTGTGGTCGACCACCTGGCGGCGGGAGATGAACCAGATCGCGATGCAGGAGCCGATCAGGAAGGCCGCGACGGCCGCGACACCCCAGTCGCCCTGCCTGGTGACGAGCTCCGAGCCTGCGGCGACCAGGCCTGCGGCCGGCAGCGTCAGACCCCACGCGACGAACATCCGGGTGGCGGTGGACCAGCGAACCACGCCGCCCTTGCGGCCGAGGCCCGCGCCCATCACGGCGCCGGAGCAGGAGTGCGTGGTCGACAGCGAGAAGCCGAGGTTCGACGAGGACAGGATGACCGCGGCCGCACTGGTCTGGGCGGCGAAGCCCTGCTGCGGCTGGAGGTCGGTGAGGCCCTTGCCCATGGTGCGGATGATGCGCCAGCCGCCGAGGTAGGTGCCCATCGCGATCGCGAGACCGGCGGAGAGGATGACCCACATCGGGGGGTTCGAGCCGGGGGACAGGACACCGCCGGCGACGAGCGCCAGCGTGATGATGCCCATGGTCTTCTGAGCGTCGTTGGTGCCGTGGGCCAGGGAGACCAGGCCGGCCGAGGTGATCTGGCCGGCGCGGTAGCCCTTCTTGGTGGCCTTCGGGTCAGCGTTCCGGCCGATCCGGTACGTCAGGCGCGAGGCGAGGTACGCGGCGAGGCCGGCGACCAGCGGGGCGGCGATCGCGGGGATGAGCACCTTGGTGACCACGGTGCCGCCGTTGACGCCGCTGATGCCGACCGAGGCGATGGTGGCGCCGATCAGTCCGCCCATGAGGGCATGCGAGGAGCTGGACGGCAGACCGATCAGCCAGGTCATGAGGTTCCAGAGGATCGCGCCGACCAGCGCCGCGAAGATGACCTCTGGAGTGATGCCTGCTTCGGTGACGATGCCGCTGGAGATCGTCTTGGCGACCTCCACCGACAGGAACGCGCCGACCAGGTTGAGCACGGCGGACATGGCCACCGCCGTCTTGGGCTTCAGAGCACCGGTCGAGATGGTGGTCGCCATCGCGTTCGCGGTGTCGTGGAAACCGTTCGTGAAATCGAACACTAGAGCTGTCACGATCACAATCGCGAGCAGCAAGGTGATGTGTTCCATTTACCCAGGCAATCGTTTGACGTCAGTGGCAAGTGGAACGTAGGCAACCTGAGTGAACGGAAGGTGAACTGGGTCGGGCGGTGTGGTGACCCGAAGAGGCTCGCCGCCATTCCGTTTGTGGCCAGAACGGCAGCGAACCGGGCAATCGGCGGCCCTCTCAGCCCACGCGAACCCCTTCAGCCGGTCCGTGGACCCGCTGAAGAGATTCTCGTCACTGTCAGAGCGGTGCTCCCCAGGCCAGGGGGAGATCCGTAAATGCCCCTCGATCTGCGCACCGCACGGTGCGCCGCCCCGGCTGGCAGGATCGCCGCATGGCTGAGCAGATACAGGACGCGACACGAAGCGGTGTGCGGGACGCGATCGAACGGGCATGGGACGACCTGGTGGCCACGGCCCGCCGGACAGTGCGCGAAGGGCTGGTGGTCGGCACCTCGGGCAATGTCTCCGTGCGGGTCGGCGAACTCGTTCTCGTCACCCCGAGCGGAGTCCCGTACGACCGGCTGCGGCCGGAAGACGCCGTCGCCGTCGACCCCGACGGGAACCAGGTCCTCGGCAAGCTCACCCCCACCAGCGAGCTGCCGATGCACCTCGCGGTCTACCGCAGCACCGGCGCCGGCGCGGTGGTCCACACCCACGCCGTACACGCCACCGCCGTCTCCACCCTCGTACCCGAGCTGCCCCTCGTGCACTACATGGCCGCGGCCCTCGGCGGCCCCGTCCGCACCGCCCCGTACGCGACGTACGGATCGCAGGAGTTGGCCGAGAACATGCTCCTGGCCCTGCGCGACCGCTCGGGCTGCCTGTTGCGGAACCACGGCACCGTGACCTACGGAGACACCCTCGACCAGGCCTACGACCGCACCGCCCAGCTCGAATGGATGTGCAGGCTCTGGCTCACCGCGAGCTCGGTTCCGGGGCGCGAACCGTCGCTGCTCTCCGACGGTCAGCTGCGCGAAGCACAGGAGAAACTGCGCGGTTACGGCCAGCGGGGCGCCGGCGAGGCTGACGTCCCGCCACAAAGCTGATCCCGGCACCAAACGTCCGGCCCCGCCCACTGGCTTTGCGTCCGGCGGATGCGGACACTGGAGCGGTGCGCCCGGCTACAGCGACGGCAGCGGCCGTCACCACACTCATCGGCGTCGGTGCGGCAGCGGTCGCGCTCGGCCGTTACGCCGGCGACGCCGCGCTCAAGGCATCGGCCGGCCGGCCGCTGCCCGGCGACCCCCGGCTCACCGCGCACGCCACCGCGGCGGGACAGATCACCCTCACCCGCTGCCTGGCGTCCCTGCGCCCCGGCATGTACGGCATCGAAGGCCCCGGCGTCCACGCGGTCGTCGGCCCCGTCGTCCAGGACGCGCCGCACACGGCCGACACCGTCGTACGCCGCCTGGAACGCGTCAGCCACGGCGCACTCGCCGCCGGCGCCAGGGTGCGGCTCACCCCGCAGCTGTACGTCGGCGATCCGCGCACCGCACTCGGCATCGACCACGCCGACGTGGAGGTCCCCGGCGAACTCGGCGCGCTGCCCGCCTGGTTCCTGCCGGGCGTCCGCAGCACCTGGGTGATCACCGTGCACGGCCTCGGCACCACGCGGGAACACCCCATGAACGTCATGCCCTTCCTGCGCTCCCACCACCTCCCGGTCCTCGGCCTCGCCTACCGGGGCGACACCGGCGCCCCCAGGCCACCGGACGGCCTCGGCCACCTCGGCGACTCGGAGTGGCGTGACGTGGACGCCGCCATCCGCTACGCCGTCCGCCGCGGCGCCGAGCGCGTCATCCTGCACGGCTGGTCCACCGGCGGGGCCATGGCCGTGCACGCCGCGACGCACTCCCCGCTCCGCGACCTGATCAGCGGCCTCGTACTCGACTCCCCGGTCCTCGACTGGGAAGCCACGGTGCGGGCCCTGGCCGTCGCCCGCCGCACCCCGCGCGCACTGCTGCCGCTCGCGGTCAGGGCGGTCCAGGGCCGCACGGGAGTGCACGGCGACCGCCTGCGCGAAGCGGCCGGGCCCGAAGGGCTGCGCATCCCCACGCTGGTCTTCCACGGCCCCGACGACACCGTGGCCCCGTGGCAACCCTCGCGGCAGCTGGCCGAGCTGCGGCCGGACCTGGTCACCCTCCACCCCGTGCCGAACGCCCCGCACGCGGCCATGTGGAACGCTTCCCCGGCCACGTACGAAGAGGTCCTGCGCCGCTTCCTGACCCCCTTGATGTAGCCCAAACCCCCAGCTCTTCCCGGAATGTCCGGCCCGTCCGGTGGGGAAAAGTTCCGGCCACGGGACGTCCATGAGCGGCAAGTTCGATTCCGTTTGGGCTTTCGGGGCGTCAGCGGCGAGACTGCTCCCCGTGACGTCCCGTACTCCGCGCGACTCCAGGCTCCGACTTGTCCGCCCGCGACCCCTCGCCGCCTCCCTCCCCCTGACTTCTCAGGGCGGACGCCAGGCCGTGACGAACCGGCGTACCCGCCCGGCCCCCAGGCCTCCCGAGGGCACCCCGCCCCCCGCGGAACTGGCCCGTCAGGCCAGGGCCGTGCTCGCCGACGCCGTACGGGTGGCACGCTGGGCCTCACCGTCCCCGCGCGGCGGAAAGTCCCACGTCGAACCCGGCCGGGACGGCGCGCTCTGCGACGCGGCCGTCCAACAGGCCTCGGCGGACTTGGACTTGACCCCGTCCCAGATCCGCGCGGCCTGGGACAGGGCCAGGCTCGCCGGCCTGATCGAACTCCACGGCGACCGCACCCGCCCCGGCTGGCGGCTGCGCGCCTGGGACCGTGACGACGCGGCCGTTCTGCGCGGCTGGGTCGCGCTCTTCGACGCCTGGTCGATCGTCCACCCCGCGCCCGACGGCGTCACCGCCACCTCCGTCGCGGAGGTCGTGGAGGCCGTCCCCCAAGTGCTCTCCCTCCTCCAGCTCTCGGCCGGTCCCGTCCAGGTGCCGGCCCTGCTCGACCTGCTCGAACAGCGTGTCGCCGAGCTGCGCGAAGAGCGCTGCGAGGTCCCGTACGGCCCCGAGCCGCTCCCCGAGCCGTCCCCTGCCCCCGCCGTCCCTCTCCTCCCCCTCCTGGACTGGGCCCTGGAAGGCCAGGCGGCCGTAGGCGCCCTGACCCTTACGCCCGGACTCGCCACGCTCACCGCGCTCGGCAACTGGGCGGTGTGGGTCAAGCTGGAGCAGATCTGCGTCGCGGCGCAGAGCCCGGCGGGGAACATCGAACAGTCCGCCGAGGACATGCTGCGCGGCTGCGCCCGCCTGACGCCGGGCCCGGCCCGCGCCGAGTACCGTGCCTGGCTCGCCGCCCGTACCGTCTCCAGCGCCGTGACCGAGCTCCTCGAAGCCGCCCGCGGCGAGGACGCGCTGCTGCGCGGACTCGCCTTCGAGGCGCTGCGGGTGGTCGGCGCGCCCGCGGAGTCCGGCGTACGGGCCGCCGCCGACGACAGCTCGCTGCGTCCGTACGCCCTGCTGTGGCTGGCGGAGTACGAGGGCGCCGACCCCGAGGACGCGCACGAGGTCCTCACCCGTGAGGAGTCGACGTGGCTGTGGGTGGACACGGCCGCGGCCGTGGCCGACCACGGTGAGACGCAGCTGCTGGTACGCCACCTGGACGCGGCAGTGCAATCCACCGTGCCCGCCCTGCTGGACGAGGTCCGCGCCATCGGCCACCCCCGCACGGTCCAGGTCCTGGTCGCCCTGGCCGCGGCCCACCCGGACCCGGCCCTGGCGAAGGCGGTACGCCGAGCCGCGTTCCAGGTCCACACGGGCGGGGTCTAGCACCCGCCGCGCCCCGTCAGCCGCCGATCGCCGGGGCGTACGTCCCGAAGCTCCAGATGTTGCCCTCGGCGTCCCGCGCCATGTAGTCACGCGAGCCATACTCCTGATCCGTCGGCGGCATCAGAATCTCCACCCCGTGTTCGACCGCCCGCGCATGATGCGCGTCCACGTCCGCGACCACCACGTACACGCCCACCGGCCCCGCATTCGCCATCGCCTTGGCGAAGACGCCCTCCCGCCCGTGCGACCCCACCATCACCGCGCCATTGCCGTGCGCCAGCTCCGCATGCTCGACGTAACCGCTCTCACTCTCGTAGAGAGCCACCTCCCGGAAGCCGAAAGCCTCCTTCAGCAACCTGATGGCGGCCTTGGCGTCCTTGTAAAGAACCGTCGGGTAAATGCTCGGTGCGCCGGCCATGCCGATCACCTCATCCTCTCGTCCGGTGTGACCTGCATCTCAGTCTTGCACCGGCCACTGACAACGAAGGTCACCGCGCCGCGGCCGGGACGCGGCCGAACGGGGGACACGTCCACCCGGGCCCGCCGTGTCGGCCAGACCCGGCGCCCGGCACCCGATGCCCGCAGCTACGTTCTGTGCCTGATCCATGGCCATGGGCGGCGCCGCAAGGGGGAATCGTGACTGCCAGCACGTCATTCGGCTCCCTCACCCCCCGCCCCCCGCGCCCCCCCCCCC
>NZ_JAGGPA010000013.1:0-23464 GCF_018614035.1 Streptomyces sp. ISL-96
ACCCCCTGCACAGGGGTCTGCACAGTCTCCGACCAGGGTGGACAGACCCCGGACAGACCCTGGACAGAGTCCGGTATGTCCTGGACACAGCCTGGACGGACGGGCGTCCAACCCGGACACGCCTGTCCAGGGTCAGGGGTCGTCTGTCCGGGGTCTGTCCAGGATGGCGTCCACCCAACTTGCCCCGGAATATCCCCTGCTATCGGGGTGCTCAGCGCTGCTAGACCGCAGGTCACAGCTGCTCAGACTGCTGCTATCGCAACTGCTCAGCATGATCAGTTAGCACCCCCTGAGCACCTCTTCGAGCAGCTGTGACCTGCGGCTTAGCACCCACTGAGCACCCGTTGAGCACCCGGATTGCCCCGTCTTGTCACCCGCCTACGGGAGTGGTGTCAGCCGCCGCCTAGTCGGGTGTCAGGCGAGTGTCAGACGCCCCGTAGGCGGGTGTCAGACGGGTGTCAGCTCGCGCGCGCCCACGCGTTGACCTATAGAGAACGGCCCCCTCGGGCCGCTGACATGTCAGCGGGTGTCAGCCCATCCGATCAAGCGGTGTGACCGCAACCACACGAGGAGTAGCGTTGACGGACCATCAAGGCGCGACCGGAGGAGAACCGGTGAAGCCCAATCGCAAGGAAGCCGCGGAGATCGTGCGCGGCACCAGAGACCCATCCAAGGCCGGCCTATGGCGGGCCGCGCCGAACGAATCGCTGTCCGAGCACATCGAGCAGCTGATCCGGCTGGAGAGCGCGGCCGACCAGATCCAGGCGTGGCACCCCACCCTGATTCCCGGCATGTTGCAGTCGTACCAGTACGCCGTCGAGGCGATCCAGGCGACAACTCCCGCCCTGCCGATAGAGGACGTGGCGGAGCGGGCAGACCTGCGTCTGCGGCGTATCGACGCGCTCGGGTACGCGGGCGACCGGCGGGCCTGGTTCATCATCGACGAGCAGGTGCTGCGCCGGCCGATCGGCTGTAAGGCGGTGCTGCTGGAGCAGATGGAGCACCTGCTGAACATCGCGTCTCTGCGGCCGTCCGTGACGCTGCAGGTGCTGCCGCTCGACAGTCCCGGACACCCCGGCCTGGCGGGCGCGTTCACGTCGTACAAGGTCGGCCCGCAGCGCGTCGTGTTCACCGAGACCCTAACCGGATCTCTCATCTCGACCCGTCCGGAAGACGTGGCCGCGTACTCCACCTCATACGATCACTTGCAGGCGGTCGCGGCCTCCCCGGCAGCGTCGCTGGAAATGATCGACTCAGCGAGGAGAACGCTGTGCACGGAGCTGGACACGATGACTTGGTCTGGGTGAAGTCGACCTACACGGACAGCGGCTCGTGCGTCGAGTGGGCCAAGCCCGCTGACGGCGTACTGGTACGGGACTCCAAGCGACCAGCAGGGGCGCGGATACCGCTCCAGCCGGCCGCTTGGTCGACGCTCGTCGACTGGGCCAAGACGCACCAGGTGTAGCGCGAGGAAGCCCCCGCCGCAGGAGAATTGCGGCGGGGGCTTCCGTGCGTCCGGACCCGTCCATGATGACTCAGTTGAACCCTGCCTCGAGCCTGCGCCGAAGCATGTCGAAGCGGCCGTCGACGACCTGCTCGGCTTCGCCGCGGACCCGGCCGAGGAACTCGCCGCCGGACAGGTACAGGTCGCCCTCGAACTTGGCGATGCCGGGTGCCCCGGTGGCGGCCGTGGATGTGAGGGCATTGGCCTGCTGCGACGTGAACACCGGCTCCGGCCGGCCGGTGCCGTTGTAGGCCAAGTTGAGGCCGGGCTGGAGGTAGCCGCCGGAGTCGTACTTGCCGGGCATGAAGCCGTACCGGTGCGTGAACATGGCCGCGGTTGCGGGCCGCGCCCGGGAGCCGACAACGACGCCGTCTCCGCCGCGGGACTCGACGTTGACCTTGTTGATCGTGCCCGCGGTGTGGCCGACGCCCGCGTTGGTGATGCCGATCTGATACGGGCTCCTGCCGTTGAGGACCCATCCGCTGGGGGCGGTCTTGCCGGCGAAGGCGCCGGTTGCCCACCTGCGGTGCGGCTTCTGGCCGCGGATGACGGACTCGATCGCGGAGAGGAACCCGGAGCAGTCCCAGCTGGGGTTGCCGTTGCCGCCCCACTGGTAGGGCTTGCCGTTCTGGGTGCGGGCCCACTTGAGGCCGGCCTGCATCCGAGGGCCGCCGATCCCGCCGGCTCCCTTCTTGTCGGCCTTCTCGCTGTACCCGAAGATGCTGTCGAGGATCCGCTTGGGGATGCGGCGGATCATCTTGCCGAAGTCGCCGCCGGCCCCGGGGAAGGCGTTCATGAGCGGGTTGACGACGCTGTTCAGGCCCGCGCGCGCGGATGCCTCGACGGTGTCCGCCAGCCAAGACGCGCCCTTCTTGACGCCGTCCCACGCCTTCGAGCCCACCCCCTTCACGGTCTTGCCGATCCAACCGAAGATGCCGCCGTCGGCGAACTTCTGCGTGGTCGGGTTGCCGCCGAGTGCGGGCGCGAGTGCGGCCTTGACGCCGGTGGCGCCGCGACTGCTCGCGATCTTGTTCATGGTTGAGACGAAGCCGGAGCCGACCGCGCGGGTGAACTCCGGCCGCATGATGGCCTCGCCACCGGACAGGTCGAGCGCACCGCCGGTTGGCGACACGAAGCGGTGGACGTCCTTGCCGGGGGTGTAGCCAGGCAGGACGCCGCCGGTCGCCCAGCCCTTGATGTTCATCGGCTTGATCTCAGGGGCGCCGAATGCGCTGGCCACCTTGTTCCAGGTGGGCACGATGCCGTTGTTGTAGATCTTGTCGATGATGAAGCGGACAGGCTTCTTGGCGATGTCCCGGACCTTGTCCCAAGCCTTACCGATGAAGCCCCTCGCGTCCTCGAAGGAATCACCAACGGCTTTGACACCCTTCTTGATCAGATCGAAGGAGGGCTTGAGGGACTTGTCCCACAGCCACTTGGCCTTGTCTCCGATCCAGCCAAAGACCGGCTTGGCGTAGTCGTTCCACAGCTCCTTGATCTTGTCGCCGACGAGCTTCATCCCGATTTTGAACGAGTCCCAGGAAGGCTTGATCTTCTCGGTCCAGAGCCAGGCCGCCTTTTCGCCGATCCAAGTGAAGATCGGCTTGACGTAGGTGTTCCACAACTCCTTGACCTTGTCCGCGACAAGGCCGATGCCGATCTTCAGCCGGTCCCACGCGGGCTTGATCTTCTCCTGCCAGAGCCAGGCCGCCTTGTTGCCGATCCAGGTGAATACGGGCGACAGGACGTTGTCCCACAGCCAGGTCGCGATGGCGGCCATGGCCTTGAAGGCGAAGACGTAGGGCAGCACGAGCAGGGTCACGATGATCGTGATCAGGATCTTCGCGGCGGTGCCAATGAAGCTGAACACAGGCGACAGGACCGTGTTCCACAGCCAGGACGCCGCCGATGCGATGGCCTTGAAGGCAACCACGATGGCGTCGAACGCCGGCTTGAGGATGCTGTTCCAGATGAAGCTGATCGTCGTCTTGATGCCTTCCCAGGCACCTTGCACGATGTTCCGGAACGTCTCGCTGTTCTGGTACGCGTAGATGATCGCGACGACCAGGGCGGCGATCAGAGTGATGATGATGCCGATCACGTTCGCCCGCATCGCCGTGTTGAGCAGCAGCGTCTGACCGGTCAATATGGCTGTGACGACACCGGCCGCGATGACCGCGCCCCGCCAGATCGCCATGGCCAGCGCCGCCAGTTTCGCCCCGATCGCGATGGACGCGAACGCCACACCAGCCACCACGAGAACCTCAAGCGGGATCGCCGAGATGCCCGTGGTCAGTGCGTTGATGAACGACTGTGCCGTCGCCACCATCGGAGCCAGCGCGATACCCAGGTGGAGGATGGCGCCGAACAGCTTGCGCAGCGTCTCGGCGAGCAGTGGGGCCTGCTTTGCCGCATACGCCAGGAAGCGCTCGAACTCGGGCGACCCCTTCAAGTTGGTGCCCCACGTCGCGAACCGGCCTGTGATCCGCTGCATGGTCTTGCTGATGCCGTCCATGTGCGGCAGGAATGCCTGGACGATGCCGGCCATGCCCTTGAAGATGCGGCCGAACGAGATACCGAGCCCCTCGATCGCAGGCCCGACCGACCCGGCCAGATCCGCCTTGAACGACTTCCACCACGGGGACTTGAAGCCGGCCGAAATCCGGTCCTGCAGATTCCCGATCGCTTTGGCCGCGGCCAGCACGAACGGGGTCAGGCCCGGAAGGCTGTTCTTGATGCCCTCCAGTGCCCGCGTGAAGATCGGCATCACGGCGGGCTGCAGTGACTTCGACCATTCCCCGAAGACGCCCTTCAGGGACACGAAGGCATCGAACGTCTGCCGCGCGGCCGGCGTCAGCTTCGCCAGCGCGGTCCGGTACTTCTCCTGTGCTACGGCAGCCGCGTCCACGCCCGTCGCCACCGACCGGGACGCCGACGCCACCTGACGCTGTGCCGAGGCTATCGAGTCGGCTGCCTGCTCCTGCACTGCCGCGACGTTCTTCTGCGCCTCGATGACCTTCTGCTGAGCGTCAGCGATGTTCTGCGCGTTCTGCACCTGGCTCTGTGCGGCGTCCGCCTGGGCGTCCTTCACTTCGCGGGCCTGGTCCGCTACCTGCCGCTGTGCCTCCGCGACCCGCTCGTGCGCGGCCTTCACGGTGTCCGAGCCCTCGACGCCGGCCCGGTTCGCCGCCTCCGCTTCGGACTTGAGCTCTGCTGTCTCCTTCCGCTGGTCCTTGAGCCCCTTCACCGCCTGGTCGTAAGCCAGCTGGGCCTGGGCGCGCTGGAGGTCCGTGGCCTTCTTGTCGCCGCGGACCTTGTTCAGGTCCTCCTGGGCCTCCTGTACGCGAAGGATCGCCGCCCGCTCATCGAGCGCTGTACCGGCAAGCCGGTCGTTGAGATCCTGCAGCTGCTCGGCTGCCGACTTCCGGGCGTCCGTGAGTTCTTCCTGGGCGCGTCGTGCTACCCGCTGAGCGTCCGCTAGGGCACGCTCGGCGTCCTGCACCTGCCGGGCCGCCTGCTGCGTCCGCTGGGCCGCCTGGGCGGTCGCATCGGCCACACCACGGCGGGCGTTCGCCACCTGGTCCTGGGCCGCGGCTATCTGCCGGGCCCCGTTGCGCTCCGCCGCGGCGAGAGACTGGGCGGCCCCAGCCATCTGAATAGCCCGCTGCTGGGCGGCTGCGTGCGCCGCCGCCCCGTTGCCCGTCGACTGCGTCGCGGCGTCCTGCGCCGCCTTCTGGGCCTGCAGGGCCCCGGCGATGCCGACGAAGGCGGGGATCGCGACGGCTGTGAGCGCGCCGATACCGACCCCGGCCGATACGGCAGCCGCGGCAACCGCCCCAAGGCCTGCCGCCACGACCGGAATCGCGGGCAGGATCGCCGGGCCGAACGCCGCCGCGGCGGTCGTCAGCATCCCGAAGCTGCGGATCACCGGGTCCACGCGAACGTCGATGTCCTGCCCGTCCAGCCGGGCTATCTCCGCCCGCAGCGCGGCCAGTTGTGCGACCGCTGCGCCGGTGTTGATCCGTACATCGACGTTCGGGTGGTTCGCACCGAGTCGGGTCAGCTGTTGCTCGAGGTCGTCGATCTGCCGACGAGCCGTTGCCGCGTCCACGTCGATACCGACACGCTGGTTGGACAGCGTCACCAGCTGCTCGCGCAGGGCCCGGATATCGGCGTCCGCCTCGCTGGTGTCCGCCCCGATCGTGATGTCCGGCAGGGCAGCCAGAGCAGCCTGTACGCGGCGGCGGAACGTGGACCCGAACGCGCCACCCGCATCACCGCCCTGACGAGTGGCACTAGCACGGGCGGCAGCACCGCCCTGGTTGAGGCCCGACGCGACAGACGTCCGGATCTGCGCAGTGATGCGCGAGGCGATCTGCTGGCCGATGCGGTCGCCAATGGTGCCGGAGACGGACGACGTCATAGCGGGACCGAAGGCCCGACCAGCGGCGTCGCCCGCATCCTGTCCTGCGCGTGTAGCTGCCGGTACGAGACCGGCGCGCAGGCGGGCATAGATGCCCTGAGTGTTCGGGATGACGTCGACCTCGACGGACCCGACTGTGATCGCCATAGCTGCCCCTTCCGGCAGGCTCTGGCGCGGGCCCTAGAAGGTCAGGTTATGCGGGTACTACAGCAGCCCTGGGTGTCCCTCGGACGGACGCTTGCGGCCAGGCTTGGCACTGGCTGCGCGTGCGGCCGCTGCCTCGCGAGCAGTCTTCTGTCGGTGACACGGATCGCAAGCACCTTGCAGAGCCTCAAGGCGGTGATCATCGGTCATCGCCTGGATATGGTCAGCGATCGTCGCAGGGCGAACTAGGCAGATCTGGCAGACCACATCGCGGTCGAGCACCTGCTTACGGAGCTTGCGCCAGTTGGCCGGCAAGCGTGAGCGTCGCTGACTGGTTCCCCAGTTGTGGGTCATCGGTCCTCCATTCATGCAGGTCAGAGGGGTGCGGGACTATCCCCCTAGTGGATCTCCAGCCCTCGTAGACGTATTGACGCTGTCCCTCCGGACGAGTCTGGGGAATTTGGATCTTGACCCTGGGGAGAGGGACCCCGGGGTGTTTGTGCTGGTCAGGGTGCCCCGACCGGCCGCGTGACCGGTCGGGGCGTCGGCGCTGGTGCGGTCGAGGTAGCCGGCCGCCGCACCATCGGATCGGCCCGTCATGCCCTGCGAGCCGATGCCGTTGACGCCGAGTCGATGGGTCACGCGGTCTCCGCGAGGTACTGCTGGGCTGCGGCCTGACCACCAGCGGCGTTCATCCCTGACCGGCTCGCGTGGCCTGCGTTCCTCCACCGCTCGACCTGGATGCTGCGCTGCCTGACCTCACCCGGTGTGGCGAGCGTCAGTGTCAGTTCGTCCTGCCTGACGAGGTAGACCCAGCGCGCGACGGGCTTGTGCCTGAGGTCCCGCCACTGAGCGATGGACTCACTGAGCTGGCGCCAGTCCCCGGACATGACCCGGTCGACGGTGGGAGCGGGCAGGCCGGCCACGGCGAACAGTGCGTTGTCCCTGCCACCGTCGCCGCCTGCCACCTTGACCATGTCGGCCCTGTCGCTGATGAGCTGTTCCAGCTGGGCGACCGCGCCTTCAGCCTTGTTGTACGCGGTCGCGTGTACCGAGTTGTTCCAGTCGAGCCGTGCCGAGTCGACGAGCATCGTGTCCGCTGGCAGCTTGTCCGCCGCCTTGCGCACGACACCCACCAGGGTGGTGAACTCCTTCTGTAGCCCCTCGATCCACCCGGGCACGGCCGCCGCGGTGAGCCGGACGAACCGGAGGTCGGCCTCTTCCTGGAAGCGACTGGCCGCGCGCTGCGTGAGGTCGAGCAGGTTCAGCTGGGCGGCGTGCTCGCGGATGACTTCCTCGACTTCCGCCGCGGTGCCGGGCAGCGGGGGGCGTTCGGGGGCCGGCCGCTGAACGGTCTCGAAGATGGCGCCGCGCACGGCCGCCGCTTCGAGGACGTCGGCCGGTACGGGCAGCTTGCGGCGCTCGGCCGCTTTGATCGCCGTGAGGGCGTTGGGTACCAGGCTCATCACGCGGCCTCCAGTTCCTGCGCGGCCAGGTGCTCGATCTGGTGAGGGGCGGCATCGCTGATGACGTTCGGCGGCACGACGACGTGGGCGAACGTGTGGTGCACAGCCCAGTCGCTGCTGCCGCTGGTGTCGGGCAGCTGGTTGTATTCCTCGACGTGCTCGCGGAAGCCGGGCTGACTGTCGCCGTAGGCGGTGAGAACGTCGCTCCATCCCCAGCCAGCGGCGTGCTGGGCGAGAGCCTGCGCCATGGTGTGATCGCCCTGCCGCAGGGCTTCCTGCAGCTTCTCGGCGGCGATGCGCGGGTTGTCGATCTGAGCGGCCCGGTCGTTGGCGTCGCGGCGGGCGATGACGGTCTGCGCGTCGGCACTGTTCTCGCGGCCGAACATCTTCCGATGCAGCTGCTCGCGCCGGTTGTTGATGGCCTGGATCTCCTGCTGCCGAAGCTGCTCCATCGCGGTCTGCGACTGCTGGTAGACCTTGGCGGCCATGACGCGCTTGGCGTGCTCGCTGTAGGTGCGGTTGTTCTCGATGCGCTCGATCTGGCGGGCGTAGTTGTCCTGGATCTGCTCACGGTTCATGACTGGGTCCCTTCGATTGCGGCTTCGTGGGCGAGCGCCTGGGCTTCGCGGATCGCGGCCTGCATGGCGGCGGGGGTGACGGCGGAGCGGAGCAGTTCGGCCATGGCGAGGATGGAGCCCTCGGCCGTGGCTGCGATCTGTTCCGGGGGGAGGGTGTGGAGGAGGAGGTGCACGGCCTGGTCGTCGTCGCGGAGGGCCGCGGAGGTGACGAGCGCGGCCGTGCGCAGGAACTGGGCTGTCACGGCGTCTCCTGGGGGCTGTCGGTGAACTGGGCGTCCCGGTTGGGGCACTGGGGGTTGTGCTGCTGGGCGCAGCGGGGGTGTCCGCGGCAGAGCCGGCCGCCGCAGCCCTTGGAGCAGAGCAAGTAGGTGCCGCGCATCAACGGCCGGGCGCAGCTGGCACAGAAGCCCAGCCGGATTCCCTTGCGGCGGGCCTTGGTGGTGTGACGGGCCTTGATTCCCTCGCGCCGGTTGGCGGCGAGCTCTTCCCGCTGCTGCTTCTCCTGCTCGACCTTCCGGCGGGCTTCGGCTATCCGCTCCTGTACGACGTCGTCGACGTTCACTGATTTCTCCTTTCTGGCTGAGGGGTGCACGTTCTCCCCCCTTAAAGAGGGGGTGAGAAACGTGCACCTAAGGCCCGTGCACCTGCGTGCACCTATGCGTGCACCTGTGACCTGGGCTTTTATGCGGAACGTGCACCTGGCGTGCGCCTCGTGCGGGGTGCACGGCGAAAAGGGACCGTGCACCCCTGCGTGCACCCCCGGGCCGCATCACGTCAGTCCCTTAGATGCCGGGTAGTAAGCGGCCGACCCACCGGCGTAGGCGGGCTCAACTCGGTTGAGCTCCCCGAGCGTCACGTGTCGTTCGAGCTTCCGCCGCGCCTTCTCCTTCTGCGCACGCGTGGGCGTCTTGGCCTCGAAAAGCGCACCAGCAGCAGCGAGAGCTGTGAGCCCTTCCGCACCGGCGACGCGCGCCATCTCGAGTAGGTCGGCAGACTGGGTGACGCTCGTGACACCGGCCGGGTGGTCGTGCGTCAGGTGCAGCGGGCCAACTTCGTCCATTGGCTGCTTCAGGTGACGGAAGCTGACCACCGGGTCACCTGCCTCACCCCAGAGCAGCGCGATGGACCCTGCGCCGGAGGTGATCCAGACGGACCCGTAGATGTCGGCCATGGTGTTGGGCGCGGCCCCGTTGGGCCCCCGCTTGACCAGGTGGTGCAGCTCCAGCACCTGAACACCTTCGGCAAGGGCCTTCTGCCGGGCCCGGTTGTACCCGGCGCCGACCTGGTCGTCGGACAGCCCCACGGCCGCGTCCTTCAGGCTGTCGATCACGACAGTGTCAGCGCCGGCCCGCCCGCACATGGCGGCCAGAATGTCTGTCCGTTGCGCCAGGTCGAAGGGGGGCGGCCCCTCCCAGACGACGAGACGATCGTTGAGGACCGCAGGATCGTCATGGGCGAAGATCCGATGCCCTGCCCGTCGGGTCTGTGACGGCCGGTCCATAGCCAGCAGCAGCACACGCTTGCCGCTGGCTACGGGGTAGCCGAGGACGGCGTCTTGCAGCCCGATGCGTGCCCGGATGATCTGGTGGGCGAGCGTGGTCTTCCCGACACCTTGGGGTGCGGCGAGGATGAGCGCTTCACCTTCGGCCCACAGCACTTCCGTGCCACTGCCCCATACCGCGGGCGGGATGGCGGGTACGTCCTGGAAGAACGCGCCGCCCTGCTTGAAGGGCCCTACCGTCTCCGTCTCCGGCTCCGGTGCCAAAGACAGAGGCGGAGGGTGCTCAACCCTGCGGGCAACGGTCACGTCGGTCACGCAGCGGCCCTCCCTTCGGTGTAGACGCGGGTGCGGTTGTGGGGCAGGTCGACCTGGCGGCCGTTGATGCAGTGGCGCCACGTGCCAGGCCGGCCGGGGATGGCGATGGGCGGCCATCCGGGGGTTGCCTGGATCTGGTGCGGCGGCTTCGGCTTGCGCAGTTCCGCGAGCTCTTCGGCGGTGCGCCCTGCCCAGGCGGGGGGCTTGGGTGCGGTGGCGTCGCGGAACCACTGGATGAGCGCTTCCTCGTCGCCGTACTTGCGCCAGAGCTCGGCAGCCTCGAGCGCCGCGGCGAGCCGCTTGGGGTCCTCGGGGTGCAGGGCCCGCCACCCGGGGGACGCGTACTTGGGGAAGTCTCGGGCGAGGAACAGTGACTTCGCGTCGGCCCACAGGGCGGCGATGTCGCCAGGGTCGAGCTGGATTTCGTCACGGGTTTCGTCACGCGGCTCTGGCTCGGCGGTGTTCTCGTCGCCGCAGCCGGCCGGGGTGCAGTCGAGCGGGTCGCGGTGGCCGCAGTCGAGGGGCTCACAGCGCGAGGCGCCTTCACGTCGCCGCAGGAGTTGTGTCACGATGGGACCGAGCCCACCGCCCACAGCGGAGCTTTCCTGAAATGCCCGGCCGTCCACGCCGGGCATTTCTGTGTTCTGGCTCATGCCGCCCGGCCTCCCGAGACTGTGCGCTCGTCGAGCCACTTCTCGATGGCGCTGCGCTTGTACCGGATGCGCCCGCCCTTGCCGGGGCTGGTCTTGATGTAGGCGGGTCCAATGCCGGTCCACCGCCAGTTGGCGAGCGTCTGCGCACTGAAGCCGTAGTCGGCCTGAACCTGCTTAGGGCTCAGTAGCTCGTCGGCCACAACATCTCCTCAGGTGAGTTGTTTTGCGACTCAGATGACCCTAGAGTGGGGCCATGACAGTGACAGTAGCAGATACGTTGGGGCTCAGCGGGACTCGATTGAGTCTTAAAATGGCGGCCATGACACCGCCACCGAGGACCCCCACCCAGATCTCAGACGCAACGGGCAAGACCGTCGCCGCGAATGTGCGCCGGGTGCGAGAGCTCCGCGGGCTCTCCACATACGACCTGTCCAAGAAGCTGGGCGAGGCTGGGCGCCCGATCGCCCCCTCCGGTATCGCCAAGGTGGAACGCGCCGAGCGCCGAGTCGACGTCGGAGACCTGACCGCCCTGGCGGCGGTGCTGCGCGTCACCCCGAGCGCTCTCCTGCTCCCGCTCACCGACGATCCGGCCGTGACGGTCGAAATCACCGGCGTGGGGGCCGTCGACGCGGAAGCGGCCTGGGACTGGATGGATGGCGAGATGCCCATCCAGCACATCGAGCCTGGCGACCCGAGCGGCGCTCTCCTGCAGTTCCAGGTGTACGCCCGCCCGCCTGGCCGCCGTATGCAGCTGTCGCCCGGAGAGGCGGATTAATGGCCCGCGTCTGGATCGAGGACCGCGAGAACCACGCCGACTATCAACAGGCTGTGGAGAGCTGGCAGGCGGCGAAGCGTGAGGGTAGTAAGCGGAAACCGCCGGGCCGATGGCGCGTCCGCTGGTACGGGCCGGACGGCAAAGGGAAAGCAGCCACCTTCCAGAAGCTCCCCCAGGCCGAAGCCGAGATGCACGCCATCACGGCCCGCCTAGACAAGGGCTCGTACCGCGACCCGAAGTCAGGGAAGGCGGCCATGAAGCTGGTTGCCGAGGAATGGTTCACGTCGAAGCGGAAGATCGGCCGGACGACGCGGCACGACTACCGGGAGCTGCTCGATCTGTACGTGATCCCGAAGTGGGGGGACTGGCAGGTCGGCGCGATCCAGTGGGAGGACGTCTCCGCGTGGCTGACCGAGCTGGAGACCAACCCCGGCAAGTCAGGGCGGAAGCTGGGGCCGGCCCGCATCATCAAGGCGTACCGGGTGCTGTCCATGGTGATGAAGCATGCCGTGTTCTCTAAGCGGATCTCTGCCAGCCCGTGCCACGACCACGAGCTCCCGCGACTGGACGACGAAGACGAGCACGTCTATCTCACCTACGACCAGCTCGAGCGCCTGGCGCTGGCCGCGGATGAGTACCGGCTGCTGATACTGACGCTGGGCTACTGCGGAATCCGTTGGGCGGAGGCGTCGGCCATCAAGACGGGTCGGTTGCTGGTGCCGAAGCGCCGCATCCGGATCGTCCAGAATTACACCGACGTCAAGGGTGTGCTGGCCCTGGGGCCGGTGAAGAACCACGAGAAGCGGTCCGTACCGCTCCCCCGGTCGTTCGCTGACGAGCTGGGCACGCTGGCCCGCGGCAGGGGGCAGGGTGACCTGCTGTTCACCGCGCCGGACGGCGGACCCCTGCGGTACAACAACTTCCGCAACCGCGTCTTCGACCCTGCGGTGAAGGCGGCCGGCCTGGCCGGGATGGGCATTACTCCGCACAAGCTGCGGCACACCGCGGCTTCGCTCGCCATCGCGGCCGGCGCGGACGTGAAGGTGGTCCAGCTGATGCTCGGCCACAAGGACGCGTCGATGACGCTGAACGTCTACGGGCACCTGTTCCCGGACCGGCTGGACGAGGTGGCGGACGCCCTCGATGCGGGCCGGATGGTCGCACTGGCGTTGGCGGATGCGCCGATCACGACGCCTGGGTGATCGCAGCAGGGTGTACAAAATGCGTATGGGCCCCCCGGCGTGATCTTCCGGGGGGCCCATCACATGTGGCCCTTGACCAGCCACTTTCCACCAGAGCCCCCTGTCGGATTCGAACCGACGACCTACGCATTACAAGTGCGTTGCTCTGGCCGGACTGAGCTAAGGAGGCGCGTCAGAGCAGTCTAACCGGATCGCCCCGCACCCCCGCCAATATATTCGTCGCCTTCCGGCTACTGACAGGACGGGCATCGCCGGGTAGCGTCACGGCAGGTTCGCTCAAGTGGACCAGACCACACCACTTCACTCCCTTACTCGGATCGTCCGGCACGTTCCTGCCGGTGAAGGAGAACACCACCATGGCAACTGTCTCGTTCGACAAGGCCACCCGGATCTACCCGGGGTCCACCAAGCCCGCCGTCGACCAGCTCGAGCTTCACGTCGAAGACGGCGAGTTCCTCGTCCTCGTCGGCCCCTCCGGCTGCGGCAAGTCGACCTCCCTGCGCATGCTCGCGGGTCTTGAGGACGTCAACGGCGGCGCCATCCGCATCGGTGAGCGCGACGTCACCCACCTGCCGCCGAAGGACCGGGACATCGCCATGGTGTTCCAGAACTACGCGCTGTACCCGCACATGTCCGTCGCCGACAACATGGGCTTCGCGCTCAAGATCGCCGGCGTGAACAAGGCGGAGATCCGCAAGAAGGTCGAAGAGGCCGCGAAGATCCTCGACCTCGTCGAGTACCTGGACCGCAAGCCCAAGGCCCTCTCCGGCGGTCAGCGCCAGCGCGTCGCGATGGGCCGCGCCATCGTGCGTGAGCCGCAGGTCTTCCTCATGGACGAGCCGCTGTCGAACCTCGACGCCAAGCTCCGCGTCTCGACCCGTACGCAGATCGCGTCGCTCCAGCGCCGCCTCGGCATCACCACCGTGTACGTCACGCACGACCAGGTCGAGGCCATGACGATGGGCGACCGGGTCGCCGTACTGAAGGACGGTCTGCTCCAGCAGGTCGACTCGCCGCGCAACATGTACGACCGCCCCGCGAACCTCTTCGTCGCCGGCTTCATCGGCTCGCCCGCGATGAACCTCGTCGAGGTCCCGATCACTGACGGCGGCGTGAAGTTCGGCAACAGCGTCGTCCCGGTCTCCCGCGAGGCGCTCTCCGCCGCGGCCGACCGCGGCGACACGACCGTCACGGTCGGCGTCCGCCCCGAGCACTTCGACATCGTCGAGCAGAACAGCGCGGCCGCGGCCTCGCTCACCAAGACCGCCGACGACGCCCCGGCCGGCCTCGCCGTCACCGTGAACGTCGTCGAGGAACTCGGCGCCGACGGTTACGTGTACGGCAGCGCGCAGGTCGGCGGCGAGCACAAGGACCTCGTCGTCCGCGTCAACGGCCGCGCCGTACCGGACAAGGGCACCGAGCTGCACGTCGTGCCGCGCGCCGGCGAGACGCACGTCTTCTCCTCGTCGACCGGCGAGCGCCTCAGCGACTGACGTACCTGAGATGTACGTCAACCGTGCTCAGGGCCCCGCACCCACGTGGTGCGGGGCCCTTCACGCGCGCCCGGGTGTCGACAAATACCCCGGCAGACCCGTCATTTCGAACTCTGTTCGTCAACACCCAATTCGAAAAATGACATCGAACCATCACCCACGTGAGTGACTAAATGTCGCCAAATCATTACTGGCCGCTACGCTCACTCGCGTGACCCACACAGCCCGCCGAATCGGCCGAAGTCTCGCTCTCGTCCTGCCCGTCGTCCTGGTGCTCTCCGGGACCCTCGCGGTCGCCCGTGTCCCGTGGTCCACGAGCGGACCCGAGTCGCAGGTCCTGACCGCTGCGTCCTCCGAGAAAGTAAACGTACGCGCCAAATCCCGCGCCCCGCAGGACATTCTGCGCGACAAGCTTCTCCTCGAACTCCAGGAGAAAGAACCCGGCGTCGCACTGACGCATCTCCAGAGGGAAGTCGAGCGCCGTCCTTCGCTCGCCGCGCACTGCAAGTCGATCGCCCGCTCGCTCGGCCGCGCCGCGGTGAAGCAGTACGGCCCGACCCGCGCGCAGTCGTTCTCGCGCCCCGTGTGCGACACCTCCTTCGCCTCCGGCGTGGCGCAGCAGACGGGCTGAGCCGCGGCCGGGCAACCGAGCTGCCGCATATCGTGCCCCGTATGACAACGTCTCCGACGCAGGCCGTGGTCCTGGCAGGCGGCCAGGGCTCGCGACTGCGCCCGTACACCAATGACCGCCCCAAGCCGATGGTCGAGATCCCGGGCACCGGGACCCCGATCATCGGCCATCAGCTTGAATGGCTGGCCGCCGAGGGCGTGACCGACGCGGTCATCTCCTGCGGCCATCTCGCCGGCGTACTCCAGCAGTGGCTGGACTCCGCCGATCTCCCGCTGCGTGTCACGACCGTGGTGGAGAGCGAGCCGCTGGGCCGCGGCGGCGGCCTCAAGTACGCCGCCGCGCATCTCCCCGACCCGGGGCTCCCCTGGTACGCGACCAACGGCGACATCTGGACGCGCTTCTCGCTGCGCGAGATGGCCGCCTTCCACGCCGAGCGCGACGCCACCGCGACCCTGGCCCTCGCCCGCCCCCGGATCCCCTGGGGCGCCGTCGAGACGGACACCTTCGGCCACATCACGGACTTCGTCGAGTCGCCGCCGTCGCCCTACCTCATCAACGCGGGCGTGTACGTCTTCTCCGCGGCCTTCACAGAGCTTCTCCCGGACCTCGGCGACCACGAACGCACCACGTTCCCCCGGCTGGCCCGAGAGCGCCGCCTGGCGGGCTTCCCACTGCCGCACGGGGCGTACTGGCGGGCCATCGACACCGCCAAGGACCTGAGCGAGGCCGCGAAGGAGCTCGCCGCCGCGCGCGGCTGATCCGGCCCCGCCTGTCATTTCCGTACGCCGAAGGGCCCGGCGCACACGATCGGTGTCGCGATCGATGTGCGCCGGGCCCTTCACGTACGTACGGAACGTCGTCGTCCAGCTACTGGCTAGCCGAGCAGGCCGCCGATCACCCTGCCACCGCCGCTGCCGCCGCTCCCGCTGCCGCCACCACTGCCGCCGGTTCCGCCGGTGCCGCTGCCGCCCGTGGTGCCGCCGTCGGTGCCACCGCCCGTCGTGCCGCCGCCGGTGGTGCCGCCACCGCCCGTGGTGCCGCCGCTGCCGGCACCGCCGCTGGTCGTCGGACCCGCGCTGGTGGTGGGCGCCTGCGGGGGCGGGGGCTGCTGCTGCGTCGGGGCCTGGCCCGCCGTGCTGCCCTGCGTCTGGCTCGGCCGCTGGGCGTCCGGGCCGACCGTGCCGGTCTCGCGGACCGTGCCGGGCGCGGTGGTGGTGCCGGCGGACGGCCCGGCGGAGCTGCTCGCCGACGGGGCGGGGTTCCGGCTGGCCGGGCCCTGCGAGGCGCGGCCCGTGCTGCTGCCGGTCTCCTGGGGCAGCGGGGCCCCGGGGAGGTGGTTGGTCGGGTCGTCGTTCGGACCCGGCACCGTCACCAGGTCCGAGGAACGTACGGCCCCGCCCAGCATCGAGCCGATGAGCAGCGTCAGTCCGACCACCAGAGTGGCGACGACGGTGCCGCGCCGCAGTACGCGCCGCCGCAGCTCCCACAGTTCCGAGCGCGGCCCGAGCTTGCGCCAGGCCTCGCCGGCGAGCCGGCCGTCGATGGAGTAGACGGGCGCGCCGGCGATGATCAGCGGCGACCAGGCGGCGAGGTAGATGATGTCGGGCGCGTCGTACGCCGGTACGGTCTTCCAGCTCACCGTCATGAGCAACGCGGCGGAGAGCAGGGTCCCGAAGCAGGCGGCGACGCGCTGCCACAGTCCCAGCACCGTCAGCACGCCGACGATGACCTGGAGGAACGCCACGGTCAGGCCGGCGCCCACCGGGTGGCTCAGCGCAAAGTCGCGCAGCGGCTCGGCGAGGGCCCAGGGGTGCAGCGACGTAAGCCACTTGACCATGGAGCCGCGCTCGCCGCCGTCGAAGTAGACGGGGTCGCAGAGCTTGCCCATGCCGGCGTAGATGGAGATGAAGCCGAGGAACACCCGGAGCGGCAGGAGCACCACGCCGAGGTTCATCCGCCGCCCGGGGTAGTACGCGTGCCGGACCGCGTCGGCGCCGCTGCGCCGCCCGCGTTCACCGTCCGCGCCGTACTCGTACCCGTCCTCGTCGTAATCGTCGTCGTCGAGCCGGCGGGCGTAGGCGTCGTCGCCGTCCCGCTCGGGGGCGTCGTACGCGCCGACGGCCTGCTTCGTCCTGGGCAGCATCTGCGTCATGGGCGGCTCGGAGGAGCGCGGCCCGATGACGGTCGGCATCGAAGCCGTGTCGTCTGCGGAGATCCGGGGGATGACCTGCGTGGCGCCGCTGTCGGCGCGCTCGCCGACGGAGGAGGGGGCGAAGGAGGAGTTGCGTACGGCCTGGAGGAGCCCGGTCGCGCCGGGGTCGCCCGGCTCGGACTTCCCGCTCCAGACGACGGGCGCCCGCCGTCGGCTCGCGGCCGCACCGGCCATGGCCGGGACGCGCGCCGTGTCCCCAAGCCCGCTGCCCACACCGCCCGCCCCCGCGTACGGCGGGACGGGCCGTCGGCTCTGGGCCGGGGCGAGCTGCACGCGGAAGCTGGCGTGGTTGACGATGACCTGCGCTGGATCGCAGGGCACCTTGACCATGCTCAGGGCGGGCTGATCGTCGAACCCGGGTGTTCTGGTGTCCACACTCATCTAACCGAGTGACGTGTGCTTAGGACACTGCCTTGACGCCCCGGATCTGTCCGAGACCCGTCAAGACCCCCTTACCGGGACATAACAGACCCCGGCTCGCGCCCCTGCTCAACGCCGGCGCTTCGCCGCTTCCCACAGCACAAATGCCCGCAACCACGCCCGCGTTCAGCGGCACCTCTGTCTGCCGCCCTCGCACCGCTCCGCGGGCTTCGGCCGCCTGCGCCGGACTCCGTCCGTCGGCGCGGACGCGGTCAGGGCCGTATCAACGCCGGCGCTTCGCCGCTTCCCACAGCACGATGCCCGCCGCCACGCCCGCGTTCAGCGACTCCGCGCCGCCCGGCATCGGGATGCGGACCAGGTAGTCGCAGGTCTCGCCGACGAGGCGGCCGAGGCCCTTGCCCTCGCTGCCGATGACGATGACGACCGGGCCGCCGAGCTGCTCCAGGTCCTGGACCGTGTGCTCGCCGTCCGCCGCGAGGCCGACGACCGTGATCCCGGCCTTCTGGTAGCTCTCCAGGGCGCGCGTCAGGTTGGTGACACGGGAGACCGGCGTACGGGCCGCCGTACCGGCGGAGGACTTCCACGCGCCGGCCGTCATGCCCGCCGCACGGCGCTCCGGCACGACCACGCCGTGGCCGCCGAACGCGGAGACGGAGCGGACGATCGCGCCGAGGTTGCGCGGGTCCGTCACGCCGTCGAGGGCGACGATCAGCGGGTCCTCGTGCTTGTCGTACGCCGCCGCCGTGAGGTCGTCCGGGTGCGCGTACTCGTACGGCGGGACCTGGAGGACGAGGCCCTGGTGGTTCAGGCCGTTCGTCATCCGGTCGAGCTCCGGACGCGGGGCCTCCATCAGGTTGATGTTGCCGCGCTCGCCCGCGAGCTGGAGCGCCTCGCGCACCCGCTCGTCGTTGTCGATGTACTGCTGGACGTACAGCGTCGTCGCCGGAACACCGTCGCGCAGCGCCTCGAAGACGGGGTTACGGCCGACGACCATCTCGGACGTGCCCTTGACGCCACCGCGGCGCGGAGCCGGGCGCCGGACCGCGGCCTGCTTGGCCTGGGCGGTGGCGATGCGGTTCTTCTTGTGCTTCTTACGGGCTTCGGCGGGCGGCGTCGGGCCCCTGCCTTCCAGGCCGCGGCGTCGCTGGCCACCGCTGCCGACCGTAGCGCCCTTCTTGTTGGACGTGCGGCGGTTCCTGCGCTGGCTGTTCCCGGCCATGACCTGTTACCTGTTCCGTTGCTTCAGACGTATGTACGTATAAGTGAAAGTGTGCCGCCCGGGACGCCGGACGGCACATCGCGTGTGCCGCACCCGGCGCCCGGCCCGCCGCTCAGCGCGATCCGAGGCTCCATCGCGGACCCGACGGACTGTCCTCGATGACGAGGCCGGTCTGCTGGAGCTGGTCCCGGATCGCGTCGGCCGCGGCCCAGTCCTTGCGGTCACGGGCCGACTGCCGCTGGTCGAGTACGAGGCGTACGAGCGTGTCGACGACCCCGTGCAGGTCGTCGCCGCGCTCCGAGCCGCCGCCCGACCACTGCTCGGCGAGCGGGTCGAGACCGAGGACGCCGAGCATGGCCCGCACCTCGGCCAGCCGCGCGACCGCCTCGTCCTTGTCGTCGGCGGCCAGCGCGGAATTGCCCTGGCGCACGGTGGTGTGGACGATCGCGAGCGCTTGCGGCACGCCCAGGTCGTCGTCCATCGCCTCGGCGAAGGCGAGCGGAACCTCGGCCGCGGGCTCGACATCGCCCCCCGCCTTCTCGATCACGCGCTGGATGAAGCCCTCGATGCGCGCGAAGGCGGACTCCGCCTCGCGCAGGGCTTCCTCGCTGTACTCGATGGTGGAGCGGTAGTGCGGCGTACCGAGGTAGTAGCGCAGCACGATCGGGCGCCACGCCTTGACCATCTCGCTGACGAGCACGGAGTTGCCCAGCGACTTCGACATCTTCTCGCCGGCCATGGTGACCCAGTGGTTGTGCACCCAGAACTTGGCGAAGTCGTCGCCGAAGGCCTTGGCCTGGGCGATCTCGTTCTCGTGGTGCGGGAAGATCAGGTCGATCCCGCCGCCGTGGATGTCGAACGCCTTGCCCAGGTACTTGTGGGCCATGGCGGAGCACTCCAGGTGCCAGCCGGGACGCCCGCGTCCCCACGGGGTCTCCCAGCTCGGCTCGCCGGGCTTCGCGGCCTTCCACATGGCGAAGTCGCGCTGGTCGCGCTTGCCGGTCTCGCCCTCGCCGGAGGGCTGGAGGAGATTGCCGAGCTCCTGGTTGGAGAGCTCCAGATACCCGGGGTACGACCGCACGTCGAAGTAGACGTTCCCGTCGGCCTCGTACGCGTGCCCGCGCTCGATGAGGCCGCGCATCATCTCGACCATCTCGGTGACGTGGCCGGTGGCGCGGGGTTCGTACGTCGGCGGGAGGCAGCCGAGGGCGGCGTAACCGTCGTTGAAGGCGCGCTCGTTCTCGTACCCGATGGACCACCAGGGGCGGCCATGCTCGGCCGACTTCTTGATGATCTTGTCGTCGATGTCCGTGACATTGCGGATGAACGTCACGTCGTAGCCGCGGTACGTGAACCAGCGGCGCATGATGTCGAAGTTCAGGCCCGACCTGATGTGGCCGATGTGCGGGGCGGCCTGCACGGTAGCGCCACAGAGGTAGATCGAGACGCAGCCCGGCGTGAGCGGGGAGAAGTCGCGAGTCTGCCGGGCGCTGGTGTCGTACAGCCGAATAGTCACTACACCAGGGTAGTGGGCGGACGACAGTGCCTTGCGACCCTTGCCGTTACGGGGTGGGGAAAGGCCCGCCGCAGGCGTCGGCCACTCAGCCCGTACGGACCACCAGCGCCGTGGCGATCGCCGCGAGGCCCTCGCCCCGGCCCGTGAAGCCGAGCCCGTCCGACGTCGCGGCGGACAGCGAAACCGGCGCACCGACCGCCGCCGAGAGCACCTTCTGCGCCTCGTCCCGCCGCTTGCCGATCTTCGGGCGTACGCCGACGACCTGGACCGCGACATTGCCGATCGCGAAACCTGCGGCCCGTACGATCCGCGCCGCCTCCGTCAGCAGCGTGATGCCCGACGCCCCGGCCCACTCGGGCCGCCCCGTGCCGAAGTGCTGGCCGAGGTCACCGAGACCGGCGGCGGAGAAGAGCGCGTTGCAGGCGGCGTGGGCCACGACATCGGCGTCCGAGTGGCCGGCCAGGCCGGGCCCCTCGCCCTCCCAGAGCAGGCCGCCGCACCAGAGCTCGCGGCCTTCCTCGAAGGCGTGGATGTCGGTCCCGATCCCGACCAGCGGGAGCAGAGGCATGTCGTCGATGTCAGAAGCCATCGTTGGCCCTCCTGCGGGCGAGAACCGCCTCGGCCAGGACCAGGTCCAGCGGCCGGGTCACCTTGAATGCCTCTTCATGGCCGGGTACGACCACGACCCGCACGCCGAGCTGCTCGACCATGCCGGCGCAGTCCGTCGCACCTTCGCCGCTCGCCGCGATCGTCTCGTGCGCGCGCACCAGCGTGGCCCGGTCGAAGCCCTGCGGAGTCTGTACGGAGCGCAGCCGTGCCCGCTCGGGCGTGGCGACGACCGGCTCGGGCTCGCCCTTCTCGCCGGGCTCGACCTCCTTGACGGTGTCGGCCAGCGGCAACGCGGGCACCACGGCCGGCGCGCCGTCCCGTACGGCTTCGATGACCGAATCGACGGTGTCGACGGGCACGAGCGGGCGGGCCGCGTCGTGCACCAGCACGGCGGTGATGTCGGCCGGGAGGGCTTCCAGTCCGAGCCGCACCGACTCCTGGCGGGTCTCACCGCCCGGTACGACCAGGAAGTCGGTCCGCTCGGGCAGCGCGTGCTCGCTGAGGAGGTTCTTGACCTCGACGGCGCCGTCCTTCGGGGCGACCACGACGACGAGCGAGACGGCCCTGGAGTTGGCCATGGCCCGTACGGCGTGGATCAGCATGGGGGTGCCGTTCAGCGCACGGAGCGCTTTGGGGGCGCCGGGGCCGAGCCGTACCCCGCGGCCGGCCGCGGGGATCACGGCGGCGGTGCGCGGGGTGGGCGTGGGGCGCGATTCGTCTGTCATCGGTAGCTCCGGGGCCGACAGCTTCGGGGACGGGTTTGGGTCCGCCAGGTTTGTGTCCGCGGCCTTCGTGGGTATGGCCACAGCGTGCCGGGCGCGACGCCTTGACCGGCCCCTTCCGTGACGACTGGTCGAGCCAGCTGCCCGGGCCCGGCACACCAGAGATCACCTGCTGGGATCCTGTGGGTTCCTGTGGGATCAGGGCGCGCGGAGTAGAACGCAACATGCCGCAGCGCCCGGCGACAAGGGCTGGAGACCTTGTCAGCGGGCACCACGGCATCGTTACTCATGATTTGGGTATCAGGGAAGGAGCCCCTGGACCCGAAGTGAGTCAGGACGCGAGGACCTCGTCGAGCAGAGCCTCGGCCTTGTCTTCATTGGTGTTCTCCGCGAGTGCCAGCTCGCTCACCAGGATCTGGCGCGCCTTGGCGAGCATGCGCTTCTCACCTGCGGAGAGACCGCGCTCACGCTCACGGCGCCACAGGTCGCGCACTACCTCGGCGACCTTGATGACGTCACCGGAGGCGAGCTTCTCGAGATTTGCCTTGTAGCGCCGGGACCAGTTCGTCGGCTCTTCTGCATACGGTGCGCGCAGCACCTCGAAGACCCGGTCGAGCCCTTCCTGACCGACTACATCGCGTACACCGACGAACTCCGCATTGTCCGCAGGCACACGAACAGTCAAGTCACCCTGGGCAACCTTGAGCACCAAGTAGGTCTTGTCCACACCTTTGATCTGGCGGGTTTCGATTGCCTCGATCAGTGCGGCCCCGTGATGGGGATAGACCACGGTGTCGCCAACCTTGAACGTCATGTGACAGGTACCCCTTCCGTGGCTATCCAGAGTAACACGGAAACGGCTTCTTCTGAATGGCGTTTCCGCAGGTCAGGGCGTATCTCGGGGCTTGACAACAGCAACAGGAACGTGCTGCGCAGGCCTTGCGGAAGCGGGTATTCGCAGGTCGGAGCGGCTGTGCGGGCGGAGAGAAACGCGTACGTTACACACACCACAGAGCTCTCCGAAGGGGCCGAAAGTCCCGGTTTGCCGGGTTCCAAACGGTGAACTGGATGTACTCCGTTCGGTGATCGGTCACCCGTTCGGCCGGAATCCGGAATTGATCAGCGGCGGCGGTGATCAATTCTCCGGACCCCCATACATTCCTTACGGATAATCCGCACTCGGGACGCACGCACGCCCTCCCCGCGTTATGTGACCGGCGTACAAAACAAGCGGCCGGGCCTGCGGCGGGCGGTAGGGGCGGGCAGGGTGGGGCGGGTCGGGTGCGAGCGCCGGACGACGGCTCGGTAACCTAAGCGCGCCGACACACCCCTTGGGGCGGCTCTACGCCGCTCGAACCCGTCTAACAGGAGATGCCTCCACCGTGAGCCGCAGCCTTCGACGCGGTGCCCTCGCCGCCACCGCCATCGTGTTCTCGATCGCTTCGCTTGCCGCGTGTGGTGCGGGCAACGACGCGCAGACGCTCGGGGTCAGGCCGGACAACGCCGCGACCGCCGTCGACGACATCAAGATCCAGAACGCGACGATCGTCACCCAGCCCGAGCGCGACGCCAAGGGCCCCGCGGTCGTCACCGGGATGGTCTTCAACAACGGCACCAAGGCAGAGACGCTCGAATCGATCACCCTGCCCGGCACCAGCGCCAAGGTGAAGCTCAGCCCTGCCAAGGGCTCGGGCCCGCTGACCGTGCCCGCCGGCGGCTCGCTCCTCCTCGGTGGCGACGGCAACGCCTCCGCCGTCATCCAGAACGGCAGCGAGGCGGCGAAGGCCGGCGACGCGCAGCCCGTGCGCTTCGAGCTCAGCGAGACCGGCACGGTCGAGCTGCGGGCGTTCGTGGTTCCGGCGACGCACTACTTCAAGGGCGTCGGCCCGAGCGAGCTGCCGAAGCCGCCGGCGCAGGCGCCGTCCGGCTCGGCGACGGGGACCCCCTCGGGCACCGCTTCCGGCAGCCCGTCCGGCACCCCGTCGGGACCGGCTTCCGGGGCCGCGGGCGCCACTGCTTCGGCCGATGCCGATGCCGATGCCGATGCCGACGAGCACGGCGCGGAGCACTGACGCCCGTACGTACTCCGTACGTACACAGCATGCTGATGGGGGCGCCCC
>NZ_JAGGPA010000013.1:23504-93864 GCF_018614035.1 Streptomyces sp. ISL-96
GGGGCGCCCCCATCAGCATGAGCAAGCAGGCTGAGGTTTACGGCTTACGGCTCGAATTTGTAGCCGAGGCCTCGCACTGTCACGAGGTACCTCGGCGCGCCCGGGTCCGGTTCGATCTTGGCTCTGAGGCGCTTCACGTGGACGTCGAGGGTCTTGGTGTCGCCCACGTAGTCCGCGCCCCAGACGCGGTCGATCAGCTGCATGCGGGTGAGGACCCTGCCCGCGTTGCGCAGCAGCATCTCCAGGAGGTCGAACTCCTTCAGCGGGAGATCGACCTTGCCGCCGCCGACCGTGACCACGTGACGGTCTACGTCCATCCGCACCGGACCGGCCTCCAGGGCCGCCGGGGTGACCTCTTCGGGCTCTCCGCGGCGGCGCAGGACCGCGCGGATGCGGGCCACCAGCTCCCGCGAGGAGAAGGGCTTCGTGACGTAGTCGTCGGCTCCTATCTCCAGACCCACGACCTTGTCGATCTCACTGTCCTTGGCGGTCACCATGATGACCGGAACATTGGAATGGCTGCGGAGCTGGCGGCAGACCTCGGTGCCGGGCAGGCCCGGGAGCATGAGGTCCAGCAGGACGAGGTCGGCGCCGTTGCGCTCGAACTCGTCGAGCCCGTCGGGGCCGGTGGCCGCGATGGCGACCTCGAAGCCCTCCTTGCGCAGCATGTAGGACAGGGCGTCGCTGAAGGATTCCTCATCCTCGACGACGAGCACTCGGGTCACGGAAGGACCTCCGGGTGGGGAATGGATTCGCGATCAGTGGTCTCGTACGGGCCGGCGTCGTGTGCGGACTCATTGACGCCGTGCGGGCGCGCGACCGATGACCGGTCGCGTGCTGCGGCTGCCTCGGGCAGTCGCAGGGTGAAGGTGGAGCCCTGTCCCTCGGAGCTCCACACCGTGACCTCCCCGCCGTGCGAGGCGGCCACGTGCTTGACGATGGCCAGGCCGAGGCCCGTACCTCCGGTGGCCCTGGAGCGGGCCGGGTCCACGCGGTAGAAGCGCTCGAAGACGCGCTCACGGTCCTTCTCGGAGATGCCGATGCCCTGGTCGGTGACGGCTATCTCGATGAGGTCCCCGCCGGGGGCGGAGATCCGGCGGCCCGCTATGCCGACGCGGGTGCGGGCCGGGCTGTAGTTGACGGCGTTCTCGACGAGATTGCCCAGTGCGGCGGCGAGCTGGCCGCGGTGGCCCCAGACGTGCAGGCCCTCCGTGCCGCCCGACGCCATCGTGATGTTCTTGGTGGAAGCGGCGTGGCGGCTGCGGTCCATGGCCTCGGCGACCAGTTCGTCGACGCGAACCGGCTCCGCGTCCTCCAGCGGGTCGTCGTTCTGGACGCGGGAAAGATCAATGAGCTCTTGGACCAGATTGGTGAGGCGGGTCGCCTCGATCTGCATGCGGCCCGCGAAACGGGTGACCGCCTCGGGGTCGTCCGAGGCGTCCATGACGGCCTCGGAGAGCAGCGAGAGCGCACCGGTAGGAGTCTTGAGCTCATGGCTGACATTCGCGACGAAGTCGCGCCGTACCGCTTCGATGCGGCGGGCCTCGGTGAGGTCCTCCACCAGGAGCAGCACGAGACGCGAGCCGAGCGGGGCGACGCGGGCGGAGACCGCCAGCGCCTCGCCGCGGCCGGTGCCGCGACGCGGAAGGTCCAGTTCGACCTGGCGTATCTCACCGTCCCTGCGGGTGTCGCGAGCCATGTGGAGCATCGGGTCCACAGCGAGCTTTCCGCCCCGGACCAGCCCGAGGGCGTACGCCGCCGAGCTGGCCTTGACGACGCTGTCGCTCTCGTCCAGTACGACGGCGGAGGAGCGGAGCACGGACAGCACGGTGTCGACGCCCGGCGGCAGCACCGCGTTGATGTCGGGGCGCATGGAGGACCGGGTGGGCCTGGCCTGCTCGCGCTCGCTCCAGCGGAACGTCAGCACGGCGATCACACCGGTCAGCAGACCGGCGATCGCTGCTGCTGCGGCGACTGCCGCGTTCACGTCCATGCACCCAGGTTAAGCGGGGGCTGTGACACTCCCCCAGCCAAATGGGTGGCCGCTCGAACACTCGTCGCTCAGAGTTCACCGAGGGGATGGGGCTGGTTCACTTGGGGTGCCGGAACCGGACGCGTAACGGACAGAACGTGGGAGCGTGGGGTTCAGAGGCCACAAGAAAGACAAGAGAGGGACTTTCATGCGCGACGCGTACCACGAGGAACTTGACTCGATCGGTGAAGCCCTGGTCGAGATGGCCCGGCTCGTCGGGTCCGCGATCGGGCGGGCCACCACCGCCATGCTCGATGCGGACCTCAAGCTCGCCGAGAGCGTGATTGCCGGCGACCAGAAGGTCGACGATCTCCAGCACGAGCTGGAGGCGCGCGCGATAGCCCTGCTGGCCCGCCAGCAGCCGGTCGCGACGGACCTGCGGATCGTCGTCACCTCGCTGCGGATGAGCGCTGACCTGGAGCGTTCGGGCGACCTCGCCCAGCACGTGGCGAAGCTCGCCCGGCTGCGCTTCCCGGCCTCGGCCGTACCGCACGACCTGCACGCGACCATGCTGGAGATGGGGCAGCTCGCGCAGCGCCTGATGGCGAAGGCGGCGGAGGTCATCACCACGAAGGACGTCGACCTCGCGCTCCAGCTGGAGCACGACGACGACGAGATGGACCTGCTGCACCGCACTCTGTTCCAGCACCTGATGGACGACCGCTGGAAGCACGGCATCGAGACGGCGGTCGACGTCACGCTGCTCGGCCGTTACTACGAGCGGTTCGCCGACCACGCGGTCTCGGTGGCGAAGCGCGTGGTGTACTTGGTGACGGGTGAGCACGCGGACGAGCTCCAGGCGGCGGCGGCCGCGGCGGCGACGCCGCCCGCCCAGGGCGAGTAACCGCAGTAACAATCGGAGCATTGCGCGTGTGCGCCGTTGATGCGCCCGCCGGAATGGGCATCCAATGGGCAGCAGGAATACGCCACGTGCGTCGCCTTCGAGGAGGATCCCCATGGTCGATTCCCCCACACCCAACTCCCAGCAGGAAACGCCGGTTGACGTGGTCCACCTACGTCTCGCGCTGCCCGTCCTCGGCGCCTGCGGCTGCGGGTCCGGCTGCGGCTGCGGCTGCCAGTCGGGCGGGCCGTGCCAGTGCGGTGGCTGCTCGGGCTAGGGCGACCGGTGAGTACGGAAAGGGCCCGTCCGCTGAGGACGGGGCCCTTTCCGTACCGGCTTGACCGCTTACGCCGCGTCGTCGTACTCGCCCTCGTATTCGTCGTCGTCCTCAAGGCCGAAGTTCTCCGGCACCTCCAGCATCGCCTCCCGGAACTCGGGCCGCGTCTCGTCCATGGCCGCTTCCCTGAAGAGCGCCGCGAGCCGGTGACGGTCCTCGGCGGAAAGCCTGCCGAGGTGGTCGGCGACGTCTTCGAACCAGGTCGTCGCCAGATCCGGATCGACGTCGTCCTCGTCCGTCAGATCGATGGCTGTGACCAACTGCGCCATGGCAGTGGCCAGGGTGGTCAGCAGGGTGTCGCTCATATCGTGCTCTCGCCTCTTCGCGGACCGCTCGGAACCTACACGTCACGCAGCACCGAGCCCCCTGGCGCGGAAAGTCCGCGCCAGGGGGCTCGATCCGTGCGTGTTACTTCTTCTTGCCCTGGTTCTTCACGGCCTCGATGGCGGCCTTCGCGGCCTCCGGGTCGAGGTACGTGCCGCCCTTGGTGACGGGGCGGAAGTCGGCGTCGAGCTCGTAGTAGAGCGGGATGCCGGTGGGGATGTTCAGGCCGGTGATCTCTTCGTCGGAGATGCCGTCGAGGTGCTTCACCAGGCCTCGCAGCGAGTTGCCGTGGGCGGCGACCAGGACGGTGCGGCCGGCGAGCAGGTCCGGGACGATGCCGTCGTACCAGTACGGCAGCATGCGCTCGACGACGTCCTTGAGGCACTCCGTGCGCGGGCGCAGCTCGCTCGGGATCGTCGCGTAGCGCGGGTCGTCGGACTGGGAGAACGTCGTGCCGTCTTCGAGGACCGGCGGCGGGGTGTCGTACGAGCGGCGCCAGAGCATGAACTGCTCCTCGCCGAACTCGGCGAGCGTCTGCGCCTTGTCCTTGCCCTGGAGGGCGCCGTAGTGGCGCTCGTTGAGGCGCCAGGAGCGGTGGACGGGGATCCAGTGGCGGTCCGCGGCCTCCAGCGAGAGCTGGGCGGTGCGGATGGCGCGCTTCTGGAGCGAGGTGTGCAGGACGTCGGGGAGCAGGCCGGCTTCGACGAGCAGCTCACCGCCGCGCACCGCCTCCTTCTCGCCCTTCTCGGTGAGGTTGACGTCCACCCATCCGGTGAACAGGTTCTTCGCGTTCCATTCGCTCTCGCCGTGGCGGAGGAGGATCAGCTTGTACGGTGCGTCGGCCATGCGTACGAGACTAATGGACGCCTCGGACGGTTGACGGCCCGCGTCAATTGGGTAGCTCCGGACCACTCTCGCTTGTAAGTTGCGGGTACCGCGTCAGCCTCTTACGGGGGCGGTCCACCACCACCGCCGCCGCCGAAGGTCCCCGGGGGGATTACGTATGTCCATAGCCACGCTCACACGTGCCGCGAAGGAAACGGTCTCGGGGCTTCCCGACGGTTTCTGGTGGCTGTGGACGTCGACGCTCGTGAACCGCACTGGTGCTTTCGTCCTCACCTTCCTCTCGCTGTATCTGACGCAGGAGCTGGGTTATTCGGCCTGGTACGCGGGGCTCGTCATCGCGCTGCACGGGCTCGGCGGGGTGGCCGGTTCGCCGCTCGGCGGGATGCTCACCGACCGGTGGGGGCGGCGGCCCACGATGATCGCCGGGCACCTGGGTACGGCGGCGGGCGCGGCCGCGCTCGCCGTGGTGACCAGCGCGGTCGGCGTCGCGGTGGTGGTGCTGCTGATGGGTGTCGCCATGCAGGCGGTACGCCCGGCGATCGGCGCCACGATCGCCGACATGGTGCCGGAGCACGAGCGGCGGCGCGCGTACGCCCTGAACTACTGGGCGCTCAACCTCGGCTTCGCCATAGCCGCGCTCGGCGGCGGCGCGGCGATCGTCTTCGGCTACCGGACGCTGTTCGTCGTGGATGCGGCGGCGACCGTTCTGTGCGCGATCATCGTCTTCTTGAGGCTGCCGGAAACCCGGCCCGTCGCCCCGCCGGCCGTCAAGGGCGAAGAAGCGGTCGCCGAGGCGAAGCTGAGCCTGCTGGAGGTGCTGCGCGACGCGGCCTTCCGGACGCTGGTGCTGCTCAACCTGCTCGTCTGCCTCATCTTCACCGCGCCGTGGGTCGCGCTGCCCCTGACCATGGCCGGCGAGGGGCTGGAGCCGAGTGCGTACGGCATGGTCATCGCGGTCAACGGCGTCGTGATAGTCGGCTTCCAGCTGCTCGTCAACAAGGTCACCGACCGCCGTTCGCCGGCCGCGTTGCTCACCGTCTCCGCGCTGCTGTTCGCCGCCGGGACCGGGGCGACCGCGCTGGCCGGGACGCCGCTGCTGTTCGCGGTGACCGTGGTGGTGTGGACGCTCGGCGAGATGGTCCACGTGCCGACCAACGCCGCCGCCACCGCGCGGCTGGCTCCGGAGCACGCGCGGGGGCGGTACCAGGGCGTGATGGGCATGTCCTGGGCGCTGGCCGGTTTCCTCGCGCCGATCCTGGCGGGCTGGATCGTGGACGGGCCCGGGCCGGACGTGCTGTGGATCGGGTGCGGGGTCGTCGGCTGCGTGGCGGCGGCGGGGTACGCGACGCGGCTGCGGCGGGTGCTGGCCGACGCGGAGGCCCCGCAGGCCCCGCAGCCGGCGGTGGCGGTCGCCCTCGTACCGGCGCCTGAGGCTGATGGAGAGAAGGTCAACGGCGTCTGCTGATGGCGCGTTGGCCGATGCCCATGCTGATACCCGCCTCCACGTACGTATGTGAATGGCATTCAGGTACGCGTGGGCGGCGAGCATGCCACGGGGAGAGTGCGCGGGGAAGGGTGCGTGCGACCGATCGGAGGCAGACTTCTCCCCCGTCCGGATGCCCCCATGGCGTGTGCCCCCGTCAGGTGCGCGGAGGTGGAGTGAAGTCAGACCCCGTCAGGCCCCACCCGTCACGTACGTACAGGAGAGCGAAACATGCTTCGTCGCGTCGCGATCACCCTCGTCGGCATCACCGCCGCCGGCTTCATGGCAGCCGGCCCCGCTGCCGCCGCCACCATAGACTTCGACGGCGGACCCTCCGACAACGGCCCCTTCGGCGGCGCCCCCTACAGCGGCGAGCCCTTCGAGTCCGACCGCTTCACCGACCGCCGCCACTGCAAGAACCAGCACGGGGAGTTCCACCTCTCCAACGTCGGCGGTCCCTACGGAATCACCGAGATCCACGCCTCCCACTCCTGTGGCAAGCACCACAACGGTGGCAAGCACAACGACGGCCACAAGGACGGCCACAACGACTTCCACGGCGAAGACTGAGGACTGAGACCTGAGGGCTGACAAGGCCGGCGATCCGCCGCGTCCGCCACAACCGAACGGCCCCGCCTCCACGTGTCGTCATGGCGGCGGGGCCGTTCGCCTGAGCCGAGCGGATCGGAGCGGACCGGGCGGACCGCCGGTCAGCCCGAAGGGCGCTGAGTCAGGTGCGTGAACGCGTCCAGGTTTCTGGTCGACTCGCCGCGCGACACCCGCCACGCGTACTCCCTGCGGATCGCGCTCGCGAAGCCCAGCTCCAGCAGGGTGTTGAAGCTGCCGTCCGCCGCCTCCAGGACGCTCCCCAGCAGTCGGTCCAGCTCGTCGGGAGTCACTGCCGACAGCGGAAGTTTCCCGGCCAGGTAGATGTCGCCGAGGCTGTCGATCGCGTAACTCACCCCGTACAGGCGCAGATTGCGCTCCAGCAGCCAGCGGTGCACCGCCGCGTCGTTCTCGTCCGGGTGGCGGATCACGAAGGCGTTGATGGACAGGGAGTGCTTGCCGACGATCAGGGAGCACGTCGTGGACAGCTTGCGCGTGCCGGGGAGTTTCACCACGTACGAGCCGGGCTCAGGGCTCTCCCACTCCAGCTCCGCGTCCTTGAGCGTCTGCTCCAGCGTCTCGGCGGCCTGCTGCTGTACGTCAGCCATGGTGCGAGCGTACGCGACGGCGGTGTTCGTGCATCGCGGCCAGGTATACGTCGGCCGTGCCGGACGCGGCCGTGTCCCAGCCGAACGACTGCGCGTGGCGGGCGGCCGCCGCGCCCATCCGGTCCACCAGTCCCGGCTCGTCGATGAAGCGCCGCAGCGCACGGGCGTATCCGGCCGGGTCATGGCCCTCGACCAGGATGCCGGTCCGGCCGTCCCGTACGGCGACCGGAAGGCCGCCCACCGCCGCCGCCACCACCGGTGTGCCCGACGCCTGCGCCTCTATCGCGACCAGGCCGAAGGATTCGCTGTACGACGGCATGACCAGGACCGATGCCGCCCGGAACCAGTCCGCCAGGCGGTCCTGGCCGACCGGCGGCCGGAAGCGTACGACGTCGGCGATGCCCAGCCTGGCGGCCAGCTTCTGCAGGCCCTCGGGCTTGGCGAGGCCGCTGCCGCTCGGTCCGCCGACGACCGGCACGACGAGCTTGGAGCGCAGCGACGGGTCCTCGTCGAGGAGCACCGCGACCGCGCGCAGCAGGATGTCCGGGGCCTTGAGCGGCTGGATGCGGCCGGCGAAGAGCGGAATGATCGCGTCCTGCGGGAGGTCCAGGCGGGCGCGGGCCGCCGCCCGCCCGTCGGCCGGACGGAAGCGTTCCAGATTCACGCCGGGGTGTACGACGGCGAGCTTGCCGGGGTCGGCCTCGTAGAAGCGGGCCAGTTCGTCCGCCTCCTCCGCCGTGTTGGCGATGAGGCGGTCCGCCGCCCGTACGATCTGCGTCTCGCCGATGACGCGCGCGGCCGGCTCGGGGGTGTCGCCCTCCGCCAGCGCGGCGTTCTTGACCTTCGCCATGGTGTGCATGGCGTGGACGAGGGGCGCGCCCCAGCGTTCGGCGGCGAGCCAGCCGACGTGTCCGGAGAGCCAGTAGTGGGAGTGGACGAGGTCGTAGTAGCCGGGGCGCTGGCCGGCCCAGGCCTGCATCACGCCGTGCGTGAAGGCGCAGAGCTGCGCGGGCAGCTCCTCCTTGGCCAGGCCCTCGTACGGGCCCGCGTCGATGTGGCGGACCAGGACGCCGGGCGCGAGCTCGACACTGGGGGGCAGGCCGCCGGTGGTCGCGCGGGTGAAGATCTCGACCTCGATGTTGATGGCGGCGAGGCGCTTGGCGAGCTCGACGATGTAGACGTTCATGCCGCCCGCGTCGCCCGTCCCCGGCTGGTGCAGCGGGGAGGTGTGGACGCTGAGCATGGCGATCCGGCGCGGCTTGCGGTGGTGGGCGCCGGGGAGGCGGAGGCGTGGCGGAGTCGCCAGTGTGCCGGCGAGTCGGGAGACGTACTGGCTCACGTCGGCGGTCCTCATCGCTCGGGGTCATGGCATGACGCACAGAGGGCCCGGGTCCCGGCCCTCCGTTCATCCCAAACAGCGGAATGCCTCCCTCCAATTTCCGTTTTGCCAAATCATTACTTCACTGACTCAACCTTTACGAGCCCCAGCGGGCGCTTACCCTCGCTTCATGGCCTCCCGCACATCCCCCTCGCGCCCCGTCGGCGCCGTCACCCGCGGGACGACCAACCCGAACCGCCTGCGCCGCATGGACCGCTGGATCGCCGCCGCGCACGGCCCTGAGCTGCGCCGCAGCGGCGACCCGGTCGCGGTCGACCTCGGGTACGGGGCAGCTCCCTGGACCGCCGTGGAGCTGCTCGGCCGGCTGCGCACCGCGGCGCCCGCCGCCGAGGTCGTGGGCATCGAGATCGAACCGGCCCGGGTGGCGGCCGCGAAGCCGTACGAGCGCGTGGGTCTCGCCTTCCGGCACGGCGGCTTCGAAGTACCCCTGCCCGACAGCCGCCGCCCCGCCCTCATCCGGGCGGCGAATGTGCTGCGCCAGTACGACGAGGGGGAGGTCGCGGCGGTCTGGGAGCGGCTGTGCGCGCGGCTGGCGCCCGGTGGGCTGCTGGTCGAGGGGACGTGCGACGAGATCGGGCGGCGGCATGTGTGGGTCGCGCTCGGGGCGGAGGGGCCGCGGACGGTCACCTTCGCGACCCGGCTGGGGTCGCTGGAGCGTCCTTCCGATCTCGCGGAGCGGCTGCCGAAGGCGCTGATCCACCGCAATGTGCCGGGCGAGCCCGTGCACGCCTTCCTGCGGGACTTCGACCGGGCGTGGGCGGCGGCCGCTCCGTACGCCTCACTCGGCGCCCGGCAGCGCTGGATCAAGGCCGTACGCGATCTGTCGGCGGACTGGCCGCTGGCGGACGGGGAGCGGCGGTGGCGGCAGGGTGAAGTGACGGTGAACTGGGCCGCTCTCCAGCCGCGGACCGGCTGAAACCGTTTTGGATCTTCCCGAATGAGTGGCCGCTGAGGGGAACGTGGCGAGCTGGCCGTTCGTCAGAAACCTGTGGGCGGGCGCCTCTGTCGTTTTCACGGACGGCATGGCAGCATCACCGCAGCGCACCTAAGTTACTGACGGTAAATCACATGTGGGCCATGTGATGAGGGATCTGGGATCCGGGGGAGCTTGTGAACCGACGTCGCAGCGCCGCGACCGCGATCGCGCTGATCTGTGCCTCGACGGCCTTGACCGTGCTGGGCGCGCCCGGGCAGGCGTACGCCGATCCCAGGCCTCCCAGGAGTGAGCAGCGCCTCCAGGAGGTGCGCGGCGAGATCGACGCCCTCTACCGCAAGGCGGGGGCGGCCACGGACGCGTACAACCTGGCCGAGGAGCGCGCCGACAAGCAGTCGGCCGAGATCGTGGCGCTGGCCAAGGAGATCGTCAAGGGCCAGCAGCGGATCGAGGAGCTGAAGAGCAAGGCCGGGGCCGAGGCGCGCGCCCAGTACCGCAGCGGCGGCCTGCCCCCCGAGGCGCAGATGATGCTCAGCGGCGACCCGCAGCTCTTCCTGGACGGGGCCGGCCGGATCCGCGAGGGCCAGCAGGCGGCGAAGGGCCTGCTGGGCGAACTGTCGCGGACCCAGGCCGACTTGGAGGCGTACACCCAGGACGCGTCCGCCCAGTGGAGGAAGCTGGAGTCCAGCCGCAAGAAGAAGGAAGCGGCGAAGAAGGAGATCAAGAAGCAGCTCGCCGCCGCCGAGAAGCTTGAGGCGACGCTGGAGAAGGAGGAGCGCGAGCGGCTCCTCAAGATGGAGCAGGACGCGGCGTACGAAGCGCAGACCGCCTGGCTCGACTCCGGCGCGCTCAAGGACATCGGCGGCAAGGCGACGAAGGGCGGCGAGGCGGCTGTCGCGTACGCCACGGCGCAGATCGGCAAGCCGTACGTCTGGGGCGCCGAGGGCCCGGGTTCCTTCGACTGCTCGGGGCTGACGTCGCAGGCGTGGCTCGCGGGCGGACGCGGCATACCGCGCACGTCGCAGGAGCAGTGGAAGCAGCTGCCGCGCGTCGCCATGAAGGACATACGGCCCGGCGACCTGATCGTCTACTTCGACGACGCCAGCCACATCGGGATGTACGTCGGCGACGGCGCGATGGTGCACGCGCCCCGTCCCGGCCGGGACGTCACGATAGCGGGGGCCGGCTCGATGCCGATCCTGGGCGTCGTACGCCCGGACAAGTAGATCCGGACCTGCGGGACGAGCCCTTCCGGGCGGACGTGCCGGCCGGCCCTTCCGGGCGGGCGTGCCGGGCGGACCGGTGGGGCGGGCGAGGGCCGGTCGTGAGCGGGGCTCGGGCGGCTGTACGGGTGATCCGGGGCGTGATGTTCGTCATGGCCCGGCACCCCGCCGATCACGCCGGATGCGTTGCGGGAAGCGGCAATATGACCCCGGCGGCTTTTCGAACGGCATTCCGTTGGGGCGCCGGGTAACGCTATGGTCCCCGTTTGGCGGAACGTCGATCGTCGTGCCGCCGCACCCTCGGGGGGAGGGAAGGAAACCGAAACCGATGCCCGTACCCGTACCGCGGCAGCGTGTGAGTCCGGCCGTGGAAAGCGGTCAGGCCGCCGTCCTGCCGAAACAGCAGGTCGGGAGCAGCATGGAGTCCGCAGCAGCCACAGCACCCCCGGCAGCCACGGCCCCCGCCGCCCCGGCCGCCCCCGTCGTGTCCGCGAACAGCACCGACCTCACCCTGCTGGTGATCGAGGACGATCCGGCGGGGACGTTCACCGTCCCGTCGCTGCTCGACACCGCCGGCACCCGTGTCCGTATCCGCACCGCCCGCAACCTCACCGAGGCCGAGCGGCTGCTCACGGACGACGTGCACTGCATCCTGCTCGACCTGACCCTGCCCAGCCCCTCCGGCGAGGACGGCGACGAGCTGGCCACCCTGCGGCACGTGCTGCGCCTCGCGCCCCGGCACCCCGTCCTGGCGCTGACCGCCGAGGCCGACGCCGAGCGGGCCGCCGAGGCGGTGCGCGTCGGCGCGCAGGACTACCTCTTCCGCGACGAGCTCGACGGGCGCCAGCTCAGCCGCGCCATCCGGTACGCGGTCGAGCGCAAGCGCGCCGACACCGCGCAGCACAAGCTGGCCGAGTCGCGGCTGCGCGCCCAGGAGAACGCCCGCCTGGAGCGCGGTCTGCTGCCCACACCGCTGCTGGAGGGATCGAACCTGCGCTTCGCCTCCCGCTACCGGCCGGGGCGCTCGCGCGCCCTCCTCGGCGGGGACTTCTACGACACGGTCCGCACCTCCGACGGCACGGTCCACGCGATGATCGGCGACGTCTGCGGCCACGGCCCGGACGAGGCCGCCCTCGGCGTCGAGCTGCGCATCGCGTGGCGGGCCCTGACGTTCGCCGGACTGTGCGGCGACGAGCTGCTCTCCACGCTCCAGCAGGTCCTGGAGCACGAGCGGGAGAGCGAGGAGATCTTCGCGACGCTCTGCACGGTCGACATCGCGCCGGACGGACGGCGGGCCGGGCTGTGCCTGGCCGGCCACCCGGCGCCGCTGATAGCCCGCCAGGGCAGGGCCGCGCAGCTTCTTCCGTACGAGGACGGGGGCCCCGCGCTCGGCCTGCTGCCGCGAGCCCGGTGGTCGCGCCGGCAGGTCGAACTGGGCGGCTCCTGGAGCCTGATGATGTACACGGACGGCCTGATCGAGGGCCGCGTCGGCCCGCCCGGGTCGAAGCAGCGGCTGGGTCAGGACGGGATGGTCGACATGATCAACCGGCAGCTGACGGCCGGGCTCACCGGCGAGGCCCTGCTGGAGGCCGCGGTCAACGAGGCACGGGACCTCAACGGCGGCGAACTGACCGACGACGTGGCGCTGCTGCTCCTGGACCGCGGCTGAGCAGCGGCCGAGCAGCGCCGCCGCCGCGGCCTGTGAACCGTCCGGGGCAGCGTTCAGCGCCCGCCGTTGTACGGCCCGTACGGACCGTCGCTGCTGCTGCCGCCGCCCTTGCGGCCGCCACCGCCGCCGCCACCCGAGACCTGCTTGATCGCGGGCCGTACGTCGACCATGAAGACGATGGTCGCGACCAGACCGGCGATCTGCAGGAACAGCATCGGGACGAACAGGTTCACGGCGACCGTGACACCCAGAAGGACCAGCCAGAAGACCTTGGTCTGCTTGTCGGTGGCACGGTACGCGTCCTCGCGGGCCGTCGCGGCGAAGAACAGCGCCACCACGGCGAGGATGAGCATGGCGAGGTTGAGCAACGACAACAGAGTGCCGAATGCCTGGAGCAACATGCTGTACACCGCCTAGAGAGTGGATGAGCGCCTCGCGGCCAAGGTACCCGGACAACGTGCCGGACACCCATAAAGGTGCCCGGCGCGCGCCCGCCCTACGTCACTTCTCGGCTGCCGGCGTGGCCTTCTTGGCCGGCGCCTTGCGGGCGGGAGGCGTCTTCGTCGCCGGAGCGGCCTTGGCCTCGGCGGCCTTCGGCTCGTCCGCCTTCTTCTGCGGCTCCGGGTCGGGCTCCACGGCGACGGCGATCTCGTTGATCTCCTCGGCCGCGTCGCCGCGCCACGCCCTCACGCTCTGCTCGCCGTGCTCGGCGACCTTCTCGTACGCCTCGCGCGCCTTGACCGCGTACTCGGCCGCCACACCCACGCTCCGCAGCGCGAGGTCCTGGGCCTGCTCGCCCAGCTTCTTCACGTCGGTGTCGAGCGTGCCGAGCACCTCGGTGACCTTCGCCTGAACGGTGGCCTGGGCCTCCTTGGCCCGGATGGTCACCTTCTCCTGGACGGCCTTGGGGTCGGTGTTGCGCACGGCGTCGATACGCGCCGGCGCCTCGGAGCGCAGCTGCTCGATCAGCGCCGGCACCTTCTTCGCCTGCTGTACGGCGAGGTCCGCGGTGCCGGCCGCGAAGTAGAGGGGGGTCGGGTCGGTGAGGGTCTTACGCAGGTCATCGGTGATGGCCATGACTGTGGTCCTCCCGGATCTCAGTTCACTGTGAGGGTGATGTACCGGCATCACTGCCGTCGGCCTTGCGGGGCCCGTCAGCAGAGGCGTCCGTCTCAGCGTCCGTCGTGACGTCCGCTTCGGCGTCCGTCGCGTTCTCCTTACGGAACGACTCGTAGATCTGCAGCAGCACCTGCTTCTGCCGCTCGTTGATCGACGGGTCGGCGAGGATGACGGCACGCGTCTCCAGCGCCTCGCGCTCCCGCTCGTCGAGGATCCCGGCCTGGACGTACAGCGTCTCGGCGGAGATCCGCAGCGCCTTCGCAAGCTGCTGCAGGATCTCCGCGCTCGGCTTGCGCAGGCCGCGCTCGATCTGGCTGAGGTACGGATTGGACACCCCGGCGGCGTCGGCGAGCTGCCGCAGCGACAGCTGCGCGTTGCGCCGCTGCTCGCGCAGATACTCGCCGAGATTGCCGACGTTGAGTGATGCCATGTCCCGATTGTGCGCCATCGGTGCTAACTATTGCAAGCGACCGCTTGCAATAGTGTTCCGTGTCGCACGCGTGCGATCACCTCCGACTGTCCGGTTTGTCCGTTCTCAGCAGATGTGGCGAGTCCCAGTGGTTCTGGCGAACGACCTGGCGGAGTCCCGACAAAGCTGGCCGGCTGGTGTCCTGTCGCGCTGAAGCTGTCGGATTCCCACTCGTTCTCGTTCGTACTGCCGGATTCTCTTTCGTGGCGCTCTGAGCGGCTGTCCGCTCTCACTCCAGTGGCTGGTCAGGGCTCCTTTGGATCAAAATCCAAGTGCGTACGAGCTGGTTCGCACTCGTATACTCGTGCGAGCTCATGGAGGGGGAGGTGGAGACAGTGAAGCTTGCTGAGGCACTGGCAGAACGTGCGGAAGCGACGCGCCGTGTAGAACAGTTGCGAGCGCGCGTCGTCAGCAGTGCGCGGTACCAGGAGGGGGAGGTGCCCGCCGAGGATGCCGCCCAGTTGTTGGCTGAGGCCGGTGAGGTGCTGAGCGCTCTGGAAACGTTGATCCGGCGGATCAACCGGACCAATGCCACCGTGGAGATGGGTCCCGACGGCACGCTCACCGATGCCCTCGCACGCCGGGATGTCCTGCGGTTGCGTCACTCTGTGGTCACTGCGGCGGCGGACGCGGCGGCGGGTAGCAGCGAGCGGGGATACGGCCGGCAACTCCGATCCGAGCTGATGATGCTTTCCGCGCTTCCGGTCGCGGAACTGCGTGGTCAGGCGGATGTTCTCGCGCGGGAGATCCGCGAGGTCGATGTGCGGATCCAGCGTACGAACTGGGAGGTGGATCTGCTGGACTGAGTAGTCCAGCAGGCGGGGACGATGTGGAGCAGGTAGCAGCTTCGGAGGCGTGCACACACCGAGGGCCGGCGGTTTTCCAGCCCACTCCTGGCGCGTGAAGAGCAACGCGGGGGTTCGACTCCCCATCAACAGTGCAGCTCAGCACGGCGTACAGGTAAAGGTGCACATCGCACAGCACATCACCACGTGCAGATCCGAAGCGGTGAGGGCGGGTTCGGGGCTTTCCACATCGCAGCACCATGGACGACGGCGATCCGAGCGCAACGGGGGCATGCGAATGGCTGATCCGTACATCACTCTCAACGAGCTCGCCCAGGAGCTTCGGCCGATGTCACAGGGCATCGAGTGGTTCGAGAGTCTCTCCGCTGAAGAGCAGTCCACCACCCTGCGCCTCCTGTCACATTTCTGCATTCAGGCCCGCGCCACCACCGAGGACGGCCCGGAAAGTATCCGACGTGCCGGACTTCGCGCCACGCACACACCGGCGGTTCTGATCGCACGAGGGCGGATCGACCAGCAACTCGGGAAGATCGTCAGCCTCACCCCCCACGACGAGCGCCTCAAGTCATTCCGGCTGCTGATCGCGGTGCTGGCCGTCGCCGACGGACGTCGACGGGAGCGCTTCTGCTCCGACGGTTGCAGCCACGAATGGCATCGCCTGTCTGTCGACACCCTTGCCGAAACGCTGACCTGATTCCGCGCTGCCGCCCCTACCGGGCCAGCGGCCGCAGGGGAAACATCGCGCTCAGCCGCGGCAGTTTGCGCGCCGCCTCGGCTTCGCTCCGCACGTCCCACTGCTCGCCGAGCGGCCCTCGGCTACGCCCCACATCGTCCTGCTCGGCTTCGATGGCTTCATAGAAGGCGTCGCCGCAGTCGTCGATGCCGGTGAGGAGCCCGTACGCCTCCATGGCGACGTAGTCGAGGGACTCCCACTCGGGCCAGTCGTCGTTCCAGAGCTCGCGGGGGCGAGCCACCAGGCACTGGACCTCAGGGGTGTCGGCCAGAGCGTCGGGATCGGCCTCTGCCCGAGAAAAGGCGTTCCGGCCTAGCCCCACCATCCACAGGCCGAAGTAGCAGAACCCGTCGTCCGAACACCAGCCGCCGAAGATCCGCTCCGCCGCAGCCCATAGATCCCAGGTGAAGGCTACGAGCGTCACTTCGTCCAGGCGAACCTGGAACTGCACGATCTCTGTCAGCGGCCTCCGCGACAACTCGTCACGCAACCAAGCCAGCCGTTCGTCCCGGCCCCGCGCCTGCCGTCGGCACTCTTCGATGAGCTTCCAGAAGGAATCGATGTCCACGACGGCACTGTGCCAGGCACCTCTGACACCGCGTGGTCGGCGAACTATGTTCGAGCAGTGGAGAACGCGGAGATCATCATCAAGCTCAACCCTGATGAGGCCATGGTCCTGTCCGATTGGCTGGAGAGGGTGCAGATGACGGACCTCAGCCGTCTCGTCGACGATGAGGCAGTCTGGGCACCGATTCGCAGGCTGGCCGGCACGCTCGACAAGTCCCTGCCGGGGATCTTCGCGGCGGACTACGGCGAACGCCTGTCTTCGGCACGTCGCAGGCTTCGACCCGCCTCAGGCGATGCCGCCAATGATCACGCAACCTCTGACTGAGCTGGCTCGCAGCATCACTCACTTGAGGGGTTTCATCCCAAAACTTCTGGTGGATTCCCATTGATTCTGGACAGTGAAGTCCATGGGGCTGGGTGGGACGAGCGATACGGCACCGCTACACGTGGACGAATTCGAGGTCGGTTGGCGGGATGCCGGAGGTGAACACCGACGACCACTGAGTGAGGCGGAAGAGGTCGAGTTCGAGAAGGGATTACCAGTACGTGGCTTCCCTTCATACCGCGGTCAGCGGAACTTCCCGGGCCTGTACTGGTCGGCCACGACGGGCGGGCACGTGGGGTTCGAGTCGTGGCTGGAGCGGGATCACGCGATGCTGCTGGACTTCACACCCGAGGTGACCGGGCTGCTGTCGCAGCCGCTATGGCTGTTCTGGCAGAACGACAAGGGCCGGGCGGTCTCCCACGCGCCGGACTACTTCGCACGGTTCGAGGACGGCCGGGGGTTGCTGGTGGACTGCCGGCCTCTGGACCGGGTGGACGAGCGATCGGCGGCCAAGTTCGCGGTGACGCGGCTGGCGTGTGAGGCGGCGGGCTGGGGCTATCGGGTGGTCGGGATGGTGGACCCGGTCCGTATGGCCAATGTCCGCTGGCTGGCGGGTTATCGGCACCCTCGGCATGCGACCACCGTGGGGATGGCCGAGCGGCTGATGGCGGTGTTCTCGGTGCCCTCACCGTTGGTGGGGCAGGCGTCGCTGTTGGGTGATCCGATTGCGGTGTTACCAGCGGTGTTCCATCTGCTCTGGGCGGGGCGACTCCGGGCGGACCTGTCGAAGCCGCTGACGGACACGACGCTGGTGTCGCGGGTGGAGGCGTGGTGAGCGGACGGGCGGCGCTGCGCGTCGGCGACCAGGTCCGGCTCGACGAGCGGCTGCACACCGTGGTCGGGTTGTCAGGGACGCTGGTGCGGCTGGCCGACGAGGCTGGTCGGGCGAGTCTGGTGTTGCTGCCTCACCTACTGGCCGCCGAAGGCTTCGAGTTCCTTGGTAAGCGGGACGGGTCACCGGTAGTGGCGCCCTTCGCGTTGCTGGACACCGTTCCGCCGCTGGAGGCAGAGAAGGCCACCGCCTGGGAACAGCATCTACTGGAGCTGGAGTCCGGGCGGCAAAGCGGTATCGGAGCCGGGGCGGGGCCGCGGCCGGAGTACGACCCGGCCCTGCATACCTTGGAGGAGCGGATCGCCGCGAAGGCCACCGAGTTGCGCGCCCTGGGCTGGACGGTGAGCGCGCGGACGGTCGAGAGGATGCGGGCCCGCTACCGGGATCAAGGGGTCTGGGGGCTGGTCGATCACCGCAAGACCCGTCTGTCCTCGCCGACGGGCCGGGCTGATGAGCGGGTGGTTTCAGCCGTCGCGGAGGTGCTGGCCTGCCAGCTGAACGAGTCGACTGGGACACGAGGCCGGGTGCGGCGCCGGGTCGAGGCCCTGCTGGCCGAGCAGCACGGGGCCGGGGTAGTGCCGATGCCGTCGAAGACGACGTTCTACCGGCTTGTCGAGGCAGTGAGCGCGGGCACGCATGCCTTCGGTTCGGCTGCTTCCCGCCGCTCCCAAGCTCGGCGGCCCGAGGGAATGTTCACGCCGTCCGCGGCCTGCCGACCTGGCGAGCTAGTACAGATCGACACGACTCCGCTGGACGTGCTGGTGATCCTGGAGGATGGGGTGAGCGGTCGTCCGGAACTGACCATCGCCGTTGACGTGGCGACCCGGACAATCTGCGCGGCGGTGCTGCGGCCAGCGGGCACCAAGGCGGTCGATGCGTCGCTGCTGCTGGCGAAGATGCTGGTCCCCGAGCCGCTGCGGCCGGGCTGGCCGGAGGCCCTGGCCCTGTCGGCGACGCTGATTCCGCACGCCCGGCTGCTGGACATCGACGCCCGGCTGGAGCAGGCCGCCGCGAAACCGGTGATCGTCCCGGAAACCATCGGCATCGATCACGGGAAGGTGTTCGTCTCCAGCACCTTCCTGACCGCCTGCCGGTCGCTGGGCGTCTCCGTTCAGCCGTCCCGCCCGGCGACCCCGACTGACAAGGGAATCGTCGAGCGGCCGTTTCCTCGATCAACACACTGTTCTGCCAGCACATCCCTGGCTACACCGGTTCGAACACGACCCGCCGGGGGGCCGAGGTCGAGGCCGTCTGGACGCTCGCGGAACTGGACGACCTGTTGCAGGAATGGATCGTGGCCTGCTGGCAGCAGCGGCCGCACGAAGGACTGCGCAGCCCGTTCCTACCGGGCCGGCCGATGTCTCCCAACGACGCGTACGCCCTGCTGGTCTCCCGCACCGGCTACCTGCCGATGCCGCTGAGCGGCCCCGACTACTTGGAACTGCTGCCAGCACTCTGGCGTTCGGTCAACGACTACGGCATCCGCGTCGACCACCGCACCTACAACTGTCCCGGACTGAACCCGCTGCGGCGCCGCTCCTCGGGAGTGACCGCCAAGGGCGGGCTCTGGGAGGTCCACTACGACCCCTACGACCTGTCCCAGATCTGGGTACGCGACGCGCGCATCGGAGAGTGGATCACTGTTCCGTGGACACACCGGCACCTGGTCTCCGCGCCGTTCGCGGACTTCACCTGGCGCCGGGCCCGGGACCTGCTCGCGATGCGGGGCCAGGACGACACCAACCAAGCCGCCGTGGCCGCCGCAGTCGACCAGTTGCTGACCCGGGGGGAAAGCGGACCGGGCCGCCGAATCGCGGCCCGCACCCGCGCCGCCCTGGAGTCCGCTCGGTCCGTCCCTGCGCTGCCGCAGGCACCGGCTCCGGAAGACGCCGAGGACGAGACCACCGTCCTGGAGCAGCCGTCGAACATCATTCCCTTCAGCGTCTTCGATGCCTTCACCGACGGGAGTCGCCTGTGAGCGAGGCTCCGCTACAGGACATCGCCAACCCGCAGATGTCGCTGACCACGAAGGAAGGCTGGCGGGCGTTCGTCGACGACGGCAGCGAACGCATCACCCGCCGCCGGCTCGACACCATCCACGTCGACCACGCCAGTGAAAGGGCCTTCCGCGGCGAAGCCCGGCGCGGCAGGACAGCCTGATGACCGGCCGACAGAGAGGTCCTGCTCCCGTCACGCTGGCTCCAGTGCCCGCTCAACGAACTGGAACGGCTGGAACTCATCAGCGGCCAGCCCCGCACCACTCTGCTCTGGGCACTGCCAGAACTGCGGCACCACGCTCCCGACATTGTCCCGCCACCCGAGACCTTCATCGTCAACCACCGCCCCGCCTGCGACCTCTGCGCTTGGCGCTCCGGCAGTAACGGCCAACCCATCCACGTCTACATCCGAGGGTTCCATGACAACGTCTGCATCCGTCATCAGCGCTGGCTGAGCTACGGACACGTGAACGACTCCAAACAGATGGACCTGTCACAGGCTCCCGAAATCGCGCAGGCCCAGATTCTTCTGGACCAGCTCGAACGCCGGCACGGCGCCTCCGTTCTCCTTGAGTGTTACCGCCGGTGCGAAAAGTTCTGGACGGAAGTAGACAATCGGGCACTGGTGCACCGAGACAGAGACTCCGTACTCCAGCGCATCTACCGACCCAGCAACGGGGCTCTCCCGAACCGCTTCGCCGCCCATCGAACACCACGGCTCAAACGAGCCGCCAACTATCCCCAAGCCGCCAGGTTCACGAAGCTGATTATTTCCCTGGCACAGCGACCGGAGACCGAACGCAGAGTCGCGCACCTCACCGGCACCACCCAGATCGCGTTCGAGCAAGCCTTCCGCCTGGACCACCGCCCCCGAGGCATCACGCTCCCATGGCTCCGCAACGGCCTTATCGGCTTGGTGGAAGCCGTCGCAGACCTGACTCACGATGGTGAACCCGAAGACGCCTCGTCCTGACTGACCATCACAAAGCGCCCGCGTCGTGGTCGATGAGGGACATGCCCGATGCCAGTGCGCGGGCGGTGTCGGCAAAGTACTGCTCATCGGCACCGGGGGCAAGACCGAGGGGGACGCCCTGACTGAGGCCGACGAACAATGCCCTGAGCGCGGTGGTCAGGCGTTGTGCCTGTTGCGACGTCACGACGCTTCCGTTGTGCGACCTTCCGGTGAACAGCGCGATCAGATGGTTCTCTTGCGACCGGATGGACGCGGCGAGCTGGGAACCCAGCTCTGGGTCATGCAGGGCCATGTCCAGCAAGGTGATCTGGAGCGACAGGCCAGACAGCGCGTCCGAGGCGTCACAACTGCGCCGGTAGTACCGGGCGAAGGCGTCGACCGCTTCCAGCAGATCAAGTCCAGCGGGAACCGCCTGCTCGATCTCCTCGTAGTGCGGCCGCAGGTAGTCGGCGATCAGGGCGACCACCAGGCCGTTCTTGCTTCCGAATAGCGAGTAGATGGCGCCGGTGGTCAGGTCGGCGCGTTCGGCGATCTCATCAAGCTTGGCCCGGTACCCGTCCCGGGACACGACCTGGAACGCAGCGTCCAGCAAGGCGCGGCGGTTGCGTTCCTTGGCCTCCGCTCTCGTCATTCTCATAGTTTGATTATTGCCGTAATCTCATTACGAAACCAGTCGTGACGAGCTTCAAGGAGGACGCTCATGGCCCAGGTCTCGGCATCGCGGGTGACCCGCCAGACGGTGGGCGCCATCGCCGATGGCGCCTTCAAGGTGTTGCTTGCCGCTGTCTCCATCGCCGGCGCTGCGCCGCTCGGCCGGTTACTCGGAACGCCAGCCTGGCTGATGGTCGTCTCAGGCGTGGCCCTGCTGATCGGCGGCGGCATCGAGATCAGATACACGCGCAGCCGGTCGATGCGCACCTACACGCAGCTCATGATTGCCTACGACAGTGGCTGGGTGTTGGCGGCCCTGACCGGTCTCCTGATGGCGTGGCAGGGCAGCAGAGCCGGGGGTGAAGTCTGGATGGGGTACCAGACAGTCGCCCCCGTCGTGTTCGCCGCCCTGCTGGTCGCCGCTGCCCCTACGCAGGTAACCCCGGGCACTCAGCGCGACACCTCAGTTTGAGCGAGACAGCCGGCCCGCCCCCGTCTCGCTCAAACTGAGGCACCCCAGGTCAGGCACTGACTCTGCCTCACCTCGAGCGAGACCGGACACCGACGAAGCCCTAGCGGCCCGTGCGGCCGTCGGCCAGCTCCCGCAGGATGTCGAGGTGGCCGTTGTGCCGCGCGGTCTCCTCGATCAGGTGCAGCATGATCCAGCGCAGGTTGACGCGCTTCCCGTTGTCCCTGGCGCGCTGCGCCTCGGTGTCCAGGTCGTGGTCGGCGACCAGCTTCCGGTACCGGGCGCACTGGGCGTCGTACGCCGAAAGCAGGTCGGCCAGCGGCACGTCGAGCGCGATGCGCATCTCCCGGTCGGGGTCCTCGTCCGTCCACGGCCCCTCGTCCTCCTCGCCGAGGAACACCACCTGGAACCAGTAGTACTCGACCCAGTGGAGGTGGCTGATGAGCCCGCACAGCGTCATCAGCGGAGATCCGGGCAGCGGGGCCCTGCGGGCGTCTTCGTGCGACACGTCGTCGCACTTGGCGCGCGCGGTGTCGCGGACGTAGTCGAGGAACGTGGCGAGCGAGGCGCGCTCGTCGGGCGCGGGAGGCATATCGGTTCGTGTCATCGGGGTGAATGTTCTTTGCCCGTACGCCCGCTGTCGAGCGATTTTGAGTCACCGCAGGCTCCAGGGGTGACTCTTGAGAAGGTCCGGCACTACGCCGGGACCAGCGATACGGCGAGAAGGAGCAGCACACGTGACAGCACACGTGACACACGAAAACGGCGGTGGCGACGGCATCGGTACGGGTACGGGTGCGGTCAAGCTCAGTCCCAGCGGCTGGGTGGCCGAGCAGGCCGAGCTGTACGAGGAGTCCGGCGGCACCAAGGGCACCACCATGCAGGGCGCGCCCTGCCTGCTGATGGACTACCTCGGGCGGCGCAGCGGCGCCATCCGGCGCACCGTGCTCATTTACGGGCGCGACGGCGACGACTACCTGGTCGTGGCGTCGAAGGGCGGCTCGGACGAGCACCCCCTGTGGTACCTGAACATCCAGGACAACCCGCACGTACAACTGCGCGTCGGCACCGAGCGGTTCCCGGCCCGCGCCGAGACGCTTTCCGCCGAGGAGAAGGCCCGCGTGTGGCCGCATCTGGTGGACATCTTCGCGCCGTACGAGACCTACCAGAAGAAGACCACCCGTGACATCCCGGTGGTGCGGCTGCGGCGTACGGACAAGACGAACGGCTGAGGCGGCGGGCCGCCCGGCGCCGGATGACGCCGGGCGGCTCCCGCATTCCCGGCCAAACCCACTGCTGCCGAGGCGACTTCGCGCCGTACACTCCGCGATCATGACGACTGAGACGACCGCACAGACGACGCCCGCGCTCTTCGACACCATGTCGACGATGCGCGCCATGCGCCGCCTCAAGCCCGACCCCGTGCCGGACGAAACGCTCGACCAGCTCCTACAGGCCGCCGTCTGGGGCCCGAGCGGCGGCAACATGCAGTGTTACGAGTACGTCGTCGTGACCGACCGCGAGGTCATGTCCCGGCTCGCGCCGCTGTGGAAGCGGTGCGTGGACGCGTACCTGGCGACCACGGGCAAGTACGCGCCGAAGGGCATGGACGAGGCGGCGTACGCCCGGATGGTCGCCGCCATCGAGTACCAGCGCGACCACTTCGCCGAAACCCCCGCGCTCATCGTCCCCTGCTACCGCTTTCCCGAGCCGCGCACGGACGAGGCCGGGCTCCAGGCGTCGGCGCAGGCGCTCGGCCCGGAGGGTGTCGCGCACATGATGAACACTCAGACGCGTTTCATGGCTCTCGCGGAGGGCTCGTGCGTGTACCCGGGCGTACAGAACCTCCTCCTCGCGGCGCGCGGTCTCGGCCTCGCCGCCAACATCACCATCTGGCACCTGATGCTGGAGCAGGAGTGGAAACAGGCGCTGGGCATCCCTGAGGACATGCATACCTTCGCCGCCGTCCCGGTGGGGTGGCCGCTGGGGAAGTTCGGTCCCGTACGCCGCCGCCCGGTCGCCGAGGTCATCCACCGGAACCGCTGGTAGGGCGGACAGGCCGGCCTCAGGCCGGCATGGGCGCCGGGAGCGGGAGGCGGTGCAGTACGTCGAGGCGGCTGACCGCCCGGGTCAGCACCACGTAGAGCCGGTGCAGGCCCCGCTCCTCGGCGCCGGCGATCTCGGCCGGTTCGACGGCGATGACGTGGTCGTACTCCAGGCCCTTGGCGAGCGTCGCCGGCAGCACGGACAACCGGGGCGCGTCGCCGAGCCCCGCCGCGTCCAGCGCCTCCCGCAATTCCCGCACCCGGCCGGCGTCCGCGATGACGCCCACCGAGCCCTCCCTGGTCAGGGCCGCCCGTACCGCATCGACCGTCGCAGCCGCCACATCCCGCACCTCACGCACTGCCAGTTCGCCGTCCGCGCGCAGCGACCGGCCCGGCGGTACGTCGACGTCCAGCGCCCCGAGCAGCCGGTTCGCCAGCTCCACGATCGCGGCCGGGACCCGGAAACCGGTGGTCAGCGGCACGACGGCGGCCGTCTCCTTGCCGAGGTGGGCGAGGAGTTCGGGCCAGGTGCGGGCGGCCCACGGCGTCGTACCCTGCGCCAGGTCGCCCAGCACCGTCACCGATCCGAACTCGACGCGGCGCGCGATCGCCCGGCACTGCATCGGGGAGAGGTCCTGCGCCTCGTCGATGACGACGTGGCCGTAGCTTTCGGGGCGCTCGACGAGGCCGGCGACCTCGTCGATCAGCACCAGGTCGGCGGCCGACCACTTGGCGCTCTTCCAGGAGCGTGGCGGCTTCGCCCAGCGGATCGCCCGCCGCTCGGCCGGCGTGAGGAGCGGATCGCAAGGGTCGGTGAGCACCGCCGCCACGATCTCCTCCGGCTGGACCTTCGGCCACACCGCGTCGACGAACGCCCCGATCGCCCGCGACCGCCCCATCCTTCGCAGCCACTCGTCGCTGGGCGGACCGGCCCGGCGTTCGGCCTGGAGCTGGAGCGCCCGCACCGCGCGCGTGCGCACGCGCTCACGGCCGACGGCGTACGGGGGCGCCTCGGCCCGCACCTCCTCGACGATCCGCTCCAGCTCGCCGCGCGCAATCCGCCAGCGGTACGAGCCGTCCGGCACGGCCACGGTCTCGGCGGGCGCCGACACCCGCCCGTACAGCGCCCGGTGGAGCACGCGGCCCATGCGGGCGTCGTGCTTGACGACGGCGGCGGCGGGGCTGTCCTCGGCGCGGACGGGATGACGCCCGATCTCGTCGTCGACGGTCGACTGCCGGATGCCACCCTCCCCCAGCGACGGCAGCACCTCTGCGATGTACGAGAGGAAGGTCCGGTTGGGCCCGAGGATCAGCAGGCCGCTGCGCTGGAGGCGCTGCGGATACGTATAGAGGAGGTACGCCGCGCGGTGCAGGCCGACGGCGGTCTTGCCGGTGCCGGGGGCGCCCTGCACGCAGACGGATTCGGTGAGTCCGGAGCGTACGAGATCGTCCTGCTCGGGCTGGATGGTGGCGGCGATGTCGCGCATCGGGCCGACGCGGGGCCGCTCGATCTCCTCGGCGAGGATGCCGCTTTTCGCCGCGCCGCCGCTTTCCTCCCCGGCCGCGAGCCGCTCGTCCTCCATCCCGGTCAGGTCCTTTGACGCCCCCTTGCTCCACGGCGCCCAGCCGAACCGCCGGCGCACCAGGACGCCCTGCGGGTCCTGCGCGCTCGCCTGGTAGAAGGTGCGGGAGACGGGGGCGCGCCAGTCGATGACCAGCGGCGGATCGGCGGGGTGTTCGGCGATGCGGCGGCGACCGATGTGGTGGCTCTGGCCGTCGGCCAGATCGAGCCGTCCGAAGAAGAGCGGGCCTTGCGGCTCTTCCCTCAACTCCTTGGCGTACGAGCGCAGATGGAAGCCGAGGGTTTCGGCGTCGGCGCCGGAGGCGGAGACGTCCGCGCCGGTGACGACCTGTTCACCGGCGCCTTCGGTCATGCGGGTCAGGGCTGCGCGGCAGAGGTCGTGGAAGGTCCGCTCCTGGCTGAGGGCATGGTCGAGTGACGTCATCCACCCAAGATAACGTAACCAAGTAACGAATTTGACTGAGGCCTAAAATCGCGGACGGAGGCCGGTACTCAGCTGCTCGAAGGCCAGCTCGGCCGCCGCCACAGCCCCCGGAAGTACCTTCCGCGCGCTCTCCCCCGCCTCGATCCGACGCCAGTTCTCCTCGGCGAGGATCCGCTGTACGGCCACGATCTGCCCGGCCGCGAGCCGCGCGGCCAGGGGGTCGGGCCCGTCGAGGGCGGCGGCGAGCGCTTCCTCGGAGCGCTTCACGTACGCGTGGAGCCGGGCGACCAGGCTCGGCGTCCCGTACAGCAGCCGGTGGAAGGCGAGCACGTCGGCGTCGTCGCTGAGCCCGGTCACGGGGTCGCGCCGGTCGAGGCCGGCGAGGAAGTGCCGCCGCAGGGCGTCCAGCGGCGAAAGCCCGTCCGCGCGCCCGTCGACGACCACCCGGGCCGCCTCGTCCTGGTGGTCGGCGAACCGGTGCAGCGCGAGGTCCTCCTTCGTGGGGAAGTAGCGGAAGAGGGTCGGCTTGGAGATCTCGGCCGCGGCGGCCACCTCGGCCACGGAGACCTTGTCGAAGCCCTTTTCCAGGAAGAGGGCGATCGCGGCATCGGAGACGACCCGGTACGTCCGCTGCTTCTTCCGCTCGCGCAAACCACTCATGAGGACGAAGCGTACGCGCTTGACCTCAACAGAACTTGAGGTCACAGACGCACAGACGTCGGAGTGGGGAGTGAGCGTCACAGAGTTCGGCGGTCCGGAGGCACTGGTGGCGGCCCGGTCAGAAGATGTCCGGGCACCACGGTCGCCTGGGCGTACGGAACAGGGCGTCGGCAACGGCGGCGGCACCCGCCGACTCCTCCACGACCCGGCCCAGCGCCACCAGCCGCACCGCGGACTCCTCGCCCAGGTACAGCGCCCCCAACTCCCGTACATCCAGCGTCAGATCGGCCGCCTCGGCCGAAGTGGCACACACCGCCCCGTCCGCCGAGGCATCAAGCCGGAACCGCCCGCCGGCCAGCCCCGCCGCGTCGTGCACCTCCAGCACGAGCGAGGCGGGCACCGCGTACGTACGAGCCGCCAGGGCCCGTACGACGTCGAGCAGCCGCACCCACAGGAAATCCGCCTGAGTGACGATCCTGGCAGCCCGGGGATCCGGGAGCAGGAGGGGAAGCAGATCGTCACTGGCGCGGTATCCGGACCGTACCGTCGAGATCCAGTCGATGGCGCAGACGAAGTGCCACAGCGCGCGCTCGGCCGCCGGCGACACCGCGATCATGTCGCCCACGTTCGCTATGTTCAGCGGCTGCTTCGCGTCGCCCCACTTCTCCTCGGCCCGGTAGACCAGCAGGCCCTCGACCTCGCCGTGCGCCGAGCGGTAAACGGCGTAGAACGGCTCGCGCCAGGGCTCGTGCGCCATGACGACCTGCCCCGTGTTGACCTGCCACCAGCGCTGGTCCCGGCTGACCGCACCGGGCTGCATCGCGCGGAAGCGGTCGTGGAGTTCGGGTCCGAGCTTGCGTACGTCGGCCCCGTCGACCAGATCGACCCGGCCGCCACCGTCGTCGGGCCCCGCCCAGCGCGCGTCGAGCCCCGCCCTGGGTACGTCGATCTCCCACTCGCTGATCGACGCGGCGTGCCCGAACCCGTACCGCCCGTAGATCGGATACTCTGCGGCGATCAGCGTCGACAGCACGTCGCCGCGCTCCTTCGCCGCCGCGAGATCCGCGTCCATCATCCGGCTGAGCAGACCGCGGCGGCGGTGCGTCGGCGACACGGTCACGTTCGACACGGCACTCGCCGGGACCGCCGCGCCGCCCGGCACCGTGAGCTCCTGCGCGAAGGAACGGTACGTCGCGACACAGCGCCCGTCGTCGAACGCGCCCCGCACACGGGCCAGGTCCGTATGTGCCAGGCGTTCCGCCGCTTCCTCTTCCGAGGCGAGAGGTGCCCGGAGGAAGCCGGTGGCCAAGGCGCGCAGCCAGTCGCGGAACTCGGACGCGGTGATCGTACGGACGTCGACGCTCATGCGTCCACGCTATGCACACCGGCCGCCGCCTGTCGCCCGTATTTTTCCGGGCGCCCGGACCCCCGCGTCCAGGCAGACTCCGCTCAGAACGCCGCGCGTATCTCCCCGACCTCGGCCGCCCCGCCCATCAGCGGCGCCCGCCCGATCCGGTCCACCACCGGCCCGTCCACACCCAGCCGCCGCAGCGCCCGCGCCAGCACCGGACCCAGCGCCCGCGTCGCACCGTCGTCGACCTTGAACGCGACGGCGCGGCCGTCCGGCAGAGCCACCGCCTGGACCGCCTCGGCGCCCATCTTCGACAGCGCGCCCGGCACCTCGCGCATCAGCCAGGTGTCGGGGCGGCGCGTACCCGCGACGTACTGAGGGTGCGCGCGCATCGCGTCCGCGACGCGTCGCTCGGCCGTGCCCGGCTCCGCGAGCACGAAGCTGCGGAAAGCCGTCGCCAGCCCGACCAGGCTGATGCCCATCAGCGGCGCGCCGCACCCGTCCGTACCCACCGCCGTGACGCGCTCGCCGCTCGCCTCCTCCACCACCCGCAGCACGAGCCGCTGAAGCGGATGACTGGGGTCCAAGTAGGAACCCGTGTCCCACCCGTTCAGACCGCAGGCCGCCAGCATCGCCGCGTGCTTGCCGGAGCAGTTCATGGTGACCCGCTCGCGCACCCCGCCCCCGGCCAGGTACGCCTCCGCCTCCACCGGGTCCAGCGGCAGATCCGGCGGAGTCTGGAGGTCCGCCTCCGTGAGCCCGTACTCCGCCAGCATCTTGCGTACGAGATCCAGCTGGAACCGCTCCCCCGAGTGGCTCGCGGCCGCCAGCGCCAGCCGCTCCCCCGACAGGTCGAGCCCGGCTCGCAGGATCGCGGCGGCCTGCATCGGCTTGTTGCTGGAGCGCGGGAAGACCGGGGCGTGCGGATTCCCGACCGCCAGCTCCACGCTGCCGTCCGCCGCCAGAACGACCAGCGAACCCCGGTGATGGCCCTCGACGAAGCCGGAACGGACGACTTCCGCGAGGACCGGGGATATGGCGGTGACGGCGGCGGCGTTGCTGGAGGACATCTCGACCTTCCGGGGCGGGAACAGGACCAGGCTCCCGTACGGCCGGATCGCGGCGTCAGGTCAGCAGGTCGTCTACTTGAGCTTCCCCATCACGGTACCTGCGGGCAATCTCCGCACTGCAATCGTCCGCCGTCCGCTGCAGATGCTGCCGGCGCCGCGAGACCTGCTGTTCGTAACGGACCAGCCGCCCCATGGCCGCGTGCAGCTCCTCGTCCGTACGGGCGGCGAGATCCGACAGCTCGACCTCGGCCAGCATCTCGGCCGCCAGCAGCCGGAACTCCTCGCTGTGCGGTGTGGACAGCGTCACGTGACGAGCGGAGGAACGGTGCCGCGAAGGGGCGTCCGCGAGGATCTCCGACAGCCGGTCGACGACAGGGGACTCCGGCCCCGTACGCCGCGCCAGCTCGGCCCGCAGAATGTCGATCCGCCCGTGCAGCAGACGCCGCACATAACTGAGGTCCGCCTCGTCACGCTGCGAGTCACGGCGCAGACCGCGCAGCTCCGGCAGCCCCAGCACACCGAGATCGGTCTTCGGCTGACGCTCCGCGCTCTCACCGGTCCGCTGCGCGGGTGGTCGTGCGGCGGGAGCGGAAGGCGTCAGCTGAATCATTGGCATAGGTACGGGACCGAGCGGCTGCCCGGCGCCAGATGTGCTCATGGATTGTTCCGTCCCCTCGACCGGTGCGGGGCGCGCACCGCCTCCCGTGCATCGTGCCACTCCTGACGGCGGCTACGCAGGCGCTCTACGCCCGTTCAGCCCCGGATAGATTGGGCCGCATGCGTGCAGTGGTGCAGAGGGTCGACGGCGCGAGCGTCGTGGTGGCCGGACAAACGGTCGGCGAAATCGTGGGCGAAGGCCTGTGTGTGCTGGTGGGAGTCACCCACGGGGACACAACGGACAAGGCCGCCCAGCTCGCCCGGAAGCTGTGGTCGGTTCGGATCCTTGCGGGCGAGAAGTCCTGCTCCGATGTGAATGCGCCACTTCTGGTCATTTCACAGTTCACTCTCTACGGGGACGCCCGCAAGGGCCGCCGCCCCACCTGGAACGCCGCGGCCCCCGGCGAGAGCGCCGAGCCGCTGGTCGAGGAGGTCGTGGCCCAGCTCCGCGCACTGGGCGCGCACGTGGAAACGGGCCGCTTCGGAGCGGAGATGCGAGTCTCCCTCACGAACGACGGCCCGTTCACGATCCTGATCGAAATCTAAGGACTGACCTTCAAGCAGTCCTACGGCTCTACGACGACTTCCTGCGCCGCGGCCGTGTTCCCCGCCAGCAGCTCCGCGTCCACCGGCACATTGCGCTTGACCAGCGCGAGAGCGATCGGCCCCAGCTCGTGGTGGCGGGCCGACGTCGTGATGAACCCCAGCTGGCGCCCCTCCTCGCCGTCCGCCGCCAGCCGCACCGGCGTCCCCGGCCCCGGCAGCAGGACATCGCTGCCGTCCAGGTGCAGGAAGACGAGCCGCCGCGGCGGCTTCCCCAGGTTCTGGACGCGGGCAACGGTCTCCTGGCCCCGGTAGCAGCCCTTCTGGAGGTGTACGGCGCTGCCGATCCAGCCCAGCTCGTGCGGGATGGTGCGGTGGTCGGTCTCGAAGCCGAGGCGGGGCCGGTGCGCTTCGACGCGCAGGGCCTCGTACGCCAGAATGCCGGCCGCCGGACCATGAGCCCCGGCGTACTCCTCCAGCCGGCCGCGCGGCAGGAAGAGATCGCGGCCGTGCGAGGTCTCCCGTACGGCCACCCCCTCCGGTACGCCGGCGATCGAGCCGGCCGGCAGGTGGACCACGGCGAAGTCGTCCGTCCGGTCCGCCGTCTCCACCCGGTAGAAGAACTTCATCGACTCCAGGTACGCGACGAGATCGCCCTGCGTACCCGGCTCGACGTGCATCCACACCGTCTCGCCGTCGTCGACGAGGTACATCGCGTGCTCGACATGACCGTGCGCAGTGAGGATCAGCGCCTCGGTGGCCCGGCCGGCCGGAAGGTCGCTGACGTGCTGCGTGAGCAGGAGGTGCAGCCAGGTCAGCCGGTCGTCACCGGTGACGGTGACGACGCCGCGGTGGGAAAGGTCGACGAAGCCGACGCCGTCGGCAAGGGCGCGCTGCTCGCGGAACAGGTCGCCGTAATGCGCGGCGACGCCTTCGTCGCGCCCTTCGGCGGGCACGGCACCGGGCAGGGACAGCAGGGGGCTCTTCATGCCGCCAAGCCTACGACTCGGTAGTTGAAGCTTCCGCGGAAGCCTTCGCGGCGCACTTCTGACAGCGCCCGAAGATCGCGAAGTGCTTCATGTCGGTCTCGAAGCCGAACGTCTCGCGCAGCTTGGCCGTGAAGTCGGCGGCGATCGCGATGTCGGCCTCGATCACGTTCGTACAGTCGCGGCAGACCAGGTGGATGTGGTGGTGGCGGTCCGCCAGGTGGTACGTCGGTGCCCCGTGCCCCAGATGCGCGTGGCTGACCAGCCCCAGCTCCTCCAGGAGCTCCAGGGTCCGGTACACCGTGGAGATGTTCACGCCGGACGCGGTCCTGCGCACCTCGACGAGGATGTCGTCGGGCGTCGCGTGTTCCAGGGCGTCCACGGCTTCCAGGACGAGCTGACGCTGGGGCGTCAGCCGATAGCCGCGCTGCCGCAGGTCGCTTTTCCAGTCGGTGCTCACCACGTGCCCAGTGTAGGCAGCGCGGCAGGCAACCCACGTGGTGTCGGCCTACTTGAAGGCTTACTTGAAGAACGCGATCCCGTCGTCGGGCAGGTCTTTGAGGTCCTTCGCCCACTCGCTCGGGTCGACGACCTTCTTCAGGTGCGCCGACATGTAGGGGCGGAGCTCGACGTCAGGGGTGGCCTTCTCGCCGACCCACATGAGGTCGCTCTTGACGTAGCCGTAGAGACGCTTGCCACCGGTGTACGGACCGGAGGCGCCGGTGCGCGCGACCGCGTCGGTCACCAGGTCGATCTGCGGCTTCTGGTCGGCGAGCTCGCCGTACCAGATCTCGACGACGCCCTGGTCACGGATCATGACGACCTCGACCTTGCGGTCCTTGTCGACGCGCCAGTAGCCGGACTCGTTCTCCAGCGGCCGGACCTTCTTGCCCTCGTTGTCGAGCACCCACGTGTGGGAGACGTACTCAAGGAAGTCCCGGCCGTCGTGGGTGAAGGTGACTTCCTGGCCGAAGTTGCACTTCTCGGCGCCGGGGAAGTCGGAAACGCCCGCACCCTCCCAGCGCCCGAGGAGGAAGACGAGGGGGACGAGGTCCGGGTGGAGGTCGGACGGGATCTCGATCATGAGCTGCTCAGACGATCTGTGAGGGGAGGGGTGGCGGGGTGGGTCAGCGCTGACCCTGGTAGAGCTTCTTCACGGTCAGACCGGCGAAGGCCAGAACGCCGACGCAGACCAGAACCAGCAGGGCTTCGAAGAAGATCGTCAGCACGGGGTTGCTCCTTGCACGAGCGGTGGGCGGTACGGGGCCGGGCCCCAGCTTAGTCGGCGGGGCCCGGCACGGCCGTCGCGGGTTCGCAGCTGCTGGTCGTCAGCCGGAATCAAGACGCGATGGACGCGATGGACACGATTACAGTTCGGACATGGCGAAGAAGCTCGTGATCAAGGTGACCGCCGGGGCCGACGCCCCGGAGCGGTGTTCGCAGGCGTTCACGGTGGCGGCGGTGGCCGTCGCCAGCGGGGTCGAGGTCTCGCTCTGGCTGACCGGCGAGTCCTCGTGGTTCGCGCTGCCGGGGCGCGCGGCGGAGTTCGAGCTGCCGCACGCGGCGCCGCTGCCGGACCTGATCGAGTCGATCAACGCGGCGGGACAGATCACGCTGTGCACGCAGTGCGCGGCACGCCGCGAGATCACCGAGAACGACGTGATCGAGGGCGTACGGATCGCGGGCGCCCAGGTCTTCGTCAGCGAGGTCATGGCGGGCGACGTGCAGTCCCTCGTCTACTGACCTGCTTGGGGCCTGCTGGGGAGGTCCACTGGCGAGGTCTACTGGGGACGCTTCTTGCCGTCCAGCTCGTCCCACCAGTCGTCGGACTTCGGGTCTCCGGACGGGTCGTCCCACCAGCGGTCGTCCGGCCCCCGCCGGTTGGCGACCATCGCCGCGATCGGCGGAATGACCATCGCGACGAAGCACATCCCCACGGCCACCGGCACGGACCACAGCCGCACGAGGGCCCAGGCGGAGACGAAGAGAACGATGCATCCGCCCATCAGCAGGAAGTAGGCGTGCCGCCGCCGCTCGTACATACCTCCACGGTACGACCGAAGGACCGCACCTGGTCCGGGACAGCGTCCAACCCCCCGGGGTGCGGCCCTTCGGCCAGTGAGAAAGCGCCTCGTCAGACGGCGATCGCGACCTCTGCGAGGCCGCCCGTCTGGGCGACGACCGTACGGTCGGCCGTGCCGCCGGGGACCAGGGCGCGTACGGTCCACGTGCCCTCGGCCGCGTAGAAGCGGAACTGGCCCGTGGCCGAGGTCGGGACCTCGGCGGTGAACTCGCCGGTCGAGTCCAGGAGGCGGACGTAACCGGTGACGGGCTCGCCGTCGCGGGTCACGCTGCCCTGGATGGTGGTCTCACCGGGCTTGATCGTCGAGGCGTCGGGGCCGCCGGCCTTTGCTCCACACATGTTGAATCCGTCCTTCAAGTCGCAGGCGATGAGGGGTTACTTGTTGGCGCCGAGCTCGATCGGCACGCCGACCAGGGAGCCGTACTCGGTCCACGAGCCGTCGTAGTTCTTGACGTTGTCGACACCGAGCAGCTCGTGCAGGACGAACCAGGTCAGGGCCGAGCGCTCACCGATGCGGCAGTAAGCGATGGTGTCCTTGGCCAGGTCGACCTGCTCGGCCTCGTACAGGGCCTTGAGCTCTTCGTCGGACTTGAAGGTGCCGTCGTCGTTGGCGTTCTTCGACCACGGGATGTTGCGGGCGGACGGGACGTGGCCCGGGCGCTGCGACTGCTCCTGCGGGAGGTGGGCCGGGGCGAGCAGCTTGCCGCTGAACTCGTCGGGGGAACGTACGTCGACGAGGTTCTGGTTGTTGATGGCCGAGACCACGTCGTCGCGGAAGGCACGGATCGAGGTGTCCTGCGGCTGGGCCTTGTACTGCGTGGCCGGGCGCTGCGGGACCTCGGCGACCAGGTCGCGGGAGTCGAGCTCCCACTTCTTGCGGCCGCCGTCCAGCAGGCGGACGTCGCTGTGGCCGTAGAGCTTGAAGTACCAGAAGGCGTACGAGGCGAACCAGTTGTTGTTGCCGCCGTAGAGGACCACCGTGGTGTCGTTCGCGATGCCCTTCTCGGACAGGAGCTTCTCGAAGCCGGCCTGGTCGACGAAGTCGCGGCGGACCGGGTCCTGGAGGTCCTTGGTCCAGTCGATCCGGATCGCGTTGCGGATGTGGTTCTTCTCGTACGCCGAGGTGTCCTCGTCGACCTCGACGATGGCGACCTTCGGGTCCTCGATGTGGGCCTCGACCCAGTCTGCGTCTACCAGGACGTCGCTGCGGCTCATGCTGTTCTCCTCCGGGGCAGTGTGCGGCGGTTATGCGCGAGGTGCGGATGTGCGGGTGTGCGGGCACGCCGGTACGCGGAACGGGACGGCGTTACGACCGCACGGGGGGCCGGCCCTGACTGCGACTGCACCAGTTCGGTCGGTCGGTGGGCCGGGGGGAAGGCGGGTGCCGGACTGTGCCGGTCAGAACCCGCTCAGGCAGTACGACAGAGCATGGCGGCGACGCGGCACAGGTCTACTGCCCGCCGCTTCGTGAGGTCCGCCTGTCGCTGCTGCATGGGACCGATCGTAGGGATGTCACGACCGGCATGTCACCGGTGTGTCGCATGTTGAGACACGATCGTCCGGGATGCGGGATGGGATGCCGGCGCAAGGGCTTCGTTCCGGGCCGGCGCGCCGCCTGCGGCCGCCCGCTGCCTGAGGGGCGGACGCAGGCGTCTCACTATCCGGCGAGGCCCACGTTCGTACCGGTGCCGGAGATCTCCAGCCCGCCCTTCGTCGCCTCGGCCTTTTCGAGCTTCAGGCCGATGGGCAGCCCGCTGATCTGCCGGTCGAAGTCGGTCTTCTCGCGGACCTTCGCCTCGATGCCGGGAAGGCCCTCCCCCGGAACCTCGTCCGCCCGCACCCTGAGCGTGTCGCCGTCGACGACGGTCACGCTGGACAGCACGCTGCGGGTGATCTCGCGCCCGAGGAGCTGGACGGAACCCGTCACCTTCACCTTGCCGTTGCCGCCGTAGGCGACGGGAAAGCCGCTCTCGGAGGCCTTGGTCAGGTCCTCGTACGAGATGCGCGCCTTGCCGGTGGCGAGCTCCGCCGTCGCGTCCGAGAAGCCGCCGACGGTGCCGCGCACCCGCACGTCGTGGAGTTCGGCGGTCATCTCACTGATCCGGACCTTGCGGCCCTCCGCGCTCGCCTCGACGCCCTCGACGGTCACGTCGACCTGGTCGAGATGCTTGGCGGCGACCTGGGTCAGGAAGGGAAATCCCTTGATCGATACATCGGCTCCGCCGGTCAGACCCTGTTGGCTCTGGACGCGCTTCGCGACCTCGGACTCGGCGAAGTTGACCGCGAGGCGGTCCACGACGACAAAAATGCCGCCGAGGATCACGGCGACGGTCAGCAGTATTCGCAGCGCACGCATTTGTTACGGATCCCCCACACTCGTCGACTACTGCCAGGTAACCACAGGCGTCAGGAGATGACCCGGCCGATCAGGTAGACGGCGGGGGCGGCGGCGGTCAGCGGCAGGGCCACTCCGGCCGTCATGTGGACGAACCGGGAGGGGTAGTCGTAGCTGGCCACGCGCAGACCGATCAGCGCGCAGACCCCGGCCGCGAGCCCGAGCAGTGCGCCGTCGGCGCCGATGTCCGTCATCCCTCCGGCCGCGACCCCGGCGCCCGCTGCGGCGAGCAGCGCGACGGTCACGGAGGCGACGCCGGGCAGCGGCAGCGCGCGGGCCAGTACGGCGACGGCGACGGCCACGCCGCCGACGGTCACGGCGTCGGCGGCCGCGGCGTCGGCGGCCGCGGCGAGGTGACCTGCGGCGATCACGGCCAGGGCGGCCGAGGTGACGGTGGCCGTCAGGCCGTACATCCGCTCGTCGGCGGGGGCGCGGTTGCGCAGCTGCAGTACGAGCGTGAGCAGCACCCAGACGCCGAGCGTGCCGATGATCGCGGCGGGCGCGTGCTCGGCGTCGACGGCCAGCAGCGCGATGTCGGCGGTGACGCCGCCGAGGAACGCGAGCGCGATGCCCTGCCTGGCGGGCCACATGCCGTTGAGCCGGAACCAGCCGGCGGCGGTGACGGCCTGGAGCAGCACGAGCGGCACCACGAGCGCGTACTGGCCGACGGCCGCGGCGCCGGCGAGCAGCAGCGCGAGCCCGGCGGTCAGGGCGGCGGGCTGCATGCCGGGCGCGATGATCGGCGAGCGGCCCTCGGCGCGGGCGCGCTGGGCGGCGGTGATGCCGGCGTTGCCGGCGGTGGTGGGCGAGCTGTACGCCGCGGAGCCGGTGGCTGCCGCGGGGTGGGGCTGGGGCGCGGGAGCTGCGGTGGCCGCGGGTGCGGGTTCGTACGCGGCCGCTGCGGTCGCGTACGCCTCCGGGGCGGGCTGGTACGTCCCCGGAGCCGGCTCGTACGCCGTCGGAGTGGCGGGGTACTGGGCGGCGGGGTACTGGGCGTACGGGTCGGGCGCCTCCGGCGGCAGCGGGTACGCGCCGTTCTGGGGGTCCTGCGACCGGTACGGCTGCTGCACAGGCTGGAACTGCGTGTCCCAGGTCTGTCCCTCCCAGGTCTGGGTGAACGGCTCCTGCGCGGGCGGCGCCTGCTGACCGTCCTGCGGGTCGTGTCCGTCGTACGACGGGTAGGGCTGCTGGTTGCTCATGGTTCGGTGATCATCCTCCTGCGAACGGCGGGAGCACCTCGACCGTGCCGCCCTCGGCCAGCCGTACGGTCTCATGACCGCGGGTCCCGACGGGGTCGCCGTCGATGAGGAACGAACACCGCTGGAGTACGCGCGTCAGTTCCCCGGGGTGCCGTTCGCGCACCGCGTCGAGCGCCTCGGCGAGCGTCGCGGCCGCGTACGGCTCCTCGGCGGTGCCGGCGGCGGCCTTGGCCGCGGCCCAGAAGCGGATGGTGCCTACTGCCATAGCGCGGCTCCTTTCGTCGGCTTCCATGATGGGCTATGCCGCTGTCAGCCAGGCGCCGATGCGGGTGAGGAGTGTCTCCTCGGCCGCGTTCTCGGCGTGACCCATGCCGGGCACGATCCACAGTTCGCTGCGGCCGGCCGCAGCGGCGAGTGCCCGCGGATGGTCCAGTGGGAAGTACGGGTCGCGGTCGCCGTGCACGACCAGCAGCGGAGTCGGTCCGAGCCTGGCCGCCGCCTCGACCGGCGAGAGCGGCACCGGGTCCCAGTCCCGGGCGTGGATCCGGGTACGCAGCCCGAAGCGCCCGACGAGGCGCCCGGCGGGCCGGGTGATCACCCAGTGCACCCGCCGCATCGGCGCCGTACCCCGGTAGTACCAGCGGGCGGGGGCGCTGACCGCCACCACGGCGTCGGCTCGCGCGGACACGTGGCCCGCCGGGTGCGCTTCCATGCGCCCCCCATGCGGGGAACCGCTTCCGTCCCGGTACAGCGCCGCGTGCCTGACGACCACCGAGCCGCCCATCGAGAAGCCGACGGTGACCACCCGCTCGTGTCCCAGCGAGCGTGCCCAGCGGACCGCCGCCGCCACGTCGAGGACCTCCCGGTCGCCGACCGTGGAGCGGCCGCCTGAGCCGCCGTGTCCACGGAATGAGAACGTGATCACGGCGGCGTACTGCCTGAACACCCGCGCCGCCCGCCGCACCGCGGGCCGGTCCACGGAGCCCGTGAAGCCGTGCGCGACGACGATCGCCAGGGAGTTGTCCCCGCCGTCATCGGCCTCCCCGCCGTCATCGCCGCCTTGCGACGGCTCGTACAGCGCCTCGATACGGACCCCGTCGTCCGCCCGCAAAACCGTGCGCCGGGAGCCGTGCGTGACGGAGGGAACACGCGATCTGCGGACAGGACCCTCCGGTACGGAACTCATGTGGGCTATTCTGCTGGGCATAGGACCTGGGCAACGTTGCCCCCGGGTCCTTTTGTGTTTTCTGACCGTTGTTACGGACAGATGACGCGGTGAGGTCTCAGGGCGCGGGACCGAACCGTACGAAAGCAGTGCCGCATACGCCCCCAAGCTCTTAAGGAGCAGGGGGTACCCCCTCCGCAGGGACCGAGGAGGAACCGACGTAATGGGCAAGCGAAACGTGCACGACCGGACGACCCGGGCAGGTGGCCGACGATGAGTTCTCTGCTGCTCCTGACCAATGCCCTCCAGCCGTCGACGGAGGTGCTTCCCGCCCTCGGCCTGCTTCTGCACAGTGTGCGGGTGGCCCCCGCCGAAGGCCCGGCCCTCGTCGACACCCCAGGTGCCGACGTCATCCTGATCGACGGCCGCCGTGACCTCCCGCAGGTCAGGTCGCTGTGCCAGCTGCTGCGGTCCACCGGACCCGGCTGTCCGCTGATACTCGTCGTCACGGAGGGCGGCCTCGCGGCCGTCACCGCCGACTGGGGCATCGACGACGTACTGCTCGACACGGCAGGCCCGGCAGAGGTCGAGGCGCGGCTGCGCCTCGCGACGGGCCGCCAGCAGATCACCTCGGACGACAGCCCGATGGAGATCCGCAGCGGCGACCTGTCGGTCGACGAGGCGACGTACAGCGCGAAGCTCAAGGGGCGGGTCCTGGACCTGACCTTCAAGGAGTTCGAGCTGCTGAAGTATCTGGCGCAGCACCCCGGCCGGGTCTTCACGCGCGCCCAGCTCCTCCAGGAGGTGTGGGGCTACGACTACTTCGGTGGTACGCGGACGGTCGATGTGCACGTACGGCGGCTGCGCGCGAAGCTCGGCCCGGAGCACGAGTCGCTCATCGGGACCGTACGCAATGTGGGCTACCGCTTCGTGACTCCGGAGAAGGTCGAGCGGGCGGCCGCGGCCGAGGAAGCCAGGGCCGCCAAGGCCGCGCAGAAAGCGGTGCCCGCGGCCGTCACCCACACGGCGGACAGGGACCCCGACGACTCCGCGGTGCCCCAGCGGGAGGAAGAGGCAGTACGGCCTGCCCAGCGGTAGGTCACCACGCGTAGACTGCCGCGCGTGGCCAAGGTGACGCGGGACGATGTGGCACGACTTGCGGGGACTTCCACCGCGGTCGTCAGTTACGTCATCAACAACGGACCCCGGCCGGTCGCCCCGGCCACGCGCGAGCGTGTCCTCGCGGCGATCAAGGAGCTCGGCTACCGGCCGGACCGGGTCGCGCAGGCCATGGCGTCCCGCCGCACCGACCTCATAGGCATGATCGTCCCCGATGCCAGGCAGCCCTTCTTCGCCGAGATGGCGCACGCGGTCGAACAGGCCGCCGCCGACCGCGGAAAGATGGTCCTCGTCGGCAACTCCGACTACCGCGACGAGCGCGAGGTCCACTATCTGCGGGCCTTCCTCGGCATGCGGGTCTCCGGCCTGATCCTGGTCAGCCAGGGCCCGAGCGAGTGGGCGGCCGCCGAGATCGAGGCGTGGGACGCGCGGGTGGTGCTGCTGCACGAGCGGCCGGAGACGATCGACGACGTGGCGGTCGTCACGGACAACATCGGCGGCGCGCAGCTCGCGACCCGCCACCTCCTGGAGCACGGTCATGCGTACGTCGCCTGTCTGGGCGGCATGGAGTCGACGCCGATGGTGGGCGACCCGGTGGCCGACCACGTGGTGGGCTGGCGCCGGGCGATGCGGGAGTCGGGGCGCTCGACCGACGGCCGGCTCTTCCACGCTCCGTACAACCGGTACGACGCCTACAAGGTGGCCCTGGACCTGCTCGCCGGACCGGACCGGCCGCCGGCGATCTTCTGCTCCACGGACGACCAGGCGATCGGCGTGCTGCGGGCCGCGCGTGAGCTGCGGATCGACGTACCGGGCGAGCTGGCGGTCGCGGCGTTCGACGACGTGAAGGAAGCGGCGCTCACCGATCCGCCGCTGACGACGGTCTACTCCGACCGGCCGGCGATGGCGCGGGCGGCGGTGGACCTGGTGCTGGACGACTCGCTGCGGGTGGCGGGGTCGCGGCGCGAGCGGCTGAAGCAGTTCCCCTCGGCGCTGGTGGTACGCCGCTCCTGCGGCTGCCCGGCGACGTAACCGTTCCTAAGGACTGAGCGGGAGTGAGTCCTGTTGCCAGGCCTCATGCTCGGCCGAACGCCCCGAACGGTTTTGGGCGTTCTGGTCCCCCGCGTTCGCTCCGCGTCCGGGCGGCACGGATCGTGTCCGTGGTCCGGGAATGCGGGGGCGGGTTTCCTCACGCCCAAGAGCACGCCGGCTGGCCTGGACGGTCCGATGCCCACGACGATCGCTCTGGTCGTTGTGGGGCGGTGCCGTCCGTCGCCGGATCGGGTGCCCTTGGGCGCGCCTTCCGATCGCCACGGCGGCAGCGTCGTGGCGAGTGGTCTTACGGGTGGTGCTGGTGAGGGGCTTCTGCCAGTGCTGCGCGCCCCACTTGCTGGTGTAGGCCGGGTCGACGGCGATGATCGCGGTGCCCGTTTGGTCGGCCATGGAGGTCAGGCGGGCGCGGAGTTTGCCGGTGGGCATGCCGGAGATCAGCTGCCGGAAGCGGCGCTTGCGGCCGTGCTTCTCGCGGGTCTTCTCCGCCGCGAAGTCCAGGTCCTCGACCGCGATCGCGGCAACCCCACAGGTCTTCGCCCAGTTCAGCAGCCGGGACAGGGCGTGGCGGACCTGCGCGTCGCGGTGCTGGGCGTTGCCGGACAGGTCGTAGAAGAAGCGGCGGGGCCGGCCGATGGGGTTGCCATGGACATCGAGGCGCCAGGCGGCGAGATGGTCCGCATTGGTATCGACACCGATCACCCCGTGTGCGAGCGCCGCCTCCAGCGGGACCGTGGGCGAGGGCGGGATCTGCCAGGACGCCGTCAGGTACCAGCGGCCGCGCCGGGTGTCGTGGTGGATGCGGTAGGCGACCGCCCGGTTCGCCTCCATGCGATCAGCCCACTCGGTGCCCCGATGCGCGAACCGCACCTTCGCGGCGAGCACGTACCGGCCGTGCGGGGCGTTCGCCAGCCCGGCCAGCGGCACCGGCAGCTTGATCGACACCTGGCCGTCGGGGCTGACACGGATCGTCTCGTTGCCATACCGCTTCCCCGACTCACCATCAGCCGACAGAAACCACCGCTCCGCCTCCCACCGCTCCCGCCACTGCGCCTCGGTGAGCTGGGCATCGGCGAGATGGTGGCGGGTGTTCAACAGGCCCTTGCCGCCCCGCACCACCCGCACCCGGCCCGCCCGCCAGTCCAGCACAGCGGCAGTACGGCGGGCCTCCAGAGCGGCCAGCCGCCGCGACTTCGCATGCCACTCCCGCCGCGACCGGTAACCACCCGACGCCCGCTTGCTGCCCCGCTCGCCGATCGGCAGGGACAGACGGTGCCGAAGCATCCCGATCCCCGCCTCAAGACCCCGGATGTGAGCCGCCTGGCAACGCCGGGCCAACGCCCACTGATCATGCGACGCCTTCGTCACCGCACCCGCCCACCGCGACGACGACACCTCCGTCAGCGCCCGCTTGCGCCCCGCCCACGACTCCGCAGAATGCTCCAGACCATCAGCGCAGCGCACCTTGAGGTCCCGGGAGGCCAGCGCACCCATGTGCGCGCCCACCAACCGCAGCACCTCCACATCCCCGGCGGTCAGCTGCTTCAACCGGTCACGCACAGCGACACCAGTAGGCCCCGGAACGACGAACGGCGCAGCCGCCACCCGCAGGCCCGAAACCGACCGCTGCACCGCAACCAACCCCCGCTCACATCTCTGAAGCCCCTCACGCCGGACTGGTCAACGAACCACACCGCGAAAGGTCACCCGTTCCCACCCCGAACACCGCAACCCAACGCACACACACCCACACACACACAAATGCAGTAATACGCAGAAAACAGCCAGCCGTTGAACACCCCTCTTTATTAAGGGCATACGCGCTTCTGTCGGGCTTCTCAGCGGCTCCTCAGACAGTTCTCATAAGAGCTGACCAAGCTCTGAGACATGACCAAGTACCCCGAGCATGAGCAGCAGCCCTCCTCTTACTCGTACGGTGCCGCGTATCCGCCGCCGCCCGCGTACGCCCCTCCGGTGGCCGCACCCCCGCGAGCCCGGCGGCCCGTCGCCCTCCTCGCCGCTGTCGCCATCGTCGCGGCCATGATCGGCGGCACAACGGCGGCCTTCGCGGAGCGCCTCACCGGCACGGAGCCCGCCACCGGCGGCAACGGCGTCAGCGGTACGAACGTCTCGCAGAGCAGCAAGGGCACCGTCTCCGGGGTCGCGCAGGCCGTGAGCCCCAGCATCGTCGAGATCAGCGCCACGTCCGCATCGGGCGACTCCACCGGCTCGGGGGTGATCATCACCGCCGACGGCGAGATCATCACGAACAACCACGTCGTGTCCGGCGCGGACTCGGTCAAGGTCAAGCTGAGCGACGGCAGGACGTACACCGCCGATGTCGTCGGCACCGCCCCCGGCAAGGACCTCGCTCTGATCAAGCTCCAGGGCGCGAGCGGCCTGAAGGCGGCGACGCTCGGGAGCTCCGACGACGTGAAGGTCGGCGACGAGGTGGTGGCGATCGGCTCGCCGGAGGGCCTGACCGGGACGGTGACCAGCGGAATCGTCTCCGCCCTGGACCGGGACGTGACGGTGTCGAAGGAGGAGAACCCGGGGCAGGAGCAGCAGGGCCAGGGCGGGGACAGCGGTCAGTGGCCGTTCGAGTTCGGCGGGCAGCAGTTCAACGGCGACACCGGCTCCTCGAAGACGACGTACAAGGCGATCCAGACCGACGCCTCGCTCAACCCGGGCAACTCGGGCGGCGCCCTCATCAACATGAACGGCGAGATCATCGGCATCAACTCCGCGATGTACGCGCCGAGCGGAGCGAGCGGTTCCACGGCGGGCAGCGTCGGGCTCGGCTTCGCCATCCCCATCGACACGGTGAAGGCCGACCTGGGGCAGCTCCGCGCCGGGGACGCCGGCTGACATCCGTACCGTGCGAGGGTGAAGGCGACGTACGCCACCCCGCAGCGACCAAGCCCGAGGAAACCCGATGAACACCCCCGCCGAGCGCATCCTGATCGTCGACGACGAGCCCGCCGTGCGCGAAGCGCTTCAGCGCAGTCTCGCCTTCGAGGGGTACGGGACGGAGGTCGCCGTCGACGGCCTCGACGCGCTCGCGAAGGCGGCGTCGTACGACCCGGACCTGATCGTCCTCGACGTCCAGATGCCGCGCATGGACGGTCTGACGGCGGCCCGTCGCATCCGCTCGTCCGGCGACACCCTTCCCATCCTGATGCTCACCGCCCGCGACACGGTCGGCGACCGCGTGACCGGGCTCGACGCGGGCGCCGACGACTACCTGGTGAAGCCGTTCGAGCTGGACGAGCTGTTCGCCCGCATCAGGGCGCTGCTGCGGCGCAGTTCGTACGCCGCCGGGGCGGCGTACGGCGAGGAGGCGCCGGGCCATGTCCTGTCCTTCGCCGACCTGCGGATGGATCTGGCGACGCGCGAGGTGACGCGGGGCAAGCGGCCGGTGGAGCTGACCCGCACCGAGTTCACGCTGCTGGAGATGTTCCTCGCGCATCCGCGCCAGGTGCTGACGCGCGAGCAGATCCTCAAGGCGGTGTGGGGCTTCGACTTCGAGCCCAGCTCGAACTCCCTCGACGTGTACGTCATGTACCTGCGCCGCAAGACGGAGGCCGGCGGCGAGCCGCGCCTGGTGCACACCGTGCGGGGTGTGGGGTACGCGCTGCGGGGCGGTGAGGCGTGAGCGGTGCGCTGCGCAGATTCCGGGCGCTGCCGCTGCGTTCCCGGCTAGCGCTGCTGACGGCGACGGCGGTGGCGATCGCGGTGGCGGCGGTGGCGGCGGCATGCTGGTTCGTGACGCGGGTCCAGCTGCAGAAGCAGCTGGACGACTCGCTGCAAAACGTCGAGGTCGGCGCCGGGTACGTGCAGACGCTGCGGCTGTCCTGCGCGGGCGGCGACGCCGCCGTGACGGCGCCCCAGACGTACACCATCCAGCTCGTCATGGCCTCCGGCGAGCCCTGCACCTCCCCTGGTGTCCCGCCGATCCCCGCGCAGCCCGCCGACACCGCCGTGGCCTCCGGCGAGCGGGAGGAGGCGCTGCACACGACCGAGGCGTCCGACGGCAGGGAGATGCGGGTCTACACCTACCAGTTCACGGACGCCCGGCAGAACCTGATCCCCGGCCCGCCGTTCGCAGTCTCCGTGGCCCGCCCGATGAGCGAGGTCGACGATCCGCTGAGCTCCCTCGCCTGGGTGCTCCTCACACTGTCCGGCATCGGCGTGCTGGGGGCGGGCGCCACCGGCCTGTGGGTGGCGCGTGCCGGGCTGCGCCCGGTGGACAAGCTGACCGACACCGTCGAACACGTCGCGCGTACGGAGGATCTGACCGTACGTATCCCGGTCGAGGGCGAGGACGAGATCGCCCGCCTGTCGCGCTCCTTCAACGCGATGACCAGCGCCCTGGCCTCCTCCCGCGACCGCCAGGCGCAGCTGATCGCCGACGCGGGCCACGAGCTGCGCACCCCGCTGACGTCTTTGCGTACGAACGTGGAACTCCTCGCCCGCAGCGACGAGACGGGCCGGGCGATCCCGCCCGACGACCGGGCCGCGCTGATGGCGTCCGTCAAGGCGCAGATGACGGAACTGGCCGCTCTCATCGGCGACTTGCAGGAGCTCGCCCGGCCCGACACGGCCGACCAGGGCAGGCCGCTGCGGGTGGTCGCGCTGCACGAGATCGCGGCCGCCGCCCTGGAGCGCGCCCGGCTGCGCGGCCCGGAACTGACGATCAACGCGGACCTCTCCCCCTGGTACGTACGGGCGGAGCCGGCCGCGCTGGAGCGGGCGCTGGTCAACGTCCTCGACAACGCGGTGAAGTTCAGCCCGCCGGGCGGCACGGTCGACGTGGCCCTGAACCGCCACGGCGAACTGACGGTGCGCGACCACGGCCCCGGCATCCCGGACGGCGAACTCCCGCACGTCTTCGAACGCTTCTGGCGCTCGCCGTCCGCCCGCGCCCTGCCGGGTTCGGGCCTCGGCCTGTCGATCGTGGCCCGCACGATCCAGCAGGCGGGCGGCACGGTAACCCTGCGCCGCCCAAGCGACGGCACCCCCGGCACGGAAGCCCTGATCCGCCTCCCGGGCGCCCCGACCCCACCCCCGGCCACGACGGCGTGACGCCTTGCCCTGCGGAGCTTCGCGCCGCACGCGGCTTGCGAACGCACCGAGGGGCGGCACCCGGACCAGGTGCCGCCCCTCGGTGAACCACTGCGCCGCACCGCCTACTTAAGGACCGTTATGCGGTCGGCGGCAGGCGGGGCGATCGGGCTCGCCGGGCTGGAGTTCTTCGCCAGGAAGGCGTTGAAGACGTCCAGGTCGGACGCGCCGACCAGCTTGTTCTTGTGCTCCTTGAAGACCGGGAAGCCGTCCCCGCCGCCCGCCAGGAACTCGTTCATCGCGACGCGGTACGTCTTCGCCGGGTCGAGCGCGACACCGTTCAGCTTCACCGACGCCACATCGATCCGCGCCGCTCCCGTCTTCGTCATGTCGAGGGTGTACGTGAAGCCCTTCGACACCTGGAGGATCTTCGGCGAGGCCTCGTTGCCGCCGCTGACCTGCTGCTGGAGCGCGGTGATCAGCTGCGCGCCTGTCAGGTCGACGACGTTCATCATGTTGGTGAACGGCTGCACGGTGAACGCCTCGCCGTACGTCACGACCCCGTCGCCCTCACCACCGCTCGCCTTGAAGACCAGGTCGGAGCGGATCCCGCCCGGGTTCATGAAGGCGATCTGCGCGCCGCCCTTGTCGGCCGGAGCCAGGCCCTCCAGCTGCGCGTCCGCGATCAGGTCGCCGAGCGGCTTCTCGGGGGCCGTCGAGCCGCGCCCGTTGATGTCGGCGGCGATGAAGCCCTGCGGCTTGCCCGCGATGGGGGCGGCCAGCGCGTTCCAGCGGCTGATGAGCGAGGTCATGTCCGGGGCCCAGATCTTGGCCTGCTCCTGGTCGCGGACGACGATGTGGTTCGCGCTCTTGACGCCCGTACGCACGATGTCCTTGGTGCGGCGGTCGTAGGTGAGCGTGGTGTCCGTGTAGAGCTTGCCGTACGACGACGCCGAAGTGACCATGCGGGGCTTGCCCGCCGGGTCCGGGACCGTGCAGACGTACGCCTGGTGGGTGTGCCCGGTGACCAGCGCGTCGACCTTCGGGGTGATGCCCTTGGCGATGTCGACGATCGGGCCCGAGATGCCGTCACCCGCGCCCGGCGAATCGCAGTCGTAGTTGTACGAGGAGGAGGCCGGCGAGCCGCCCTCGTGGATCAGCGCGACGATCGACTTGACGCCCTGGCGGTCGAGTTCCCGGGCGTACTTGTTGACCGTCTCGATCTCGTCGTGGAACTTGAGGCCCTTGATGCCGTTCTCGGTGACGATGTTCGGCGTGCCTTCGAGCGTCACGCCGATGAAGCCGATCTTGACGCCGTCCTTCTTCCACACCGTGTACGGCTTGAGGACCGGCTTGCCGGTCTTCTCGTCGGTGACGTTCGCGGCGAGGTACGGGAAGTCCGCGCCCTCGAATTCCTTGCCCTCCTCGAAGCAGCCCTCGACCGGGTGGCAGCCGCCGTTCTGTATGCGGGCCAGTTCGGTGGCGCCCTCGTCGAACTCGTGGTTGCCGACGGCCGATACGTCGAGGTCGAGCTTGTTCAGCGCCTCGATCATCGGCTCGTCGTGGAAGAGCCCGGACATGAGCGGGCTGGCGCCGATCATGTCGCCGCCGGCCGCGGTGACGGAGTACCGCTCACCCTGGCGCGCCTTGCGCAGCGAGGTCGCCAGGTGCTCGACGCCACCGGCCGGTATCGCCTTCACCGTGCCGTCGGGCTGCGTCTCGCTGACCGTGCCGGCCGAGCCCGCCGGGGGCTCCAGGTTCCCGTGCAGGTCGTTGAAGGACAGCAGCTGTACGTCCACGGTCCGCGAGTACGCCGAGGAACCTGCGGCGAGCTGCCCGCCGCCTTCCTCGGCGCCTTCCTCCGCCCCGGAGGCCGGCATCGCGGCGACGAGAGCACCGAGGGTGGCGAGTCCAGCCGCGGACGCGAGTACGCGCCGGGTCGCTCGGTGCTTGCGGGTGGTACGAGGGTTCGCTGACATCGGTCCCCTTGTGAGTTCAGCGTGACGGACGAACCGCAGCCTAAAGTCAACGCGCGTAGCGCAACAGGGGGTGACGGGTTACAAGCTGGTTGCCTTCGGCGGTACGTCAGCAATTGCCCGGCGGCCACTCGTATGGCGGACGCCATCCATAACTCAGCGCGACGAACGGGTGGACCACGCAACTGTGTGCGTATGAACGAAGAGATCACAGCCAAGCCCGTTGTCCCCGCCCAGCCCTCCGGGCTGCCCCCGGGCTTCTTCGATCTGGTGGCTGAGCTGAAGAACCTTGTGCGCGGTGCGCATGTGCGGGCGCAACTCAAGGTCAACGCCGAAATGCTCCAGATGTATTGGGACATCGGACGGACGATCCTGGAGCGACAGCGCAACGAGAAGTGGGGCACCAAGGTCATCGAGCGCATCTCGGCGGAACTCCGGACGGAGTTCCCGAACCAGCGCGGCTTCAGCCGCGCCAACCTCCACTACATGCAGCAGATGGCCCCGACCTGGCCGGAGCCAATTGTCCAGCAAGCTGTTGGACAATTGCCCTGGGGTCACATCGTCACGCTCATGGGCAAGTGCAAAACCCGCACTGAGCTGGACTTCTACGCCCAGCACGCGGTCCGTAACGGCTGGTCCCGGGACGATCTGGCCTCAGCGGTGCACCGCGCCCTGCACCTCTCGCACGGCGCTGCCGCCAACAACTTCGACGCGGTCATTCCTATCGACCTGCTCTTCTACCACTGCAAGCTGCACTGCTTCGTCGTCGTCGAGCTGAAAACGCGTGCGGCCGCGCCCCAGCACCTCGGCCAGCTCGGCTTCTACGTCGAAGTGGTGGACGACCTGGTCCGCGACAAGGCCGTAGACGGCCCCACCATCGGGATCCTCATCGCGGACAGCAAGAACCAGCCAGTGGTGGAGTACGCCCTGCGTAGTCAGCGCAACCCGCTCGCCGCCGGCACCTACGCGGCGCTTCCCGAGCCGGTACGGAAGCAGCTGCCCAGCGGCGAAGACCTGGCCCGCTTGGCGGACCGGGCCCTCCACCCTGCCGAAGACGGCCAATGAGGTCCGGGACGCCACCCGGACCATTTGTCCAACGTCCTGCTGCCCAGTTGCCGCCGTACGCTCGTACTTATGACGACTGACCCCACGGCCCCCGGCTCCCTCAGGAAGATCCAGACCCTCGACGCGCTCGACGAGCAGCAGGCCCAGGAAGTCCTGGCGCTCCTCGAAGAGGCCGCCCGCGTGGACGGCATGCAGGCCGTCTCCGAGCAGGGCCGGCTTCAGCTGCGTGGCGGACACCGGGAAGGAATCCGGCACTTCCTGCTGTACGTCGGCGACGGGCCCCTCCTCGGATACGCGCAGCTGGAGGACACCGACCCCGTCGAGGCACCGGCCGCCGAGCTCGTCGTACACCCCTCGCATCGCGGTCAGGGGCACGGCCGCACGCTCGGCATGACCGTGCTGGACGCGTCCGGCAAGCGGCTGCGGGTCTGGGCGCACGGCGGAAAGGCGGCGGCGCGCCACCTCGCGCAGGTCCTCGGGCTCACCCTCTTCCGCGAATTGCGCCAGATGCGCCGCCCGTTGAGCCCGCTGGACATCCCGGAGCCGGTCTACCCGGCCGGGGTGAGCCTGCGGACCTTCGTGCCGGGGCAGGACGACGCCGCCTGGCTCGCCGTGAACGCCGCCGCGTTCGCCCACCACCCCGAGCAGGGCGCTCTCACGCAGCGTGACCTGGACGACCGCAAGGCGGAGCCCTGGTTCGACCCCAAGGGGTTCTTCCTGGCGGAGCGCGCGGGCGAACTCATCGGCTTCCACTGGACGAAGACGCACGCCGAGGAGCAGCTCGGTGAGGTGTACGTCGTCGGCATCCGCCCCGACGCGCAGGGCGGCGGCCTCGGCAAGGCCCTGACGGCGACCGGCCTTCGGTACCTGGCGGCGCAGGGGCTGCCGACCGCGATGCTGTACGTCGACGCGGACAACACGGCGGCGGTGACGGTGTACGAGCGGCTCGGCTTCACCACGCACGAGACGGACCTGATGTACCGAACCGAGTCGTAGCCAGTAGCCAACACGGCGGGGGGCGGCGTCTGTTGACACCGCCCCCTTCTTTGCGGCACGCTTCCACTACTTAACTAGTGAAAGGGTGGTGCAGCAACGTGGTCGAGTTCCGCATCGACCGGCGCTCCGGCGTCGCCACCTACCTCCAGATCGTGCAGCAGACCAAACACGCCCTCCGCCTGGGCCTCCTGGAGCCCGGCGACAAGCTCCCGACCGCCCGTGAGGTCGTCGAGGCGACCGCGATCAACCCGAACACCGTGCTCAAGGCCTACCGCGAGCTGGAACGCGAGGGCCTGGTCGAAGCGCGGCGCGGGCTCGGCACCTTCGTACGCAAATCACTGGGCAGCGCCCCCGCCGACTCGCCGCTGCGCGGCGAGCTCGTGGAGTGGGCGGCGCGGGCCCGTAAGGCCGGGCTGGAGAAGGACGACGTGGCCGCGCTCTTCACATCCGTACTGGACGAACAGTTCGAACAGGTCAAGGGAGATCAGGCATGACCGACACCGCCATCGAGGCGGCCGCCCTGGGCAAGAGCTACGGGCGGCGAGGATGGGCGCTGCGCGAGTGCTCCTTCCGGCTGCCCGCGGGACGCGTCTGCGCGGTCGTCGGCCCCAACGGCGCCGGCAAATCCACCCTGCTCGCCCTCGCGGCGGGGCTGCTGCGCCCCACCGAGGGCTCGCTCACCGTACTCGGCACGTCCCCCTCGGCGGCCCGCCACCGCATCGCGTACATCGCCCAGGACAAGCCGCTCTATCCGCAGCTCACCGTCGCCGACACCCTGCGGCTGGGGGCCGAACTCAACACCGGGCGCTGGGACGCGCGGGTCGCGGACCGTGTCGTGCAGGAGGGCGGGCTCGATCTCGGCGCGCGCGTCCGTACGCTCTCGGGCGGCCAGCGCACCCGCGTGGCCCTGGCCCTCGCGCTCGGCAAGCGGCCCGAACTCATGCTCCTGGACGAGCCGATGGCCGACCTAGACCCGCTGGCCCGCCACCAGCTGATGGGCACGCTGATGGCCGAGGCCGTCGAGCACGGCACCACCGTGGTGATGTCGTCGCACATCATCGGCGAACTGGCCGACGCCTGCGACCACCTGCTGCTCGTCTCCGGGGGCCGCATCCGCCTCGGCGGCGGCATCGACGACCTGGTCGCGGCACACACCCTGGTCACCGGTCTGGCGCCGGCATCGGACCTCGCCCCGCACACCGTCGTCGAATCCCGCGCCAGCGGGCGCGGAACCACTGCCCTGATCCGCCCCGAAGGCCCGGTCGGCGACGACTGGGAGGCCGAAGAGCCCTCCCTGGAGGAAGTGTTGCTCGCCCATCTCCGCTCCCCGGACGCGCCCCCGCTCCTCACCCCGGGCGCGACGGCCCTCGACGAAGCGCGCGAGGTGACCGCGTGAGTACCCCCACCCTGACCTCCCCGGACACCAAGCCGAGCGCCACCTCGGACAAAACCCTGCGCGGACCCCGCTGGGCCCTCCTGCGCATCCACCGCACCGCCCTGCGGGCGGCCCTCGCCTTCGTCGTCCTGGCGGCGGCGGTCACCGGCTTTCTGCGATGGGCGGCGTCGGCCTTCCCCATGAAGGAGATCGGCTGTTCCCGCGGCGGCCCCTGCAGTGAGACCTTCCTCGGCTTCGCCAGCGCCGAGACGCTCCTGACCGAGTACATGAAAAACGGATCCACCGCCGTCCTGCTGCTGCCCCTCCTGGTCGGCGCCTTCATCGCCGGCCCGGTCGTCGGCCGCGAGCTGGAGTCCGGGCTGCACCGCCTCGCCTGGACCCAGTCGGTCTCCCCGGCGCGCTGGCTCGCCTCAAAGCTGGCGGTCGCCGCGACCCTCGCCGTGGCCGGGACGCTCGCCCTCATGGGCATCTTCCGGCTCGGCGTGTCCGGTCTGCTGGGCCAGTCGGACCTGCACTGGCCCGACCGTGGCGTGTACGAGGCGCTCGGCCCTGCCCTGGTCGCCTACGTCCTGCTCGCCGTCGCGGTAGGCGCGCTCATCGGTCTGCTCGTCCGCCGCACGCTGCTCGCCATGTCCATCACGGGAGTGGTGACCGGCGCCGTGCTGCTGGTCCTGGGCAATGTGCGATGGAACCTGATTCCGTCGCTTACGGTCACCGGCCCCAGAACCAGTGAGCCGTTCGGGGGCATGCAAGTGCCCGTCGACTCCTTCATGACCGACATAGGGGAGCAGAATGCCGCCGGTGAGCGCTTCGATCTCCACCGGTGCGTTCCGGACCAGATCTCCACCGGGTTCTGCCCCACCGACCTCAAGGCCACCAACTGGTACGTGGACTTCCACCCGTACTCGCACTTCTGGTACGTCCAGTTGATCGAGACCGGCATCGTCCTGGCCCTCACCGCCGCAGCCACCTACGCCGCCTTCCGGGTCCTGCGCCGCAGCACGGCCTGACCGGTCTGCCTGACCGGTCTGCCTGACCGGGCCGACGGGGGGAGGATGCGGGGCCGGATCCGGAGGGAAACACGCCCTTCGGGCCCCGGCCCCGCATCCTGCATGTCATGTCTCCGTTACCGCACATTCAGACACGCTTGCGACCCTCTCGGAATGCAGCCCGCTGTGCCATCCTCCCCAAACGGGAGAGCCTCCCGCACATCACCCCTTCTCGGCGCGCCCGGCAGCCCCCCGGCGCGGAACAATGGGGTCATGAGCCAGCAGCCGAGCGCCGATGTCCCCGTCCAGCATGCTCAGCCGTCCGTCGGTTCCATCGCCGCGCACCGCCCGCATACCCTGGCCGGGTCGCCGGTGACCAACCTGGACCCCGACATCGACGCCGATCTTGACGCGTACGTCGAGGACGCCGAAGGGGACACCGAGCTGCCCCAGGGCCGTTTCCTCGACCGCGAGCGCAGCTGGCTGGCCTTCAACGAGCGAGTGCTCGAACTCGCCGAGGACCCCGCCACACCCCTCCTCGAACGAGCGAACTTCCTCGCGATCTTCGCCTCGAACCTGGACGAGTTCTTCATGGTCCGGGTCGCCGGCCTGAAGCGCCGTATCGCGACCGGTGTCGCCACCCGCTCCGCGTCCGGCCTCCAGCCCCGCGAGGTCCTGGAGCTGATCTGGACCCGCTCCCGCGAGCTCATGGCCCGGCACGCCGCCTGCTACCAGCAGGACATCGCCCCGGCCCTCGCCGACGAGGGCGTCCACCTGATCCGCTGGCCCGAGCTGACCGAGAAGGAGCAGGCGCGCCTCTTCACGCTCTTCCGCCAGCAGATCTTCCCGGTCCTCACGCCACTCGCGGTGGACCCCGCGCACCCCTTCCCGTACATCTCGGGTCTCTCCCTCAACCTCGCCGTGGTCGTACGCAACCCGGTCAGCGGCCACCGTCACTTCGCGCGCGTCAAGGTCCCGCCGCTGCTGTCCCGCTTCCTGGAGGCCTCGCCGCAGCGGTACGTACCCCTTGAGGACGTCATCGCCGCGCACCTCGAAGAGCTCTTCCCGGGGATGGAGGTCCTCGCGCACCACATGTTCCGGGTCACGCGCAACGAGGACCTCGAAGTCGAGGAGGACGACACCGAGAACCTCCTCCAGGCCCTGGAGAAGGAGCTCATGCGGCGCCGCTTCGGGCCGCCGGTGCGGCTCGAGGTCGAGGAGTCCATCGATCCGTACGTCCTCGACCTCCTCGTCCGCGAGCTGAAGATGTCCGACGCCGAGGTCTACCCGCTGCCCGGCCCGCTGGACCTCACCGGCCTGTTCGGGATCGCGGCGCTGGACCGGCCCGAGCTGAAGTTCCCGAAGTACATCGCGGGCACGCACCGCGAGCTGGCCGAGGTCGAGTCGGCGTCCGCGCCGGACGTCTTCGCCGCGCTGCGCGAGCGCGACGTACTCCTGCACCACCCGTACGACTCCTTCTCCACCTCCGTGCAGGCGTTCCTGGAGCAGGCGGCGGCCGACCCGGACGTCCTGGCGATCAAGCAGACGCTGTACCGGACGTCGGGCGACTCCCCGATAGTGGACGCGCTGATCGACGCCGCCGAATCCGGCAAGCAGGTCCTCGTACTCGTCGAGATCAAGGCCCGCTTCGACGAGCAGGCCAACATCAAGTGGGCGCGCAAGCTGGAGGAGTCCGGCTGCCATGTCGTGTACGGCCTGGTGGGCCTCAAGACCCACTGCAAGCTGTCGCTCGTGGTCCGCCAGGAGGGCGACCAGCTGGTCCGCTACTCGCACGTCGGTACGGGCAACTACCACCCCAAGACGGCCCGGCTCTACGAGGACCTCGGGCTGCTGACCGCCAACCCGCAGGTCGGCGCGGACCTCTCCGACCTCTTCAACCGGCTGTCCGGCTACTCGCGCCGCGAGACCTACCGCCGGCTGCTCGTCGCCCCCAAGTCGCTGCGTGACGGCCTGATAGCCCGTATCAACAAAGAGGCCGCGAACCACCAGGCGGGCCGTCCCGCGTACGTCCGGTTCAAGGTCAACTCGATGGTCGACGAAGCGATCATCGACGCGTGCTACCGGGCGGCGAAGGTGGGCGTACCGGTCGACATCTGGGTACGCGGCATCTGCGCGATACGCCCCGGAGTCGCCGGCCTCTCCGAGAACGTCCGGGTCCGCTCGATACTGGGCCGCTTCCTCGAACACTCGCGGATCTTCGCCTTCGGCAACGGCGGCGAGCCCGAGGTGTGGTTCGGCAGCGCCGACATGATGCACCGCAACCTCGACCGCCGCATCGAGGCACTGGTCCGGGTCACCGACCCGGCCCACCGGGCGTCCCTGACCCGGCTGCTGGAAACCGGAATGTCCGATTCAACAGCCTCCTGGCACCTCGGCCCCGACGGCAACTGGACGCGGCACGCGACAGACACCGAGGGCCAGCCGCTGCGGCACGTACAGGAGATGCTCATTGACGCCCGGAGGCGCCGGCGTGCGAAACCGTGACACCGCATCCCGACCCCGCACCCGCCCGCAGCCCCGGCCGGACGCGGAACGGGACACCTCCCCGGCCTTCCCCTCCGCGGAAGGCGGGCCGGACGTCCTCTCCCGGGAGCTCCTGGCGCCCTACCTCCACGCGCAGGCCGCCGACTTCCTGCGCAGCCTTCGCCTGCACCGCGAGAGCGGCCAGGATCCGCAGGGCGCCGCGGACGCGGCGGAGGCGGTCCATGCGCTGCGCGGGTCGGCGCGGCGGATCAGCGGGACGCTGCATACGTTCCGGCCCCTGACCGACACCGGGTGGGCGGACACCCTGCGCGCAGAGCTGGCCTGGCTCTCCGGCACCCTGGCCCGCGAGCACGCCTACGCCGCCCGCCTGACCCGGCTGCTGGGGGCGCTGAACCGGCTCTCCGGGACGGGCGGCGCCGACGCCGGACCCGCCGCCGTCCCCGCGGCGCGCGGTGGCGGGGCCGAGCACCCGGGCTCGCTGACCGTGGGGGCCGCGCGGGCCGGGGCGCTGCTGGAGCGGCAGCTGACGCTGGCCAGGACGCGGGCACACTCGGCGGCGCTTCAGGCGCTGGGTTCCTCGCGGTTCCACGCGGTCGCCGACGCGGTGGCTTTACTCGCCTCGGACGTGCCGCTCGGCCCTGCCGCCGCCGCGCCCGCCGCCGAGGTGCTGGCGCCGCTGGCCGTCGGCGCCGAGCAGCGGCTCAAGGAAGCGGTGGCCGCACTGCCGCTGGGGCGCGCCTCGCACCCGTACAACGCCGAGGCACTCGTCCACGGCCTCGCCCCGGCGCCGGGCGGCGAGACGCAGGACGCGCCCTGGCACCACGTACGCCTGCTCCTGCGCCTGCACCGCTACGCGCAGGAGGTCGTCGCGGCCCCCGCCAGCACACTCCCGGCGGCGCAGGCCCTGGACCGCCACCGGGACGCGGCGGAGGCGGCCACCGCGGCGGCTTCGGCGGCCCGTACCCCGCGCATCGCCCCGGCGACGGCGTACGCCCTGGGCGTCCTGCACGCCGACCAGCGGCACGAGGTCGAGGCGGCGCGCTTCGCTTTCCAGCAGGTATGGCAGCGGGAGGCGGCGAAAACCCCATGACAGTGCTCGCCGCGGGCTGCGTGCTGTGGCGCCGGTCGCCGTTCGACGACGGTCTGGAGATCTGCCTGGTCCACCGCCCCAAATACGACGACTGGTCGCACCCCAAGGGCAAGCTGAAGCCCGGCGAGGACGCACTGGCGGGCGCCCTGCGGGAGGTACTGGAGGAAACGGGCCACCACTGCACGCCGGGCGCGGCCCTGCCCACGCTGCGGTACGTCGCGAACGGCCGCCCGAAGGAGGCCCGGTACTGGGCGGCGGAGGCGACGGGTGGCGCGTTCACCCCGAGCGACGAGGTGGACCGGATCCTCTGGCTCTCCCCCACAGCGGCCAAAAACCGCCTGACGCAACCCCGCGACCGCGACCTGGTGACCGCGCTCCTGGACTCGCTCCACCACCACGCCTGACGCCCCCGCAATGCCGCGCAGCGGCTCAGACCCCCGCGTTTCGGGCACCCCCCGCACGGGGAGCATCCCGGCGGTCACCCACCGCAAGCCACAGCCACCGCACCGCACTCACACCGCACCGCACCGCACCCCCATCGCCAGCCGCGAGGCGCCCCCGCACACCACACCGTTCGGCACGGTTCACCTCCCGTTCACTCTCCCCCGTCGGCGGCTTCACCTGTTCTGCCTAATTTCGGACGTACACAGTGCGAGGCACACCGCGAGACGACCGCCCCACTGGGTAGCTGGAAACCGAGAACCCGAGAACACCAACCTCTTCGCACGCCGCCACCACCACCAGCAAGGCCCGGCGGCTTCTGGAAGGAACACCCGAAAGTGAAGCTTCAGCGCAAGAACCGGCTTCGCGCCACCGCGCTCGGCGCCCTCGCCGTCTCCGGCGCCCTGGTCCTCACGGCGTGCGGCTCCGATGACAACACTGGTTCGACCGGTGGCTCCGGCGAGAAGACCAACGCCGCGAGCAACATCAAGTGCGACGACGCGAAGGGCCAGCTCCTCGCGGCCGGCTCGACGGCCCAGAAGAACGCCATGGACCTGTGGGTCAAGAACTTCCAGGCCGCCTGCGCGGGCACCGAGGTCAACTACCAGGCCATCGGCTCCGGCGGCGGCATCACCAAGTTCAACCAGGGCCAGGTCGCCTTCGCCGGCTCCGACTCGGCGCTGAAGCCCGAAGAGGTCGCCGAGTCGAAGAAGGTCTGCAAGGGCGGCCAGGGCATCAACCTGCCCATGGTCGGCGGCCCGGTCGCCATCGGCTACAACCTGGAGGGCGTCGACGACCTCGTTCTCGACGCCAAGACGCTCGCCAAGATCTTCGACTCGGAGATCAAGAAGTGGAACGACCCGGCGATCGCCAAGCTCAACCCGGACGCCAAGCTCCCGAGCACCTCGATCCAGGCCTTCCACCGCTCGGACGAGTCCGGTACGACCCAGAACCTGGGCAAGTACCTCAACACGGCCGCCCCGGCCGACTGGAAGTACGACCCGAAGTCGAAGTCGTGGCCGGCCAAGGGCGGCCAGGCCGCCAACGGCTCCTCCGGCGTCGTCTCCAACGTCAAGGGCACCGACGGTGCGATCGGTTACTTCGAGCTGTCCTACGCGACCGCCAACGACCTGAACACCGTCAAGATCAACACCGGTGCCGCCGCCCCGGTCGAGGCCACCACGGAGAACGCCTCCAAGGCCATCGCCGCCGCCAAGGTCACCGGCAAGGGCAAGGACCTGGCCCTCTCCCTCGACTACGCCACCAAGGCCGAGGGCGCCTACCCGATCACCCTGGTGACGTACCAGATCGCCTGCGACAAGGGCAACAAGGCGGAGACCCTGCCGACCCTCAAGGCCTTCCTGAACTACGCCGTCAGCGAGGAGGGCCAGAAGGTCCTCGAGGAAGCCGACTACGCACCGCTCCCGGCCGAGATCGCGACCAAGGTCCGCGAGATCGTCCCCACCCTCTCCTGACCCGGCCGCGGCCGGCCCCACCCACCGGGGCCGGTCGCGCCTTCCGGTGCACCGCCGCCAGGAGCCCTCACCGGCTCCGCAGACCGGAGAAAACCGATGGATATAGCTACCGAACCCACCTCGCCCTCCCCTCCCCCGCCCGGACCCGGCCACCTCGCGTCCCAGGGCAGCAGCCACGCCGGCGACCGGATCTTCCTCGCCCTGTCGCGGGGGTCCGGAATCGCGCTCCTGGTGATCATGGCCGCCATAGCGGCCTTCCTCACCTACCGCACCGGCCTCGCCGTCTCGAAGGACGAAGCCAACTTCCTGACCTCCTCCGAGTGGAACCCGGCGGGCAGCCCGCCGAAGTTCGGCATCGCCGTCCTCCTCTTCGGTACGGTCGTCAGCTCGATCATCGCGATGGCCATCGCCGTGCCGGTCGCGATCGGCATCGCGCTGTTCATCTCGCACTACGCGCCGCGCAGGCTGGCCACGCCGCTCGCGTACATCGTCGACCTGCTGGCCGCGGTGCCGAGCATCATCTACGGCCTGTGGGGCGCCGTCTTCCTGGTCCCGTACCTGGACGGCCTCAACAAGTGGCTCGACACGTACCTGGGCTGGACGTACATCTTCGACAAGACGAGCGACGGCGTCGCCCGCAGCCTCTTCACGGTCGGCATCCTGCTGGCGATCATGATCCTGCCGATCGTCACCAACGTCACCCGTGAGGTCTTCCTCCAGTCGCCGAAGATGCACGAGGAAGCCGCCCTGGCCCTCGGTGCCACGCGCTGGGAAGTCATGCGGATGTCCGTGCTGCCCTTCGGCCGCTCGGGAATCATCAGCGCCTCGATGCTGGGCCTGGGCCGCGCCCTCGGCGAGACGATGGCCGTCGCCGTCGTGCTCTCCCCGAGCTTCATCATTTCCGGCCGGCTGCTCGACCCGGGCGGCGGCACCTTCGCGCAGAACATCGCCGCGAAGTTCAACGAGGCGGACGAGTTCGGCCGCGACGCCCTGATCGCCTCCGGTCTGGTCCTCTTCGTCATCACGCTGCTGGTCAACGGCGCGGCCCGATGGATCATCGGCCGCCGCAAGGAGTACTCGGGGGCCAACGCATGAACCAGACAAGTCCCGTGATGGACAAGCACCCGCACTCCCCCGAGCTGCACGCGTCGCTCGTCCACGCCCGCCTCCCCCGGTGGGCCCCCGCCGCCATCGCCGTCGGCTCCGTCGCGGCCGGCATCGGCCTCGGCCTCCTCGCCGGCTGGCACAGCCGCGTGCAGTGGGGCATGCTGGCCGCCCTGATCTTCGTACTGGCCACCTTCGGGATCACCACCAAGGTGGAGGGCAGCCGCCAGGGCAAGGACAGGGTCGCGACCAGCGCCGTCTGGGTCTGCTTCATCCTCGCCCTCGTCCCGCTGCTCTCCCTGGCCTGGGTGACGATCACCAAGGGCATGAAGGTCATCGACGGGTACTTCCTCAGCCACTCGATGAGCGGCCTGCTCGACACCGACGAGGGCGGCGGCATCTACCACGCCCTGCTCGGCACCGTGGAGCAGGTCGGCATCGCGGCCCTGATCGCCGCCCCGATAGGCCTGCTCACCGCGGTCTATCTGGTCGAGTACGGGCGCGGGAAGCTGGCGAAGACCGTCACGTTCTTCGTCGACGTCATGACGGGCATCCCGTCGATCGTCGCGGGTCTGTTCATCCTCGCCACCTGGAATCTGATGCTGGGCTTCGGGCCCTCCGGATTCGCCGGTGCGGTTGCCCTCTCGATCCTGATGATGCCGGTGGTCGTCCGCTCCACCGAGGAGATGCTCAAGCTCGTCCCGAACGAGCTGCGCGAGGCCTCTCTGGCTCTCGGCGTCCCCAAGTGGCGGACTATCCTCAAGGTGGTATTGCCGACCGCGATCGGCGGAATCACCACTGGCGTCATGCTCGCGGTGGCCCGTATCACGGGTGAGACCGCCCCGGTTCTGTTGCTTGTCTTCGGTACGAAGCTGATCAACCCGAACCCCTTCGAAGGCGCCCAGTCCTCGCTTCCGCTGTACGTGTACGAGCAGTACATCGTCGGCACCGAAGCGTCGGTCGACCGGGCTTGGGGCGCAGCGCTCGTCCTGATCGCCTTCGTCATGATCCTCAACCTGGTGGCCCGCGGCATCGCCCGCTGGAAGGCCCCGAGCACCGGCCGCTAAGGCCAGCAGAAAGCAGTGATTCAGATGGCCAAGCGAATCGACATCAGCGGCCTGTCGGCCTACTACGGCACCCACAAGGCGATCGACGACATCTCGATGACCGTCGAGCCCCGCTCGGTGACGGCCTTCATCGGCCCGTCCGGCTGCGGCAAGTCCACCTTCCTGCGCACCCTCAACCGCATGCACGAGGTCACCCCCGGCGGCCGGGTGGAGGGCAAGGTCCTCCTGGACGACGAGAACCTCTACGGCAAGGACGTCGACCCGGTCGCCGTACGCCGTACGGTCGGCATGGTCTTCCAGCGCCCGAACCCCTTCCCCACCATGTCGATCTTCGACAACGTGGCGGCGGGCCTGCGCCTCAACCACTCGTACAAGAAGAACAAGCTGGCCGAGGTGGTCGAGAAGTCCCTGCGCGGCGCCAACCTCTGGAACGAGGTCAAGGACCGCCTGAACAAGCCCGGCTCCGGCCTCTCCGGCGGTCAGCAGCAGCGCCTGTGCATCGCGCGGGCCATCGCCGTAGAGCCCCAGGTCCTCCTCATGGACGAGCCGTGCTCGGCCCTGGACCCGATCTCGACCCTCGCCATCGAGGACCTGATCGGCGAGCTGAAGTCGCGCTTCACGATCGTCATCGTGACGCACAACATGCAGCAGGCGGCGCGCGTCTCGGACCGTACGGCGTTCTTCAACCTCGCGGCGATCGGCCAGCCCGGCAAGCTCATCGAGATCGACGACACGGAGCGCATCTTCTCCAACCCGTCGGTCCAGGCCACAGAGGACTACATCTCCGGCCGCTTCGGCTAGAAGCCGGCCGCCATCCCTGTCCTGCGGTGCTGCATGGCGGTGCCACCGCAAGGCAAAGGGCCCGCCCCACTCCCGGCAAGGGGAGAGGGGCGGGCCCGTTTCCGTACGTAGGGGAACAGCCCCGCGGGGCCGCTAGCCGAACGCCAGCAGCACAACCCAGTAACACGTGGCAGCCACCAGCGCCGCGGCCGGCATCGTGATGAACCACCCCATCACGATGTTCTTGGCCACGCCCCACCGAACCGCACGCGAGCCCTTGGTCGACCCCACGCCCATGATCGCGGACGTGATGACGTGCGTAGTGGAGATCGGCGCGTGGAACATGAACGAAGCCGTGTACATCACGGACGCCGCTGTGGTCTCCGCAGCGAACCCCTGCGGCGGATCCAGCTCAATGATCCGACGCCCCAGCGTCCGCATGATCCGCCAGCCACCCGCGTACGTACCGAGCGAGAGCGTCAGCGCGCAAGCGATTTTGACCCACATCGGGATCGCGTCGCCCTGACCCTCGACATCGGCGATGACCAGCGCCATCACCACGATGCCCATGGTCTTCTGCGCGTCCTGAAGACCATGCCCCAGCGCCATACCGGCCGCGGAAACCGTCTGAGCGATCCGGAAGCCCCGCTTGGCCTTGTGCGGGTTGGACTTACGGAACATCCACAGAATGACGACCATCACCAGATAGCCGAGCAGCAGCCCGACGAACGGCGAGATGAACATCGGGATGATGACCTTCTCCAGCACCCCGGTCCAGATGACCTCGGTGCCGCCCGCGAGCGCCGCTCCCACCATGCCCCCGAAGAGCGCGTGCGAAGACGACGAAGGAAGCCCGAAGTACCAAGTGACAAGGTTCCAGACGATCGCCCCCACCAAGGCGGCGAAGAGGATTCCCATCCCCTTGTCACCGTGCGGAGTGGCGATCAGCCCCTCACTCACGGTCTTGGCGACGCCACTGCCCAGAAAGGCACCGGCGAGGTTCATCACGGCGGCCATGACGAGGGCCGCGCGCGGGGTCAGCGCCCGCGTGGAAACCGAAGTCGCGATGGCGTTCGCAGAGTCGTGAAAGCCGTTGGTGTACGTGAATCCGAGCGCGACCCCGATGGTCACGATGAGCGCAAAGGTGTCCACCGGGGGTCAGGACTCCTTGACGGCGATCGTCTCGACCGTGTTGGCGACGTGCTCGAAGGCGTCGGCCGCCTCTTCCAGTACGTCCACGATCTGCTTCAGCTTGAGCACGTCCATGGCGTCGTACTTGCCATTGAAGAGGTGCGCGAGCAGCTTGCGGTGGATCTGGTCGGCCTGATTCTCAAGCCGATTGACCTCGATCCAGTACTCGGTCAGATTCGTCATGGTCCGCAGGTGCGGCATGGCCTCGGCGGTCAGCTCGGCGGCTCGCGCCAGAACCTCGATCTGCTGCTCGACACCCTTGGGCAGCTCCTCGATCTGGTACAGCACGACCAGGTCGACGGCCTCCTCCATGTAATCCATGATGTCGTCAAGCTGCGACGCGAGGTTGTAGATGTCCTCGCGGTCGAACGGCGTGATGAACGAGGAGTTGAGCTGGTGGAAGATCGCGTGGGTGGCGTCGTCCCCCGCGTGCTCCGCTGCCCTCATCCGCTCCGCGATCTCGGCTCGGGCGGAGGAGTCCGCTCCGAGCAGTTCCATCAGGAGCTTCGAGCCCGTGACGATGTTGTCCGCGGATGCGGAGAACATGTCGTAGAAGCTCGTCTCCCTGGGGGTCAGACGAAAGCGCACGTGGGGTCCTCGGGGTGCATTGGATTCGGTCAGGGTGATGCTAGGTGCATCATCCGGCCACGGCTAACCGGCGTTCTTCAGTGTCGCCCATCAGGCACAGTGCTGAGTACGGGCCCCCGGGCCCCTACCCGCGAAATTCGTTACCATATACCCACGAGGGGTATACATCCCCTTTCAGGACAACGGGAGGACGCCATGACACCCACCGAGGCGGCCGGCGCCACGACAACCGAAGCGCCCTCCGGAGGGGTGCACGGATACCACAAGCAGAAGGACGAACACCTCAAGCGACTGCGCCGGATCGAGGGCCAGATCCGCGGCCTCCAGCGGCTGGTCGACGAGGACGTCTACTGCATCGACATACTCACCCAGGTCTCAGCGTCGACAAAAGCTCTCCAGTCCTTCGCACTGCAACTCCTGGAGGAGCACCTGCGGCACTGCGTCGCGGACGCGGCGGTCAAGGGCGGCGACGGGATCGACGAGAAGGTCGAAGAGGCCACCAAGGCGATCGCGCGCCTGCTGCGGACCTGAGGACGGGCGGGGCCGCGGGCTCCCGGGGCTGTGGACGCCCGGGAGCGACGCGCCGCCCGCTCACCCGACCTCACCCGCGGGACGAACAGCCCCCGGCCCCACCCGACTGAGCCTCGGCTGCTACGCCGACGGCTCCCACCTTCAGCACCTCGTCGATACGGTCCGGACTGAGCCGTTCCCCGTCGGCGGCGGATGCCGCGATGATCAACTCACCGCACAACTCGATCTCGGCGAGGGCGACGTGGTCCTGGACGGGCGTACTACTGCCGAGCGGAGCCACGTGCACCACCTCTTTCAGCCGTCGTCGGCTTTCTAGCGTAGGCAGTGCGGCACACACCGCGCATGGCACGGACGGACCATTTCCCCGCCACCCACGCCGGAGCGGCGGCCGCCCTACGCCTGGATCTTCCCGGCGTAGATGTCCCGCCCGGCGGGCAGCCGCACCTCCACCGGCACCCCGAACGCGTACAGCAGCGTGGTCGAGGCGACGGCCACCGTACGTCCCGCGTTGGCGAAGTCGAAGCGGTGGCGGACCTTGCGCAGCCGCCCCTCGTCGTCGAGGTACGCGTCGAACGGGACCGCGTCCTTGGAGAACCCTTTCGCCGCGGCGGCGAGCGCACCGCGCGCGTGCGGCGCGGCAAGGCGAGCGGCCCGAGCGATGTCCGTAACCCCGCGATAGTGCCGAACCGCGGTCCCGGCCAGGTCGGCCCTCCCCACGTACGTCGCTTCCTTCGCCCCACGCAGCAGCTCCGCGGCGGCGAGCGGATCCGTCGCCCCGCCGGTGACGAGATTCCCGTCGTCCAGCGTCGTCGTGTCGATCCGTACCCACTTGTCGGCGGGCACGCCCGCGCCCCGGTTCTTCATGTAGAGCGCACCAGGAGCAAGCAACTCAGTAATGGGCCGGTGCTTGTCCACACCATTCGGATCGGGCGGCAGCAGCACCTTGAGCTGCCCCATCCGCTTCCTGAAGTCGTACGCCCCTTCGCCCCGGATGGTGACGCGGGTGCCGCCGGTGGCCATGACCATGGACGTACGGGCCTTCGAACTCCCCGCGGCGACCAGCGCGTCGGCCGCACCGCGCACGGTGACGAGGGGGTCACCACCCTGCTGGTCCTCGGCGACCGCACCGCCCCCGGAACACCCGGAGGAAGTCGCGATCAGCCCGGCCACGACGGCCGCAGTGACCGCCCCACCCTTGCTTCTGTGCTGCTGCACCACCATCGCCGCCAACCCCCAACGCCCTACCGCCCGGTGTCCAATCCCACCCGCCCCGCCTAACGACCCCCCACCACCCCCGGTCACGCCCAAAGCGAACAGGTTGCCCAAGAAGGGGGGCGCCGGCCCCGGTACGGTGGACGCGTGCTTCAAGAGGCCACACCGGACGCCCCGACCCACCGCACCGGCACAACCGAACGCGGTTCCTTCTGCTTCGCCCACTGCTGCTGCGGCTGGCGCGGCCCGGCCCGCCGCTCCCGAGACCGAGCCCGCGCGGACGCGGCCCAGCACGCACGCACCACCTGACCCAGGCGCCCCACCGGCCTCGCGAACCACGGTGCCAGGAGGGGACGTGCCGGGGCGCTCCCCGCAGGGCGTCGAATGCAAAGCGCCCGAACAACCAACGCACTGCCCGAACGTTCGGCGCCCGAGGAGACGCCACGGCGCGGCACCGACCCCAAAGCCCGGCCCGCGTAGGGCGTGCCCCCGGTTTCGGAAAGGGCCATGACTGGGGAAACTCCACTCCACTCCACTGCACCGCCCGCCCCGCCCGCCCCGCCGGAAAACATCTCCCCCGCAGGAACCCGTTCCACCGCAAAGCCGTCTCGCATCCGGGAGGCAACACCATGGAACGGCGCACATTTCTCACCTCGGCCACGGCCCTGGCAGCCACGACCACAGCAGCCGCCTGCACCGGCACCACGACGGGCACTACCACCGGCACCGGCCACGGCTCAACAGCCCGCACCGCAGCCACAGCCACCAGCACCACACCCACCCCCACACCCACCTGGACAGCCCTGGCCCGCAGTCTCGAAGGCCCGCTCATCCGCCCCGAGGACGCCGCCTACAAGACCGCCCGCCAGCTCTACAACACGCGCTTCGACAACCTGAAGCCCGCCGCAGTCGCGTACGTCGCGAACGAAGCAGACGTCAAGGAATGCCTGGCCTTCGCCAAGACGCACCGCACCCAAGTGGCCATCCGCAACGGCGGCCACTCCTACGCCGGCTGGTCCACCGGCACCGGCCGCCTGGTCATCGACGTATCAAAGCTCGCCCAGGTCAAAGCGACCGGCACCGCAGCAACCATCGGCGCCGGTGCCAAGCTCATCGACGTCTACCAGAGCCTGGCCCGCCAGGGCGGCCGCACGATCCCCGCCGGATCCTGCCCCACGGTCGGCATCTCCGGCCTGACCCTCGGCGGCGGCCACGGAGTCGTCTCCCGCGCGTACGGCCTCACCTGCGACAGCCTCACCTCAGCCACCCTCATCACCGCCGCAGGCGAACGCCTCCGCTGCACGCCGACCGAGCACCCGGACCTCTTCTGGGCCCTGCGCGGCGCGGGAAACGGCAACTTCGGCGTAGTGACCGAGCTGACCTTCCGCACCCACCCGGCCCCCGCAGCCGTCACCGCGTTCCTCTCCTGGCCCTGGGCAAAAGCCCAGGCTGTCATCACCGCCTGGCAGGAGTGGGGCCCGGACCAGCCCGACGAAATCTGGTCGTCCGCGCACCTCGCCGCCGGCCCGGGCGGCGTGACGCCCACCGTCTCCATCTCCGCCTTCTCGCTCGGCGGCTACACCGAGCTCCAGAACGCCGTGGACCGCCTCGCCGACAAGATCGGCGCCCCCGCCCGCTCCGTCTCCCTGCGCCGCCGCAGCTACCAGGAGTCGATGCTCGTGTACGCCGGCTGCGCCGGTTTCAGCGACGCCCAGTGCCACCTGCCGGGCACCACCCCAGGCCGCACCCCGCAAGGCGCCCTCGGCCGCGAGACGTACGCGGCCCGCAGCGACTTCTTCGACCGTTCGCTCTCGCCCGCGGGGGTACGCGCCCTACTCGCCCAGACCGAGGCGTTCACCCGCATCCCCGTGTCCCGGGACGGTGGCGGCGGGAGCATCGCGCTGACCGCGCTCGGCGGCGCGGTGAACCGAGTCGACCCGCTCGCGACGGCGTTCGTGCACCGCCGGCAGCGGATGCTCGCCCAGTACATCGGCGCATGGCGCGCCGGCACCTCCGGCACCGCCCAGCAGACGTGGCTGAAAAACGCCCACGGGGCGATGCGCCGGTACGCCTCAGGGGCGGCGTACCAGAACTACACGGACGCGACCCTGACCGACTGGCGGAAGGCGTACTACGGCGCGGCGGCGGATCGCCTGACGACGCTGAAGAAGCATTACGACCCGGACAGGCTCTTCGACTTCCCCCAGGCCCTGTAACCGACCACCCACGTCAGGCAGCGAGGTCGTTGCGCTCACTGTCTCCCGCAGCACGCGGCCCGGGAAAAGCCCCTGACCCACCATCATCCGGACCAGACCCGGAACCAGCCCCAGCCCCAGAGCTGGAGCCAGAACCCAACTCCAGCCCCCCACCCACAGTCGCCGCCCCACGCTCCACGGACCCCTTGGCCCGTACGAGCCAACCCACCTTCTGCGACCGCGAGATCGCCGCCATCAGCGGCGTGAGCAGCAGCATCGCGAGCGGCGCGAGCAGCAGCGCCACGGCCGTACCGAGGGCGAATCCGCCGATGACGTCGGTCGGGTAGTGCACGCCCATGTAGACGCGACAGAAGCCTTCCAGGACAGCCAGCCCGATCGCCGCGAGCCCGAACTTCCGGTTGGCGACGAAGACTCCGACGCCGATGGCCATCGCCATCGTCGCGTGGTCACTGACGAACGAGAAGTCCGTCTTGCCGGCCACCAGGACCTCAAGCCCCTTGTGGTCGTTGAACGGGCGCGGCCGTTCAACGAACCCACGGATCGGGACATTGATCAGCAGCGCGATCCCGGCCGCCAGCGGCGCCCAGACGAGACCGGCCACCGAGGTGACCGCGTCCTCGCGCCGGCGCACGCTCCACCAGCACCAGAGTGCCACCAGGACCATGCCGAGCATGATCCCGTACTCACCGACGAACTCCATGACCCGGTCGAACCAGCCCGGCGCATCCGCCGCCAGTCCGTTGATGTCGTAGAGCAGACTGACGTCGGGGTTCGCCCCATCCAGTGCGAGTCCAGCCATCTGCCGCGGCCCCTTGCCTTGTTGCCTGCTGCGCGGCACACGTGTCTGCGTGCCGCTCCTGCGAACCCCCGTGGTTCCCTGCGGATTTCCGTGGCCGCGCATGGTCAGCGCGCGGCCGGTTGCGTAGTCAGCGCGCGCAGTCGGCTACGACTGCTCGACTGTCCCACTCCCCCGGTCCAGGGAACGTCCCACCGGCCCCCGCCGTTCCAGTCTCCACCGAAAGATCACCATGACGTTATCGAAGAGAGACACATCGCCGCAGCTCAGAGGGCGGCGATAACGGAGAGTTCAAGCCATGTCACACGCCGCCGCGGTCCTCCGGCAGCTCCGTGGGAAGCGCCTTCGCCCCGTCCTCGGTGACCCGGGTCGCACCAAAGTAATCCGGCGTATCGATCTTGTCGAAGCGAATCACGGCTCCAGTGAACGGAGCGTTGATCATGTACCCGCCTCCCACGTACAACCCGACGTGCCGGATCGCGCGGGAGTTCGTGAGATCGTCCGAGAAGAAGACCAGATCGCCCGGCAGCAACTCGTCCCGCGAAGGATGCGGCCCCGCGTTGTACTGATCGTTGGCCACCCGCGGCAGCTCGATCCCGACAGTCCGGTACGCGGCCTGAGTGAGCCCGGAGCAGTCGAACCGCCCGCCCTGCTCAGGCGTACCGTTCCCGCCCCACAGGTACTTGGTCCCCAGCTTCTTCTGCGCGAAATAGATGGCCCCGGCGGCCTGCCGCGACGGCTCGACGCGCCCGACGGGCCGGGCGAAGCTCTGCTCCAGACTGGTGATGATCTTCACGTAGTTCTGCGTCTCGCGGTACGGCGGAACGCCCCCGTACTTGATGACGGCGTACGCGCCCGCGTTGTAGGCGGCGAGCATGTTCTTGGTCTGATCCCCCGGCACCTTCTTCACGTACCCGGCCAATTCACAGTCGTACGACGCCGCCGACGGAATCGCATCGGCCGGATCCCAGATGTCCCGGTCCCCGTCCTTGTCCCCGTCGACCCCGTGCGAGGCCCAGGTCCCGGGGATGAACTGCGCGATGCCGCGCGCGTCGGCAGGGCTCTGCGCCTGCGGGTTCCAGCCGCTCTCCTGGTACAACTGCGCGGCGAGCAGCGCGGGGTTGATGGCCGGGCAGAGGTTGCCCCACTTCTGTACGAGCGGCTGGTACAACGCGGGCACGGCACCTTTGGCCAGCCCGACGGTCCGCCCGGCGCCCGTACCGCCGGCCAGCCCCGCGGCTGCGGAGAAGGTCCCGACGACGAGCAGCGCGACGAAGCTCAGACAGAGCCCGATCCCGATCCCACTGGCCACCCAGACTTTGCGCACTCCTCAACCCTCCCCCATCCGGGACGGGTTCACAGCATTTTTCGTGCGCGCGTCCGATGCGGTATCGCACACGTCCGAAATACTGCGCCCGGTCTGTACCGAGCGGTCTTCGTCCACGTTGCGCCGCGACGGACGGCCGGATCAGGCTCACCGAGAGCGGTGACCCCAGCGGTGCGATACTCCGCACCACGCCCGCCAACTGGGCCACCCTCCTCCGTACCGTCAAGGAGAACGCGAACCGTGGCTGACATCCCCACCGACCTCGACTGGATCCGTGCCGCCCCCGAGGGCGAAGAAGGGCCCGGCCCCTGGATCGAGATCGCCTTCGGGCCGGGGGACCTGGTCTACCTCCGCGAGACCAGCGACCCCGAAAACGTCGTCACGACGACCCAGAAGAAGTGGGACGCGTTCGTGCTCGGCGTACAGGCCGGCGAGTTCGACCACTTCGCCGAGATCCCGGACGAGTAGTCGCCGCGCCCGGAGCCCCGCTACCCCTCGGCGACCGGCAGGTAGGTGCACACGTGCACGCCCGCGCCGCTGATGACCGTGGAGGCCAGCTTGAGCGTCCGCAGCCCACCGTCGTCGGGGAAGATCGTCTTGCCGCCGCCGAGGAGCACCGGCATGACCATGAGCCGGAGCTCGTCGACCAGGCCCGCGCTCAGGAGAGTACGTACGAGCGTGGGGCTACCCATGACCAGCAGGTCGCCACCCGCGGCCTCGCGCAACTTCCGGATACCGGCGACGGCCTCGTCGCCGGCGATGCGCGTGGTGTTGTTCCAGGTCAGCTCGTCGTCGCCCAGCGTCTGGGACACGACGTACTTCGGGAGGGCGTTCATCCGGTCGGCGAACGGGTCGCCGGCTCGCCCGGGCCACGCCGAGGCCATCGTCTGCCACGTGCGGCGCCCGAAGAGCAGCGCGTCGGCCTTGGACGTCGCATCGTCGAAGGCACCGCCCACCACCTCCGGGTCGAAGAACGGGTGCGTCCAGCCGCCGTTGGCGAAGCCACCCTCGGTGTCCTCGTCGGGTCCACCCGGCGCCTGCACGACGCCGTCCAAGCTAATGAACTCACTCACTACGATGCGCATGGGACCCGCTCCTCTTCCTTTTCCTCTTCCTCGCTCTGGGTTACGCCAATACAGACGCTCGCGCCGCGCCAAAGTCATCGCGCCCACCCGATCTCACAGCAGTGATCCAGAACACATACCCGTGCGTCATCCCCATCGGCGTCTCCCAGAGCCGAACAGCAGGCCGCCCGGCGTCGTGGGCTTGTCCCAAATGAGCGAGTAACGCCACAGCAGGTGGCGGCGGAAGCGGCATCCAGGAAGCAGCTGGTTCGCTGCCCGGCGTACGTCGCCCCAGGCAAGGGTGGGCATCTGAATGGGCATGCCGTCCGGGTCGGACTTTCCACCATGACGGAGGGCATTCAGCCTGGCTGCTGGGACACCGGCAGCGCTGATAACCCAGTCCAGCGGCGTCTTGTTGCGAGCAAGCCCCACGATCACCAGACGACCGCCCGGTGCTAACAGGCGGACCATGGCCCGGATCGCCTCGGCAAACCTCACATGGTGGATCACGGCGACCGCACTGATGAAGTCATACCCGCCCTGCGTGAGCAGGCCATGTGAGCCGTCGAGGAAGTCCGCCTCCGCGAACGTCACATTGGGTACGCCCAAGCTGCGTTCGCGGGCAAGCCGGACCATCTCCGTGGAGCAGTCCACCCCGGTCACCGCTTCGACCTGCCGGGCAAGCGTGCGCACCAACGCCCCTTCACCACAGCCAACATCGAGGGCGGCGCGACACCCCACCGGCACGGCGCCAAGTACAAGCGGGTGGTAATGCACGTTGTGGTTCCAGTAGTCCATCGCCTCACGGTATTCACCAGCGGATTCCCTCCGAGTGGAGCCGCGCCTGCCCAGCGTGCGTGGAAAGGAGAGTTCCCCAGCCCTCGACCTCGAGCGTGGCCTGCCAGCCACGAGGAGCAAGGTGCCCGTACCGCAGGCGACATACCTCAACCATCGCGCCCCTCCCCACCCACTCATCCCAACCCCACCGGAATCGGCGCGGGGGTCGCGGCAGGGCGAGCGTTGGCGCCCCCGGGGCGTTGATCGCGTCTGCGACGGGGGCCGCCACACGTAAGTGTGGCGCCGAAGGCCCGCCGGTAAAGGGCGCTCCTGCGTCGCGTCGCCTGCGGCGATTGCGCTGCGCTTCACCCTTGACAGTGAGGATGTGGGTGGCACTGCTTGGGTGGTCTGACCCGACCCTTGACTGACGTTCTGGTTGTCCTTCGGCGGAATCGTCGGCCGCCTGGACGGTGCGGTGGTTGCGCGTTGCCGGTCGGAAGGCCTGTGACTTCATAGGAGCCCGGCCAAAGGTCCCGTCACTGTCTTGTCCGGCTTTCCGACCGGCGCGCGTGCACTGTCCTCATGCGTCGCACGGAAGGCAGCACGTATCAGCATGGCAGACGAGATGGCGGTAGTTGGCGGCGTCGACACCCACACCGATTTCCACCAGGCCGCGGTGATCGACTCGATCGGACGGCACCTGGCGACCGAATCGTTTCCCACCACACCTGACGGCTACCGGCAGCTGCACGAGTGGCTGGTCTCGCACGGCGAGGTCCTGGCGGTCGGTATCGAGGGGACCGGCGCCTATGGTGCCGAACTGGCCCGGTTTCTGACGGCGAACGGTGTCACGGTGGTCGAGGTCGACCGGCCCGACCGCAGGGCGAGGCGGACCCACGGCAAGTCCGATCCGGTCGACGCCTACGCGGCCGCGACCGCGGTCCTCTCCGGGCGGGCCGGTGGTATCCCGAAGTCCCGGGACGGGATCGTGGAGGCGATACGGGTCTTGCGGGTGGTCCGCAAGAGTGCGGTCAAGGCCCGCACTCAGGTCATCAATCAGATCCGCACCCTGATCGTC
>NZ_JAGGPA010000014.1 GCF_018614035.1 Streptomyces sp. ISL-96
GGCGCAAGCGAGCGCTGACGGGGGTGTCGTCGTCTCGGTGGGCGGGGGCGGTGACGAAGGCTTCGCATGATCAGTGGGCGTTGGCCCGGCGCTGCCAGGCCGCGCACATCCGGGGTCTTGAGGCGGGGATCGGGATGCTTCGGCACCGCCTGTCACTGCCGGTGGGTGAGCGCGGCTCGAAGAAGGCGCCGGGAGGTTACCGGTCGCGGCGGGAGTGGCATGCGAAGTCCCGGCGCCTGGCCGCCTTGGAGGCCCGGCATACTGCCGCCGTCTCGGACTGGCGTGCGGGCCGGGTGCGGGTGGTGCGGGGTGGCAAACGTCTGCTGCACACCCGCCACCATCTCGCCGATGCCCAGCTCACCGAGGCGCAGTGGCGGGAGCGTTGGGAGGCGGCGCGCTGGTTCCTGTCGGCTGATGGTGAGTCGGGGAAGCGGTACGGCAACGAGACCATCCGCGTCAGCCCCGACGGCCAGGTGTCGATCAAGCTCCCGGCGCCGCTGGCCGGGCTGGCGAATGCCCCGCACGGCCGGTACGTGCTCGCCGCGAAGGTGCGGTTCGCGCACCGGGGTACCGAGTGGGCTGATCGTGTTGAGGCGAACCGGGCGGTCGCCTACCGCATCCACCACGACACCCAGCGCGGCCGCTGGTACCTGACAGCGTCCTGGCAGATCCCGCCCGCCCCCACGCTCCCGCTGGAGGCGGCGCTCGCGCACGGGGTGATCGGTGTCGATACCAACGCCGACCATCTCGCCGCCTGGCGCCTCGATGTCCATGGCAACCCCATCGGCCGGCCCCGCCGCTTCTTCTACGACCTGTCCGGCAACGCCCAGCACCGTGACGCGCAGGTACGTCACGCCCTGTCCCGGCTGCTGAACTGGGCGAAATCCTGCCAGGTGGCCGCGATCGCGGTGGAGGACTTAGACTTCCAGGCGGAGAAGACCCGCGAGAAGCACGGACGCAAGCGCCGCTTCCGGCAGCTGATCTCCGGCATGCCCACCGGAAAGCTCCGCGCCCGCCTCACCTCCATGGCCGACCAAACAGCTATCGCCATCATCGCCGTCGACCCGGCCTACACCAGCAAGTGGGGCGCGCAGCACTGGCAGAAGCCCCTCACCAGCAAGGCACGTAAGACCACTCGCCACGACGCTGCCGCCGTGGCGATCGGAAGGCGCGCCCAAGGACACCCGGTCCGGCGACGGACGGCACCGCCCCACAACGACCAGAGTGATCGTCGTGGGCATCGGACCGTCCAGGCCCCATCGGGCACCCTCGGGCGTGAGGAAACCCGCCCCCGCATTCCCGGACCACGGACACGATCCGTGCCGCCCGGACGCGGAGCGAACGCGGGAGACCAGAACGCCCAAAACCGTTCGGGGCGTTCGGCTGAGCATGCGTTCTGGCAACAGGACTCACTCCCGCTCAGTCTCTAGGCCCGGACTTCGCGGGTCGCTGAAAAGGTTCGCCGCAGCGGCTCTTCGGCGTCCGAACCCGACCGGATCGGACCGGCATTGCGATCGCCGTTGCGGACCGGACTGAGCGGCGATCGGTCGTGACCAGTTGATCTTCACGATCGGGTGACCTGCGAAGTACGGGTCTAGGAACGGTACCCTCCACGTCTTGATCCAGACGACCGCGGGTACGGGTTGCCGCGCTGGAAGCTCGGGGGGATCACCAATGACCGGGACCACCAACGACACGCACGCTGAACCGCGCCTCCCAGGCGTACCTGGCCCGCCGATTAGCGCCACGACCACGCCCACCGCGCCCAAGTCGTCGTCCGTGCTGCGCAGCGGCGCCCTCATGGCCGCGGGCTCGGTGGTCTCGCGCGCCACCGGGTTCGTACGGTCCGCGATCGTCGCGGCGGCCCTCGGTATCGGCCTGACCGCCGACGGCTACGCGGTCGGCAACTCCGTTCCCACCATTGTCTACATGCTGCTCCTCGGCGGCGCCCTCAACGCCGTCTTCGTACCCGAGCTGGTCAAGGCAGCCAAGGAGCACGAGGACGGCGGGGCCGCCTACACCGACCGGCTGCTCACCGTCTGCGTCGTGGCGCTGCTGCTGATCACCGCCGGGGCGGTGCTCGCGGCGCCCGCCATCGTCGCGGCGTACACCGACTACACGGACGCGCAGGCCACCATGACGGTCGCCTTCGCCCGCTACTGCCTGCCGCAGATCTTCTTCCTCGGGCTGTTCACGCTGCTCGGCCAGATCCTCAACGCGCGCGGCCGGTTCGGCGCGATGATGTGGACGCCCGTCCTCAACAACGCCGTCGTCATAGCGGTGTTCGCGCTCTACCTCGCGACGAGCACCCACGGAGCGCTCACCCCGGCGCAGACCGCCCTCCTCGGGTGGGGCACCACGGCCGGCATCGCCGTCCAGGCGCTCGCGCTCGTCCCCGCCCTGCGCGCGGCCCGTTTCCGGTGGCGGCCCCGGTTCGACTGGCGGGGCAGCGGACTGACCAGGCCGATGCGCGCGGCCGGCTGGCTCGTCCTGCTGGTCCTCACCAACCAGGCCGCGTACTGGGTCGTGACCCGGCTGGCCACGGCGGCGGGTCAGCGCGCGGCGGCCCAGGGCATCGACGGCGGCGTCGGCTTCAGCGCGTACAACAACGCCTACCTCCTGTGGGCCGTGCCGCACGGGATCGTGACCGTGTCGCTGGTCACCGCGCTGATGCCGCGCATGAGCGGGTCGGCGGCCGACGGGGACAAGGCGGCCGTACGCCGCGACGTCTCGTACGCGCTGCGCACCAGCGCCGCCGCCGTCGTCCCGGCGGCCTGCGCGCTCCTCGCCCTGGCCCAGCCACTGATGGCGGTCGTCTTCCAGTACGGCAAAACCGGCGCCGACGACATCGCCGCGATGGCGGGCATCCTGATGGCCTTCGCGCCGGGCCTGGTCGCCTTCTCGGGCCAGTACGTCCTCTCCCGCGCCTTCTACGCGCTGCGCGACACCCGCACGCCCTTCCTCCTCAACCTGCTTATCGCCGGACTCAACGCGGGCCTGTCCACGGCCGCGTATCTGCTGCTGCCGGCGCGCTGGGCGGTGACGGGCATGGCGGGGGCGTACTCGCTGGCGCTCTGCGCGGGCTGGGCGCTCACGGCGTACACCCTGCACCGCCGCCTGCGGACCCCGGCCGCCCCGGCCACGGGCCTCTGGCGCTCGTCCGCCGCCGCCGCGCAGGCCCGGCTGCTGACCGCCGCCGTACCCGCCGCGACCCTCGGCCACCTCACGGCCGGATGGGCGGCCGGCGCGGGAGCCGTCGCCGGGGCGGCGGCGGGCTCGGCCGCGATCCTCGCGGTGTTCGCCGTACTGGCAAAGCCCCTGCGCCTCGCGGAAGTCGAAGCCCTGCTCGCCGGCTCGGCCCGGCGGCTGCGCCGGACGCGGCGATGAACGGCCCGGCCGTATCGAGCCGGCCTGTGGGCTAGCGGAGTCCGTCCACGAAGGCTCGCCAGGCGTCCGCTCCTACGACCAGGACGGGGCCGGTCGGATTCTTGCTGTCGCGGACCGGGACGGCGCCGACGGGGCAGCCGTCGGCAACCTCGACGCAGTCGCCACCGGTGTTTCCGCTGTACGACGACTTACGCCAGGCCGCGCCGCCAGTCACCGTGCACTCGACGCATTCGCCGCCGGTGCTTCCGCTGTAGCTGGACTTACGCCACCGCGCGTTCTTCAGGTCGGGACGGGTCTCCATAACGCTCCTCCATCACGCGGGTGATCAGTGCCGCCGAATCCTCAACGGAGAGGGCGGCGGCCTGCAAGTGAGCGTAACGGAGCGCGGCTTCCCTGACGGTCTCGGGGTTGGCGGTCATATGGCCGGAGATGAGGTCCTCTGTGTAGATGATGTCCGGGTCGTCTTCGAAGCGCATGGTGGTGAAAGAGCCATCCAGGCTGGTGTGTTCACCAGCCGCGAAGGGCAGCACCTGGATGCGCATCCACCGATGTCCGACGAACTCCAACAGGCGTGCCAGTTGCCTCCGCATGACCTCGCGGCCGCCGATCGGCCTGTGCAGCACAGCCTCGTCCAGGATCGCCCAGGCGAGCGGCGGGCGTTCCCGATCCAAGATGCGTTGGCGCTCCATCCGTGCGGCGACCAGGCCTTGGAGGTCGCCCGGCATACCGGTGGCCAGCACCGCCCGCGCGTACTCCTCCGTCTGCAACAGTCCGTACACCAACTGCGCCTGGTACGTCGAGATGTACGCGGCGCGTGACTCCATCTCCGCATACGGCTGGAACCAGGTCGGCAGTTGGCTGCGCAGGACCAAACCGACCAGCCGCGAGAAGATCCCGTCCGTGCCCAGTGCCGCGTCCACGCGCTCCGAGAAATCGCGGGTGGGTACTTTCTTCGTGGTCTCGATCTGGCCGACCAGGGAGCCCGTGCAGAAGATGATGTCGCCGAGCTGGCCCTGCTTGAGGCCGTGGGCCTCTCTCTGGCGGCGAAGCTCCCAGCCGTAGTAGTCCAACGGGGAAGCGCTGGGGTCGAGTGAGTGGACGTTGGCCACGGCGGGCACCTCCGGCCTGCAACGCCTCGCGGCGTTCGGTTCTTTACGTAGCCGAGCGTAACCGTACCGTCGCAGGCTGGTGGCATGAATCACACAACCGATCCGCAGGCGCCGGACGTTGGGGCGGGATACCGTGCCGAAATCGCCATGGGCGAGCACTCGGCGAGGCATCTGCGCCGCATTCTGCGTGTGTACCTCACCGGCTGGGACCTGCTCGATGTGGCCGACGCGGCCGAGCTTGCGCTGACCGAGCTGATCGCGAATGTCGTACGGCATGTCCCCAGCCGCCGCTGCCGCACCTGCATCCTGCTCCAGCCGGGTGGCGTGCGCGTGGAGGTCGCCGACGACTGTCCCCACCTACCCGCGCCGGCCGCCCGGGACGAACTCGCCGAGGGCGGGCGGGGGCTGCTTCTGGTCGATGCGGTCACCGACAGGTGGGGTGTGGAGCCGCACCCCGGCGGGGGCGGCAAGACGGTGTGGTTCGAGTGCGTGGCCAAGGTGGCCGACGCGCGGTAGGCGGCCCGCTCAGTGTCCGGCGGCGAACTCCGCGAGTACCGCGTCCGTGAACGGCGGCCACACCTCGGCCGCCCACGGGCCGAACGCCCGGTCCGTCAGGGCCACGCACGCCAGGCCCGCGTCCGGGTCCACCCACAGGAACGTACCGGACTGGCCGAAGTGCCCGAAGGCGCGCGGTGAGGACGAACTGCCCGTCCAGTGAGGGGACTTGGAGTCGCGGATCTCGAATCCGAGGCCCCAGTCGTTCGGGTTCTGGTGGCCGTATCCGGGCAGTACGCCCTTCAGCCCCGGATGGACGACGGCGGTGGCCTCGGCGACCGTGCGCGGGTCCAGCAGGCGCGGCGCCTGGAGCTCGGCGGCGAATCGCGCCAGGTCGTCGACGGTCGAGACGCCGTCCTTGGCGGGCGAGCCGTCCAGCGAGGTGGCCGCCATGCCCAGCGGTTCGAGCACCGCCTGGCGCAGATAGTCGGCGAAGAGAATGTCCGTCGCCTTCGCGATGTGGTCGCCGAGGACCTCGAAGCCCGCGTTCGAGTAGAGCCTGCGCTCGCCGGGCGGCGCCATCACGCGGTGCTCGTCGAAGGCGAGACCGCTGGTGTGGGCGAGGAGGTGGCGGACCGTGGACCCGGCGGGACCGGCCGGCTCGTCGAGTTCGACGGCCCCCTCCTCGTACGCGACGAGCGCGGCATACGCGGCGAGCGGCTTGGTGACCGACGCCAGTGGGAAGCGATGCCCGGCCGGGCCGTGGGCGAACGCGACGGTGCCGTCCGCCCGTACGACGGCGGCAGCCGGGGTGGGTACCGGCCAGTTCTCGATCAGCGACGCCAGGCTCTGCATGCGTACGAGCGTAAAGGCTCTAGAGGTTCAGCCGCATCCAGGGGTCGGGCTTGCGTATGAAGCCCATCGAGGCGTAGAGCGGCTCCGCCTCGGCGGACGCGGTGAGGTCGACGCTCACCACGCCCCGCCCGCGGAACCAGTCGAGCAGCGCCTCCATGCACGCGCGGGCGTGACCGCGGCGGCGCTGATCCGGGTCGGTGGCGACGCTGAACACGTAACCGATCGCGCCGTGCGGATTGCCGGAGCGCCCGATGCGGTACTCGACCGAGCCGACGACGAGCGCGGCCAGCGCGCCGGGCCGGTCGGGGTGGTCGACGACGAACGCGGCGAAGCCGTCGCCCTGCTCGGCGAGCTTCTTGCGCAGGACCGGGATGGACTCGGCGTGCCAGTCGGTGGACGTATCGGTGGTGAAGACGGAGTCGATCATCACTTGACGCAGGCGGATCAGTTCCGCGGCGTCGGAGGCGTGGGCGCGGCGTGCGGGGCTCATGACGCCGGAGGCTAGCCAGTCCGGTCGCGAAATATCTTCCCGTTTACGGTTGCTTGGAGTGCACTCCAAGGTCCTAGCGTGGAGCCCATGACCGTGACGGAAACCCCACCCGCACGCACCGATTCCTGCGCCGCCCGACCCCGGCCGCACCCGCGCCCGGAAGGCCGGGACCACTACACGATCAGCGAGGTCGCGGCGCACACCGGGCTCACGGCGTACACCCTGCGCTGGTACGAGCGGATCGGGCTGATGCCGCACGTCGACCGCTCGCACACCGGCCAGCGGCGCTTTCGCAACAGCGACCTGGACTGGCTGGCCTTCGTCGGCAAGCTGCGGCTGACCGGGATGCCGGTCGCGGACATGGTGAGGTACGCCGAACTGCTGCGGGAGGGCGAGCACACCTTCGAGGAGCGGCAGGAGCTGCTGGAGTCGACGCGCCGGGACGTGTGCGCGCGCATCGCCGAGCTCCAGGACACGCTCGCCGTGCTGGACCACAAGATCGACTTTTACGCGGACGCCCGGCGGGCGTCGGAGAGGGTCTGAAACCCACATGAGCATGAGCGGCGAAATGAACAAGATCGAAAAAGTGCGGCTCGGGACCGACGGTCCGGAGGTCGGCGTACAGGGCCTCGGCTGCATGGGCATGAGCTTCGCGTACGGGCCCACGGACGCCGACGAGGCGCGGGCGACGCTGGAGCGGGCGCTGGAACTGGGCATCACCCTGTACGACACGGCGGACGCGTATGCCGCCGGCGAGAACGAGAAGTTCCTGGCCCCGTTCTTCAAGGCGCACCGGGACGAGGTCGTCATCGCGACGAAGTTCGCGCTGGCCGTGGACCCCCGCGACCCGGCGAAGCGGATCATCAACAATGACCCCGCGTACATCCGCCAGTGCATCGAGGGCAGCCTCCAGCGTTTGGGCGTCGACGAGATCGACCTTTACTACATGCACCGGCGTGATGTGAACGTCCCCATCGAGGAGACGGTCGGCGTGATGGCCGAGTTCGTGCGCGAGGGCAAGGTCAAGCACCTCGGGCTGAGCGAGGTGACCGGGGGTGAACTGCGGGCCGCGCAGGCTGTGCACCCGATCGCGGCCGTGCAGTCGGAATGGTCACTGTTCAGCCGCGACATCGAGGCGGGCGTAGTACCGGCGGCCCGCGAACTCGGCGTCGCCCTGGTCCCGTACTCCCCGCTGGGCCGAGGCTTCCTCACCGGCTCCTTCACGAGCGCCGAAAAGGACCTGACCGAGGACGACTTCCGTCGCAACCAGCCGCGCTTCAACGGCGACAACGCGGCTGCGAACGCCTCGCTGCTCGACCCGGTACGCAAGCTGGCCGAGGGCCGCAACGCCACGCTCGGGCAGGTCGCGCTCGCCTGGGTGCAGCAGCAGGCGCAGGTGCACGGCCTGGCCGTCGTACCGATCCCCGGAACCCGCAAGCCCACCCGCGTCGAGGAGAACGCGGCGGCGACCCGGCTCCTGCTGACCGACACCGAGATGGAGCTGCTGGAGCCGATCGCAAGCCAGGTCGCTGGCGGCCGGTACGCGGACATGACGTTTACGTCGGCGGGGCGCGAGTAGGGGGCACGAGGGGTACGGGGGCACGCCGGCTGCGCCGCGCAGCGGTCGGCGGGGTCACGTCAGGCCCAGCGCGAACACCGTGAACCCCGCCGCCAGCACCCCCGCCACCGCCCGACGCCCCCTCGTCGTCTTCTCCCACGGCGTCTCGAACCCCCGCGCGTGACGCCCGATGAGAATCAGCAGCCCCGCGAACACCGGCAGCCACGCCACCCGCACCACAACCCACCCCAGCGAATCCGGCGCCGCCGTCAGCCCCGGAACCGTACCCAGGAACGAACCGGGGACGGCCGCCGCGAGCATCGCCGTCTGGTGCCAGCACAGGATCGTCATCGCCGACAGGTTGATCACGACGACCGCCGCCCACAGCGCCGGCCTGCGCAGCAGCCTCCCGATCCGCTCCCGCAGCAGGATCGCCGCCCCGCTCTGCGCCGCGGCGAGAGCGAGAACCAGCAGCGAAGGCGGGTGGGAGTTGGTGCGGGCCTCTCCCGGCACGCCGACCATAGACGCGGGGTAGTGGAAGACCACCAGCAGCGCCGCGAACAGCACGGCGCCGCCGGTCAGCAGCACCGCCCCACCGCGCCCGCCCACACGCTTCTCGCCCCAGCAGACGCCGAGTTGGTACGCGAAGAGCCAGCCCGGCAGCAGGTTCAGCACGCCCAGCCAGGACGGCATGGCCTCGGCGTACGGCCCGTACCGCAGAAAGTCGACCACAGCCACCGAGCCGACGAGAGGCGCGGCGGCCCACGCGCCCATCTTCCGGGCGGCGCGGACGCAGTACGGGGTCAGGGCGGTCACCACCATGTACACCCCCACGAACCACAGCGGCTGGATCACCAGCGTCGACCCGGTCCGCAGCGTCGCCCCCGGCACCCCCACGGCGTACAGCACCACAAGCAGCACCGCCCACACGGCGGTCACGCCGAGCACCGGCCGGCCGAGCCGCACGAGCCGCACGAGCCGGCCGCGCAGCCACGTCCCGGCCGGACCCTGGTGGCGGCGGTACGACAGGACCGACGCGTAGCCGCCGACCAGGAAGAAGATGCCCAGCATCTGGAGCACCCAGCTCACCGGCGCGAAGAAGCCGAACGAGGTGAGCGGACTGGCATTGTGCAGGGCCCCGCCGCCGTCCAGCGTGAAACCGCCGAGCATCCAGTGGCCGGTGGGGACGGCGAGGAGGGCGAGCGCGCGCAGACCGTCGATGGCGCGGTCGCGGTGGGCGGGGGTCCGCGCGTCGATCTTCGCCGCCAGAGCGCTCATCACGACTTCCCGACCGTGATCGAGGCAAAGGTACGGAGCGACTCCGTGCCCGGCGCGAAGTAACCGGTGTGGCCGTCCGCGTCACCAGCCGGTACGCGGCGGGCCCCGAAGGCCGGGTCCGTGGGGTCGGCGCCGTGGCCGAGCCCGGCGAACTCCACATTCGGGATGTTGTCGATCCAGTCGGCCGGGTCCTTGGCGGCCCACACGCGCGCGTCGGTGCGCAGGTCCGCGACGCTGTCCGCCCGCATCCCGGGGGAGCCGAGCGCGACGACGTCGGCGGCGTCCAGGCGCGGGGCGGCCAGGCCGCAGACCACGGAGCCGTAGCTGTGGCAGAAGAGGGCAGGGTCCGGGGCGCCGGTGGCGTCGAGCCCGTCCGTCAGGCGGGCGAGGCGGTCGGCCCCCGCCTCGGCGAGTTCGCCGGTGGCGGCGTCCAGGCCCACGCCGACGGGGGTGGTGTAACCGGCCCAGGCGATCACCGCGGTGCGGTGGCCCTTCGTCGCGTCGCGCAGGGACTTGGCCATGCCGGCCGGAGTGCCGTAGGCGTCGTTCGTACGGTCGAAGGTGCCGGCGTCAATGTCCGAACCGGGCACGACGACCGCCACGTGCTCCGCTTCTTCTAAATCCCCGTACACCTCGGCGACTTGACCACGCCCACGCGGGTCCAGGGCGAGGATCTGGCGGCCGGGCTCCGCGAGGCGGCCGTAGCCGTTGGCCTTGGCGGTACGGGAATTGGCGGCGTACCGCAGCTCGACGGGGGCGCCGTCGAGGTTGCCGACAACGGTGGGGTGGCGGCGGACGAGGTCCTGCCGCCGGTCGTGGCTGAGCGCCGCGAAGAAGTGGGCGACTTGGGCGGGCGTGGTCGCGGCAGGGTCGGGCAGCCCCTCGCGCTGCCAGGCGGCGGTGCCGGGGGGTGGGCCGGTGACGGGATCCTGCGCGTTGCCGGAGGCCCAGCCGGCGGTGCCCGAAACAACGGTTGTCGCGAGAGCGACCGCGACCAGGGTCCTCTTGTAGCGGCGCATGAATCCCTCTTCCTCGTATTCCTCTGCCGGTCCCGGCGGCTGATGGAGAGGAAGGTAGGAAGACGACGCCTACGGGGGCGTCACACCGGGGAGCCAAGTCGGGTGTGCTACCGGGGTACGGGGGGTCTTCACGCGCCCGGGGAGACCAGCCCGGACTCGTAGGCGAAGATCACCGCCTGCGCGCGGTCGCGCAGGTCGAGTTTGGCCAGGACGCGGCCGATGTGTGTCTTCACCGTCTGCTCGGCCAGGACCAGCCGAGCCGCGATCTCCTGGTTCGACAGCCCACGGGCGATGAGCTCCAGAACCTCCGTCTCGCGCGGCGTAAGCCCGTTGAGCCGCAGCGACGGGTCCTTCCGGGGCGCGGGCCGCTGCCGCGCGAAGTCCGCGATCAGCCGCCGCGTCACGGACGGCGCCAGCAGCGCCTCCCCGGCGGCCACCACCCGCACCGCCGAGATCAGGTCCGCCGGCGGTGCGTCCTTGAGCAGGAACCCGGACGCGCCGGCGCGCAGCGCCTCGTACACATAGTCGTCCACGTCGAAGGTCGTGAGCATCAGGACCTTCGGCCGGTGGACGACCCCGACCGGCGGATCCAGCAGCTCGCGCGCCGCCGCGAGCCCGTCCATCTCGGGCATCCGTACGTCCATGAGCACGACGTCGGGATGCGTGACCCGGCTGACCTCGATCCCCTGCCGCCCGTCCGGCGCCTCGCCCACCACGTCGATGTCGCTCTGCGCCGACAGCAGCGCGGCGAACCCCGCCCGCACCATGGCCTGGTCGTCGACGATGATCACGCGGATGGTCATGGGGAGGTGGGGTCCTTCGCGCCGAGGGGAAGCCGGGCGGCGACCCGGAAGCCGCCGTCGGGCATCGGGCCGGTGTCGAGCGTGCCGCCGGTCAACCGTACGCGCTCACGCATACCGACGAGGCCGTGTCCGCCGGCCCCGCTCGCCTCGACGGTCGAACTCGGCCCGGAGGGAGGCCCATTGACGACGAGGACGGTCAGGTCCGTGCCGTCGGAGGAGACCGAGACGCGCGTGTGGGCACCCGGTGCGTGCCGCACGACGTTCGCCAGGGCTTCCTGCACGATGCGGTACGCCGACAGGTCGACGGTCTGCGGCAGTTGTCCGGGTAGGGCGAGGCCCGCGGTGAGGGACAGTTCGGCCGGCACCCCCGCCCGTACCGTCGCTTCGACGAGCTGCTGGAGCCGGTCGAGGCCCGGCTGCGGGGCCCGCTCGCCCGTCGCGTTCTCGCTGCGCAGCACGGACAGGAGCCGCCGCATCTCGGTCAGCGACTCGCGCGCGCTCGCGGCGATGGAGGTGAACTCCTCCCGTGCCTCGGGGGAGAGGCCGCCGACGCGGTACGGCGCGGAGTCCGCCTGGACGGTGATCACGGACATGTGGTGGGCGACGACGTCGTGCAGCTCGCGGGCGATACGGGTGCGTTCCTCGAGCAGCGTGCGCCGGGACCGCTCCGCCTCGCTGATGGTCTCCTGCTCGACGAGCCGCCGCTGCGCTTCGCCGCGCTCGCGCAGCGCGCCGCCGATGACCAGGACCACGGCGCTGAGCACGATCAGCAGGACATTCGTACCGTTGCTCTGCCCGGTGAAGAGCCGGCCGAGAACGAGGCCCGTCGCGCCGGTGACGATCCAGACGCCGATCAGGGTCTGACGCGTCTCGCGCAGTGCCAGCGCGAGCATCAAGAACAGATACGCGACGATGGCGGGCGTGGTCCAGGGCCAAATGTCGTCCCGGCCCAGCCCGTTGAGGAGGAACAGCGCGCCGACAGCATCCGCGGGCAGGATGATCCACCAGGCCTGGAGCGGCCGGTGAGCGATCATCAGCAGCGGAACGGTCTGCGCGGCGGCAACGGCCCCGGCGAGCCCGCCTGCCACGCCGTAGTTGGTGGTGAGGACGGAGATCGTGACGGGGAGGAACGTGGCGACCAGAACCACCACAGCGGCGTACGGCAGCGCCCTCTGCCACCGCTTCGGGGCGTCGGCGAACAGGGGCGTCGGCGCGTGCGAGGGGTGCGTGACGGCATGGCCGAGGGCACGCAGATTGCGCCGCCCGGCGCTGATGAGTCCGTCGGTGGGGGGCGGCTGGACCGGAGCGGGGGCCGGGGGAGCGGAAGTTTCGGTCATGTCCGGGCCAGCGTAGGCAGCAGCCCGCGGTACGGGCGTCATACCGAGGTCGGGACACCGACCTCATACCGGGGTATGACACCAAATCCAGCCCGTCCGGCGTTTGCGGACCGCAGGGGAGCGCCGGCGCCAGCACTCGCGCCCCGCCCCCTTACAACTCCGCCAGCAGCTCCGCCTTCTTCGCGGCGAATTCCTCGTCCGTGACGAGACCCGCCTCTCGCAGATCCCCGAGGTGCCGTATCCGCTCCGCGATGTCCGCCGGGTCGCGCCGCCCCGCCACTGGCACGGCCACCGGCACCGGCGCCGCCTCCACGGCCACCACGCCGCCGGGCGACGCACTGCCACTGCGTACCGCCCCCAGCACCGCCGCCGCGAACGGCAGCGACTCGTGCACCGGCCCGTACCCGAGGCCGAAGACGACAGCTGCCGGATCCTGATCGGCCTGGGCCGGCTGCGGCGGCCCGGAGTACGGGGTGAGGCCGCCACCGGCCCCGCCCTCGCGCCGCAGCAGCCGCAGATACCCGTCGAAAACGTCGGGGGACCGCCACTCGACGCCGTTCAGCTCCTGCACGGGGAAGCTCTGATCGCCCGCCTTCCACTTCGCGGACGACGCCCCCGTCCAGAACCAGCGAAACGACACCCGCGCCCCGTCGAAGGACGCCTTGCCGTCGTACGCCTTGAACTGCAGCGGCGCCGACGGCGCGGCCACCAGAAACTTCTCGGCGGGCACCTTCGCCTCGGGAAGAAGCAGCACGCGCAGCTCATCGGCGTAGTACTCGGCGAGCACCTCGCGCTCGGCCGGCAGCACGAGCCGGTACGGATCGGAGCCGTCCCGCAGCTGTCCCGCCGCGGCCTCCATCAGCGGATCGGCACCCGGTCTTGGGATCGCGTGCAGAACGACTGTGCCGCGCTTCCCCGGCGTCAGGGTCACCGACGCCAGCGCCTCGAGCGGGATGCGTCGCTCGCCGATCGCCTGGAACAGCTTCGGCGTGCGGATCCCCCGTTCGAAGCGGATGAGCACGGAGTCGCTTTCGAACTCCCAGGTGGCATGAATTCCGGCCAGCACATCACCCATGCGGCTCATCGTATGCGGCGTGCACCCGGGCGTCGCCCCTAGGAGCCGCCTGGACCCCATCGGTGCCGGGCGCGGTGTTTCCGGCTATGTTGCGGCCGGGCTCCGGTCGCCACGGGCTTCTACGCGCGTCAGTTCGCTTCCGCGCCGGAAATTCCACTTCGGCACGCCTCGCCGTCGCCCGCGCAGCTCACCGAGTCGTACGAGCCGACGCCTATGCCGGCGAAGTTGCTGAGACTTTCTGTCCCCGGCTCGAAATAGCCCGCGTGCCCGACCGCACCCTTCGCCGAGAAGACCCGCGCCCCGAATTCCGGTGTCACCGGGTCCGCGCCGTGGCCGAGCCCGCCGACCTCCAGGTTCGGCACGTCCTGGATCCAGTCGTCGCCGTCCCGGGTGGCCCACACGCGCGCCCCGGTACCGAGTTCCTTCGCGCTCTCGACCCGCATGCCGGGGCTGCCGGCGACCGCGATGTCGGCGACCCGGGCCGGCAGCGCGCGGGCGGCGACGCCGCACACCACCGAGCCGTAGCTGTGGCAGAAGAGCGACACCGCGGAGTCGCCGGGCAGGCCCCGGACGAGGGAGTCCAGGCGCTGCGAGCCGGCCCTGGCGAGCTTGCCGATCGCCGCGTCCATGCCGACGCCCGACGGCGAGGTGTAGTCGGCCCACGCGATGACGGCGGTACGGGTACGGGGCGACGCCGCGCGCTCGGCGGCGTACAGCGACTTCGCCATGCCGACCGGCGCGCTGTACTGGCGGCGCGTCCGCTCGAAATTCACCACATCGGTGTCGACACCGGGGACGACGACCGAGACCCGCTCGGCGCGCCCGAGGTCGCCGAAGACCTCGGCGACCCGCCCGGAGCCCGTGGGGTCGAAGGCGAGGATCTGCCGCCCGTCGCCCATCAGCGACTCGAAGCGCCGCATTCTGCGGTCCGCCCAGGCGCGGCCGGAGGCCGTCAGCCGTTCGTCGTGCGTACGCTCCAGCTCCACCGCCCGCGCCTGGGCGAGGGCCAGGTGGTTCGCCCGGTAGCGCAGCGTGAGCGGGACGCCGTTGAGGTTGCCGACGACCAGCGGGTAGCGGTCGACGAGCCGGCTGCGCTGGGAGGCGGTGAGGCCGGCGAAGAACCGGGCGAGCCGGTCGGGCGTGGATCCTGCCTCCGGCAGCTGACGGCCGTCGATGCCGCCCGTCGCCCAGGCGGCCAAGGACGCCGCACGGACGTCGGAGCCGCCCTCGTGGTCGCGTATCGCGGTCCAGCCCGTGGTGGCCAGCAGGACGAACACCACGGCGAGAGCCAGCAGCGCGCGCCATGCGTTGAGGGTGGGGGAGGTGTCGAAGGAAGTCACTGCTTGCCACCCTAGGAGAAACGTGAGGCTCACCGCGAAATCCGTGACGCACATCACGTTTAAAGTAAGGGTTTCTGAGCCTCCGTCACGCTCGCGTACGCCCCCTGCGCTTCCTACGCCCTTGGCGCCCGCAAGCCCGGCGTACGCGCCGGAGCGCGCCAGTCCGCCGCGAGCGCCGGTTCGAGGTGGTCCAGGTAGAGCTCGGTCAGCGCCCTGATCGACTCCAGGCTGGTGTCGTCGCCCTGCCCCCACAGCCTCCCCGTTACGCGCATCACGCCGGTGAACGCGGCGACGGCGATGCGCGGCCGCGGGTCGGCGTCCAGGTCGAGCCCTTCGCGGTCCGCGATGATCCGGGCGGTCCTCTCCTCCAACTCGGTGGAGCGGCGCAGGTGGGCGGCGAGCAGGGCGGGCGTCGACTCGATCATCAGGTAGGTGCGCATGTGCAGTTCGACCGGGATGACGGCTTCGATCGCCTCGCCGATGGTGTTCCACGCGCACAGCACCGCGCTGCGCATGGCGGCGAACGGGCGCTCCTCGGGCGGGCGTACGGCCAGCTCCGCCAGGAAGTGCGACTCCACCATGTCCTGTACGGCGAAGGCGACTTCCTCCTTGCTGGCGAAGTAGCGGAAGAAGGTGCGCTGGGAGACCTCGACGGCGTCGGCGATCTCGTCGACGGTCGTCTGCTCGTATCCCTGGGTGGTGAAGAGCTCGAGCGCGACCCGCACCAGGGCGTCGCGGGTGCGCTGCTTTTTGCGCTCGCGCAGTCCCGTCGTCGCCTCGGTCGCCGCCTGCTGCCCGGTCATGTGAGAGGTAGCCTCTTTCGCCTTTTTGTCCAGCTCAGGATACCTGTGAGCTTCGTGACAGTTACGTGCTTGTGAATTCGTTTGTCAACTGTCAGCGACTGACATTAGCCTCGTGGGTATGACTAGTCAGACCACCATCGACAAGGCGCCGCCGCCGCAGGATCCGGCGCCCGCGCCCGCCAAGGGACTCCGTGGCCACCCCTGGCTGACGCTCTTCGGAGTTGCCATCGGCGTGATGATGGTCGCGCTCGACGGCACGATCGTCGCGATCGCCAACCCCGCTATCCAAAAGGACCTCGGCGCCTCGCTCGCCGACGTCCAGTGGATCACCAACGGCTACCTCCTCGCCCTCGCCGTCGCCCTGATCACCGCGGGCAAGCTCGGCGACCGCTTCGGCCACCGCCAGACGTTCCTCATAGGCATCGCGGGCTTCGCTCTCGCCTCCGGGGCCATCGGCCTCTCCAGCGAGATCTCCCTGGTCATCGCCTTCCGCGTACTCCAGGGCCTGTTCGGCGCGCTCCTCATGCCGGCCGCGCTCGGCCTGCTCCGCGCCACCTTCCCGGCCGAGAAGCTGAACATGGCCATCGGCATCTGGGGCATGGTCATCGGCGCTTCCACCGCCGGCGGCCCGATCGTCGGCGGTCTGCTCGTCGAGCACGTCAACTGGCAGTCGGTCTTCTTCATCAACGTGCCCGTCGGGATCGTCGCGCTGGTCTTCGGCCTGGTGATCCTCAAGGACCACCGCGCGGCGAATGCCCCCCGGTCCTTCGACATCCCCGGCATCGTGCTGCTCTCCGGCGCCATGTTCGCCATGGTCTGGGGCATCATCAAGGCCGGCGAGTGGGGCTGGGACAGCCCCAGCACCTGGGCCTGGCTGGGCGCTTCCGTCGTCCTCTTCGTGGTCTTCGCAGTCTGGGAGACGAAGGTCAAGGAACCGCTCATTCCGCTCGCCATGTTCCGGTCCATTCCGCTCTCCGCGGGTGTCGTCCTCATGGTCCTCATGGCGATCGCCTTCATGGGCGGGCTGTTCTTCGTGACGTTCTTCCTTCAGGGAGTGCACGGCATGAGCCCGGTCGAGAGCGGTCTGCACCTGCTGCCGCTGACCGGCATGATGATCGTCTCCTCGCCGCTGGCGGGCGTGCTCATCACCAAGTTCGGCCCGCGGGTCCCGCTGGTCGGCGGCATGGTCGCCACCGCGACCGCCATGTTCGGCATGACGACACTCACGGCCGACACCAGCACGTTCATGATGTCGCTGTGGTTCGGCCTCCTCGGCCTCGGCCTCGCGCCGGTCATGGTCGGCGCCACCGAGGTCATCGTCGGCAACGCCCCCATGGAGCTCTCCGGGGTCGCCGGCGGTCTCCAGCAGGCCGCCATGCAGGTCGGCGGCGCGCTCGGCACCGCCGTCCTCGGCGCGATCATGTCCTCGAAGGTCAGCGCGGACTTCGCGGGCAACTGGAAGGAAGCGGGGATCCCGATTCCGGCCGACCCCAAGCTGGAGGAGGCGGCCGAGTTCGCCTCCGTGCCGGCGAAGGAGCTGGCCAGGGCGGGCCTGGAGCCGCCCGTGATCGACAAGATCGGTGCCGTCATCCATGACACTTTCGTGTCGGGCATGCACCTGGCCTTCACCGTCGCGGGCGTCGTCGCGGTCGTGGCGGCGCTGGTCGCCACCTTGACGAAGCGCGGCGAGAACGCTGACGCGGGTGCGGGCGGCGCCCACATCTGACGTCAACCCAGTACGTACGACAGCCCCGCCGGCCGGTTCCGGCGGGGCTGTCGCCTATCCGGGTGGAACACCTCCCGGCCCCTTCCGCAGCCACGTTCCCGCAGCTCAGGCTGAGGCCAAGTGATCCACTGCAAACGGGGGTTGATTCCGATGATGCGTACGACCGTTCTCGCGGCCGGAGCCCTGGCCGTCACCGCACTGCTGCCGCAGCCCGCTCACGCGGGGCCGCCGCGCCTGGGGGCCTGCGCGACCGGGGAGTTCTGTCTCTGGGCCAAGCCGGACTTCAGGGGCGGCCGCCAGACCCACGAACTGTCCGGCACGGACATCGAGAGCTGCGTCGCGCTCCCACCCGGCACCGACGCCCAGTCCGTGGCCAACCGTACCGGCCGGCCCGTCACGACGTACCAGTCCGCGGAGTGCGCGGAGACGGGTGAGTTCGAGACGTATCCGGGCGGCGGGACGTGGGTGCCTCAAACCCCCTACCGGGTGCGGGCGTTCAAAGTGTGGGAGAACTGAGGGGGATGCGCGCGGGAAAGCGGGGCAAGCGGTGGTCAAGCCCGGATCACACGAATTCCAGGGCACGACTCAGGGAGTGACCATGGTGAGCAACAGCCGCGCACACAGCCCGTCCAACACCAGCGCCCTCAGCTGGGTCTCACTCGTCTGCGGCATTGTCGGCTTCTTCACCCTCGGCATTGTCCTCGGTCCGATCGCGCTGATCACCGGCTGGATCGCCATGGGCAAGCGCTTCAACACCGGCAATGTGCCGGCCGTGATCGGATTCGTACTCGGTCTGATCATCACCGTCCTCGCGATCATCGCGCTGATAGGCGGCGCGGCCGTCTACGGCATGTCGATCTGACGCGCTGCGCAGGATGCTTGTGGCGCAGGGGCCGTCCCCACGGGCGGCCCCTCAGGCGTACCGGGGGCCGGGACCGCCGCCCCCGACGCCAGCTCCGCGACCTGCGCCCGCAGGGCCCGCACTTCCTCCGTGAGCAGCGCGATCGCGGCCGTCTGGCGGCGCTCCTCCACGTCGTCCCGCTCGAAGCGGGAGATGAACCAGGCAGCGATGTTCGCCGTCACCACACCCAGCAGCGCGATCCCCGAAAGCATCAGCCCCACCGCCAGCACCCGGCCAAGACCAGTGGTGGGCGAGTGGTCGCCGTACCCGACCGTCGTCATCGTCGTGAACGACCACCACACCGCGTCACCCAGCGTCTTGATGTTCCCCCCGGGCGCCCCCCGCTCGACCTCCAGTACCGCCAGTGAGCCGAACATCAGCAGCCCGATCACCGCGCCCCCGACGTACGTCGTGAGCTGGATCTGGGGAGCCATCCTGGCGCGTCGGCCGACCAGCAGCAGCGTGGAGACGAGCCGGAGCAGCTGAAGCGGCCGCAGCAGCGGCAGCAGCACCGCGAGCAGGTCCAGCGGATGGCTGCGGATGAAGAGCCGCTTGCTGGGGGACAGCGACAGTCGTACGACGTAGTCCAGGGCGAACGCGCCCCACACCACCCACTCCGTCACCAGACAGATCCGCCGCACCACACCGGTCGCGTCGGGCGCGACGATCGGCACCGCGTACGCGACGGCGAAAGCCACCGCCAGTCCCAGCAGGAGCCCCTGTGTGCGCTGTTCCCACTGGACCTGCGCGGTCTGCGTCTTCATGCCCGAATCATGCCCGAATCGCAAGGGACGCCGAAGGGCGGCGAGCCCCGAGGAGGTCCTGCGGGTCCCGCCGCCCTTCGCGACCGACAGGTCGGTTACGCGTCGCCCCCGGCCGCACCGGGGTCCGCCGCCGTCACGTCCAGCAGCTGGTAGCGGTCGACCGCCTGCTTCAGCGACGAGCGGTCGATCTTGCCCTCCCGGGCCAGCTCCGTCAGCACAGCCAGCACGATCGACTGCGCGTCGATGTGGAAGTACCGGCGGGCCGCACCACGCGTGTCGGCGAAGCCGAAGCCGTCCGCACCCAGCGAGGAGTACGTACCCGGAACCCAGCGCGAAATCTGGTCCGGAACCGAACGCATCCAGTCGGAAACGGCCACGAACGGACCCGAAGCCCCGGAGAGCTTCTGCGTCACGTACGGCACGCGCTGCTCCTCCTCCGGGTGGAGCAGGTTGTACTCCTCCACCGAGACGGCCTCACGCCGCAGCTCGTTCCAGGAGGTCGCGGACCAGACATCCGCCTTGACGTTCCATTCCTCGGCGAGCATCCGCTGCGCCTCGACCGCCCACGGCACCGCCACACCGGAGGCCATGATCTGGGCCGGAATCGCGCCCTTCTCGCCCTCCTTGAAGCGGTAGATGCCCTTGAGGATGCCCTCGGCGTCCACGTTCTCGGGCTCCGCCGGGTGCTGGATCGGCTCGTTGTAGACGGTCAGGTAGTAGAAGATGTCCTCGTTCTCGTCGGCGGTCCCGCCGTACATCCGCTTCAGACCGTCCTCGACGATGTGCGCGATCTCGTACCCGAACGCCGGGTCATAGCTGACACAGCCCGGGTTCGTCGAGGCGAGCAGCTGCGAGTGGCCGTCCGCGTGCTGGAGGCCCTCACCGGTCAGAGTCGTACGACCGGCGGTCGCGCCCAGGACGAATCCGCGCGCGAGCTGGTCGGCCATCTGCCAGAACTGGTCACCGGTGCGCTGGAAACCGAACATCGAGTAGAAGACGTAGACCGGGATCAGCGGCTCGCCGTGCGTCGCGTACGCCGAACCGGCCGCGATCAGCGACGCCGTGCAGCCCGCCTCGGAGATGCCGTCGTGCAGCATCTGCCCCGTCGGCGACTCCTTGTACGCGAGCAGCAGATCGCGGTCGACCGCCTCGTACTGCTGACCCAGGGGGTTGTAGATCTTCGCACTCGGGAAGAACGCGTCCATACCGAACGTGCGGTACTCGTCGGGCGCGATCAGCACGAAACGCTTGCCGATCTCCTTGTCCCGCATGAGGTCCTTCAGTACTCGCACGAACGCCATCGTCGTGGCGATCGACTGCTGACCGGACCCCTTCTTCGCAGCCGCGTACGTCTTCTCGGCCGGCAGCGGCAGCGGCTTCGCCCGTACGACACGGGTCGGTACGTACCCGCCCAGCGCATTGCGCCGGTCGTGCATGTACTGGATCTCCTCGGACTTGCGGCCCGGGTGGTAGTACGGCGGGTAGCCCTCGTCCAGCTGCTTGTCCGTGATCGGGATGTGCAGCCGGTCGCGGAAGCGCTTCAGGTCCTCGACCGTCAGCTTCTTCATCTGGTGGGTCGCGTTGCGGCCCTCGAAGTTCGGCCCAAGCGTCCAGCCCTTGACGGTCTGGGCGAGGATCACGGTCGGCTGGCCCTTGTGCGCCTTGGCCGCCGCGTACGCCGCGTACACCTTCTTGTGGTCGTGACCGCCACGCCCGAGGTGCAGGATCTGGTCGTCGGTCATGTTCTCGACCATGGCGCGCAGCCGGTGGTCGTCACCGAAGAAGTGCTGGCGGATGTACGCGCCCGTCTCCGTGGCGTACGTCTGGAACTGGCCGTCCGGGGTCGTGTTGAGCTTGTTGACCAGCACGCCGTCGCGGTCCTGCGCGAGCAGCGGGTCCCAGCTCCGGTCCCAGACCAGCTTGATGACGTTCCAGCCGGCGCCCCGGAACTGCGACTCCAACTCCTGGATGATCTTGCCGTTGCCGCGTACCGGGCCGTCGAGGCGCTGGAGGTTGCAGTTGACGACGAAGGTCAGGTTGTCGAGGTTCTCGCGGGCGGCGATCGACAGCTGGCCGAGCGACTCGGGCTCGTCCATCTCGCCGTCGCCGAGGTACGCCCAGACATGCGACTTGGAGGTGTCGGCGATGCCGCGCGCCTCCATGTAGCGGTTCATCCGCGCCTGGTAGATCGCACCGAGGGGGCCGAGACCCATCGAGACGGTCGGGAACTCCCAGAAGTCCGGCATCAGCCGCGGGTGCGGGTACGACGACAGGCCGTACGGAGCCTTCGACTTCTCCTGGCGGAAGGCGTCGAGCTGCTGCTCGCTCAGCCGGTCCAGCAGGTACGCGCGGGCGTAGATTCCGGGGGACGCGTGGCCCTGGAAGAAGATCTGGTCGCCGCCGTCGCCCTCGTCCTTGCCCCGGAAGAAGTGGTTGAAGCCCACGTCGTAGAGGGAGGCGGAGGAGGCGAACGTGGCGATGTGACCGCCCACGCCGATACCCGGGCGCTGCGCACGGGATACCATCACGGCCGCGTTCCAGCGGGTCGCGTTCAGGACCTTGCGCTCGATCTCCTCGTTGCCGGGGAAGAACGGCTCGTCCTTGGTCGCGATCGTGTTGACGTAGTCCGTACTGCGCATCTCGGGGACGGCGACACGCTTCTCACGCGCGCGCTCGATGAGGCGGAGCATCAGGTAGCGGGCGCGCTCACGGCCCCGCTCGTCGACGGCGGCGTCGAGGGAGTCGAGCCATTCCTGGGTCTCTTCAGGATCGAAGTCCGGGACCTGGCTCGGAAGGCCGCCAATGATGATCGGATTACGATCGGATCCGGAAGCCACGCTGTTCCTTCGCTCGTTGGGTCTTGACTGAGGGACTTGAGGGGTGTCGCGCCGCCTCCATCGTGTACCCCTGGATGGCAAACGTCACCTCTACCGAGGGGTAACCAGGGGGGGCGAGGATGGGTCCGGCCAAATCGCAACCTTACGCCCAACGCGTTTATGTGTTCCGTAAGGCTGTTCGGGTCCGATTGGCCTATCGAAGCCGCGTAGGCTTACAAACGTGTCGCAATGGTGTGGGATGGATCACCGGGGCCTTCTCCGGCCGGGTCTGGAGTTGCGGTGAACCGGCCCCATCCGTCACCGTTTCGGCTGTCTCCACGGCCGGGTACTTGCGCGATCGGTCCCGCACGTGTGGACTACGGCCAACGCCCACGCACGCGCGTGGACTGAAGGTATTCCCCAAAACATGATCAGGAGGCAATCCGTGAGCGCGACCGCGGACCACGCGGAGGAGCGAACCAACCCGGCAGTACGCCTGGGGTTCGTGCCCGGACAGGTGGTCCAGGAGATCGGCTACGACGAAGACGTCGAGCAGGAACTCCGTGAGGGCATTGAGGCGATCACCGGCCAGGAAATCGTCGACGAGGACTATGACGACGTCGCTGACGTCGTTCTTCTCTGGTTCCGTGACGAGGACGGCGACCTTACGGACGCGCTGGTGGACGCCATTGGTCTGCTTGAGGAAGGCGGCGTCGTACTGCTGCTGACTCCGAAGACCGGCCGCGACGGCTACGTCGAGCCCAGCGACATCAGCGAGGCCGCCCAGACGGCAGGTTTTTCCCAGACGAAGACCTTCAGCGCGGGCAAGGACTGGAGCGCAGGCCGGCTGGTGACCCCGAAGGCAGGCAAGCGCTGAGCCACCGCCGCGTCCGAGCAGACTCCTCATGAGCAGGCTGCGCCCAAGGCGAAACAGGGCCCCCGCCGACATCTGTCGGTGGGGGCCCTGTGCGTAGGCTGTCCGGACACAAATGGCCCAACGAGGGGATGACGCTTCCCATGGCGATCGAGGTCGGCACCCTGGCCCCGGACTTCGAGCTGAAGGACAACCACGGCCGGACGGTCAAACTGTCCGACTTCCGGGCCCCCGGTGACGCCCGGAATGTGGTCCTGCTCTTCTACCCCTTCGCCTTCACCGGTGTCTGTACGGGCGAGCTGCGCGCGCTGAGCGACGAACTGCCGCAGTTTGTCAACGACGACGTACAGCTGCTCGCCGTGTCCACCGACTCCATCCACACCCTGCGCGTGTACGCCGAACAGGAGGGCTTCGAGTACCCGCTCCTGTCGGACTTCTGGCCGCACGGAGCGGCCTCGCGGGCGTACGGCGTCTTCGACGAGGACAAGGGCTGCGCGGTGCGCGGCACCTTCGTCATCGACAAGGAGGGCGTGGTGCGGTGGACCGTGGTGAACGGTCTGCCCGACGCGCGTGACCTGAACGACTACCTCAAGGCGCTCAAGACGCTCGGCACGCTCTGAGGCTTTCCGGGCGAGTTGACCGAACGCCCGAAAAATCGGGACACCGGGCATGCTGCGCACGGGAACCGGTCACTAGGATCGACTCGTTGATCCGATGCCGGCGCATTAACGGGGGTCCTCGTGCCCCTCGACACACTTGGGAGGACTCGTGGGAGTCAGCCTCAGCAAGGGCGGCAACGTCTCGCTGACCAAGGCCGCCCCCAACCTGACCGCGGTCATCGTCGGTCTGGGCTGGGACGCTCGTACCACCACCGGGGGTGACTTCGACCTCGACGCCAGCGCGCTGCTGACCAACGCGGAGGGCAAGGTCACCAACGACTCGAACTTCGTCTTCTTCAACAACCTCAAGAGCCCCGACGGCTCCGTCGAACACCTCGGTGACAACACCACCGGTGAGGGCGAGGGCGACGACGAGGTCATCAAGGTGAACCTGGCCGGTGTGCCGGCCGACGTCGCCAAGATCGTGTTCCCGGTCTCGATCTACGAGGCCGAGGCGAGGCAGCAGAGCTTCGGCCAGGTCCGCAACGCGTACATCCGCGTCGTGAACCAGGCCGACAACACGGAGCTGGCGCGCTACGACCTGAGCGAGGACGCCTCGACCGAGACCGCGATGGTCTTCGGCGAGCTGTACCGCAACCAGGCGGAATGGAAGTTCCGGGCCATCGGCCAGGGTTACGCCTCGGGCCTGCGCGGCATCGCGCAGGACTTCGGCGTCAACGTCTGAGCGAGACCCCCCCCTCACCACCGTCCGGCGCCGCACTCGCACGTGCGGCGCCGGACGCGCCTCACCACTCATTTCCGTACCGCGGGGAGGAAGCAAGATCATGGGTGTCACGCTCGCCAAGGGAGGCAATGTCTCCCTCTCCAAGGCCGCACCGAACCTCACTCAGGTGCTCGTCGGGCTCGGCTGGGACGCGCGCTCCACCACCGGAGCCGACTTCGACCTCGATGCCAGCGCGCTGCTGTGCCACAACGGCCGGGTGCTCGGCGACGAGTACTTCGTCTTCTACAACAACCTCAAGAGCCCCGAGGGCTCGGTCGAGCACACCGGCGACAACCTGACCGGTGAGGGCGACGGCGACGACGAGTCGATGATCATCGACCTCTCCCTGGTGCCGGAGAACTGCGACAAGATCGTTTTTCCGGTCTCGATCCACGACGCCGACAATCGGGGCCAGACGTTCGGCCAGGTCAGCAACGCCTTTATCCGGGTGGTGAACCAGGCCGACGGCCAGGAACTGGCCCGCTACGACCTCTCCGAGGACGCGTCCAGCGAGACCGCGATGATCTTCGGAGAGGTGTACCGATACGGCGGCGAATGGAAGTTCCGAGCCGTTGGACAGGGGTATGCGTCGGGTCTGCGAGGCATCGCCCTAGACTTCGGGGTCAACGTTTCGTAAAGCCGCGCACGGCGCGGGGGAGACCCGTACTTACACGATGGGGTAGCCAGTGGTTCTGAAAACCTTCGGCTGGTCGTTTGCCGTCACGGCACTCGGTCTAGCTTTCGCCGCCTGGCAGTGGGGGTGGGAGGCGTTCGGGGTCGTACTGATCCTGTCGATCCTCGAGATCTCACTGTCCTTCGACAACGCGGTCGTCAACGCCGGAATCCTGAAGAAGATGAATGCCTTCTGGCAGAAGATCTTCCTCACGATCGGCATCCTGATCGCTGTCTTCGGTATGCGGCTGGTCTTCCCTGTCGCCATCGTCGCGATCAGCGCCAAGGTCGGTCCCATCGAGGCGATTAAGCTCGCGATGGACAACCCCGAGCGGTACGAAGCCCTGGTCACGGACGCCCACCCGGCGATCGCGGCCTTCGGCGGCATGTTCCTGCTCATGATCTTCCTGGACTTCATTTTCGAGAACCGGGACATCAAGTGGCTCGGCTGGCTCGAGCGTCCGCTGGCCAAGCTCGGCAAGGTCGACATGCTGTCGGTCTGCATCGCACTCATCGTCCTGCTCGGTACGGCGATGACCTTCGCGACGCACGCGCACACCAGCACGGGATACCAGGACAAGTCGGCCACGGTACTGCTCGCCGGCGTCGCCGGTCTGATCACGTACCTCGTGGTCGGCGGTCTCTCCAGCCACTTCGAGAACAAGATCGAGGAAGAAGAGGAACGCGAGCACGAGGAGGAGGAGAAGGCCCTCGCGGAGGGCAAGGAAATCTCCGCCGTTGGCCTGGCCGGCAAGGCCGCCTTCTTCCTCTTCCTCTACCTGGAAGTCCTCGACGCCTCGTTCTCGTTCGACGGTGTCATCGGCGCCTTCGCCATCACGAACCACATCTTCTGGATGGCGCTCGGCCTCGGTATCGGCGCGATGTACGTACGTTCGCTCACGGTCTACCTGGTCCGCCAGGGGACCCTGGACGACTACGTCTACCTGGAGCACGGCGCGCACTACGCGATCGGCGCGCTCGCGGTCATCCTGCTGATCACCATCGAGCACCAGATCAGCGAGTTCATCACCGGTCTCGTCGGTGTCTTCCTGATCGCCGCCTCGTTCTGGTCCTCGATCCGCCGTAACAAGGCGCTCGCGGCAGCCGAAGGGGGAGACGGTCCGGCCTCGGGGGACAAGACTGAGGTCCCGTCCGGGGTGTGACCCCGTAGGGATTGAGGAACGCTCCTCAGCGGGGCGGTCACGAGGCGTCGGCCTCGGGGCCGCCTCGCGGCGTTACCCGGCTTATACGAGCACGAGCCACCTGGGGGGTGGGGCGGGATGGCCATCTGGGACAGCCTGCGGCGGGACAGGTCGGCCGAGCAGTTCGCGTCCGGCAGCGCGGCGAGCAACGCGATCGAACTGACCAAGCGGAACCCGTCGGTCTCGCTCACCAAGCAGGGCGCGACCACCGGCAATCTGCGCGTCAATCTTTCGTGGCGGATGCGGACCTCGGACATCGGGGGCAACAAGCCGCGGCGCAGTGGCAGCGTGCTGCGCCGGCCGTTCAAGTTCTTCCAGCCGGAACTCGTGCAGGCGCACACCCAGGGCGTGGTCAACGTCGACCTCGACCTCGGCTGCCTCTACGAGCTGGTGGACGGTACGAAGGGCGTCGTACAGCCGCTGGGCAGCTTCTTCGGCAGCCTGAACGAGCCGCCGTACGTCAAGCTCAGCGGCGACGACCGCTTCGGCTCCCCGTCGGGCGAGACGATCTACGTGAACCTCGACCACCGCGAGGAGATCAAGCGGCTGCTGGTCTTCGTCTACATCTACGACCAGACGCCGGCCTTCGACCGCACGCACGCGGTGGTGACGCTCTACCCGAGCAACGGGCCCCGGATCGAAATCGAACTGGACGAGCGCGCCCCGCAGGCGCGCTCGTGCGCCGTCTTCACCGTCGAGAACGCCAAGGGCGACCTGATGGTGCGCCGCGAGGTGAAGTTCGTCTACGGCTTCCAGGCAGAGCTGGACCGCCTGTACGGATGGGGTCTGCAATGGGGCCGCGGCTACAAGACGAAGGCGTGAGCAGCACCGCCCCCTACTGACCGCCCCTACTGACCGCGCACGAACTGCGGCCCCTGCGGCGGCAGCCGGAAGTTCGGGTCCGGAGCGAAGGCAGCGGCAGCGGCCGGCTGCGGATAGCCGTAGGCGGGCTGAGTCGAAGCCGACTGGGGGAAGCCGTAGGCGGGCGCAGGCGCGGCCGCGGGCTGCGGATAGCCGTACGCCGGCTGCATCGGCTGTGTGGGCTCCGAGGGCGCCGCCTGAGCAGGCGGCTCCGCCGGCTGAGCCGCCCCCTCCGTCTCGTCCACCGAGATCCCATGATCCGTGGCCAGCCCGATGAGCCCGTTCGAGTAGCCCTCGCCCAGCGCCCTGAACTTCCAGCCCTCACCGCGCCGGTACAGCTCCCCGCAGATCAGTGCGGTCTCCGCACCCGTCTCCGGCTTGACCTCGAAGTACGCGAGCGGCTCACCGCTCCCGGACGCGGTGGCGTCGTACACCTCGATGCACAGATCCCGCACGCGCTCGAACGGCACATCGTCCGTCGAGGCGACGATCAGAACCCGGTCCACGGCCGGCTCCAGCGCCGCGAGATCCGTCTGCACGGAGTCCGTCACGCCGTCGGGCAGGCGCTTCTTGCCCAGACTCCGCACCAGCCCGGAGGGGTGGCGGGGCTGGTTGTAGAAGACGAAGTCCTCGTCGGAGCGTACGCGCCGGTCGACGCCGAGCAGCAGGGCCGAGGCGTCCACTTCGGGGACGTCCGGGCCGGGGGTCCAGCGCAGCACAGCCCTTACGGCGGTGGCATCGAGCGGGACGTTCGAGCCCTTCAGCATGGCGTGCGTCATGTCGGTCATCCTGCCTCCCCAGGCCTCCCCCGGACAACGCGGGGCCCCTTCCAGGCATAGCTGCTTTCACGTGGGTAACCTGAAATTCACGTATGCGGGGAACTCTTGACACCACCCCTACGTACTATTACCGGCCATACAAGGATGCGCCGACACGGCGGCACGGGGGGTTTTTCATGCGTCATTTCGGACATATTCCGCCCCCTGTCCGGGAGAATCTCTTCCATCAGGAGCCCGTGGCGTTCGATGCCGGGTCCTCGGCCCGTACGCTCTCCGCCGCTCTCGGCGCCACGCTCTACAGCCCGGCCACCCGGCCGCGACTCGCTGACGACGTGGCGAAGCAGGCGGGGCGCGGAGTCGTCTCGATGGTGCTCTGCCTGGAAGATTCTATCGACGACGGGGAAGTCACCGGCGCCGAGGAGAACCTCGTCCGGCAGTTCGCGGAGCTCGACGCGCGCGGCCTGGAGCTGCCGCTGCTGTTCGTCCGGGTCCGGGAGCCCGCCCAGATTCCCGATCTGGTGCACCGGCTCGGCCCCTCGGCCCGACTGTTGTCCGGATTCGTACTGCCGAAGTTCACCGAAGAGCGGGGCGTCGCCTTCCTGGAGGCGCTCACGGCCGCGGAGGCGGTGAGCGGTCACCGCCTCTTCGCGATGCCCGTACTGGAATCGCCGCAGCTGCTCCACCTGGAGAGCCGGGCGGAGACACTCGCGGGCATCGCCCGCACGGTCGACAAGTACCGGGAGCGGGTGCTGGCGCTGCGGCTGGGCGTCACCGACTTCTGCTCGGCGTACGGGCTGCGCAGGTCGCCCGACATGACGGCGTACGACGTCCAGATCGTGGCCGGGGTCATCGCTGACGTGGTGAATGTGCTCGGACGCTCGGACGGCACGGGCTTCACGATCACCGGCCCGGTGTGGGAGTACTTCCGCGTCCAGGAGCGGATGTTCAAGCCGCAGCTGCGCCGCAGCCCCTTTGTGGGGCAGGCGGAGGCGCTGCGCGCGTCGCTCATCGAGCACGACATGGACGGTTTGCTGCGGGAGATCTCGCTCGACCGCGCCAACGGGCTGCTGGGCAAGACCTGCATCCACCCTTCACACGTGCTGCCCGTGCACGCGCTGTCGGTGGTCAGCCACGAGGAATTCAGCGACGCGCAGGACATTCTGCGGCCGGAGCGGGGCGGTGGCGGAGTGATGCGTTCCGCGTATACGAACAAGATGAACGAAGTGAAGCCGCACCGCGCGTGGGCCGAGCGCACGCTGCTGCGGGCCGAGGTCTTCGGGGTGGCACGCGAGGACGTCGGTTTCGTGGAGCTGCTGACAGCGGGAATAGCGGGAATAACCGACTGAGATGGGGACGGACGAAGTGGTGTGGTCGGGAACGTGGGTCGCGGAGCGGCTCGGCGTCGAACTCGTCGGTGACGGCGACGGGCAGGGGCCGGGCGGGCTGCACGATCTGCTGGGCCTGGCCCTGCGCCGCAACCCGAAGCGGGCCCATCTGCTGGTGTCGAACGTGCTGGGCAAGCACGTACCGCAGCTGCCGTCGCGGGTGTACGGCGCCGGATTCGCGCTCGGCGAGGACGTACGGAAACTGCTGGGCGAAGAGGCGGCCCGGCGCGCCGTGGTCCTCGGGTACGCCGAGACGGCGACCGGGCTCGGCCACGCGGTGGCGGACGGCGTCGGCGTAGCGCCGTACCTCCACTCGACGCGGCGGCCGGTGGACGGCGTCGCGACGGCGGGCGGCTTCGAGGAGTCCCACTCGCACGCCACCTCGCACCTGCTGCTGCCGGAGGATCCCGCGCTGCTGGCCGGGGAAGGGCCGCTCGTCCTCGTCGACGACGAGTTCTCCACCGGCAACACGGTGCTCAACACCATCCGCGACCTGCACGAGCGCTACCCGCGCGAGCAGTACGTGATCGTGGCCCTGGTCGACATGCGCTCGGTGCGGGACCGGGAGCGGCTGGAGGAATTCGCGCGGGAAATCGGCGCCCGGGTCGACCTGATCGCGATGGCCTCGGGCACGGTCCGCCTGCCGGCGGACGTACTGGCGAAGGGCCAGGCCTTGGTGGCGCGGTACGACGACACGGCTGCTGCTACCGCTGGGGCTCCTGGGACGGCCATGGGCGCCCCAGGAGCCCCAGGAGCCCTACAGGGGCTCCTGCACGCCCCTCCCGTGGCTGCCACGCCCGCCCGCGTCGAGCTGGGCTGGCCCGGCGGCGTGCCCGACGGGGGACGGCACGGGTTCGGTCCCGCGCACCGGGCCCTGCTGGAGGACTCGCTGCCGGGTATGGCGGAACGTATCGCCGGGGAGCTGCCCGAAGACGCCCGCCGGGTGCTGGTCCTCGGTTTCGAGGAGCTGATGTACGCACCGCTCAGGCTGGCCACCGCCCTGGAGGAGCGGGTCGACGCCGAGGTGCGGTACTCGACCACCACCCGCTCACCCGTGCTCGCCGTCGACGACCCGGGCTACGCGATACGCACGCGGATCGTCTTCCCCGCGCACGACAACCCCGCCGACGGCCCCGGCGCGCGGTACGCCTACAACGTCGCGGGCGCCGGCTTCGACGTGGTCGTCGCCGTTGTCGACTCCGCCGCCGACACCCCCGAACTGCACGCCCCGGACGGCCTGCTCGCCCGCCTCGCCGCCCATACCGGGCACGTGGTGCTGGCGGTCGTCCCTTCGTACACACCCGGCCCTTCGCACATGCCCGGTCCTTCCCGCATCCCCGGTGTCCCCCAACGGCAGGAGCCGCCCATGCCCGAGCCCCTCCGCGGCCCCGCCTTCTCCTCCTACGCGCCCGAGGACGTCGGCTGGCTCCTCCAGGACCTCTCGGACGTCGAGCTGGAGGCCCCGACGGAGGAGCGCGAGGAGGCGATCCAGAGCGGCGGCGCCCACTACGCCGAGTCGCTGCCCGTCGAGTACCAGCCGAGCCCCCAGTACCAGCAGCTCTTCATGGCGGCCCTGGAGACGTCGGCGGCCCGTATCGCCCGCGCCGTGGCCACCGTCACCGAGACGGTCCTCGCCGAGCGCTCACCGCGCCCCGTGCTGGTCTCCCTCGCCCGCGCCGGCACGCCCGTCGGCGTACTGATGCGCCGCTACGCCCAGCACCGGCACGGGCTCGACCTCCCGCACTACGCCGTCTCCATCGTCCGCGGCCGCGGCATCGACGAGACCGCCCTGCGCTGGCTCGCCGCACACCACGACCCGGCCGATGTCGTCTTCGTCGACGGCTGGACGGGCAAGGGCGCGATCACCCGTGAACTCGCCGAAGCGCTGGACAACTTCGCCGCCACCACCGGCATCGGCGGATTCGACCCCGAGATCGCCGTCCTCGCCGACCCCGGCGGCTGCGTGAAGACGTACGGCACCCGCGAGGACTTCCTCATCCCCTCCGCCTGCCTCAACTCCACTGTCTCCGGCCTGATTTCGCGTACGGTCCTGCGGTCCGACCTGGTCGGCCCCGACGACTTCCACGGGGCGAAGTTCTACCGCGAACTCGCCGACAACGACGTGTCCGGTCACTTCCTCGACACCGTCGCCGCCCGCTTCGACGAAATCGCGGACGCCGTGGACGCCGACGTGAAGGAGCTGCTCTCGGCGGACCGTGCCCCGACCTGGGAGGGCTGGGCGGCGGTCGAGCGGATCAGTGAGGAGTACGGCATCCACGACGTGAACCTCGTCAAGCCCGGTGTCGGCGAGACGACTCGCGTCCTGCTGCGCCGCGTCCCCTGGAAGATCCTCGCGAAGCGCGACGCCGGCGCCGACCTCGACCACGTGCGTCTCCTGGCGGAGCAGCGCGGCGTACCGGTCGAGGAGGTCGACGGCCTCCCGTACACCTGCGTCGGGCTGATCCACCCCAAGTACACACGTGGCGCCACCGGCGCGGACGGCAAGGCGGTGGCAGCGAAGTGACCAGCCACCCTCCCGTCCTGATCGCCAGCGACCTCGACCGCACCCTGATCTACTCCACCGCCGCGCTCGGCCTGCGCATGCCCGACGCCCAGGCGCCGCGCCTGCTGTGCGTGGAGGTGTACGAGAGCAAGCCGCTCTCGTACGTCACCGAGACCGCCGCCGCCCTGATGGCGCAGCTCGCCGCCGGGACCTGCTTCGTACCGACGACCACCCGCACCCGCGAGCAGTACCACCGGATCCGGCTCCCCGTCCCCACCCCCGCCTTCGCGATCTGCGCCAATGGCGGCCACCTGCTGGTCGACGGAGTGTCCGACCCGGACTGGCAGGCTCAGGTGGCCACGACACTCGCGGACGAGTGCGCCTCCCTGGCCGAGGTCCGCGCCCACCTCGTCGCCGCGGCCGACCCCGCCTGGCTGCTCAAGGAGCGGGTGGCGGAGGACCTCTTCGCGTACCTCGTCGTCGAACGCGCGCTGCTGCCGGACGAATGGGTCAAGGAACTCGGCGAGTGGGCGGAGGAACGAGGCTGGACGGTCTCCCTCCAGGGCCGCAAGATCTACGCCGTCCCGAAGCCGCTCACCAAGAGCGCGGCCATGCGCGAGGTGGCCCGCCGCACCGGCGCCACCCTCACCCTCGCCGCAGGTGACTCCCTCCTCGACGCGGACCTGCTGCTGGCGGCGGACTACGGCTGGCGGCCGGGACACGGCGAGCTGGCCGACACGGGCTGGACCGCCCCACAGGTCACCGTGCTGCCGGAGGCCGGTGTCGCGGCGGGCGAGGAGATCCTGCGCTCCTTCATCCGCGCGGCCGGCCGACACCCGCTCTGAGCACCCGGCGGCGCAGAGGGGAGTATGCAAAGCTCGCCGGGGGACCTGACAGCTCGCCGGGGGGTATTCAACTGCTGTTGGACATGGTCGTTTGAGTGAGCGTAACCATGAGGTGGTGAGTGTCGTTGTCGTGGTGTGAATCTGACGGAATGGGCGAAGGCGCAGGGTGTGCATCCGCAGACCGCGTATCGCTGGTTTCGTGAGGGGACGTTGCCGGTACCGGCTCAGAGGGTCGGTCCGCGCACAATCCTGGTGAACATGGAGTCCAGCACCACGCGCGGGCGGGTTGGTGGTGTCGGCCTGTATGCCCGGGTGTCCTCCCACGATCAGAAAGCGGATCTGGAACGTCAGGTCGCACGCTTGTCGGCGTGGGCCGTGAAGGCCGGACACCGTGTCGTGCGGGTCGAGTCCGAGATCGCCTCGGGCATGAACGGCTCCCGCACGAAGGCCCGTCGCCTGCTGGCCGACCCGGACGTGACCTGCGTGGTGATGGAGCACAAGGACCGGCTCGGCCGCATGAATGTGGAGCTGGTCGAAGCAGCCCTGTCCGGGACCGGGCGTCGCCTGATCGTTCTGGATGACGGTGAGATCGAAGACGACCTGGTGCGCGACATGGTGGAGGTGCTGACGTCGTTCTGCGCCCGCCTGTATGGCCGCAGGTCGGCGAGGAACCGGGCCATGAAAGCTGTGGAGGCGGCCGAGCGTGGCTGAACTCCGCCCGATCGCTTCCTCGTTCGTCGCGTCCGGCCCATCAGGCGTGGCGGTACGCGATCGTCTCAAGCACCTCACGCCGGCGGATGAGAAGATCCTGCGCCTGGTCGGTGAGCACATGGGTGCGCTGGCATCCCGTGACCTCAAGGCCCGCTGCGCCGATGGCCTGGAGCATTCAGCGGACGCGTGGGCGGTGCGTAAGCGGGAGCTGACACCGCTGTCGTCGTCGCGGTGGGCGGGTGCGCTCACCAAGGCCACGCACGATCAGTGGGCGCTCGCCAGGCGTGGCCAGGCGGCGCACATCCAGAACCTGGAAGCCGGGGTCAAGACGGTCGCGCACCGCTTGTCCCTGCCGCTCGCAGCCAAAGCCAGCAGGCACGCCGGTGGTGGATACCGGTCGAAGCGGGAGTGGCATGCGAAGACGCGTCGTCTGCACCTTCTCGAGGACCGGCTCAACCGTGCGCGAGCCGACCGCGACGCCGGTCGCGTGCGGGTCGTGCGGGGCGGTAAGCGCCTGCTCAACACCCGTCACCACCTGGCCAAGGCCCAGCTCACCGAGGCACAGTGGCGCAAGCGGTGGGAGGCGGAGCGCTGGTTCCTCGCCGCTGACGGCGAATCCGGCAAACGCTTCGGGAACGAGACGATCCATGTCACCGGCGACGGCGAGTTGAGCATCAAGCTTCCCGCTCCGCTCGCGCATCTGGCCAACAGCAAGCACGGCCGGTACGTCGTCACCGGCAAGGTTGCCTTCGCTCACCGGGGTACGCAGTGGGCCGACCGTATCGCCGCGAACCAGGCCGTCGCCTACCGCATCCACTACGACGTGCCCCGTGGCCGCTGGTACCTCACCGCGTCCTGGCAACGGCCCCTCGTCCAGACCGTTCCACTCAAAGCAGCACTCGCAGGCGGTGTCATCGGCGTTGATACGAACGCCGACCACCTCGCCGCCTGGCAGCTCGACACCCACGGCAACCCGATCGGCGAGCCAAGGCGGTTCTCCTACGACCTGTCGGGAGCCGCGACGCATCGCGACGCCCAGATCCGGCATGCTCTCACCCGCCTGATCACATGGGCACAGCGCGTCGGCGTGAAAGCCATCGCCATTGAAGACCTGGACTTCACGGCGGACAAGACCCGCGAGAAGCACGGCCGCAAGCGCCGCTTCCGCCAATTGATCTCCGGGATGCCCACCGGGAAACTCCGCGCCCGCATCGTCTCCATGGCCGCCGAAGCCGGACTGGCAATCGTCGCGGTCGATCCCGCCTACACCAGCAAGTGGGGCGCACAGCACTGGCAGAAACCCCTCACCAGCACCAACCGCAAGACCAGCCGCCACGATGCCGCGAGCATCGCGATCGGCAGGCGCGCCCTCGGACACCCGATCCGGCGACGGACAGCACCGCCCCGCGACGACCAGAGAGATCACCGCGGGCATCGGACCGTCCAGGCCCGACCAGGCAACCGAGGACGCGAGGAAACCCGCCCCCATTATCCCGGACCACGCACCCGATGCGCGCAGCCGGACCATGGAGCGAAAGCGGGTGACCAGCGTGCCCAACACCGTTCGCGGCACGCGGCTGAGCATGGGCCCTGGCAACAGGACTCACTCCCGCTCAGTCTTTAGGAACGGTCTGACAGGGAGTGCGATGAGCATGGGAAAGAGCACCACGGTCACCGACGAGCTGTACGCGTACATGCTGGCCCACAATCCGCCGCTGGACGCCGTCCAGCGGGAGCTCGTCGAGACGACCCACCGGCAGCTGCCCGAGCAGGCGCGCATGCAGTCCGCCGCGGAGCAGGGCCCGTTGCTGGCCTTCCTGGTCCGGCTGATCGGGGCACGTCACATCGTGGAGATCGGTACGTTCACCGGCTTCTCCGCGCTGTCGATGGCGCAGGCCCTGCCCGCCGACGGCCGGCTGATCACGTGCGACGTGTCGCAGGAGTGGACGGCGTACGCACGCGAGGCCTGGGCGAAGGCGGGCGTCGCCGACCGCGTCGAGCTGCGCATCGGGCCCGCCCTGGACACGCTGCGCGCGATGCCGGCGGAGCCGCACATCGACTTCGCCTACGTGGACGCCGACAAGGAGAACTACGTCCCGTACTGGGAGGAACTGGTGCCCAGGATGCGGCAGGGCGGAGTGATCGCCGCCGACAACGTCTTCTGGGGCGGCGGAGTCACGGACCAGGACGCGACAGGCGCGGCGGCCGCGATCAAGGAGTTCAACGACCGGGTGACGGCCGACGCGCGGATGGAGAGCGTCATGATCCCCGTCGCGGACGGCATGACGCTCTCCAGGAAGCGCTGACCCTCAGCCGCAGCACCCTCAGCCGCAACCCTCAGCCGCAGCACCCGCCGCCGCAGCACCCGCCTCCGCCCCCACCGGAGGGCGCGGGAGCGGCGGACGACTTGGCCGTCCCGCCCACGGCGACGGCGGACAGCAGCTTGACGGTGTCGTCGTGCCCGTCCGGGCAGGTGGCGGGCGCGGAGGACTCGGCCATGGGCCGGTTCAGCTCGAAGCTGGTGCCGCAGGAGCGGCAGCGGTACTCGTAACGGGGCATGCGAACAGGTTACTGACTCTTGCCGAGCCGCCGGCCGGCTCAGGAGCCCGCGCCCCGTTCCTCCCGGATGTCCGAGACGACCCGCGCCACTGTCCGCCGTACCCCCTCCATCTCGGTCAGGAAGTGCCAGTAGTCGGGATGGCGGCCTTCCAGACCGGCGACGGCCCGGTCAAGCCGGGCCACCGAATCGTCCAGAGGGCGGGCATGCCGCGGATCGGGCGTACTGCGCCCGGCCATGGCCAGCCGCTGGGCGTCCCTGATCGCGAACCGCGTCCGCTCGATCTCCCGCTGCGGGTCCTTGGACACGGCGTTGAGCCGCTGCAACCGGTCACCGGCGGCCGAAACCGCCTCGTCGGTGGAGTTGAGCAGCGCCCGGACCGTACTGAGCAGGGAGACGGCGTCCGGCCACCGCTGCTCGTCCCGCGCCTTCGCCGCTTCCCTGATCTTCTCCTCGGCCTGCCGGACCGTGCTCGCCGTCTGCGCGGGTACGCCCTGAAGGTCCTGCCAGCACGCGGCCGTGAACCGGCGGCGCAGCTCGCTCAGGACCGGCTCGACCTTGTCCGCCCGGGTCGTCAGCGCCTGGGCCCGGGTCCGCAGGGACACCAGCCGCCGGTCGATCTCCGCCGCGCGCTCCGGCAGCCGCTCGGCCTCGGTCCGTACGGCGTCGGCATCGCGCAGCACCTGGTCCGCGCGCTGAAGCGTCTCCGGTACGCCGTGCCGCCCGGCGCCCTGGTTGAGCTTGGTGAGCTCGGGCGCGAGGGCCGCGAGGCGCGCCGCGAGATCGTCGGCCCTGAGCCCGGAGGCCCGTACCGCATCCAGTGCGTTGCTCGCCGCGAGCAGTGTCTGGCGGGCCCGTTCCACGGCGGGGGCGAGCCGGGCGAGCTGCGTCTCGGCGGTTTCGAGCAGTGGCCCGAGCCCCGCCGCGTACCGGTCGAGCTCGCCCTTGACCCGTACCAGCTCGTCCTTCGCACTGCTCAGCTCCGCGCGCGCCTTGGCGGCCGTGGAGGCCTCCAGGTCGTCGCGGTCGAGGTCGTGGGCGTCGACGGCGGTGATGTACGCATGACTGACCTCGTCGATACGCCGCCCGAGCGCCGCGAAGTCCTCGACGGCCTTGCGCGCGGCCGGCGTACTGTCCACGGCCGTGATCGTCTCGATCGAGATCCGCAGGTCGCGCTGGGTGGTGTCCAGCTCGTAGAAAGCCGCGGCGGCCGCGTCCTTGGCGGCCTGCGCGTCGGCGCGCACATTCTCCCCGCGCCCGCCGAACCAGCGCCTCGTACCGCCGCCCGCGAAGGCGAGGGGAAGCGCGACGAGAAGCGGCACCGGCAGCAGCAGGAGCGCGACGACATCCCTGACGGCACGTACTCGCTGCGTGTACGGCTGCGCGTGTGTCGCCGTCACATCCCACTCCCGTGCTGTGTCCGCCCTGCCCGGTTCATTCTCCCACCAGGTAATGACGAACACAGGGGCCGGTTAGTTCGCGCTTCGCACGGTAACTTCCCCGTTGTCGCTGCGAGCCCGTACGACATGCGGACTGCTCGGATCGCGCGGCACGTCGATCCGGACGTCCCCGTTGTCGCTCTTCGCCGTAACGCTGTACGTGGCGCGGGGCAGTTCGATGCCGATCTCGCCGTTGTCGCTGGTGGTCTCCACCAGGTCCGGGACGACCGTGAACGCCATCCGCACGCTTCCGGAGTCGGAGGTCGCGTTCACCCGCTCGGACGAGATTCCCTCCCCGACGATTTCCCCGTTGTCGCTGGTCAGCTCCAGCGGCCCGCTGGAGTCCTTGACGGTGACCTCGCCGTTGTCGGACCGAAGCGTCAGAGCGGTGTCGAACCCGGCGGCCGTCACGCTCCCGTTGTCGTCCTTCACCGTGACGGCGACCCCGCGCGGCACCTTCACCCGGTGCCACGACTCGCAGTCGCTGACCATCGCCGTGCAGTGCTGCCGCAGGACGAGCTTCGCGCCCTTCATCTCCCAAGTGGACTCGGGCCCCTCCCCGAGAAACACCCACCCGTCGGCCCGCCGCGTGACCTCCACGTCCTTGACGTCGGCCGGAACGAGCTCGAGGGCGGAGTTGTCTGCGTCAATGGTCAGCGTGTCCCCACTGAACCCAAACGACCGCTGCTCGGCGGGAGCGTCCTTGGCCTCGGCGCCACAGCCACTCAGAGCCACCACGCCGACGAGGGCCCCGCCGACGGCCAGAAAGGTGCGGGTACGAAGTGCCACGGTGATCGATCCCCCAGGTAGTCCCACGTGCGAACCTTCACCGTACGAACGGCCCCCGCCCCAGCACGATGCGGACCACCACCGAACCGGGGTGGGGTTATCCCCACCAGCCCCGCCCCCGGCACACCACAGCGCCCCACCAGGCAACCGATTGCAATCCCACCGCCCACTCGATGTACGCTGTTGCCTCATCCACGGGTGCGTAGCTCAGGGGTAGAGCGCTGCTCTTACAAAGCAGATGTCGGCGGTTCGAAACCGTCCGCGCCCACCAGCAGGAAGCACGACAAAGGCCCAGGTCACCGGTAGTAATCCGGCAGCCTGGGCCTTGATCGTTCTTCGGTCGTACGGCCGAGAGAGGGGCGTCGTGCCAGCTACGTGCCAGATACGTCTTCTGACTCTGCCGGCCGGACCTTCCTGACCCTTCCTGATCTGCTCGTCGACGTGAGCGGCGATCGCGTGATCCCGACCGTTGACCAGGTGCTGATAGATCAGCGCCGCCCGCACCGACGAGTGCCCCATGCGCTGCATCAGCTCACGCGTGGTTGCACCGCCGGTCGCAGCGAGCGTGTTCCCCGTGTGGCGGAGGTCGCGAAAATGCACGTCCCCCAGCCTGGCCTTTTCGACAGCCCGGAGCCAGATGCGGCGGAAGTTGTTCCGGCGCGCAGCTGGCCACCCCGTGCCCCGGTGAAGACCTGCCCGTACGACTTGGCTCGGCGTACAGGTCGAGATGCACAGCCAGCTCAGCCGTCAAAGATCCTGCAGCTCAAGCCCAAAGCCGCTCCACCGACCTCGCGCGTCTGTGGAGGTTTCGACCTAACCCGCTGACCATGCAGGTTCACCGATGGGATCCAAGCCCATCTCGCCAAGTCGGCGCCGAACCTTCCTGATGTCGGCATTGGTCAAGACCGCATCCCCCAGAGCAGCAAATGCCCGTGCAGAGTCGCCGTCGTGGATCTCCCCCAGCTGGGTTTCCAGAGCCATCTTGATCGCGGGCAGGTCCTGTGACCAGTTACGAACGTGCCATCCCAGCATGTCCGCGAACTCCCGGCTTGGCCGTACGCCGACCACGCGGCGGTCGGCCCAGATCACCTTGTAACCATTCCAAACCCTCTCAAAACACCACAGCAGGATGAAGTAGTGGTGACGCAAGTCCGCAGCCTCAGCGCTGCTCTCTCTCAGCGCCTTCTCCAGGTCGGGACTGACTCTGTCGGCTTCCCACTCGCTTCTGACTGCGAACGCCAACTCTCCGAGTGGTTTCCGCGCGTCTGCCACGACGCCCGAGGTTAAATCGATGTGGAGGGCACGGGCGATCTCCATATTGGCCCTCCGCCTCTGGGCCACTGTGGCCACGAGCGAGAGCGCGAGTGCCACGATCGACACGGCCAACGCTACGAGGGGCATTACCTGGTTGGACACGCGTGCCTCCAAAACGGTGTGGCGATCTGCTCCGTACAGGGTTGCGGATCAAGCCGTGAGGCGAACGACGGTTTCCAAGTTTGCGCTCTTCCACCGTCACCTCCGCGAGGGCCTGAGGTGCAGCAGCGGAGTACAGCAACCGCACTGACCGCAGTCGGCCTCCACCGGCCCCAGGAAGGCGGCTGGCGGGCCCAGCAGGCCTCAGCGACCGCCCCGCCGGTAGCCGTGCAGGGCAAGCATCCGGAGCCAGCGTTCCGGCGGGCGGCCCCAGCGAGGCATAGTCACCTTGCCCGCGCGCGCCGCGTCGACACTGAACCGACCGCCGGGCGGGAACTGGTCGGACCAGGCCGTAGAGATCGCGCGGCAGGTGGCACAGATTGCCGTCGAGACCCGGTCAGCCAGGATGCGCCGGGAGTTGAAGGCCGTGGAGCGGGCGGATGCGGCCGTGACAGTATGCCCCGATCGGCCAAGAGCTCGACGAGCTGCTGGCCTCAGTGACCGAAAGGGGATGACGTGGCGCAGGGACTGGTACCGCTGACGGACCAGGAGATAGCGGAGCGCCTGGAGCACCTGCCCGGCTGGGAGCAGGTCGGGAACGAGATCACCCGCAGGTACGACGTTCGGTATCACGCGGGTGTCGCCGTGATCGTGCACGTGGCGGACCGGGAACGCCGGATCCAGCACCACGCAGACATCGACCTCCGGATCGACCATCTTCGCTTCGGCATCACGACCCACGACGCGGGCCACGTGCTGACCGCGGCAGACTTCGACCTGGCCGCCCGCATCGACGCGATCGTGGAGGCGCACCAGGCGATCCCACTCGACTGACCCCGGACGCACACGACAACGCTCCCTGCCCTGGCCGAAGCCGGAACAGGGGGCGGCTCCAGGTTACTTCCCTGATCACGGACCGCGTGCTCACTGCTTGTCACCCGCACGGCGGGGCCAGGAGGCACCCGAGTATTCGTGGTAGTGATCGCTGTTGTGGTTCGGGTCCTTGAGGGTGCAGCACCGAGCCGGGGTGTCAGGCTTCGGCGACCAGCAAATCGTGAGCCCGGCCGGCCGTACAGTCTCCGCCGTCGTGCCCCTCACGACGCCGGCCGTTCCGGAGCGCCGGCGGCGGGGACGAGGCCGCGCTGCTCACGGCACGGAGCGCAGGCGTACTTGGCATAGCCCGGTCCGGACGTCTGCTCGACGGCGTCGATGAGGGCGGCGGTCAGCGATGGGCCCTTGTGCCAGTGGCACCAGGTGCCGGGCAGTCCCGCTCCGGTGGCCCCCGAGGGGCGGGTTCCTGTCGTCATGAGGACGACGGTAGGGACGGCGGTTGCGCCGTCGCGCGCCGATTGCGCCGGATTGCGCGAGTCGGTCTGCGAGTTGTTGGTGATTGCTTACCCGTGGTCGAAAGAGGCTCTTGCGCGGCCAATGATCCGCCTTGCCTGCTGCCCATGAACAGCGGCTTCGGCCAGCCAGTCCCACGCGCGGCCGTACAACTGGATCGTGTCTTCGTCGTCGAGCCACATCTCCGTGCCCAGGGTCTCGACGATGACCAACCGCTGGTCGTAGATCCAGAAGCCGTGAGTCGGGGCTCGGCGCAACTGGGCGCCGAGCGGGATGATGCCGAGCTCGATGGTGTCGAGGCCGATCAAGCTGACGAGCCGATCAAGCTGTGCGGCCATGACCTCGCGGGGGCAGGTGAGGACGTACAGGGCGCCCTCCCACACGAGGAAGCGGAAGCGGCGGCCAGACTCGTACAGGGACCCTTGGCGGCGGATGCGGGCCCGCACTGACTCCTCGATGTCCCTGGGGACCTGCCGGAACTCGGCGTTCGCTTCGAATGTGGCGCGGGCGTATGGGGCCGTCTGGAACAGCCCTGGGATCCGCGCGACTTCAAGGCCCCGGATGGTCTGCGTGGCTGCCGTCTCCACGATCCCCAGTTCCTGCCGGGCACGGTGACCACCCGCCAGTTGCCTACGCCACGAACGGTACTGCGTCTCAAGCCCAGCCAGTCGGCCCTTGAGCTCTCCTGCCAGATCCGGCCGTCCGACCGCGTCGGCCCACAAAGCCAGGTCCGCCGCCGACGGAGTCTGTTTGCCGCTCTCCAGCCGCGACACCTTGGACCGCTGCCAGCCCAGCCGCTCTGCGATGCCCTTACCGTCCAGACCGGCCTCGGTCCGCAGCTCACGCAGCCGCGCACCAAGGACGACCCTTGCGCTCTGGAAGTCGGTGCTCACACGGTGGAACGTACCCGCCCGGCGAACTCTGCGGTACGGACAGCGTGGTGCCAGGCGGCGTCACGCGCTTGGCACGCGGCGAGGACTTCGGCAGGGTCTTCGGTCATCACGACGCCGAGGGTGGTGTCGTCCTCGTCGAAGACGAAGCGTACGAGGAGCCGCGAGTCGAAGAGCCAGAAGTCGTGGTCGGGTAGACCTAGCCGTACGGCTTCCTTACGGGGCAGGTTGCGGATGTCCTAGCCCGCAGCAACGTTGCTCGGCGCGGTGGCGAGGAGGAACCGTTGCCCCTCGGTCGGCGGGTTGTCGACGATGCATACGCGCTCGAACCGCCGGCCCTGCGCGGTCGCTCGCTGCACGTTCAGCCGCCACTCATTGAACGGTTCGGTCGCCAAGTCCTCGCCCGCCCGCCACCGCTGCCACTTCGGACTGTTGCGATCGGAGGCGTAGCCGCGGCGGGTTTCCAGTCGCCATGCGGTGTGCTTGAAGTCCCTGAACAGGTGCGCGACTTCCGTGAACGGGACGACCTCGGGTGCACTGCCCTGCGGGGCGAAGCGGGTGAGGAGATCACGTGGCACGATGACGAAGGTCTCCGTCTCTCTTACGTCACGAAGCTTGGCGAGGTGCTCGGGGTCTGCCACCTTGTCGCCCTGGACGAGGATCTCGCCAGTCTCTTCGACTTCGTACAGCGTGGGGCAGTCTCCGTCATCACAGGTGGTACCGAGGAACCTGAGCGCCATGTCGCCCTCCATCTGCGCTGGTTGGGGAACAAGGATGCGCCGGATAGCACGCGGCCGCCCGCTGATTGCGGCAGATTGCGGAGCGGGTACGAGCTCCTGCGGTTGCGTGCAATCTGGACGCACGAAAGCGCCCCTGCCCTACCCGAAGGGTGAACAGGGGGAAACGCTTCTGGCGCCCCCTGGCGACCGGAGGGGGGCGTTGTGCACCGGTTGGGGGAGTGGTGCGCCTTCCGGCTGCGGCGTAGGACCCGTAACCCTGGACTGGTTCGCACGACAGGCGAGGCCAAGGGGGAATCGTGGCTCGTACGCAGTCCAGGTGTGGAGCGCTGACGGAGAAGGGGACACGGTGCCGGCGGCTGGCGATGGTGGACGCATCGCGGTGCGATCTGCACCGCGGCGACTGGTCCTCGTACACCGTCCAGAGGCGCAAGGAAGCCGAGCGGAAAGCGAAGGGGCGGTGGAGGTGCGAGTGACAGCGGTCTGAGCGAAACGTCGGTGCTGCCGCAGGAAACACCTGGTGAAAGGCTGACCGTGACGGTTTCCGTGGGGGGTGCGGGCGGTCGGCTATGTTGAGCGTCAGTGGGACGAGAGGGAGGCACACCGGTGCCATCACATCAGCAGGCACGCGCACAGGCGTCTGCGATTACGCGTGGAAAGCAGGCTCCGGAAGGGGACGGATCCCCGGAGGGATCTCCTGCGGACCGCGTGCGCGCGCTGTTCGGTGGGCACCGGCTTTCCCCCGCCCAGCGGCGTATCGCCCAGTACATCATCGATCACCTCACCGAGGCCGCGTTCCTGTCCATCACCGACCTGGCGGAGCGGGTCGGGGTGAGCCAGCCGTCCGTGACGCGCTTCGCGTCGTCGTTGGGGTTCAGCGGGTTCCCCGCGCTCCGTGAGGCTCTGCAGCCCATCGCGCTCAGCTCCGTCTCCGGTTCGCGGGAGGAAATCCGGCGCAACGAGCTTCAGGCAGCCGTCGATGCCGAGATCGAGAACCTGGAGAGCCTGCGGCGCACCCTTGCCGACCCCGGGCGGGTCCTCGACGTGGGGCGCGAGCTCGCCCGGTCGATGCCTCTGACGGTTCTGGGGCTGCGGATCTCCGTGTCTTTGGCCGAGTACTTCGCCTACGCGGCCCGTCGTATCCATCCCGACGTACGCCTGGTGACCCGCGGCGGAAGCGTCGCCTACGACGCGCTGCTCCAGTCGCGGGAGGCCGGCGGGACGTGGGTGGTGGCGTTCGCGATGCCGCGGCATGCCAACGAGACGCTGGCGGCGATGCAGGCCGCCCGCAGCACGGGGCTGCGCGTCGCGCTGATCACCGATCTGACGCTCGGGTCCCTCGTGGACGAGGCCGACGTGGCGCTCACCGCCCGCACCGGATCCCGTCTCGTCTTCGACTCCTATTCGGCGCCGGGGGTCCTGTCCTGCGCCGTCCTCCAAGCCATGGCCGACGCCGACCCCGTGCGCACCCAGGCGCGGCTGGAGGGGTACGAGCAGGTCGCGGACCAGCACAAGTTCTTTCTCGACGACTGAGACGCCCGTCTGTTCCATGGTTACGGAGCGTCCTTTCATCGCACGCAGGGTATGAATTTTTTCATACCCTTGCGTACTCGGCGGTATATATGTTTACTGCCTGTGGCTGTCACAGCCCTTGCACGTCACATCAGTGGATACCCATGAGCGGCGCACTCCTCCTCACGTCGCCCACGGGTGTTCTCTCCGGGTAGTCCGCTTTCCTCGGCGGACGGCCCCTTGGCGGTCCCGGTCTACCCCTGGGCCGGGACCGCCCACATATCTCCGCGGCACCCCGCGAACAGAGCCCGTCCACCACCCGCCGGAGCGACGACGATGTCCCAGACCCTCTCCACGCTCAGCCCGGACTGGCCGTGTCAGGTCAAGGCCCCGGGCAGCCACGACTGGGAGCGCACGGCGGCCCGTTGGCTGCGGGACCTCCTGCCGGCCCGCTACGCCGGATACTCGACGCTCACCCGCCACCCCGTCCTCCTCGCCCGCCACGCGCAGCTCCAGGTCGAGCACGAGATCCGCGCCGTCCGGGTGGCGCTGCGTACCTGCCGCGCCGAGCTGCCCACCCTCGGAGTCTCCGAATCGGTCATCGAGGGCACCATCAGGCTCTACGCCGTCGAGCTGGAACAGCTCAACCGGCTCGCCCGCGCCGTCCGGCTCATCACCGAAGCGCTCCTCGCCGGCAACCGCTGACCGGCGATACCGTCGTTGTATGTGCCGCAGCATCAAGACGCTCCGTCCGCCCGTCCTCCCCGAAGAGGCCACCGACGAGGACATCCGCGCGGCTGCCTTGCAGTACGTACGCAAGGTCTCCGGGTTCCGGGTGCCCGCCGCTCACAACCGTGAGGTCTTCGACCAGGCCGTCGACGAAGTTGCCGAGGCGACCCGCAAACTCCTCGCCGGTATCGAGGTGCGAGGGGGAGGAAGAGGGGGACCTGTGGTTACGCAGGAGGCTTAAAGCGTGACTGTTGCCGGCGTCGCCGCTACCGGACGGCGTACGAACAGGGCCGCCAGCGAGCCCGCCGCGAACAGCGCCAGCAGCGACACCGCCGCGCCCAGCCAGGACGCGCCCAGCCACTGCGCGCCGAAGTAGCCCAGCCCCACGCTGTAGCCGGCCCACGCCATGCCCGCCAGGACCGACCACGGCAGGAACTCCCGCACCTTGCGGTGCGCGGCTCCCGCGCCCAGCGAGACCACGGAGCGGCCCGCCGGGGCGAAGCGGGCGATGACGACGAGGATGCCGCCGCCGCGGCTGAGCGCGGTGCCGAGACGTTCCTGCGCGGTGGTCAGGCGGCGTGAGCGGGCGATGGCCCGGTCGAGGCGTTCGCCGCCGCGCCAGGCCAGCCGGTACGCCACGAAGTCACCCAGTACGGACGCGGTGGTCGCGCACGCCAGCAGCGCGAGGATGTCGGGCACCTGGTGCGCGACCTGGCCGGCGGCGACGACGGTGGTGGAGCCCGCCGCGGCGGCGGTGGCCGCCGTGATCACCAGTACCCCGCTGGGGAGGACCGGCAGGAAAACGTCCATGACGACGGAGACCGCGACCACAACGTAGATCCATGGGCTGCCGGTCAGCGCCCCCACACTTTCGAACAACGTGACTCCCCGGTTCGTGACAACGCCGCGACGTCGCAGGGGAGCGGCAGGGGCGGCTGTACAGCCATACAGCGTACGCCTGCGATATCGGCGGAGATCGTCAGGGGCGCGACGATGTTGGACATGTCACGTTCAAGGGGTTTTCGGGAATACGGGTGGGAACAGGGGGCCGTAAAGCCCCGCTCAGGTCGGTGTCCGGTTCGTCTGTGGCGCGCCGATTGCCGCCGTCGTACGTACCTTCACCGCCGCCCGCAGCGCCGCGCGCGCCACCGCGTCCGCGTCCGTCAGCGTCACCGAGTCCACCCCGGGCCTCGCGCCCGCCGCCGTCACCCAGTGCACGCCCTCCGTGGGCACTCCGAACGCGAAACGGCGCAGGTGCGGCCGCCCCTGACTGTCTATCAGGTGGTACGGGCGGCGCGTGACGTCCAAGCCGCCCGTCTCGTAACCGTCAACCGTGTGCGGGCGGCACTGGCCGGTCTTCAGGAGCCGTGCGAGGAGTTCGTCCGCCGTACGCCGCAGATCGGGCTCCGGCAGCCGCGCCTCGATGAGGGTCGTGGCCGAGACCTCGGAACCGGGTATGTCGGGGGAGGCGGCGATGAAGGCGTCGCTCGACGTTTCCACCGTCATGCGCGGGCCTATGACGTGCAGCACGCCCGCCTCTATCAGCGCCGTCATCTCCTCGATCCGCCTGCGCGGCGGGCCGATCGAGAGAAAGGCGTTCAGCGGCGTGTACCAGCGGTCGAGGTGGTCGCGGCGCGACGCGCCCGGCAGACCGGCGTGGTCCACGATCTGCCGCAGCTCGTTGCGCAGGTCGCGCAGTACGTCGAGGGCGGCCTTGCGCGGGCCCGCGACGTTCCCGAGCGCCGCGTGCGCCGCGTCCCGCCGCAGGTGGCGCAGCAGCCAGGCGCGGTGGTCCGCCGGGTCACGGAAGGTCTGGCCGGTGTACGGGCGGGCCGTCACGTCCCAGCACCAGCGCTCCTCGTGCGGCACGCCGAACTCGGCGAGTACGTCCGCCTCTTGGGCACTGCGGTGCGCGGTCGCGAGGAAGCGGACGCGAAAGCCCTCGCGTCGCGACGTGGCCTGCGTGCCCAGCAGCGTCTCGTAGTAGACGGTCTCCACCTCCTTCGCGACCAGCGGCCATATCTCGGCCAGGAAGTCGGGCGGATCGCCCGCGTCCGCGCGGGCGCGGAAGGCCGCGATCACGCCGGGCGTGAGGAGCAGCGGCTGGTGCCTGCCGTACGGGCCCTTCGCGTTGTCGCCGCGCGCCTGGTGCGGTACGCCGCGCCGCGACCCCGCGTACAGCAGCGGCTCGCGGCCCGACGGGTGGTAGACGAGGCCGCCGCCGGGGGCGCGGGTGAAGGTGCCGCCGCGCCCTGCGGTCAGCAGCGCCATGTGGTCGAAGAAGTTGAGGCCGAGACCGCGCAGCAGGACCGTTTCGCCGGGGGCCAGGGCGGAGAGATCGAGGTCGGCGGGGTTCGCGGGCGGCAGGTGGCGCAGGCCGTGGCGGGCGGCGTAGGAGGCGAGGTGCGAGTCCGACTGGTCCGGGTGCACCGGCAGATGGCCCTGGGCGAGGACGACCGCGCTCAGCCCGGTGAGCGTCTCGCCGTTGTCGAGGGCGAGGGTCTGGGTGGAGTCCGGCCGGCCGTCGTGGGCGTCCTGGAGGCTTACGGCGCGTGCCTGATGCACCCGTACGGTGACCGATTCCGGTGCGCAGCCCACCACTTGGCGGAACACCCACTCCAGGTAGCGGCCGTAGCAGGCGCGGGTCGGGTAGTCGTCGGGACCGAGCGGTGCGTGGGGACCGAGCGGTGCGTCGGCGCCGAGCGGTGCGTCGGCGCTGTGCGAGGCCGCCCACTCGTACAGGCTCGGCCCCGGGCGTATCGGGCCCTCGCAGGCGACGCTCGCGTCCGTGAAGAGCGTGACCTGCGAGGCGACCGTGTTCATCAGCAGCTCGGCGGGCTGTCCGGTACGCCACACCCGGCCCGCCCCCGGCGGTGCGGGGTCGACGACATGCACCGTCAGCCTGGTGTCCGGTGCCAGGGCGGGCACGGAGGCGCAGAGCCTTTCGAGCACGCTGGTGCCGCGGGGGCCGGCGCCCACGACAGCGAGGGCTTGGTGCACTGCGGACAAAGCGGTGACTCCCGGGGCGAGCGTGGTGTGGGGGGCGCTGGAAGCGGAGGGTCCGCATCATCATGCCGGTGGAGTGCGGGAAGTCGTAGCCCTGCTGTGCAGGATCTCCGCCGCTGTGGGAAGGATCACGGTGGGTGACCACCGGGGGTGCGGGGCTCTGCCCCGGAGTCCGGCTCTCAATCGCCGGCCGCGCGGACCGTGTCCGGCACGGCCGGGTCCGTCAGGTCCCTCTCCAGTACGGTCGCCAGCCCCGCGTTCCCGCCCCTCCTCGCCCGCGCCTGATCCAGCCGCAGTACCGCCGAACGGCCCCGCAGCGTCAGTGTCATCAGCTGGTTGCCGAACCACGGGCCCGACGTCTTCCGCCAGTCGATCCGCGGCTCCCCGGCCCGCCCGTGCCGTGCCAGGAAGCGGCCGAGGCGCCGGCCCGTCCTGCTCCAGCCGAAGCGGAAACCGAGGCGTATCGAGGCGGGAATGGTGTTGTGGACCGGGGAGCAGGTCAGCTGCAGTACCCGCGCAGACGGGCCGGCCGCGCCGCGCCAGTCCGGTTCGGCGACGTACGCGTGATGCACATCGCCCGACAGCACACACACCGTCGCCGGGGCAGCCGGGCCCGAACCCGCCTCCGCGATCAGATCCGTCAGCTGCTCGAAGGACGCCGGGAACGCCGCCCAGTGCTCCAGGTCGGAGCGTCTGCGCAGGTCCTCGGCAAAGCGCGCCCACCGGCCGCCCGGCCCGCCCCGCTCGCCCCGGCACAGCGCCGCGTTCCAGCCCTCCGCGTCGTGGATGAGCGGCGGCAGCAGCCAGGGCAGCGAGGTGCCTATGAGCAGGTGGTCGTACGAGCCCGGGTCCTCCAGCGCCTGATCGCGCAGCCACCGCGCCTCGGCGTCGTCGAGCATCGCGCGCCGGTCCTCCTCCAGGACGCGGGCCGCCCGCGTGTCGACCATGAGCAGCCGCACGCGCCCGAAGTCGCGCCGGTAGCTCCAGCGCACGCAGGCCGGGTCGGCGTCGGCCCGCGCCGTGAATTCCCGCAGGCGTTCCGTCCCGTCGGGCAGCGCCCGTACGGCCGCGTACAACTCGTCGGATGCGAGCTCGGACGGCGAGAGGTTGCCGAGGTGCTGGTAGACCCAGTACGACATCAGGCCGCTGAGGATCCGCTCCCGCCACCAGGGGGTGGCGCGCATCTCCGCCAGCCAGGAGGCGCTGGTGTTCCAGTCGTCTATCACGTCGTGGTCGTCGAAGATCATGCAGCTGGGGACGGTGGAGAGCAGCCAGCGCACCTCCGGGTCCAGCCAGGACTCGTAGTACAGGCGGGCGTATTCCTCGTAGTCCGCGACCTCCGCGCCCGGCGGCTCGCGCAGATCGCGCCGCGCGGCCAGCCAGCTCCGCGTCGCCTTCGATATCTCGTCGGCGTACACCTGGTCGCCCAGCAGGAGCAGCGCGTCGGGGCGTATCGCCGTCGGGTCGGCCGCGAGGCTCGTGGCGAGCGTGTCCAGCGCGTCGGGGCCCACGGGGTCGTGCTCGCCCTCGGCCGGTGCGGCCCAGCGGCACGAGCCGAAGGAGACGCGCACCTCCTCGCCGCCGACAGCGGGTGTACGGATGGTGCTAGGCGGGAAGCGGGAGCCTTCCAGTGGCCACACCCGCCGCCCGTCGAGCAGCACTTCGTACGCCGTCTCCGAGCCGGGGCGCAGCCCGGTCACGGTGATCAGTGCGTAGTGGTGTCCGGCGATCTGGAACGTACGGGACAAACCGCCCGAATCGCCCTCCTCGCACCGCACTTCCGCCGTGCATGGCCGGCTCGTCTCGACCCACACGGTCGCGGTGTCACCGGCCTCGCGGTCGACGTACCGCAGCAGTGGTCCCAGGCGCAGCGCGGCCATAAGTCGTCCTCCTCTGTCGCCCCGTACGGTACGGAACGACAGGGGAGGGTGGCGAGGTTCCTGGTCAGCGGTTTCAGCAGTTGTTGAGCACGCCCTGGAGCGCGCTCTTCTCGGCCGGGTCCACGGTCAGGTTCCAGTGGTGCTTCACATGCACCCACATCCGGGCGTACGTGCAGCGGTAGGTGGTGCGCGGCGGGAGCCATTCCGCCGGGTCGAGGTCGCTCTTGGCCTGGTTGACGTCGTCGGTGACGGCGATGAGCTGCGGGCGCGTCAGGTCGTTGGCGAAGGACTGCCGCTGCGAGGTCGTCCAGCCGCTCGCGCCGGAGCGCCAGGCCTCGGCGAGCGCCACGACGTGGTCGATGTCGACGTCGGACGCGGCGCGCCAGGTGGCGCCGTCGTACTCGGAGTACCAACTGCCGCTGACCGCCGCGCAGCCGGCGTCCTGCTGGACGTTCGTACCGTCGCGCTTGAGGACGACCTCGCGGGTGTTGCAGGCGCCCGACTGGGTGCTCCAGTGCGGGAACAAGTCGCGGCTGTAACCGGAGGACGAGCCTTCGGCCCGTTCGGTCAGCTGGCCGAGGTACGTGCGGGCGGTGGCGGCGCTCACGGGGGTGGGCGGGGACGCCTGGGCGGTGGGGGCGGTGAGCAGGACGCTCGTGCCGGTGAGGGCGGCGGAGGCGGCGAGGACGGCTATTCGGCGGGCGGTTCGACGCGCGTAGACACCTGACATGCGGACTCCTCTGATGTGGGGGGCCTGACCGGATGCCCGTCACCATGCCGGGCTCGGTCATCGTGGCGGCGCCAGATTGCCGGGGGATGGGCGCCAGGTAACAGCCTGACGACATGAGCACGTCACATCAAGGGTTCTGACATCCCGACACCGTTCCTCCACCGCCCTAGACCCGTACTTCGCGGGTCGTTGATTCGTATGGTGTGACCGGTCCGGGGGTGTCCTCGGGCCGGGGTGTGGCGTTGGGTGGGGTGTGTCG
>NZ_JAGGPA010000015.1 GCF_018614035.1 Streptomyces sp. ISL-96
GAATTAACCAACAGCGTCCGCTGTCTGTGGTCCGGGCCCTGCGGCAGCTGTACGTATAGCCGCCTACGTGCGTCAGCTCTGCGCGTCCTGCGTGTCCTGGGCGTCCTGACCGCCGTCGGCGGCCGCCTCGACGCCCTCTTCCCCGGCGGCGCGCTCACGCATCTTGCGCAGCAGCTCCTCCTTGTGGTCGGACGCGAGCTTGCGGTCGGCGTTGCGCGTGGGGCCGTTGTCCGCGACCTCGGCGCGGGACATCCTCTTGCGCTGCCCGCCTACACCGAGAAGGTTGTTGCGGCTCTTTGCCACGGGGTTCTCCCGAAAGTGATGAGAAGTGATCTGCGGATTCGTCTGGTGGGGGGCGGACGTGGGATCCGCCGCGCGCTCACTCGTAGATCTGGAAGAACATGCATGCGACATTACCGGGCGGTGGGACCGCCGGGCACCAGATTTTTCTTTCGCGGGGGCGGGAGCGGCCCGCCGGCTCAGGTCCGCGAACCCGCCGGGTCCACCGTCGCCTGGTGAGCATCCGCGAGGTGCTCCTCGGCCTTGAGCCACGGCAGGAACTGTACCCCCTTGCGCCAGCCGCACGTCCCGCAGTTCAACGAGCGCTGTATGCCGATGCGTTGGACCTCGACCACATGCTCACGGCCGTGCTGATCCCATTTGCGGACCTTGCTGCCGGTCGTCGGCGACATCACGCCTCCCTGCTGTGCGTCGGCCCCAGTGTGCCCGAAGACCCCGGCTCCGCCGTGCGGAACCGGGGTCTTCGGGACGTACGCCCAGGTCAGCAGCCGAGGAGGCGGCCGCCCAGGTACGACTGGATCTGGTCCAGCGAGACGCGCTCCTGCTTCATGGTGTCGCGCTCGCGCACCGTCACCGCGTTGTCGTCGAGGGTGTCGAAGTCGACGGTCACGCAGAACGGCGTACCGATCTCGTCCTGACGGCGGTAGCGGCGGCCGATGGCGCCGGCGTCGTCGAACTCGATGTTCCAGTTCTTGCGCAGGTCGGTCGCCAGGCCCTTGGCCTTCGGCGACAGCTGCGGGTTGCGGGACAGCGGCAGAACGGCGACCTTGACCGGCGCCAGACGCGGGTCGAGGCGCATCACGGTGCGCTTCTCCATGACGCCCTTGGCGTTCGGCGCCTCGTCCTCGATGTACGCGTCGAGCATGAAGGCGAGCATGGCGCGGTTCACACCGGCTGCCGGCTCGATGACGTACGGAGTCCAGCGCTCGCCGGCCTCCTGGTCGAAGAACGACAGGTCCTGGCCCGAGGCCTTGGAGTGCGCCTTGAGGTCGAAGTCGGTGCGGTTGGCCACACCCTCCAGCTCCGAGAACTCACTGCCGCCGAAGTTGAAGCGGTACTCGATGTCGGCGGTGCGCTTCGAGTAGTGCGACAGCTTCTCCGCCGGGTGCTCGAACCAGCGCATGTTCTCCTCACGGAGACCAAGCTCGCGGTACCAGCTCCAGCGCTGCTCCATCCAGTATTCCTGCCACTGCTCGTCCTCGCCCGGCTTGACGAAGAACTCCATCTCCATCTGCTCGAACTCGCGCGTGCGGAAGATGAAGTTGCCCGGAGTGATCTCGTTCCGGAAGGACTTGCCCATCTGCGCGATGCCGAACGGCGGCTTCTTGCGCGAAGTCTGCTGGACCTGGGCGAAGTTGGTGAAGATGCCCTGCGCGGTCTCGGGACGCAGGAAGGCGCGCGAGCCGGTGTCCTGGGTCGGGCCGAGGTGCGTCTCCAGCATGCCGGAGAACTGCTTGGGCTCGGTGAACTGGCCCTTGGTGCCGCAGTGCGGGCAGTTGATGTCGGCAAGACCGTTCTCGGGGGCACGGCCGTTGTGCTTGGCCTCGTACGCCTCGATCAGGTGGTCCGCGCGGTGACGCTTGTGGCAGGCGGTGCACTCGGTGAGCGGGTCGGAGAACGTCGCGACGTGACCGGACGCCTCCCACACCTCGGGCGCCAGGATCACCGAGGAGTCGAGACCGACGACGTCCTCGCGCGCGATGACCATGGAGCGCCACCACTGGCGCTTGATGTTCTCCTTGAGCTCGACACCCAGCGGTCCGTAGTCCCAGGCGGCCCGGGAGCCGCCGTAGATCTCACTGCACGGGTAGACGAAGCCACGGCGCTTGCTCAGGCTGACGATGGTGTCGATCTTGTCGGCGGCCACGGTGCTCTCTTCATTACGACGACGACGAACGCGAATGATTCAGATTACCGGCGCTCGTACCCCCAGTATCAAATCGATACCCGGGTAAGGGATCACAGCGGCGGTCCGGGCCCAGATCACATCCCACTTTATTGACAATCGTTTCCAGTTTAGTTGAAAATGGGAGTCATGAACGTACGTCGACTCCGCCTCATACCCACCGCCGCGACCGCCGCAGCCGCAGCGCTCGGCCTGCTCTCCGTGAGCGCCTGCTCCTCATCCTCCGGCGCCGCCGACAAGAACGGCGAGGGCAAGCTCGACGTGGTCGCGTCGTTCTACCCCATGCAGTACCTGGCCGAGGAGATAGGCGGCGAACACGTCGACGTATCGACCCTCACGAAGCCCGGCGTGGAGCCGCACGACCTGGAGCTCAGCCCGAAGCAGACCGCCGGGCTCGGCGAAGCCGACTTCATCCTCTACCTCAAGGGCCTCCAGCCCGCCGTCGACGAGGCCGTCGCGCAGTCCGGTGTGAAGAACACCGTCGACGCCGCCGGACTCACCCACCTCGAAGAGCACGGCACCGAGGCCGGCCACGACGAGCACGGCGCGGAAGAAGAGCACGCCGAAGAAGAAGGCCACGAGCACTCCGAAGCCGCCGGCGACCCCCACATCTGGCTCGACCCCGTGAAGTACGCCGAAGTCGCCAAGGGCGTCGGCAAGGCCCTGGAGAAGGCCGACCCCGACAACGCGGCGGCGTACAAGAAGAACACCGACGCCCTGGTCGGCAAGCTCGACGGCCTGCACACGAAGTTCGAGAAGGGCCTGAAGAACGCCGACACCCGGACGTTCATCACGACCCACGCCGCCTTCGGCTACCTCGCCGAGCGCTACGACCTCAAGCAGGAGGGCATCAGCGGCCTCGACCCCGACTCCGAGCCCAGCCTCTCCCGCATGAAGGACCTCCAGAAGATCGCCAAGGACGACAAGGTCACCACGGTCTTCTTCGAGACGCTCGTCAGCGACAAGACCGCCAAGACCCTCGCGGGCGACACCGGCCTCAAGACCGACGTCCTGGACCCGCTGGAGGGAATCACGGACAAGTCCAACGGCGATGACTACATCGAGGTCATGGAGTCGAACCTCGCCGCGCTGGAAAAGGCACTCGGCGCGAAGTGAAGCAGCCCACCCCGGCGGCACCGTCGGCAGCATCGGAGGCACGAGCCATGAAGCCACAGCAGCACCCCACAGCGGACCCCGTCATATCCCTGCGCGGTGCCACGGCGACGCTCGGCTCGCGCCCCGTGCTGCGCGGCATCGACCTCACCGTGCACCGCGGTGAGGTCGTCTCGCTGCTCGGCGCCAACGGCTCCGGGAAGTCGACGGCCGTACGCTCCGTGATCGGCCAGGTGCCGCTCACCGGCGGCTCCGTCGACCTCTTCGGTACGCCGCTGCGCCGCTTCCGCGACTGGTCGCGCGTCGGGTACGTACCGCAGCGCACGACCGCCGCGAGCGGCGTCCCCGCGACCGTGTACGAGGTCGTCTCGTCCGGCCGCCTCTCCCGCGCGAAGCTGCGCTGGCCCTCCAGGGCCGACCGCGCCGCCGTGCACCGCGCGATAGAGCTCGTCGGCCTCGCGGACCGCACCAAGGACTCCGTGAACGCCCTGTCCGGCGGCCAGCACCAGCGCGTCCTCATCGCGCGGGCACTCGCCTCCGAGCCGGAGTTGCTGATCATGGACGAGCCGATGGCGGGCGTCGACCTGGTCAGCCAGGAGGTCCTCGCCGCGACCCTGCGCGAGCAGGTCATCGCGGGTACGACCGTCCTCCTCGTCCTGCACGAACTCGGCGCCCTGGAGCCGCTGATCGACCGCGCGGTGGTCCTGCGCGACGGCTGCGTCACCCACGACGGCCCGCCCCCCGAGTCGCTGGGCCAGCACGCGCTGCCCGGCCACGACCACGTACATCCGCACTCGGATTCCGAGCCTGTCCGGACGGGACTGCTGACGTGATCATCATCGAGATGCTCGAAACGCCCATGATGCAGCGGGCCCTGCTCGCCGCCGTCCTCGTCGGCATCACCGCCCCCGCCGTCGGCATCTACCTGGTGCAGCGCCGTCAGGCCCTGATGGGCGACGGCATCGGCCACGTCGCGATGACCGGCGTAGGCCTCGGCTTCCTCCTCAGCACCAACCCGGTGTGGATGGCCGCGCTCGTCTCGATCGCCGGCGCCGTCGCGATGGAACTGATCCGCTGGTACGGCCGCATGCGCGGCGACATGGCGCTGGCGATGCTGTTCTACGGCGGCATGGCGGGCGGCGTCATGCTGATGCACCTGGCGCCGAACGGCTCCAACTCCAACCTCACCTCGTACCTCTTCGGCTCGCTGGCGACCGTCTCGGCCGAGGACGTCACCGCGATCTGCCTGCTCGCCGGCTTTGTGATGCTGGTCACCATCGGTCTGCGGCGCCATCTCTTCGCGGTCAGCCAGGACGAGGAGTTCGCGCGGGTGACCGGTCTGCCCGTACGCGCCCTGAATCTGCTGATCGCCGTCACGGCGGCCGTCACGGTCACCGTGGCGATGCGCGTCGTCGGACTGCTGCTGGTCAGCGCGCTGATGGTGGTGCCGGTGGCGGCGGCGCAGCAGATCACCCGGTCGTTCAAGGTCACGTTCGTTGTGGCCGTGGCCATCGGCACTCTCGTGACACTCACGGGCACGGCCGCCTCGTACCAGTACGAGGTGCCGCCGGGCGCGACCATCGTGCTGCTGGCCATCGCCGCCTTCTTCGTACTGACGGCACTCGCCGCACCGCTCGCCAGGCGGCGGGCGCGGGCGCTGAGCGCGGCGGAGGAGGCGGCCGCGGCCGGCTGTAGCGTGGAGGCGGGCGGACTGCCGGACGGCTCCCGCCCCGCCAACGGCGTCAAGGTCTGACCGCCGCTCGGCAACGACCTGGCAGAATGGCCCGACATACGTACGGGCGACCAGAGGAGGCACCTGTGACCACTGCGGGAACCCCATCCCCGGTGCGTGGCCGGTCCACCCGGCAGCGGGCCGCCGTAGCGGCGGCGCTCGACGAGGTGGACGAGTTCCGCAGCGCGCAGGACCTTCACGACATGCTCAAGCACCGGGGCGACTCGGTCGGGCTGACCACTGTCTACCGCACCCTGCAGTCCCTCGCCGAGGCCGGTGAGGTCGACGTACTGCGCACCAGCGAGGGCGAGGCGGTGTACCGGCGCTGCTCGACCGGCGAGCACCATCACCACCTGGTGTGCCGGGTCTGCGGCAAGGCCGTCGAGGTCGAGGGCCCCGCGGTGGAGAAGTGGGCCGAGGCGATCGCGGCCCAGCACGGCTACGTGAACGTGGCGCACACCGTGGAGATCTTCGGTACGTGCGTGGAGTGCGCGGCGGCGGCTGCCTGAGGCGATACGAGAGCGGGCCCGCACCGAACCTTCGGTGCGGGCCCGCTCTCGTACCCGAGGCGTCTCAGAGCCGCCGCAGGTTCCGATCGAGGATCGCCAGCAGCCGCTCGGCGTCTTCCGGGGCCCCGAGCCCTCGCTTGGGAAGGACCTCCAGGCAGAGGATGTTCGGATCCCGGCTGAGCAGCACGACGTGGTCGCGGGTCTCCCGGTAGCCCCGGAAGAGCGACCAGCGCACGGTCAGGGTGACGTACTCGTTGGTGGCCGAGACGCCCGCCTCGGTGACGGTCGTACGGTATTCGCCCTGCCATTTCACGATGCGCAGCACCTGGTTGGCCTGGAGGTGCGGAACCGACCAGAGGAACAGGACGAGCAGTCCGCACAGCAGGACGTTCGACGCCTGCGGCCCGCCGGGTGCCACCACCAGCAGCAGGCCGAAGCCCGTGAACAGCGCCATCACCGCCCCCCGGAGCACATTGAGCCGCCGGATGGCGTCGCGCACTCGGATGCCCGCCAGAATGTCGCCGCGCGTCGGCCGGTAGGTCAGCTCGACGATCTCCGCGGCTTGAGTGGTGTCCCGCCCCTGATGATCCATGGGGCGGGATCCTAGCCACGTCCTCCGACAGGCCCTGCGCCGCCCTACATGCTGCCCGCGGCGAGCTGCTCCTCGTTCGGGACGGCGCCGCCGAAGCGGCGGTCGCGGGAGGCGTATTCGGCGCAGGCGCGCCACAGGTCGCGGCGGTCGAAGTCCGGCCACAGGACGTCCTGGAAGACCATCTCGGCGTACGCGCTCTGCCAGATCAGGTAGTTGGACGTGCGCTGCTCGCCACTCGGGCGTACGAAGAGATCCACATCCGGCATGTCCGGGTAGTACATGTACTTGGCGAAGGTCTTCTCATTGACCTTCGACGGGTCCAGCTTGCCCGCCGCGACATCCCGCGCAATCGCCTGCGCCGCGTCCGCGATCTCCGCGCGCCCGCCGTAATTGACGCAGAAGTACAGAGTCATGGCGTCGTTGTTCTTGGTCTGCTCCTGGGCGACCTGGAGCTCCTGGACGACGGACTTCCACATCTTCGGCATCCGCCCGGTCCACCGAATGCGAATCCCGAGCTCGTCCATCTCATCCCGGCGGCGGCGGATGACGTCCCGGTTGAAGTTCATGAGGAAGCGCACCTCGTCGGGCGAGCGCTTCCAGTTCTCAGTGGAGAAGGCATACAGAGACAGGTTCTTGACGCCCATTTCGAGGCAGCCCTTGAGTACGTCGAGAACGACGCCCTCGCCCACCTTGTGGCCCTCCGTGCGCGGCAGCCCGCGCTCCTTCGCCCAGCGGCCGTTGCCGTCCATGACGACCGCCACATGCTCCGGCACCAGCTCGCCGGGGATCTTCGGCGGCCGCGCACCGGACGGGTGCGGCTCCGGCGTCTTGTATTCGCGCCGGTTACGGCCGAGAATCCCGCGTCGTGCCATGAGCTTGTCTCCCTCTACCCGTCTCTACTTCTCTACGTACCGCAGCGAGCGCAGTCCGCGCTCCAAGTGCCAGTGGAGATACGCCGACACCAGCCCGCTCCCCTCCCTGACGTGCCTGGGCTCGCAGGCGTCCGCCGTCGCCCAGTCCCCCGTGAGGAGCGCGCTGAGCAGACCGATGGCCTCGCCCGAGGGTACGACGCTTCCGGGCACCCGGCAGTCGCCGCATATGACGCCGCCGGCGGCGACCGAGAAGAACCGGTTCGCCCCGTCGAGGCCACAGCGCGCGCAGTCGGTGAAGCTGGGCGCGTAGCCGTTGACGGCGAGGGAGCGCAGCAGGAAGGCGTCCAGGATCAGATTGGGGGCGTGCTCGCCGCGCGCGAGGGTGCGCAGGGCGCCGACGAGCAGCAGGTACTGCTGTACGGCCGGTTCGCCCTCGTGGTCGGTGAACCGCTCGGCGGTCTCCAGCATCGCGGTGCCGGCGGTGTACCGGCCGTAGTCGGTGACGATCCCTCCACCGTACGGAGCGATGGTTTCGCTCTGCGTACACAGCGGCAGGCCGCGCCCGACGAGTTCGCTGCCGCGCGAGAAGAACTGCACGTCGACGTGCGAGAAGGGTTCGAGCCGCGCCCCGAATTTCGACTTGGTCCGCCGGACGCCGCGCGCGACGGCGCGTACGCGGCCGTGACCGCGAGTGAGCAGGGTGATGATCCGGTCCGCCTCACCCAGTTTCTGGGTGCGCAGCACGATGCCGTCGTCGCGGAACAGGCTCATGAGCCCATTCTCGCCCACGCCACGCACCCCCTCATCCACGCCCTCCCTGGCTCCGCCATCCCGGTCACCGCCCGCGCCGGCTGAGGGCGTTTGCCGCCGCGACCTTGGCATGCATGATCTCGACGACGGTGGCGGGCCGTGCGTCGTCCGGGTCGCAGCCCCATTCCCGGCCCCCACCGACGGGCCGCAGCTGAAGACAAGGCCCGTCGTGGCCCATGACGCATCCGACACGTCCGGTGCACGTATCGATGACGAAGTCGCCTTCTTCCATTCCTACTGACACCATGCGGCCCCTCTTTCTTCTTTCCTGTACTTCGGCTGTTCCGCTCTCCACATTGAGGCCGCGAATCTAGAATCGGCAGAGCGGAAGTTTCTACAACTCACCAGTAGCCCAAGGGAGTTGCCCCAGGCATAGCTGGGCATGCGGGTGTTTGTGTCGGGGGCGTACATCGGGCAGTTCGAATTGGCGATTCGAAAGCCGCAATTTGACGCGGCGGAACGGATCGCCCTCCTCGCCAGCGCCGCCAGCTGGGCCGCGTTCATCAAGGGAACCTATGAGCGGCCATAAGTACCGCTTATGAGGTCATAGGCCGGGGTCAGGTACCTGAACGGGCATTTCGCTGCCTAGGGTGACGCAGGAGACAGTTGTCCGACTGTCGGTTTGTCCAGTACTCGCCGCTCGAAGGGAACCCCCATGCCCCGCCCCCTCCGGATAGCCATCGTCGGTGCCGGCCCCGCCGGTATCTACGCCGCCGATGCTCTGCTGAAATCCGAGGCGGCCGCCGAGCCGGGCGTGTCCATCGACCTCTTCGAACGGATGCCGGCGCCCTTCGGGCTGATCCGTTACGGCGTCGCACCCGACCACCCCCGCATCAAGGGCATCATCACCGCCCTGCACCAGGTGCTCGACAAGCCGCAGATCCGCCTCTTCGGCAACGTCGACTACCCCTCCGACATCGGCCTGGACGACCTCCGCGCGTTCTACGACGCCGTGATCTTCTCCACCGGCGCCAGCGCCGACCGTGCGATTGACATACCCGGCATCGACCTCGACGGCTCCTACGGCGCCGCCGACTTCGTCTCCTGGTACGACGGCCACCCGGACGTCCCCCGCACCTGGCCGCTGGACGCCGAGAAGGTCGCCGTACTCGGCGTCGGCAATGTCGCCCTCGACGTGGCCCGCATCCTCGCGAAGACGGCCGACGAACTCCTCCCCACCGAGATCCCGCCGAACGTCTACGACGGCCTCGCCGCCAACAAGGCCCGCGAGATCCACGTCTTCGGACGGCGCGGACCGGCGCAGGCGAAGTTCAGTCCGATGGAGCTGCGCGAGCTGGACCACTCCCCCACCATCGAAGTCATCGTCAACCCCGAGGACATCGACTACGACGACGGCAGCATCGCCACCCGCCGCGCCAACAAGCAGGCCGACATGGTCGCGAAAACGCTCGAAAACTGGGCGATCCGTGACGTGGGCGACCGCCCCCACAAGCTCTTCCTGCACTTCTTCGAGTCGCCCACCGAGGTCGTCGGCGAGGACGGCAAGGTGGTCGGACTCCGCACCGAGCGCACCCGGCTCGACGGCACCGGCAACGTCACAGGAACCGGCGAGACCCAGACCTGGGACGTACAGGCCGTCTACCGTGCGGTCGGCTACCTCTCCGACGAGCTCCCGAAGCTCCCCTTCGACTTCACCACCGGCACGGTCCCGCACGAGGGCGGCCGCGTCATCGAGGCGGGCGAGCACCTTCCGTCGACGTACGTCACCGGGTGGATCAAGCGCGGCCCGGTCGGCCTCATCGGCCACACCAAGGGCGATGCGAACGAGACGGTCGCCAACCTGCTGGCGGACCACAACGCGGGCCGTCTGGCGGCCCCCGCCGCGCCCGCCGAGGACGCCGTCGTGGCCTTCCTCGACAGCAGCAGTGTCCAGTACACAACCTGGGACGGCTGGCACCACCTCGACAGCGCCGAGCGCGCGCTGGGCGCCGCAGAGGGCCGCGAGCGCGTGAAGATCGTCGACCGCGAGGCGATGCTGAAGGCGAGCGAGGCCCCGACCGAGGCCTGACACGACCGCAGGTCAAAGCCGCCTTCCGGCTCTCCGGGAGGCGGCTTTGCCGTACCCCCGCCGTACGACCACCCACGACACCACGAAGAACACCGGCAGGCTGATCCCCAGCAGCGTCGCGGCACCAGTGAACGCACTCGTCACAAGGTCACCGTCCAGGTGGGCCACACCCTGGTAGTAGCCGGCCACGACGACCATCAGCAGCACGTATCCGCCGACCGCGGTGCCGACCACCTGACGGACCACGCCGGGCCATCCCCGTCTCCTGGCAGCCCGAGCGGGCCTTACCGACTGTCGGCGCTGCAGGCGCAGGCCGACGGCGAGGTACCCCACGACCAGCAGGTAGCCGATCAGCATGAGGGCGATGTTCAGCGCGAGGGGAAGCACGGGAGGCGCCCTCCGACCCACTGATGAGGTGTCAAGACGGGTCCTGGAGGAGGAAGTGCCAGCCGCGTACGAAGGTGTGCCACCCCCACCACAGCCACAGCGCGAAGAGCGTCCACCGCCCCACGGGATAGCGCATGACGGCGTCAACGGCGTCGCTGAGGGTGGGAAAGCTGTCACCGGCCCGGATCAGACCGATGCCCTCCCAGGCGAAGATGGCGCCGAACAGAACCGCCCAGACGAGATACCCGATCACCGGATGCGCCGCCACCGCCGACCTCCCACGCTCATACGAGTTCGCGCACTGCCAGACCGATCATCCGCCACGACTGGCAGGAACGGCCGGATGCGGCGCGCGATACGTGAGGTGCCCTCCGGGGGGCGTCGTGGCGGGCGGGCGGCTGACGGTACGCGGGCTCCCTTACTCCCTGGGGAGTAAGGAGGGATCGATTCAGGATCGATTCAGGAAGGTGTACGCGCCGTCGCCAGCAGCCGGGCCGTGTCATCCGGGCAGATCAGCAGCGCGCCGCCGACGATCGCCAGTACCTCCCGCTCGGCCGGGCTGTACGGGCCGTCGGCGAGGGCGATCCGGGCACCTTGCAGCAGGATCGATTCGCGGCCGCCGGGGGCGAGGTGCGGGGCCAGCGGTTCCAGGGCCTCGTGCAGTTCGATCGCGAGCGCGGCGCCGCAGGGCTCACTGGTGCCCTCGTACGCCCCGGGAAGGCGGCCGGTGTCGGCGGCGAGGGCGTCGATGAGGGTGGTGAGCTGGTCCTCGGTGCATTCGTCGTACCCGGCGGCGCGCACCGCGGCGACGGCGGTCACCCTGACCGTACGGGAGGACGTGCCGCCCGCGGCGAGGACGGCGAGGGCGACGGTGTGGACGGCGTCGCGGAGCATCGCGGAGAAGCGGACGGTGGTGGGGTGGTCGAGCGCCTCGGTGCCGAAGCGGCCCTGACAGGCGGCGCATTCGATGACCGGGCCGGCGTAACCGCGCGGCAGCAGCGGGATGCCGAGGACGGTGAAGCGTCTGCGCCCGGTCCGGCGGCGGTAGTTGCGGTCACCGCCGCAATCCGGGCAAAAGAAGTCACCGTCGCCGACGGTGTTCCATGCGGTGCGAATGCCCCATACGCATTGTTTCCGCCCTCGGGCTGGCAGCACTTCGCACCTCCGTAACGCTCCGGCAACACTGCCGCGTTGCCGTGATGTTAGCCACATCACCGACGCCGCGTCAGCACCCTCCCGCGCCAAGAGGAACGCAAAACGCCGGGCGTGGCCGAAAATCGACCCGCCCGGCGCTTGAGAACCGGAGCCTGGAAGCCTTAGCCCCTTAGCGCGTGGCCCTGTTCACGGCCGAAACGACCGCCTTCAGCGACGCGCGCGTGGTGTTGGCGTCGATACCGATGCCCCACATGACCTTGCCGTCGATCGCGCACTCGATGTACGACGCGGCCTGGGCGCTCGCGCCCTCGCTCATCGTGTGCTCCTGGTAGTCCAGCAGCCTGGCGTCGACGCCGACCGCGCTCAGCGCCTCGAAGAAGGCCGAGATCGGGCCGTTGCCGGTGCCGGTCAGCACCGTTTCCACGCCGTCCACGACCGCCTCGACGGTCAGCGTGTCCTGGCCGTCCGTGTCGGTCGTGGTCTGGCCGGAACGCAGCTGGATCCGGCCCCACGCGTTCTCGGCGTTCGGCAGGTACTCGTCCTGGAAGACCGACCAGATCGCCTTCGGCGTGACCTCGCCGCCCTCGGCGTCCGTCTTGGCCTGGATGATCCGCGAGAACTCGATCTGCATGCGGCGCGGCAGGTCCAGCTTGTGGTCGTTCTTCAGGACGTACGCGATCCCGCCCTTGCCGGACTGCGAGTTGACCCGGATGACCGCCTCGTACGAGCGGCCCACGTCCTTCGGGTCGATCGGCAGGTACGGCACGGCCCACTCGATGTCGTCGACCGTCTTGCCCGCGGCGGCCGCCTCGGCCTCCATCGCGTCGAAGCCCTTCTTGATGGCGTCCTGGTGGGAGCCGGAGAAGGCGGTGTAGACCAGGTCGCCCGCGTAGGGGTGGCGCGGGTGGACCTCCATCTGGTTGCAGTACTCGGACGTCCGGCGGATGTCGTCGATCTGCGAGAAGTCGATCTGCGGGTCGACGCCCTGGGAGAAGAGGTTCATGCCCAGCGTCACCAGGTCGACGTTGCCCGTCCGCTCGCCCTGCCCGAACAGGCAGCCCTCGATACGGTCGGCGCCCGCCATGATCGCCAGCTCGGCGGCGGCGACGGCGGTGCCCCGGTCGTTGTGCGGGTGCACGGACAGGCAGATGTGCTCACGCCGGGACAGATTCCGCGACATCCACTCGAACCGGTCCGCGTGCGTGGACGGCGTGGAGCGCTCGACGGTGGCCGGCAGGTTCAGGATGATCTCCCGGCCCTCCTCCGGCTGCCATACGTCGCAGACGGCCTCGCAGATCTCCAGGGCGAAGTCCAGCTCGGTGTCGGTGAAGATCTCCGGGCTGTACTGGTAACCGAAGATCGTCTCCGGGCCCAGCAGCTTGTCGGCGTACTCCATGACCAGCCGCGTGCCGTCCACGGCGATCTGCTTGACCTGCTCCTTGGAGCCGCGGAAGACCACGCGGCGGAAGGTCGGCGCGGTGGCGTTGTACAGGTGCACGGTGGCGCGCCGCGCACCGACCAGCGATTCGACGGTCCGCTCGATCAGCTCTTCGCGCGCCTGGGTCAGGACGGAGATCGTCACGTCCTCGGGGATCGCGCCCTCTTCGATGATGGAGCGTACGAAGTTGAAGTCGGTCTCGCCGGACGACGGGAAGCCGACCTCGATCTCCTTGTAGCCAATGCGTACGAGCAGGTCGAACATCTCGCGCTTGCGGGCGGGGCTCATGGGGTCGATCAGGGCCTGGTTGCCGTCGCGCAGGTCGGTGGACAGCCAGCGGGGCGCCTTGGTGATGCGGCGGTCCGGCCAGGTGCGGTCGGGGATGTCCACGGCTTCGTACTTGCCGTACTTGTGGACCGGCATCCCGGACGGCTTCTGCAGCTGCGTCGCGTTGGTGATCGGCGTGGGGCGGCCAACAGGGGCGTTCATCGCGTAGGGCTCCTCGGTGTCCTGCAAAGGGGACGGCCGACGGTGTCGCTGCAGCACCAGACTCCGCGGGGAGGGGGTCGGCCTATAACTACAGACCCTCGCCGCGGCAGCTAAGGAGGAGCAGCCCGTAACGCATGATGTGCCGCAGCCTAGCCGAGGGAAGCCGGAATTGCCGGTCCCGTATCAGTATGCGGGACCGCTTCCCCGATAACGGGCGGGTAACGGGCGAAAGTGATCCATCACTCGATTTCATCAATCATGGTCGCAAGTAGTGACAGTGAGGTGACGCAGTGCCACATTGCGGCCATGAAGGCCACACACCCCGTGTTCTGCACCATCGTGCCGCCCCACGTCCTCGACAAGCTCGCCCAGGCCCAGGACCCCGCGCTCGCGGGCCCCGCCCGCCGGACCCTCGAAGCGGACGCCGCGCAGCGCACCCATCGCCGGCTCACCACGGTGCTCGGCGCGCCGCCGGCCGCCGCGCCGGACGGCGGCGCGGCCGCGAACACACCGCACCGCACGCTCTACGACGCGCAGCACCGCGAGCAGCTGCCAGGGATCAAAGTCCGCGGCGAGGGCGACGAGCCCGGTCAGGACGCGACGGTCAACCGGGCGTACGCGGGGCTGGGTGCGACGTTCGAACTCCTGCTGAAGGCCTTCGAGCGCGACTCCATCGACGGGAACGGGCTGCCGCTCGTCGCGACCGTCCACTACGGCGAGAACTACGGAAACGCCTTCTGGAACGGCGAGCAGATGGTCTTCGGCGACGGCGACGAGATCTTCCGCGACTTCACCCTCCCCGTGGACGTCATCGCCCACGAGCTCGCGCACGGCCTGACGCAGTACACGGCGAACTTCACGTACTTCGGGCAGCCCGGCGCGCTGAACGAATCCGTGTCGGACGTCTTCGGCTCCCTGGTCAAGCAGTACGTCAACGAACAGACCGCCGACCGGGCCGACTGGCTGATCGGCGCGGGCCTGCTGGCCGAGCGCGTCACCGGTGTGGCCCTGCGCTCCATGAAGGCTCCCGGCACGGCGTACGACGACGACGTACTCGGCAAGGACCCGCAGCCCGCGACGATGGACGAGTACGTCCGCACGGGGCGGGACAACGGCGGCGTCCACATCAACTCCGGCATCCCCAACCACGCCTTCTACCTGCTGGCCACCGCCCTCGGCGGCAAGGCGTGGGAGGAGGCCGGCCAGATCTGGTACGACACCCTGACCGCCGGGACCCTCCAGGTCGACGCGAGCTTCGCCGACTTCGCCCGCGCCACGGTGGCCGCCGCGCGCGGCCGTTTCGGTGACGGCAAGGAGCTGGAGGCTCTGCTGAAAGCGTGGTCCACGGTCGGGGTGCCTACCGGCTGAGCCCTATCCGTACTAGAACGGGACGCATGCGAATTGGGGTAAGGCGTACAGGCGGATTCGCCGGCATCGAGCGGTACGCCGAGGTGGACACCTCGGAACGGCCCGACGCGGGCGAGTGGCACGCCCTGGCCGAGGAGGCGGCCGCCGACGGCCGGGGCACGCCGCCCATCGGCGTACCGGACGGATTCAGCTACCAGATCACGATCGACGGGAAGACCGTCTACTGCGCGGATCCACGACTGACCGAGGCGCAGAGCCGGCTCATCTCGCAGGTCTTGAAGGAAGGGGCCTAAAAGGAGGGGCGTGACGGGTCAGCCGGATGATCTGATGCGCGGATGACTTCTGCCACCACCGACCTCCTCACCCGGCTCGAGCGCTACTACGACGCCGTGCCGCGCTCCGTGGCCCGCGCCGAGGACTTCGGGCCGCTGACCCTGTTCGTACGGAACGGGCCGGGCCACCCGTACTACGCCCGGCCGACGCCGGGATGGACCGGCGCTCCGGTGACCGCCACCGATGTGCACAGGGTCCGGGCGCGGCAGCGGGAGCTGGGCGTACCCGAGGCGTTCGAGTGGGTGCCGGAGACGACTCCGGACCTGGGCGCCGCTCTGGAGGAGACCGGCCTGGTGCTGCGGGAGCGCCCGCTGATGCTCCTGGAGGACGAGGGGCTCGCGGCGGCGCCGCACCCGCTGGTACGCGTGCTCGCCGCCGACGATCCGGCACTCCCGGGCGCGCTCGCCGTCCCGCACCTCGCCTTCGCCGACCTCGGTACGGCGGTGGGAGTGGCCGGACCGGACGAACTCGCCGCCATGATCGCAACCCTGAAGGCCGACGACGCCGGCTCGGTGGAGCGCGTCGCGGGGCGAATCCTGGCCGGCGAGTCAGTCGTGGCCGCCGCGGTCGAGGACGGCGTGGTGCTCTGCGCGGGCCAGTACCTTCCGGTGCGTACGGCCACCGAGATAGTCGGCGTGGGCACGCTGCCGTCGGCCCGCCGCCGGGGCCTTGCGGTCGCGGTCACGGCAGCACTGGCCGCGGACGCACGCTCACGCGGCATCGACACGGTTTTCCTGACCGCGACGGACGACGCGGTCGCCCGGATCTACGCCCGGGTGGGCTTCCGGCGCATCGGCACGGCGATGGAGGCGTCGGCCGAATAAGGCCGGACATGGCGAAGCTCTGCGGCGGCCGCGTCCGGCTCATCGCCATCTGACACTTCTCACTCCCCCACTCCCCCCACTCCCCATTGACAGGGTTACCGGCGGTACAGAGCATCTCTGCATGACGACGCCGCCGCGCCAGCTGCCCCGCTTCCCCGTCAACTTCCTCTGGGGAGTGTCGACTTCGGCCCAGCAGATCGAGGGCGCGGTGGACGAGGGCGGGCGGGGGCCGTCCTCGTGGGACGCGTTCGCCGCCGAGCCGGGGCGGTTCAAGGACGGCTCGGACGCGTCCGTGGCGACCGACCACTACCACCGGTATCCCGAGGACGTGGCGCTGCTCAAAGACCTCGGCGTCGGGGCGTACCGCTTCTCCGTGGCCTGGTCGCGGGTGCTGCCGACGGGCGCCGGGGCGGTCAGTAAGGCCGGGCTCGGCTTCTACGACCGGCTCGTCGACGAGCTGTGCGCGGCGGGCGTACGCCCCGTGCCGACCCTCTTCCACTGGGACACCCCGCTCGCGCTGGAGCAGGCCGGTGGCTGGCTGGAGCGGGACACGGCGTACCGGTTCGCGGAGTACGCCGAGGTGGTGGCCGCCAGGCTCGGGGACCGCGTGGAGCGCTGGATCACCCTGAACGAACCGGCCGAGCTGACGCTGCTCGGGTACGGGCTGGGGGAGCACGCCCCCGGCAAGCGGCTGCTCTTCGACGCGCTGCCCGTGGCCCACCACCAGCTCCTGGGGCACGGTCTGGCCGTACAGGCGCTGCGGGCCCGGGGCGGCGGCACGTACAGCATCGGGATCGCGAACTCGCACGGGCCGGTGTGGTCGGCGTCGGAAAGCGACGAGGACAAGGGTGCGGCCGACTTCTACGACCTGCTGCTCAACCGCTTGTTCGCGGATCCGCTGCTGCTCGGACACTATCCGGACGGAATCGACGAGATGCTGCCCGGCCCGGTGGCCGAGGACCTCGGCGTCATCGCGCAGCCGCTCGACCGGTACGGGATCAACTACTACCAGCCGACGCTGGTGGGGGCTCCCGGCCCGGACGCGCCGACCCACTTCGCGGGCATCGGGATACCGCCGGAAATGCCCTTCTCCGTACGGGAGATCGAGGGCCACCCGCGTACCGCCTTCGGCTGGCCGGTCGTCCCCGCCGCGCTGACCGAGCTGCTGACGTCCTTCCGGGACCGGTACGGCGACCGGCTGCCACCCGTGGTCATCACGGAGAACGGCTGCTCGTACGACGGCCTGGACGACCAGGAGCGGATCGCCTTCCTCGACGGCCATCTGCGGGCGCTGCACCGGGCCATGGAGGCGGGCGTCGACGTACGCGGCTACTTCGTCTGGTCGCTGCTGGACAACTTCGAGTGGGCCGAGGGGTACGCCCAGCGCTTCGGCCTCGTCCATATCGACTACGAGACGCTCGCCCGGACGCCGAAGGCGTCGTTCCGCTGGCTGCGGGACGCCTTGCGCGAGCAGCGGGCGCGGGGGTGAGGATCAGAAGCCGAGCTTGCGCAGCTGCTTCGGGTCCCGCTGCCAGTCCTTGGCGACCTTCACGTGCAGGTCGAGGAAGACCGGCGTACCCAGCAGCGCCTCGATGTGCTTGCGCGACTTCGTACCGACGTCCTTCAGGCGCTTGCCCTTGGGGCCGATGATGATGCCCTTCTGGCTGGGGCGCTCGATGTAGACGTTCGCGTGGATGTCGAGGAGCGGCTTGTCGGCCGGGCGGTCCTCGCGGGGCAGCATCTCCTCGACGACGACCGCGATGGAGTGCGGCAGCTCGTCCCGTACGCCTTCGAGGGCGGCCTCGCGGATCAGCTCCGCGACCATCACCATCTCGGGCTCGTCGGTGAGGTCGCCCTCGGGGTAGAGCGGCGGGCTCTCGGGGAGGAGCGGGATGAGCAGGTCGGCTAGGAGCGAGACCTGGCTGCCGGCGACGGCGGACACCGGGACGATCTCCTGCCACTCGAAGCCGAGCTCCTTGGAGAGCTGGTCGATGGCGATGAGCTGTTCGGCGAGCTGCTTGGAGTCGACGAGGTCGGTCTTGGTGACGATCGCGACCTTCGGCGTCTTCTTGATGCCCGCGAGTTCCTTGGCGATGAATTTGTCGCCGGGGCCGAGCTTCTGGTCGGCGGGCAGGCAGAAGCCGATCACGTCGACCTCGGCCCAGGTGGTGCGTACGACGTCGTTGAGGCGCTCGCCCAGCAGCGTGCGCGGCTTGTGCAGGCCCGGGGTGTCGACCAGGATCAGCTGCGCTTCGGGGCGGTGCACGATCCCGCGCACGGTGTGGCGGGTGGTCTGCGGCCGGCTGGAGGTGATGGCGACCTTCTGGCCGACCAGAGCGTTCGTCAGGGTGGACTTGCCCGCGTTCGGGCGGCCGACGAAGCAGGCGAAGCCGGCCCGGTGGGGGGCCTCGGAAGACTGGGTGCGAGCGCTCATGCGTGCCATTCTCCCCGATGTACGCCGTCGGCCCGACCAGTGCCGCCGGGGAGCGCCCCTGCGGGGCCCGCCGGCAGGGCGTCCCGGAGGCTGCTGGGCTCAGAGGTCAGCCCGCCGTCACGCTCACCCGCAGCGCCCCATCCGGCCCCGCCACCAGCACCGGCGTCCCGGGACCGCCAAGGTCACGCACCGCCGCGCGGTCCTCCTCCGACGCCGTGTCCGCGTCCGTCACCACCGCCGCCGCCTCCAGCGACTTCGCCCCGCTCGCGACGGCCATCGCGACCGCCGTCCGCAACGCGCTCAGCTTGAGGGAGTCCAGCTCGACACTCCCGGCGACATACGTCCGCCCCGTCTCGTCCCGCACCGCCGCCCCCTCCGGCACCTCATTACGCGCACGCGCACTGCGCGCCAGCGTGATGATCTTGCGGTCCTCAGGGTCGAGTTCAGTGCTCGGCGTCGTCTCAGTCATGCCCAGAGCATAAGGAAGGAAGCCTGATCAGCCCGCGACCGGGTACAGCGACCCGCGCCGCCCCTCCGGCGATGCCAGCCACTCCAGCTTCGCCGCCGTCTCCGCCTCCGGGAGCGCCGTGTGCAGCACGATCGTCAGGTCGGGGCGGGCCGGCACGCGCAGCTGGGTCGACTCCACGACGAGCGTGCCGACGACCGGATGCTCCATCTCCTTGCGGACCTGCCCGCCGGGCGCGATGTCGCGCCGCTCCCACAGTTCGGCGAACTCCGGCGAGAGTTCCCTCACCTCGTCGACGACCGCGCGAAAGCCCTCGTCGTCCGGCCGGTCCGAGCACGCCGCCCGGTACTGGGCCACGACATTCGCCGCGTTCTGGCTCCAGCTCTTCGCCCTGGAGCGGTAGATCGGGTCGGTGAAGAAAGCGACCAGGCAGTTCTGGGTGATCCCGGGCCGCATGCCCAGGACCGCGCCCGCCGCGTCGTTGTACATGATCGTGTTCCAGTACGCGTCCATGATGTGCGCGGGGTACGGCATCCAGGCCTCGATCAGCCGGCGCAGCCCCGCGCACATGTCGGCATTGCGCGGATCGACCTCCGGCGCGGGCGGGTTCAGCCCGGCCAGGACGTACAGGTGACGGCGCTCCACGCTGCTGAGCCGCAGCACCCGCCCCACCGAGTCGAGCACCTGCGCCGAGACCGTGATGTCCCGGCCCTGCTCCAGCCACTGGTACCAGGAGACGCCGACGCCCGCGAGCACCGCGACCTCCTCCCGGCGCAGTCCGGGCGTACGCCGCCGGGCGCCGCCGTCCGGAAGTCCCGCCTCAGCGGGGCTGACCCTGGCTCGCCTGCTCATGAGGAACTCGCGCAGTTCGCCGAGACGGTGCGCCTTGAGATCGACCGGTGTAGCCACGTACTCCCCCTGTTCTGCGGCTGCCTGGTGGTGGCACCAACAGGATAAGTTCCCGCTCCCCACGGCTATTCCTGCGGCCGCAAGGTGTCGACCATGGCAATCGACACCCCTGTCCCCAGCTCAACTGCCCCCGAAGCGACCGCGACCGCGACGGTGACGGCGACTGCGACCGCGACGCCGCCCAAACTCTCCGGCCGCGCCAAGCTGATCCTTTTCGTGCTGTGCGCCGCCCAGTTCATGGTGGCCCTCGACTTCTCCGTACTGAACGTGGCCCTGCCCGTCCTCGGCAAGGACCTCGGTATGAGCCAGTCCGCGCTCCAGTGGGCAGTAACCGCCTTCGCTCTGCCCTCCGGCGGATTCCTGCTCCTCTTCGGCCGGATCGCCGACCTGTTCGGACGCCGGAAGCTGTTCCTCACCGGCCTCGCCGTCTTCGGCGCGGCCTCCCTCCTCGCCACCTTCGCCTGGGACCCGGCGTCCTTCCTGGCCGGGCGCGCCCTCCAGGGCCTCGGCGCGGCCGCGATCGTGCCGACCGGCATGTCGCTGCTGACCACCACGTTCCCCGAGGGGCCGCAGCGTGACCGCGCGCTGGGCATCAGCGGCACGCTGCTCTCGCTCGGCTTCACCGTCGGCATGGTGCTCGGCGGCGTCATGACCGACACCCTGGGCTGGCGCTCCACGATGGGCCTGCTGGCCGTCGCCGCCGTGATCGTGCTCGTACTCACGCCGGGTCTGCTGTCGGAGTCCCGCCACTCCGAGCGCCCGCGCCTCGACATCCCGGGCGCGGTCACCGTCACGGCCGGTCTGCTGGCACTGATCTACGCCCTGTCGACCGCGGCCGAGCGCGGCTTCGGCGGCGCGGACGTCCTCGTCACCCTGGTCGCCGGCATCGCCCTGCTCACCGCCTTCGTGTACGTCGAGTCCCGTGCCGCAGCGCCCCTCGTCTCGCTGCCGATGCTGCGGCGCCGGACCGTGGCCTGGGGCAACCTCGGCGGCCTGGTCACCTTCTCGATGATGAGCACCGTCGTCTTCGTCCTGACCCTGTACCTCCAGGAAGTGCTCAAGCTCTCCGCCCTTCAGACCGGTCTGATCTTCGGCGTCCAGGGTGTGCTGTCCGCCGTCGCCGGTACGTACGCCCCCAGGCTCATCGGCCGCATCGGCGCCCGCCGCACTCTCGTCGGCTCGCTGCTCGGCCAGGGCCTGTTCGTCGCCGCGCTGCTGGGCATCGGCACCGGGTCGGGGGCGCTGCTGGCGACCGCCGCCGTCTCGCTGGCCAGCATGTGCCACCTGGGCGCGATCATCTCGTACGGCCTGATCGTCACGTCCGGGGTGCCGGACGAGGAGCAGGGGCTGGCGACCGGTCTGGTCACCACGACCCAGCAGGTCGGCCTCACGATCGGCATCCCGCTGCTCGGTGTGCTGGCCACGACGCGGGGCGCGCTCTTCGACGGCGTACGCACGGTCCTCGCCCTGGACGCGGCGCTCGTGGTGGTGGCGGCGGTGCTGGTGGGCGTCGGCCTGCGGACGCGACGGGTGAAGGGCCAGTAGGTGTCAGGCCCGGTCGAGTCGCAGGCGCTCCGCCTTCGGGAGGCCGGCCACCACCAGGTCGTACGAGTCCTCGATCAGCTCCCGGACCATGCGGTCCGGGAGCCGGCCGTCGACGGTGACGGTGTTCCAGTGGCGCTTGTTCATGTGCCAGCCGGGGGCGATCGCGTCGTGGTCGTCGCGGAGTTGGACAGCGATCTCGGGTTCGCACTTGAGGTTGACCTTCAGCGGGCCCGCGTCCAGCGCGCTGAGCGCGAAGAGCTTCCCGAGGACCTTGAAGACCGACATCTCGGGGCCGAAGGGGAATTCCTCCGTCGCCGCGTTGAATTCCAGACAGAACGCCCTGAGCTCTTGCGGCGTCATGCCGCCTCCTTCTCCTCCGGCTCCACCAGGACCGTGACGATCTTGTTCCGGCGGCCGGCCGGGGACTCGGCGGTCAGGCGCAGTGAGCGCCCGTCGGGCAGGTCCACGGTCGCGGACGCGCCCGCGATCGGCACCCGGCCGAGCGCCTTGGCGAGCAGTCCGCCGACGGTCTCGACGTCCTCGTCGTCGTACTCGTCGAAGCCGAAGAGCTCGCCGAGGTCACCGATGTCGAGCCGGGCGGTCACCCGGTAGCAGCCCTCGTCCAGCTCCTCGATCGGCGGCAGTTCACGGTCGTACTCGTCCGTGATCTCACCGACGATCTCTTCGAGGATGTCCTCGATGGTGACGATGCCGGCCGTGCCGCCGTACTCGTCGATGACGACGGCGACGTGATTGCGCTCCTGCTGCATCTCGCGCAGCAGGTCGCCCGCGTTCTTCGTGTCGGGGACGAAGACGGCCGGGCGCATCGCGGTGGAGACCAGGTCGCTCTCCGACTCGCGGTTGATGTGGGTCTTCCTCACCAGGTCCTTGAGGTAGACGATGCCGACGATGTCGTCCTCGTTCTCGCCGGTCACCGGGATACGGGAGAAGCCGGAGCGCAGGGCCAGGGTCAGGGCCTGGCGGATCGTCTTGAAGCGCTCGATCGAGACGAGGTCGGTCCTGGGGACCATGACTTCGCGTACGAGCGTGTCGCCGAGCTCGAAGACGGAGTGCACCATGCGGCGCTCGTCGTCCTCGATCAGGGACTCCTGCTCGGCCAGATCGACCATCGCGCGCAGCTCGGCCTCGCTGGCGAACGGTCCCTTGCGGAAGCCCTTGCCGGGGGTCAGCGCGTTGCCGATGAGGATCAGCAGCTGCGGGATGGGGCCCATGATGCGGGCGAGGGGGAGGAGGACGTACGCGGAGGCGGTGGCCGTGTTCATCGGGTGCTGGCGGCCGATGGTGCGCGGGGAGACGCCTACGGCGACGTACGAGACGAGGACCATCACCCCGATGGCGATGGCCAGCGCCTCCCAGGTCTCGTCGAACTCGCGCAGGCAGGCGTACGTGACGAAGACACCGGCGGCCGTTTCGCAGGCCACCCGTATCAGCAGCGCGACGTTCAGGTAGCGGGTCGGGTCGGAGGCGACCTGCGCCAGCTTGGCGCCGCCGCGCCGGCCGGAGCGTACGGCCTCGGCGGCCCGGAAGGTGGAGACACGGGCGATACCGGCTTCCGCGCAGGCCGCCAGCCAGGCGACCACGACCAGCAGTACGGCGCCGGTGATCAGCTGGGCGGTCATGAAACGGTCGGCGCGGGGGACGGACCGGTCAGGCCCTTCTCCGCTCGCCAGCCGTCGACGATGGCCGCCTGGAGGCCGAACATCTCGGCCTTCTCGTCCGGCTCCTCGTGGTCGTAACCCAGCAGGTGCAGCACGCCGTGGACGGTGAGGAGCTGGAGCTCCTCGTCCATGGAGTGCTGCGTGTCGGCGTCCTCGCCCTGCTTCTTGGCGACTTCGGGGCAGAGCACGATGTCACCGAGGAGCCCCTGCGGGGGCTCCGCGGCGTCATCGTCCCGTGACGGCGGACGCAACTCGTCCATCGGGAAGGACATGACATCGGTCGGGCCCGGGAGGTCCATCCACTGAATGTGGAGCTGCTCCATGGCGGCCGTGTCCACGACGATCACCGAGAGTTCGGAGAGCGGGTGGATCCGCATCCGGGTGAGTGCGTAGCGGGCGATGTCGAGAATCGCCTGCTCGTCGACCTCGGTGCCGGATTCGTTGTTGACGTCGATCGACATGGTGCTGGATCTACCCCTGGTTCAAAGTCACAGCCCGTTTTGGCTGTCGTCGTACTGCTCGTACGCGTCGACGATACGGCCGACCAGCTTGTGCCGTACGACATCCTGCGACGTGAGCCGGGAGAAGTGGACGTCGTCGAGGCCCTCCAGGATGTGCTGGACCTGCCGCAGACCGCTCTTCGTACCGCCCGGCAGGTCGACCTGCGTAACGTCACCCGTGACGACGATCTTCGAGTCGAAGCCGAGCCTCGTCAGGAACATCTTCATCTGCTCGGCGCTGGTGTTCTGCGCCTCGTCCAGGATGATGAACGCGTCGTTCAGGGTGTTGTGGGTCAGCAGGTAGTCCTGGGTGACGTACAGCGAGTCCTCGGCCGCGACCTGGATGCATACCGCCTCCTCACGGCCTGCGGGTTCGATGCTGTCGATGAAGCGCATGGGGCGGCCTCCGCCCCCGGCGGCGTGGTAGGTGTCGCACTTGCGAGCGAGACGGAAGGGCTCGATGCCCTCGGGAAGACGGATATCGACGACGTGGGCGTCGTAGCGGTGCTGGACCTTGCGGCCCTTGGCGAGACCCGGCGTGCGCCCCTCGGCTGCCCGACGGCGGGTGTATGCGACACCGCCCAGCGACTGCACCAGGGAGATGACGTCGTCGCGGAGCACGATCGACGTCGTCGTGTACTGGATGCGGCAGGTGCGGTCCGCCTGCGTGACCGGGCCGCCGTCGGCGTCGAGGAGCCCCTGGAGGACACCCAGCCGTACCTCGGCGGAGTTGTACAGGTACTGATCCGGAACGAACTTGGAGTGCGAACGGGTACGCAGGATGTCCAGCTCACGCAGGATCCGGGTGACCGGGTTTTCCAGAGTTACCACGTCGCCCGGGGCCTTCACGCGGTTCAGGACGTAGTTGGGCCCGCCTCTGTGCCGCACAACGACACCCGTGAGCGAGGCTTCCAGTGCTTCGGCCAGCTCCGCATCCTCCGTGGAGAAGGAGGGTGTGGTGGAGCCCGTCAGGCAGCCGTCGCCCAGCAGCAGGCCCAGCGCGTACGGATCCATGGGGACCTCGCGCTCGGGGAAGCAGACAGGTGCAGTCAGCAGCGGCAGCTCGTACCGGCGTGCGTGTGCCGCGCGGAGGTTGCCGATCATCTCCTTGGTTTCGAGGACCCTCCAGGGCTTGTCGCGGCGACGGTCCGCGGCCGTGCGGACGGTCCAGAGGTGCTCGCCACAACACAGGGTCCAGGAGCCGTCCTGAGCGGTGACGCGGTAGATGTCCTTCTCGCCCTGCGGGAAAACGCCGAGTACCGGGGTCGGCTCACCATTGGAGCCGATGACCAGGTCGCCCACCTGAAGGTCACCGATGGGGCGCCAGCCTTCGGGAGTCAGCACGTTCGTGAAGATCGGCTGCGCCCTACCGCGCATGTATGCCAGCGGCGCGACCTCGATCGTGCCCGCGGCCATCAGGCGCGGGATCGAGTCGGGGTCGAGCATGTCGTGCAGGGCGTCGTAGAGCGGGCGCAGGTACGGGTCGATCTTCTCGTAGAGCGTGCCGGGGAGGAAGCCGAGGCGCTCGCCCGCCTCCACCGCCGGCCTGGTCAGGATGATCCGGGTGACCTGCTTGGACTGCAGGGCCTGGACCGCCTTGGCCATGGCGAGATAGGTCTTGCCCGTACCGGCGGGGCCGATGCCGAAAACGATGGTGTGCTTGTCGATGGCGTCGACGTACCGCTTCTGGTTGAGCGTCTTGGGACGAATGGTGCGACCGCGCGAGGAAAGGATGTTCTGGGTGAGAACTTCCGCCGGGGTCTCGTCCAGGACATCCCCGTTCTCACTCGCTCTGAGCATGGCGATCGAGCGTTCCACTGCGTCCTCCGTCATCGGCAGTCCGGTGCGGAGCACCAGCATCATCTCGGCCAGCAGGCGCTGGATCAGTGCGACCTCCGTCGGGTCGCCGACCGTGCTGACCTCATTCCCCCTGACGTGGATGTCCACATCGGGGAAGGCGTTTTCGATCACGCGCAACAGGGAATCACTGGAACCCAGAACCATCACCATGGGGTGCGTGTCCGGCACGGTGAACTGGGCGCGGGCCTGCGGCTGTGTGGGTGTCTGAGTCATGGGCCGGCACTGTGGCCTGCACATACCTCCCGTTGCAGGGTTCTCGCTGCTCGACAACCTCTGGAACACCAAGCCTACGTCGGTGCACTGACAAGACCGAAGGCTTTTCGGGCGCGGGCCGACAGCCGGTTACCGAGCGGTTGCGTGAGGCCTACGTGGGCCTTACGCAGGCCTCACGCCGGCCTGCGGAAGCCGATCGTGGGCACCGCCCGGCGCAGCGGCCACACGCGGGCGCCCGCCGTGGGCAGCAGTCCGTCGAGGAAGGCGTACCGGCGCAGGGCCTGCGGGTCCTGCCCGTCGACGGCCTGCACCTGCTGCCACCAGGCCGCGATCTCCGACCAGCCGGGCGCCGACAGCGAGCCGCCGAACTCCTGTACCGACAGGGCGGCGGTCAGCCCGGCGAAGGCCAGGCGGTCGGCGAGTGGCCAGCCCGCGAGCGTACCGGTGACGAATCCGGCGACGAAGACGTCACCGGCACCGGTCGGGTCCAGTGCCTCGACTGCGATGGCGGGGACCTCGGCGGTCTCCCCGGTCGAGCCGTCCACGGCGTACGCCCCCTCCGCGCCCAGCGTGACGACGGCGACCGGCACCTTCTCGGCCAGGGCCCGGGCGGCGGCGCGCGGGCATTCGGTGCCGGTGTAGCGCATCGCCTCCTCGGCGTTGGGCAGGAACGCCTCGCAGTGCTCCAGGTCGGTGAGGCCGGCGAGGTCCCAGCGGCCCGTGTCGTCCCAGCCCACGTCGGCGAAGACCTTGGCGCCGCGGCCGGCGGCGGAGGCGATCCACTCCTCGGTCCGGCCGGGGATGAGGGCGGCGATGGCGGCCCGCGCGCGGGGCGGGCAGTCGGGGAAGGGGCCGGGTTCAGCGGGCGGCGGGGCCTCGTGGCCGTGGGAGACCATGGTCCGCTCGCCCTCGTACGCCATGGAGACGGTGACCGGCGAGTGCCAGCCGGGGACTGTCCGTGACATGCGCAGGTCGATGCCTTCGCCGTCGGCCAGCGCGTCCCAGCAGTACTCGCCGTAGTGGTCGTCGCCGAACGCGGCGGCCAGCGACGTACGCAGGCCGAGGCGGGCCAGGGCGGTGGCCATGTTGGCTACGCCGCCTGGGCTGGAGCCCATGCCGCGTGCCCAGGACTCGGTGCCGCGGACGGGGGCGCTGTCAAGGCCGGTGAAGATGATGTCGAGGAAGACCGTTCCGGTGAGGAACACATCGCAGCAGGGTCCGTCGGGCGCGCGGAGCCCGTCCAGGGGGTCGAGGTGCGTGGCCTGGTCCTGCTGCCGGCTGATGTCCGTGGCCGCTGACATGCCCGCCGACGTGCCCGCTGCGTGCTTTCTCACCGTGCTCACCCTGCGCTCCTGTGGTGTGGTGCGGATCCAGGCCAGTGTGCCCGATACGCGTCCATGGGAGCTCGCGGCGATACGACGGCGACTTGCCGGCCGGCGTTGTTACCAGCGGGGCAGCGCGGGCACCTGCCAGTTCTCGTGACCGTCCGCCCTGCGCATCGCGGCGGCGTCGTCGCGGTCACGCATCGCGGCGTACGACGCCTCGTCGAGCCAGCGGCGGTGCAGCCGGTCCAGGGCGTCGCGGTCGATCTCGACACCGAGCCCGGGGGCGTCGGAGACGGGCAGCCGGCCGCCGGTGAAGGTGTGGCGGCGGGTGATGACGTCCTCGGTCTGCCAGGGGTAGTGGCTGTCGCAGGAGTGGTCGAGGTTGGGGACGGTGGCGGCGACGTGGGTCATCGCGGCGAGGCTGATGCCCATGTGGGTGTTGGAGTGCATGGACAGGCCGACGCCGAAGGCGCGGCAGACGGCGGCCAGTTCGCGGGTGGCCCGCAGACCGCCCCAGTAGTGGTGGTCGGAGAGAACGACCTGCACGGCGTCGGTGAGGAACGCCTCGCGGATCTCGGGAACGGTCGTTACGCACATATTGGTGGCGAGCGGAACATCCGTCCCGGCGGACACCTCCGCCATGGCGGCCGTCCCGGGTGCCGGGTCCTCCAGGTATTCGAGGACCCCTGCCAGCTCCCCCGCGACCTTCAGGGAAGTCTGCGGCGTCCAGGCACCGTTGGGGTCCAGCCGCAGGGGCTGTCCCGGGAACGCTTCGGCGAGCGCCCGTACGGCGGCGATCTCCTGGTCGGGCTCGAAGACGCCGCCCTTGAGCTTGAACGAACGAAAGCCGTGCTCGGACACGAACCGCCGCGCCTGCGCGACGATCCCCGCCGGGTCGAGCGCGGCCCCCCAGTCGTCGCTCTCGCCCGCGTTGGCCGGGTGCCGCTCCCAGCGATAGAAGAGATACGCGCTGTACTCGACGTGATCGCGCACCTTGCCGCCCAGGAGTGCGTGCACGGGCAGCCCGTACGCCTTCCCGAGCGCGTCCAGGCAGGCCACCTCGAAGGCGGACACGACGGACAGCCGCAGCTTGTCCGCCGTCTGCACGCCGCGCAGCCCGCCGACGTCGATGGCGTGCTCCACACGCGCGTGGTCGACGCCGACCCGCTGCGCGAGCGTGAACAGCCCGTTCAGATCCGCGACCGAGTGGCCGGGGAGCAAATCGGCGTAAGGACGGGCCAGTTGGAGGTACTTGGTGTCGCCGTACGTCTCGCCGACGCCGGTGATCCCGTCCGCCGTGACCACCTCTACGACCAGGCGGGGCGTGTATGGCTGGTGCACGCCTTGGACGTTGAAGAGCGGTGGGTCGGAGATGAGGACGGGGGTCAGCCGGACGTCGGTGATGGTCAGGTCCGCCACAACAACTCATCTCCGTATGCAGACGACGTCCACGTATGAGAATGCAGCGTAGAGAGGCGCCCGCGAAGGCGTCAACGGCCGTGACGCGGGCGCCTGGAGAAACTCAGAAGACGTACGCGTCCACCTCGGCGAGATACGCCGCCCTGCGCTCCTCGTCGTGGTCGAGGAAGGCCGCCAGGAAGGAGTTGCGGGCGAGCTCGCGCAGCTGCTCCTGCCCGAGACCGAGCGCTTCGTGCACGGCGTAGAAGGTGTCGCCGACGTAGCCCCCGAAGTAGGCGGGGTCGTCCGAATTCACGGTTACCAGCAGCCCGGCTTCCATCATGTCGCGCAAGGGGTGCTGCTCCAGGATGTCGATGGCCCGCAGCCGTACGTTCGACAGCGGACACAGCGTCAGCGGCACCCGGTCGCGCACCAGTCGCTCCACGAGTGCCGGGTCCTCCATGGCACGCAGCCCGTGGTCGACGCGCTCGACGCCGAGGATGTCCAGCGCCTCCCAGATGTACGCCGGCGGCCCCTCCTCCCCCGCGTGCGCGACCTTCCGCAGCCCCAGGGCCTCGGCAGCCTCGTACACCTCGCGGAACTTCGACGGCGGGTGCCCGACCTCCGCCGAGTCCAGGCCGACGGCCGAGATCCGGTGCAGATACGGCTTGGCGGCGTCCAGCGTCTCCAGCGCCGACTCGGCGGACTGGTCACGCAGGAAGCACATGATCAGCTGCGTGGAGATCCCGTGCCGCTCCTCGCTCCGGTCCAGGGCGCGGGAGAGCCCCTCGACGACCGTGCCGATGCCCACACCGCGCGCGGTGTGCGCCTGCGGGTCGAAGAAGATCTCCGCGTGCCGTACGCCCTGTGCGGCGGCCCGCGCCAGGTAGGCGTCGGCGAGCCGGTCGAAGTCGTCCTCGGTGCACAGGACGGCCATCAGCGCGTAGTAGAGGTCGAGGAAGGACTGGAGGTCGTCGAAGAGGTAGGCGCGGCGGAGCTCTTCGGTGGTGGAGTAGGGCAGTACGACGGCGTTGCGGGCGGCGAGCTCGAAGGCCAGCTCGGGTTCGAGGGTGCCTTCGATGTGGAGGTGGAGTTCGGCCTTGGGGAGGTGCATGAGGGGTCGTCTTCTCGTTCAGTGGCGCTTGGGGAGGGGCACCCGCAGCAGGTCGGCGGCGATGGTCAGCTCGCCGTCGAACCCGGCCGCGCGGGCCTGCTGTTCGAAGGCTTCGGGATCGTGGTAGCGCTGCGAGAAGTGGGTGAGGACGAGGTGGCGTACGCCGGCTTCGTGCGCAACGCGGGCGGCCTGGCCGGCCGTCAGGTGGCCGTGCTCGGCCGCGAGTCGTACCTCCTCGTCGAGGAAGGTCGACTCGATGACGAGCATGTCGCAGCCTTCCGCGAGGGCGTACACGCCGTCGCAGAGCCTGGTGTCCATGACGAACGCGAAACGCTGCCCGCGCCGCTCCTCGCTGACCTGGTCGAGCGTGACACCGCCGAGCTGCCCGTCGCGCTGGATGCGGCCGACGTCGGGCCCCTTGATGCCGTGCTCGGCGAGCAGGGAGGGCAGCATGCGGCGGCCGTCGGGCTCGGTGAGCCGGTAGCCGTACGACTCGACGGGATGGGACAGCTTGACCGCGTCGAGGACGTACGAAGAGCCGTTGGCCAGCGGCCCGTCGGCGGCGACCGGCGATTCGTTCAGCAGGACCGTCTCGCGGTAGGCCGTGGCGTACCGCAGCCGGTCGAAGAAGCGCTGCCCGCTCGCCGGGTAGTGCGCGGTGACGGGGTGCGGGACGCGGTCGAGGTTTATCCGCTGGATCACGCCGGCGAGGCCGAGGGAGTGGTCACCGTGGAAGTGGGTGACGCAGATCCGGTTGATGTCATGCGCGGCCACGCCGGCGCGCAGCATCTGGCGCTGGGTGCCCTCGCCGGGATCGAACAGGATGCCCTCGCTGTCCCAGCGCAGGAGGTAGCCGTTGTGGTTGCGGTGCCGGGTGGGGACCTGACTGGCGGTGCCGAGGACGACCAGTTCTCGTGCGGACACTTGGGCTGCCTTATCCGGGGGGCCAGTTGAGGCCGCGTCCGCCGAGGACGTGGGCGTGCGCGTGGAAGACGGTCTGGCCCGCTCCGGAGCCCGTGTTGAAGATGACGCGGTAGCCGGTACGGTCGACCTTCTCGTCGGCGGCGACATTGCCGGCCTCGGTCAGCAGGTCCGCGAGGACCTGCGGCTCGGCGGCCGCCAGTGCGGCGGCGTCCGGGTGGTGCTCCCTGGGGATGACCAGGACGTGCGTCGGCGCCTGGGGGTTGATGTCGCGGAACGCGACGGTCGTGGGCGTCTCACGGACGACGTCCGCGGGCACCTCCCCGGAAGCGATCTTGCAGAACAGGCAGTCTGCCTGCGGTTGTCCCGCCATGGTCCTGGCCTCCTCGAATGCGGCTGGATCAGGATGTACCGATACCGATCAAGTATGGCCGCATGCTATCCGCCGGTGGCGGCGGGCCAGCCGTGGCGGGCTCCGAAGCGGGTCGGCCTTGCGGCCATGGCTGCGCGCATGCCGCGCATGCCGCGCATGCCCCTCGGGCCATTTCCCCACCCCAGCAGCGCCGCCCACGGCCGGGAGGCGGCTCCGGTTGTCCTGGAGCGTTGATCGCGTCTGCGATGGGGGCCGCCCACGGGGAAACTCCGGCAAGTGGCCGTTCATCGTTGCCGGGTGGCAGGCTCGGTGAGTGGGGCGCGGAAGGTTGAGGGGGCGGCTCGGCCCCGGGCTCAGCGACTGCGGCAACGGCCGCTGGTGCGGGCATCCCCATTCCCACGCACACGCGCACCCACGCCGGAGGGCGGCCGAAGTCTCCGGTCGACCTGCGGACTCGTGTCTGCGCGGGTGGGGCGCGCGAAGTTGTTTCCGGGCTTGCGGATGCGATGAACCCAACACATGACGCATGTGGAGGCCTTGCCGATACGTCGAAAGTGGGGCAAATGGTGTGGGCGGGTTCGTCTTTTGGTGGGTTCGTCGCATTCGGCCGGGTCGAGAGGGTCCAGCCGACGCGCGAGCGGGAAAGCCCCGCAGGGCCCCAGCATCCGTCTCAGGACCAGCGGCCCGTGCGCCCCAGGAGCAGCGCCGCCGCCGCGGTACCGGCAGTCGACGTACGCAGCACACTGCTCCCCAGCCGGTACGGCTTCGCCCCCGCCTCGGCGAACACCGCCAACTCCTCCGGTGACACGCCCCCTTCCGGTCCCACGACCAGCACGATGGAACCCGTGTCGGGCAGTCCGGCCGTGGCGAGCGCGGCACTGCCCGCCGACGCGTCCTCGTGGAGGACGGCAGCGAAGTCGGCCGTGGCCAACAGCGCGGCCACCTGCTTCGTCGTCAGCACGTCCGCGACCTCCGGGAAGCGCAGCCTGCGCGACTGCTTGCCCGCCTCCCGCGCCGTCGCCCGCCACTTCGCGAGGGACTTCGCGCCCCGGTCGCCGCGCCACTGCGTGATGCACCGGGACGCCTGCCACGGCACGATCGCGTCGACGCCGGTCTCCGTCATCGTCTCGACGGCCACCTCACCCCGGTCGCCCTTGGGCAGCGCCTGTACGACGGTGATGCGCGGCTCCGGCTCCGGCTCCGCCGTCACGTCCGTCACCTCGACGGTCAGGCGGTCCTTGCCCTCGGCCGCCAGCACCACGGCCGCCGCGCCCCTGCCGAGTCCGTCCGTCAGTACGACGTGCTCCCCCGCGTGCAGCCGCCGCACCGAGACTGCATGCCGCCCCTCGGGACCTTCGAGTACGAACTGGCCCTTCGCCGGTACGGCGTCCACGACGAACACCGGCGCCGTCATGCCGCACCGCCCGGGCCCCGCAGCGCCAGCGCCGCGCGCGCGGCGTCGCTCTCGGCGGCCAGGACCTCGACCAGCTGCCCGGCCGGCATCTCGCGCGCCATCCGGTGCCCCTGCCCCGCCCACAGCGCCATGCCCTGGGCGTCGCCCGCCTTGGCCGCGGCCTTGCGCAGGCCGGAGGTGATGTGGTGCACCTGCGGATAGGCGGCGGGGGCGTACGGCCCGTGCTCGCGCATGAAGCGGTTGACGAGGCCGCGTGCGGGGCGTCCCGAGAACGCCCGGGTGAGTTCGGTGCGTACGAAGAGTGGATTGGTCATGGCTTGCTTGTGGAGAGTGTTCGCGCCGGATTCGGGGCAGACCAGGAACGCCGTGCCGAGCTGCGCGGCGTCGGCGCCCAGCGCGAGGACTGCGGCGATCTGCGCGCCGCGCATCACGCCGCCCGCCGCGATGATCGGCAGCTGCACGGTCTCGCGTACCTGCGCGACGAGGGAGAGAAGGCCGATGCCGGTGCCGTCGTTCTTGGGATCGTCGCGGTGCGTTCCCTGGTGGCCACCGGCCTCTATGCCCTGTACGCACACGGCGTCGGCGCCGGTCCACTGCGCGGCCTGGGCCTCTTCGGGCGTGGTGACGGTCACGACGGTGAGCGTGCCGGCCTTCGCGAAGGCGTCGAGGACGGGGCGCGTGGGGCAGCCGAAGGTGAAGGAGACGACCGGGACGGGGTCGTCGATGAGGATGGCCAGCTTGGCTTCGTAGCCGTCGTCGGCGCAGTTGTCGGGTTCGCCGAGGGGGGTGTCGTACCAGTCGGCCTCGCCGGCGAGCTGGTGACGGTAGACCTCCACGGCGGCCGGGTCGACCTGGCTCGGCTGCGGCATGAAGAGATTGACGCCGAAGGGGCGGCTCGTGAGCCCCCGCAGCTGCTTGATCTCCTCGTACATGCCGTCCGCCGTCTTGTACCCGGCGGCAAGAAACCCGAGACCGCCGGCCTCGGAGACGGCGGCGACGAGCTGAGGACTGGATGCGCCGCCCGCCATGGGGGCCTGCACGATCGGATAACGGCAAAGATCGGTCAGTGCGGAGGACATGAACGCATAGTTTCATGCCCTCCGCACTGCGCCCGAATCGAGTCGCCTAGCGGCCGTTGAAGGCGTCCTTCAGACGCGAGAACAGGCCCTGCTGGCCGGGCTGGAACTGACCCGTCGGGCGCTCCTCGCCGCGCAGCTTCGCGAGCTGGCGCATCAGGTCCTCCTGCTGCGGGTCCAGCTTCGAGGGGGTCAGCACCTCGACGTGCACGATCAGGTCGCCACGGCCGCCGCCCCGCAGGTGCGTGATGCCGCGCCCGTGCAGCGGGATCGACTGACCGGACTGCGTGCCCGGGCGTACGTCGATCTCCTCGATGCCGTCGAGCGTTTCCAGCGGGCACTTCGTGCCCAGCGCGGCCGCCGTCATGGGGATCGTGACCGTGCAGTGCAGGTCGTCGCCGCGCCGCTGGAACACGGAGTGCGGCAGCTCGTGGATCTCTACGTACAGGTCACCGGCGGGGCCGCCACCGGGGCCGACCTCACCCTCGCCCGCGAGCTGGATCCGCGTGCCGTTGTCGACACCGGCCGGGATCTTGACCGTCAGCGTCCGGCGCGAACGCACGCGCCCGTCACCGGCGCACTCCGGGCACGGAGTCGGTACGACCGTGCCGAAGCCCTGGCACTGCGGGCAGGGGCGCGAGGTCATGACCTGGCCCAGGAAGGACCGGGTGACCTGCGAGACCTCGCCGCGTCCGCGGCACATGTCACAGGTCTGGGCGGAGGTGCCGGGTGCGGCGCCCTCGCCCGAGCACGTCGTACACACGACGGCCGTGTCGACCTGGATGTCCTTCGTCGTACCGAAGGCCGCCTCGTTGAGGTCGATCTCCAGCCGGATCATCGCGTCCTGGCCGCGGCGCGTGCGCGAGCGCGGGCCGCGCTGCGACGCCGTACCGAAGAAGGCGTCCATGATGTCCGAGAAGTTCCCGAAGCCACCCTGGCCGAAGCCGCCGGCTCCAGCGCCCGCCTGCGAGAGGGGGTCGCCGCCGAGGTCGTAGACCTGCTTCTTCTGCGGGTCCGACAACACCTCGTACGCGGCGTTGATCTCCTTGAAGCGCTCTTGCGTCTTGGGATCGGGATTCACGTCCGGGTGGAGCTCACGCGCCAGCCGCCGGAATGCCTTCTTGATCTCATCCTGGGAAGCGTCGCGGCGTACGCCTAGTACGGCGTAATAGTCGGTGGCCACTTACGACTCCGCCAGGATCTGTCCGACGTAACGTGCCACTGCGCGTACCGCTCCCATCGTTCCGGGGTAGTCCATGCGGGTCGGTCCGACCACGCCGAGTTTCGCGACTGCTTCGTCGCCCGAACCGTAGCCGACTGCGACGACGGACGTGGAGCTGAGCCCTTCATGGGCGTTCTCGTGACCGATTCGTACAGTCATGCCTGAGTCCGTTGCCTCACCCAGCAGCTTGAGGAGCACGACCTGCTCCTCAAGGGCCTCCAGCACCGGCCGGATGGTGAGGGGGAAATCGTGTCCGAAGCGCGTGAGATTGGCGGTGCCGCCGATCATCAGGCGCTCCTCGGTCTCCTCGACCAGAGTCTCCAGGAGGGTGGACAGGACCGTCGAAACGGTGCCTCGGTCCTCCTTGTCGAAGGAGTCGGGAAGGTCCTGCACCAGCTGCGGTACGTCCGCGAAGCGGCGCCCGACGACCCGGCTGTTGAGCCGGGCGCGCAGGTCCGCGAGCGACGTCTCGCCGAAGGGTGCCGGACAGTCGATCATGCGCTGCTCGACCCGGCCGGTGTCCGTGATGAGCACGAGCATCAGGCGGGCGGGAGCCAGCGCGAGCAGTTCCACGTGCCGCACCGTCGAGCGGGTCAGCGACGGGTACTGCACGACGGCGACCTGCCGGGTCAGCTGCGCGAGCAGCCGGACCGTACGGGCCACGACGTCGTCGAGGTCGACCGCCCCGTCCATGAAGTTCTGGATGGCGCGGCGCTCGGGCGACGACAGGGGCTTGACGCCGGCGAGCTTGTCGACGAAGAGGCGGTAGCCCTTGTCGGTGGGGATGCGGCCCGCGCTCGTGTGCGGCTGGGCGATGAAGCCCTCGTCCTCCAGGGCGGCCATGTCGTTGCGGACGGTGGCCGGTGAGACACCGAGCTTGTGGCGCTCGGTGAGCGCCTTGGAGCCGACGGGCTCCTCGGTGCCCACGTAGTCCTGGACGATGGCGCGCAGCACCTCAAGTCTGCGTTCGCTGAGCATCTCGCACCACCTCCAGATGGTCGGTCGTTCGGTGTCTTCTGGCACTCACCGCGGGGGAGTGCCAGCAGTCCCCGCCCAGTGTACGGCTGGCAGGTACGCCCCTAGCAAGGGCGGCCGGTCACGTTACCGCGCCAGTCGTCGTGCGACGGCCCTGTTCAGCGGGCGCCTGCACCGGGGGTGGGTCTAGCGTCGGGGTATGGACCTCAGTTGGGAAGAGGCAGGCTGGGAGCGGCTCGCACTGGGCGTGGGGCGGCGGCGTATGCCCGTCTGGGACGCCACGGTGGGCCTGGTGGCCGGGGGTGACGGCGGGGCGCTGCTCATCGACACAGGGGCGACGCTGCGCGAGGGCGCGCAGTTGCGCGCCGAGGCGCAGCGCCTTCTGGGCCCCGGCCGAAGAGTGACGCATATCGCGCTCACCCACCCGCACTTCGACCACGTCTTCGGCACGGCGGCGTTCGCGGGAACGGAGGTGTACGGGGCGGTCGGCATCGACGATCTGCTGCGGCGGGGCAGGGAGGCGCTGCGGGACGACGCGGTACGGCACGGTGTCGACCGGGGCGCGGCGGCGGAGGCGGCGGACGTACTGGTCGCGCCGCACCACACGGTGTGCGGCGAGTGGACGCTGGACCTGGGCGGCGGCCGCCAGGTGCTGCTGGCGAACGTCGGCCCGGGGCACAGCGGTCACGACCTGGCGGTGCTGGTGCCGGGCAGTCCCGTGGTCGTCTTCTGCGGCGACCTGGTGGAGGAGTCGGGCGCTCCCCAGGCGGGCCCGGACGCGCACCCCGCCTTCTGGCCGGCGGCCCTGGACCGGCTGCTCGCGCTGGGCGGCGAGAACGCGGCGTACGTGCCGGGGCACGGGGCGGTGGTGGACGCGGCGTATGTGCGGGCGCAGCGTGACGCGTTGGCGGCGCGATTCGAGGTGTGACGCTGGGGCGTGACGCCGTGGTGTGACGTCAGAATGGCCCCATGCGCAGCCGACAGTACGGGCCGGATCTGACTCCGCCCTGGAAGAAGCCCGTCCCCGTTCCCGAAGTCCCCGCCGAGACCGATCTTGTCGTGGAGGAGGTCGGCACCGGATTCTGCGGGGCGGTGATCCGGTGCGAGAAGACGGCGCAGGGGCCGACCGTCACCCTGGAGGACCGCTTCGGGAAGCACCGGGTGTTCCCGATGGAACCCCGCGGCTTCCTCCTGGAGGGCCGCGTGGTCACCCTGGTACGCCCGCCTTCCGCTGCGACGCCCCGGCCGACCCGTACGGCGTCGGGCTCGGTGGCCGTACCGGGGGCGCGGGCGCGGGTCGCGCGTGCGGGGCGTATCTACGTGGAGGGGCGCCACGACGCGGAGCTGGTCGAGCGGGTCTGGGGCGACGACCTCCGCATCGAGGGCGTGGTCGTCGAATACCTGGAGGGCATCGACGACCTTCCCGCGATCGTCGCGGACTTCGCCCCGGCGCCGGACGCACGCCTGGGCGTCCTGGTAGACCACCTGGTCCCCGGCTCGAAGGAGTCCCGCATCGCGGGGCAGGTCTCGGACGCGAACGTCCTGGTCGTCGGCCACCCGTACATCGACGTGTGGGAGGCGGTGAAGCCGTCGGCGGTGGGGATCTCTGCCTGGCCGAGGGTGCCGAGGGGGCAGGACTGGAAGACGGGGGTGTGCGGGGCGCTGGGATGGCCGGGGAACACGGGGGCGGCGTGGCAGCGGATTCTGGCCTCTGTCCACTCGTACAGGGATCTGGAGCCGGCGCTGCTGGGGCGGGTGGAGGAGCTGATCGATTTCGTTACGGCCCCTGAATTCGGCTGAGCCCCCGGGCAACTCCAGCCCCTCCGGCGTTTGAGGAGCGGGGTCTGGGGCAGCGCCCCAGGTGCCCCCGGCGCAGCGGCCCGGCGCACCCCGGCGCCCCTGGTCAGTCCACCAGGTCCCGGACCACCGCATCCGCCAGCAACCGCCCGCGCAGCGTCAGCACTGCCCGCCCAGCGGCGAACGGCTTCCCCGCCAGCAGCCCCTCGTCCAGCGCCTGCTCCGCCGCCGCCAGGCCGGCCGGCGCCAGCAGCGACAGCGGGCAGCCGTCCGCGAGCCTGAGCTCCAGCAGGATGCGCTCCACGCGCCGGTCCTCCGCCGGGAGCACCTCGCGCCCGGCCCCGGGAGAGCGCCCCTCCCCCAGCGCCTGCGCGTACGCCCCCGGGTGCTTCACGTTCCACCACCGCACCCCGCCCACATGGCTGTGGGCGCCAGGCCCCGCGCCCCACCAGTCCGCTCCGCGCCAGTACAACTCGTTGTGCAGGCACCGCGCATCCGCCGAAGTGGCCCAGTTCGACACCTCGTACCACTCAAACCCCGCCGCCGACAGCGCCGACTCCGTCATCAGGTACCGGTCGGCGTGCACGTCGTCGTCCGTCATCGGCACCTCACCGCGCCGGATCCGCCGCGCCAGCTGCGTCCCCTCCTCCACGATGAGGGCGTACGCACTCACATGGTCGGGACCCGCCCCGATCGCCGCGTCCAGCGACGCCTGCCAGTCCGCGTCGGACTCCCCCGGCGTGCCGTAGATCAAGTCGAGGTTTACGTGCTCGAAGCCCGCCGCCCGCGCCTCCGCGACGCACACCTCCGGCCGCCCCGGCGTATGCGTACGGTCCAGAATCTTCAGCACGTGCTGCTTCGCGCTCTGCATGCCGAACGAGACTCGGTTGAAGCCGCCGGCCCGCAGCTCCTCCAAGTACGCCGGATTCACCGACTCCGGATTCGCCTCCGTCGTGATCTCCGCGTCGTCCGCGATCCCGAATTCGTCCCGGATCGCCCCCAGCATCCGTACGAGATCACCCGCCGCCAGCAGCGTCGGCGTACCCCCGCCCACGAAGACCGTCCGTACTTCACGCCGGTCGTCGCCGAGCACCTTCCTCGCCAGGCGCACCTCCTCCACCAGCGTGTCCGCGTAGTTGTCGCGCGAGGCCAGCGCACCGCCCGAACCGCGCAGCTCGGTCGCCGTGTAGGTGTTGAAGTCGCAGTAGCCGCAGCGGGTCGCGCAGTACGGAACGTGCAGGTAGAAGCCGAGCGGCCGCTCGGCCGCGCCGGCCAGGGCGTGCGGTGGCAGCGCCCCGTCTTCGGGCATGGGCTCACCGTCGGGCAGTACAGAAGGCATGCCCCCATTGTCACAGCTCCGGTCACATTGCCGGGGTCACACTGCCTGGAGGACCAGCAGCGCGACGTCGTCGTCCGGCGGCGTCGGCGAGAAATCGTGCACCTCGCGCATGATCCTTTCTGCGACCCCCTGCGCGCTCAGCCCCACGCACCGCCCGAGCGCCGCCGCCAACCCGTCCGCGTCGTCGAACATGCGCCGCCCGGAACGCCGCTCGGTCACGCCGTCCGTGACGCAGAGCAGGGTGTCGCCCGCCTGGAGGACGAAGGTCTCGCTGTCGTACGTCACGTCGTCGAGGACGCCGAGCAGCATCTGGGAGACGGCGGCCGGCCGTACGCTCCCGTCGGGCCGGAGCACGAGCGGCAGCGGATGCCCGGCGCAGGCGAGCGTGCAGCGGACACCGCCGCCGTCCTCGGCCGCGAGCGGCACCAGCTCGCCGTACAGGAGCGAGAGGAAGCGGGGCTGCGGCGGCGCGTCACGCAGGCCGACGAGGCCCCCAGTAGTCCCAGCAGCCCCTGAAGCCCCGGCCACCGCCATCCTGGCCGTCGCCTCCGCGGCCTCCACCGCGTCGTCCAGCAGCAGCCCGTTGAGCCGCCCCAGCACCTCCCCGACCGCCCGGCCCTCGCGCCCCAGCAACCGCAGCCACGGCCTGACGAGGCCGGTGACGACCGCCGCCTCGGGCCCGTTGCCCTGGACGTCGCCGAGCGAGAAGGACCAGCTGCCGCTCGCGCCGGGGAAGACGTCGTAGAAGTCGCCGCCCGCGACGCCCTGCCCGCGCGGCTCGTAGACGAGGGCCTTCTCGATGCCCGGGATGTCGGCCATCTGGCCCGGCAGCAGCGCCCGTTGCAGAACACGGCTGATGGTGGCCTGCCGGGTGTACTGGCGGGCGGCGGCGACAGCCAGCGCGACCCGGCGTACGAAGTCCTCGATCAGGCCGGTCACTTCGTCGGGCATCTGCGCCAGTCCCGCTCGCCCCAGCATCAGCGTCCCGAGCCCGCGCCCGCCCGCGATCAGCCGGTACGCCACGGCGGCGCCGTCACCACCGTCAGCACCCTCAGTACCGGCAGTACCTTCAACGCCCCCCAGATCCTCCACGCCCGGCCACGGCACCGGCACCGGGCCGCCGCGAGCGGAGTCCGGCACGGCGGGCGGCTCCTTCTCGACGCGCCCGCGCAGTTCCTCGATGCTGCACTCGCGCTGGTGCCAGACGCGGGCGAGGCGAGGCACCGCGCCCTCCTCCTCCAGCCACACAGCGCACCAGTCCGCGAGCCTCGGCACCAGGAGCTGGGCGGCGAGCGCCGCGATCATGTCCTCGTCGAACTGGCCCGTCAGCAGGTCGGACGCCTCGGCGAGGAACGAGAGCGCACCCCGGTTGATCCAGTCGCTGTCGTACTCGCGCGCGGCCCGCCGCGGTACGGGCGCGAGGATCTCGACGGCGCGCAGCCCGCGCTGGAGCGCCTGGTCGGCGATGTCGGCCGGTCCTGTAGCCATGGCCGAGTGCACGGCCGGGAGCATGGCCGGGAGTACGCCGTCGATCGCGATCCGGGCCCAGATGGTCTTGAGGCCGGTGCGGTAGGTGACGCCCCAGCACGCGGAGAGGGCGGCGACGAGGTGCAGGCCGCGCCCGAACTCGTGCCCGCCGACCGCGGGCGATCCGCCGGGTTCGTTCCGTACCACGCGGGCGGGATGGTGGTCGGAGACCTCGACGACGAGAGCGGCGGGATCGTCCTCGGTCGCTTCCTCCAGGTGGCACACCAGCTCGACGTTGGTACCCGCGTGGACGACCGCGTTGGTCACCAGCTCGTTGACGAGGATCACGGCGTCGTCCGCGAGCTGGTCGGTGAAACCGCCGGCGGCGGGCAGCCCGAGCCCGGTCCATTCGGCGAGCGCGGCCCGCACGAAGCGCCGCGCGGCGGCGGGCGCGAGCGGGTTCCCCGGCAGGCTGGTCCAGGCGGCCGAGTGCGGGTCGGACAGGCCGCCCGGCAGGTGCGTCGAGCGGTACGTACTCTCCCGCTGCCTAGGAATGGACCCCACTGGCCGGCTCCCCGTCGGTTCTCTGTTGACGCCGCCGCTGGCGACATGGAACAGAGTGACAGACTGAGGCCGCACATAAGCGCGGAGTCACCGAAGTGGTCGAAATGTGCCGGAGTTGTGAACGAACCGCGCGGGCGAAGCCGTTGCCGGCCCCGCCCGCGCCACCGCCCTGTCAGCCGTCAGGCCTCGCGCCTCACGCCTCGCGCGAGCCCGCGTACATCTCCTCGATGAGGTGCTTGTACTCGCGCTCGACGACCGGCCGCTTGAGCTTGAGGCTCGGCGTCAGCTCACCGTGCTCGATGTCCAGGTCGCGCGGCAGCAGCCGGAACTTCTTGATCGTCTGCCAGCGCTGCAGGCCCTCGTTGAGCCGCTGCACGTAGCCCTCGATGAGCTCCTGGGTCTTCTTGTCCGCGACGACCTCGGCGTACGACTTGCCCTCCAGGCCGTTGTCCTTGGCCCAGCCGAGGATCGTCGGCTCGTCGAGCGCGATCAGCGCGGTGCAGTAGTTACGGTCCGCGCCGTGCACCAGGATGTTGGAGACGAACGGGCACACCGCCTTGAACTGGCCCTCGACCTCGGCCGGCGCGATGTACTTGCCGCCCGACGTCTTGATCAGGTCCTTCTTGCGGTCCGTGATGCGCAGGTATCCGTCGGCCGACAGCTCGCCGATGTCCCCGGTGTGCAACCAGCCGTCCGGCTCCAGCACTTCGGCGGTCTTCTCGGGCAGCTGGTGGTAGCCCTGCATGATGCCGGGGCCGCGCAGCAGGATCTCGCCGTCGTCCGCGATGCGCACCTCGGTGCCGGGGAGCGGCTTGCCGACCGTGCCGGTGCGGTAGGCCTCGCCCGGGTTCACGAAGGAGGCGGCGCTGGACTCGGTCAGACCGTAACCCTCCAGGATGTGGATGCCGGCGCCGGAGAAGAAGAAGCCGATGTCGGGCGCGAGCGCCGCCGAGCCGGAGACGCAGGCGCGCAGCCGGCCGCCGAAGGCTTCGCGGATCTTGGAGTAGACGAGCACGTCGGCGATCTTGTGCTTGGCGGTCAGGCCGAAGGGCGCGGAGGCGGTGCCCGTGCGGCGGAAGTTGTCCTGCGTGACCTTGGCGTACTCGCGGGCGACCTCGGCCGCCCACTGGAAGATCTTGTACTTCGCGCCGCCGCCGGCCCGCGCCTTGGCCGCCACGCCGTTGTAGACCTTCTCGAAGATGCGCGGCACGGCTGCCATGTACGTCGGCTGAACCACCGGCAGGTTCTCGATGATCTTGTCGACGCGGCCGTCCACGGCGGTGACGTGCCCGGCTTCGATCTGTCCGGAGGTCAGGACCTTGCCGAAGACGTGCGCGAGAGGCAGCCACAGGTACTGCACATCCGTCGCGCTGATGAGCCCGGTCGCCACCGTGGCCTTCGCCATGTACGACCAGCAGTCGTGCGGCAGCCGTACGCCCTTGGGGCGGCCCGTGGTGCCGGAGGTGTAGATGAGCGTCGCGAGCTGGTCGGAGGTGATTGCCTCCACCCGCTCGGTGACGGCCTGCGGGTGCTTGGCCAGGTACGCCGCCCCGCGCGCCTCCAGCTCGGCGAGTGTGAGCACCCAGCCCTCGGGGTCGTCCTCGGCCGGCTCGACTCCGGTGGCGTCGATGACGACGACGTGGGCGAGGTTCGGCAGGTCGGAGCGCCGCTCGCGTGCCTTGGCGAGCTGCGACGCGTCCTCCGCGATCAGCACCCGGCTCTCGGAGTCGGCCAGGATGTACGCCGACTCCTCGGCGTTGGTCGAGGGGTAGACGGTCGTCGTCGCGGCGCCGGCGCACATCACGCCGAGGTCGGCGAGGATCCACTCGACGCGTGTGTTGGAGGCGAGCGCGACGCGCTCTTCGGGCTGTACGCCGAGGTCGATGAGGCCGGCCGCGATGGCGTACACGCGCTCGGCCGCCTGCCCCCAGCTCAGTGACTTCCAGGCGTCGGGTCCCTGCCCGGCGGGGGCCGGTACGGGGTAGCGGTAGGCCTCGCCATCGGGCGTGGCAGCCACGCGCTCAATGAAGAGGGTCGCCACCGACGGCGGCCGGTTCTCGATCAAGGTCTGTGTGTCGCTCACGACGTCCTCCGGGCCTGCGCATACTGCACGACTGGCTGGTATTTAACTGGCGAGTAACCTTCGAGTGGTGATCAGAGTAAAGCGCGAGTGCCCGGGGCGTAAGGGCCTGCGGCACGCGGCTTCATAACGGAACGGCACCGTCGCGACCAGCATCTCCTCACATGCGAAAGCGCCCGTCCGTGAGTACGGAGGGCGCTTTCGTACGTGCTTTCGCACATGCTGTCGTATGTCGTGACTACTTCTTCTTGCCGCCGGAGTCGTCGCTGGACAGCACCGCGATGAAGGCCTCCTGCGGGACCTCCACGCTGCCGACCATCTTCATCCGCTTCTTGCCTTCCTTCTGCTTCTCCAGCAGCTTCCGCTTACGGGAGATGTCACCGCCGTAACACTTGGCGAGGACGTCCTTGCGGATGGCGCGGATGGTCTCGCGGGCGATGACCCGGGAACCGATGGCCGCCTGGATGGGGATCTCGAAGGCCTGGCGCGGGATGAGCTCACGCAGCTTGGCGACGAGCCGCACGCCGTACGCGTACGCCGCGTCCTTGTGCGTGACCGCGGAGAACGCGTCGACCCGGTCGCCGTGCAGCAGGATGTCGACCTTGACGAGGGAAGCCGCCTGCTCGCCGGTGGGCTCGTAGTCCAGGGAGGCGTAACCGCGCGTCTTGGACTTCAGCTGGTCGAAGAAGTCGAAGACGATCTCCGCGAGCGGGAGGGTGTAGCGGATCTCGACGCGGTCCTCGGAGAGGTAGTCCATGCCGAGCAGCGTGCCGCGGCGGGTCTGGCAGAGCTCCATGATCGCGCCGATGAACTCGCTGGGGGCGAGGATCGTGGCCCGTACGACCGGCTCGTACACCTCCGAGATCTTGCCCTCGGGGAACTCGCTCGGGTTGGTGACCGTGTGCTCGCTGCGGTCCTCCATGACGACGCGGTAGACCACGTTGGGCGCGGTGGCGATCAGGTCGAGCCCGAACTCGCGCTCCAGGCGCTCGCGGATCACGTCGAGGTGCAGGAGGCCGAGGAAGCCGACGCGGAAGCCGAAGCCGAGCGCCGCGGAGGTCTCGGGCTCGTACACCAGGGCGGCGTCGTTGAGCTGGAGCTTGTCGAGCGCCTCGCGCAGGTCGGGGTACTCGGAGCCGTCCAGCGGATACAGACCCGAGAAGACCATCGGCTTCGGGTCCTTGTAACCGCCGAGGGCCTCGGTGGCGCCCTTGTGCAGGGAGGTGATCGTGTCACCGACCTTGGACTGACGGACGTCCTTCACGCCGGTGATGATGTAGCCGACCTCGCCGACGCCGATGCCGTCGGACGGCGTCATCTCCGGGGAGGAGACGCCGATCTCCAGCAGCTCGTGGGTCGCGTTGGTGGACATCATGCGGATGCGCTCGCGCTTGTTGAGCCCACCGTCGATGACACGTACATAGGTGACGACACCGCGGTACGAGTCGTAGACCGAGTCGAAGATCATCGCGCGGGCGGGGGCGTCGGCGTTCCCGACCGGAGCCGGTACGTCCTTGACCACCCGGTCGAGCAGCGCGTCCACGCCGAGGCCGGTCTTCGCCGAGACCTTGAGTACGTCCTCGGGCTGGCAGCCGATGAGGTTGGCCAGCTCCTCGGAGAACTTCTCCGGCTGGGCGGCCGGCAGGTCGATCTTGTTGAGCACCGGGACGATGGTGAGGTTGTTCTCCATCGCCAGGTAGAGGTTGGCGAGGGTCTGCGCCTCGATGCCCTGGGCGGCGTCGACGAGGAGCACCGTGCCTTCGCAGGCGGCGAGCGACCGCGACACCTCGTACGTGAAGTCCACGTGGCCCGGTGTGTCGATCATGTTCAGGATGTGGGTCGTGCCCACGTCCGGGCCCTCGTTGGGGGCCCAGGGCAGCCGGACCGCCTGGGACTTGATCGTGATGCCGCGCTCGCGCTCGATGTCCATCCGGTCGAGATACTGGGCACGCATCTGCCGCTGGTCGACCACGCCGGTCAGCTGGAGCATCCGGTCGGCAAGGGTCGACTTGCCGTGGTCGATGTGCGCGATGATGCAGAAATTGCGGATCAGCGCCGGGTCGGTACGGCTCGGCTCGGGCACGTTGGTAGGAGTCGCGGGCACGCAGGGTCTCGTCTCGGGGCGATGTTGGATCGATACGTAGCTTCCATGGTCCCACGGACGGGCGGCGGGCCTCGGTTTGGGCCGTCGGGCGGGCCGCTGGTACGCTGAGCAGCTGTGTCTCGCATGCCCTCTAAGCGGCGCGGCACTCATCGAAGATCCAACGAACCTGTAGAGGCTCTTTCGTGGCGAACATCAAGTCCCAGATCAAGCGGAACAAGACGAACGAGAAGGCGCGCCTGCGTAACAAGGCCGTCAAGTCTTCGCTCAAGACCGCGATCCGCAAGGCCCGCGAGGCTGTCACTGCGGGCGACCTCGAGAAGGCCACTGTGGCCGTCCGCGAGGCTTCGCAGAAGCTCGACAAGGCAGTCTCCAAGGGTGTCATCCACAAGAACGCCGCCGCCAACAAGAAGTCGGCGCTGGCGCACAAGGTTGCCTCCCTGCAGGGCTGAGCACTCACTTGAATGACCTGCACCACCTGCATGACCGCCGGTAGGGACTCAGCGGGCCCTCTCTTCCGCTCCTGATCCGGCACCTCCGCGCCGCACGCGGCCTGCGTTCGCCACGCGGGTGCGGCGCACCAAGCTTTCACAGGCTTCATGGCTTCATGGCTTGACGCGAAGGCCCCGGTCGCCCGTCCTCCCCAGGACGGCGGCCGGGGCCTTCGTGCTGCTGCGGCCCTTGCCGCTGTTACGCCGCTACTTGTGGCGGGCGGCGCGGGCGACGGTGACGACCGCCTTCTCCAGGGCGTACTCCGGATCGTCCCCGCCGCCCTTGACGCCGGCGTCGGCCTCGGCGACGGCCCGCAGCGCGAGCGCCACGCCGTCCGGTGTCCAGCCGCGCATCTGCTGCCGTACGCGGTCGATCTTCCACGGGGGCATGCCGAGCTCGCGGGCGAGGTCGGCGGGGCGGCCGCCGCGGGCGGAGGACAGCTTGCCGATGGCCCGCACGCCCTGGGCCAGGGCGCTGGTGATCAGGACCGGTGCGACGCCGGTGGACAGCGACCAGCGCAGCGCCTCCAGGGCCTCGGCGGCCCGGCCCTCCACGGCGCGGTCGGCGACCGTGAAGCTGGAGGCCTCGGCGCGGCCCGTGTAGTACCGCCCGACGACAGCCTCGTCGATGGTCCCCTCTACGTCCGCGCAGAGCTGGGCGACGGCGCTGGCCAGCTCGCGCAGGTCGCTGCCGATGGAGTCGACCAGGGCCTGGCCCGCCTCGGGGGTCGCGGAGCGGCCCAGCGCGCGGAATTCGGACCGTACGAACGACAGGCGCTCGGCGGGCTTGGTGGTCTTGGGGCAGGCGACCTCGCGGGCCCCCGCTTTACGCGCCGCGTCGAGCAGCCCCTTCCCCTTCACGCCACCCGCATGGAGCAGTACGAGCGTGATTTCCTCGGCGGGCGCTTCGAGGTAGGACTTCACGTCCTTGATCGTGTCGGCGGAGAGGTCGTGCGCGTTCCGCACGACGACCACCTTGCGCTCGGCGAAGAGCGACGGGCTTGTCAGCTCGGCGAGCGTGCCGGGCTGAAGCTGGTCGGGCGTGAGGTCGCGTACGTCGGTGTCGGCGTCGGCGGCGCGCGCGGCCGCCACCACCTGCTGCACAGCACGGTCGAGCAGCAGGTCCTCCTGCCCCACGGCGAGGGTGAGGGGGGCGAGCGGATCGTCGGTCGAATTCTTCCTGGTGGCCATCGTGGTCCAGCATCCCATGGCGCACTGACAGTCCCGTTCGTGTTGGAGAATGGGCAGGTGAGCGAAGTCAGACACGTACTGGTACTGCCGGATCGGGACGCCGCCGAGGAGGTGGCCCTGGAGCTGGGTGAGCGCTTCGGAGCTGTCGAGGAGCCGCAGCTCGTACGGGACGCGCTGGCCGGTGAGGACGATGCCGAGGACGCGCAGTGGCTGGTCGTCGTGGAGGACCCCGGCCGGCGTCTCGACCCCGGGGCGCTGCACGCACTGGCCGGCGAGTACGAGGGATGGCTCGAACATGCCTGATGTCGTCTGACCTCCGGTCCTAGGCCGTTGGCCGAGGCGCGCGGGGGTGCGCCGTCGATAGCGTGCGGGCATGACGACCACGGAACCGGCGCGCAGCCGGGAGCAGCGCAAGCAGGACGTACTGGAACGGCTGGCGAAGGACGACGACCTGTGGGTCGCCACGGCATCGGCGGACGGGGAGCCGTGCCTGGTCCCGCTGTCGTTCGTCTGGGACCGGGAGACGCTCCTGATGTGCACCCGTCGTACAAACCCCACGGCACGGAACCTGACACCCGCCGGGCAGGTACGGGTCACCCTCGGCCACACCAGGGACGTGGTGCTGATCGAGGGCACCGCCGAGCCCGTGGAGGGAACGGACCTGGCACCGGAGTCGGCCGACGCCTTCGCGGCGAAGCTCAACGGCTGGGACCCGCGGAACCGGAAGCCCTGGGTGTACCTCCGCATCACCCCGCGAGCCGTGAAGGCGTGGCGCGAGGAGAACGAGCTGGCCGAGCGCGAACTGATGCGGGACGGCGACTGGCTCGTCTAGCGCGCGGGCTCCGGCCCCGCGGGCACCGCCCGCAGGCCGGGACCCGAGCCGGTCACCGCGATCGCCCCGTCCGTGTCCGTGCGCAGCACGGTGGCCCCGCCCGTGCGCAGTGCCGTGAGCGTACGCGGCGAGGGGTGGCCGTACGGGTTGTCCCGGCCGCAGGAGACCACAGCCAGCCGGGGGCGGGCGCGGGCGAGCAGGGCGGGGTCCTGGTAGGCCGAGCCGTGGTGCGCGACCTTCAGGACGTCCACGGGCGGGAGTATCGGATGGGCCCTCAGCAAACTGCGCTGTGCCGGGGGTTCAAGGTCGCCGAGGAGCAGCAGGGTGAGCGCGCCGGAGCGGACGAGGAGCGTGACGCTGGCGTCGTTCGGCTCTTCGGGCGTCGGCGCGGGGAAGGGCGGCGGCCACAGCGCCCGCCAGGACAACTGCCCGATCCACCGCCGCTCCCCCGGGGCCGTGGCAAGTAGCGGCACCCCTGCGGCTGCCGCGGTCCTGCGGACGAACGCGCTCTGCTCCAGGGGCTCCTGAAGCGTCGTCGTACGGATCTCGCCCACCGAACGGCCTCGCAGCACCCCCGGCAGCCCCGCCACGTGGTCCGCGTGGAAGTGGGTGAGCAGGACGAGCGGGACCCGGGTGACGCCGAGGTCGCGCAGGCAGCGGTCGACCTGCTGCGGGTCCGGTCCCGCGTCGACGACAACGGCCGTTCCCTCGCCCGCCGCGAGGACGGAGGCGTCTCCCTGGCCGATGTCGCACATCGCGAACCTCCAGCCCGGCGGCGGCCATCCGGTGATGATCCGGGTGAGCGGCGCCGGCCGCAGGATCGCGAGCACCAGGAGCAGCGCGCAGGCCGCGCTCAGCCACGGGTGGCGCAGCAGCCTGCGGGCCACGAACACGGCCACCGCCGTCACGGCGGCCAGCAGCAGCCCGCCGCGCCAGCCGCCCGGCCAGTCGACCTCCGCGCCGGGCAGCGCGGCCCCGGTACGGGCGACAGAGGCGATCCACCCGGCCGGCCACCCCGCGCACCGGGCCAGCAGCTCGGCGAGGGGCATCGCCACCGGAGCCGCGGCCAGGGCCGCGAAGCCGAGCACCGTCGCGGGAGCCACCGCGAATTCCGCGAGCAGGTTGCAGGGGATCGCCACCAGGCTCACCCTGGCCGCCATCATCGCGACGACGGGCGCGCATACCGCCTGAGCGGCGGCTGCCGCGGCCAGTACCTCCGCGAGCCTCGGCGGCACGCCGCGCCGTCGCAGCGCGGCGCTCCAGCGCGGGCCGAGGATGAGGAGGGCGCCGGTGGCCAGTACGGAGAGCAGGAAGCCGTAACTGCGGGCCAGCCACGGGTCGTACAGGACGAGCAGCAGGACGGCGGCCGCCAGGGCGGGGATCAGCTGCCTGCGGCGGCCCGTACCGATGGCGAGCAGCGTGATGAGCCCGCACGCGGCGGCCCGCAGCACGCTCGGTTCCGGCCTGCACACGACGACGAAGGCGAGCGTGAGCGCTCCGCCGAGCAGTGCGGTCGCCCGCAGCGGGATGCCGAGGCGCGGGGCGATCCCTCCCCGTTCGGCGCGCAGGGCCGTGCCGGGCGGTCCGATCAGCAGGATCAGAATGATCGTGAGGTTGCTTCCCGATACGGCGAGAAGGTGCGTGAGGTCGGTGGCCTCGAAGGCCTCGTGCAGCTCGGGCGGCACCCTGGAGGTGTCACCGACGACCAGCCCCGGCAGCAGTGCCCGCGCGTCCGGAGCGAGCCCGTCGGTGGCCTCGCGCAGCCCGGCCCTGAGGCCACCGGCCGTGCGCTGTACGGCGGTTGGTGGGCGGACTGTCTTCGGCGGTTCGCCGTCCGGTACGCGCAGCACCGCGGCGACGGGTTTGCCGCCGCCACTGCCGCCCGCCGGAGGTGCGAGCCGCCCCGTGAGCCGCAGCCCGGTGGACGGCAGCAGCCGCTGCCACCGGGCCGCCGCCGGCCCCCGGGCCGGTGCGATCACCAGGACCGGTGTACGTACGGCGGAGCTGACGGTCGCGCGCGTCACGCGGGTGATGTCGGCGTTGAGCACCAGCGACGTCGGCAACGTGTGGTCGCCGTGCACTCGCGGGCGGGTCGTGCGGGCGTCCGAGGTGACCGTCAGCTCCACCGTGACCTGCGCGTACTGGCGCGCCAGGCCCGGTACGGGGCCTCGGTGGAGGTCGGCGGCGTGCAACCCGGCCGAGGTGGCCCCTGCCGCCGCACACAGCAGCGCGGCGGCGACAGCGGTGACGCTCAGCCCGCGCCGGACCGCGGCCCCGCGCCTTTCCCGCCACGCCCGGACCATCAGCAGCCCGGCCGCCACGCCCACGCACACCACCACGAACCCGGCCGCCCAGCGGCCCGAGGCCCCCACCGTCACGGAAGCAGCGGCCCACGCGGCCAGCGCGGGCGGCACCAGACGCAGATCCGCCGGCCCTTCCTGCCAGGGGTCGGACGCCCCCAGCCGATGTCCGGACGCGACGTGAACCGCCGGGCGGCGCGTCATGGCCGTACGAGGGGCTGTAGATCCGCGAACCGGCGGTCGCCGATCCCCTTGACTTCGCTGAGCTCGTCGACGGAACGGAACCCGCCGTGTTCGGTCCGGTAGTCGATGATGTGCTGCGCCAGCACGGGACCGACACCGGGCAGCGTCTCCAACTGCTCGGCGGTAGCGGCGTTCAGACCGATCGGCCCCGCGGTCCCACCGGCAGCCGCCGCGCCCCCACCCCCGGCACCCCCCACCGGCGCGGGAACCCCCACGACCACCTGCTCGCCGTCCATGAGCAGGCGCGCGCGGTTGAGCCCGGCGGTGTCCGCGTCCGCCTTGATACCGCCGGCGGCCCGCAGCGCGTCGGCGACCCGCGACCCGGCCGGCAGCCGGTGGATGCCCGGCTGCCGTACCTTGCCGCTCACATCGACGACGATGCGCCCCTCGGGGGCCATCGTCGGAGGCGGCCCCGGCGACGGTTCCGGCCGCTCCGCGGCATGCCCCGCACCGACAACCTGCGGCGGCTGTACGGACTGTGGCCGGCCCGCCCAGAAGTGCTGGGCGGCGAAGACCGCACCCACCACAAGAACAACGGCCAGCGCGGCCAGCGTTCTGGGCTCAAGCCCGCACCGCGACTGCACCCAGACCGGCAGCCGCTCCCGCACAGCGGCCCGCACCCGCCCCAGCCTCCCACCCCCGGCCAATACGCCACCCTCCGCACCGCCCGCCCCAGGAGCCACCCCTCGTACCTCTTCGGCCACCGAAGCCGAAGCCCGAGTCGGAGTCGGCGACGGCGACGGCGACGGCGACGGCGGATTGTTCCTTGTCAGGGGTGCCCGGCGCGGCGCGGTTTCGAAGAGTGCCTCCGCGCGGCGGCGCAATGCCGTGGACGCGGCGGATTCGTGAACGCGGCGGCGCCCGCTTCGGCCGTGCCCATGGCGGGCGCGGACAACGGACGACCGGACGTCGGAGGCCGGGGCGCGGCCCGGTCCACTGCTGGTGGAGCGGGCGGCGCGTGAACGTGAGCGTGATCGGAGAGCCATGTCACGAGACGGTAGGCACATCCGCCCGTCCCCGCTGATCATGGTCGATTCCCGTGGAAAACCTGTTAGTTGTGGATATCCGGGTCACCCTCAAGAGGGGTGTTACTGAGGCGCGATCACAACTCCCAGCAGCCCGGGCCCCGTGTGCGCGCCGATCACCGCCCCCACCTCGCTGACATGCAGCACCGCCAGTCCGGGAACCCGGACACGCAGCCGCTCCGCCAGCCGTTCGGCCCGCTCGGGCGCCGCCAGGTGGTGCACCGCGATGTCGACGCGGCGCGTCCCCGCCCGCTCGGCGGCGATCTCCTCCAGCCGCGCGATGGCCTTGGAGGCCGTACGTACCTTCTCCAGCATCTCGATGCGGCCGCCGTCCAGCTCCAGCAGCGGCTTCACCGCCAGCGCCGAGCCCAACAACGCCTGTGCTGCGCCAATGCGGCCCCCGCGACGCAGGTAGTCGAGCGTGTCCACGTAGAAGTACGCCGACATGCCGGCCGCACGCTTTTCCGCGGCGGCCACCGCCTCGTCCACCGTGCCGCCCGCGTCGGCAACCTCCGCCGCCGACAGCGCGCAGAAGCCGAGAGCCATCGCGACCATCCCCGTGTCCACCACCCGCACCGGCACCGGAGCGCCCTGCGCGGCGAGCACGGCGGCGTCGTACGTTCCGGAGAACTCGGAGGACAGGTGCAGCGACACGATGCCGGTGGCGCCGGCCTCGGCCGCCGCCCGGTAGGCCGCGGCGAAGACTTCGGGGCTCGGCCTCGACGTCGTCACGGACCGGCGCTTTTGCAGTGCCAGGGCCAGTGAGCGGGCCGAGATCTCGGTGCCCTCCTCCAGGGCCTGATCGCCGATGACGACGGTCAGCGGCACCGCTGTGATGCCGTGCCGCTCCATCGTCTGCTGCGGCAGGTAGGCCGTTGAATCGGTGACGATAGCGACATGGCGGGACATGAGCGGGAGGTTACCCGGCGGCGGCGCCCAACGGCAGTCCGGCCCCACTCAATGAACCGTCCCGGGTCGGGAACCGACGGCAACCGTCTCAGACGGTGCCCTCCGGGCGGGCCGCCTTCTGCCACGGGTACGTGGCCTGCTGACGAGGGTCACGGGCCGTGATCGCCTCAGGCCCGGCAGCGGCCCGGCGCGCCGTATCGGCCGCGTCGGACGTGTTGGACGCATTGGCCCGGCCCGCCGCCGCACCGGGCGCCCCAGCAGCACCAGCCGCCCCAGCACCCGCACCCGCACCCGCCTCCGGCCAGTCGGCGTCCGCCCCCGGACCGGTGGCCCAATGCCGCAACGCCCCCGACTCCACCTCGATCTGCGCGCTCAGCGACGCGAGGTCGTCGTCCGCGAACCGCTGCGCCCGGTCCCGCGCCGCCCACCGCAGCGAGTCCGCCGCATGCGTCACCCGTTCCGTACGCTCACGCAGTTCCGGCAGCAGCTCCGCGACCCGCGCCTTGTCCGGCTCGCGCTCCAGCCGCTTCAGGTCGTCGTCCAGTTCGTGCCCGTGCGCGCTCAGCCGTTCGAAGAGGCCGATCGACTCCGACAGCGAGGCGTCCTCCGCGGCGCCCGCGTGCAGCGCCTCCTGGGTGGCCTTCATCGACGTACGCAAAGAGAGCCTCAGCTGGGCTAGCTCCCCGGCGACACCCATCTGCCCGAAGCTCTTCGCCCGCAGGGTCGTGTCCTCGACGGTGCGCCGCGCCTGCGTGATCTTCCGGTCCACGCCACGCTTGGCCGCACCGACCGCCTTCACGCTCACGTACACCCCCGTCGCCACGAACGCCACGCAGAGCAGCGCGAGAATGAGGATCAGGGTGACGACATCCATGAGCGCCCCTCCGTTGTCGGTCCAGCCGGCCACTCGGCTTTCGTGGTCTCTCCACCGTAAACGGAACAGGCAGGCCGAGGGTTCCATGGGAACCCCCAACCTGCCCGTAGGGGAAAGTACCTATGCGTTACGCCGGAACGATGTTCACCAGTTTCGGCGCCCGCACGATCACCTTGCGGATCCCCGCCCCGCCCAGCGCCGCGACCACCGCGGGGTCGGCCAGCGCCAGCTCCTCCAGCTCCTCGTCACCGATCGAGGGGGAGATCTCCAGCCGCGCCTTGACCTTGCCCTTGACCTGCACCACGCACGTCACGGTCTCGTCCACGACGTACGCCGGATCAGCGACCGGGAAGTCCTGGTAGACCACGGAGTCCGTGTGCCCCAGCTTCCGCCACAGCTCCTCGGCGATGTGCGGCGCCAGCGGCGCGACCAGCAGCACCAGCCGCTCCGCGACCGACCGCGACAGCGGGCCGCCGGCCTTCGTCAGGTGGTTGTTCAGTTCGGTGACCTTGGCGATGGCGGTGTTGAAGCGCATCCCCGCCATGTCCTGGCCGGCGCCGTCGATCGCCTTGTGCAGCGCCCGCAGCGTGTCCTCGTCGGGCTCGGTGTCGACCACCGTGGCCTCGCCCGTCGCCTCGTCGACGATGTTGCGCCACAGCCGCTGCAGCAGCCGGTACTGGCCGACCACCGCGCGCGTGTCCCACGGCCGCGACACGTCCAGCGGGCCCATCGCCATCTCGTACAGCCGCAGCGTGTCCGCGCCGTACTCGGCGGAGATCTCGTCCGGAGTGACGGCGTTCTTCAGGGACTTGCCCATCTTGCCCAGGACGCGGCTGACCTTCTCGCCCTGGTACCAGAACCCGCCGTCGCGCTCCTCGACCTCGGCCGCCGGCACCGCGATGCCGCGCGAGTCCCGGTAGACGAAGGCCTGGATCATGCCCTGGTTGTACAGCTTGTGGAACGGCTCGGACGACGACACGTGCCCCAGGTCGAACAGCACCTTGGACCAGAAACGCGCGTACAGCAGGTGCAGTACGGCGTGCTCCGCGCCGCCGACATACAGGTCCACGCCGCCGTGCGGCATGCCCTCGCGCGGCCCCATCCAGTACCGCTCGATCTCCGGATCGACCAGCTTCTCGCTGTTGTGCGGGTCCAGGTAGCGCAGCTCGTACCAGCAGGAACCGGCCCAGTTGGGCATGGTGTTGGTCTCGCGCCGGTACTTCTTCGGTCCGTCACCCAGGTCCAGCGTCACATTGACCCAGTCCTCGTTGCGCGACAGCGGCGTCTCGGGCCGGGAGTCGGCGTCGTCCGGGTCGAAGGTGCGCGGCGAGTAGTCCTCGACCTCCGGCAGCTCCAGCGGCAGCATCGACTCGGGCAGCGGGTGCGCGATGCCGTCCTCGTCGTAGACGATCGGGAAGGGCTCGCCCCAGTAACGCTGCCGGCTGAACAGCCAGTCGCGCAGCCGGTAGTTGACGGTCCCCTCGCCGATGCCGCGCGCGGCCAGCCACTCGGTGATCTTCGCCTTGGCGTCGACGACGCCCAGCCCGTCCAGCGAGATGTCCTCGCCCGACGAGTTCACGATCTTCGCGTCGTACGAGGCGAACGCGTCGTCCCACTCCGCCGGGTCCGTGCCCCGCCCGTCCGACGGCTCGACGACGCAGCGCATCGGCAGCTCGAAGGCGCGCGCGAACGCGAAGTCGCGGGAGTCGTGCGCCGGTACGGCCATGATCGCGCCGGTGCCGTAGCCCATCAGCACGTAGTCGGCGATGAAGACGGGCACCTGCTCGCCGCTGACCGGGTTGATCGCGTACGCGCCGGTGAAGACGCCGGTCTTGTCCTTGGCCTCGGCCTGCCGCTCGACGTCGGACTTCGAGGCGGCCTGGGCGCGGTACGCCGAGACGGCGTCGGCCGGGGTGGCGTGACCGCCCGTCCACACGTCGTGCGTGCCCTCGGGCCAGGCGGCCGGGACGATCTTCTCGACCAGCTCGTGCTCGGGCGCCAGCACCATGTACGTCGCGCCGAACAGCGTGTCCTGACGGGTGGTGAAGACGGTGATCGCGTGGCCGTCGACGGGGAAGTCGACGCGCGCGCCCTCGCTGCGCCCGATCCAGTTGCGCTGCTGCAGCTTGATCGCGTCGGGCCAGTCCACGCCGTCCAGGTCGTTCAGCAGGCGGTCCGAGTATGCGGTGATGCGCATGTTCCACTGGCGCAGCTTGGCCTTGAAGACGGGGAAGTTCCCGCGCTCGGAGCGGCCGTCGGCGGTGACTTCCTCGTTGGCCAGTACGGTGCCCAGGCCCGGCGCCCAGTTCACGGGTGCGTCGGAGGCGTACGCCAGGCGGTAGTCGCCCAGGACGTCGGCGCGCTCGGCGGCGCTCAGCTCACTCCAGGGGCGCGCGTCCGGCGTCGTACGCTCCCCGCTCTCGAACTGCGCCACCAGTTCGGCGATCGGCCGGGCGCGGTCCGCCTCCTTGTCGTACCAGGAGTTGAAGATCTGCAGGAAGATCCACTGGGTCCACTTGTAGTAGTCCGGGTCGATCGTCGCGATGGAGCGGCGCTTGTCGTGGCCCAGGCCCAGCCGGCGCAGCTGCTGCTTCATGTTGTCCATGGCGGCCTCGGTCGACACCCGGGGGTGCGTGCCGGTGGCGACCGCGTGCTGCTCGGCGGGCAGGCCGAACGCGTCGAAGCCCAGGGTGTGCAGGACGTTGTGGCCGGTCATGCGCTGGTAGCGGGCGAAGACATCGGTCGCGATGTAGCCCAGCGGGTGGCCGACGTGCAGCCCGGCGCCCGACGGGTACGGGAACATGTCCATGATGAACTTCTTGGGCTTGGCGGCCAGCTCCGCGTCGCCCGCCAGGTCACCGCTGGGATTCGGCGCCTCGTACGTACCCTCGGCGTCCCAGAAGTCCTGCCAGCGTGCCTCGATGTCAGCGGCCATCGCGGCCGTGTAGCGGTGCGGGGCTGCCACCTCGGCCGCAGAATTCGTCTCGCTCATGATCCTCAAAGCTCCATCGATCGTCTCTGCCAGCGGCTGCGACATTCAGGCTGTGACGTTCAGCGAATGAACTGTGACGTTCAGCCAATGAAAAATCCCCTCGCACAGGAGGGGACGCCGCGCCGATTCCGACCGGATCTTTCATCCGCCGGGACTGATCAGCGCGGCTCGCTAAGCAGAAGGCGTACGGCACGCATGGCGTCAGGGTACCGCAGCGCCCGCGAGGGCCGCATCGCGTATCCGGACGGCGGACTCAGCCGACTCAGCAGCCCTTGACCTCAGGGTTACTCCGCGTATCGGCCCTATCCGGGGCAACGCCCGAGCAAGTTTTCCCACAATCTCCGCGCTAAACCTTCAAACGTCGTACTGCCTGGTATGGGGCGACCTAGCATGCGGCAACGGGACCACTTTGCCGAACCATTCGGAGTCGCCCCCCATGAACCCTCGTCGAAAAATAAGTTCCTCCCCCGCTTTCCCCGCATTGAGCCGCCCCGCCCAAGGAGGCCTCACAGCCGCCGCGTTAATCCTCATACCGCTGCTCGCCGTCGCCGGCAGCGACAGTCTGCGCGCCGCGCTCGACTTCACGACCGGCGTCCTCTCACTGGTCTCCCTCACCGCTGCCGTCGCCTGGGGACTGCTGGCAACCGACCGGCTGCTCCTGCGGCCGCGCCACCGCCTCCTCGCCCAGGGCGTCCACCGCGCCACCGCGGTCGCCTCCCTCGGCTTCCTGCTGCTGCACGTGACGGTCAAGGTCTCGCTCGGACATGTCGCGCTCCTGGGAGCCCTGGTCCCCTTCGGCCTCGGAGTCAGCGGTACGTCCGGCCTCATCGGATTCGGCTCGCTGGCCGGGTTCCTCATGGTCGTCGCGGCCTCGACCGGCGCCCTGCGCAGCGCGTTCGCCACGCCGGGGCGCACAGCGGGCCGCTGGCGCTCGCTGCACATGGTGGCCTACCCGGCATGGGGATCGGCGCTGGTGCACGGCCTGTTCGCGGGCCGGCCCGCCGCGGGCTGGGTCGTCACGATGTACGCCCTGTGCCTCGCGGCGGTGGTCGCCGCCCTCTCGCTGCGCCTGCTGCCTCCGCCACTCAAGCGGACCATCACGGACCGGGTGGTGGCGCTGGCCACGTCCGGCTCCCTGGCCCCGGCGCCCGAACCGGCGCCCCGCGACTCCGCCACCTCCCCACTGCCCGGCGGCGGGTTCGCCCCGCCGCAGGAGCCGCCTCGGCCGCAGCGGCGGCCCGAGCAGCTGTTCCGCGACGACACGCAGCCCCCGCCGCACCGCCTCACGGCTCCCGCCCCGCCCCTGTACGAGGCCGGGCGTTCCTCTGAGGGCCTTCGCGGGGCGCCGGACACCGGCATATCGGCGGCGTACCGCGCCGTGTCGGCCGCGACGGCCGCCTCCGCCCCCACCGAACGGATCCCGCTGGCGGAACAGATCCCCCTGACGGAAGAAATCCCCGTCCAGGCGCCGCCTCCGTCTCCCCGCTGGCCCACGCCGTCACCCCCACCACCCGCCCAGGCCCTCCGCCCGCCCTACGACCCGGACCGCGCGGCGTACGGCCCGGGAGCCGTCCCCGCACCGGACCTTCCCGGGTACGGCCCCGACCCCGTACCGAACGTTCCCTGGAACGGCCAGAACCCGGAAACGAACGTTCCCTGGAACAGCCAGAGCTACGAAACCGACCTTCCCTGGAACGGCCAGAACGCCGTCCCCGACCTTCCCGCGTACGCCCCGGACATGCCCACCGGACCGCTCCCCCACCCCCACTCCCTCGACAACACCGAGCCCGCGCCGGGTCCGCCCTACCGGCCCGCCGCCGGAGAGCCCTGGCACGCACCCGCAGGAGACCGACGTTGAACGTCCCCCTTCCCGACGTCCCCGAAGTACGCGTAGTCGGCCTTCCCCAGCTGACGACCGGCTTCGACCTGGTCGAGCGCCTCGACCTCGGCATGCACCTGAAGGTGCACGGCCCGCTGGAGCCGATGGGCGGGGAGCGCCTGGCCGAACTCGCCGACTACATCTCGCTCCGCGGCCGCGGCGGCGCCGGCTTCCCCTTCGGCAAGAAACTGCGGGCGGTCGCACAGGCCTCCATCCGCCGCGGGGTGCGCCCCGTAGTCGTCATCAACGGCAGCGAAGGGGAGCCCGCCTGCCGCAAGGACACCGTCCTGCTCAACCGCGCCCCGCATCTCGCGCTCGACGGCGCCCTGCTCGCCGCCGAGGCGCTCGGCGCCCGCACCCTGATCGTCGGCGTCACCCGCAACTCGACCGAGGCCTCCATACGGGCCGCTTTCGCCGAGCGCGGCCTGTCCGACCGGCGCGGCCAGCAGCTGCGCGCCCGGATCGTGCGTACCCCTGAGCGCATGGTCTCCGGCGAAGCGTCCTCGCTGATCCGCGCCGCGAACGGCGGCCCGGCGCTCCCGCCCGGACGCCGTGAGCGCGCCGCGGAGACAGGAGTGGGAGGCGCACCGACACTGCTGTCCAACACCGAGACCTTCGCGCAGCTCGCCGTAGCCGCCCGCATAGGCGCCCGCCGCTACGGCCACACCGGACTGGAGAAAGAGCCGGGCACCGTCATGCTCACCATCTCCGGCGCCGTCGCGCGCCCCATGGTGGTCGAGGTGCCGACAGGTGTCCCGCTGCGTTACGTCCTCCAGATGGCCGGCGCCCCGCCGCTGCCCCAGGGCGTGCTGACCGGCGGCTACCACGGCAACTGGATCGACGCGGTAGCCGCGCACGACGCGGTGATCTCCCGCGAGTCCCTCGCCTCGTTCGGCGGCGCGCTGGGCGCGGGCGCCATTCTCCCGATCGGCCCGGAGACCTGCCCGCTGGGCGAGTCGCTGCGCGTAGCGAACTGGCTTGCCGCGGAGACAGCGGGCCAGTGCGGCCCGTGCCGCCTGGGTCTGCCCGCCGCCGCCGGTGGCCTCTCCGACGTACTCAACGGTGGAGGTCAGGCCGCCCTGGAGGCGCTGCGCGAAGTGACGCAGGCCGTGAAGGGCCGGGGCGCGTGCAAGCACCCCGACGGTTCGGTGCGCTTCTTCGTCTCCACCCTCAACGCCTTCACCGACGACCTGGCGGCGCACGTCCTGGGCGGCGGCTGCGGCCGCGAGACGATGGGTGTGCTGCCGCTGCCGGGCCCCGGTTACGAGGAAGAGGGCATCCCGAGCGGCGAGAAGTTCGCGGTCGACTGGACCCTGTGCAAGGGCCACGGGCTGTGCGCGGACATCATCCCCGAGCTGATCCGGCTCGGCCCCGACGGTTACCCGGCGCTCGCGGAGGCGTCGATTCCGGTGCACCTGCGGGGTCGCGCCCAGCGTGCCGTGCGCCGCTGCCCCGAGCTGGCGCTGCGCATCGAGCAGGAGGCCCCCGAGAGGCCGGCGCGTCCGGCGCTGCCGCCGGGCGGCAGGAAGGCCCTGGGAAGCGGCAGGGGCTAGCCACCAGCCACCCCGGAAACGAAAGGATCCCCCGGTCGAATCGACCGGGGGATCCTCATTCTGTGGAGCTAAGGAGAATTGAACTCCTGACCTCCTGCATGCCATGCAGGCGCTCTACCAACTGAGCTATAGCCCCGTGTGTTCCGCCGCCCTCCGGGGTTCCCCCGCGGCTCCGCCAACATTACACGGTCCCCCCGGCCCTCCACCAAATCGTTTGTCCGCACACCCGTTCTGTCCCCATACGCCCGGTACTGTCATCCGGCGTGACCGTGACCGCGCAGACCGCCGCCGCCCGCCACACCCTCGCCCGGCGGCCGATACTCGTCGCCGCCTCGGTCTGCCTGATCTCCTTCGCGGCCTTCTGGGCCGCCCAGCGCGCCGCCGGCGTCTCGATGATCGACCTCATGGTCTACCGGGCCGAGGGCGAGACCGTACGGGCAGGCCAGGACCTCTACGCGATGCGCGCCACCCGCGCGAACCTGCCGACCACCTACCCGCCTTTCGCCGCCCTGCTGTTCACCCCGCTGACGCTTCTCGACGTCCCCGAGATGCGCGCCCTCGCCACCGCCGGGAACCTCGTCCTCCTCGTCGCGTTCGTCCGCCTCTCACTGCGTCTGGTGGGCCGCGAGAGCGCCACCGCCGTCCTGTTGACCGCCGCGCTCGCCGTCTGGTGCGAGCCGGTGTGGACGACGCTGCGGTACGGGCAGGTCAATCTGCTGCTCGCGGCCGCCGTGCTCTGGGACCTCACCCGCCGCGACGGCCACCGGTGGGCGGGCGCGGGCATCGGCCTCGCCGCTGCGGTGAAGCTCACACCGGCGCTCTTCGCGGTCTTCCTTCTGATCACCGGTCTGGTACGGGCACGGGGCGCCGTACGCCGCGCCCGGAACCCCTGGCTCCGGCAGGCCGGGACAGCGGCGGCGGTCTTCCTCGCGGCCACCGTGACGGCCGCGGCCGTCCTGCCGCACGACTCGCGCCGCTACTGGACGGGAATGGTCTTCCAGGCGGGCCGGGTGGGCCACGCCGAAGACACCGCCAACCAGTCCCTGCGCGGCGTACTGGCCCGGCTGCTGCACACCGGCGATCCGGGCCCCTGGTGGGCCGCTGCCGCCGCCCTGGCCGCCCTGGCGGGCCTCGCCGTCGCCGTGTCCGCCGAACTGCGCGGGGAGCGGGCCGGCGCGGTGGTCGCGTGCGCGCTGACCGCACTGCTCGTCAGCCCGGTTTCCTGGTCGCACCACTGGGTGTGGTGCGTGCCCGTGGTGCTGTTCCTGGGAACGCGTGGAAGCACAGCAGCGACGGCGGTGACGGCGGGGACAGCGACGGTCTTCTGTTCGTACGCGCTGTGGTGGGTGCCACACGGCGCTGGACGGCTCGAACTCACCCAGAACGCCACGCAGATGGCACTGTCGGCGCTCTACCCGCTCACGGCCCTGGCCGCGCTCGCACTGCTCACGCGGTGGTTCACGCTGTGGCGAACGAATAGAAGCGCTTGAGGGTGCAGTGTTCGTCGAGCAGCCGGCCGTAGATCGGCTCCCCTTCGAGCTCGCGGTACGTCTCGATGGGGTCGCCTTTTATGATCAGCGCCCGGGCGCATTCCTCGCACCAGTACTGGTAGTCGGCGTTGACTGGTTCCATGTCCCTGACGATGGGCGTGCCACTGCCGCACCAGTCGCATTTCCGCCTGTGTGCGCCCATCACTCACTTCCGGCTGTGGCGGCAGGCCGTGCACACGTACGCGATACCTCCGTTGTCGCTGCCGGGCAGACCACGGACCGCATCGAGGCTGCTCGCGGGCATCGCGCTCTCCCTCCCCATCAGGCCGTCGTCCCCCTCCGGCGGTCCGATTCTGCCATGGCTCCGCAAGGGGGTCAGTGGCGTGAGCGCAGGAGGACCGCCACAGCGCCGAAGAGCGACGCTGCAACCGGCGCAAGAGCGCCTGCCCACAGCGCATCCGCGTACGCATGCGCCCCCGGCGCAGTCAGCCGTTTCAAGAAGAGAGTGCCGAATGCGGAGACGCCGGGCAACTGTCCCAACTGGGTGAGCGTGACGAACAGTCGGCGGGCATCCGCCGGCTCGTCGGGCCGTACGGTCGCCGGCGAGGACGAACTGCCCAGTGAGGGTGCGCAGTTGCGCAGGGCGTACTGCCATGGAATCCCTTTGGCCGGCGAAGACCGGTACAACAAGAAATCCCGGCCCCTCCTGTGAGGAGGAACCGGGATCCTGATTGTGTTTGTGGAGCTAAGGAGAATTGAACTCCTGACCTCCTGCATGCCATGCAGGCGCTCTACCAACTGAGCTATAGCCCCGCTGTTCTCCGCGCTGTGCGCTGCGAACAAGAAGAACTTTAGCCTGCGACCTGGGATAAGTGAAATCCGTCAGTCGTCGTCGCCGAGCACCGGTTCCGGGAGCGTCCCGGCGTTGTGCTCCAGCAGCCGCCAGCCGCGGGCGCCTTCGCCCAGCACCGACCAGCAGCAGTTGGAGAGCCCGCCAAGGCCCTCCCAGTGGTACGACTCCAGACCCAGGAGCCGGCCGATGGTGGTGCGGATGGTGCCGCCGTGGCTGACGACTACGAGCGTGCCGTTGTCCGCCAGCTTGTCGGCGTGCGCGAGCACGACAGGAGCCGCCCGGTCGGCGACCTCGGTCTCCAGCTCGCCACCGCCGCGCCGCACCGGCTCGCCGCGCTTCCACGCCGCGTACTGCTCGCCGAACCGCCTGATGATCTCGTCGTGCGTCAGGCCCTGCCAGGCACCCGCGTACGTCTCGCGCAGCGCGGCGTCGTGGGTCACGTCGAGGCCGGTCAGGGCCGACAGCTCGCCGGCCGTGGCCGACGCCCGCTTGAGGTCGGACGCGATCATCGTGTCCGGCTTCAGGGAGGCGAGGAGCCTGGCGGCCCGGCGCGCCTGGGCGACGCCGGTCTCGGTCAGCTCGATGTCGGTGCTGCCCTGAAAGCGGCGCTCCAGGTTCCATGCCGTCTGGCCGTGCCGCCACAGGACGATCCGGCGGCCCCGGCTCTTCTTGACGGGGCCGGTGCCGGTGCCAGTCCCGGTGTCGCTGCCGGTGTCGCCGCCGTTCAGCTCAGGTCTCCGTCCACATCACCGGCCGCACGCGACTTCGCGTGCGCCTCGGCCAGGCCGCGGGTCTTGACGGCGTCCTCGGGCAGGGAGATCTCGGGGCAGTCCTTCCAGAGGCGCTCCAGAGCGTAGAAGACACGCTCCTCGCTGTGCTGGACGTGGACGACGATGTCGACGTAGTCCAGGAGCACCCAGCGGGCCTCGCGGTCGCCCTCGCGACGGACGGGCTTGACGCCGAGGTCCTTGTTCAGCCGCTCCTCGATCTCGTCGACGATCGACTTGACCTGGCGGTCGTTGGGCGCCGAAGCGACCAGGAAGGCGTCGGTGATGGACAGCACATCGCTGACGTCGTACGCGATGATGTCGTGCGCGAGCCGGTCTGCGGCCGCCTGAGCGGCGGCGTTGATGAGCTCGATGGAACGGTCAGTGGCGGTCACTAGCAGGCTTTCGTCGGCGGTCAGAGATACCCCCAGGGTCTCACGGACCGCCGACAGCCCCGACGGGGTTACTTCACCTCGAAATCCTGGCCCAGGACGACCGTCACATCGGCGTTCGCGGCGGCCTTGCCCTTGCGCACCGCTTCCGCCGGCAGACCCAGTGTCTTCGCGACCTCCTGGGCCTCCGCCTTCTGCGCCGCGTCGCCATAGCTGACCTGCGACGATGTGACCACAGCGGTGGCTTTTCCGGTGTCCACGAACGCGTATCCACCGGTGATCAGGGCAATCCTGGCGGTCTCGGTGGCGTCCGTGTTCCCGTGGGCGTTCTTGACGCCGACCCGCACCGCCGCACCCTGCTCCGGGCTGCTGGCCGAGCCGCCGAGGATGTCCTTCACCACACTGCCCGCGGCGGAATCACTCAGCTTTCCGTCGGGCTGGACCGGCAGCTGCACCGTCTTGTACTTGCCGCGCTTGGCGTGCTCGGCGAGCTTGGCGAGGGAGGCACCGAGGTCCTTCTCGGGCAGCGACGGGTCGAGGATCTGCGCCAGCGTGCGGACGGTGGTGGTCGCCGCCTGGGGGTCGTCCGAGATCTTCTTCAGTACGCCCTGCATGACCTGCCCGAACCGCTGGAGCTGCTTGTCCTCGGCCTCGCCCGGCGCCCGGTAGGTGGCGTACGCGACGGCCATCCGGCCACTCAGCGTCTGCTCCTTGCCCTGCCGCACCACGGGCGTCGCGCCCTTCTTGGTGTCGGGCACATCGGTGTCGGTGTCGATGTCGATGTTGCCGACCAGCTCGACGAGGTTTTCCAGGTACGGGGTGTCGAGCCGCCAGGTGCCGCTGATCTTCGTCCCGAGCACGGAACCGATCGCCTCACGCGTGCCCGTCGAACCGTCGTCGTCGACGGACTTGGCGAGCGTGGTCGTGGTGCCGTCGTCGTTCGCGACGGAGAGCGAGTTGGGGAGCAGGACGGTGGTGCCCTGCCCCGTGGTGGTGTTGTCCACGAGCAGCGCGGTCGAGGTGGCCCCCTGCCTGGTGTGCAGGTGCACCGCGATCACATCGCGCTTGTCCGGGCCCGACGCGTTGGCCGGAGCGTCCCCCTTGCCCGCGACGCCGGGCAGCAGTCCCGCGTACCAGAGGTAGCCGACGCCGCCCGCGACGACGAGGGTCAGGGCGACGACCAGGGAGACGACACGGTTACGGCCGCGGCGTCGGGCTTCCTCTCGGCGCTCGGTGCGGCTCTCGGTGAACTTCAGCCAGTCGATGACGTCTTCGGAGTTCTCGTCAGGCTCTTCGACGAAGGAGAACTGCTCGGTCGCGTACTCGGGCTCGGGCCGGCGCTGCTCGGGAACGGGCACACGAGCGGACACGGGAACGGGCTCGGGGGCCGGTTCGGGTTCCGGCTGAGGGGCGGGAGCGGCCTGCTGCGGGATCCACTGCTGCTGCTGAGCGGTGTCGACGTACCCGTACTGCTGCTGTTGCTGCTGCTGCGCGTACGGGTCGTACGACGGCTGCTGCTGCTGGGCGTACGGGTCATAGCCGTACGGCTGCTGTTGCGCGTCGTACTGCTGCGGCGGCTGTTCCTGTGACTGCTGCTGCTGGTACACCGGCTGTCCGTACGCGTCGTAGCCGATGATCTCCAGCTGCTGGGCGTAGGGATCCTGCGCGTACGGGTCGTACGGGTACTGTCGGTCGTTCACCGGTGCCCCTCTCCCTGCTTGTCTGTGCTCCCCGTACTGCCGGGCCGGCCCGCTCAGTCGCGGTACAGCGCGCGCTTGTCGATGTAGCGGACCACACCGTCCGGAACCAGATACCAGACAGGCTCACCCGCCGCGACCCTCGCCCGGCAGTCGGTCGAGGAGATTGCCAGGGCGGGCACCTCGACCAGGGAGACGCCTCCCTTGGGCAGCCCGTCGTCCGTCAGGTCGTGGCCGGGCCTGGTCACACCGATGAAGTGGGAGAGCGAGAACAGCTCCTCCGCGTCCCGCCAGGTGAGGATCTGAGCGAGCGCGTCGGCGCCGGTGATGAAGAAGAGATCCGAGTCGCTGTTCAGCTCGCGAAGATCCCGCAGTGTGTCGATGGTGTACGTCGGACCGCCACGGTCGATGTCGATCCGGCTCACCGAGAACTGCGGGTTGGACGCCGTCGCGATGACCGTCATCAGATAGCGGTCCTCGGCCGGGGACACGTGCTTGTGGCTCTTCTGCCACGGCTGCCCGGTCGGTACGAACACCACCTCGTCGAGGTGGAACTGGGCGGCCACCTCGCTGGCGGCCACCAGGTGTCCGTGATGGATCGGGTCGAACGTCCCGCCCATCACGCCGAGTCGGCGCTTGCCACGACCGCTCGGCTTTTGCTGCTCTCCCATGCGTGCAGAGCCTACTGGCCCTCTCTCGCGGCCCTTCCTCAGCGGTCGCGGTTGAAGCGCGTGGTGATCCACAGCAGCACCAGGAGCGCGAGGAGCGCGCCGCCACCGGTGAGGTACGGGTTGAGGGATTCGTGGTTCCCGCCGTGCTCGCCGCCGTCACCGGAGGCAAGGGTCACGAGGGAGACAGCGGTGCTGTGGAGGCTCATGTTCGGCAGGACCTATCGGGAGTCGGAGCGGGGCGGAGAACTTCGGAGACTTCCCCGACATCGTATGCGGGCCGCCCGGGCACGCTCACGCCGACTCAGACGTTCACGCATTGTCCGGTTCCGCGAACCGGCCCAGCGCGCCGCACGTGAGCACACACGAGCACATACGCTGAGGCGAGTCCGGGGGACGGGAAACACTCGTAGACAGGGGGCCACCCATGACCGACGGCAATCACGAGAACGTACCGAGCCGCAATCGCCGGCGCTTCCCGGACATCTCCTCCCGGGCGTACGAACATCCGGCGGACCGCTCGGCCCTGGTGGCCTTGCGCAAGCTCACCGGCTTCGACACGGTGTTCAAGGCACTGAGCGGGCTGCTCCCCGAGCGCAGCCTGCGGCTGCTGTTCCTCTCCGACTCGGTGCGCGTGAGCGAGGCCCAGTTCGCGCATCTGCACGCGATGCTGCTGGATGCCTGCTACATCCTGGACCTGAAGAAGGTCCCTCCGATGTACGTCACGCAGGACCCGAAGCCCAATGCCATGTGCATCGGTCTGGACGAGCCGATCATCGTGGTCACCACGGGCCTCGTCGAGCTGCTCGACGAGGAGGAGATGCGGGCGGTCGTCGGCCATGAGGTGGGCCACGCCCTGTCCGGGCACTCCGTGTACCGGACGATCCTGCTCTTCCTCACGAACCTGGCGCTCAAGGTCGCCTGGATCCCGCTCGGCAACATCGCGATCATGGCGATCGTGACGGCACTGCGCGAGTGGTTCCGCAAGTCGGAGCTCTCCGCGGACCGCGCCGGTCTGCTGGTCGGCCAGGACCTCCAGTCGTCGATGCGCGGCCTGATGAAGATCGCCGGAGGCAACCATCTGCACGAGATGAACGTGGACGCGTTCCTGGAGCAGGCCGACGAGTACGAAGCGGGCGGCGACCTCCGCGACTCCGTGCTGAAGATCCTCAATGTCCTGCCGCGCTCGCACCCGTTCACGACGGTACGGGCCGCCGAGCTGAAGAAGTGGGCGGAGAGCCGCGACTACCAGCGGATCATGGACGGCCACTACCCGAAGCGCGACGAGGACGGCGACACCTCCGTCACGGACTCCTTCCGCGAGTCCGCGTCGCACTACGCCGACACGGTACGCACGAGCAAGGACCCGCTGATGAAGCTCGTGGGCGACCTCGCCGGCGGCGCGGGCGACCTGGGCGGCAAGCTGCGGGACAAGTTCACCGGCGGCGGCAGCGGCAGCGGCAGCGGCACCAACAATGGCAGCGACACGGGCAAGGGTCCGGGCCCCGACGCTCCGTAGCGTCTACCTCCCGGGCGCCCCCCGGACGCCCTACGGGCGTGACGCGCTCGGGGCGAGCGCGCCGCACAGCGCCGCCGTGGCCCGGCCCGTCGCGTACGGGTCGGTCCCGGCGGGGCCCTCGGCCGTGGCCCGCTGCCCGGCGAGCACCGGCCGCAGACGGTCCGCCGCGTCGGCGGAGCACGCCTGGGGCCCGGCCTGGACGTACGACACAAGCAGCTCGGCCCGGTGCATCCGCAGGTCGTCGCGGTCGAAGCCGAAGTGCAGTTCGCGGCGGACGGTGAACAGCGACGCGCCGTCGGACCCGGAGGCTCCCGCCGGCCGCACCGCGTACACGAAGGTGTGGTCCGAGGTCACCTCCAGGCGGTGGGACTGCGTCTCCTCGACGCGCAGTATGCCCTGGACGCGCGCCTGCGGGCTCGCGAGCGTCACCTTCGCCGGGTCGAAGCGGACCAGCCATCCCGTGGCCGCGTGCCTGCCGTCGTCGGCCGGGGCGTCGAAGCTGCGGTCGAACTGGGTCAGCTGGTCGGGGTCGAGCAGGGTGCGCACCGGGCGGACCGTGGAGCCGTTCAGTACGTCCGGGTCGAGGGACGACTCGACGAGGTAGTCCTTCGCGATGGTCAGCGCGGCCATCACCTGCCCCTCCGAGAAGTGCGCGGTGCGCCGCGCGGGCGGCAGGGTGACGCCCTCGGCGCCGGTCCGGAACTGCGCGGCCGGACTGCGTGCGAAGAGCTCGGCGGGCTCACCGCCCGTAACCGTGCCCTGCGGAGCCAGCGGTACGACCATCGTCCGCAGCAGCCCCGCGCGGGTGGCGCCCGGTGGCTGGTACGGGTGGCGTACGCCCATGTAGATCGCCGTGCCGAAGGCGATCGCCACGAGCAGGACGAGCACCAGCGCCTGCTTCGCCCCCGAGCCGCCCCTGCGGCCCCCGCCGCCCATGCCGGCGGCCCGGGCCTTCCAGGCAGGCCGGCTGCGTACGGCCTTCTCGTGATCGTCCAGTCGTTCCTGGGCGGAGTACTCCTGGAGGCGGGCAGCCCGCACAAACGATTCGTCGAAGACGACGGACCGGTATTCGTCGTCGCTGCCACCCGGGAGGCCCTCGGGTACCCCCTCAGGTGGCTCTCCGCGCCCTGCCATATCTTCAGGGTAGGTCGGGCGAAGGGGTCGTAAACGCCCTGCTGCTCGACAAGTTGTGACGACTTCACGCAGGCCCCGTCAGGGCGTGGTGCGCGGAACCGCCGACGCGGCGGGCGCGGAGTACTCGGCGGAGGCCGAGGGGCCGCCGGTCCGGGAATTGTCGCTCGTAGCGGGCACCGGCACCTGGTCCTCGCGCCCGCCGGACGCCGCCCCCCGGTAGACCGCGGTGAAAGCGAGCGCCACCATCCCGATGCCCATCAGCAGGGCCAGGATCCAGGCCACGGGCCGGTGCCAGCGCGCATGCCCCCGGTACGGGCGCAGGGCGCCTCCGTGCCGCCCGTACGGGCCCGTACCGTCGCCGTACTCGCCGTCGTACTCCCCGGTACTCGCCGTCGCCGTCCAGCGGCCCGTACGCGCCGTCGTGGCGGGGATCGCGGGCGTCGTGCCCGGAGCCGTACCCGTCGTCGAAGAGATCGTCGTCCGGGGAGACCTTGCCGGCCCTCGCCCTGGTCGCCTCGGCGTCGGCGCGCGCCTGGGCGGCCGACAACAGCCGCTCCACGGCGGTCGGTTCATGGACCTCGGCGGCCCGTACGAAGTCCTCGTCGAACACCACGGAGGCGAAGTCCTCGTCCGCGCCCCCGCGGTCGACAGGGTCCTCAGGGTCCCAGCCGTCCTGGAACGGCTTGCCCCCCACGTCGTCCGGCACTCGTTCAGCGTAGACCTGGACGCTCGTTTTGGGCAGAGAACGTGCGAACGATGCGTGCGCAGGGTTCGCTAACGCGTGTGACCGTCGCCCGTCACGATGTACTTCGTCGAGGTCAGCTCGGGCAGACCCATCGGACCGCGCGCGTGCAGCTTCTGCGTCGAAATCCCGATCTCGGCGCCGAAACCGAACTGACCGCCGTCCGTGAAGCGTGTGGACGCGTTCACCGCGACCGTCGTCGAGTCCACCAGCTGCGTGAAGCGCCGGGCCGCCGCCTGCGACGTTGTGACGATCGCCTCGGTGTGCCCGGAGGTCCAGCGGCGGATGTGGGTGACGGCGCCGTCCAGCGAGTCGACGACGGCGGCGGCGATGTCGTACGACAGGTACTCCCTCTCCCAGTCCTCCTCCGTGGCCGCCACGGCCGACACCTTGGACCCCTCGGCGTACGGCAGCACCCGCTCGTCGCCGTGGACCGTGACGCCCGCCTCGGCGAGCGCGTCCAGGGCGCGCGGCAGGAAGGCGTCCGCGATGTCCCGGTGGACGAGGAGGGTCTCGGCGGCGTTGCAGACGCTGGGCCGCTGCGCCTTGGAGTTGACGAGGATGTCGACGGCCATGTCGATGTCGGCCTCCGCGTCCACGTAGACGTGGCAGTTGCCGGTGCCCGTCTCGATGACGGGGACGGTGGACTCCTCGACGACCGTACGGATCAGGGACGCGCCGCCGCGCGGGATCAGCACGTCGACCAGACCCCGGGCGCGCATCAGCTCCCGTACCGAATCGCGGGACTCCCCCGGCACGAGCTGCACGGCGTCGGCGGGCAGGCCGGCCCCGGCGATCGCGTCGCGCACGACGCCGACGAGCGCGGTGTTGGAGGCGTACGCCGACGACGAGCCGCGCAGCAGCACCGCGTTGCCGGACTTGAGGCAGAGCGCGGCGGCGTCGACGGTCACGTTCGGCCGGGCCTCGTAGATGATCCCGACGACGCCGAGCGGCACGCGGATCTGCCGCAGGTCGATGCCGTTGGGCAGGGTGGAGCCGCGTACGACCTCGCCAACCGGGTCGGGCAGCGCGGCCACGTCCCGTACGTCGGAGGCGATGGCGGCGACCCGCTCGGGGGTCAGCGTCAGCCGGTCGATGACCGTCTCGCTCGTGCTGGCGGCACGCGCCTTGGCGACGTCCTGGGCGTTGGCCTCGACGATCTCGTCCGTACGGGCCACCAGCGCGTCGGCGACCGCCAGCAGCGCGGCGTCCTTGGCGGAGCGCGGAAGTGGCGCGATCGCGTCGGCGGCGGTGCGGGCCCGCCGGGCGGTCAGCGTGACCGGGGACCCGGCCGCGGTCGTGTCGGCGAGGGGCGCGCCGGCGGGGGTCGCGTCGGCGAGAGGAGAGTGCGAGGTCATACCCGCAGGGTAATGCGCTCCCTGTGGGCATCCACCGGGTATCCCGCTCCGCGAGACGACCCGTCCACCGCGCCCGCCGCCCTCAGCCTCAGCTCAGCCCTCAGCCCGTGATCACAGCAGTCAGTACGGATGTACGCCCACCGGGGCCGCGGGCGGCGGGCCGTACCCCTCCGCGATCCGCTGGTGGTAGGTGTCCCGGTCGATGACCTCCAGGCCCACGATCTCCCACGGCGGCAGCTTCGACGTCGACCGGTGCTCCCCCCACAGCCGCAGCGCGACCGCCGCCGCGTCGTGCAGGTCACGCGCCTCTTCCCAGTAGCGGATCTCCGCGTGATCGTTGGCGTATCTGCTGGTCAGCAGGAAGGGATGGTCATTGGCGAGCTGTTCGAGGCCGCGCCTGACCTCCTGCAGCGGAGCCTCGGCGCCCGAGACGCTGAGGGTGATGTGCCAGAGCCTCGATGCCTCCCGCGTACCGTTGACCTCCCGGCCGGGAGCCGGTCCCTGGTCGGTCTCCGTGGCGTCGCCGAAGTCTGCTCCTGCCCCGACACTGGTCAGGGCTCGCTCGGCCGTCCCTCGGGGCAGCGCCCCCGGACGCGCTCGTCTCACCGGCGGCCTCCTGTAATGCGTTGCGTTGCTGTACCCCGCGCTGCCGTGTCCCCCGCAACAAAGTTGACCAGTCCCGGGCCCGGCGCGTGACGGTTTTCCTGAAGGTCTCTGCCACGAGACCGGTCTTTCAGCCGTTTCAGGGGTGGAGAACGACCAGATCGTCCCTGTGTACGACTTCACGCTCGTAGGCGGGCCCCAGCTCCTTCGCCAGGTCCCGGGTGGAGCGGCCGAGCAGCTGCGGGATTTCCTTGGCGTCGTAGTTGACGAGCCCGCGGGCGACGGCCACGCCCGCCGTGTCCCGCAGCTCCACCGGGTCGCCGGCGCTGAACTCGCCCTCGACCCCGGCGATCCCGGCCGGCAGCAGCGACGTACGCCGCTCCACCACGGCCCGTACCGCCCCGTCGTCGAGCGTCAGCGAGCCCTGCGGCGTTGAGGCGTGCGCCAGCCACAGCAGCCGGTCGGCGCTGCGGCGCCCCGTGCTGTGGAAGTGGGTGCCCGTTTCGCGGCCCGCGAGGGCGTCGGCGGCGTGGCTGGCCGAGGTGAGGACGACGGGGATGCCGGCGGCCGCGGCGATACGGGCGGCCTCGACCTTGGTCACCATGCCGCCGGTGCCGACGCCCGCCTTGCCCGCGCTGCCGATGGAGACGTGCGCGATGTCCTCGGGGCCGCGCACCTCGTCGATGCGCGAGGTGCCGGGGAGGCTGGGGTCGCCGTCGTACAGGCCGTCCACGTCCGACAGGAGCACCAGCAGGTCGGCCCGTACGAGATGGGCGACGAGGGCGGCGAGCCGGTCGTTGTCGCCGAAGCGGATCTCGTCCGTGGCGACGGTGTCGTTCTCGTTGACGACCGGGACCGCGCCCATGGCGAGGAGCTGGTCCAGCGTCCGGTAGGCGTTGCGGTAGTGGGCGCGGCGGCTGGTGTCGTCGGTGGTCAGCAGCACCTGCCCGACGCGTACGCCGTAGCGCGCGAAGGAGGCGGTGTAGCGGGCGACGAGCAGGCCCTGGCCGACGCTGGCGGCCGCCTGCTGCCTGGCGAGGTCCTTGGGCCGGCGGGCGAGGCCGAGGGGCGCGAGGCCGGCGGCGATGGCGCCGCTCGACACGAGCACGATCTCCTTCTCACCGCCGCTGCGCGTCTTGGCCAGTACGTCGACAAGGGCGTCGACCCGGTCGGCGTCGAGGCCCCCCGACGCCGTGGTCAGTGAGGAGGAGCCGACCTTGACGACGATCCTGCGGGCCTCTACGACGCTCTGCCTTGCCCCTGACACGTACAGTCCCCACTCTTGCTCGCCCGGTTCTCCCCGTAATTCTCCTCGCAATGTACGTGAGCCGCCGCGGACGCCGCCTCCGAATTCCGCCCGCCGGACGGACCTGGGCCTGCGGGCGGACAGCACCTCTGGTTCATGTCCGTTGATTCCAGGAGGACTCGGGCCACGAACCAGAGGCCGGGAGACCGTTCGTCAGGAACGGACCAAGCCGCGGGCCATCCTGCGCAGCTTGCGCACCACGCGCCGCGCGAAGGACGGCGTGGGCCTGATGGCGGCCTTGGGGGCGGTCACCCGCACCCCGCCGACCATCTCCGAGACCGTGACCGCGAACATGTCGTCGGGTACGCCCGCCTTCTTGTCCCCGAAGTGGGGGTACGCGAGGTACGGCTGCCCCGCGGAACCCTTGCGGATCACCTCGGGCACTTCCTTCGCCTGGAGGAACTTGAGGTGGTCCTCCAGGAGATCGGCCCGCCCCTCGGCGACGTAGTACATCCGCAGCCGCTCGGGCACCTTCAGGCGGCGGGCCACGCCCGGCGTCCAGTACTTCTCCATGAGCGGCCGCGCGAGGTCCAGTTTGTCCGCGCGCGTTTCGGCCTTCGACTTCAGCCAGCGGTGGTCAAACTGCGGGAGCAGCGTGATCACGAAGGGCCGGATCATCAGCTCGTCGCGCTTCTCGCCGGGCGGGAAGAACTGGGCGATCAGGTCCATCAGCGCGGTCGCCGAGTCGAAGCGCATCGCGTAACTGCCGCTCTGCGTGATGTGCTTGCCGTCGTCGCGGCGCACGATGTACAGGCAGACGTAGTCGGCGATGATCGAAACCCCGGCACTCCGCACATATGCCTCAAGGGTGAAACGCGCGTCCTCGCCTGTATACAGCTGCTGGTCGAAGCGCATCTTGTGCTTCTCCAGCAGCTCGCGCCTGAAGAGCTTCTCCGCGCTGAGCGTGAACTTGATGTTGGAGGAGAAGAGGTCCGTACGCTCAAGGGTGCGGCCGAACATGGACTTGGGCGCACCGCGCCCGATGCCCTCGATCTTGCCCAGCACGACGTCCGTGCCGTTGCGGTCGGCCATCGCGACCATCCGCTCCAGCGCCTCGTCCCCGAGGTAGTCGTCGGCGTCGAGGAAGAAGACATAGCGGCCGCGCGCCATGTCGAGTCCTACGTTGCGGGGCTTGCTGGGTCCGCCGGAATTCTCCTGGTGGACCACGCGCGTAGGCACCTTGGTCCTGGCTGCGAACTCGTCGAGATACTCTCCGGTCCCGTCGGTCGAGCCGTCGTTGACGGCCACGATCTCAATGCGGTCGGCGCCCAGCGTCTGAGCTTCGACCGACTCCAAGCAGGGGATCAAGTAAGGCATCGCCTCATACGCCCCGATGATCACCGTCACATCGGGAATACCCGCTACTTCCACACCCGTCTCATTCTCGTTCATCGACATCCAAGACACTCGGCACATCGGTGGGGTTGTTCACCATCGTTACTTTTCCACGTGACGCTCACCACACCGCGCACCAACGGCCCGGCGGAACGTCTCGAAAGACGCCCTACCGGGCCGATTTTCGACCTTTGTCCGAGTATCGACCAGGTGTCGGCGGTCAGCCCGCCACGGTCGAGTCGACCCCGGTCGACTCCGGAGCCGAGTCACTCGGGTCCGCCGCGGTGACGGCGACCTCGACGCCGGTGCGCTGCGCCACCCCGTGGTTGCGGGCCTCGGACTTGGCCGCCAGGGCCCGTACGGCGTCGTTGAACTGCACGATGGACGCCGGCTCGTCGGGACCCAGCAGGTACGCCTTCAGCTCGCGCCGCGCGTCCGCCAGCGTGTCGGCGCTCTCGCCACCCGTGATGGCGGCGAGCAGCTCGTCGAGCTGCTCCGCGCCGTTGTTGAGGATCACGGCGGCGCGTACGGCGGTGTTCTGCTGCTTGAACTCCTCGGCGCCCAGCTCCGCCGAGTCGGTCACGGCGTACGGCTTGCCGCTCGCGATGAAGTCCGACACCACGCTGGAGATGTCGGAGACCATGCCGTCCGACTCGTTGAAGCAGTCGTACAGACGCGGCTCTGCGCCGGTGATGACCCGGTGCTCCCACCACCCGAACGAGCGCCAGTACGCGGCGTTCCACTCGTCCCTGAGCTTCGCCAGCTCGGCCTCGCGCACCGGATCGGGCAGCGCGTCACGCGAGATCTCGGCCTCGTCCTTGCCGCTCTTGGCGCTGCCCTTGCCCCTGGCGCCCAGCTCGCCCAGGCGTGCCTCGATACGGGCCAGCTCGGCCTTCGCCGCGGCCTGCTCCGCCTGGAGCGCGGTGGCGTCCTGCGCCCAGCGGGGGTCGGTGGCGCGCTCGGCGGCCGCCGCTTCCACCATGGCGGTGATACGGGCGTGCACGGCCTTCGCCCTGGGGCTGCGCGTCCCGGTGAAGGGGTGCGGCTTGTAGAGCACCCGGACCGGCTTCTCGGCCTCCAGCAGGCGCCTGACGATGTTTTCGCCGGCCAGCAGGATCGAGGTGTTGCCCGGGTTGTCGTCCCAGCCCTCCCACGTAGGGGCGTAAAGGACGGTGGGGACCGGATTCTTCGGCGTACCGCTCCAGGTCTGGATCGGGGCCAGCTGCGGGCGTCCGACCTCGACGATGTCCTCGTCGCGGACGCCGACGTCGGCGAGGGCGTAGCGGTCGCGGCCGGCCCGGCCCGCGCTCCACACCTCGTCGTACACCTTGCTGAACGGGTTGATGCTCGCGACCTTGTCGCTGTCGCCGTGGCCGATGAAGACGTGCTTCATGGTGGGGATGCGCAGCATGTGGATGTTCTTGCCGACGTTGGCGGCGTAGAGCGCGACCCGCACCGTGGACAGGTCCATGTTCATCAGGTGCGTGGCGCTCGGAACACAGATCACCGGCACCGAGGTCGGGCCGAGCTGCGGCACGATGTGGCGCTCGCGCAGGACGATGAGCGGCCTGCCGTCGAGCTGCTTCATCGTTTCGAGCCACATGTTGACCTGGTACGCCGACTCACGCGAGCCGGAGAAGTACAGGACCGTGGTCGGGCGGTAGTCGCGCAGCCACTCGTCGATGCCTTCCAGGACCGTCTCCGTCGGCGGGACTCGGCGGCCGCGCCGCAGGTAGGGCATCAGCACCACGACGTAGATGACGGCCAGTGCCACGGTGAGCGTGAGGCCCGCGTAACCGAAGGCGTTCTCACCGCTCTCGACGGCGATCAGCACGCCCGCGACCGCGAAGACGTCGAGGTGCAGCATCTTCTCGGCGGACCGGTTCAGCAGCCGCTTGGGCGGGGCCGCCGGGATGCGCAGCTTGCCGAGGTCGATGTTGCGGGTCACCACCGGCATCCTTCGGCGCAGGCGGATCAGCGTGACGAGTGCGCCGTGCGGCGCCTGGAGCGCGTAGAACAGCAGCAGGGAAGCGATCGTCACGTAGAAGATCGTCTGCTCGGCCAGCTGCATACGGGCCAGCAGCAGGATCAGCAGCAGCTGGCGCACCAGGAAGCGGATCGAGAGACCGGCCCGGACCTTGCCGAGGCGATTGATCAAGTAGCTGCCGCGCTGGTGCAGATGCTGATCCGCGAGGTACGTCGCGGCGACTGCGGCCGCGAAGAACCAGAGGCTCGGGATCAGTGCGGCCAGCATCATGCACGGATACCCCAGTGCGATGACGGCGGCGGCGGCCAGCTCGGAGCCGCTGCCCACGCGGGCCAGGCGGATGGCGGTCGAAATCACGAAGAACCTGCTCCAGAGGGGTGCCGGTTATTTACGGTGCAAAGGGAAACGGAAATGTGAAGCCCAGCTCCACGAAGTCGGGCCTCTGCATATCGCTGTTCGGCGACTACAGAGGCCCGGATCTTGGATTGTCAAGCAGTATTACACATCTTCCTGACGGTCCAGGACGGCGGCCAGAGCCTGCTCGAAGCCCGACGCCTCGGACGCGCCACGGGTCGGGTCCACCTGCCGTACGTCGATGACGTGACCGGTGAGCTCCGAGAGCAGCACGTCGAGCGACGTACGCGCCACGGCCTCGGAGGACAGCAGCGAGCCCGCGGGCTCGGCACCGAACGCCTTGGTGCGCATCGGCGTCGCCGTGCGCTCCGGGTTCACGCAGTTCACGCGCACGCCGTCGCCCGCCCACTCGTCCGCGAGGGCCTGGGTGAGGTTCACCATGGCGGCCTTGGTGGAGGAGTAGAGGCTGTACTCGGCGCGGCCGCGGGTGTAGCTGCTGGACGTGTAGAGCAGCAGCTGGCCCTTGGTCTCGGCGAGGTACTTGTACGAGGCGCGGGCGATCTGCACGGGAGCCAGGTAGTTGACGTTCAGCGCTTCCTGGATGGTCGTGTTGTCCGTCTCGGCGAGCTTGCCGATGCGGAGCACGCCTGCCGTGTTGATCACGTAGTCGATACGGCCGGTCTCCGCGTACGCCTTCGACAGTGCGTCGTCGACGTGCTCGGGGTTCTCGACGTGCGTACCGGTGGTGGAGCGGCCCAGTGCGTACACCTTGGCGCCGTAGCTCTCGGCGAGGGCCGCGATGTCCGCGCCGATGCCGTACGAACCACCGAAGACGACCAGCGTCTTGCCGGCCAGCAGCTTCTTGTACGCGGCCTCGTCGGCCTGCTGGGGGGCGGCGGTGGAGGCGAGCTGGAACAGCTTGTCGGCGATGAAGACGTCGACCGGCTGCGTCACCTTCATGTTGTACTCGTCACCCGCGACGACGTAGATCGGCACGTCGGGCAGGTACTTGAGCACGACCGAGCAGTCGTCGGTGGCCTGGAAGTTCGGGTCACCGGCGGCGACTTGGTACGCCCTGCGGATGGTGCTCAGCTTGAAGGCCTGCGGGGTCTGGCCGCGGCGCAGCCGGGACCGGTCCGGGACCTCGGTGATGAACTCGCCGTCGCCGCCGTGCGTGCGCGTCACGATGATCGTGTCCGCGGACGGGATGGCGACGTCGACCGCCTGGTAGCGGTCGAGCGCGTCGACGCAGTCCTGGATCACACGCTGTGACAGCAGGGGGCGCACCGCGTCGTGGAAGAGGACGTTGCGGTCCTCCCCTTCGGCGAGCCCTTCCTCGAGCGCGGAGATGGCGCGCTCGGTGGTCTCGTTGCGCGTCGCACCGCCCTCGATGACCTTGGTGACCTTGGTGAGGCCGGCCTTGGCGACGATCTTCTCGACGTCCGGCACGTAGCCCGGCGCCATCAGAACGATGATGTCGTCGATGCCTTCCGCCTGCTCGAAGATCGACAGCGTGTGCTCGATGACCGCCTTGCCTGCGATCTTCAGCAGCTGCTTGGGGATCGACAGACCCACACGCTGACCGGTACCACCGGCGAGCACGACTGCTGTGGTTCGGGGCTTGGCTATGGGCTGCACAGACACAGACGACCTACCTTGCGAGGGCTGGGAGACAGGGTGATGGTCGCACTCTCCGTGACGGTCTCGCAAGGTGGACGTCCTTCTGCCGACACCTGTACGAAACCCGGGGTATGCCCAGACCCCGCCCCTCAAGCCTCTCCGGCGTTTGAGGAGCGGGGTCTGGGGCGGAGCCCCTCACGCGGCGGAGCCGCAAAGGCTCCCGGGGGTGAGTGATGCCACAGGTGACATCGCTCGCTCCCCGGCGCCCGCGCAAACCCCTAGACCCGTACTTCGCAGGTCACCCGATCGTGAAGATCAACTGGTCACGACCGATCGCCGCTCAGTCCGGTCCGCAACGGCGATCGCAATGCCGGTCCGATCCGGTCGGGTTCGGACGCCGAAGAGCCGCTGCGGCGAACCTTTTCAGCGACCCGCGAAGTCCGGGCCTAGAAGGGCTTGAACTCGTCGTACTCGCGCTGCGGGTCGTCCCGCTCCGCCTCACGGTCCCGCCGCCGCGTAGCCGCCGGACGCGGAACGTCCAGGCGGTGGTCCTCACCACGGCGGCCCAGCATCTCCGCACCCGCCATCACCGTCGGCTCCCAGTCGAAGACAACCGCGTTGTCCTCCGCACCGATCGCCACCGCGTCACCCGCACGCGCACCCGCCTTCATCAGCTTCTCCTCGACGCCGAGGCGCGCGAGACGGTCCGCGAGGTAGCCAACGGCCTCGTCGTTGCTGAAGTCGGTCTGGCGCACCCAGCGTTCCGGCTTCTCGCCGCGCACGTGGTAGACGCCGTCTTCCTCGGTGATCGTGAAGCCCGCGTCGTCGACGGCCTTCGGGCGGATGACGACCCGCGTCGACTCCTCCTTCGGCTTCGCCGCGCGCGCCTTGGAGACGACCTCGGCCAGCGCGAAGGACAGCTCCTTGAGGCCGATGTGCGCGACCGCCGACACCTCGTAGACGCTGTATCCACGCGCCTCCAGGTCCGGACGGATCATCTCCGCGAGTTCCTTGCCGTCCGGGATGTCGACCTTGTTGAGGACCACCACACGCGGCCGGTCGCCCAGACCGCCGTACTGCGCCAGCTCCTCCTCGATGACGTCGAGGTCGGTCAGCGGGTCACGGTCGGACTCAAGAGTCGCCGTGTCCAGTACGTGCACGAGCACCGAGCAGCGCTCCACGTGCCGAAGGAACTCCAGGCCCAGCCCACGCCCTTGGCTCGCACCGGGAATGAGACCGGGGACGTCGGCGATCGTGTAGACGGTCGAACCCGCCGTGACGACACCGAGGTTCGGTACGAGCGTCGTGAACGGGTAGTCCGCGATCTTCGGCTTGGCCGCGCTGAGCACGGAGATCAGCGAGGACTTGCCGGCGCTCGGGTAGCCGACCAGCGCCACATCGGCGACGGTCTTGAGCTCCAGGACGATGTCGCCGCCCTTGCCCGGCTCACCGAGCAGCGCGAAGCCGGGCGCCTTGCGGCGGGCCGAGGCCAGCGCCGCGTTGCCGAGGCCGCCGCGGCCGCCCTCACCGGCGACGTACGTCGTGCCGTGACCGACCATGTCGGCCAGGACGTTGCCGTCCTTGTCCAGCACGACCGTGCCGTCGGGGACGGGCAGGATCAGGTCCTGGCCGTCCTTGCCGGAGCGGTTGTCACCCGCGCCCGGCTGGCCGTTGGTGGCCTTGCGGTGGGGGCTGTGGTGATAGTCCAGCAGGGTGGTCACGGACTGGTCGACGACGAGGGTGACGTCGCCGCCACGCCCGCCGTTACCGCCGTCCGGGCCGCCGAGCGGCTTGAACTTCTCACGGTGTACGGAGGCGCAGCCGTGGCCTCCGTTACCCGCGGCGACATGCAGTTCGACGCGGTCCACGAAGGTGGTCATGGGTGGGTCCTCCAGTACATACGGAAATGTCTACATACGTAACACGCCAAGGGCGGCCGCGCTTCCCCGTTACCCGGGAAAGTGCGTCCGCCCTCGGAAAGTGCTGTGCGTACCGCTCGACGATGGCCGGAATTACTCGGCGATCGGAACGATGTTCACAACCTTGCGGCCACGGTGCGTGCCGAACTCCACCGCACCGGCGGCGAGTGCGAACAGCGTGTCGTCGCCGCCACGGCCGACGCCCGAGCCCGGGTGGAAGTGGGTGCCGCGCTGGCGGACCAGGATCTCACCGGCGTTGACGGCCTGACCGCCGAAGCGCTTCACGCCGAGCCGCTGGGCATTGGAATCGCGACCGTTCCGAGTGGACGATGCGCCCTTCTTGTGTGCCATGTCTCAGTCCCTTTACTTCGCAGCCGTGGGGATACCGGTGACCTTGATCGCCGTGTACTGCTGGCGGTGACCCTGGCGACGGCGGTAGCCGGTCTTGTTCTTGTACCGAAGGATGTCGATCTTGGCACCCTTGTGGTGGTCCACGACCTCGGCGGTGACCTTGATGCCGGCCAGAACCCACGGGTCGCTGGTGACGGAGTCGCCGTCGACAACGAGCAGGGTCGAGAGCTCGACCGTGTCGCCAACCTTGGCCGTGGGAATCTTGTCAACCTCAACGATGTCGTCGACAGCAACCTTGTGCTGGCGACCACCGCTGCGCACGATGGCGTACACGCTGATCTCTCTTTCGCTCGGGACGGGGACCCCTGATGCCAGCCGCTCGCACGGGCCGGGGCCCGCGACGAATCCGAATGGACGAGCGGCCTCTAACAGCACACCGAAGGAATGCCGGAAGGGAGGTGCTCAGGAGATGGCGTGCACAAAAACACGCCGACGGTCAAGAGTACGGGCCCCGTGTTGAGGGGTCAAACCGGCCCCACCGCGCCCGGCCGAGGGCCACGGCGCCGGATTGATTCCGGACTGATTCAGGCAAGTACAAGCGAGTCGGAAGGCTTCACTCCGCCCTCACATGAAGTACCTTCACGTGAAGATATTCATCGCGTCCAGTAGGTCCTGCAAGGGCCGGTAGCACGGCGGCCGGCCCTTCCCGCGTTCGCGGCAGAGCTCAACGAGCCGCCGGAACGGGAATCAGCTGTGACCAACCCTGAAATATCCGTGATCATCGGCGCCTACAACGCCATGCCCTATCTGTCCCGGACCCTCGCTTCGGTCGTCGAGCAGTCGATCGGGCATGACCGGATGGAAATCATCACGGTCAACGACGGCTCCACCGACACCACGGGCAAAGAGCTGGAGCGCTTCGCCGCCGACTACCCGGGGCTCTTCCAGGTCATCCACCAGGAGAACTCCGGCGGCCCCTCCGCCCCGCGCAATGTGGGACTCGACCGCGCCAGGGGCCGGTACGTCTTCTTCCTCGACGCCGACGACTACCTCGGCGAAGAGACGCTTGAGCGGATGATCGCGGCCGCCGAGACGAACAAGACCGATGTGGTGCTCGGCAAGATGGTCGGCGTCAACGGACGCTCCGCGCCCGCCTCGATGTTCGTACGGAATCAGCCACGCACCGACGTCTTCAGCTCGCGGGTGTACTGGGCGCTCAACCCGCTCAAGCTGTTTCGCCGGGACCTCATCGAGCGTCACGGACTGCGCTTCCCCACCGGCTACAAAGTGTGCGAGGACCAGCCCTTCACCGCCCTCGCCTATCTGCACGCCGACGGCATCTCGGTCGTCGCCGACTACGACTGTCTCTTCATCGTCAAGCGGGACGACGGCCAGAACATCACCGTCACCACGCGCGGCGCCGGGCAGCGCATCCGAGTTCTGCGGATGATGGTCGACCTGGTCGAGGAGAACGTCGCCGCGGGACCCGACCGCGACGCACTCATGCACCGTCACCTGACGATCGACATGCACCACGCCGTTGCTCAAATGGAGCGGGAGACCGATCGCGCGGTCCAGGAGAACAACCTCGGCGAACTGCGCGACATGCTGTCGGGCTCGTACCCCGAGTCGCTCAAGACCCGCGTCAACGCCATCACCCGGCTGCGCTGCGAGCTGATCCTGCGCGGCAAGCTCACGGAACTACTGGAGCTGGAGCGCGCCGAGCAGGCCCACAAGAGCGCCGGTACCTCCCCCGATGTCCTGGTGGAGGACGGCAGGGCGTACGCACGTCTGCCGTTCTTCCGCGACACCGGTCTCGGCATCCCCGACGCCTGTTTCGACATCACCCGCGAGCTCCAGGCGCGCCACCGGCTCGACTCCGTATCGCTCGACGGCACCCGGCTGACGCTGACCGGCCACGCCTACCTGCGGCGCGTCCCCGGCGAGCGCACCGGCGTCGAGCTGGTACTGCGCGAGCGGGACAGCACGGCCGAGCACCGCGTGCCGGCGGAGCCGGTGACGACGGCCGGGCTCGGCGCGGACGAGGACGGCGGGGCGTACACCTACGCCGACGCCGGCTTCTCCGTGACCGCCGACCTGCTCTCCGTCGCCGACTGCGGGCGGCTGCCGCGCGGCCTGTGGGACGTCTTCGTCGCACTCGACACCGACGGCGTCACCCGCGAGATCCGCTTCGGCAACAAGCGTCTGCCCCAGGTCGACGCCAAGCCGGCCACGCATGTGGTGGGTCAGGGCGACGACACCATGGCTGTCGCCCTCTACTTCACCAAGCCGTACAGCAACCTCACCGTCGATGTCGGCGAGAACAAGCACCGCGTCGCGGAGAAGCTCCGTATCGACGGTCTCGCCTGGTCGAAGACCGATACGGCGACTCTGGAGATCACCGGCTCGTGGAAGCTGGCCACGCTGCCGCTCGGCGCGCTGAGCGTACGGCTGAGCAGCGAGGACGGCGCATTCGTCGACTTCGCCGTGACCGGCCGCGGGGCCAAGGGATTCACCGCGTACGTCCCCGTCTCCGGCCTCGGCGCCGGCACCTGGACGGCGGCCCTGACGCTGGCGGGGGCGGGCGGTGCCGCCTGGCTCGCGCCCGTGCCCGCGCGGCGGGACATGGAAGCCTGCCGGTGGAGACACTTCGGGCTGCCCTGGTACGCGAGGCCGACGGCCGACGGTGAGCAGTTCACCCTGCGGATCGACCGTGTGCGGGTGGGCAAGGCCATGGCGCAACGCCTGAAGCGCTAACCATCGCGCCGTAGTACGCCCGAGGGCCGCCCCCCGTGATGGGGAGCGGCCCTCAAGCGTCATGCCGTACGACCTGGTGTCGTACGACCTGGCGGTCAGTCCTCGGTGGGAGCGGAGACCGCCGACTGCGACTGCTGGTCAGCGGCCGAGGTCTTCTTCGAAGCCGACGTCTTCTTGGCCGTCGTCTTCTTGGCGGTCGTCTTCTTGGCCGCCGCCTTCTTGGCGGGCGCCGCCTTCTTCGCGGGGGCCTTCTTGGCGGCGGTCTTACGCGCCGCCTTCTTGGCCGGAGCCGCGACCTCGGCTTCGGCACCGGCTTCGGCACCGGCCTCTGCCGCTACGCCCTTGTCCGCCGCCGGTGCCTCGACGACCAGTACGGCCGCCTCTTCGGCGCCCTTGGGCGATCCCGCGGGCGCGGTGGCCTTGCGGGTCGCACGACGGCGCGCACGCGGCGGAGCCGCCGCTGCGGGCTCCTCCACCGCCGGCTCCTCGACCGGCTCCTCGGCCTTCGGCTCCTCGGCCACGGGGGCCGGAGCGACGACCTGGACCGCCTCGTCGGCCGCGATGTCAGCGGCCTTCGGCGCACCGGCCGGAGCCGTCGCCTTACGCGTCGCACGACGGCGCGTACGGGCCGGAGCGGCCTCCTGCACCACGGGCTCGGGCGCGGGCTCGACCACAGGCTCCGGCTCGGGCTCGGGCTCGGCCACGACCGCCGGCTCCTCGGCGTACACCGGCTCGGCGGCCGCCTTCGGCGCACCGGCCGGAGCCGTCGCCTTGCGCGACGCGCGACGACGCGAACGGCCACGGCCGCCCGCAGCCGCCTCGGCCTCCGCCCGGCTGCTGTAGAGCTCCTCGTCCGAAACGAAAGCATCCGACAGCGGCTCCGCCGCGGGGGGCCCGGCGAGCGCCATCGGCTCAGCCACCTCGGCGGCGAGCTCAGCCTCGGTCTCGATCTCCTCGACCTCGATCTCCTCGGCCTCGGCCGGCTCCACGTGCTCGGCCTCCGCACCACGGCCGCGCTTCTTGGCACGCTTGCCGCCGCCACCGACAACCGTCGGCTGCTCCATGTGCACGATCACGCCACGGCCGTTGCACTGCACGCAGGTCTCGGAGAAGGACTCCAGCAGACCCTGGCCCACCCGCTTGCGCGTCATCTGGACCAGGCCCAGCGAGGTGACCTCGGCGACCTGGTGCTTCGTACGGTCGCGTCCCAGGCACTCCAGCAGACGCCGCAGCACCAGATCGCGGTTCGACTCCAGGACCATGTCGATGAAGTCGATGACGACGATGCCGCCCAGGTCGCGCAGCCGCAGCTGACGCACGATCTCCTCGGCCGCCTCCAAGTTGTTCCTGGTGACGGTCTCTTCGAGGTTGCCGCCCTGACCGGTGAACTTGCCGGTGTTGACGTCGACGACGATCATCGCCTCGGTCTTGTCGATGACCAGCGAACCGCCGCTCGGCAGGTAGACCTTGCGGTCAAGCGCCTTCATCAGCTGCTCGTCGATCCGGTACGTCGCGAAGACGTCGACCTCCGACGTCCAGCGCGACAGCCGGTCCGTCAGGTCCGGGGCGACGTGGTTGACGTAACCGTGGATGGTCTCCCACGCCTGGTCACCACTGACGATGACCTTCGAGAAGTCCTCGTTGAAGATGTCGCGCACGACGCGGACGGTCATGTCCGGCTCGCCGTACAGGAGCGTCGGACCGCTGGTCGCGCCGGTGCTCTTCGACTTCTTCTGGATGTCTTCCCACTGCTGCTGCAGACGCTCGACGTCGCGGCGCAGCTCGTCCTCGCTCGCGCCCTCGGCGGCGGTGCGCACGATGACGCCCGCGTCCTCGGGAACGATCTTCTTGAGGATGGTCTTCAGACGCGCGCGCTCGGTGTCGGGCAGCTTGCGGCTGATCCCGGTCATCGAGCCCTCGGGCACGTACACCAGGTAGCGGCCGGGCAGCGATACCTGGCTGGTCAGGCGGGCGCCCTTGTGGCCGATCGGGTCCTTCGTGACCTGCACGAGGACCGACTGGCCGGACTTGAGCGCGGACTCGATGCGGCGGGGGCCGTGGCCCATGCCCAGCGCGTCGAAGTTCACCTCACCGGCATACAGGACGGCGTTGCGGCCCTTGCCGATGTCGACGAAGGCCGCCTCCATCGACGGCAGTACGTTCTGGACCTTGCCCAGGTAGACGTTGCCGACGTACGAGGTCGCCTGCTCCTTGTTCACGTAGTGCTCGACGAGGATGTTGTCCTCGAGCACGCCGATCTGGGTGCGGTCACCGTTCTGGCGTACGACCATCACGCGCTCGACGGCCTCGCGGCGCGCCAGGAACTCGGCCTCGGTGATGATCGGGACGCGACGGCGGCCCTGCTCACGACCCTCGCGGCGGCGCTGCTTCTTCGCCTCCATACGGGTCGAACCCTTGATGGACTGGACCTCGTCGAAGCCGGTGCCGAGCTCGCGCTCCGCCGCTTCCTTCTTGCGCGGCTCGCGGACCTTGACGACCGTACGCTCCGGGTCGTCGACGGCGTTCTCGGCCGCCTCCGGGCCCGTGTCACCGCTGCGACGGCGACGGCGACGGCGGCGACGGCTGGACGCGGAACCCGCGGCCGACTCGTCTTCCTCCTCCTCGGCGCGCTCTTCCTCTTCCTCGGCGCGCTCGGCGGCGGCAGCCTCCTCGGAGGTGTACGGCTCCTCCTCGGCCTCCTCCGCGTCGGCGAGCTCGCCACGACGGCGGCGACGGCCACCGCGGCGACGGCGGCGCGCCCTGCGGTCCTCGGCCTCGTCCGACTCGTCGTGTGCCTCTTCTTCGCGCTCTTCCTCAAGGGCCTCTGCGGGCTCCTCAGGCTCCGGCGCGGTCTCGACGACACGCTCGGGGCGCTCCGCACGGGCGGGCCGCTCGGTACGCTCTTCACGCTCGTCGCGCTCTTCCGCGGCAGGCTCGCCGCGGCGACGGCGACGGCGGCCGCGCTCACGCGGCTGCGGCGCGGGAGGGGCCTCGATGGTGACGATCTCCTCCGCCGCCTCCTCCTCCTCTTCCACGTCCTCGATGTAGTCCGGCTCCGACACCCGCGCGGCAGCGGCAGCCGCGGCCGTCTCGGGGGTCTGGAACATCGGCTCGGTGAAGACCGGGGCCTGGAACACGGCCACGGCGGGGCGCGCGGCACGGCGGCGCGAACGCGCCGGCTCCTCGGCTGCGGGCTTCGGCGCGGCGGACTCGGCGGCAGCGGCCTCGTCGGCGGCCTTACGACCACCGCGACGACGCGGCGTACGGCCACGGGGAGCCTCTTCGGCCTGCGCGGCCACGGGCTCCGCCGGGGCGGCGGGCTCGGCGGCGGCAGGCGCCTCTACGGGCTCGGCCTCGGCCTGGGCCTCGGCCTCGGCTTCCGCGGGCTTCGGCGCACCGGCGGGCGCGGTCGCCTTACGGGTCGCGCGACGACGGCCACGCCCACGCGGCGCCTCTTCGGCAGCCTCGTCGGCGGCGGGGGCCTCGGGGGCCGCAGGGGCCTCCACGGCGGCGGGAGCCTCGGTCACCTCGGCCGCGGGCACGGCCTCGACCTCGGTCTCAGGCTCGGCCTCGGCGGGCTTCGGCGCACCGGCGGGCGCGGTCGCCTTACGGGTGGCACGACGACGCGCACGGGCCGGCGCAGCGGCCTCCTCCACGACCTCGGCCGCAGCGGCGGGCTCGGCCTCGGGCTCGGGGGCCGTCTCTTCGCTCTGCTCGGGCTTCGGCGCACCGGCCGGAGCCGTCGCCTTGCGCGTGGCACGACGACGCGTACGGGCCGGCGGAGCGGCCTCGTCCGCGGCGGGCTCCTCGGCGGCAGCCGCGGGGGCCATGGGCTCGGCCTCGACCTCGGCGGCCTTCGGCGCGCCGGCGGGCGCGGTCGCCTTACGGGTGGCACGACGACGCGCACGGGCCGGCGGCGCGGCCTCTGCGCTCTCCGCACTCTGTGCGGGCTGGGTGTTCTCTGCGGGCTCGCTCACGGCGGCACCCTCTCCGGCCGGTATGGCCGGAGCCGCGGCCTCTACAGTCTCGGCGGTCACTACGGCCTTCGCGTCACCGGACGGAGGTCCGGCAGGACGCGAAGCCGCGCGGCGCCGACGGCGCGGCGGCAGCGTGTCGCTGGGCGAATGGTTGTTGTCGGTCTCCCCGGCGGTCCGCGCGTTACGCGCGGTTCCTTCCGAGGGCTCGGTGGAATCGATCGGCTCAAGCATGCGGGCGGTTCTCCCGTCACGCTCCCGGGCGCCACACCTGATTCCGGTCCGGTCCGGTCCGCGCGATGAGCGCGGTACCGCCGTCCGGGGCGCGGGCGCCGCACGGGAGCTGTTGTCTAGCTCGCCGGTTCCGTACGCGGTATGCGTACGGCCTGGCGAAAGTCTTCGTGGTCAGTGCGCTGCCCGACCCAGGTGGCTCCCGAGTACCAGGGCTGCGCTACAACGACCGCCCTACGCGGAACCTGCACCTTCCGGCGCCTTCGCGGCGGTCAGTCCGGCGGCCGTGGGTGTGGCGGCCGTGACTGCCTCGCGGTCGGGCGCGAGCGGGTCGGTCACCGTGCCGGACTCCTCGTCGAAGAGCCCCTGCGCCAGCCTGGTCACCGCTGCGGGGACCGGCGGCGCCAGGTCGGCCACAGCTCGGAGACCGGACAGGACGTCGTCGGGTCGTACGGCGGGTGTCAAATGCCGAACAACCAGCCGCAGTATCGCACAGGGCTTGTCCTCCGGCCTATCGGACGAGGGACGGACGGCCTGCAGATCAGCGACGGCGCTGCGTGCGTCGAAGGACCGCATGCCGTTCTTGGTCCGGCGCTGAACCTCGACACTCTCGGCGGCGAGGAAGGCCCTGACGGCCTTCTCCGCCTCTTCCGGCGTAACGCCGTCGAGCCGCATCTCCCATACGGAGGCCTGCAGCCGGTCGGCGAGACCCGACGTACGCGCTTCGACCGCGTCCGTGATGTCGAGCCCGTCCGGCAGCGACTCGTTGAGCAGCTCGCGCAGCTCACCGGGGTCGCGCGTGGCGGTCAGTGCGATCTCCAGGTACTCGGCCTCACTGCCCGTGCCGGTGGGTGCGGCATTGGCGTACGAGACCTTCGGGTGCGGGGTGAAACCCGCCGAGTACGCCATGGGTACGTCGGCGCGTCGCAGCGCCCGCTCGAAGGCGCGCTGGAAGTCGCGGTGGCTGGTGAACCGGAGGCGGCCTCGCTTGGTGTAGCGCAGTCGGATGCGCTGCACCGCCGGAGCGGGCGGCGGGCCTTCGGGCTGTCGCTTGCCCAGTGGTTCTTCTCCTCGTGCGGGGCGACGCGCTGTCCGCGCGTCACCCTCCGGCGTGGGGGCGTCCCCTCGCGTCGTCCCGCCGGCCGGCTCACCCCTGCTTGTTTACTGTCTTTCCTCCAAGCAAGGAGATCTCGGACGATGCGGGTGCCGCGCTGGGGGCAGTCGTCTTACTACCCAGAGTACGCGCAGCGGCCCCCGCCGGTTTCCCCGGCCTCGCTGGCCGGGCCCGGCCACACTCCGGGGGCGTGGAGCGAGTGCTCCACGACAGGGGCATGGCCGACCACCGCCTGACCCGCGCGTTCGCCCGCGCCCGGCCCCGCGCCCCACTCGACGGCCCCGCCCCGACGCACCGCCTCGCGCTCCGGCGGCCAGGTGTCCGCAGGCCCCCCGACCAGCGCGCGCCACGCGTCGCGGCGCGCCTGGCGCACCGTTTCCCGGGCGCTCCGCAGCGCCCCGCGCGCCGCCCGGCCCGCTTCGAGGCCCGCACGCTTCACCGGCGCCCAGACGCTGTCACGCACCCAGTGCCCCACCGGCGTACACACGCCGAGCCACACCCAGCGCACCGGCCGCCCCACCAGATTCCACCCGAGCCACTTCAGCGCGCGCCCGACGGCGCGGGAGATGTACCCGGCGATGCGCCACGCGTGTCCGAACGCGGCGGCGACCTCCACTCCCACGGGCACCAGCACCGCGCGCCAAAGCCAAGTGACGGGCGTCACCAGAACGGCCATGACACCCCAGACCACCCCGCGCCAGAGCCCGCCGGCCAGCCACACGACGCCCCGCCCCACCGGAGCAAGCACGTACCCCCACAACGCGACCCACGGCCAGACGAACACCGCCTTGCCCACCCAGGCGAGCCCGCACCCGAGTCCGGCGACCAGCCACGCGATACCCCGCCCCACCGGAGCAAGCACGAACTCCCACAACGCGTTGCCCAGCCAGCCGAGCCCGCGCCCGACCGGCGTGAGGACGTACGCGTACAGCCACACCAGTGGCACCACAACGAACGTCCGGACCACCCAGGCCACTGCCACACCCACCGCACGCACGGCGGCCGCGATCGCATGCCCCACCGTGCGCCCGAGCCAGGCCAGTCCGTGCCCGACCGGGGTCAGCACCTGGCGGTACAGCCACACCGCCGGCACGACGAGCCCGTACCGGACGACCGGCACCACGACGTACTTCCACAGCAGTACCCACGGCATGACGAGCACAGCGTGCGCGACGAACCCCAACGCCTTGGCCACCGGAACGAGGACGTTCCGGTACAGCCACACCACCGGTGTCACGACCAGCACTTGGAACACCGCACCGAGCGCACGGCCGACCGCCTTCCCGCAGACCGTGAGCAAGTCCCACACCATCCGCACCGGGACGACCAGAACCAGCACGACGATGCGCACCGGGATCCTGATGACGGCAGTCAGACAGCCTTCCGCCTGCGGCTGGGGCCGCTTCTCAAAGTCCATACCCGCAAAGACGCGTCAGCTGGCCATCCGGATCCAGAATCTGAGCACACCTTCGCACCGGGCCGGACCCCGCAACCGATGTGCCTGCGCATTTACCGCAGTTGGGGCGTGAGGCGTGAGGCGCGGCATCGCGCCACTGTGCCCGGCACGTACAAAGACCGATCACCCTTGGAGAACGAATCTGCATTCACGTGACCACATATGACCAGATGGACATGTGTGCATATTGACGGCTACCGTCCGTCACATGGGGAAACGTAAGTCGCGCACCGCCACGGCGGAGGCACGGCAGCAGTACGAGGTAGGCACGGAGTGGACCGAGGCAGACCTGGCTCTCCTTGAGGAGTTGCAGAGAGCCGAAGTTCTGCTGCCGGAGGACGCTCCCCGGGCATTGCTCTCCGTACGTCTCTCGGTGCTCACCGACGGCACAACCTCCCCCGTACGCCAGGAGCTGGACCTCCGCATCAAGGCGGGGGAAATGGGCTGCCGGATCGTCGGCATCGCAAGTGATCTCAACGTCTCCGCCACCAAAGTCCCCCCGTGGAAGCGCAAGCAGCTCGGGAACTGGCTCAACCACCGTGCGCCAGAATTCGACGTGCTGATGTTCTGGAAGCTCGACCGCTTCGTTCGTCGGCTCACAGACCTGAGCACGATGATCGATTGGTGCCTCAAGTACGGGAAGAACCTCGTCTCGAAGCACGACGCGATCGACCTGACCACGACGGCCGGAAAGGTGATGGTCTCCATCATCGGCGGAGTCGCCGAGATCGAGGCCATCAATACCAGTACTCGAGTATCAAGCCTCTGGGACTACACCAAGACCCAGTCCGGGTGGCTGGTGGGCAAGCCGACGTACGGCTACAAGACCGATGCAGGCGAGGGCGGCAGGACCGTACTGGTCTTCGATCCCAATGCCCGCAAGGCGCTCCTCTGGTGCCGCAAGGCGGCTCTCAGAAGAGGGGGCGGAGTATCGGCCACTTACATGGTCAAGATCCTCATCAGGTCTGGACTTTGCGGGCCGGGGCTGACGACCACGACCCTGCTCCGCAGGCTCCGGAATCCGGCACTCATGGGCTACAGGGTGGAAGAGGACAAAGAGAGCGGCTCTCGTCGATGCTCGAAGCTCGTCCTCGGCAAGGACGGCCGGCCCATCAGGGTCGCGGACCCGGACCCCATCTTCACTGAGGTGGAGTTCGAAACCCTCCAAGCAGCTGTCAACCGGCGAACGAATGGCAGCTGGCGTCAGCGCGCTTCGGGAGAGGCGTCCGTCTTCATCAAGGTCCTGGTGTGTGTGGACTGCGGCACGAGCATGGCCGTGCACAAGACGGTGACCAACGGCAGGGCGTACGAGTACTTGCGTTGCCAGAAGTGCCCATCGGGCGGCTTGGGCGCACCGAATCCGCAGGTGGTCTACAACGAGCTGGTGACGGACGTGCTGTCCCTCCTCGGCGACTTTCCCGTACAGACGCGGAAGTACGCGAAAGGTGCGGGGACATGCACCAATGAGGACCGTTGGGTGACCGTCGACAACAGCAGGACGTTCCGTGAACGATGGAACTCGGGCGGCATGGAAGCGATGGCCGGCGACCTGCGCAGGGTCGGCGTCAAGTGTCAGGTGACGCGGACAAAGCTTCCGAAGGTCCGTGCGCCCAAGGTTCACCTCACGCTACTGATCCCCCAAGACATGGGCGACCGGCTCGTGATCAAGGAAGACGACTTCAAAGCCAACCGCTCCCGAACAACCAGCGTCGGGATCACCGACATGCACGAACTCCTGCGGCAGGCTCACCACACCCTTTGGAGCACGTAGGCGCTGCCCTCGTCAGGGAACGGCTCGGCCCTCAACTCGGTTTGGGCACCGGGTTGAGGGCCGATCGCGCGTGTTCTCGAAGTCGCTCCTACTTGACGGTCAGAGGCAGAAGCTTCTTGCCCGTCGGACCGACTTGGATCTCGGTCTGCATCGCGGGACACACGCCGCAATCGAAGCACGGGGTCCAGCGGCAGTCCTCGACCTCCGTCTCGTCGAGCGAGTCCTGCCAGTCCTCCCAGAGCCAGTCCTTGTCGAGACCGGAGTCCAGGTGGTCCCAGGGCAGGACCTCCTCGTACGTACGCTCACGCGTGGTGTACCAGTCGACGTCCACGCCGAAGTCCGGCAGCGTCTTCGCGGCGGCGGTCATCCAGCGGTCGTAACTGAAGTACTCGCGCCAGCCGTCGAAGCGGCCGCCGCCCTCGTAGACCGCGCGGATGACGGATCCGATGCGCCGGTCGCCGCGCGAGAGCAGGCCCTCGACGATGCCGGGCTTGCCGTCGTGGTAGCGGAAGCCGATGGAACGGCCGTACTTCTTGTCGCCGCGGATCTTGTCGCGCAGCTTCTCCAGGCGGGCGTCCGTCTCCTCGGCGGAGAGCTGCGGGGCCCACTGGAAGGGGGTGTGCGGCTTGGGCACGAAGCCGCCGATCGACACCGTGCAGCGGATGTCGTTCTGGCCGGACACCTTGCGTCCCTCGGCGATGACCTTGACGGCCATGTCACCGATCTGGAGCACGTCCTCGTCGGTCTCGGTGGGCAGGCCGCACATGAAGTACAGCTTCACCTGGCGCCAGCCGTTGCCGTACGCCGTCGAGACCGTCCGGATGAGGTCCTCTTCCGAGACCATCTTGTTGATGACCTTGCGGATACGCTCCGAACCGCCCTCGGGAGCGAAGGTCAGGCCGGACCGGCGCCCGTTCCTGGTCAGCTCGTTGGCGAGGTCGATGTTGAACGCGTCCACGCGGGTCGACGGGAGCGACAGGCCGATCTTGTCTTCCTCGTAGCGGTCGGCCAGGCCCTTCGCCACGTCGGCGATCTCGGAGTGGTCCGCGGAGGAGAGCGAGAGCAGGCCGACCTCTTCAAAGCCGGTCGCCTTGAGGCCCTTCTCCACCATGTCGCCGATGCCGGTGATGCTTCGCTCCCGCACGGGGCGCGTGATCATGCCGGCCTGGCAGAAACGGCAGCCGCGGGTGCAGCCGCGGAAGATCTCGACGGACATCCGCTCGTGGACGGTCTCGGCGAGGGGAACGAGGGGCTGCTTGGGGTAGGGCCACTCGTCGAGGTCCATGACGGTGTGCTTGCTGACCCGCCACGGCACGCCGGAGCGGTTCGGTACGACGCGGCCGATACGCCCGTCGGGCAGGTACTCGACGTCGTAGAAGCGCGGGACGTAGACGCCGCCCGTCTTGCTCAGCCGGAACAGCACCTCGTCGCGGCCACCCGGACGCCCCTCCGCCTTCCAGGCGCGGACGATCTCGGTGATCTCCAGGACGGCCTGCTCGCCGTCACCGATCACCGCGCAGTCGATGAAGTCCGCGATCGGCTCGGGGTTGAACGCGGCGTGCCCGCCCGCGAGGACGATCGGGTCGTCGAGCGTACGGTCCTTGGACTCCAGGGGGATGCCCGCGAGGTCCAGGGCGGTGAGCATGTTGGTGTAGCCGAGCTCGGTGGAGAAGCTGAGCCCGAAGACGTCGAAGGCCTTGACCGGGCGGTGTGCGTCCACCGTGAACTGCGGGACATTGTGCTCGCGCATGAGCGCTTCGAGGTCCGGCCACACGCTGTAGGTGCGCTCGGCCAGGACCCCCTCGCGCTCGTTCAGTACCTCGTAAAGGATCATGACGCCCTGGTTGGGCAGCCCGACCTCGTACGCGTCGGGGTACATGAGCGCCCACCGGACGTCCGTTGCGTCCCAGTCCTTGACGGTGGAGTTGAGTTCGCCGCCGACGTACTGGATCGGCTTCTGGACATGCGGGAGAAGCGCTTCCAGGCGTGGGAAGACCGACTCGACAGTCATCGTGTGTCTCTCATGAGCTGGCAGGGGTGACCATCAAGCGTACCCCGGCCCTCAGCCGCCCAGATCCGCCCGCGATTTCGCCTTCGACGCCCGCTTCCACGCCGCCGGCAGCCCCCGCTCCCGTGCCTCGGCCGCCGCCTCCTCCTGCCCGTACAGCAGGCCCCAGGTGAACGCCGTCTCGCCCGCCGCGTGGGACTGGACCGCCAGGTCGCGCAGGGCCTCGCGGGCCATGACGCTGTCCTGGTGGTCTCCGAGGAGGGACTGGACCGCCTTCATCCTCTTCGCGAAGCGCTTGGCGGGCTTGCCCAAGGCAGGTCTGGCCGCTTCGGCGGCGTAGCGGGTGCGTTTGGCGGCCTTGCGGGCGTTGTGCATGGCGAGGTCGCGGTCCTTACCGGGCGGCAGGGTGAGGGCGCGCTCCATGCGGGTGGCGAGGCGGGCGTAGTCCTTGCGGATCGCCTTGGGGAGGACCTTCGCCGCGGGCTTTGACGCGGCGGGGAGCAGCGGCGGTTCGGCGAGCAGGGCCTCCAGCGCCGTGAGGAGGTCCAGGTGACGTTCGCTGTCGAGTACGGCGATGATCTTGCGGCGGGAGCCGTGCTGGCGGGCCACCGACCAGATGCGCAGCCGGCTGCGGACCGGGCCGAGCACGAGCGTCCGGGGCAGCGCGGCGATGCGGGTCTGGAGGCGGGCGCCCAGGACTTCCTGGTCGCGGTCGACGCCGAGCTCGCCCGCCAGCCATTTGAGTTCTTCGGCGATCGGGTCGGTGACCGTACGGTCCAGGACCTTGCGGTAGGTGCGGAAGGCGCTGCGCATGCGGCGGGTGGCGACGCGCATGCGGTGTACGGAGTCGGGGAGGTCCCGCCGCACGGCCGGGTCGTACGAGACGAGCGCGTCGTACTGGTGCTGGAGGTACGCCAGGACGTGGTCGCCGGCGGTCCGGGGGGCAGCGGGTGGCTTCTCCGAGGTCCGACGCGGCTCCGTCTCCGACAGTGCCTTCGCCAGCTTGGACGCCGACGCGGCCGGGCGCAGACCGGCCTTGCGGAGCCTCTTCTCGACGGCGTCGAGGAAGGCTGGGTCGCCCCCGTCGGCCAGCTCGACCTCGACCTCCGTCCAGCGCGCCGTGGAGCCGTGCGCGCCGATCCGCTCGGCGGTGACGGTGTCGGTGCTGACCTCGGCGAGCAGCCGGCCCTGCGCGTCGAGGAGGTGGCGGACGTCGCGCGAGGAGAGGAGCCGTACGACGGGGGTGACGACGTCGCCGCGCGTGCGGGAGCGGATCAGCCCGGCCAGTGCGTCCGGTACGGCGTCGGCCAGCGGGGCGCGGATCTCATCGCGTACGTCCGGGGAGACCGGGAGCTTGAGGTGCCAGCCGGCGTCGTCGCCGCCCGTGCGGCGGCGCAGGGTGATGGAGTCGGCGGCGAGCCGCAGATCGTCCGTGTCGTAGTAGACCGCGTCGAGCTCCGCGACGCCTTTGTCCACTACGGACGAGACGCCGGCCACCTTGGTCAGGTCGGGCAGCCGGGTCTCGCCACTGGCATCCGCTGCGGCCTCGTACTTCCGCTCGATCTCACGCTTCGTGTCCGCCATGAATCGAATCTAGACGCGAATCGGAATCATGGGCAGGGGTTATGCCGTTATGGGCCGCTGCACTCTGATCGACTGGAGCAGTCCGATCGCGACCCACACCGCGAACATCGACGAGCCGCCGTACGACACGAACGGCAGCGGCAGTCCCGCCACCGGCATGATGCCGAGCGTCATCCCGATGTTCTCGAAGGACTGGAAGGCGAACCAGGCGATGATGCCGCCCGCGACGATCGTGCCGTACAGCTCGGTCGTCTCGCGGGCGATGCGGCAGGCGCGCCACAGCACCACACCGAGGAGGAGAAGGATCAGGGCTGCGCCCAGGAAGCCGAGTTCCTCCCCCGCGACGGTGAAGACGAAGTCGGTCTGCTGCTCCGGTACGAACTGCCCCGTGGTCTGGCTGCCCTTGAAGAGGCCGGTGCCGGTCAGGCCGCCGGAGCCGATCGCGATGCGCGCCTGGTTGGTGTTGTAGCCGACGCCCGCCGGGTCGAGTTCGGGGTTGGCGAACGCGGCGAAGCGGTTGATCTGGTACTCGTCGAGCACACCGAGCTGCCAGACCACGACGGCGCCGACGGCGCCCGTGCCGATGAGGCCGAGGACCCAGCGGTTGGAGGCCCCGGAGGTGAGCAGCACCCCGAGGATGATCACCGCTATGACCATGACCGAGCCGAGGTCGGGCATCAGCATGATGACGACGATCGGTACGACGGCGAGGCACAGCGCCTTGACCACGGTGCGGTGGTCGGGATGTTCCTGGTCGCCCGCGTCGACGCGGGCGGCGAGCAGCATGGCCATGATCAGAATGATCGTGATCTTGGTGAACTCGGAGGGCTGGAGCGAGAACCCGCCGCCGATCACGATCCAGGCGTGCGCGCCGTTGATGGTCGCGCCGAGGGGCGTGAGGACGAGCAGGACTAGCACCACCGACAGCCCGTACAGCACCGGCACCGCCCCGCGCAGGGTGCGGTGTCCCAGCCAGATCGTGCCGATCATCAGCACGAGGCCGATGCCGGTGTTGAGGATATGGCGCCAGAGGAAGTACTCCGGGTCGCCCTGGTTGAGCTGGTCGCGCGTGCGGGTCGCGGACCAGACGAGCAGCGCGCCGATGACGGACAGCGCGAGCGACGCCCAGAGCAGCGGCCAGTCGAGCCGGCGCACCATGGAGTCGCGTGCGGTGAGCTTGGCGAGGGTGCCGCGCTCGGGGGCGTACCGCTGGACGGAGAAACCGTGCGGGCCGGACATCAGTCGCCACTCCTGCCGATCGCGATCTGCTTGTCCGCAGCCGGGTCCTTGGGCTTCTCGGGTACGTACGGCCGGATCTCCGGGGCGTCGATGGAGCCGTCCGTGCCGATCTTCGGGAGGTCCTTCTGCGGCTTGGGCAACAGGGCCTTCTTCGGGTTGATGTCGCCGTCGTCGCTGACGCCGTAGAGGGCGTCGTAGATGTTGCGTACGGCGGGGCCGGAGGCGCCGGAGCCCGTACCGCCCTGGGAGATCGTCATGACGATGGTGTAGTCGTCGGTGTAGGTCGCGAACCACGAGGTGGTCTGCTTGCCGTAGACCTGGGCGGTGCCGGTCTTGGCCCGCATCGGGATCTTGTCCTGTGGCCAGCCGCCGAACCGCCAGGCGGCGGTGCCGCCGGGCTCGACGACGGAGCGCAGGCCCTTGTCGAGGTCGCTGATGGTCTCGGCGTCGACCGGCAGCTTGCCGTGGGCCTTGGGCTTGATCTCCTCGATCCGCTTGCCGTCGGGGCTGATGACGGCCTTGCCGATGGTGGGGTTGTAGAGGGTGCCGCCGTTGCTGATGGCGGCGTAGGCGGTGGCCAGCTGGATGGGGGTGATGAGGACGTCACCCTGGCCGATGGCGAAGTTGATGCTGTCGAAGGCCTTCAGCTGGTTGCCTTCGAGGCAGCTCTCGTAGGCGATCTGCTCGACGTAGCTGCCGCCCTTCTTGCCCTGCTTGCACCAGGAGTCCTTGTTGGCTTCCCAGAAGTTCTGCTTCCACTGGCGGTCGGGGATGCGGCCCTTGACCTCGTTCGGCAGGTCAATGCCGGTCTCGTCGCCGAATCCGAAGTCGTGGGCGGTCCGGTAGAACCAGTCGTGGGCGCCCTTCTTCGGCTTTATTCCGCCGTCACGCTTCCACTCCTCGTGGCCGAGACGGTAGAAGACGGTGTTGCAGGAGAACTTGAGGGCGTCGCCGAGCGAGATGGGGCCGTGGCCCTTGGACTCGAAGTTCGCGAAGCTCCGGTTGCCCATGCTGTAGGAGCTGCTGCAGTTGTAGCGGCCGTCGAAGGGGTAGCCGGCCCGCACGGCCGCGCTCGCCGACACCACCTTGAAGACGGAGCCGGCCGGTGCCTGGCCCTGGATGGCCCGGTTGAGCAGGGGGTAGTTGGACTTCTTGTCGGTGAGCCGGGCGTACTCCTTGCCGGAGATGCCGCCGATCCAGGCGTTGGGGTCGTAGTCGGGCTGGGAGGCCATCGAGACGACGCGGCCGGTCTTGGACTCCATGACGACGACGGCGCCGGCGTCGGCCTCGTACGGGCGGCCGGTGATCTTGTCGGTCTCTTTCCGGACGGTTTTCATCGCCTGGTGGAGCTCGTACTCGGCGACGGCCTGGACCCTGGCGTCGAGGCTGGTGACGACGCTGGATCCGGGGACCGTCGGGTCGTTCTCCGCCTCACCCATGACGCGGCCGAGGTTGTCGACCTCGTAGCGGGTGACGCCTGCCTTGCCGCGCAGCTCCTTGTCGTACGTACGCTCAAGCCCGGAGCGGCCGACCATGTCGGAGCGCAGGTACGGCGACGGGCCGTCCTTCGCCTTCTCGATCTCCTCGTCGGTGACGGGCGAGAGGTAGCCGAGGACCTGGGAGGTCTTCGCCTTGCCCCGCGCGGGGTAGCGGCGTACGGCCGTCGGCTCGGCGGTGATGCCGGGGAAGTCCTCGGCGCGCTCGCGGATCTGGAGGGCCTGCTTGGTGGTGGCCTCGTCGGTGACGGGGATCGGCTGGTAGGGCGAGCCGTTCCAGCAGGGCTTGGGGGTCTTGGAGTCGCAGAGCCTGACCTTGCCGGCGACTTCTTCGGGCTTCATGCCGAGTACCCCGGCGAGGCGGGCCAGTACGGCCTTGCCGTCGTCCTTCATCTTCAGCAGCTCGGTGCGGCTGGCGGAGACGACGAGGCGGGTCTCGTTGTCGGCGAGCGGCACGCCGCGCGCGTCGAGGATCGAGCCGCGGACGGCGGGCTGGACGACCTGCTGGACGCCGTTGCCGGCGGCTTCGGCGGTGTACTCGTCGCCGTTGCGGATCTGGAGGTACCAGAGGCGGCCGCCGAGGGTGAGCAGGAGGGAGAAGACGAGTACTTGGATGATGATGAGCCGGATCTGGACCCTGGGGGTCCGCCCGGTCTCGGGGATGTTGGTCACAGTCGCTTGACCCCCTTGATACGTCCGGCGCGCGCCGCCCGCGAGCGTGCGGCCTTGACCTTCAGTCCCCCGCGCTGGCTGCCGACGCGCAGGCCGGTGCCGGAGGCGAGCCAGCCGCTGGCCACGTCGGCGCCGTTGTTGCCGCTCTGGCTGTCGGCGAGCGGATCGTTCTCGGCGCGTCTGGCCAGCCACATGATGACCGGGACGACGAACGGGGCGAGCAGCAGGTCGTACAGCGCGGACGTGAACAGCAGGTTCACGATGCCCACATGGCGGGCGGCGGTGTCGCCGACCAGGGCGCCCACTCCGGCGTAAAGGAGGGTGGAGCCGATGGCGGCGGCTACGACCGCGACCATCGGGGCGGTCGCGGACTTGATCTGGCCGTTCTCCGGCTTGGCGAGTCCGGCGAGGTAGCCGATGACGCACAGGACGAGCGCGTAGCGGCCGGCGGCGTGGTCGGCGGGCGGGGCGAGGTCGGCGAGGAGGCCCGCGCCGAAACCGATGAGGGCGCCGCTGGTGTTGCCGTACACGAAGGCGAGACCGAGGACCGTAAGGAGCATCAGGTCCGGTACGGCGCCGGGAAGTTGGAGCCTGGCGAGGACGGTGACCTGGACGACCAGGGCGACGATCAGCAGGGTGGTGGAGAGCAGCATCCGGTTGAAGCGCATGAGGTTCAGCTCCTACTCGGTGCCGTCGGCGGGATCGGTGCCGTCGGCGGGGCGCGCCGAAGGGGTGACCGTGACGGTGACCCTGGGGACGGGCTTGGTGGGTGCGGGCTTGGGCGGCAGGACCATGTCGCGGGGGTCCTCGCGCGGGGCCTGGACGACGACGCCGACGATGTCGAGCTTGGTGAAGCCGACATACGGGCGGACGTAGACGGTGCGGGTGAGGTCGCCGCCGGACGGGTCGACGCGTACGACCTGGCCGACGGGGACGCCGGGCACGAACGGCTTGGCGGCCTGCGAGCCGAAGGTGACGAGCCGGTCGCCCGCCCTGACCTTGGCCTTGCCGTTGAGCATCTGCACGCGCAGCGGGCGGTCGCCCTGGCCGGTGGCGAAGCCGAGTTCGTCGGTCTTCTCCAGGCGGGTGCCGACGGTGAAGTCCGGGTCGTTGGCGAGCAGTACGGTCGCGGTGTCCGGGCCGACGGTGGTGACGCGGCCGACGAGTCCGTCGCCGTTGAGTACGGTCATGTCGCGTTTGATGCCGTCGTTGCTGCCGGAGTCGATGGTGACGGTCCAGGAGAATCCCTGGGCCGCTCCTATCGCGATGACTTCGGCGCCCTTGATGCCGTACTGGCCGGCGCCGGCTCTCTTGAGCATCTTGTCGAGCTGTCGTACGCCGCTGCGGTTGCGGTCGTCGCTGCCGAGCTTCTGCTTGAGTGCGGCGTTCTCGCGCTCAAGGACGGCGAGGCGGTCGTGCCGCTCACCGGAGTCCCGAACGGCACCGACGGCGTTGCCGATCGGGTCGACAGCTGTGGCGACCGCCTTCTCCACCGGCCCGAAGACGGTGGCGGCGGCCTGCCTGGCACCGTCGACCGGCGACTCCTCGCCGCCACGGATGTCCACCGTGATCAGTGCGAATGCGATGGCGATCAGCAGCACCAGGAGCAGCCGGCTCTCTCGTGTGTCCCTCACGTGCGGCGGCCGTGCCTTCCTGTCGGAATTCTTATGTCTCTATAGCAAGGTCTCTATACCAACGATCCGCCGTACGAGAGGGAAGGCCTCGTACGGCGGATTCATCGGAACGGCTCATCGCCGGGGCTGGGCGTCCAGTACCTGCTGGAGCGCCTCGAACTCCTCGACGCACTTTCCCGCTCCGAGCGCGACGGAGTCGAGCGGGTCCTCGGCGATGTGGATCGGCATGCCGGTCTCGCGGCGCAGGCGCTCGTCGAGGCCGCGCAGCAGGGCGCCGCCGCCGGTGAGGACGATGCCGCGGTCCATGACGTCACCGGAGAGCTCGGGCGGGCACTTGTCGAGCGTCGTCTTCACGGCGTCGACGATCGCGTTGACCGGCTCTTCGATGGCCTTGCGGACCTCGGCGGCGGAGATGACGACGGTCTTGGGCAGACCGGAGACGAGGTCGCGGCCGCGGATCTCGGTGTGCTCGTCCTTCTCCAGGTCGAATGCCGAGCCGATCGTGATCTTGATCTGTTCGGCGGTGCGCTCGCCGAGCAGGAGGGAGTACTCCTTCTTGATGTGCTGGATGATCGAGCTGTCCAGCTCGTCGCCGGCGACCCGGATCGACTGTGCTGTGACGATTCCTCCGAGCGAGATGACGGCGACCTCGGTGGTGCCGCCACCGATGTCCACGACCATGTTGCCGGTGGCCTCGTGGACGGGCAGGCCGGAGCCGATGGCCGCGGCCATGGGCTCTTCGATGATGTGCACCTGGCGGGCGCCGGCCTGGGTGGATGCCTCGATGACGGCGCGGCGCTCGACTCCGGTGATGCCGGAGGGCACGCAGACGACGACCCGGGGGCGGGCCAGGTAGCGGCGCTTGTGGATCTTCAGGATGAAGTAGCGGAGCATCCGCTCCGTGATCTCGAAGTCGGCGATGACGCCGTCCTTCAGCGGCCGGACGGCAACGATGTTGCCCGGCGTCCGGCCGATCATCTTCTTGGCCTCGGAACCAACGGCGAGGATGCCGCCGGTGTTCGTGTTGATGGCGACGACGGAGGGCTCGTTGAGCACGATCCCTTTGCCCCTGACGTACACCAGCGTGTTGGCGGTCCCGAGGTCGACAGCCATGTCACGGCCGATGAACGACATTGAGTTCCCCTTGTTCCCCATGAGGATGCGTCGGGCCTTCCCAAGTGGAGCGGTTGGCTTTTAGGACGGCGAAGTGGGTGGTGCGGGCGTGGAGGGTTTCATCGTAGTGCTGCCCGCACGGATGGGCAGTGCGAGGGTCCTTCGCCATTGTGAGTGGAACACGTGCCCGTCCCAGTAATGGTGACGTCGTGTCGGAGGGATGCGTTCCCCGCATCTTCGCGCATATGCCGGGGGGCGGCCGAATTACTTCGGTCGCCCCAGGCCATGACCTCTGTTTGGCTGACGCTACGTCAGGAAATCCCGGGGAAGAAAAGCTTCAGTTCCCGCTCCGCGGACCCCTCGGAGTCCGAGGCGTGGATGAGGTTCTCCCGGACGATGCTTCCGAAATCTCCACGAATGGAGCCAGGCGCTGCCGCGATCGGGTCAGTCGGACCCGCCAACTGGCGTACACCCTCGATGACGCGCTCGCCCTCGACGACCAGAGCGACGACGGGACCGGAGGACATGAACTCGACCAGCGGCTCGTAGAAGGGGCGGCCCTTGTGCTCGCCGTAGTGCTGCTCCAGCGTCTCGTGGTCAAGGCTGCGCATCTCCAGCGCGGTGATCTTCCAGCCGGCCTTGCGCTCGATGCGGCTGATGATCTCACCCACGAGTGCGCGTCGGACCGCGTCCGGCTTGAGAAGGACGAGAGTGCGCTGAGTCATGTACGGCTCCTTGCGGGCATAGCGGATGCAATGCCCAGAGGCTACAAGGACACGCCGCAGGGGCCGCACCCGGCACGGACAGCGGCGCTACCGCGCCCCCGCCTCCTGCGCCTCCGCCTGCGCCGCCCACCGCGCCTTCGCTTCGTCGATCTTGCGGCCGTAGTGGATCGAAGCCCACCACAGGCCCGCGAAGACCACCCCGAGGAAGAACATCGCCGGGACCACGAAGCCGCTGGCGATCATGCCGATCTGGAGTACCCAGCCGAGCTGCACCCCACCCGGCCGGCCGAGCATTCCGCAGAGCAGCACGGACAGCAGCATCGCGATGCCGCAGACCGTCCAGACCGCGGTCATCGACAGGTCGTCGGACTTCATCGCGACCAGGCCGGCGAAGGCCACCACGAAGAACTCGCTGATCAGAGTGGACGCGCAGAGCATACGCACAGGTATCAGCCCCTCCCCAGGAGCAGCCGGGCCTCGCCGACCGTGATCACGGAACCGGTCACCAGGACGCCACCACCCGCGAACTCGCCCTCTGCCTCCGCCAGGGTGATGGCCGCCTCCAGGGCGTCGTCCAGGCGCGGCTCGACCTGGACGCGGTCGCCACCGAAGACCTCGACGGCGATCGCCGCCAGCTCGTCGACGTCCATCGCGCGGTGCGTGGAGTTACGGGTGACGACGACCTCGGCGAAGATCGGCTCGAAGGCTTCCAGGACGCCCCGCACATCCTTGTCGGCGCTCGTGCCGACGACCCCGATCAGGCGGCTGAAGCTGAACGCCTCGGTGACGCCCTCCGCCGCCGCCCGCGCGCCCGCCGGGTTGTGCGCCGCGTCCAGGACGACGGTCGGGCTGCGGCGTACGACCTCCAGGCGGCCGGGCGAGGTGACCGAGGCGAAGGCCTTGCGGACCGTTTCGTTGTCGAGCGTGCGCGTGTGCTCCGCGCCGATGCCGAAGAACGCCTCGACGGCCGCCAGGGCCACCGCCGCGTTGTGCGCCTGGTGCGCGCCGTGCAGTGGCAGGAAGATCTCTTCGTACTCGCCGCCGAGTCCGCGCAGTGTGATCAGCTGGCCGCCGACCGCGATCTCGCGGGAGACGACGCCGAACTCCATGCCCTCGCGGGCGACCGTGGCGTCGACCTCGACGGCCTTCTTCAGCATGACCTGGGCCGCGTCGACCGGCTGCTGCGCCAGGATGACCGTGGCGCCCTGCTTGATGATCCCGGCCTTTTCGACGGCGATCTCGCCGGGCGTGGCGCCGAGCCGCTCGGTGTGGTCCAGGTCGATCGGCGTGACGACGGCGACGGACCCGTCGATCACGTTCGTCGCGTCCCAGCTGCCGCCCATGCCGACCTCGACGACCGCCACATCGACGGGCGCGTCGGCGAACGCGGCGTACGCCATGCCCGTCAGCGTCTCGAAGAACGACAGGCGGTGCTCCTGCATGCCGTCGGTCATCTCGACGTACGGCTGGATGTCCTTGTACGTCTCGATGAAGCGCTCGGGGTCGATCGGGGCGCCGTCGAGGCTGATGCGCTCGGTGATCGACTGCACGTGCGGGCTGGTGTACCGCCCGGTACGCAGCTCGAAGGCGCCGAACAGGGACTCGATCATGCGGGCGGTGCTGGTCTTGCCGTTGGTGCCGGTGATGTGGACCGAGGGGTACGCGCGCTGGGGCTCGCCCAGGACGTCCATCAGGGCTTCCATCCGGACCAGTGACGGGTCCAGCTTGGTCTCCGGCCAGCGGCCAAGGAGCTCCTGCTCGACCGCGCGCAGCGCCTTGTCCACCTCCGGGTCCTGCGGGCGGCCGGCGACGCCGTCGCCCTGCTGCGGGGCGCCTTGGGTGCGCAGCGTACGGCTGCCTGCCTCGATCACCGCCAGGTCGGGGTCCCGGCCAGTCTCGGCCTGGACGATCTCTTCGAAGGCGTCGGGGCCGTCGGGGGTGTCGCTGTCATCGTGCGGGGGGAGCTGGCTCACGGGACCAGTCTACGGAGCACCACCGACAGCGCCCCGCCAGGACCTCCGTGCCGCCCTTCACCTGCCTCTCACCTGCCCTTCGGACGCCTTCGGACGCTCTGCGGCGGCGGATCCGGCGATGTCGTGCCAGCCTGGGAAACCACGATCGGAGGGTTCTCCAGATGGGTGACACGGCCAAGGACATCGGTATAGACCTGGGTACGGCGAACACGATCGTCTACGCCCGGGGCAAAGGCATCGTCCTCAATGAGCCGTCCGTGGTGGCAGTGCAGGCCAGGTCCGGCACCGCCCTCGCGGTCGGCACCGAGGCCAGGAACACCATCGGCCGGACGCCGGGGTCGATCACGGCGATCCGCCCGCTCAAGGGCGGTGTGATCAGCGACTACGCGGCCGCCGAGGAAATGATCCGGCACTTCGTCCGCAAGGCCGTGCCCGGCCGCAAACCACGCCCCCGCATGGTCCTGTGCGTACCGAGCGGTATTACTCCGGTCGAGCAGCGCGCGATCGTCCAGGCGGCCGAACGCGTGGGTGCCCGCACGGTGCATCTCATCGACGAGCCGATGGCGGCGGCGATGGGCGCCGGGCTGCCGGTGTCGAAGGCGCACGGCTCGATGGTGGTCGACATCGGTGGCGGCACGACCGAGGTCGCCGTGATCTCGCTGGGCGGGATCGTCGCGGCGTGGTCGTTGCGAGTGGGCGGCGACCGGCTGGACGCCGCGATAGCCGACCATGTGCGCAAGGAGCACGGGCTGCTGATCGGTGAGCGGACGGCCGAAGCGGTGAAGCTGGCGATCGGTTCGGCGTGGCCGGTGCCGGAGGACCCGGAACTGGAGAACCGTACGTTCGCCGTCGGCGGGCGGGAGAAAATCCACGGCGGGCTGCCGCACGCCATCGAGCTGACCGCGACCGAAGTGCGGGCGGCCCTCGACGACGCGGCGGAAGCCGTCGTCACGGCGGTGAAGTCGACGCTGGAGGAGTGCCCGCCCGAACTCGCCGACGATGTCATGGAGCACGGAATCGTGCTCACAGGCGGCGGGGCACTGCTGCCCGGGATGGATCTGCGGATCTCGGCCGGGGTGGGGATCTCGGTGTTCGTCGCGGACGACCCGCTTGACTGTGTGGCCCTCGGAGCGGGCAAATGCGTCGAGAATTTCGACCTGCTGGAGGAGTTCCTGGCGGACTAGTACGGGCTGATTACGAAGCTGAGGGCCCCCGCGCGAACTGCGCGGGGGCCCTCAGCTTCGTCGTACCGTACGGTCCTACTTCTCCGGCAGGGCCGCGAGCTGGGCGGTGATCCGCTCGATGTCCGCCTCGGCCTTGGCGAGCCGCCCGCGGATCTTGTCGACCACGTTGTCCGGGGCCTTGGCCAGGAACGCCTCGTTGCCGAGCTTTCCGAGCGCCTGGGCCTTCTCCTTCTCGGCCGCCGCCAGGTCCTTCGCCAGGCGCTTGCGCTCCGCCTCGATGTCGATCGCGCCGGACAGGTCCAGCTCGACCTTCGCGCCCGCGACCGGCAGGGACGCGGTGGCGTGGAAGTCCGGGCCGGCCGGCTGGAGGCGCAGCAGCTGACGGATGGCCGCCTCGTGCGGTGCCAGCGCCGTCCCGTCCAGGGTCAGCCGGGCCGGGACCTTCTGGCCTGCCTGAAGGCCCTGGTCGGAGCTGAAGCGGCGGACCTCGGTGACGACCTGCTGGACGAGCGCGATCTCCTTCTCGGCCTCGGCGTCACGGAAGCCCGAGTCCTTGGGCCACTCCGCGATGACGAGCGACTCCTTGCCGGTGAGCGTGGTCCACAGCGTCTCGGTGACGAAGGGGACGACCGGGTGGAGGAGGCGCAGCGTCACGTCGAGGACCTCGCCGAGGACGCGTGCGGACACCTTCGCCTGCTCGCCGCCCGCGAAGAAGGTGGTCTTGGACAGCTCGACGTACCAGTCGAAGACCTCGTCCCACGCGAAGTGGAAGAGCGAGTCCGAGAGCTTCGCGAACTGGTAGTCCTCGTAGTACGCGTCGACCTCGGCCACCGTGGCGTTGAGCCGCGACAGAATCCACCGGTCGGTCGCCGACTGCCGCTCGACGGGCGGCAGTTCACCTTCGACGGTCGCGCCGTTCATCAGCGCGAAGCGGGTGGCGTTCCAGATCTTGTTGGCGAAGTTGCGGGATCCCTGGACCCAGTCCTCACCGATCGGGACGTCGACGCCGGGGTTGGCACCGCGCGCGAGGGTGAAACGGACCGCGTCGGAGCCGTACTTGTCCATCCAGTCCAGCGGGTTGACCGCGTTGCCGAAGGACTTCGACATCTTCTTGCCGAACTGGTCGCGGACCATGCCGTGCAGGGCGATGGTGTGGAACGGCGGGGTGCCGTCCATCGCGTACAGGCCGAACATCATCATCCGGGCGACCCAGAAGAAGAGGATGTCGTAGCCGGTGACCAGAACCGAGTTCGGGTAGAACTTCTCGAGGCTCGGGGTCTGTTCGGGCCAGCCGAGCGTGGAGAACGGCCACAGGCCGGAGGAGAACCAGGTGTCCAGGACGTCCGTGTCCTGGTGCCATCCCTCACCGGTCGGCGCCTCTTCGTCGGGACCGACGCAGACGACCTCACCGTTCGGGCCGTACCAGACGGGGATCCGGTGGCCCCACCACAGCTGACGCGAGATGCACCAGTCGTGGAGGTTGTCGACCCAGCCGAAGTAGCGGGGCTCCATCTCCTTCGGGTGAATCTTCACCCGCCCGTCGCGGACCGCGTCGCCGGCCTCCTTCGCCAGCGGGCCGACCTTGACCCACCACTGGAGGGACAGGCGCGGCTCGATGGTCGTCTTGCAGCGGGAGCAGTGGCCGACGGAGTGGACGTACGGGCGCTTCTCGGCGACGATCCGGCCGTCGGCCCGCAGAGCGGCGACGATGGCGCTGCGCGCCTCGAGGCGGTCGAGCCCTTGGAACGGGCCGTGCGCGGTGATGACCGCGCGCTCGTCCATCACGGCCAGGTTGGGCAGACCGTGGCGCTGGCCGATCTCGAAGTCGTTCGGGTCATGGGCGGGCGTCACCTTGACGACGCCCGTGCCGAACTCGGGGTCGACGTGCTCGTCGGCGACGACCGGGATACGGCGGCCGGTGAGCGGCAGCTCGATCTCGGTGCCGACGAGGTGGGCGTACCGCTCGTCGTCGGGGTGGACGGCGACGGCGGTGTCGCCGAGCATCGTCTCGGCGCGGGTCGTCGCGACGACGATCGAGGCGTCCCCGGAGCCGTACCGGATGGAGACGAGCTCGCCCTCGTCCTCCTGGTACTCCACCTCAATGTCGGAGATGGCGGTCAGGCAGCGGGGGCACCAGTTGATGATGCGCTCGGCGCGGTAGATCAGCTCGTCGTCGTACAGCTTCTTGAAGATGGTCTGGACGGCCTTGGACAGGCCCTCGTCCATGGTGAAGCGCTCGCGCGACCACGCGACACCGTCACCGAGGCGCTTCATCTGGCCGGAGATCTGGCCGCCGGACTCGGACTTCCACTGCCAGACGCGCTCGACGAACGCCTCGCGGCCAAGGTCGTGGCGGGACTTGCCCTCCTTGGCCAGCTCGCGCTCGACGACGTTCTGGGTGGCGATGCCGGCGTGGTCCATGCCCGGCTGCCACAGGGTCTCGTACCCCTGCATGCGCTTGCGGCGGGCGAGGGCATCGATCAGCGTGTGCTCGAAGGCGTGGCCGAGGTGGAGCGATCCCGTCACGTTCGGCGGCGGGATGACGATGGTGTACGGCTCTTTGTCGCTCTTCTCGTCGGCTTCGAAGTAACCGCGTTCTACCCAGCGCTCGTACAGCTTCCCCTCTACCTCGGCCGGCGCGTACTGGGTCGGCAGTTCGGGGGCGTGGGCTGCTGGCTGCTGCTGAGAGTTCTCGGTCACGGGCTCAGTTTACGGGCGTCACAGCCCCGTACCGAAACCGGATTCTTGGTAACGGTGAGCCCCCCGCCGCCCTTGGACGCCGGTGGTTCCGCCAGGATGTTCGTAACGCATAAGTATCTGGAGGGGAACCCAGTCCATGAGCTTCAACCAGCCGGGCCCGTACGGCCAGCCCCAGCAGCCCGGCCCCTACGGCCAGCCGCCGCAGGGCCCGCCGAACCCGTACGGTCAGCCCCAGCAGCCGCCGCAGGGCCAGCCCGGCTACGGCTACCCCCAGCAGGCCCCGCCGCCCCAGGGCTACGGCTACCCGCAGCAGGGTCAGCAGCCGCCCCCGTACGGCCAGCCCCAGCACCCGGCCCCGTACGGCCAGCAGCCCCAGTACCCCGGCGGCATGGTCCCCATGCCCCCACCGGCCCCGAAGAAGAAGACGGGCCTGATCGTGGGCGTGGTGGTCGTGGCGCTGGCCGTGATCGCGGGCGGCGCGTACTTCGCGACGCAGCGCGGCGGCGGCTTGGTCGCCGACGACGGCAAGAAGTACAAGCTGGCGGCGCCGGAAACGTTGCTGGGCGAGTACAAGAAGAACATCGCCGGCGGCAGCAGTGCGAGCGGTGGCCTGCCGGCCAAGGACGCGGCGGAGATGGAAGCACTGGGGATCTCCAACCCCCAGCAGGAAGGCGCCGCCTACAAGTCCGGCGAGGGGGCCGCCGCCAAGCAGATGAACTTCAGCGGCGTCTGGGGCGACATCGAGGACCCGGAAGCCGTCCTCGACGCGATGTTCGCGAAGCAGAAGGAGAGTTCTGAGTCGAGCAACACCCAGGGCCTGAAGGTCGAGCTCATCGGCGAGCCGGAGACGGTCTCCCCCGAGGGGTTCGAGGACGGCGTGATGAAGTGCCGGATGGTGAAGATGTCCGGCCTCGGCGGCTCAGCCTCGGGCGGCGCCGCCGGCTTCACCATGCCGACGTGTATCTGGGCCGACCACAGCACCGTGGGCATCGCCACCCAGGCCGACGCGTCCGCCCTCCTCGGAAAGGGCAAGACGATCGCCGAGGCGGCGGCCACAGCGGCCGACGTACGCAACGAAGTGCGCGTCGAGATCAAGTAGTCCGCACGCACAACGCGAAGGGGCGCCCGGCCAGTTGGACTGGCCGGGCGCCCCTTCTGCCGCTCTGCGTGAGCGCTACGCGGACTTCTCGTGGCGGCCGTCGTTCTTGATGATCCTCGGCTCGCGCGGAACCAGGGTCGGGTTGACGTTGTTGCGGACCACGTCCGGCGTGATGACGACGCGGGCCACGTCCTTGCGGGACGGGACCTCGTACATCACCGACATCAGGACCTCCTCCATGATCGCGCGCAGGCCGCGCGCGCCCGTCTGGCGGAGGATCGCCTGGTCCGCGATCGCTTCCAGCGCCTCGCGCTCGAACTCCAGCTCCACGCCGTCGAGTTCAAAGAGCCGCTCGTACTGCTTGACCAGCGCGTTGCGCGGCTCGACCAGGATCTGGAGGAGCGCCTCGCGGTCAAGGTTGTGGACGGAGGTGAGGACGGGCAGGCGGCCGATGAACTCGGGGATCATCCCGAACTTCACCAGGTCCTCCGGCATGACCTCCTGGAACTGGTCGCTCGCCTCGATCTCCCGCTTGGAGCGGATCGTCGCGCCGAAGCCGATGCCTTTCGCGCCCGCACGCGACTCGATGATCTTCTCAAGGCCGGCGAACGCGCCACCCACGATGAAGAGCACGTTCGTCGTGTCGATCTGGATGAACTCCTGGTGCGGGTGCTTCCGGCCGCCCTGCGGCGGGACCGACGCCGTCGTGCCCTCAAGGATCTTGAGGAGGGCCTGCTGTACGCCTTCGCCCGATACGTCGCGCGTGATCGACGGGTTCTCGCTCTTGCGGGCGACCTTGTCGATCTCGTCGATGTAGATGATCCCGGTCTCGGCCTTCTTGACGTCGTAGTCGGCCGCCTGGATCAGCTTCAGGAGGATGTTCTCGACGTCCTCGCCGACATACCCGGCCTCCGTCAGCGCCGTCGCGTCCGCGATCGCGAACGGGACGTTCAGCATGCGGGCGAGGGTCTGCGCGAGGAGCGTCTTGCCTGAGCCGGTGGGGCCCAGCAGGAGGATGTTGGACTTGGCGAGTTCGATCGCGTCGTCACGGCCCGAGCCGCTGCCCGCGTTCTCGCCGGCCTGCACGCGCTTGTAGTGGTTGTAGACCGCCACCGAGAGCGCCTTCTTGGCGGGCTCCTGGCCGACTACGTACCCCTCGAGGAATTCGTAGATCTCCCGCGGCTTGGGGAGTTCCTCCCACCGCACCTCGGAGGTCTCTGCGAGCTCCTCCTCGATGATCTCGTTGCAGAGGTCGATGCACTCGTCGCAGATGTACACACCGGGACCTGCGATGAGCTTCTTCACCTGCTTCTGGCTCTTGCCACAGAACGAGCACTTGAGCAGGTCGCCGCCATCACCGATGCGTGCCACGAGGTGCTTCCCCTTCGCCTGGGAGACGCCACGTTCAGCGTCTCCTGGTGCCTCATATCCGACGGTACCTTGCCTGGCCCCCCGTTCGGGCCCCCCTCGGCACGGTTCACATTGATGTGCCCGACCGTGCCAAGGGGCGGACTGCCACCCGTCAGGCGCCCACTGGGGCGTTCTTGCGGGTGGACACGATCTGGTCGATCAGACCGTACGCAAGGGAGTCCTCGGCCGTGAGGATCTTGTCGCGCTCGATGTCGTCGCGGATCTTCTCGATCGGCGTCGTGGAGTGCTTCGCGAGCATCTCCTCCAGCTGCGAACGCATCCGGAGGATCTCCTGGGCCGCGATCTCCAGGTCGGAGAGCTGCTCACGGCCGGTCTGCGAGGACGGCTGGTGGATCAGCACACGCGCGTTGGGCAGTGCCATGCGCTTGCCCGGCGTACCGGCGGCGAGCAGCACGGCCGCGGCGGAGGCCGCCTGGCCCATGCAGACCGTCTGGATGTCCGGCTTCACGAACTGCATCGTGTCGTAGATGGCCGTGAGGGCCGTGAACGAGCCGCCGGGGCTGTTGATGTAGATCGAGATGTCGCGGTCCGGGTCCATCGACTCCAGGCACAGCAGCTGCGCCATGACGTCGTTGGCGGAAGCGTCGTCGATCTGCACGCCGAGGAAGATCACGCGCTCCTCGAAGAGCTTCGCGTACGGGTCGTACTCGCGCACGCCCTGCGAGGTGCGCTCGACGAAGCGCGGCACGATGTAGCGGTTGTCCACCTGCGGGCCGGTGTAAAGGCCGCTCGCGGAGAAGTCGTTCATGTGGGTTTTCACCATCCTGGTGGCGTTCGGTGGGCTGGGGAGGCTCGGCTGCGGGGATCAGGCCCCGGTACCGCCGCCGCCCGGAACGCCCGAGGCGGAGCTGATGATCTCGTCGATGAGGCCGTACTCCACGGCCTCTTCCGCCGAGTACCAGCGGTCGCGGTCACCGTCACGGATGATCGTCTCGACGGTCTGGCCGGAGTGCCGGGCGGTGATCTCCGCCATGCGCTTCTTCGTACGCAGCAGCTGCTCCGCCTGGATCTTGATGTCCGAGGCGGTGCCGCCGAGGCCGGCCGACCCCTGGTGCATCAGGATGTCGGTGTTGGGGAGCGCGAAGCGCTTGCCCGCCGCGCCGCCGGTCAGCAGGAACTGGCCCATGGAGGCCGCGAGACCCATGCCGATGGTGACGACGTCGTTCGGGATGTACTGCATGGTGTCGTAGACCGCCATGCCCGCCGTCACCGAGCCACCGGGGCTGTTGATGTAAAGGTAGATGTCCTTGTCCGGGTCTGCGGCAAGGAGGAGCAACTGCGCTGTGATCTTGTTGGCGATGTCATCGTCGACCTGCTGGCCGAGGAAGATGATCCGCTCGCCGAGCAGCCGGTTGTAGACCTGGTCGCCGAGGCCTCCACCGAAGGACGGCTCACCCGCGGCGTACGGCATCAGATTCGTCACGTTTACACCTGCTCGTCTCTGACGGCTTCGGCCGTCTCAGCGTCTTCGTACTGGAGGGCGGGGACTCCCCACTCTCCTCTTCATGGACCCTAACGCGCAGGTAGGACAACGCCATCCCGCTTCCCGAACTGTTCGCTGGGAGCGCAAGGTACGGGGCCCGCACCGACGTACGACGACGGGCCCGGACGCGTGATGCGTCCGGGCCCGTCCCCGCGGATCAGATCAGATCGGATCGACGATCGAAGCTCAGGCCTCGGTCGTCTTCTCCCCGGCCTTGTCGTCAGCCTTGTCGTCAGCGTTGGTCTCGGACTCGGCGGAAGCCTCAGCAGCCTCGGCCGCCTCGTCTTCCTCGTCCTCGAGCTCGACAGCGTCACCGTTGGTGTCGGTGACCTTGGCGGCCTCGACGACAACAGCGAGCGCCTTGCCGCGGGCGACCTCGCCGACGAGCATCGGCACCTGGCCACCCTCGACGACGGCCTGGGCGAACTGGTCGGGGCTCATGCCGGAGGACTGCGCGCGCCGCATGAGGTGCTCGGTGAGCTCCTCCTGGTTGACGTTCAGCTTCTCCTTGTTGACGAGCTCGTCCAGGACGAACTGCGTCTTGATGCCCTTGACCGCCTGCTCGCGCAGCTCGGCGTCGAACTCCTCGGCCGTCTTGCCCTGGATCTCGAGGTACTTCTCGATGTCCAGGCCCATCTGGGCGAGCTGGTGGTTCTCCAGGTTGTGCTTGCGGGTCCTGATCTCGTCCTCGAGCAGCTTCTCGGGGATCGGGACCTCGACCAGCTCCAGCAGCTTCTCCAGGACGCGCTCCTGGGCCTGCGTGGCCTGCTCGTACTGCTTCATGTTCTCGAGGCGCTTGCGGCTGTCGGCCTTGAGCTCGTCAAGAGTGTCGAACTCGCTGGCCATCTGCGCGAAGTCGTCGTCCAGCTCGGGCAGCTCGCGGGCGGCGACCTGGGTGACCTTGACGGTGACCTCGGCCTCCTTGCCCTCGGCGCTGCCGCCCTTGAGCGAGGAGGTGAAGGTGGCCTCGCCACCGGCCTCCAGGCCGGTCACGGCCTCGTCGATGCCTTCGAGGAGCTCGCCGGAACCGATGGTGTACGAGACACCCTCGGCGACGCCGTCCTCAAGGACCTCGCCGTCGACCTTGGCCTCGAGGTCGATCGTCACGACGTCGCCCTCGGCGGCGGGGCGCTCGACCGGGTTCGTGGAGGCGAAGCGCGCGCGCAGCTCCTCCACGGCCTTGTCGACGTCCTCGTCGGTGACCTCGACCGCGTCGACCTCGACCTCGATGCCGGAGTAGTCCGGGATCTCGATCGTCGGGCGGATGTCGACCTCGGCGGTGAAGGAGAGCAGTTCGCCGTCCTTCAGCTCGGTGATGTCGACCTCGGGCTGACCGAGGACATTCAGTTCACCCTCGTTGACAGCCTCGGTGTAGAACTTCGGGAGGGCGTCGTTGACGGCCTCCTCCAGCACAGCACCACGGCCGAACCGCTGGTCGATGACTCGGTTCGGGATCTTGCCCTTACGGAAGCCCTTCACCGTGACCTGCTGGTTGATCTTCTTGTACGCCGCGTCGAGGCTGTCCTTGAGCTCCTCGAAGGGCACCTCAATGCTGAGCCGAACCCGGGTCGGGTTCAGGGTCTCCACGGCGCTCTTCACGGTTCGGTCTCCTTGGGGGCTGACTTCTGGGGTGCTGCTGGGCCGCGCGGGTGGCGGCTTCGCCGATCGAGCCCGGCACATCAGACACACGGGCACGAGTTTGCATAGTAACGGCAAGCAGGAAGACTCCCACAATGCGATCTTGGTCGGGATCGCACGGGATCGCGCTTCTGGTGACGCCGATGGCGGTGCTGATGATGCTGGTGATGGTCGGGGTGGCCGGATTCGAACCGACGACCTTCCGCTCCCAAAGCGGACGCGCTACCAAGCTGCGCCACACCCCGTCGGTGCGACACGTAGGGTACATGCCCGCGGACAGTACGGCCGCCGGTTTACCAGGGGCCGGTCCGGTGTGCACCGACGGCCGGGAACCCGCTACGATGCTCTTCGTGCCGCGGTCACGTGACCGGCGGTGCGTATGTGCGGGCGTAGCTCAATGGTAGAGCCCTAGTCTTCCAAACTAGCTACGCGGGTTCGATTCCCGTCGCCCGCTCCACAGCTTCCGGCCCGGCTCGGTGATACGTCACCGGTCGGGCCGACGGCATTTCGTACGGCCGCTCCCTCAGAAGCTGATCCGGTTGATGGTGTCCGCCAGTGAATTCAGAAAACGATTGATCGACGGCGCCATGCCGGTGGACGCGAGGAAGAAGCCGAAGAGCACGGCCACCACCGCCGGCCCCGCCTTGATCGAACCCCCGCGGATCAACACCACCAGGATGATCGCCAACAGAAGCACCACTGACAGTGAAATGGCCACACTGATCACACCCTTGGTCGGTCCGCCTTGCCGGCCCGGGAGCGCACGGCCCAGCGCACGGCCCAGCACACTCCCGCAGACACCATCGTGCCACCAACTCACCACTGGTGGCTGCGGGGTGACGGAACGTTGGTGACCGCTTCGCGCCGCCGGGAGATCCGGCGCACACCCCGGGGCGCGGGCGGCGCACATACTCGCCGCCAAATTGGAGTGCCCTGCGCCGGAGTTAATAGGCATGATCGTTTCGCTATCCACACATCTCGTTCGCAGGAAATTCGAATTGCGCGGACGACCACATGCCGACGGTCGACAAAGTCGTAATGAACGGGACATATCACCAGAGTCACCCGCTGACGGTATGCACCATTTAATCGTGATGAGTTACCCCATACGGGGGTGAAAATGTGAGCTGCGCCATAAAGACCCATGGCTATGTCGACTTCTCTACCCACGGGGTACTCACACGAATAGCAGAGAGCCGAGAACGAGGTTTTACGGAATCCGTCCGGCGGCGCTAGGGTGCCTCAGATGTTTCACGCTCCGCACGGATATCAGAGGGCCCCGCTCCCCCCGGCCCGGGAGCAGGAGCCCCAAACACCCCTTGCACGGACCGCCGCGACCCCCACCCCCCGGTCCGGGGCCGAAGCAGTCCCCACGCCCGCCCCGCTCGGCAATACCGCCACCCCCGTCCCCGCCCCCGCCCCCGCCCCGAAGCAGCGCGACGCGTTCTTCGACAACGCCAAGTACCTGGCGATCGTCTTCGTGGCGATGGCGCACATGTGGGAGCCCGTGATGGACGGCAGCCGCGCCACCCGCGCGCTGTACATGGTCGTCTACAGCTTCCACATGCCGGCGTTCATCATCATCTCCGGCTACTTCTCACGCGGCTTCGACATGAGCCGCAAGAAGATCCAGCGCCTGATCACGGGCGTCGCCGTACCGTATGTGATCTTTGAAACCGCTTATACCCTCTTCAAACGGTGGGCCGACGATCCCGGCCAGTCCATCAGCCTGCTCGATCCCTGGTACCTGACCTGGTTCCTGATCGCCCTGTTCGTCTGGCGGCTGACCACCCCGCTCTGGCAGTCGCTCCGTCATCCCCTGCCGGTGGCACTCGGCATCGCCGTACTCGCCTGCGTGACCCCCAACATCGGGGACGACCTCAACCTCCAGCGCGTGCTGCAGTTCCTGCCGTACTTCGTGCTGGGTCTGCTGCTGAAGCCGGAGCACTTCCAGATGGTGCGGCGGCGCGAGGTCCGGCTGCTGGCCCTTCCCGTCGTGCTCTGCACCCTGGTCTTCGCGTACTGGGCCGCCCCCCGCCTCGGGCTCGGGTGGTTCTACCACAGCAGCGCCTCACAGCAGATCGGCGCTCCCTGGTGGGCCGGGGTCGTCATGACCTTCGCGCTCTTCGGATGCTCGCTCGTCCTGACGGCCTGCTTCCTGGCCTGGGTACCGGGCCGCACGATGTGGTTCACGGTGCTGGGCGCCGGCACCCTCGGCGGCTACCTCCTGCACGGCTTCCTGGTGAAGGGTGCGGCCTACGCGGACCTGTTCGAGACGTACCCCTGGCTCTCCACTCCGCTCGGCGAGATTTTCGTGACCGTCGCGATCGCCGTCGCGGTCACGCTGCTCTGCACGCCGTTCGTACGGCGGATCTTCCGCTGGGCGATGGAGCCCGAGATGAAGTGGGCCTTCCGCCGCGATCCGGTCGAGAACGCCCGGCAGCGGGAGCGCCGTTTCGCGGGCAAGGTGATCAAGGCGGGCCCGGCGGGCAAGGCCTCCTAGGAGGCAGCAGTTCCGGGCCCGGGTTCCAGTCCCAGGAGACGGTGTACCTCCGCGTATTTGAGCGTGAGACGGACCCTGGTCGCCTCGTCGAGTACGGCGAGACGGCCGGGGTCCGCGTTGTGTGCGAGGTCCGCCTCCTTGACCAGGCGCGCGCCGGGCGTCGCGAGGATGCGCCGGGTGTACGCGCGAAGGTCCTCCCCCGGGCGCTTGGTCACCGCGAGGACCATGTCCTTCGTGGACTGCGGCAGTTCGGCCGCCGCCAGCCACTCCGCCGACAGGGCGCCGTCCTCCACCGAGTCGTGCAGCCAGGCCGCGGCGATCTGCTCTTCGCTGCCGCCCCGCGCGCGTACGCCCTCGGCGACTGCGGACAGGTGCTCGGCGTACGGCCGCCCGGCCTTGTCGGTCTGCGCGGCGTGCGCGGCGCGGGCGATCTCTTCTACCTCGGCAAGAGTCAGGTTCGGCATGGTCCCGACTCTACGGACGCCTTCCCCTTCCCGGTTACGCGTCGTGGCAGATCAGGAGAAGGGCGCGGTCGTCGTTGACGTCCTTCGCCACCGCTTCGATCAGGTGCCACGCCGCGCCCTCGAAACCGCAGGCGACGTAGCGGTCGGCTTCGCCCGTCAGGCGGTCGATTCCTTCCGCGATGTCCCGGCCCGACGCCTCCACCAGGCCGTCCGTGAACAGCATCAGTACGTCGCCGGGCGCCAGGGAACCCTTGCAGGAGTCGAACTGGGCGCCGTCGTACACGCCGAGCAGCGGGCCCTCGCCGGACTTCTCCTCCCAGCGGCCGCTTCCCGCGTGGAGCTGGAGCGCGGGGAGGTGGCCTGCCGACAGGAGCTCGTAGTCCCCGGAATCCAGGTCCAGGACCAGGTGGATGGAGGTCGCGAAGCCCTCCTCCCAGTCCTGGCGCAGGAGGTAGCCGTTGGCGGCGGGGAGGAAGCCGTGCGGCGGGAGGGAGCCCAGGAGGCCGCCGAACGCGCCGGAGAGGAGGAGTGCGCGGGACGCCGCGTCCATGCCCTTGCCGGATACGTCGGTGAGGACCACTTCGAGGGTGCGACCGCCGTTCGTGCGGGCCGCGACCACGAAGTCGCCCGAGAAGGACTGGCCGCCGGCCGGGCGGAGTGCCATTTCGCTGTGCCAGTGCGTCGGGAGGCGGGGCAGGGCGCTTTGTACCCGGATGCGTTCGCGCAGGTCGAAGAGCATCGTGCCGCCGCGTCGCCAGGGCACGCCGACCCTGGCCCGGAACTGGGCGATGATCAGGCCGAAGAAGCCGCAGGCGGCGACCGTGAGCACCGTGCCGGGCGTGACCGTGGCCGGGCCCTGCGTGTACGGGCCGAGCACGATCGACTCGACGATCAGTCCGGTCGCGGCCGCGGCGTACAGCCCGAGCAGGCTGGCCGGGCGCAGCAGCAGGCCGCCGGCCACGATCGGCAGGACCAGCATGGCCGGCGCGCACCAGACCGGTGAGGCGATCGTGCCGCCGACGATCGCCGGGATCGTCAGCATCAGGCCCGCGAGGGCGATCCAGTCCGAGCCGTCGCCCCGGAAGTAGTCGACGCCGGATTTGCGCAGCGCGATACGGGCCCGGTACGCCGACTTGCGCGTCCGTGCCGAGAGCGATTCGGTTCCCACTCCTGCTGCCATTGCGGTGGACCCTATCTATCCTCGGCCGTGCTCCGCAGGGGGACCCCTGTGACATTGTGTTCGAAATCGGGTCGCCCTAATGCCGGAGGCCTGGTAGGCATGGCATATGACCACCGAATTACGGGTGTTGCGAGCGAGTGAGTGGGACGTCTGGTTCGAGGCGGTCGAACTGGCCTTCGGGGGTGTGGCGGAGAGCGCGGAGGAGCGGGAGTTCGACCGCGCCGTGACGGAGCCGGCCCGGAGCGTGGGCGTCTGGGACGGGGATCAGTGTGTGGGGACTGCTTCCGCTTTCTCTTTTCGGCTGTCCGTGCCGGGGGGCGCGCTCGTGCCCGCGGCGGGCGTGAGTCTGGTGAGTGTCGCTACTACGCACCGGCGGCGCGGAGTGTTGACTTCCATGATGCGGCGGCAGCTCGACGACGTACGGGAGTGGGGTGAGTCGGTTGCGCTGCTGACCGCTTCGGAGCCGGCCATCTACGGGCGCTTCGGGTACGGCGCCGCTACGCAGCAGTTGTCGGCGGAGATCGACACGGCGCGGGTGCGGCTGGCGGTGCCGGCGGGGACGGACGACGTACGGCTGAGGTTCGCGACGCCGGCCGACGCGCGGGACGCCTGCGAGGCCGTGTACGCGCGGAACGTGCCGGGGCGGCCCGGGATGCTCGCGCGCCGGCCGCACTGGGAGCGGATGCCGCTGCTCGATCCGGAGAGTGATCGTGAGGGTGCGTCGCCGCTGCGGTGTGTGCTGGCCGAGCGAGCGGGTGATGTCGTGGGGTACGCGCGGTTTCAGTTCAAGCCGGAGTGGAAATGGGCCGGGTCCGACGGCACGGTCGTGCTGCGGGACCTGGAGGCGCTTGATCCGGCGGCGTACGCGGGGCTGTGGCGCTTTTTGTTCGATGTTGACTTGACGTCGAAGATCCGGATGCGGAACCGGCCTGTGGACGATGCGTGGCAGCACCTTGTCTCCGACATCCGGCGGTGCGACGTGCGGCTTCGGGATTCGTTGTACGTGCGGCTGGTTGAGGTGGGGGCGGCGCTGGAGGCGCGTGCGTATCAGGCACCGGTGGATGTGGTGTTGGAGGTGGCTGACGCGTTCTGCCCCTGGAATGAGGGGCGTTGGCGGTTGACTGGGGATGCGAAGGGGGGTGCGTCGTGCAAGCGGACGGACGATGCGGCGGATCTGGCTCTGTCCGTACGGGAGTTGGGTGCGGCGTATCTGGGTGGAGTCAGCCTGGCTTCGCTGGCGGCGGCGGGGCGGGTGCGGGAGTTGCGGCCGGGGGCGCTGGGCGAGGCTTCGGTGGCGTTCGGAGCGGGGGTCGCGCCTTGGCTTCCGCACGGGTTCTGAGGGGGTTCGGGGGCTGAGGGGGTGCTGGGATTTGGCCCGGGGCCTGCTTGGGGCGGGAGCGTTGGGGGCGGTGCCGCGCCGGGGCGTCTCCTCGGGTGCCGAACGTTCGGGTAGGGGTTTTTGTATTCGGGCTCGTTGCGTTCGACACCCTGCGGGGAGCGCCCCGGCACGGCCCCACCTGGCACCGTGATCGTGCGGCCGTGCAGCCGTGCGGGCTGGCGCTGGGGCCGGAGCGCGTTGCGCTCAGCGGGTTTGGCAGGTGGGGCACCAGAAGAGGTTGCGGGCGGCGAGACCGGCGGTGCGGATCTCGCCGCCACAGATGTGGCAGGGCATGTTCGCCCTGCGGTAGACGTAGACCTCGCCGCCGTGGTCGTCGACGCGGGGCGGGCGGCCCATCGCTTCCGGCATGTGCTCGGGGCGGACCGTGTCGATGCGGTTGTTGCGTACGCCCTCGCGCATGAGGGTTCTCAGGTCGGCCCACATCGCGTCCCACTCGCGGCGGGTCAGATCTTTGCCGGCGCGGTAGGGGTCTATGCCGTGGCGGAAGAGGACTTCGGCGCGGTAGACGTTGCCGACGCCCGCGATGATCTTCTGGTCCATCAGGAGCGCGGCGACGGTGGTGCGGCTGCGGGATACGCGCTGCCAGGCCTTGTCGGAGGCGGCGTCCGGGCGCAGGGGGTCCGGACCCAGGCGGTCGTGTATCGCCTGCTTCTCGCCGTCGGTGATCAGGGCGCAGGTGGTGGGGCCGCGGAGGTCGGCGTAGTGGTGTGTGTTCAGGAGGCGGAGGCGGACTGTGTCCGTGGGGGGTGGTGGGGCGGGGGTTGCGCTGCCGAAGCCCAGTTTCCCGAAGAGGCCCAGGTGGATGTGGATCCAGCCGGTGTCCTCGAAGCCCAGGAAGAGGTGCTTGCCGTGGGCTTCGGCGGTGGTGAGGGGCATGCCGTCGACGAGGGCCGCGCTGTCCGTGAACTTGCCCTGGGGGCTCGTGACGCGTACCGGTCCGCCTGCGAAGCGGGCGCGGTGGTCGTCCGCGAGGCGGTGGATGGTGTGCCCCTCGGGCATGGGTGTGCGTCTCCTGGGCGGACGGCGGTCCTCGGTGCCGGAGGGGCTCCGTGGGAGCCCCTCCGGCGATGAGGATTGCTACGGCTGCTGGGGGTGGTGGGCCGGGATCGGGGGGAGGTCACCGGTCTGCTCGTACGACGCCAGCATGTCGATGCGGCGCTGGTGGCGCTCTTCGCCCGAGTAGGGGGTGGAGAGGAAGATCTCTACGAACTTCGTCGCCTCGTCCTGCGAGTGCATCCGGCCGCCGATCGAGATCACGTTGGCGTCGTTGTGCTCGCGGCCGAGCGCCGCGGTCTGCTCGCTCCAGGCCAGCGCGGCGCGTACGCCCTTGACCTTGTTCGCGGCGATCTGCTCGCCGTTGCCGGAGCCGCCGATCACGATGCCCAGGCTCTCCGGGTCCGCGGCGGTCTTCTCCGCGGCACGCAGGCAGAACGGCGGGTAGTCGTCGAGGGCGTCGTAGATGTGGGGGCCACAGTCGACGGGCTCGTGCCCGTGGGCCTTCAGCCACTCGACGAGATGGTTCTTGAGTTCGTATCCGGCATGGTCGGAACCGAGGTACACGCGCATGGGACGAGTGTGGCACGGGAGCGGCCGGGTAGCTGTCGCCGGGGTGCGGTCGGCGCGCTTGCTTCGGATTTCGTACAACGATCCGGAATCAGGCCTTCCGTCCTGCGTGACTTCCAGTTTGAATGCACGGGCTCGTAACCCGAGAAGCTAAGGATTGTGCATGAACGCGCAGCCGACCCTTGCGAAGGCAGGCGGAAACCCCGTAGAACCAGGGAATCCGCAATCCTCCGACGGTCTTCAGGCCGGTCTGAAAAACCGCCATTTGTCCATGATTGCCATTGGCGGTGTCATCGGCGCCGGCCTCTTCGTGGGGTCGAGTGGCGGCATCGCGGCCGCCGGTCCGGCGATTCTGCTGTCGTACACACTCGTCGGCGCCCTCGTCGTCTTCGTGATGCGGATGCTCGGCGAAATGGCCGCCGCCAACCCGACGTCGGGTTCCTTCTCGGCGTACGCGGACCGTGCGCTGGGGCGCTGGGCCGGGTTCTCCATCGGGTGGCTCTACTGGTTCTTCTGGGTGGTCGTGCTCGCGGTCGAGGCGACCGCCGGCGCGAAGATCCTTGAGGGGTGGATACCGGCCGTACCGCAGTGGGGCTGGGCGCTGATCGTGATGGTCGTCCTGACCGCCACGAATCTGGTGTCCGTCTCGTCGTACGGCGAGTTCGAGTTCTGGTTCGCCGGGATCAAGGTCGTCGCTATCGGCGGGTTTGTGGTCATTGGTCTGCTGGCCGTCTTCGGGCTGCTGCCGGGCTCCGACAACCCCGGTACGGGATTCGCACATCTGACGGACAGTGGCGGATTCTTCCCGCACGGCCCCGGCGCGATCCTGACCGGTGTGCTGATGGTCGTCTTCTCGTTCATGGGCAGCGAGATCGTCACGCTGGCGGCCGGCGAGTCGTCGGACCCGCAGCGGGCCGTCACCAAGGCCACGAACAGCGTGATCTGGCGTATCGGCGTCTTCTACCTCGGCTCGATCTTCGTGGTGCTGACGCTGCTGCCGTGGAACGACAAGTCGATCCTCAAGGACGGGTCGTACGTGGCTGCTCTGAATTCCATCGGGATTCCGCACGCCGGGCAGATCATGAACGTCATCGTGCTGACGGCTGTGCTGTCGTGCCTGAACTCCGGGCTGTACACGGCCTCGCGGATGGCGTTCTCGCTCGGCCAGCGCGGTGACGCGCCGAAGGCGTTCGCCCGTACGAACAAGCAGGGCGTACCGACGGCAGCGATCCTGTCGTCCGTCGCCTTCGGGTTCGTCGCCGTCTTCTTCAACTACAAGTGGCCCGACACGGTGTTCGCGTTCCTGCTGAACTCCTCGGGCGCTGTGGCGCTGTTCGTGTGGCTGGTCATCTGCTTCACGCAACTGCGGATGCGCGGGATCATCCTGCGCGAGGCGCCGGAGAAGCTCATCGTGAAGATGTGGCTCTTCCCGTACCTGACGTGGGCGACCGCCGCGATGATCACGTTCGTCATTGTGTACATGGCGTTCGACAACGCCGCGCGCGAGCAGGTGCTGCTGTCGCTGCTGGTGGCGGCCGTGGTCGTCGGCATCGCGTTCATTCGCGAGAAGCTGCGGCGCGGCCAGGACGCGTGAGTACGTAGGTAATAAGAGGAAGGGCCCGCACTTCGCGTACGAAGTGCGGGCCCTTTCGTTTGTCTGTACGGGCGACTCAGTCGCGGTCCCCCATCAGCTTCCATGCCGTCGGCAGCGCGCCCATCGCGAGGGCTGCCTTGAGCGCGTCGCCGAGGAGGAAGGGAACCAGGCCCGCGGCCACGGCCGCGCTCAGGGACATGCCGGTCGAGACGGCCAGGTACGGCACGCCGACCGCGTAGATGACCGCCGAGCCCAGCACCATCGTGCCCGCGGTGCGCAGCACCGAGCGGTCGCCGCCGCGGCGGGCCAGCGCGCCGACCACGGTGGCGGCCAGCAGCATGCCGAGTACGTAGCCGAAGGACGCGCCGCCCGCGCCCGAGGTGCCGCCCGCGAACCACGGCACGCCGGCCATGCCGACCACGGCGTACAGCGCGAGGGAGAGGAACCCGCGGCGGGCGCCGACGGCCGTGCCGACGAGCAGCGCCGCGAAGGTCTGGCCCGTGACGGGGACCGGGGAGCCCGGAACCGGGACGGCGATCTGGGCCGCGATGCCGGTGAGCGCCGCGCCGCCGAGCACCAGGGCCGCGTCGCGGGCGAAGGCCCGGGCGGCGGTGGTGGTGGTGGACGGCAGCAGGTCGGCGAGGACCGCTCCGGAGCGGGCGGGGGCGGCAGCAGTGCTCATCGGGACTCCGCGGAAGGAAATGGGCTCGGGCAGGAAAGGACTCCGTGACCGTAGCCCAAGGGTTAACGAGCGATCACCATCAGCCGCTGACAAAGGGGAGGTTGACGGTGTGGTGGGGTTTCGACAAAGGGCGGACGGTAATCCCGCGATCGCGTGATGCTCGTCACTGAGGTCGGGGGCGCGGAGGGCCGTTTTGCGAAGAACGGGCGGGCTCGGTGAGACTGTAGGTTCTTGCCAAATGATCTGCTGAACGTTTCCTAGAGCTGAGCCGCGAACCACATGCACCCCGCCAATGCCGAGCCCCTGGCCCATGGGCTCAAGCAGCGCCACCTGACCATGCTCGGCCTCGGCGGGGTGATCGGCGCCGGACTGTTCGTGGGCTCGGGTGCCGGGATCGCGGTCGCGGGCCCCGGCATCGTCGTCTCGTATCTGATCGCGGGCGCACTCGCGATGCTGGTCATGCGGATGCTCGGGGAGATGTCCGCGGCGATGCCCGCTTCCGGGTCGTTCTCGGTGCACGCCGAGCGCGCGCTGGGCCGTTGGGCCGGATTCAGCGTGGGGTGGCTGTACTGGTTCCTGCTGGTCGTGGTGCTGGCGGTGGAGGCCACGGCGGCGGCGCAGATCGCGAACGGCTGGGTGCCGGGGATCGCGCAGTGGGCGTGGGTGCTGATCTTCATGGTGGTGTTCACCTGCGCCAACCTCACGGCCGTGAAGAACTTCGGTGAGTTCGAGTTCTGGTTCGCCGGGCTCAAGGTCGGCGCGATTGTTTTGTTTCTTGGGCTCGGGGTGCTGGCCATTTTTGGAGTGCTGCCGGAGACCGGGCCCGTGGGGTTCAGCAATCTCACCGGTCAGGGCGGCTTCCTGCCGAATGCGTGGGAAGGCGTCGTGTCGGGTGTGCTGACGGTCGTCTTCGCCTTCGGCGGGCTGGAGGTCGTCACGATCGCCGCCGCCGAGACCGAGGACCCGGCCCGCAATGTGGCGCGCGCGGTGCGCGCCGCCGTGTGGCGGATTCTCTTCTTTTACGTGGGGTCGATGCTGGTCATCGTGACCGTCCTGCCCTGGACCGCGCAGCAGGCGGGGCTCAGCCCGTACGTCACCGTGCTTGACGCGATCGGCGTACCGTCCGCCGGGCAGATCATGAACGTTGTGGTGTTCGTCGCGCTGCTTTCCGCACTCAACGCCAATCTGTACGGGTCCTCGCGGATGGTGTTCTCGCTGGCGGAGCGCGGTGAGGCGCCGCAAGGGCTGCTCAAGGTGTCGGGCGGCGGGGACGGTGGGGGTGGTGCGGCCGGTGGGGTGCCGCGGCGGGCCGTGCTGGCCTCGGTCGCCTTCGGGTTCGTCTCCGTACTGCTGAATCTGATGTGGCCCGACACCGTCTTCCTTTACATGCTCAACGCGGTGGGCGCGGTGCTGTTGTTCGTGTGGGGGCTCATCGCCGCCTCGCAGCTGCGGCTGCGGCGACGCATCGAGCGCGAGGCTCCCGAGACGCTGACGCTGAAGATGTGGGGCTTCCCCTGGCTCACCTGGGTCACGCTGGCCACGCTCGGCGGCGTACTGCTGCTGATGCTCACCGATGACGCGGCGCGGCCGCAGGTGCTGTGGTCGGGGGCGGCTACCGGTGCGGTGCTGGTGGTGGCCGTGGTGAGAGAGTTGCGTGCGCGGCGTGTGTAATCGTTCACGAAGTGTGAGCATGGTGTCCGTATAGCGGGCAACTGTTCCCAGTGAGCGGTGCCCGTACCCAGACTGTGGCGTCTGTTCCCCCGTCTCAGCTACCGAACAGGGCACACCCATGTCTCGGACTTCCGCGTCGGCGCCCGTCGAAGATGTCGGCACTGCCGACATCAGCAACAAGGTCGACTCGCCGCTCACGCACGGACTCAAGCAACGCCATCTGTCGATGATCGCCCTCGGTGGCGTCATCGGCGCCGGGCTCTTCGTCGGATCGGGTGCGGGCATCGCCGCCGCCGGTCCTTCGATCATCGTCGCGTATGCGATATCCGGGCTGCTGGTCATGCTCGTGATGCGCATGCTCGGCGAGATGTCGGCCGCCAATCCGGCCTCCGGTTCCTTCTCCGTGCACGCCGAGCGCGCCATCGGCCCGTGGGCGGGCTTCACGGCGGGCTGGGCGTTCTGGTTCCTGCTCTGTGTGGCTGTCGGCCTCGAAGGCATCGGCGCCGCGAAGATCATGGTGGGGTGGTTCCCGGATTCGCCCGAGTGGGCCTGGGTCGCCCTCTTCATGCTGGTGTTCTGCTGCACGAACCTGGCGGCCGTAAAGAACTTCGGTGAGTTCGAGTTCTGGTTCGCCGCGCTCAAGGTCGGCGCGATTGTCGTCTTTCTCGGCATCGGCGTCCTCGCGATCGTCGGCATCCTGCCGGGCTCGGACAATCCCGCACCGGGAACCGGGAACCTCACGGGCATCGGTGGCTTCATGCCGAACGGCTCCGAGGGGCTGATCGTCGGGCTGCTGGCGTCCGTTTTCGCGTACGGCGGTCTGGAGACGGTCACCATCGCGGCGGCCGAGTCCGAGCGGCCGGTGCAGGGTGTCGCGAAGGCTGTGCGTACGGCGATGTGGCGCATCGCGATCTTCTACATCGGCTCGATGGCGGTCATCGTCACGCTGGTGCCGTGGAACGACAAGGCGGTCGCCGAGAAGGGGCCGTACGTCGCGACCCTGGACCACCTGGGGATCCCCGCCGCCGGTCAGATCATGAATGTGGTGGTGCTGATCGCCCTGCTCTCGGCGATGAACGCCAACATCTACGGCGCCTCGCGCATGGCGTGCTCGCTGGTCTCGCGCCGTCAGGGCCCGAAGGCGCTCGGCGCTGTCCACGGTGGTGTGCCGCGCACCGCCGTGCTGGTTTCGTCTGTGTTCGGTTTTGTCTGTGTGCTGCTGAGCTACTGGCGGCCCAACGACATCTTCGTGTGGCTGCTCAACACGATCGGCGCGCTGATCCTGGTGGTGTGGTTCTTCATCGCCGTTTCGCAGCTGGTGCTGCGCCGTCGCACCGAGCGCGAGGCGCCGGAGACGCTGGTCGTGAAGATGTGGGCGTACCCGGTGCTGACGTGGGTGGCGCTCGCGGGCATGGCAGCGGTCTTCGTTCTGATGGCCCGTGAGGAGGGCACGCGGGTTCAGCTGTACTGGAGTGGTGGGCTGACGGGGTTGCTGGCGGTTGTTGGGTTCGTGCTGCAGATGGTGCGGACGCCGGCTGCGGTGGCGGTGGCGGTGGCGGTGGCTGAGCCTGTGGCGGTGGCCGCCGCTGATGCTGCGCCGGTGGTCGTCACGAAGGCTGTGCCGGAGGCCGAGGCGGAAGGTGACGCCGACGCCGAGGCGGTTACCGAGCCTGCGCCGGTGGTCGTTACCGATGCCCTTACGACGGCCATCGCGGAGGCCGTCACCGCAGCGGTGACGAAGGCCGTGGCTGACGCCGTCACGAAGGCCGTTACCGAGGCCGTTGCCAAGCCTGCTGCGGAAGCGGCGACGAATGCTGTCGCCAAGGCTGCGGCGGATGCGGTCGCGGAAGCGGTCGCGAGCAGCAGCAGCAAGGAAGACTGAGCGATCTGTCACAGTGCGTTGGACCCCCTGGCCCCTTGGCCGGGGGGTTCTGCGCGTACTGACGGTTTTTTCCCCTGCCCGCCCCTTCCCGAACTGGGGCAAGCCCCAGGCCCCAGACAGCACAGACGCCCTGCGGGCGTGTCCTCAAACGCCGGACGGGCTGGATTTTGCTGAGCTGGAGTCCCAGAGCGCGCCACTTTCGCGGAGCGCGGCAGCCTCGAGCTGGCGAAGCCCCTGACTCGGACGAGCCCCCGGCAACTCCAACCCCTCCGGGGACCGGCTGCCCTCAGCCTCTCCGGCGTTTGAGGAGCGGGGTCTGGGGCAGCGCCCCAGTTCGGGAAGGGGCGGGGTGGGGAAAGGCCCCGCAGGGTCACTGGGGCAGGCGGGTTAGGGCGTGGGTGGCCACGGGGGGCGGTAGCCAGCCTCGGTGGGTCAGTTCGGTGATCAGGCGGGCGTACGGGGCCGCGAACGCCGCCGTGCGGTCCGGGCGGGGGTGCACGGTCTCGCGGATGCGGACCATGGCTTCCGCCGTGTCGGCCAGGCTGGGGCCCGCCCCCTCCCCCGCCCCGTGCGCCGCCAGGATCGCCATGCCCAGTGCTGGTTCCGTCTGTTCGGGGATTCGGGCCGGGCGGCCCAGGATGTCCGCGCGCAGGCGGTTCCAGTACGCGCTGCGGGCCGCGCCGCCGGTGAAGGTGAGGGGGCCCTCGACCGGCGCGCCCAGGTAGTGGAGGTAGTCCAGGCACAGGCGTTCCGCGTAGCCGATGCCCTGGAGCATCGCCGCCCACCGGTCACCCTCCGACGTACCGCCGTTGAGCAGGAAAGCCGTGGCGTCCGGGGCGCGGAACGGGAAGCGCTCGCCGCGGGAGGTCAGGGGGTAGGCGAGGGCCACCGACGGCTCGTGGTGGGCGGCCAGGCGGTCCAGGCGGGCCGGGTCCGCGCCGGGGAAGGCGGCGGTCAGTGCGCCCGCGCCCACGCTCGACGCGCCGCCGGGGAGCCAGTTGCCGTCCGGGGAGCGGTGGTTGTAGACGATGCCTGTGCTGTCGCGGACGGGGACGGTCGAGACGCCCTTGAGGACCAGCGTGGTGCCGAGTACGGAGTTCCAGGAGCCGGGGCGTAAGGCGCCCGAGGCGATCTGCGCGGCGCAGCCGTCCGTCATGCCGGCGATGACCAGGGTCCCGGCGGGGATGCCGGTCTCGGCCGATGCCGCTTCGGTGACCTTGCCCAGGCAGGTTCCGGGGCGTACGACTTCCGGGAAGAGGGCGACGGGCAGGCCGAGTTGGGCCAGAGCTTCCTCGGGCCAGGTGTCGCGTTCCAGGTCGTAGCCGGTCTTCAGGGCGTGGCTGGAGTCGGTGGCGACCGGGCCGCCGGTGAGCCGGGCCGTCACCGTGTCGGCCTGGTGGGACAGCCTTACGGTCGTTCCGTTACGCCGCCGGGCCAGCCAGAGCGCCTTCGGCAGGCCCCAGCTCGGCGGTACGCCCGCCTCGTCGGCCTCGGGTGCGGCGCGCCCGTCGTCGTACATCAGGCCGGGGGTGAGCGGGTCGCCGTACGCGTGGGTGAGCAGGACCGTGCCCGAGGTCGAGCACACCGCGAGCGCGCGGAGTCTGCGTGCCTGTACGCCCGTGAGCGCGCCCCGGGTCGCGGCGCGGACGGCGGACCACCAGTCGGCGGGGTCCTGCTCGTGGCGAACGCCGGTGCGCCGGCCGGTCAGCGGCGCCGAGCCACTGCCCAGCACGTGTCCGCGGGTGGTCGCGACCACCGCCCGGACGCTCTGCGTACCGAGGTCGATGCCCAGCCATGCCGTGTCGTCGTCCCAGTCTCCGGACTTGTCGGATCGCACACGATCCTCCCGCGCATATCGGCGCCGTCTGTGAAGTTCTCACTGTGCACCGAGTTTTTCCGTTGCGCGAGGGATTGACGCCCAACTTCCGCTGTTCCAAGCTCTGTTAACCAGTCGACTGCACGTGTTAGCGGAGGTCGGGATGGACATGCGCGTACATGACCGGCGGCGGTTCCTCGCCCTCACGGCGGCTGCTTCCGCCACCCCGCTGCTGAGCGCCTGCGGCGCCGGCTTCGGCGGTGATGAGAGCAAAGACGGTGGTGGGTCCGCCGCCGACGACGTCACCGGGGCCTTCGACTGGAAGAAGGCCAAGGGGAAGACAGTCAAAGCGCTGCTCAACAAGCATCCGTACACCGACGCGCTGATCGCCGATCTCAAGTCCTTCACCGAGAAGACCGGCATCAAAGTCGAGTACGACGTCTTTCCCGAGGACAACTACTTCGACAAGCTCACCGTCGATCTGTCCAGCGGGCGTGCGTCCTACGACATCTTCATGCTCGGTGCCTACATGGTCTGGCAGTACGGGCCGCCCGGGTGGCTGGAGGACCTGGGGCCGTGGATGAGCAACTCCTCGGCGACCGGTGGGGAGTGGGACCAAGGGGACTTCTTCCCCAATCTGCTCCAGGCCGATCAGTGGTCGCTCAAGGCCGGTGCGCCGCTCGGGCAGGGCGGGCAGTACGCGCTGCCCTGGGGGTGGGAAACGAACGTCGTCGCGTACAACACCGAGGTCTTCAAGAAGCTGGGGCTCAAACCCGCCGAGACCTTCGACGAGCTGCGCGAGATATCCGGCGCCATCAAGCGCAAGGCGCCGGGTGCGGGCTTCGACGGGATGTACGGCGTCGCGGTGCGCGGGTCGCGGAGCTGGGCGACGATCCATCCGGGCTTCATGACGATGTACTCGCGGTACGGGCTCAAGGACTTCACGGTTGAGGGTGGGAAGGTCAAGCCCGCCATGAACACCCCCGAAGCCGTCGCCTTCACCCAGGACTGGGCCGAGATGGTGAGGAAGGGCGGGCCGCCGTCCTGGACCTCGTACACCTGGTACCAGTGCTCCAGCGACCTCGGCGCGAAGAAGGCCGGGATGCTCTTCGACGCCGATACGGCGGCGTACTTCCAGGCGGTGAAGGGCGCGTCGCCCGCCTCCGGGAAGATCGCCTTCCATCCGGGGCCGAAGGGGCCGGACGGGTCGCTCGCCACGAACATGTGGATCTGGTCGCTCGGCATGAACGCCAAGAGCAAGAACAAGCACGCGGCGTGGCTGTTCCTGCAGTGGGCGACCGGCAAGGAGCATCTGCGCAAGGCGGCGATCGAGCACAACCACATCGACCCGGTCAGGAAGTCCGTCAGCCAGGACGCGGCGTACAAGGACAAGATGAAGGGGCTGGAAGGCTTCATCGAGACCTTCGAGACGGTCGTCGACCAGACGAAGATCCAGTTCACGCCGCAGGAGCAGTTCTTCGACGCGACGACGAGCTGGGCGGCGTCGCTCCAGGAGATCTACGGCGGCAAGAACGCCAAGTCGGTGCTGAACGGGCTGGCGAGCGACCTGGCTTCGAAGGTCGGGTGACGGCTCGATGTCGTCGTCCCTCACCGAGACCGGCCACGGGGCGGCCTCACGCGAGGGAGGTGGGCCGTCGGCGCGCGTCGTACCGCGCTGGCGGCGTGGGCTGCGGCCGTATCTGCTGATCGTGCCGGCCCTGCTGCTCACGGGCGGGATCCTCTACCCCTTCGGGCTCGGGCTGTACTACACGCTCTTCGACTTCGCGGCGAGCAAGCCGCAGCCGGACATGGTCGGGCTGGAGAACTACCGGCGGATCTTCAGCGAGTCGTCCTTCTGGGACTCGGCGTGGGTCACGGTGCTGTACGCGGTGGGGGCCGCGGCCGTCGAGACCGTGCTGGGGGTGGGGGTGGCCCTGCTGCTGCACCGCTCCACGCTCGTCGGGCGCGTACTGGAGAAGATCCTCATCCTGCCGCTGATGATCGCGCCCGTGATCGCCGCGATCATGTGGAAGCTGATGCTCCAGCCGAGTGTTGGGGTCATCAACCATCTGTTGAAGCCGCTGGGGATGGGGGGCGTTCAGTGGACCGACACCCCCAGCGGCGCGCTGCTGTCGTCGATCGCGGTGGACGTGTGGGTCTACACGCCGTTCGTGGCGATCCTGGCGCTGGCGGGGCTGCGGTCGCTGCCCGCGTCGCCGTTCGAGGCGGCGGCGGTGGACGGGGCGGGGTGGTGGTTCACGTTCCGGAAGCTGACGCTTCCGATGCTGTGGCCGTACGTCCTGGTGGCGGTGATCTTCCGGTTCATGGACTCGCTGAAGGTCTTCGACATCATCTACGCCCTGACCGAGGGCGGGCCCGGTGACTCGACCGTGGTGCTCCAGATCCGGGCATACCTGGAGGCCATCCGCTTCCAGCGGTACTCGTTCGGGATCAGCTACATGATCGTGCTGTGGGCGGTGGTGTACCTGGTGACGATGGTGCTGGTGCGCTATCTCGGCAAGATCCAGAACCGGGCCGCGGAGGTGCCCAAGTGAAGCGCAAGCTGCTCGCTGTCGCCGCTGACGGGGCGCTGATTCTGTACTTCGTCTTCGCGCTCTTCCCGATCGCCTGGATGATCATTCTGTCTCTGAAGCCGGCGAACGAGCTGTTCAGTACGTACTTCGCCTTCTCGCCCACCTTCGACTCGTACAAGACGGTGCTCGGGGCCGGGACCGACGAGGGCGTGCCGTTCCTGCGGTTCTTCGTCAACAGTCTGGTGGTGTCGCTGGGGGCGGTGGGGCTGTCGCTGGTGATCGGGCTGCCTGCCGCCTACGCGGCGGCGCGCTGGCGGTTCCGGGGCTCGGAGAACCTGATGTTCACCCTGCTGTCCTTCCGCTTCGCGCCCGAACTCACCGTGATCATCCCGCTGTTCGTGCTCTACCAGCAGCTCGGGCTCTTCGACAGTTACGTCGGCATGATCTGGGTGCTCCAGCTCGTCACGCTGCCGCTGATCGTCTGGATCATGCACTCGTACTTCTCCGACCTCTCGCCGGAGCTGGAGCAGGCCGCGCTGCTCGACGGCTACACGAGGAAACAGGCCTTCTTCAAGGTCGCGCTGCCGCTGGTCAAGCCGGGCATCGCCGCCGTCTCGCTGCTCGCCTTCATCTTCGCCTGGAACAACTTCGTCTTCCCGCTGATCCTGACGTCGTCCGAAGCCCAGACGGTCACGGTCGGCGCCCTGTCCTTCCTCGGCGGCGACCGCCCCAAGTACAACCTGACGGCTGCGGCGGCGCTGGTGTCGGTGATCCCGCCGCTGCTCCTCGCGCTCACCATCCAGCGCTATCTGGTGCGCGGACTCTCCTTCGGGGCGGTGAAGTCCTGATGCCGGCTGCTCCGACCGCTCCGAGCGCTGCCATCTCGCTGCGCGGGATTCACAAGGCGTACGGCAAGAACATCGCGCTCGACGGGCTCGATCTCGACGTCCGGGAAGGGGAGTTCTTCTGCCTGCTCGGGCCGTCCGGCGCGGGCAAGACCACGACGCTCAAGACCGTCGCGGGGCTGGAGGAGCCCCAGTCGGGGACGGTCTCGCTCGACGGCACCGACATGACGGGCGTCGAGCCGTACGACCGGGGCGTGGCGATGTGCTTCGAGTCGTACGCCCTCTACCCGCACCGCAGCGCGTACGACAACCTCGCCTCCCCACTCCGCTCGCCCCGCTACAAGCTGCCTGCCGCCGAGGCGCGCGAGCGCATCGGCGCGATTGCCGACCTCCTCGGCATCGGGGCGCTCCTGGACCGCCCCGTGGGCCGGCTGTCCAACGGGCAGCGGCAGCGCGTCGCGCTCGGCCGTGTCCTGGTGCGCCCCGCCCGCGCGTTCCTGCTCGACGAGCCGCTGTCCCACCTGGACGCCAAGCTCCGCCAGGCGATGCGCGCCGAGCTGAAGGCGATCGGCGCGGTCCAGCGCACCACGACCCTGTACGTCACGCACGACTCGGTGGAGGCACTGGCGCTGGGCGACCGTATCGGGGTGATCAGGGAGGGCCGGATCGTCCAGACGGGCACCCGCGAGGAGATCTGGCACCAGCCGTACGACACCTTCGTCGCCCGCTCCTTCGGCAGGCCGCGCATCAATCTGCTGCCGGGAACCGTCACGGGCCACGGCACTTTCGTGTCCGTGGACCGCTTCTTCGACATTCCCCTGGCTTCACTGCGGGTACGAGCCCCCGCGCCCGGCGCCGCCGTGCAGATCGGGGTCAGGCCGCGGGACCTGTCGCTGGGCTCCTCCGCCCTCGGAGCGGGCAGCATCGAGCTCACGGGCACCGTCTACATCACCGAAGTCCTCGGGCGCGCCACCGAGGTCACCGTACGGCTCGGCGGGCAGCACCTCGCGCTGGTCGTGCCGCGCGCGGACGCCGCCGGGCTGCGGCCCGACGCGCCGGTGAGGCTGAGCGTACGGCCGGAGAGCCTGCTGCTGTTCGAAGCCGACGGGCCGGACCTGCCGGGACGGAGGATCGGCGCATGAGCGGCGGCGACCAGCGCGAACGCGGCCCCGCGCCCCGCCAGGCGGCCATCGCCGAGCGGGTGCTCGCGGCGGGCTCGGCGACCGCCGCCGAACTGGCCGAGCGCTTCGACGTCAGCCTCATGACCATCCACCGGGACCTCGACGAGCTCGAACGCCAGGGGCTGGTGCGGAAGTTCCGGGGCGGGGTCACCGCCCAGCCGTCCGGCGTCTTCGAATCGAACGTCGCGTACCGGCTGAAGACGATGCACGCGGAGAAGGCCGCCGTCGCCGAGCACGCGCTGAAGCTCATCGAGCCCGGCATGGCGGTGATGCTCGACGACTCGACCTCCACCCTGGAGATCGCGCGCCGGCTCGGTTCGAGCTCTATCACTCCGCTGACCGTGGTCACCAACTTCCTCGAAGCGCTGACGCTGCTGTCGAGCGAGCGCGGCATCCACCTGATGGCGCTCGGCGGCGACTACGATCCCCTCCACTCGTCCTTCCTGGGCGTCTCCTGCATGGAAGCCGTCCAGCTCCTCCAGGTCGACATCTGCTTCACGTCGACGTCCGCCGTCTCCGGCGGCTTCGCCTACCACCAGGAGCAGCACATCGTCTCCGTCAAGCGGGCCATGCTCGACTCCGCCGCGAAGAACGTGCTGCTGCTCGACCACTCCAAGCTCGGCCGCGTCGCCCTCCACCGGCTCGCCCCGCTGTCCCGTTTCGACCTGGTACTGGTCGACGACGGGGCGTCGGCGGAGCTGCTGCGCGACCTCGACGAGCACAAGGTCCCGTACGAGGTGTGCGCCACGGCGAGGGGAGTACCGGACGATGACTGAACTGGCGCTGCGCGAGCTGCGCAAGACGTACGCGTCGCGGGGCCGCCCCCCGGTGGAGGCGGTGCGCGGCATCGACCTGGAGCTGCGTTCCGGTGAGCTGCTGGGCCTGCTCGGCCCTTCCGGCTGCGGAAAGTCCACCACCCTGCGGATGATCGCCGGCCTGGAGGCGGTGACCGGCGGCGACATTCTCGTCGGCGGGGACTCGGTGGTGAAGGTCCCCGCCCAGCAGCGCAATATCGGCGTCGCCTTCGAGAACTACGCGCTCTATCCGCCGCTCACCGTCGCCGACAACCTCGGGTTCGGGCTCGCGGCGCGGGGCAGGCCGCGCGGGGAAGTGGCTTCGCGCGTACGGGACATGGCGGAGCGGATCGGTCTGACGCAGCTGCTCGACGCGCGGCCGGGCGGGCTCTCCAGCGGCCAGAAACAGCGGGTCGCGCTGGCGCGGGCGCTGATCCGCGAGCCGGACGTACTGCTGCTCGACGAGCCGCTCTCGCACCTGGACGCGGCGCAGCGCGACACGACCCGGCGCGAACTCAAGCGCATCCAGCAGGACTTGGGGCACACCACCATCCTGGTGACGCACGACCAGGAGGAGGCGCTGTCGCTCGCCGACCGGATCGCCGTGATGAAGGACGGCGTCATCCAGCAGCTCGGCACGCCGTACGAGATCTACGACAGCCCGGCGAATCTCTTCGTGGCCGACTTCGTCGGGGAGCCCGCCATCAACCTCCTGCCGGGGGTCGTCGAAGCCGACGGCCGGGTGCGGCTCTCGGACAGCGTGCGGCTGGCTGTTCCGGTGCGGCTGGGGGCGGAGCTGGGGGTCGGGCGCGAGGTGGTGCTGGGGATCAGGCCGGAGGATCTGCGGCTGGCCGGAGATGCGGGTGTACGGGCGCGAGTGAGCGCACACGAGCCACTCCTCGAAGCCGGTATCGCCACGCTCGCGCTCGACGGAGTGGCCAAGCCCCTCGTCGTACAAACCGGACCCGAGGTGCGCCTCGACCGGGACGAAACCGTGCGGGTGACCGCGGACCCGCAGCTCACGCATGTATTCGACGCCGAGACAGGGGAGGCTCTGCGATGAAAATCCTGGCAGCCGGTGACCACTTCGTCCTCAACTCACTGATCGGTGAGGCGGTGGAGGCCGCCGTCACCGCGTCCCCGTTCGAACTGACCGAACTCACCCTTCCCTGGCCGCTCGAATCCTTCGGGAAGGTCGCCGAGGTCGACGAGGCGAGTGACTGCGAGGACGAGCTGATCGAGGCGCTGCGGGACGTCGAGGTGTGCGTGACGCAGATGGCGCCGTTCACGGAGCGCGTGCTGGAGGCCTCCCCCGCGCTGCGGCTCATCGTGGTCTGCCGCGGCGGCCCGGTCAACGTCAACGTGGAGGCGGCGCGGGCGCGCGGCGTGCAGGTGTGCTTCGCGCCGGGCCGCAATGCGGCGGCCACCGCCGAGTTCACGGTCGGAATGATGCTGGCCGCGATGCGCCGCATCCCGGAGACCCACGACTCGCTGGCGCGGCGGGGCGTGTGGGACGGCTCGTACTACACGTACGAACGATGCGGGCCCGAGCTGGAGGACACGCCGGTCGGGCTGATCGGCTACGGCGCGGTCGGCAGCCGGGTCGCGCGGGTGCTGTGCGCGTTCGGTGCGGAGGTGGAGGTGTACGACCCGTACGTGCGCGGTGATGTGCACGGCGTACGGGTCGCGTCGCTGGACGCGCTGCTGTCCCGGTCGCGGGTTGTCACTCTGCACGCGCGGCTCACCGACGAGACCCGCGGCCTGATCGGCGCCCGCGAGCTGGGGCTGCTGCCGCGCGGGTCCGTGCTGGTCAATGTGGCGCGGGGGCCGCTCGTCGAAACGGACGCGCTGTGCGACGCGCTGGAGAGCGGACAGCTCGCGGCGGCCGCCCTCGACACGTACGAGCAGGAGCCGCTGCCGGCGGGGGCGCGGCTGCGGGGCGTACCCGGTGTCGTGATGACGCCGCATCTGGGAGGGGCGAGCCGCCAGGTGGCCGAGAAGGCGGCGCGGATCGCGGCGGCCGAGGTGGCGCGGTACGCGGCCGGAACACCACTGGCGCACAGCCTGACCTGAGGAGCTTTGAGGAATGTTGTACGTCGGTATCGATGTGGGCACGTCCATGGTGAAGGCGGCGGCCTTCGACGCGTCCGGGCGGGAGGTCGCGGTCGAGTCCCGGCCGGTCGGGCTCGACATCCGTGACGGCTGCGTCGAGCAGGACATGGACGAGCTGTACGCGGCGGTCGTGGACGTACTGACGACGCTGACGTCGGGGCTGGACGGCCCTGTTTCGCTGGCCGGGCTCACGGGGCAGGGCGACGGGGTGTGGCTGGTGGACGCGGAGGGGCGCCCGGTGCGGCCGGCGATCTCCTGGATGGACGGCCGGGCGCACGAACTCCTCGGCGAGTGGATGGCGTCGGACGTCTTCACCTCCGTGTTCCGGCGTACGGGCAGCGCGATGTTCCCGGGGTGTCCGGGGCCGGTGCTGGCGTGGCTGGACCGGCACGAGCCGAAGGTGCTGGACGCGGCCGCCACCGCCCTGTACTGCAAGGACATGGTCTTCCAGCGCCTGACGGGGGGCCGGGCGACGGACGTCTCGGACGCGTCCATGCCCTTCCTGGATCCGCGGACACGGACGTACGACGACGGGGCCTTGGCTCTGCTGGGCCTCGGCCACCGGCGCGGTCTGCTCGCCCCGGTCAGTGACCCGGTCGCGGTCGGCGATGCGTCTGGTCCGGGCCTGCCGGCCGGTACGCGGATGGCCAACGGCCCGTACGACCTGCCCGCGTGCGCGCTCGGCGCGGGGGTGACGCGGCCGGGGGACGGGCTGCTCATCATCGGCACGTGCCTGGCGTCGCTGGTCGCGACGGACGTCCTCGACCTGGAGGCGGGCGAGCCGGCCGGGCTCTACATCTCCACCGACCGCCGGGGGCAGTGGCTGCGCGCCATGCCGGCCATGGTGGGCACGGCGGCGCTGGACTGGGTGCTGAACATGACGGGCGTACGGCACGAGGAAGTCGACGCGCTCCTGGACGCGACGCCGCCGGGGGCGAACGGGGTGCAGGTGCTGCCCTACTTCGCGCCGTCGGGCGAGCGCGCCCCGTTCGTGGATCCGCGGCTGCGGGCGGAGCTGACGGGTGTGTCCCTGGAGACGACGAAGGGCGACCTCGTACGGGCGACCTGCGAGGGCATCGCCTTTGCCGCCCGGCACTGCCTGGAGGCGGCGGGCCTCACCGGCACCCTGGCGGTGTGCGGGGGCGGGACGCGCTCCCCGGCCTGGCTGCGGCTGTTCGCCGACGTACTGGGCCGCCCGTTGCGCGTGGTCGAGGGCGAGGTGGGTGCGCGGGGCGCGGTGCTGGCGGCGGCGGAACGGTACGGGGTGGAGCTGGACGTGGCGTCGTGGACGCGCCCGACGGTGGTGGCCGAACCGGACGCGGGCCGGGCGGAGCGCTACACGCTGGGTTACGCGAAGCACCTGGAGCACTTGGCGGAGGCGCGAATCCGGGCACGGGGCCGTGCCGGCGCCCGGGGCTGAGCTTTTCGGGGGTTCCAGTGGCGTGCGCAGCGCTCCGGGGTCGGTGCCGCGCCGGGGCGTCTCCTCGGGCGTCGAACGTTCGGGTGCTGGTGTTCCTCCGGGCCGGTTGCGTTCAACGCCCTGCGGGGAGCGCCCCGACACGTCCCCTCCCGGCACCGCGACTCGTGAGGCGGGGCGGGTGGCGTCCCGCCAGGTGAAGCCCGCGTGGCCTCCGGTCGGCCACTGCGTGAAAGGGGGCGCACTCAGCTCCGCACGGACACAGGGCGGCCTATCGTGCAGTCGCCGCCCCCATATCCCCGCCATATCCCCGCCATATCCCCGCCTACCAGGGAGACTTCCATGCCCGCACAGCAGCCGAGACGCCGTTCCATACTTCTCGCCGTCGGAGCAGCCGCATCCGCCGTCACCGTCCTGCCCGGCGCGAGCTCGGCAGCTGCGGACGAACCACACCGCCGGCCCAGGGGTCCCGTCGTCATCGGCCATCGCGGCGCGGCCGGCTGGCGCCCCGAGCACACCGCCGCGTCGTACACCCACGCCGTGCAGACCGGCGCCGACTGGATCGAGCCCGATCTCGTACCGACCAAGGACCACGTCCTCGTCGTACGGCACGAGAACGAGATCTCCGGTACGACGGACGTGGCGAAACACCCGGAATTCGCGTCGCGGCGTACGACGAAGACCGTGGACGGCCGGTCCGTGACCGGGTGGTTCACGGAGGACTTCACGCTCGCCGAGCTGAAGACTCTGCGAGCCGTCGAGCGGCTGCCGCTGGTCAGGAACAGGAACACCGTCTTCGACGGCCGGCTCGAAGTCATGACGTTCCAGGAAGTCGTGGACCTGGCAAGGGAGTTGTCCAAGCGGCACGGGCGGACGATCGCCGTGTTCCCGGAGACGAAGCACCCCACCTACTTCCGCTCGATCGGCCTGCCCCTCGAACCGGAGCTCATCCGCGTCATCCGGCGCAACCGGCTCGGCGCCCACGAGTGCGTCGTGCAGTCCTTCGAACCGTCGAGCCTGACCCGGATCGCGGAGGCTCGGCTGCGCCTGCCGCTGTGGCAGGCGCTGGGGACCACGGGCGGGCCGTACGGCCACCCGGCGACGTACAAGGAAATGATGACGCCGGACGGTCTGCGTCAGATCGCGGAGTACGCCGACTGGATCGGCCCGGACAAGTCCTCGGTCGTCGCGCCCTCACCGCTGCTCGCAGACGCGCACGCGGCGGGGCTGAAGGTCGGGGCGTACACCTTCCGCTGCGAGAACCAGTTCCTGCCCGTCCAGTTCCGGCGCGGCACCGCGCCCAACGACTTCGGTGACGCCTTCGCGGAGTACGCCCTGCACTACGGGCTCGGCGTGGACGCGGTCGTGACCGACTTCCCGGACCTCGCGGTCGTCGCGAGGGATGCGGCCCTGGCGGCGGCCACGGAGTCCTAGGACCAACGGACGACCGGGTGCTGATCAACTCCGAGCCTTCCTGCTGCTAACCTGCACTTGCATATCAGTCGCAATAAGCAGTCGGAGGGCTCGGATCCATGGCCGTTTACACACTTCCTGAACTTCCGTACGACTACGCGGCGCTCGAACCTGTCATCAACCCGCAGATCATCGAGCTGCACCACGACAAGCACCACGCGGCCTACGTGAAGGGCGCGAACGACACCCTTGAGCAGCTCGAAGAGGCGCGCGACAAGGAGTCATGGGGAGCCATCAACGGGCTGGAGAAGAACCTCGCGTTTCACCTCTCCGGCCACATCCTCCACTCCATTTACTGGCACAACATGTCGGGCGACGGCGGCGGTGAGCCGCTGGAGAAGGACGGACTCGGTGAGCTGGCGGACGCCCTCGCCGAGTCGTTCGGATCGTTCGACAAGTTCAAGGCCCAGCTGACCAAGGCCTCCGCGACGACCCAGGGTTCGGGCTGGGGTGTGCTCGCGTACGAGCCGGTCAGCGGGCGCCTGATCGTGGAGCAGGTCTACGACCACCAGGGCAATGTCGGGCAGGGGTCGGTCCCGATCCTGGTGTTCGACGCCTGGGAGCACGCCTTCTACCTTCAGTACAAGAACCAGAAGGTGGACTTCATCGAGGCGATGTGGAAGGTCGTCAACTGGCAGGACGTGTCGAAGCGTTACGCCGCGGCGAAGGCGCGCGCGAACAACCTGCTGCTCGCACCGTAGCCCACCATGGCGTCCTGCTCGTGATCGTCTTCTCAACCTTCACTTGCAGGCGGATAAAACGGCCGGCCCCCGCGAGGACCTGACTCGCGGGGGCGGGCTGTTTTCGCACACGGTGGCGTTCGGACGTTCAATTGCTCCCCTGTCGGGCCCGAGCATTCACGCCAAAACGTCGATGACTACCTCATATGCACTGCACGCGGCGGGCTGAGGGCTTCGCGTCCCGCGCCACCACCCGAGTAGGAACCCAGCGTCGGCCGACGAACCCTGACGGGCGGCGTTGGCGACCCTGGGGCGTTGGTCGCGTCTACCGATGGGGGCCCACGGGAAACTCCGGCGATTGGCTGCTGTGTCGCTGCCGCCCGACGGGTGAGTGGGTGGGGCGCACCACGCCTAGGGGGCAGCTCGGCCCCAGACTCAGCGGCTGCGGGAACGGCCGTTGGTGCAACACCCCCGTTCCCACGCACACGAGCACTCAGGTAGGCGGACGGCCGGCCAACTGGGTCGACCGGCGGCCTGTCCGGTGCGCGGGTGGGGCGCGACAGTTCAATGGGGCGACTCGGGACGGTGTGGCGTCCACCCCGACCGGGGGTCGGTTGGGCCACAAGCTCGTTGCTGGTGTGGGCGGGTGGTGAGGCACCGACTGCACTGTGGAGCCCAGAAACCGGATCGCGGAAGCCGCCCCGCGACTCGTGCGAGCCACAGTGCGGACCGAAACGCTCCCGTGGTGGCGGGGAGCGATACGGCTGAGACGGGTGGGGTTGGAGGGGTGTTGGGATTCATCAAGTGTGGGGTTAATCGCGTGCCAGCGGCCCGCAGCGGGGCATTGCAGCGAACGAAGCCCACAAGCGACGCAGGCCGGCCACCGTGTCGGCCCGCACCAGCCGCCTCAGCCTCACACCGGCACGACGCCGTCCCGCCGGGAGTCGTCTTCTGCGACTAACCCCGCACGTGACGCACGCCGAGACCTCCCACAGGGGCGAAAGCGGGGCGAAACGGGCGCCCCTATGTGTCATGTGCTGCGTTCGTCCCATCCCACACGGCTGCCCCACCCACCGGGCTCAGAGCGTGCACCGCCCCTATCGGCTCGGCCATGAATGTCGAGCCGCCCACCTGCTGACGTCCTCGCCCGCCCGGCCGGCCATCGACAGGACACCGACTCCCGGGTGCCCTTACACCCACTCACATCAGCAACCTGCTTGCGGTCCTGCCGATCACCGGTCGGGGTGGACGCCACACTCACCCGAGTCGCCCCATTCAATTCTCGCGCCCTACCCGCGCCGACAGGAGTCCGCACGTCGACCCGGTCGGCCGACCGGCCGCCCTCGTGGGTGCTCGTGTGCGTGGGAATGGGGATCCTGCACCAGCGGCCGTCGCCGCACTCGCTGAGACTGGGGCCGCGCCACCCCATAGACCTCATGCGCCCCACCCACTCACCCGACAGCCACCAAACCCACCCGCGCCACTCCCCCACCCCCCGTGCAGGGCGTTTTTCTTTGGGCCGTCCCCCTACAAGCGTTAGCGGTGGGCCGGGGCGGCGGGTCAAGGGTGGGCCGCAGGGTCCTCGCGCAGCGACGCGACGCAGGAGCGCCCTTGACGCGCCGCCCCGGCCCACCGACCCTCGGGCCCCCGGG